>DATGLV010000027.1:0-89597 GCA_035293945.1 Xanthobacteraceae bacterium | reverse complement strand
AGATTACAACACCAGTACCAGCAGCAGCCCGGGGACCTTGACGCTTTCGCTCGCTCAGACCTCCACAACCGGCAGCCAAACGATAACCGTAAATGGTTTCAACTACACCGGCCTCAACTTGGCTGCTGCGGCGTGGGGCCCATGATGCAGGTAGCGCTGCGCTAGGTCGAACTAGTTGCGGCCGTTTCCTATCGCGAAAATCTCTTGGATAAATGATCGCGCCCACCAGCCCAGATCTTTCACAAGCTTGTTGCCGATTATTTTGCCGTCCGATTCGAAGATTATGCCGCTCGCAACGAATAGCGCGGCATGAGAGTAGTCGCCCTGGCTAAAAAATTTGATTGTTTCGGAAGACTTTTCTGGCGAGCACGTGAGCAGAATGTCTCCCGGTTCGATCCGATCCATACGCAACGCGAATTTCGGCAAAGTCGGCCCGTCGGTCATGGTCACCTCCACCGAATATACCGCTCATAAGCATTCGGTCGAATTCGCGTGCGGCGCGTGGTCTCGCAAGCGCACGGCCGGAGCCTCCAAACCAGCGCTTCGCTAATGGAGCCTCTCGGACGGAACCAGGCTTGGACCTTGTTTGCTGCGCGCATCATCAAGCGCGCGTTCGATAAGGTACATCGTAGTCGAGTCGCCCAAAGTTTCGGCGAGCGACATCGTGACTTCCAATATCTCGATCAACTTAGCGCGCTTTGCCACTGTGTTCATGCTCGTTCCCCCGTCCGAACTGCTGTCGATCAGAGCCATGGGCACATGAAATGATCGTTTAGTCCCTACACACTAGGATCCTGCACTTGAAATCTTCGAAGCTTTTGTTTGTCCACCGTCCCCTCCGTTAGTCAAGAAACGCTCTTTTGATAGCACGTTTGACTCCAAGAGCCGCACTGAAAAGCGTTGCGCCCGGCTATTCCGCGGCGCGAGCGCGTGGTTGATTCGGCAGGTCGAACATCACTTGGATGTTGCGATTGCCGCAGCGGGGACATTTGAGACGCACCGCGAGTTGATCGAGCGGAAAGCGGTCTCCCCGCGTCCACACCAAGGTTTTCATGTCGAGTTCGGCGCTGGTGTTACACTCGATCGTGTATCGCCTTTGATGGGTATGACCGTTGGTCGTGGCCAGAAGACAGCGCACGCGGACACGCCAACCGAGGCGCCAAGCTTCTCCGAGTGTCGACACGCGCATGAGAACAGAGCGTGAACGACAGGCCTTCAGAGGTCAAGGCTTGATTCGCGAGTGACCCGTGCCAAATTCCGCGCATGGTCAAAAAACTGCACGAGTGGAAAATCACCCGCATCCGGGCGAAAGGCGAATTCCTGGGCTATGTCGAAGCACCGGATGAAGAGGCGGCGATCGAAGTGGCTCTCAAGGAATTCGAGATCGCACCTGAGCTGAGATATCGGCTGGTCGCGCAACGGCGTGCGTAGTTCATGCTCCGCCGGAGCCGATGAGGCCCTTAGCCTGAAAGTCGCCGAAAATTGTCGAGGCCGCGTTGGCGAACGCTCGCCGAATCTCCGACGAACAAGGCTCCGCTCGATTGAACTTGGCCATTGCCGACCCAAAACTTCCGGCTCGTCTGTGGGTCAGAAAGGCGCGCCTGAAACGCGACCGCCCCGGCTATACGGGTGTAGTCGTGGCCGTCCCGGCGGGGCCCGATACGCAATGAGCGCATTCTGAAGGAGGGCACGCCCCATCTTGTGGCCGCATTTTCTGGCGGAACGGGGACGGCCGGTATGAAAGCCATCGCGCGAGCGGCTGGAGTAGAGCGCGTAATGCATCCCCATTTGACTGCGTGTCTCTCGTCGAGGGCTGAGGAGATCGGCCCTAGGCCGCGGACGTGTAAGTACAAAATGTATACTACAAAAAATAATATTGCACGGGATCACATTTCCTGCAAAATATATTATGCATATTCTTGTCAAAATTGTATTCCTATAGTATAGTACAGACTGTTGTTGCTCATTTTCTGGTCCTCCGTCTTCAGGGTGCGCGGTGCGCTCTGAATCATCGGAGGGCGAGAATGACGGCTGTTACAACTTTTCTTGTCACAAGCGGCGTGGCAATCTGGATAATCGGGTTGAGCCGCAGCGAATTGCTGTCTCACGTCTCCATGCCGGTCATGGCTACGAGCGTGTGCATTGGATTTGCGGCGGCGCTGCTGAGCATCAGGAGCAGTGCTGGCTAGAAGCAAGCCCCGGACCTAGGTCCGGGGCTTTGATTGGTGGTGCCAGGTAACTGTTTCTCGTTGCATTGCGTCGGGCAGGGGAAGGGGATGGCATGAATGTGCTGACCAAGAGGGTCGCTTTGCCGTTGCGGCGCGTACTGCTTTCGATTGCGCTCCTGCTCTCGCCCTTATCGACTTACGCGTCGGAAAAAGTCTTCTTGTCCTTGACAAACACTTGCTACGTTGCGGGCGGACAGGTGTGGGGAAGCAGCAACAATCAAAATTTCTACAGCGAAGTTTTAGGTTCGACTAATGGATTAGCCGGCCAAATGTGCGTGAAGGGCATGTATTTCAACGCACGTACATGCACCGCGGCTACGCTGTACAACTTCCAGATAGCTTGTCGCGGCGGATTGGCGAGCGCGCCACAGT
The DNA here is from genome assembly GCA_035293945.1 of Xanthobacteraceae bacterium. Taxonomy (GTDB): domain Bacteria; phylum Pseudomonadota; class Alphaproteobacteria; order Rhizobiales; family Xanthobacteraceae; genus VAZQ01. Next base: position 86,997 of record DATGLV010000027.1, on the reverse strand, counting down.
TTTATATGGCCGTTTTTGGCAAGGACCCCAACACGCAAAAGAACGGCTTCGCGGTCTCAGGCAATCAACTTTCCTATGTCGATCCCGCCCCAAATTGCAGCTCGTTCGGCTGCCGCGTGCAGTTCCCTCCCGGCTACGCCCCGTTACATACGGGGCCCATCGACGCGTTCCTTAGGCGGCTCACTTGGGATGACATAAATCGGCGTCCGTCGCTCTCACGCGCTCTTAGCGGCGATCAGGAGCGCCGCGTTCAGCAATTGTTTGTCGCGGCCCCGGGATACGTCGAGCCGTTTCCCGAATCCAACATTAAGAGGGCATTCGATATCAGCGAGGAACCACCTCCTCCTGCGCCAGCACCTTCACTACCGCCCCCTGCGGTGGCGTCTGTTACAGCGCCCGGACCGGCGCCCGTCTCAAGCAGCGGGTTTACGTTCGAACCAAATTCCGGTGTGGCCGTAGGTATGGGGTTTGTTTTTGCCGCCTTTCTGTCTTGGGTGTTAGCGCTGGTGTCTCGATTAATCTCTGGGGAAGGACCGAACCCCTGGCGCCAAATTGGAGTGCAAAGCGTCTCGCTGGTGATTTCAGGTGTAGCCTTGTATTCGTTTGGCATAGTAGACGAGATCAAATTGCTCTCCATTCCCTTGTTTGGTGGTGTTTCCGTGGCCGTCATCTCCTCCCTTAGTAGTTCCTAAGCCGTGTCGACCATTTACTCAGCGACACCATCGCTGCAGAGGGCGAGCCATGGGCGCGTGAGTTACCACTTCTCCGCAGCATCGCTCGACAGATTGTCAGCGCTTCTACCAGTCCCCGGGGAGAAAGACGCGTTGAGTACGGCCGAATTGCTTTCGCTCCCCCCCGTCGATTGATCTTTCGCCGCCGTATAGCGATCTCGATTTTTGGCGATCATGTTTGCGTGTTCTGTTCCAGTCATGCGCGGCGCTCTCTCAAGCGCTCCAAAGGGGATCCGCAGGCGTACGGCGCTCCCGGTGTAGTTCCGAACGAAGCACGCGAACTCGGTAGAGCGCTGGAGCTTCTTCATGTCCGCGACAAACTCCGACGTGGTCCTCATGTCCGGCGCGAGCGCGCGGGCATCTTTGTCGGAAACGCCTCCCGCAAGCTTGATCGAAGTGTTGGCGGCGACGGCTGCCCGCAGCGCTGGCGTCAGCTGATCGAGATGCTGGTGCGCGAACAAGACTCCGACGTTGAATTTTCTGGCCTGCGACAGGAGGGTCTCCAAATTCTCGTCGAAATATTCCGCCGCTTCGTCAACCACCAAGAAGGCCGGATTACGTTTGCCAGAAGGCAGCGCGATGCGTTCGAATGCCGCGGAGATTACCCGTGCGATCATGTAGCGCCCGAACAACGCGGAGGCCTCGGTCTTCAGGAGTGCCTTGCTCGTGTTGACGAGAACGACCGAACCGGCCTGCAAGGCGTCGAACATGTCTAGTCGATTGCGCTGCGACGCAAACATTCGCTCGAACGCAGGAACCTGCAGCACGCTGTAGAGCCGCCGTGCGATTTGGTGCTTGGTCTGCGCGTATGATTTCGTGAAGAACTGATTGGCGAAATACGCCTGCGAGGTTGGATCAAGCGTGCGGATGTGCTTTGCGAAAGGGCTGCTCTCGATATTGGTCGCCCCATCCTCGAAGAGTTCGCGCAGCGTCTGGATCGTGGCGCCAGGCACGGACAACATAAGCTTGGTGACGAATGCGAACGTCGTATTTTGACGGCTGGTCAGCTCAGCAGCGAGAGAGCCGAACACATAGTTGAATGTCTCGATAACGGAAGCTTCGATCTGCTCGTTTATCGCCTGAGAGTAGTGCTGCATCCGCGCCGGCCGCATGTCGAACATGTTGAGAGCTGGCGGGTAATCAACATCTTCCGGGTCGATGACGACGATGCGATCCGCCAAGCGTCCGCCGTCGCCGAACAAGCTGAGGTGTTGTATCTTTCGGAGCATCTCCCCTTGGCTATCAATTATGACGAGCGCTGGCGGCTCTTCGCGGTTTAGGTCGTGGAGAATGAGACGCTGGAGCAGCTGCGTTTTGCCGTGGCCAGAACCTCCGACCACATGCATGTGTTCGTATCGTTGCTGATCGGTGATCGTGAAGGGGATCGGCGCATACGCGAGCCGGTGGAACGGCGTGTGATGCAGGTAGGCCTCGACGATCTCCCGTGCCGTGCCTTTATGCTTGTCAGCGGGAATGAGCTTTTCGCTCGAGCCGCGTGACTCGGCACGAGTCGCCTCGCGCAAGTTGCGTTCAAGCTGGTGCCGTAGGTCGGCAAAGAGCCCGATCTCGTCTACCTTGTTCGAATAGAATGGGTGTGTCAGGGCCGCCACAGCGGGGCCAGGGTTTGGCAGCACATCAACGAGGGGGAACGTCGCGAAGCGCTCGGCCTCATCCGTGCTTGTGAGTGCTTGGCGCGTTGTCTTGGCGATTGACGGGAGCTCCGCGGCAAAATCGACAAACGCGTTACCCAGTGTTCCGTGGAAGGTTTCAAGCGTCCTTGGCGCATCCACTGACTTGCGTTGATGGGCGATCAGGAGGTCGCGATATCGTCCTTCTTCGATAGTGTTCGCAGGGGGCAAAGGAGGCAATGGATTGCTCAGGCGTTCTTCTCGGTACAACTCCTCGGCAATCTCTGTCATCGATCGAAGGATTTCAGCCGTCGGCAACTCTGTGCGCAGGGAATCCAGTAGACGATCCAAGAATGCATCGACGAAGATGTCCGCATCGGGAAAGTGTGCCGAGACGCTGCGCTGTTCGGTCTGCGCGTAGAGGCGGTCAGTGGGGATGGGCCTCGTCGCGTACCACTGCATACCCCTCACCACCCCAATAGCGACCCCGATGGGAATTAGAACGGCGAGGCCAAAGATGAGGGCCAGGATGAGGCCGAACAAAAGCAGGAGAAGCAGCAGCGCGTCAGTGGCCGGTGACCCGGATGAGAGCCGCGACAAGCCTGTCCTCATAGCTCGTACGTGCTCCTTTCGCGCATCTCCGCGCTACCGGAAATGATCGCCTTCAGGATCGTCAGTCGTTCTTTGATCTGGTCGACAACGAGATCGGAGTATGCAGGGTCGGGAGAGTGGACGGTGAACGGACGAAGCAGCATCTCCCTAACAGTGACGAACTGCTTTGGGTGCGTGAAGCGGTGGTTCATCGCTCGATCCATCAGGAATCCGATTGCCCACGCAAAGGGCGCGAAGACAAGCAGGAGGCAGCCGACCACCGCATAGCCGAGCGCGCTTCGGCCACCTGAGATCACGAGGTTGATTACCGCATAGACGAGCGTCCAAAATCCTATCAAGCCAAAGAGCGGAGAGAACGCGAGCAGGATGCCGGCCGTCATGTACTCTCGATAGCTGGGCGGCGGCCGCGGGCTGTCGAGGACGATCAGATGATCTCCCAGGCCACGAACCCTGATAATTGCCTTCTCTTCCTCGCTGAATTGAACGGTGCAGTTGACAAATTGAGATTGTGTGCCGCCAAGGCCGGTCGTTTCTTGTCTATGATCAATCGTGACGCGCATGACCTGAACGCCGAGACCTCGCCCGCTATAGTTCGAACTCTTGGCGCTTGGAACGAAGCGCGTGCTTGATCATCTGCTTTTCGAGGTCATCCAGTTCGCTCACAAGTGCTCGAGCCGGCAAGCGGTCAAGCCGTGGGCCGTCCTCGTTTTTTGGCGCTGCGGTCGGTTGGTACGGGCTGACGCCCGTAAGCCATGCGTATCCGCGAATGATGTTTGAGTTCGGAGACAGGAGGAGCCCACACACGATGACGAGAATAAAAAGCGCCCCTAGTGCATAGAAGCCCTCGTATCGGAAATAGCCGCACGTAGAAAAAAATGGATATGGCCTGGGTTCGCAGGCGGAGGGTAGCGGGAACGTGAAATATGTCGGCGCGAGCTCAGCGAGAATCAAGCAAACAGGGACGCAAATTGACGCGACAAACGGAAGGGCGAGAATGTTCGGAACGCGAGACCTCCGCGACAGAACTTGCTGTAGGGAAACCCCTATTGCCAGTGCGGCGAACGCATCTGTCCACGCAAGAAGCACCTTGGCCAGCAACATGAACGAACCTACGAAGTAAATGAGGTCGTACTGATAAGCAATGAGAGGCGGTACTGACGGGAGGCCGATCACGGCAAACACGGCTGCTCGTCGTTTCAAAAGATCCAAAGGAGTAGCGGATACAAGGGAGAGCAAAAGCCGGAAGAGCAGAAACGCTGTGATTCCTGCGGCGGCATAGGTCGCGCCTCCCGCAATTTGTATCGTCCAAAAAAATTCGGGACCGAGGAGGTCGAAGTTCATCTCTTTTTCGGGGCGACTGAAACGAACGTTCCGGCCACGGCTTTCGCAGACGGGTGCTGAGCAACGACCTAGTGTAGCGGTTCGACAAGTCCAGAAAAAGTTGCGTTGTGGCGGTTCTGCCAAGGAAAAAACGGGAGCCCCGGACTTTGCCGAGGCTCCCGCCCTTTAGGAAAGGTCATGCCGTGCAGCGTTGAGCAACACGCTCGTCTATCCAGGTCTGCACCTCTTCGGACAGCCACGCGACCCTACATGCTCCGAGCCGTATTCGCTTGGGAAATTGGCCGGCGGCTTCGAGACGCGCGATATGGGCGAAGCTGTATGGGACTCCAAAGACGAGCTTCAGTTCTTTCTTCGAGACTAACTTTTGTGTCATCGGACACTCCCTTCGAAAAGGGAGCATCGCGATGCTCGCCAGGAACCAGCCAGCGGGCATCGCAGAACATACGTGAAGACTAGGTTCGGTACAACCTACACATAGCTAGCCATAGGCCATCAAAGAGGTCGAAACGCATGAGCGATCCAGGGATGGGACTTGGCCTGCTTGAGTGCTGGCCGAAGAAGATGCTAGGGCCGCGCTGGTCCGCCGTTCGAGGCTGGTCCGCCGTTCGAGCCCCGTTCGAGCGAAGAAAAGTGGGGGTACACGCGGGGGTACCTACCGAGATCGCTCAAATTATATGATGGTCTATCAAAAGCTTATTAGATGAATGTGGGTCCCTCTTGCGCACCATAAAATCAATGTCCGGCCCGGACACATGGGTGACAGATCGTACCAAAGACATAGGTGACAACCGCGTGCCGAGCGCACGAGATTATCGCGCGAGAGCCAAAAGCTTGGTGATTCGGCGGGGTAACGGACGGGCCTCCAGCTTCCGACCATGGAGCAAAAGCTGCCCTTCGGCGGAACGTAGCGACCAGTCATTCCACGCTGAGGTCGCTTTCCTTCGCGACTCGCTCGAACGGCTCGCTTGAGCTTCTAATTCGATATTCGAGCTGCCCGTCTTTCTGGACAGGCAGGTGCTTGGTCACCGCAAATGCGCGGGGGACCGCAAGGCGGTTGAGGACCGTGGGCTGCAAAAAGACTGTTTGGCCGATCATGAATTTGTGCGTGGCCATCTTAGATCGCCTCCGTCTGGCCAAGGGTGGGCGTATCGCAGTTTGATTGTCTATTCATCTGGAGACTTGGCGGCGATTGATCTGTAGTAATGCTCAGCGTGCTGGTAGTAGTTCTCTGCCTCGATAATATCGCCGTTGAGCGCCGCGGCGCGAGCAAGCGAGACATAATGCTCGTAGCTCCTCAGGGGAGATCGGTGCCGCTCGGACGGCCCCCCTCCCCTTTTCGTCATCTCGAGTGGTGCTCGCCTTGGGGGTTGGGGCGAACGACTGCCTCTGCGTGGGCTCTTTCGCATAGTTTTCCTTGAGATCGTCAGGCGGGCGATCCGGCTTTCGCGCTCAAACGCCAAAGCTGAAAGCCAGCGGCGTCAATTGCCCGCTCGATAGACACGCGCGAAAACTTGTGGGGTGGATCAGATTCCGGCCTGACCACACCCACAACCGTCCAGGGCCCATGGTGCTGCGGGAGCTTGCTTCCGGATGGATCGTCGGCGAAGGCGCGAAGCCCCTGACGGTTTTCGGATTTGAAGATGTAAATGCGCATATGGGTTTATCCTTTCTCCGCTCACGCTCAGAGCGGGTCGCCTAACAACGGGTGTCCACGTATGCCGAACCCGTACCAGTGCACCGCAGGTCGCGCTGTCGGGCAAGGCGAGACGCCAGCGCACGACCGAGCTGCGGCGTGGAATTGAAAGCCGAAGTGTTTCAAACGCTCCGGCTTTTCCGTGCGTCCGCACGTTCCGGATGGTCAGCTTTTCGAGTCCCCACGCACGACGCAGTCGATGGTAAACAAGTTTGCGGCGGCAGCATGAGCGACGGCGGCCGACTTACGGATGTCCTCACATGCTGCGCGAACGCCGTCGCCACGCCCCTGTCGTCAGGGCTGGCATTTTTTGGCGGCGTCCACCCGACGCCAACGCCGTTCGAGCTGGCGAGTGATGTCGATCGGGTAGGCCTGAGCCACGGCGGTCTCCCGTATTGCCGGCGGGAGCACAACCTCGTCTCTCAGCCGTCGGCAGCCAAGCCGATACCGACGGTCCTATAAACATGATGCTTGCGGGCGGAAATAGCCAGCTTTTTTCTCAACCGGTGCCCGCCACTGCAGGCTCATCGAGGCATAAGGACTGACGGCGAATGCTTCCATCGGACATATGCGTTGCGGAACAGGCCCCGATCTGTTAGGATTTGTAGCATCGAGCTTCGGCCGAACGACTTGGCCTCGCCGCGCGACTCGCGTCGGACTAACGAGCTTCTTCCAAATCTCGAACATGAAGAACAGACCGCACTCGGGTGCGGGCTGCGTAACGCTATATCAGAAAGAAGGACCTGATGACGCAAGGAACAGTGAAGTGGTTCAATGGCCAAAAAGGCTTTGGTTTCATTCAGCCGGATGACGGCAGCAAGGATGTCTTCGTGCACATCAGTGCCGTTGAGCGGGCCGGGCTGCATAGCCTCAATGAGGGACAAAAGCTCTCATTCGAGGTGGTGGCCGATCGCCGGACCGGCAAATCCTCGGCGGACAACCTGCGCACCGTTTGAGCGGCAGCGCAGCCGGCAAGCGAGCCTTGACCACGGATGTACTGGCAAGGCTTGTGATTGTTCCGTCGCGTGGTGCGATCGAGTGGGCCGCAGCTCTGAGGCCATCCCCGGCTGATTGTCGGATTCGTTGGCTTTCGCGATGACTGTCGGCCTCTTCATCTCCCGCTCAGAGGCACGATGAGCGACGGCCGGTCGTGTTTTAATCAAATAGAGCTGACATTTGAGATCTCGGTCCCGAGCTGATGGAGCTTGAATAACGTAGCGGCTTCAGTCGCCCCAAAGTGTTCGCGATCGAAAAAGCGAAACAATGTTCGGTCGCCTCAAGAGCGTCTTCCTCATGAGCTGAGCGGAATCCGACCAAGCGCCCGACTGGCGCGCAACCGCGGCGACATCATCGCTTGCCATCGACAGGCCGGCCAAATCCGTTTGCAAGCATTTGATGGATTCGCTGCAGCGCCCTTCGCGCCGCGACGGCATCGAAGGCGAGCATTGCAACGAGCGGCAAGTCGCGCGGGCGTCCGATCAATGCGCGGATCACCGCCGTGGGATCAATGGCTCCCAGCGAGTTGAAGCCCACCAATGCGGCGGCGGGAATTCTCCGGTGCGCCGGGTCGATGATGACCCTTATCGCCCCTAAGGCGAGTCTGTGCTCGACCGCGAGCCGCGCCACAATGTGGGACTCCATGTCCACGGCGGCCAGTCCGCGCGCGTGGAGCGCGCGCTTGGATGCGGGATCCGCTACCGGCGCATCTACTCCGATTATCGGTGCATACTCGGCGCCGGGCGCGTTTTCCAAAAGCAGGCGCGACAGAGCCGGATCAGTCGCATATGACACCTCGTCGCCTATGATCCTGGAAGCGACGATCCAATCCCCCGGCCGCAGGTCGGGCGCAAGACCGCCGGCCATGCCGAAGCTGACGATGCGGTGACACCCCGATCTGGCTGCCGCGAGGATTGTGGTCGCGATCCTGTGGCTATTGCCGCGGCAAACAACCGCGGCGGTCGGCCGCTCGGCAAAATGCGCCTCGAACAGCAAGCCCACGACCATGATGACGCTCGGGGCGGCCGCGGGCGTGTCGTCAAGCACGTGGCTCACCTTGATCTCCATGGTGTGTCATCGCGCTTGCCCCGCTTGTAGTCTATCAAACATTTGCACTGTGTCGGAGCCGCTCTGCAAATAGCTGAGGAGCGGCGCTGGTTCCGCGCCTGGCGGGGCGGACGTGACGCGGCTTGAACCGGCGGCGGTCGTGCAGCGTTACAGCTGCATGTTCTGCGTACGCCGCGCGCCGCAGCACTTGCCTGCGGGTCTGCCCTCCGATTTTTGCTGGGATTATGATGCTGCCGAGCTGCTTGCCGACGGCGCGATTCACAGCTGCGGGATCATGCTCGCCGGGATTGGAGCGATCGTGCTCGCCGCGTCCGCCCGGCCGGATTCCGTGCTTCAATTTGCCGCGACCGTCATCTATGCGAGCACCTTGGTCACGGCGTTTGTGCTGTCGGCCGTCTACTGTGGCCGGTCTCAAGAACAAAATGGACGCTGCGGCGGTTCGATCACGCCGCCATATACGTCTTCATTGCCGCGACCGCGATGCCGTTCCTGCTGCATCGCAGTCTCGGGAGCGCAGCAGCGGCCGCGGCTGCCTGCCTGTGGTTGTGCGCCCTGGCGGGAGCGTCAATCAAGTTCCTCGCCCCCGGGAGGTTCGAGCGCCTTGCCATCGGCTTGTATTTGAGCCTCGGCTTGTTCGGCTTGCTGGCGGTCTTGCACGAGACGGGGCTGTCGCATCGGGCTGCCGTGCTCCTCACGCTTGGCGCCGTCCTATATGCGACAGGGGTCATCTTCCATCTGAGTTCACGGTTGCGATTTCAGAATGCCATTTGGCATGCCTTTGTGCTGTCTGCAGCCGTTTGCCATTATCTTGCGATCTTCTCTGTTCTGACCGCGATCAAATATTGACGGAACCTGGACCTAAATCGCGGGCGGTCGTAGCTTTCGACAAGCATTGGTCATTCGGAAGCCATATCTGCTCTCTTCAATGCATCTGGATCGGATCGTGGGGAGCCCTCGTCGGTAGCAGCCGTTTCGGACTCCGGTCCTGCACGGGACGGCGCTTGGCCGCCCACCGGCTCTGCATAGTATACCCCGAGAACGATTTTGATGGACGCAGCCACCGGCACGGCCAACAACAATCCGATTATTCCGAACAGCACCGCGCCGGACAAAAATGAAAAAATAATTACCACCGGGTGCAGCTGGGCGGCACGGCCGAGCACCAGTGGCCCGACGATTTGATCTATCGAAAGTCGCAGTGCGATCGCAAATCCCGCAAGTCCCGCCACAGCAAGCACCCCGACTTGCCGGATTGCGATGAGGCAAACCAAGCCCATCGACACCGCGGGCCCGACCACCGGGATGAGCTCTAGAAAGCCCACCGCAACCGACAGGACGGGCGCGTGCGGAATATGAAAGACAAGCACAAACCCGATCGCCGCAACGCTGCTGGTGTAGGAAATGACGACGATCAGCCCGACGAAATAGCGCCACAGCATGGGCTGGATCTTGGCTGTAATCCGGGCGACACCGGTCCGATATTCAGGGGGCACGAGCCACAACACGCCCGCGGCCACGCGCCTGCCGGAGATCAAAAAATAAATGAGCAGCACGAACATCAGAATCATACCGAATATGGCAGCGATTCCGTAGCCGGCGAGCTTCATCGCCTCCGCGCCGCCAAACACGTTGGAAAGAGCGGACATGATCTCCTTGGTGAGGGCGTCAGGATCGATTGGCTGCCTGATCAATCCGGAGAAGACGGAAAGGAGCTCGCCGATTAGGCGCCGGAGCAACCGTGGAAGCTGTTGAATGACGTCCGCGAGGTCCTCAATCACCGGGCCTGCGAGCCAATAGGCGAGCAAGGCGAAGATCGCCAGAACACCCAGATAGACCAGGACCGCTGCAATCCATCGACGCATGCCGGTGCTGCGATGCAAAGCGTCAACCGGCGGGGTGAGTATGAGCGCAAGCGCAGCAGCGAACACGAAGGGGAGGAGGATTCCGCGGATGAAGAATAGGAACACCAAGATGACCGCCATTGCGGTCGCCAATGGCCAACCACCAACCTTGGATCGAACCTGCGTCATTGGCGGCGTCCGGGGCGGCGCTCCCGGATCATACGGACAGGGGGCGCCGGATGGTTGAAGCGATCGCCACAGCCGGAGGACACGACTTGACCTTCAGGTGCGGCGAGGGCCCCGTTTCCGAAGCTCGTGATACATCTCGGCACCCATTGGCGCGAGCTTCCAAAAGAAAGGGGCACCAACAAACATGTGATTCTCAGGCCGCTTTCGATTTGAAGTTCCTGAAAGAGCTTGCGGCATAGCGCGTCGAGCCGGGACACTAAGGCGGTTCCCAATCGAATTGATCCACTTCAGCGTCATTGCCGGGCTTGACCCGGCAATCCATCTTCTTGCGAAAAAGATGGACCCGCGGCTCATAAGGGCGTTTACGCCCGTCTTCGACGGGCCATGCCCGCGGGTGACGACTGGAGTGAGTCTTTTCGATCGGAACATGCACTAGCGTCTTGATAGGGAACCGGCTGCGACCGGCAGGGTTCCGTTCGGTGTTGCAGTCGCGATTGATTGGCGGCCGCCAGCAGACCAGCCCCGCAGGTTAGCAATGCTGTTCCGAGCACGGCGTTCATTCAATTTCACCGCCGAACAAAGGGCGGTGGTAGTCAGCAGATCCGCCGTGATCGTTGGATATCAGACACGAGCGCGCCGAAGGCCTGGCCGGCGAGAGTACGGCCATCGCGATAGCGCTAAAAGGCACCAGGCTGCGCCGGTCGCATAGGGACCAATCAGAATGAGGTTGTAGCGCGTATAGTGGTTGGCGATCAACGCATGCAGGCCCAGCATGGCGATGGCCGGCGCGCAATAGAGCAAGAGCAGAGAATGGCCGTGCCGGGTTGCGCGCATGCAGGCGCAGATGAACAGCGGCAGCAAGAAAAGACTCACTACCCAGCCCGGCCACATCCCGCACCAGGCGAGCGGGATGGATACAAGCAGGTGACGCCACCACTTTTCCCGCATCTCTGTGCCGACGATGCCGCCGATCAGTGGATCAAGACGTCCGTACTCGCTGACAAGCCGATCGCGCTCGTCGCGCCCGACGTGAAAGAAACTGCCCGGTGTGTGATAGACAAATCGATGCATCGAATCCGAGCCGTAGACCGTATCGAACGCAAGCTCGCCGAGGCCCGGCGTGCAGAACGGAAAGGCCTGGAAGAACTCGCGTAGCGACATATCATTGTAGGCGAAGCGCTCGATCAATACGGCCGAACCGTATTCCTCGCTCAGCCCGAGCTTGCCGACCGAGATTGCATTGCGCATGGCCCAGCCGCCCATCATGGCGCCAAAGGGCACCGACATGGCCGCGACGCCGGCGATGAGCGCGAACGTCCGCGCAGCCGGAATGATCCGCCGGCAGAGCAGCGTCAGGCCGATGCTCAGCGGGAACAGGACGAGAAATGAAAGCCGTGTCAGGCACAACAATCCGAGAGCCATACCGGCGCCTGCAAAATACCGCGGCCGCCCGCTTTGCCACGCAAGCACCATGGTGAGCGCGAAGATGCTGTAGAGGGAGAACGTGAGGCTTTCGGTCATCACGAACGAAAAAATTTCGGCCTCGGCGGCGAGCGCCATGATCGCAAGGGCGCCGCAGGCCCAGAACACCGGCCAGCTACCGAAGATCACACGTGCCGTGCTCGCGACCGCAAGCACTCCGAGAGCCAAAAGGAGAGTATGAACCACCCGAATGGGGGTGTCATACGGCTCGCAACTTCTCTCGTCGCGATGTCCGCGATCCGCCTCCACGCTGCAGCGGACCACTTTCGCGAAACGGGAATCGACCTTCATCACTGCGGCGACCAGCAGCGGATAGATCGGGACGAAGAACATTCCGGGCTGCGGCGCCGCCTCGGTGCTGTCGATGTCGACAAAAATTCCGTTGCTGAGGATGCCGTGGCGATCGAGATCGTAGGCCATGGTGACATAGAACGGCTGATCGAAGTCCATCAGACCTTTGGCCGGACGAGAGAGGATCGCGCCGCCGAGCACCGCGGAGGCGGCGAGCAACAGCACCAAATTTGCCCAGGGCCCCTTCGACCAGCGGGACATCACCAGCTCCTCATGCTCCGCGCGGGCGGCTGACGACTGCTATCAGGGGAGAGCGCGCGGCGTGATGACGGGAGATTGCCGCAATGACAATCGGCGCAGGAGCGGTCGGATGGATTGCGGCGCACGCCCAATGCCGTGGTTGGAGCAACGGTCAATCGCTACCCGTAACCCGGTCACGCAACGGAGAAGCTTCCGGCGCCGGCGCACGGCCGTTCGTCGCGCAGTTGGCCAGGGCCAGCCTCCGCGCCAGCACGGTGATCAGCTCGAGCTGGAAGCGAAGCTTCAGATGCAGATTGAGCATGACGAGCAGGCTTAGTGCGGCCCATGTATAGACGATCAGGTCAGACCCACGGCCAACCCCGGCGAACTCCGCCAATTGATTGCTTTGGGCCGGGAACCAGACGAAATAAAATCCGCCGGCAGCGGTGCAAGCCGATAGCAGAGCAACCACCGGAGACCGGCGGTACTCGGTCCAAGCATAGCCGATCACTCCAAGCAGAACGAACGACAGGGTGCATTGCGCGATCATCGGGCCAGCCCCTGCGCGATGAGATCCCGCAGAATGAGCAGGGAATCGCCCAGCCGCTGCCCCTTGGCGAGCGAATACGTCGTGTACTCGATAGTGACCGGGACCTCGACATAACGCAGAGCGCTACGGGCGATTTCAGCGAGGATTTCCGAGGCGTGCGCCATGCGATTCTGACGCAGATGAATGGTGGCGGCTCCGCGGCGGGTCATGGCGCGCAGTCCATTATGTGCGTCCGAAACCTGCAGTCCGGTGGTCAGTCTTGTGAAGACGACAGCCGCTTGCAATAGCCGGCGGCGAAGAGCTGGCAAGTTTGTGGCATGACCGATGAATCGGCTGCCCAGCGCGAATTCAGCTCTGCCTTCCCGCATTGCTTCGAGCAGGCGCCCGATATCGTCGACGCGATGCTGGCCGTCGGCATCGAACGTCACAAGCGTCTCGGCGCCCTGTTGGAGAGCGTACTCTATGCCCGTTTGCAGAGCCGCGCCCTGTCCCAAATTTATCGGATGGACCACAAGATCGGCACCCGCATCCGCCGCCAGGCGCGCTGTTTGGTCGTTGGATCCATCGTCTACGACGACAACCCGATAGCCTGCCCGTCGCAGCTCCGCGACGACCGGCCCGATCGTTGCCGCCTCGTTGTAAGCCGGGCATATGACCCAGTTGGCTGGTATCGTCGTTGCCATCTTGCGCGCCCGCCATTTACAAAAAAGGCGCCGACCCCCACGGCAACGTAGCTTTCCCGACTTGTCAGCCCCGCGATACAACCGCCGGCACGCGGGAAAAGTTCCTCAGGCGGTCACCAGCAGCAGGCCGCACAGGATCAGCGCCAAGCCTATCACCAGCCGTATGGTGATCAGCTCGCCAAACAAGACTGCGCCCAATAGCGGGGTGACCGCGAAAGCCAGGGCGGCGAACGGATACGCGCGCGACAGCGGAGTGAAGGTGAGAATCCAGGCCCAGAACACCGCGTATGCGGCGTACAGGACGGCCGCCGCCAGGAAATAGATATTCCAGACCAGGCCGAGCACATTGCGCCCGGCGCCCTCTGCACCGTACTGAAGCGCCGCCATCTTAAACAAGATTTGCCCGCCCGCCATTCCGGCGGCATAAATCGACAAGAGGGTGATCTGGAACAGAGTCAGACGATCCTGCATCATGACGCCGGCCTTCGCAGAACAACACGCATTGCATCGTATAGATTGATCGGAATGCCGACTCCATTGCCGGGCGGCTTCATGGGTCGTGACACTCCAAGCATTCTGCTCAGCTGAAACAAAATGAGCCCGCCTGGCACGATCTTGGCAGGATGGCTGCAACTTTCCAATGTGTATCCGAGAGAGCCGGACAGACGCCGCAAGCTCTCGCGGGTGAAGAACCAGAGGTGCTGCGGCGGAGTCATCAATCTCCAATTGGCGCCCATGATCCGAGCCAGCGGTGAGGCGAAATCACCGGTGGTGAGCACAAGCAGCCCGCCCGGCGCCAGATGGCGGCGGCAAAGGGAGAGTGTGTCGTGCGGCGCGGGTAAGTGCTCGATGACGTCCAGCAGGGTAATTATGTCGAAGGTGCCCAGGCGCTCCATGTTGGCCTTATCGGCTGTCCCGGAGAGGACATTGAGTCCAGCTCGACGGCAGTGCTCCGCGGCTTCCTCGGCGAGCTCGATGCCGGCGACCTCGAAGTATTTCCGTGCCTCCTGCAAGAAGTAGCCGTAGGCGCAGCCGACATCGAGAAGCCTGCCCGCCGCTCGCTGCTTGGCGATGAAGCTTGCGGTCCGGGCGAATTCGCGCCGCAGCACGGATTCCGCCCCCGGGTAGTCGGCGTAGCCATCGCTACAGGCCCCGGTGAAGTAGTCACCGGTATAGAATGCCGCCGGATCGAAGCTGGCGGCGTCCGCGCCACCGAGCCCGCAGCTTGCGCATTTCCAGATTGCGCAGCCGCATTTCTCGTAGAGGTAAAGGTGCGGGCGGGGCAGGCCGCAGGCGAGGCAGTCGCGAACGATGTCTCGGTCTGAAAGGGCTTTCATGCGACTCCGTGGGCGCGGCGATGCCCTTTGCATTTTGGGTCGATGCATGGAAGGTCGATCCGCCGCCGCACTCAACGCAGAATGCTTGCCGTTGGTTGCATCAGAACGGCGGCCGATAGCGCGCCCCGCTGCCCTTCACCTGCGCACAAAACCCGTGCTGGTGCGGCGAAAACGATCGGCGAGGCTCGCGTTCTTCTCGCCGGTCCATCCTGCCATCGGGACCTCGCCGTGATCTATCTCGCCCGATGCGGTGATCTCGATCAGCCGATACTTGATGCGCACGAACAGGCGCTGCTGGTCTGGTATTTCCCGCGCAAGCGCGCTGATGTCCTCGCGAAAGGGCGCCTCGCGCCAGCGTTCCGGTAAGCTCGGATCGACGTGAACGACCACGTGAACGTCGGGATCGACGGCTTCCGCGGTGAGCATCATGCGTGCTTTGGTGGGGTGCCAGCGCTCGCGATCAAGCACGGAATCGAGCGCGCCCGAAAGCCAGCCGCATATGAATGTGCGGCAGGCTGTGGGGCGATCCGCGTAGATGCTGCAGCCGCCCCTGCCGGGCCGGCAATGCCGGCACCACGTCCAAGGCGGGCGATCCTCCACGCCCTCGATCGAGAGGAGCTTGCAGCAAAGGGAGCAGGAGCCGCAGGCCCGTTCCGTTTCGCTCATGATAATAACATCGGTATAACAACATCGGTGGCATGTCTGCGATGGCGCGTCTAGAGCGTATTCCGATTTGACGGGATCGGAATGCGCTCTGCCTCTTTGCATTTGTGCATGTTCTGTTCGGAAGACCGGTGTCCGCTTTTCCGGAACATGCGCCAGCGTCTCGACTCAAGGCGCCTTCGCGTCGAAGCCGCGCAACTCCGGCGGCGGCTGATTCTTGCGGGTGGGCATGAGCTTGCCATCGACGCTGCGGAAATAGGATTCCTTGCCGACGAACACATAGTTGTTGTTCTCGGCGCAAATGTCCTCAAGCCAGGTCGGATCGCGCACACGCCGATAGGTCTTGTCCACCGTCCACGGCCGGGTCAGCGCATGATCGAAGAGGGTGATGACATCGTGCAGGATGTCGGCATTGGCTCCGTCGAGCGCGAAGCGTTCCCTGACGATCGATTGATTGTCGTCGGCGACCGGTATGCCGCTCGGGTCGAGGATGCGCGGCCCTTTGAGAGCACGGGTCTCGACCTCGAGCGCGTCGAAGCTTCCGCCGGTAACAGTCCAGCGGCCGATGGAATAACCTGAGAACGTCGGCGTGATTTGCGCGGGCCAGTCGCGCCCGTCCGTGTAAATGCGTCGGAGCTCGCGGAAGAACTGGATCGCAATGTAGGTCGCCTCCGGGGTGACGATGACCTCCATGGGCTGATAGGCAGTCATCATTCGCGGCATGCCCCCCGGCAGGCAATGCACCTGGGTATTATAGCTCTGCCCGCCGGCGGCCTCCTCGGCCATGTTGGCTTCCCAGGTCGCCCGGTAAGCGGCCGTCAGAGGCGGCTGCTGGCCGCGTTCCGGCCGCTTGTTCGGATCGAATGAGCCGTTGCCGATTCGCTCCCATTGCCCGGACCAATCCGGAAACTTTGCGCCTTCCGCGGCGCGTGCGGGCGCAGGCACGCCCGTCGCGAGCGCAGTTATCGCTACGGCCAGCAACAAGCCCGCGCCAGATCTCAGAAAGCCAGATCTCAGAAAGCCACGTCTCAGAAACATGCTTCAGGGGTTCTTCTTTGCGGCCTGCGCCGGGGCCGGGCTTGTGGCCGGCGGATTGCGGGGCGCTGAGAAGAGCGAGGCCGGGGTCTGGCTCTTGATCTTGTTCTTCTCGGCTTTCGGCTTCTTCTTCTCGCGGTTGTTGCGCTGCTCACGGTTCGCCATTGTGTCCTCCTGGGTTTGCTTCCTTCTTCTTCATTCCCCGACTACTTCGAGCCCGGCCTTGTCCCAAACCGGCTTTGACTCTGCGCGATGGAAGTAGCGCAGAAGTGCGAGCGCGGCTTCCGGCGCCTTGTTGGTCACCGGCACCGCCGAATCGTAATTGATGTAGACCTCAACGGCTGCCGGGACCGGCCCCGCGCGCGTCACGCCGGGCGCTCGCGGAATCTCGCTGAGATTGAACAGGCCGACATCGATGTCGCCCTTGGCAATCTCTGCCTGCCCGCTCGCCAGGTCCTTGGACAGCGTGAGCTTCGGCGCGATCGCATCGGTGAGGCCTAGATTGGCAACCACCTTCTTGGCATTGATGCCGCTGAGGCCCCCGCCACTCGGATTGCTGTACATGACGCTCTTGGCGTCCATGAGCAGCTTCTTGGTCGACTCAACGCTCGAGAGATCAACCTTGACGCCGTCGCGCACCGCAACCCCGATGCCGACCCGCGCGAGCGGATGGCGGCTGCCGGGAATCCACCGGCCCTCCTTTTCGAAGGCCGCCGCCGACTCGGTCGCGGTGATGACGAGATCATAAACCTCGCCGGCCTTGATCCGCTGCTCGACCTGGCCCGGATTGACACCCACGAAGGTCACCGTGTTGCCGGTCTCCTTGGTGTAGTCGGCGGCGATCTCCTTCATCGCGATGGTGAGCGCATTGGCGTCGAGCACCTTGATTTCGGCCGCATTCGCCGATGGAAGCGAGGCGGCGCCAATTACGGTCACCAGGCCGAACAGGCATGTTGTGCGAAACACGGGTTTCCTCCAGCTGGGTTGATTGATGTTGTGGCGCTGTTGGACGTCATTTTACGTCCCCTGCGGGCGCCCACAAGGGCGATCCCGCGCCAAGGAGCGGCTAAGCGAGGGAACCCGGGAACCGCCGCGGGTGTTCTAACAGCGGCCTTGTGTCCATTTGCCGGGAGGCACCCATGGATTGTCGGCGCGTTCGTCGTTGCCGTTCAGGTCTTCTCTTCATTTTGGCAATCTGCCTGTCTGCAGCGGGATCGATCGATTCCGCGGGTGCGCGGCCCGCTCGCCTCTACCCGACATATCCGGGGCCGGATTGCGGAAGAATATTGGATGACTGCGTGCCAGTGTGTAACTGGAGCGTGCCGGGCGGCGGCTGGCCGCTCGTTGCCTGCTACAACACCGTCTGCTATCGCCAGGCAGGCGCATGCGCGGCCAGCCAAATTCCCCGTCCGGCCGGCGAGCGAGCCCGGATGCACGCAACCGGAAGCGACAAGTGATCGAGGTCGCATTGTCGACCGATCCTCGCCGGTGGAAATCAAATCATTTGGGCGCTGCGCGCGCGACGCTCAGCGAGCCAACCGCAAGGGGCTGCAGCAAGTCGCCCTCGGGTCGCGATAGGTCAAGCCAGGCGCGCCAGTCCGGCGGACGCAGCACCACAACCTGCCGATCGTGATAGGGGCTGACGTCAGGGCCCGGAGAAGTGGTCAGCATGGTGAAGCAGTCAGCGCCGTCGATCGCATCCTTCCGGACGATTCCCGCAATGCAGAACCAATCGCTGCCCGCGAGCGCGAACTGCCATTTGTCCTTGTGCTTCTGCCTGGCGTGCGCGGCGACGGTGAATTCATAGAAATGCGAGGCAGGGATCAGGCATCGTTTGGTCTTGCCGAACCGGCGGCCCTCGGCGCGAAAGTTGAACACCGGCTTCTTGTTGCGGTCGCGCGGCGCCCAGGTGAGCTCGGTCAACCGGGCGCGCTCGCCCTCGCGCAGGATGACCGGCGCGGTGTCGCGGATATGGATATCGTCGCGCGGCGTCAGATCAGGTCCGTTGCCTTGCACGAACAGCGGCAGCTTGAGGTGGCTGAACGCCTCGACATACCGGTCATAGGAAACGTGGTTGCCGTAGTCGTTGCACACGGGCCTGCAGCATCACCGAGAGCGTGATCGACGTCACCAATAGCGCCCGGTGCCCCCGATGACGAGTGTGAGGGCTCCGAGCACCAGATTGATCGCCACGATCAGGCGGATCTGATTGAGGCTCTTCGCCGCCTCCGCCAGCGCGCCGCCGTCGAGGGCTGCGCGAAAGCGGCGCCAGGGTGCGAAGATGAGATGCAGGTAAAGCAGCATCATCAGGATGCCGACCCCCATCATGGCATGCACATAGGGCGGTGCGTCCGCAAACGAGCCGAACAGCAGAAAGATCATCGCAAAGCCGCTCACCAACAGGACCACAATGCTGAGCCCGACCCAGGGAAAGAAGCCGGTGAACACGCGCCGCCACAGCGGCAATCGCACCGGCGGATCGAGCGCACCCGCGGCCGGGCGCAGCATCGTATAGGCAAATGCCATGCCGCCGACCCAGAACACGGCGGCCAGCAAATGAACGGCAAGCAAAAGAATGATCCAGAACATCTCGGTCCATGCAAGGGCGAATGCGTAGCGCAAGCCTCCGCCAGAGATGATTGCGCGCCCGCACCCGATCCGCAACTGATTCCAACAGCCGGCCCAATCCTTGCTGATCTTGCCAAGGCGGCTGGATTTGTGGAGGGGGAATGACCGGGGCGCCAAGCCGCGCCCACCATGCCGCATGCCAATCGCCGTGCTGCGGATGTATGCTGGCGACGAATATCCGCTGAGCGGCACCCGCTGAACCTGCACATGACCGATCCCTTGCCTGATGGCCTATCCCGCCTTGCCACACGCGTGGCCTATGGGGCGCGGCAGCTGCCGCGCTTTGCCTGGTATGTAGGGCACAACGCCATCATGCGCCGCCTCGCCCAGGCAGCGCGCCAGTCGGGCGAGGCGAGCACGCGCGCCAAGCCGCACACGGACGCGCCGGTGCCGGATCGCAATCGCCTCTACGCCGACATGGCAGCGCTGTTTCGCCAGGACCTCGCCAATGTGGAGGCCGGGATCTATCCGCTGCCTGCCGATCACGACGGTCCGCTGCCGCAGCTTCTCGCCCGCTCGCGCCTGTTCTTCGAAGACCTTCCCGACATCCACCGCCGGCGCGAGAACGGCGAGCCACGCGAGGTCTTCAACGAAGAGACGCGCGGCAAGCGCCCCGCCTATTACCTGCAGAACTTCCATTTCCAGTCGGGCGGCTGGATGACGCGCGATTCCGCGCGCCGCTACGACACGCAAGTCGAGGTGTTGCTGCACGGCACCGCCAATGTGACGCGCCGCCAAGTGCTGCCGCCGCTTGCCGAGATTTTCGCCGGCCGCGACCAACGGAGCTTGCGCCTCCTCGATATCGGTTGCGGCACCGGGCGTGCGCTTGATTGCTGCAAGCAAGTTTGGCCGCGACTTGCCGCGATCGGTATCGACCTGTCGGAAGCCTATGTGGCCGAGGCCCGGCAACAGCTACGCCGCTGGGGCTGGGTCGACGTGCTGGTCGCCAACGCGGAAGCCATTCCGCTCGCCGATGCGAGCCAAGACGCGGTGACTGCGGACTTTCTATTCCATGAGCTGCCGCCGAAAGTGCGGCGCACGGTCCTGTGCGAGGTTGCGCGCGTGCTCAAGCCGGGCGGGCGCCTGGTCATCCTTGATTCGCTCCAGCGCGGCGACGAGCCGGATTATGACGGCATGCTGGAGCTGTTCCCCCAGAACTATCACGAGCCCTATTACGTGAGCTATCTCGATGAAGAGTTCGCGGCGCTGGGCGCATCCTGCGGCCTGGCGCTGGTGCGCACGACCCATGCCTTCGTCTCCAAGGTGATGGTGCTCGACAAACACTGAGGTTCGCGCGCGCCTCAATAGCCGCCGACGCCGGAGAATACGCCTTCATCGATCGAAACAAATACATCATCGACCTTGGCAAGGCGGTCGGTGAGGCCTTGCGCGTGGGTGTAGCGCATGGCGGTCTCGAGATTCCGGCGGTTCGCGGCATTGAGTCCGTAGGCCCACGGATCTGGCCCGAGAATCGCAGCCTGCTCCTCGGCCGCGCTCGTCGCCCAGGCCTGCGGCAGCACGCGCGGATTGCGCAAGCGTTGATAGGCGATCTGCTTGGCCTGGTTGAAAGCATAGGCGAGATTGGCCGCCACCCAGGGATGCTTGTCGACGATCTCCTGGCGGATCATCACCAGATGCATGATCGGAAAGATGCCGGTCTCTATGTAGTAGTCGATCTCCCGCGCCTTGAAATCGGGAAAGAGCCGCGCGACGCGCTTGTCGCCTTTCATGAATGGCGCCGGAAAGCTCGGCGCCAGCATCGCGTCGATCTTGCCTTCGGCCAGCATCTGATCGAGTGACTGCTCGACCGGAATAGTTTCGATCGCGAGCCCCGGCGGCGGCGTGAAGGGGATCTCGGGCAGCTGCGGCACCACCCAGGTCACTTCGCGGTGCGGCAGGTCGAAGAACTCCTCGAGCAGGCCGCGCAGCCACACGCAAGCCGCCGGCTGAAAGCCGCCATAGCAGCCGACCCGGCGGCCGCGCAGGTCGGCCGCACGGCTGATGCCCTTTTGCGTGTTGATGAACACGAAGCCATGACGGAAGCGCCGGTGCGGAAAGATCGGCAGCGCGATTGCCGGATGGCCGCGCTCCCGCGCCATGAAATAGGCGCAGGCGTTGAACTCGCCCAGATCGCATTCGGCGTTGCGGGCAAGCCGCCAGTGCCGATCACGCGAAGCCGTGTTGGTCAGGACGGTCAGTGCGATGCCGTCCGCCTCGACCAGGCCTTCGGCCAGGGGCCGGGTGATCTCGTAGTCGCCGCAGGTCAATGTCAACGGGAGCTTGGTCGCCACGCCGCCTCCTCGCAATGTCGCTGACCGGAAATCGTGCGCTCTATGCGCCCGGCAAGAATCGCTCGGTGCAGTATTTCGCAAGATCAGGTTCCTTGTCGATGAGCTTGAGATCGACGAAGGAGCGCTGGATGGTGGCGAGTGCATTCGGGTCGAATCGGCCCGTTGAAGAAAACATCGGCATCACCAGATCGTATTGCTTCTCCTCGACCGCGGTCGAAAACTTGGTGCGCTTGCGCGAGGCCTGCACGGTCTCGTCCCGATTGCTGCGCATGAACGCGATGGTCTCGAACCAGCCCTTGAGGAATCGCGCTATCGCATCGGGATTTTTCTCCGCCATCTGGGCGGAAGCGTAGATCGTGTGGATCATGAATTCCGACACGATGTCGGAGGCCGGCAACAACAGCCGCCCGCGCTTTTCCTCCGCAAGCTCCAGGCCCAGCGCCGTGGAGCTCACCAGGGCATCGATTTGACGGGTGACGAGCGCCGCAACCTGGTTCGGCAATTCCGCCCCGACCGTCACGTAGGTCATGCTGTCGGCGCCCCAGCCCTTCTGGCGGGCCAGCTCACGCACCAGCCATTGGGTCAGGGAATTGACGGTCGAGATGCCGATGCGCTTGCCTTTGAGGTCGTCCGCGGTCGCAAAGGGGGAATCAAACGGCACGACGACGCTGAGGAGGAGCGGCGGCCCCGCCATGCTGGCGA
Organism: Xanthobacteraceae bacterium; assembly: GCA_035293945.1. GTDB lineage: Bacteria > Pseudomonadota > Alphaproteobacteria > Rhizobiales > Xanthobacteraceae > VAZQ01. Next base: position 64,996 of record DATGLV010000027.1, on the reverse strand, counting down.
CTGCGATCTCCGGGGCTCCCTTGACCAGAAAAATAAGATCGGTCCCGGAGCCAAGCGCCAGATCGAGGCTGCCGGCCGCCATGGCCTGATGCAGCTTGGCGCTGCCGTTGAGGCTTACCTCCGCGGGCTCGACGCCGTATTTGGCAAAGAAGCCGTGCGCGACACCGAGCTGCAGCGGCAGGAACGAGAAGGATTGTACCGAGGGGTTGCCGACCCGGATCTTGTCGGGAGCCGCAGCACGCAAATTCGAGGCTCGCGCTGCGCTTACCGCTGTGCTGCCAAGACCCAGGATGAAATCGCGACGCTTCATTCTCACGCGGCGGCGGGCCGGAATGACAACGCAACTCCGTTCATGCAATAGCGAAGCCCGGTCGGCGGCGGGCCGTCGTTGAAGACATGGCCCAGATGGCCGCCGCAGCGGCGGCAGTGGACCTCCGTTCGCTTCATCGCCAGGAAGGTGTCGTCGGACGTAGCCACGGCATTGTCCAGTGGCTGCCAAAAGCTGGGCCAGCCGGTGCCGCTGTCGTATTTGGTGGTGGAGGAGAACAGCGGCAGATTGCAGCCTGCGCAATCGAAAGTGCCAGCGCGCTGCTCATGATCGAGCGGGCTCGAGAACGGCCGCTCGGTGCCCTGCAGGCGCAGCACGTTATACTGTGCGGGGGTAAGCAAGCTGCGCCACTCGGCGTCGGAATGCGCGACCTCGAAGGTCCCGGTGGTCGCCGGGGGCTGTCCTGCAAATAGGCGGTTGGCAGCGACCGCCGCGAGCGCGCTCGCGCCGGCCCAGAAGGCAAAGCGTCGTGTCAGCATGGCGACCCTCCGCTCATTCTTTCAACGCGGAATTCTCCTGCGCCAAATATAGCACGTCGCTCGAGCTTGCTTTATGGGGTTCAATCAAACGTGACCGAGCTCGCGGCCCGGCTGGCAGCAACTCAAATCGGCGGCACTAGGGAGGGGGCCCGCTGTCGGAGAGGCCCGCCCAAGCGAGCCATTCCTCCCAGCTCTTCTTGAGCTCCGCCTCCGCGGCCTCGATGGTGTCGGCGACGCCCGCGAGGCGGAGCCCTTTGGGGCCCGATGGCACGCCGTTCAGCGCCCAGATGAATCGCGGATCCTTGTTCAGGAAGGAGGGCCGCTGGTCTATTTGGCCGATCTGCCATTCGCCGTGCATCACCTTATGATCGCCCATCGTTCCGGGGTCGGGCCGCAGCATTGGGGCCATGATTTTCTCCTTGTGTTGTTCTTGCTCCAGCCAAGCAACGGAAGACGGCTGAAGACGGCACTCAAGGCCCCGCTCTCGGCCGATCACGCCAAGCGCTTCGCGCCGAGATCGAGCCCCACGCCTGCGGGCAAGCAAGCCTGTGCGGCAGCCGCGGGACACTGCCGGCACGACAAGCTATTTGGGAGCGAATTCCTGGTTTGGAAAGTTGGAGGTTTCCGGCACCTTGATCACGATGAAGGCGTTGCCGACCGTGGTGTGGCAATTGTTACAGCCGGCGGTGATCTTTCCGTAGGAGTCGTTGAACTGGCGGGCGTCGCCGGCCTTGATCGCAAAGTCCATCACCGGGAAAATCTGTTTCATGGCGGCGTCGAACAGGTCGGCGACCGGCAACCCCTTGTAGCGCGGCACCTCCTTGCCGATGACGATGAAGCCGGCTTTGAGCTCGTTGAACTCGTAGCCGGCGAGCGCCCAATTCTCCGCCTTTCCGGCGAGGCCGAGCTTGGCGTGGCGGGGCTGGATGAGCATGTTCATGAGCGCAGCCATTTGCGGGTTGAAGGGTTGCGGCGGCAGATCCGCGCGGTTGGGCTCGTCCTGTTGCGCATGGCTGACAACCGGAAGGGCCGCGAGGCCGGCAACACCGGTGAGCGCAGCGAGCAGCGCACAGGCTGCGAAACGATTGGGCATTCGAGTCCTCCTTGGCATTCTGATCTATTGATATTCCTGTTGCGCGTTCACCCCGCTTGCGCAGGGTAAGCCTTATCGGAAAAGCCGCTATCCCCTTTTCCCTGATCTACGCGAGGACGCGTAGGCGAGCGGATCATTATGGCAAATGCGGCGCCAGAGGTGAATTCCCCAGAAATCAGCGAGCCGCAAGCCGGTCAGGCGAGCGCAGGGTCGGCGGCGGCGCCAAAGGCGCGCAGGCGTGCGACCCGCCTGGCGGTGCGCGGTTGGGCGGCGAAGAGATGCCCGACCCAACAATGCGGCAGCGGATCGACGATGCAGAGCGCAGCGAGCGCGGGCTGATCCTTGGCCGTAATGCTATCGAATCGCGGCGCGGAGGCGTCGAGCTTGATCAGCGCCGCGATCAGGTCGTCGGCACTGCCGCACAGGGCAGCGCCCTCGCGATCGGCCCGGTAGGCGCGCCCGGGCGGTGCGGAAAAGCGCAGAACCAGCGCCGAGACGGGAAGCATGAACAGGAGAAACAAGAGGGCGCCCGCGCCTTGGGCGTGCACTGAAGGGCCGATCAGGCCGAGCCGTGTGGCGAGCGCCGCGAGCGGGCTCAGCATCGTGGCCCCAATGGTCGCTCGCGCCGTGTCCCGGCGGGCGATCCGGGCAATCTCGTGGCCGATGACGGCGCGCAACTCGGCCCCGTTGAGACGCAACCGCAGGCCCAAGGTTACGATCACGGCGGCGCGCGTGGGACTAGAGCCGAGCGCAAAGGCGTTCGGATGGTTCTCTTGCGTCTCCAAAAGATGCGGGGTTGGAATGCCCGCCGCCGCGGCAAGCTGCTCCACCGTCGCGATAAGGTTCGGGTCCGTCACCGGACGCGCGCCGCAGCGTGCGAGGATGAGTGCCGGCGCCCGCCACAGCGACCACAGGATGGTGGCAAATACCAGCGTCAGGGCGAGTGCTGCTCCGATCGGTCCGAAGATCACGCCCACGATCAGGAACGGAAACCCGAAGAGGGCGAGCAGGAATGCGGCACGTGCCGTCGTCTGCAACGAGGGGAGCGAAGCCTCGCCGTGCGGGTCGGCAGCGATGGACTCGGCGTCCTCGGGCAAGGCGGCAGGTCTGCGCGCGCGATCGCGGACGTAGATGTGAATTTCCCGCACGATCAGGACGAGCCATACCAGGATTCCGACGAGCAGAATCGCTGCCGTCCGCGAGGTCATCGGCTCCGACCAAAGATCCATGAGGGACCTTTCCGCACCCTTGAGAGCCCATGCCGAGCATGGCGCCTCCAAGGATAGATAAACGTATAGATGCACGTAATGAGTTGGTGGCCATCCTCGAGACGGCCGGTGCGAAGGTGCCGACCTCCTCAGTCTCAGGGCCACACACGATGCTACCGCATCAGATAAAGCCGCAAAAGGCCGCGCGGCGCCGCACTATTCAGAGCTCGATCACATCGCCATCGGCAGCGACCAAAACGCCGGCGGCCCGGATCTCGTCCAGATGGGCGAGAACAGTAGGGTTCATATGGGTCACCATGATGCGCTGGGCACGAAGCTGCGGCAGCCGTGATTTCAGGATCTCCCAGGTCAAGTGATAGGAGATGCGTCCCGTGTAGCCGGAGCATTCGACAATGAAGAGGGAGGCGCCGTTCGCGATCGGCGACAGCGCATCGGTCCACTCCGTGTCGCCCGAATAGGCGAAAATGGCCCTCCCGTCGGAAAGGCGCAACGCAGTCGAGGGCGCTCCTGAGGGGTGAACGACTGCGGTGGTCAGCAGGCGATACCCAAGAAAATCGCATGGCTCCCCCGGGGTGATCTCGATGACCTCCCAGGGGAATCGCCATCGCGTGGCCGTCGAATCCGGGAACAGCACTTCCATTGCGGCTGCCAGGCGCGCTCGCGTGCCAGGGGGGCCGGCGATTATGAACGGGCGCTGGCGCCGGCTCATGTGCTGGGCATCGATGAGGAAAAACGGCAGGCCGCCGAAGTGGTCGCCGTGCAGGTGAGTTATGATAACGCCGTCGACCTGATTTGGTTCAATGCCGCGCGCCCGAAGTGCTGTCAGAACCGAGGCCCCACAGTCGATCAATAGCGAGGTTGCGGCCGATTCGAGCCGAAAGCAGGTGTTGAACCGACCGCCGGACCCAAACGCATCCCCCGACCCGACGACTGTGAGCCGCATGTTTTCCTGCTGGCCGCCGATTGTCCGGCCGATCAAGCTCGGTATGCCGGGCATGCCGATCGCGACCCGCCCCTCGCCACCCTAATCCCGTTTTGGCCGTGCTCAAATCCCCCAATACGGCTACTCCATACCTCCCGGGTGTCGCGTTAAGCACAGAGCGAGAGCCTTTGCTTGCCGCTGGCCATCCTTACGGAACAGATCGGCGCTCGGGACATTGTGTGGGTGTCGTACGAGGCCCAAGGGGGCATTTGGGCCACAAATTGCGGACGAAGGGGCGTTCAATAGGAGGGGTTCCATCGGATGTCGTCGGCTGATCGTTATCGGCGCAACGCGTGTGAATGCGTGGCCATTACGAGCTTCTTCGCCGATCCACAGCAACGAGCCACTATTCTGGCCCTGGCCGAAGCATGGACCCGGCTGGCTGAGCAGGCGGAGCGAAACGAGCAGATGAGTGCGCGCGAGCAAGATCCGGATACGCACATACCTGGCTCCGCCGAACGGCTGTGTTCCGCCGATCGTGGCGAGCCGGATGATGACGCAGCGGAAGATCAATCCGCTCTGAGGCAGCCAGCAAGGCCCGGCAAGCCGCAAAACTCTTGATGACGCGGTCGTCCGGGCGGGATCGCGGCCGGATGCGGGAATAGCCCTTTAGGCAAGCATATTGAGCAGATAACCGCTCGTCACCTGGCCCGACGCAACGGTGATCGAGGTCGACTGGAACGAGTCGATCAGGCCTTGCTCGGTCTGCGGATCAATCAAATTGGCGAGCTTCTGTTCGGCGAGGTTGGGGCTGCCGGTTTGACCGGAAGGCGGGGGCGCGGTGAGATTGCTCGCCTGTAGCTTCTGGTTCCAGCTCTGGTCTGCCCGATAAAACGGACGTGTCCAGCTCTGCTGCTGGACGTACCAATTTACGTCCTGCCGCCATAGCGAGGCGCCGGTCGGGCTCGAGGCTTGGCTCATGGCCCGGAGGCTAGGGCTCAATCCCCTGCGAAATATTTAATTGTCGAAGGTAGCAATTAACCTCCCTGTAAGGGTTCTGTACATCATGACGAATCAAAACCGCTCCCGGCAGCGGCCGGCGCTCCGGGTGTTGCTACGCAGAGCGATTTCTTCGCCGACCAGCCGGCTCGGCGCTACGGGCATCGAATGAAGGCGCCTCTCGGCCGCGGGAAGATCGTCGTCGATGCGGGAGGCTATTGGCTGGGTCCGCAAATAGGCGGTGAATTCCGCCGCCGGCAGCGGTTTGGCGAAGAGGAAGCCCTGCGCCTCTTCACAGCGCTCGTGCAGCAGAAAGGCCGCCTGCTGGCGCGTTTCGACGCCTTCGGCAATTACCTCCAGATTGAGATTGTGTGCCATCGCGATGAGCGAGCGGACGATGGCGGCGTCGTGTGGGTCGGAGGTTATGTTGGCGACGAAGCTGCGGTCGATCTTGATGCGCGCGAGCGGCAGCTGCGTGAGGTAGCTCAGCGACGCATAGCCGGTGCCGAAATCGTCGAAGGCAAGCTTGACGCCGGCCGCGTGCAGGCGCTGCAGGATCGTGGAATCTTCGCGGTTGAGCGCGATGTTCTCTGTGATCTCAAGCTCGAGCACATCCGCCGGCAGCGCGAAGTCGCGCAGAGCCTCCATGACATCGTGCAGCAAGACCTCGTCGTAGGCCTGTGAGGGAAACAGATTGACGCCCACACGCGCCAGCGGCAGGCCGTCCCGCCGCCAAGCGGCGACCTGCTCGCAGACCCGCCGAATCGTCCAGCGTCCGACGTCGGAAGCGATCGCGCTTGCTGCCAGCGTATCGATGAAGGCGGCCGGCGACAGCACGCCGCGCTGCGGATGGCGCCAGCGCAACAGGGCCTCGGCACCCACTATGGCCTCGTCGGCGAGGCGAATCTGCGGCTGGAAATAGATCTCGAACTCGCTGTTGGTGAAGGCTCGCCTGAGCTCGAGGCCGAGCGAGCGCCGCGCCTGCGCCTGCGCGCGCATCACCGGCATGAAGAAGCGCATGAGGCGGCCGCCCTCGGATTTGGCCTGGTAAAGAGCGAGGTCCGCGCTGGCAATCAGCTCCTCGACATGGGTCCCGTCCTGGGGCGCGATGGCAACGCCGGCGCTCGCACCCGGATGCACCAGCTGGTCGTTGATCAGGAACGGCTCGTTCAACCGCTTCAGCATCAAGTCAACCATTTCCTTGATGCGGATCGGGTCGCCGACATTCGGCAGCAACACCACGAACTCGTCGCCGCCGAGTCGGCTCGCCAAACCGGCTGGATTGCGTTGCTCGACGACTTGCATCAGTCGCCGGCCTACCTCCATCAGCAACTGGTCGCCGACGGAGTGGCCGAGCGTATCATTGACGTCCTTGAATTCATCGAGATCGAACAGAACGATCGAGGTGGACACCGGACTGCCCTGGTGGGTCAGCACCCGGCTCAATTCCTGTTGCAGCAGGATGCGATTGGGCAGACCGGTCAATTGGTCGTAGTGGGCGAGGCGGCGCAGCTGCTCTTCAGCCGTCTGCGCTTTGGTGCGACGGATTTCCAGCGCCTGCGCCATTTGATTGAAGCTCTCCGCCAGCGCTCCGACTTCATCGGTGCAGTTGACGGCACTGCGGTGGGCGAAATTTCCGCCAGCCAAGGCCTTGGCATCCCGGCCGAGCTCGCGCAAAGGCCGCACGATGCGTCCTGAAAGAAGCCAGGCGATCGCGAAAGCGATCGCGAGCGTGCCGCCGACAGCGAGCGCACCCCATTGCAAGCGGTTGGCCAGCGTCGCAAAGGCGATTTCCGTCGGCACCCCGACCGTCACCAGCCAAGGAACACGATGTGCCATGGCAAAGCCGTTGACGCGCTGCAAATTATCAAGCCTGTGCCAGTTGGAGACGTCGCTTCCTTCCTGGGCGGCCATGCGGCGCGAAAGATGCGCCCAATCGACGTGCTGCCCGATCAGCCGCCGTTCTTGTCCGGTGCCGCCGAGGACCACCCCGTCGGCGCTGGTAATGGTCACGACGCTGCGCGGCGGCAGGTCGCGCAACTTCAGCGCCTGCTGGAAGTGATCGAGCACCGGGCCGGCGGTGATCACCGCGCGAATCTTGCCGGTGGTGTCCTTGATGGGCAGCGCCACATTTAAAATCCAGCGCCCGCTCCGCGCTCGGATCGGCTCACCGACCGCCGGGCCGTGGTCCGCCAGCGCCTCGCGGAAATAGCGGCGATCATGCGCATTCGGGCGCGGATATCCGGGCGCTTGCGAAGATCCGATATTGTTGCCATCGAGGTCGAACAGCAGGATATGCGAGTCCAGATTCGATAGTATCTCCCGCCGCACCTTCAGCAGCAGGTCATCGTTCTCGCGAAAGTGAGCCGGATCATAGGAGACCGATTGACTGAGCACGGACAACAAATTCTCGAATGCGGCGATGTGATCATCGACCTGCGCGGCCAGCACGCGCGCCTCATTGATCGCGTGATCGGCGGCGGCCCTCCGATCGTTCTGCCACTGAATCCACAGCGCGCCCGCCATCAGGGCGGCAAGCGGAAGGACCGCCGCGAGAGCAAGTCCCAGGAGTCGCGCCCGAATGCTGGAAATGAGAATCATGCGTCTAGGAATCATGCGCGAGGATGCCGCGCGCCCGCCTCCCCCTTGGACTAGATGGTGAAAATTGCGGATGGGTTCCGCTGTCCGAATAGGCGGCGGGAATCGGCGCGTAAATTTAATTGGAGCTTAACGGTCGCAACGAATCTTGGTTGAGGATGTCCTAACGGTCGAGCCGCGCCACCGGCCGACCGAGCCTCAGGCTGCCTCGCTGCCACCGGGCGAAAACAAATAGCCGGCGCCGCGCACCGTCCGGATGACCGACGGGTGGGTCGGGTCCGGCTCAATCTTGCGGCGCAGCCGCGTGATGCGCACGTCGATCGCGCGATCGAAGGCTTCCCGGTCGCGCGCTTCGGCAAGATCGAGCAGTTGCTCGCGCGAGAGCACCCTTTTGGGATTCTCGGCAAAGACTTTGAGCAGCGCGAACTCGGAACCCGCCAGAGGAAATTCGTTGCCGAGGTCGTCGCGCAGGATCTGGGCGTTCAAGTCGAGCCATTTGGTTCCGAAGCGGACCAGGGCGCTGGGCGGCGCCGTTCTTTCGGGATTGCCGGCCTGTGCGCTCCGCCGCAGCACGGAGCGCACGCGGGCCAGCAGCTCGCGCAGCTCGCAGGGCTTGGCGAGATAATCATCGGCGCCGAGCTCAAGGCCGACAATGCGGTCGATCGCGCCGGCGGTCGCGGTCAGCATGATGATGGGCACCGTGCTTTGCTGCTTGAGGCTGCGAATGATTGCGAGCCCATCCTCCTCCGGCATGTTGAGATCGAGCACGATCAGATCGGCTTTCTCCCGGGCCAGCGCCCGGCGAAGGCTGGCGCCGCCATCGCAACCCGTCACCGCGAAGCCGTGCAGGCGCAGATAGTCAGCGACCATCTCGCGCGCTGGCGCCTCGTCGTCGACCACCATGATGTGCTGGCGCTCGCTCATCGTTCCGCACCTGCGGCAGCGGTGAGGCGGATCGTGAAGGTCGTGCCGCGGCCGGGACCGGGGCTTTGCGCGCTGACGCCACCGCCGTGCAGCTCGACGATGCGCTTGACGATGGAAAGCCCTAATCCGGTCGAGCTTTCGCCGCCGGTCGGACGAGCGGAGAGACGCTGAAAGCGGCCGAACAGGCGTGACACATCGTCGGGGGAAAGCCCAGGGCCTTCGTCGGCGACGGAGATCAACAGGTCGCCGTCAGCGAGCCGCATCGCGAGCTCGATATTGCCGCCGACCGGGCTGTACTTGATCGCATTGCTGACCAGATTGTCGACGGCTTCACGCAGCCGTTCCGGATCACAGGCCCATAGCTGGTGCGGCGGCGCCACCAGATTGATCGTCTGGCGCTTCTTTTCGGCAAGCGCCCGATTGGCGGCGACAATGTCGCCGAGCATGGCGGCGAGGTCGACCTGCTCGTGCCGGATGGCGATGTTGTGCGCGTCCATCATTGCGTCCGAGATCAGGTCGTTGACGAGCTCAGTCATCTGGCTGGCGGACGCCCGGATGTGGCCGAGCTGGTCTCGGATCTTGTCGATCGCAACAGGCTCGGCCGACATCAGCTCCTTCATCAGCTCGGAGCGTCCGAGGATGACGCCGAGCGGGTTGCGCAGGTCGTGGGCGACCGTGCCGAGGATCTCGTTCTTGAACTGGTTCGAGCGGCGCAGGTGTGACCACTGGGAGGCGAGGCGTCGATTGACGGTCATGAGCTCGTGGGTGCGCTCGCGCACCCGCTCCTCCAGACGGATGTTCGCCTCGTGCAGCTGGTCGTAGAGAATGACGTTGTCGAAGGCGACGGAAAGGCGGCTGCAGAACACTTCCACCAGGGCCCGGTCGGTCGCGGACATCGGCCGCGCCGTTTCCAGCACCACCACGATCTCGCGCTGGCTCGACGTGTGGATATACAAGACCGACAGCTTGGGAAGGAATTGATGCGTGCGGCGCGCGAAGGCGCTGCGCACCGCCTGTTCCAGCATGGCATCCAGCGCCGCGGCCGAGACGGCGCCGGCAAAGCGGCGGTAGCAGCCGGAGCCGGCGAGAACCGAGAATTTTTCCTGCCCACCGCCGGAATCGCGCAGCACCAATATGCCGCCGCACTCGACGTTGATGAGCGAAGCGATCTGTGTCAGCACGCCCTCCGCCAAACGCTGCATCGACTTGAAGTCGTAGAGCGTCGAGGCACCGTCGATGATCATCTCCAGGCCGCGACGCGTCTCGACCATGCGCTGGATCTGCTGATAGCTGCGCAGGGCGGTGGTGAGCGAGGTGAAGAGCTTGTCGGCGGTCAGCTCCGTCTTCGCCTTGTAGTCGTTGATGTCGTAATCGACGATCACCTGCCGCTCGGGCGCTTGGCCGGGTTGCCCGGTGCGCAGGATGATGCGCACCGCCTCGTTCTTGAGTTGCGTGCGGATATAGTCCACGAGGGCGAGGCCGGCATCGTCGCTCTCCATCACCACATCGAGCAGGATGACGGCGATGTCCGGAACCGTGCGCATGAGCGTGCGGCCCTCCTCGCCCGAATAGGCGGAAAGGATCTCGATGCCCTGTCCCTGCAGGCTGTAGTCGTAGAGCGCGAAGCGCGTACCCTCGTGCACGGCCGGATCGTCGTCGATGACGGCGACCTTCCAGGCCGGGAGCGCCTCCTCGACGGAGGCCGCGTCGGCGTCCTCGATCACCCGCACGATGTCAGGCTCGTCGCTCATTCCATCTCCGCGAGGGTCAGCGAGGTATCAAGGCGCTCTTCCTTGGGGGCGGCGAGCGGCAAGCGGATGCGGAAGACGGAGCCGTGCCCGGGGTGCGATTCGAGCCGCAGCGATCCGCCCAGCCGGAGCGTCACCAGGTTGTAGACGATGTGCAGGCCGAGCCCGGTGCCGCCGCGGTTGCGGCGGGTGGTGAAGAACGGCTCGAAAGCGCGCCGCTGCACATCCTCGCTCATGCCGACGCCGTCATCGGCAAACTCGATCTCGACCTCCTCGGTCCCGAGCTTGCGGGCCGTCAGCCTGAGTGCGCCGGCCCGCTTGTCGGGAAACGCGTGGGTGAGGGCGTTGAGCACAAGATTGGTCAGCACTTGACCGTAAGGGCCCGGATAGCTCTTGAGCGAGATCTCCTCCGGCACTTCGATCGCGAGGCAGACCAGGGAGTGCTTCAGGGCGGGCCGCAGGCTCACCATGATCTGCTCGGTCGCCTCCTTGAGATTGAACACTCGTCGCTCCGCATCACTGCGGTCGACGGCGACCTGCTTGAACGATTGGATCAGGTCGGCGGCGCGCGTGAGATTGCTGAGGAGCTGCTTGGCGGCCTCCTGGCCTCCGGCGATGAACTCCTCGAGCTTGGAGCGGCGCACCGCGCCGTCGCGGATCTCGTCGGCGAACTGGGTACAACGCCGTGCGAAGCTCGATGCCACGGTGAGGCTGATACCGACCGGATTGTTGACCTCGTGGGCGACGCCCGCGACCAGGCCGCCGAGTGCCGCGAATTTTTCCGCCTCGATCAAGCTGCGCTGCGCTTCCTGCAGATCGCGCAGGGCGTCTTCGGCGTTCTCCTTGGAGGCCTTGAGGTCGAGCTCGGCCTGTCGCTTGGCAATTGCGTTGGCGCGGAACACCTCGACCGCGCGGGCCATTTCCCCGATCTCGTCCTGGGCGTCCAAATCGTCGACCCGTTGCCCATAATGCCCCGAGACGATTGCGTCCATCGCGCTCATGAGGCCGCGCAAGGGACGCACGATGCTGCCCGCGATGGCAATGCCGATCAGGATGGAGACCAGCACCGACAGCGCAACCGCGATGGCAAGGCCCGCAAAAAGATCATCGAGCGTGCGGGCGAAGCGGTTGTAGGCGAGGCGCTCGCGTTCGCGCATGCCGATCGACAGGCGCTCGACCACATCGGCCATGGCGGCCTGATTGCCGTCGATCGCATCGCTCAAAAGCTGCGCCCGGATGGCGAAGCTCTTCTTCAGCTCCGCGATCCCCATCCGCCACGAAGCCGCATTGGTCGCGATCGCGCGCAACGCTCCGCGCTGCAACTCGCTGTCGGCAAGGTCGAGCATGACCGGCACCGTGCTCTCGATGCGCTCCAGGTTGCGGATGACCTCGTCGGCGGTGTCGCTGCCATGCTGGAGATAGAACACGTCGGTTTGAACCAGAGTCTCGGAGAAGGATTCGCGCGACTTGCTCAGCGCCGGCCACACCAGCGCGCTGCGGTCGTTGGTGGCGTCCTCGATAATGGCGTAAAGGCCGGACATTTCCCGCGCCGGCGCCAGCACCTGATTCTCATAGGTCTCCATGATGCCGCTCTGCAGTGCGCGCAGCTGGTCGAAGCCGGCGAGGAAGCGCTCGGTTGCCTGCACCACGTCGGCGGTCGAGGCGGAGAAGTTCGGATCAGTGAATGCCGGGTTCTGCAGCGTAGCCAGCAAGGCGTTACGCAGTGCCGTTATCTCCTGCAGCAAATCGGCATTCGGCTGGGTAAAATAGCGATGAATGAGGCTCTGCAGGCGCCCGGCCTCAGTCTCCAGCACGGTGAGCTGTCGGTCCGCCTCGCGGCTCGCCTGCAAGCTGTTGCGCGCGGTCGCCAGCACCTGTGCGCCGTTCCAGACGATAGCGATGAAGACGATCGCGACCAGCATATTGAGCGTGGCGATCGAAAGAATACGCCAGCGGATCGGCAGCACCCGCAACCGGTCCACTATGCCGGAAATCCGCGCGGCGGAGACCGTTCCGGGAGATGCGTGGGCTGGTGGCTGCTGATCCATGGCTCATTGCACGGCCAGGATACGGTCGATCAACGGCCTGAATTTCGGATCTGCGCGCAGCTCTTCGCGCAGGGGCCGGGTCGCGTCCTCGAATGATTGGCGGTCGAAATTGTCGATTATGGTGGTGCCGCCTTCGGCGGCCTGTTGCCTGGAGCGCTCCTCCCAGCTTTGCCACTGCGCGCGCATGAAGGCACTCGATGCGCGGGCGGCGGCGCGAAAGATTGCGCGGTCGGGGTCGGATAGCTCATCCCAGGCACGGCGCGACATGACGAGCACTTCCGGCCCCATCGTGTGCTCGGTCACCGTGTAGTAGTGCGCCACTTTGTAATGGCCGGTGGTCACATAGGATGGCCAGTTGTTCTCCGCCCCGTCGACCAAGCGGGCCGAGAGCGCGGTGAGCACCTGCCCGTAGGGAAGGACCACCGGCTCCGCGCCCAGTGCCTTCATCATGCGCACGATTACGTCGGATTGTTGCACCCGGATGCGAAGTCCTCTCATGTCGGCGAGGCTGCGCACCGGCGGGGAGCGGGTGTAGATCGAGCGTGCCCCCGAATCGTAGAAGGTGAGACCGATGAAACCGTCGGGCTCGATGGCGCGAAGAATGTCATCGCCGATCGGCCCATCGATCACCTTATAGAGGTGGTCCATCGAGTGAAACAGGAACGGCTGCGCCAGAACGCTCAGCACCGGGGCGACATCGCCGATCGCCGCCACATTGATTCGGTTGAGGTCGATGGCTCCGACTCGGGTCTGCTCGATGGTCTGGCTTTCTTCGCCAAGCTGACGCGAATGGAACACCCGGATGCTGTGGCGCCCGCCGGTTCGCTCCTCGACCAGCTTGTCCATGTAGAGAAGCGCCTGAACGGTCGGGTAGCTCTCCTCCTGGATGTCGGCAGCGCGGAATTCGCGCCCCACAACGGAGTCGAGCTCACCCGCGAGCGCGAGCATCGCGAGCGCGATGCCGGACCCGACTGCCAAATGTCTCGGCCAGACCCCCATTGTTCTAACGCCCCCGGGGCACCCCTGCTTGGTTGCCGCCAGTTGCCACTAGCATAGAGTTCTCCGGGCTTCGCCGCCATCGGCTCGCGCGGTGCGGAAATGCCGCAGATGCAGAACCGAAGGCAGCGAAGGCTAGGATAAAAAACCCACGCCTGAGGTCCCTCAGCCCGGCTTGGTGGCAACCCGCTACTCCGATTGTTTCTTCGATCTGTGGGTCACGAAACAATTCTTTGCTCCGACGAAACCGTTTTCCGCCTCGGCGCAATCGTCGCGAAACGACGTCCTGTTAACCATGGCAGCGAGCAGACACGCGAGAAGCGTGCCAGGGAGACGGGGTTCAGCCATGAAGTACAGCGATGCAATCGCGGCTGCCGCGGCCGGCCGACGGAGCTCGGCTGACAGAACGACCTCGGACCATGTGCTGGTCGGCCTCGTTGCCCAGGGCGACAAGCACGCGATGCAGGTTCTGTTCGCGCGCCATAACGTGAGGGTCTTCCGGTTCCTGATGCGTTTCGTGGACAGCGAGGCGACCGCAGAGGACCTGGTCAGCGAGGTATTCATCGAGGTGTGGCGCAATGCCCGCCAGTTTGCGGCCCGCTCACAGGTCTCCACCTGGCTCTTGGCCATCGCTCGCCACAAGGCGCTGTCGGCGCTACGGCGGCGCTCGACCGAGGAGCTGGACCAGGATGTCCTCGAATTCATCGAGGATCCGTCCGAGAATCCGGAGGCCGCGATACAGAAGACCGAGCGCAATGAGATCCTGCGCGAGTGCCTCACGCAATTGTCGCCGGCGCATCGCGAGATCATCGATCTGGTCTACTATCACGAACGTACCATCGAAGATGTCGCGGAAATCATCGGGGTGCCGCAGAACACGGTGAAGACCCGTATGTTCTATGCGCGCAAACGCATCGCCGAGATGCTGGCGGCCCGCGGCCTCGATCGCGCCTGGGTCTGATCCGGTAGTTTGCAGGGTGTGCGAAATCACCGTGTGAGGCTTGGCAGCGTGCGCAAAATCCCCCTCCCGTTCCCGCCCCTGTTTGCGGGGGGCTAGGCTGGGGGGTTGCGCACGCGATGGGCCGAGAAGCGTGCGCTCGCACACGCTGCAACAACGCGGATCGGGCAAATTCGCGAACGTCAGCCCGCTCCCAAGCCTTGCCGGCGGGCGATCAGCCAATAGAGCGCGATCATCGGCGTCATCATCGCCAGCATCACCATGGCGAGCGCCGAGGCTTGGCCGAGCCCGCCGCCGAGCCAGAGACTCCATACCGCGACCGGAAAGGTCGGATTGTCGGCTGTCGAGAGCACGACCGCGAGCGTCAATTCGCGAAAGATCAACAGCGCGATCCAGAGCCAGGCATAAAGCAGGGTCGGCCCCAGCAGCGGCAGCGCGACGCGGGTGAACGCGCGCCATTGGCTGGCGCCGCTCATCAGCGCCGATTCCTCGAGATCGGCATGGATCTGGATGAGGCCGCTATTGGTCATGCGGGTGCCGTAGCTCAAGCGGGCGACCGTGAACACGATCAGCAGGATCCAGATCGTGCCATAGATCGGCACAGCCTGCTGGACGACGAAGAGCGCCAGCAAGAGCGCGCCAACCCCGAAGATGATCGAAGGCACGGCATGCGGCAGGAAGGCGATGAAGTCGAAGGCGCCGCGACCGGGAAATTTGGAGCGTAGCACCACCCAGGAGAAGGCCAAGCTCAGCGCAAGCGTGAGCGTCGGCGTGAGCACGGCCAGAATGCAGGTATTGCCCAGCGCGGTGAGCACCAGGTCCCAGGGCAGCGCGAAGTAGTGGGCGAGCGAGATGGTGGCGAGCGCCCGCGCCGAGGGCAGCTGGAAGAACGGCAAAAGCGAGCTCCAGGCGGTGAGCGCAATCGGCAACAGCTTGCCGAGGAGCAAATAGAGCCCGACGAAGCTCCAGGCTGCGAGCTTTCGCCGCCCAAGCCGGATCGTCCGCGGCCGATAAGCGCGGCCGCTGATCACTGCAAACTGGCGCGAGCGCCGCTGCATGCGGGCGTACCACGTGCTCATCAGCGCTGCGATCGCCATGGCGACCGTGCTCAGCGCGGCAGCGAGCCCATAGCGGGGCAGCGTGTCCTGCGGATTGAGCAGGAGATAGAGGTAGGTCGTGAAGGTGAAAATGCGGTTGCCCCAGCCGATGATCGCCGGGACATCGAAGGCCGCAAACGCGGTCATGAACACATAGATGGCGGCGGCCAGGATGCCCGGCCAGGCGAGCCGCAGGGTGATCCGGCGCGCCACTCCGAAAGAGCCGGCGCCATGCATCAGCGCGGCTTCCTCGAGCGTCGGGTCAAGCGAACGAAACACTGCCGCCGTCATGATGAAGGCGAGCGGTGCGAGGTTCAGTCCTTGCACGAAGCCCATGCCGACGATGCTGCTGATGTTGAGAGGCGCGGCAGCCAAATGAAGCGTGCTCATCAGAACCTGGTTCAGGAGGCCGATGCGCGGATGCAGCAGGAACAACCAACCCATCGCGGCCGCGAAGCCCGGGATCAACAGGCCGATCGCCATCAGGGTGAAAAGGAACGTCTTGGCAGGAAAATCAGTGCGCTCGGCAAGCCAGGCGCAGGGAAGACCGAAGGCAAGCGCTACCACCAGGGCGATCAAGGCAAAGCCGATGGTGTCGCGCAGGACCGTGAACGTGCGCGGATCGGAAAATACGTCGACGAAATTCTGCAATGTGTACGAAAGGTCTATGCCTGGACTGCCGTCGGTGAAAGCAAGCCACAGCACGACCGCGAGCAGGCACGCGATCAATGCGCTGGCGGCGATCACCATCACCAGCACCAAGAGCGGCATGGCGTCGCCAGGGCTGCGGCGGGGAATGGCTGACTTCACGGTCCCTCCGAAGTCGTTCCGGGCGAGCCATAGCGCGTCAAAGACGCGCGTAAACGCGCTGATGGCGAGACCCGGGACCCATACTGCTGCGCGCTATCGAGAGAACACGGCGGCATGGGTCCCTGCTTTCGCAGGGATGACGGCGTGATCGCTATCGACTTTAGCCGCTCATTCCTTGGTGGTGAGAATCTTGATGAGCTCGCTGCGGCCAGCTTCGATCTCCGGATGGGCGGCCCACCATTCCACCGTGACTTCCTTGAACGCGACACCGCGCTTCTCGTAGTCGGCGATCATGCTGCCGGTTTTCGAGCCGGGGAACAGATGCAGATCGATCTTCCAGGTCTCGTAGGCGAGCCGCTGACCCTCGGGGGTCATCAGAAAGAGCGCGAACAGCTTGGCGGCATTCGGATGCTGTGCGTTCGTCGGCACGCCGAAATAGTAATAGCGCCGTTCCGCTGCGTCGCGTGGGATCAGCTGCGCAACCGGGGCGCCCTTCTCCTGCCACAACAAAGCGTCCTGGCCGGTGCAGTCCATCACCAACGCCAGATATTCCCCGGTCGCAACTCGCTCCGTTTCGCCACAGCGCATGACGCCGGCGATTTGCTTGGAGAGTGCCCGCACATAGTCGACTGTCTTCTCTCTTCCCCAGACGTCTTCGGCCATCAGCACGTCGAGGCCGGCCGCGTAGGGTGTCGAGGCGATCTTCCCCTTCCACGCAGGCCTGAGGAAATCCTGAAGCGCGATCGGTTGCTCCGGGGCGAGCGCTGAATTGTAGGTGACGCCGGAAAGGCCGGTCGCAAAGCGGATGATCTTGCCGTCGAGCTCCGTCATCGCCGGCGTGATCCGGTCCGGCAAATAGCGCGCCCAACGGACCGGTGCAAAGACGTTGAGCTTCACAATCGGAGCGATCTGTGGGGCCGCGGCGAGCACCAGATCCGTATGCGACTTCTGGCCTGCCGCGAGCTCCGTCGCCACCTGGTTGACGGCGCGCGCCATATCGGGCCCGGGAAGAAAGTTGAGACGGATATTGGCGGCGAACGCCTTGTTCATCGCCGCGACGATGCGCGCCGCGCCCTGGCTGCCGCCCAGCGTTGCTTGGCTCCAGCTCAGCGTCACGACGCCCTCTTGGGTCGCCGCAGCCGCCAGCTCCTTCAAAGCGGGATTGATCTCCTGCGCGCGCGCCGGCAGGCAGGCAAGCGGCACGGCCGCGATGAGAATGAGACCGAAAAGGCACCGACGAAGTGGATTCACGCTCTCTCCAGGTCTCTCGCCGTTTTTTTCACCGGCGCACGATTGGAATTTCGCACACAGTGTCAACGTAGGGTCAGCGATGCACCTTGCCGTCGCTCGCGATCCTCACCCCAT
The DNA here is from genome assembly GCA_035293945.1 of Xanthobacteraceae bacterium. Taxonomy (GTDB): domain Bacteria; phylum Pseudomonadota; class Alphaproteobacteria; order Rhizobiales; family Xanthobacteraceae; genus VAZQ01. The sequence continues at coordinate 47,402 of DATGLV010000027.1, read as the reverse complement.
AGTCGTGCGCGGCGGCTGCGGGCGAAATATAGCCGGCATCGATGTCCCGTTGAATGAGTGCGAGCGCGCGTCCCGCAGGGGGCCCGTAACCGCCCCCTCCGCCGGTCTCCACGCAAACCAGATCACCACGCTGCAGCGGAAAGGCGTTCTGCTTGTCGATGCTCTCGGGATTGTCCGATCCCGCCCGCACGATGCTGAAGCGGCCGGGCTTGGCGTCACCGCCGCCCCGCACTCCCCAGGGCGGGCATAAGGTGCGATCGAGATTGGTCTGCAGCCGGCATTCCGCCAGCATGCGATAGACTTTGCGGAACCCGAGCCCGCCGCGAAACGTGCCGGGGCCGGCGGAGTCCTCCCGCAACGAGAATTCCTCGATCCGGAACGGCAGGATCGCTTCCTGTAATTCGAGCGGAATGATGCGCGTGTCGCCATGCGCCATGGTGCGGAAAGGTCCGGCGCCGTCGTGGGTCGCACAGGCGCCCCAGCCGCCATGGCCGCTATCATGGCTGTCGAAGAACGATCCGTTCGGTCGCCGGCCGTAGAAGCGAACGCCCGAATGGGTGCCGAAATGCCCGCCCGGTACCCGTGCCGGCAACGCGCTCTCGAGCGCCTTGATGACCGCATCGATCACGGTCGGGAACGGCGTTGGATACATGAACATCGGCGCCGTCGGATCGGCGCTGAGCAGCTTGCCGGGCGGCAGGATCAGCTTGATCGGACGGAACGTGCCTTCGTTCGCCATCTCGGCGGCGCCCAGCAAATACTTGAAGGCGACGCGGGCAGTGGTCTGGCCGCCACCGAAATAGCCGGAATTGATCGGCCCTTTGGCCTGTGCGGCAATCTCCGAATAGTCGACCGTGAGCTCGTCGCCCTCCACGATCACCTTCACCTTGATGGGCACCGGCGTGTCGCCGGAACGATCATTGTCGAGATAGGTCTCGGTCGCATAGACGCCGTCCGGCATGGCGGCGATGAAGGCACGCGCTGCCGCTTCCGATTGATCGAGGATGAGCTCGATCGCGCGCGCAAAGATCGCGATGCCGTATTTGTCGGCGAGCTCGGCGGTGAGGTCGCGTCCCAGGAAACAACCGGCGAGCTGGGCCGCGATATCGCCCATCAGCTCGAGCGGCATGCGGGTATTGTTCTCAATGATCCGGTAGACTTCCTCGATCGGTTCGCCCTTCGACCACATCTTGATGGAGCGCAGCTGCAGGCCTTCCATGAAGATATCGGTCGAGTTGGTCTGGATGCCGCCGATCTCGATCCAGTGCACATTGATGGCGAAGAATCCGATCAAGCTTTCGCGCCGCTCGCCCGCATAGATCGGGGTATACATCACCGTGTTGTTGAGGTGCTGGCCCTGCACGGCCGCGTGGTTGCAGACAACGACGTCGCCGTGGAACAGGCGCTCGCGGCCGTAGATCGCAAGCCCATCGCGCACCGCCATGCCGACCGAGTCGGCCACGAACGGCGGCATGCCGCCGGTGCATTGGGCGATGAGCTGCCCTTGGGGGCCGGTCAGGCCGACGGCGAAATCATTGTATTCATAGATGTAGGGGCTGAACGCCGTGCGCTTGATGTTGGCGTCGATCTGGTTGGCGATCGAGACGAGCCGATGGCGGATCACTTCGAGCGTGATCGGATCGATCCCGGCGGCCGCGGCGGAGGGCAGCGCTGCTTGGAATTTCGGATCCTGCCGCATCGGCTGTCAGCTCCGACCGCAGTGAATGCGGATTTCCCCGAGCGTCCCGATCTCGAAACGGTCGCCGGGTGCGATCAGCGTGGTCGATCCGTATTCCTCGATCAAAGCCGGCCCGGCTGCGGCAAATCCTGGCCGAAGTGCGGTGCGCTCGTACACCAAGGCATCGCGCATTCCCCCGCCATTGCCGAAGAAAACCGAGCGCTGGGTCGCCACCAGCGTTCCCGCAATCGCGCGCGGCAAGCGGGCAAGCTCCGGCCGGCGCAGGCGCGTGAAGGCGGAGAGATGCAGCGCCTGCAGCTCGGCTGCGGCCTTCAGGTCCGCATGCCCGTAGCGGCGCTTGTAGTCGCGGTCGAATGCCTCGCGGATGCCCGCGGGATCGTTGCGTCCGGAGATTGGCACCTTGATATTGTGGCGCTGTCCGGCGTAGCGCATTTCCGCATAGCGCTCGAACAACACATCTTGTGCGGCGAAGTCCGCCGCGAGAGCGGCGCGCGCCTCATCTTCCATCTCGGCGAACGCGGATTTGAGGCTCTCGACCGAGCCCGCGTCGAGGATGCCCACAAAGGTCTTGGAAAGATCGAGCCGTGCATCGGCGAGCAGCATGCCGACCGCCGAGAAATTGCCGGGCTCCGGCGGCACCACGACGGTCGGGATCGCGAGCTCACGTGCCAGCGCACTCGCGTGCAGAGGTCCCCCGCCGCCATAGCAGAACAGCACGAATTCGCGCGGATCGAGACCATGCTCGATGGAAATTTGTTTGATCGCGCCAGCCATGATGACGGTTGCGAGCGACAAGATTCCCTCGGCCATGCGGATCGATCCGTCATGTCCCGAATACCCTAAGGGACCGGCGATCCGCGCAATTGCTGCCTCCGCGGCCGCGGTATCGAGCTTGAGCTCGCCGCCAAGGAAACGCGCAGGATTGAGTCGCCCCAGCACCAGGTTCGCATCCGTCACGGTGGGCTCGGTGCCGCCGTTTCCGTAGCAGGCCGGACCCGGCGTCGAGCCGGCGCTCTGTGGGCCGACATGCAGGCGGTTCTGCGGATCGAGCCAGGCGATCGAGCCGCCGCCCGAGCCAACCTCGACGATGTCGATGACCGAGGACTTGATCGGGAAGCCTTTCACATAGCCGCCCGCGTAGTAGACCGAGTCGACCGAGAAGCGGCCGTTCTCGACCAGCGCGCATTTGGCCGTGGTGCCCCCCATGTCGAAGGCGACCACATTGGCAAAGCCCAGCGCTTCCGCGTAGGCACCGGCCCCGATGCAGCCGCCGATCGGCCCTGACTCCACCAGCGCCACCGGCTGGGCGCAGCTGCGCTCAACCGAAAGCAAGCCGCCGTTGGAGCCCATCATGTAGAGCGAGCCGCCAAATCCCTTGATCTCGAGGTCATCTTCCAGCCGGCGGATGTAGCGGGTGACCTGCGGCCCGACATAGGCATTGGCGGCGACCGTCGAGGTGCGCTCGTACTCGTACCATTCTCGCGTCAGCTCAGTCGAAAAGGTCACATAGGCGTTCGGCAGGCGGGCGCGCAGCAGCGCTGCGGCCTGCTCCTCATGCGCCGGATTGGCATAGGAGTTCATGAAGAAGATCGCGACCGCCTCGATGTTGAGCGCCTCGAGCCTGTCGGCGAGCTGCCCGAGCCCTACCGTGTCTAACGGGGTGACGATCTCGCCTTTGCTGCCGATCCGTTCCTTCACTTCGAAACGAAGCTCGCGCGGGATCAAGGGCTCATCGCGGCGATAGTGCAGGTCGAACGGATCGGGCCGATTGCCGCGGGCGATTTCCAGGATGTCGCGGAAGCCTTGGGTCGTGACCAGCGCCGCTTTGGCACCCTTGCGCTGGATCAGCGCGTTGATGACCAGCGTCGTGCCGTGATTGACGAAATTGGCGGAGGCGGGATCAAGCTTGGCTTTGGCGAAGCAGTCGAGCACGCCGTCGACAAGATTCCCGTAGGTGGTCGGGCTTTTGGTGTAAGCGACCCTGCCATTCTCGTGATCGTAGGCGACAAGATCGGTAAATGTGCCGCCGATGTCGACGGCAACGGCCTGCGCCATTTTCCCTGGCACATCTCCTTTTTCGGAAGACCGGGGGCCACTTTTCCGGGACATTCGCTGTTCAGTCACTGCTCTTGTAGGCGCCGCGCCAGTTCTCGCCGACGCGGAATTCGTCATCGCTCCCGTCGTAGCGCCAAGCCCCACGGGTCGGCTTGTCGTAGGCGGGAACGAAGCGGTCCTGGTAGCGCATGCCGCAATAATGCGCCGGCTTCACCTTCTCCCAGCGGATGAATCCCTGATCGGTGATGCAGTCGGCGTCGATGCTGACCGCCTCGACCTTGCCACACACCATCAGGCGATGCAGCCATTGCTGCGTCCAGGTAACCCGGCACTCGAAATGGCTGCGGCACTCGGCAATGCGCGGCGGCCGCACCTCCCGGGCCGGGATCGCGGTGAGCCCGGCTTTTTCCAGCTCGCTTATGCCGCCGCGAAACGGCAGCCCGCATAGGAGCGTGCGGTCCAGCATCGGCTGCTCGAACGGCACCACATTGACCACGAACTCGCCGGTTGCGAGCACGTTGTCGTAGGTATCCTTCCCGCTCCCGCACGTGAAGGCGATGTAGACCGGATCGTGACAGACCCGTGTGCAGGTCCCGAACGCGGCCGCGTTGACATTGCCCCGCGGGTCCACAGTGGTGATCAACACCAGGCAGGAGCTCGGGGCAAAGATGTTATCCCAGAATTCCGGGGCGACATCGACCTTGCTGGCAGGGGTTCCGGTGGAAGTCATTAGCTCACTAAAACGCGCGCCCGATGACATGGTCAAGCGAGATCAAGCCGCCGCCATGCACCAAAAAAAAGAAGGCGCCGGCCGTCCACATCAGCGTGTATTCGAGCCCCTGGGTGTTCCAGAAATAGCCGCCGACGCGCCAGCGTTCGAAGTTGGACACGAGCAGGAACAGAAATATCGGCACTGCGGCGGCCCGCGTGAACAGCCCGAGCGCCAGGAGCGGACCGGCAATCAGCTGGGTCGCGGCAATGAGCGGGGCCCACAGCTTGCCCGGACGGTAGCCCCAGCGGTCGAGCGCTTCGGCCATCATCGCCAGGTTCTTGATCGGCCCGCCGGTGTCCGGGAAGAAGCCGAACGCCATGCGCAACCCGTGCGGCACCAGCGCGAGCCCGACGACGGCGCGCAGCAGCGCCTCCGCCCAGGGCCCAAGTGCTTGGTAGAAGCTTTCCAGGCCGGGAAGAATAAGCTGCGCTGAACTCATCTTCGCCCGCTCTGTAGGGTCGGCGAAGGGGCGGAACGCGCCGCGCCCACGCGTGCGATGCACAGATGATCAGGTCGTGTCAATGACGACGCAGGCTGGACCATTCCCCGCCGGTCAAGCAGGGTTGGCTGCGAACAAATTCCTCGGCTGCGGCGGGATCCCACGGAAATCTTCCTTCGCGGTCCGGCCAGACCAGCTGCAGGCACTTGAAGCTGTCTGACCCATAAAACCACCGGCTCCATCCGAGAAACTCGGGAAAGTGCCGCGTATTGACATCCAGCAGGACTGCCTGCGAGCTCTCGAATATCGTGTCCGTCGGCTCGCCAATCTCGAACGCCCCGCCCGCCTTCAGCTCTTTGTAGATATACCAGAAAGTGTCGTGGGCGACCTTCCCAGACAGTGAGAAGATGATGATCTCGGGAAATTTGAGATTCAGCCAAAATCCGGTCGTATAGGAAAACCCGGGACCCTCGTCGTCGGCGCCGACGTTGGTGCCGAACCATCCATGCTCGCGGATTTTCGCAACGAAATTCTTCTCCTGCTGGTCCAGCAGGGAAGGATCTGCATCAAGCGCCGTGTGCATACCCATCCCGCGCGCGACTTTCCTAGATCCGGATCTCGCCAAGATTGATGCTGGCGCCGAGCTTGGCCTCGATCGTTCGGATGCGGCCGTTTGTGCAAATCTCGACCGTGTATTTGCCGGAGTTCTCGTCGAGCTTGTCGAACTTGAAGTCGCCGTAATTGTCGGTCGCCTGTTGCGCGATCTCGCGGCCCTCCTTGATGAGCCGCACTCGCGCGCCCTCGACGCAATCGACCACGCCACCTGCCTCCGCCGAGACGCTGCCGCCGATGAAGCATTTCGTGTAGCGCCAGAGATTCCGGTAATAGACGCGCGGCTTGGTGCCGAGCTCGCTCCGCATCACCTCGAGGCCCTCCTCGCGCACCATGCGGGCCATATCCTCATCCTCGAGCGAGACCGCCCGCATGGCTCCGGTCGGGCAGGATTGGTGACCGCGCGTCTGCTGCCAGCCGTCGTCGATGAGATGCGCATCGAAGGGCCAGGCCTGCGGCAGCTCTAGCTCCTCGTTCCACCAGATGTGCCCGTACGGGCAGGCATCGACGAGGTCTCTACGGCCCTTGGCCTTCTCGGGATCGATGAGGACGATCCCGTCGGGACGCTTCTTGATCGCGCCGCCTGCTTTGGCGACGCAAGGCGCCGCGTCGCAGTGATTGCACATGGTCGGCACATAGGCGATGTCGATCATCGGCGACCCGTTGGTGATCTGGCCGCGCTCCTTCTGCAGGATGTTGATCCACTTGTGCCCGTGCTTCGGCATCGGCTTGGTATACCCGGGAAATTCATTGTCGACATATTCGTCCATGGTCGCGAGCGTGCACAGATTGCAATTGGTGCACTCGGCGACGTCGATGATCATGTTCCATTTTTTCATTGGAGGCTCGTTACGTTACTTCGCCGGCACCAGCGTCGGCGGCGCCTTCTGCTTGCGCGCGGCTTCCTGTTTGATTTCTGCCTTCGGCTCTTCCTTGCCGGTCGCGAAAGCGGCCGCAAGGTGCTCCGTGCGCCCATCCCAAGGCTCGATCTCGACCAGAGCATTGGCGCCCGCGAGTGCATGCGTCGATCTGGTTTGCGAGCGCTCCGGGGTGAGCAGGTTGAGGCAGCCGCCGCGATCGACCGACTTGCCGGGCTCGCCCATCGGATCGTAGATCGCGGAGGATTCGTAGCCGTGGCAGACGCCGCGCGGCAGCCGCTGCGTCGGCAGGGCCGCGCAGATGACCGCGCCGCGATCGTTGTAGACCTTGACCAAGTCGTGCTTCTTGATGCCGCGCTCGGCTGCGTCCTCGCCATTCAGCCGCATGATCCAATAATAATAGCCGTCGACCTTGACGCGGTGGTCCTCGATATTGAGGAGGAACGAGTCCTTGCCGTCGCCCTGCGTGTGGAACGAATACTTGGAATGCGGTGTGAGCATTTGCAGCGGATAGCGCTCGTAGCGCTCGCCCGCATGCGGCCCTTCCCAGGCCGGCTCGTATTTGACGATCGGCGGCCGCTCCGGATCATTGACGCGCTTGAGGCTGTTGCATTCGAACTCGAGCTTGCCTGACTGGGTCTGCAGGCCGCGCAGATATTCCTCCGTGTAGTCCGACGGCAGTGGCTGCGCTTCCGGCACGTCTTTCTTGCGGTTCTCCCAGAACCAGCGGAACGATACCGGGGCGCGCAGCTTCTCCTTCTCGGCCGGCACCACGTAGTAGCCGCGCTTCAACAGCTTCTTGAACGAGATCTTCTTCGGCAGGTCGGACGCAAGATAAAGGCGGTAGACCCAGTCGATCTCGTTGCAGCCTTCCGAGAAGTAGTTGGCAAGCCCGAGCGGCTTGCAGATCTCGTTGAAGATCCAGAAGTCCGATTTCGATTCGCCCTGCGGCGCGACTGCGGGAGCCTGGAACACGATGACGCGGTGGTTGAGCTGCTGCTGGCCGTGATGGCCGTAGCCGCCGAGGCCCGCCCATTCGCTGATGTCGGTGCGCTCGAAGTTGGTGCAGGCCGGCAGGAGCACGTCCGCGAACTTGGCCTCGCCCTCGAACCAGATCGACTGGTTGACCACGAATTCGAGGTTCGGCGACTGATACATCTTCACCCAACGATTGGTGTTGTTCATGGTGGAGAGAATCGAGCCGCCGTATTTGTAGAGCATGTGCACCGGCGAATGGCCCGCCGACGGATAGGCGAACTTGGCGAACTGGTGCTCGATCGACTTGCCGACCCAGCGATAGCCCTCCGCTTTACCCTCGAGGATCGCCTCCGGCATCCAGATGCGCGGAATGGTCTGCCCGTTCGAATTCATCGACGGCAGCTGCGGCATGCGCTGATAGAGCTCGACCGGAAGCGCGGTGTTCTCCAGATCGCCCGACATGCCGCCTTCCGAATAGCCCGGGAAATAGAAATTAAAGTCGAGCGGGCAGCCCCACTGCAGATTGCCCATGTTGCAGCCGGGCTTGCCCAGGCCCTGCATGGCCGAGAGGCAAACCATCACGCGCGCCCACTGGATGCCGGTCTGGTTGCGACAGGCGCCGCCGTGGCCATTGCCCCAGCCGCCGGGCGCGAGATAGACGCGCTTCTTGCCCCATTCGCGCGCAAGTGCGCGCACGTCCTTGGCCGGAACGCCGGTCTCCTTTTCCTGCCATTCCGGCGTCTTCGGCGTGCCGTCTTCCTCGCCCAGCAAATAGGCCTTCCATTTGTCGAAGCCGATCGTGTGGGTCTTCACGTATTCCTTGTCGTAGAGGCCCTCCTTGATCCACACATAGGCGATGGCCATTGCCATCGCGACCGAGGTGGTGGGGCGCGGCGCAAACCATTTGCCGGGCAGGAACTGGGCGGTCGCGTTGTAGTAGGGGTCGACGTGCACGACCCTGATGCCGAGCTTGGGATTCTTGAGCCACTGCCGGCGCACCGTGCCTTCCTGCGCCCCGTACGAGCCCGAGGTTGATTCAGGATCCGCCGCCCAGGAGACGATCATGTCGCAGTTCTGCAGGCAGTCCTCGACCGTGCCGTAGGTTTCCGACTGGCCGACGCGCAGCGTGTAGCCCCAGTGGTGCACCGCGCCCCAGTACCAGCCTTCCCACGAGTCCGGATTGTGATGCACCCGCGTCATGCCGATCGCATTGGCGAAGCGGAACAGCGCGGAGAGGTAATAGCCGATATTCCCCCAGGTATGATGCGAGCCGTGCGAGACCGCGATGCAGCCGGGCCCGTGCGTGAGCTTCTGCCGCTTGATCTCATCGGTGACGATCTTGATCGCCTCCTCCCAGGAAATGCGCACGTATTCCGACTTGCCGCGGTTCTGCGGATTGCGCGCGCCGTTGGGATCGAAGTCGACCCGCTTCATCGGATAGAGCAGGCGGTTCGGCGCATAGACGATCGATTTGGCGTTCTGCCCGTGCGGCGCCAGCGTCGTCTTGCGCGGCGGGGTGAGCTTCACGCCCTTGGCCTCGATGGTCCACGGCGGCGGATCGTCATCGCCGAAATCGATCGGCGTCATGCGCACGATCTTGCCGTCCTTGACGTAGACGAAGACCGGCCCCCCATTGGTCATGTTGCAATAGCGCATGCTGCCGTCTTCGAGCCGGGTGCCGATCTTCAGCCCCACGCTCTGGCTCATCATGATGGTCTGCGCGAACCAGTTGTTGAGGTCCTCCGAGCCGTCGACTGTGAGGATGAAATCCTTCTGCGCGTTGATCTGATTGAGCCAGTTGATCGGCGGCATCAGCAGCGCCGCGCCGGCACCAGCGTTCTTGAACATGAGCTTGATGTCGGGTTTGGGATGCAGGCCGGCCCCGGTGGTGAGCTTGCCGTCCTTCAATGCGAACCAGCGGCCGGTTCCTTCGTCGCGCGCCAGCACCTGCGCGACCAGATCGCGCTCCTTGAGGCGGGCGCGGAAGGCCGGATGGCGGAAGGACTTGTAGCGGAGGAGCTGCGCCAAGCCGAACAGGATCAGCGAAAGCTTGATGGTGGAGAAGGTCATGTCGTCCTCCGCAAGGCTTCAGCGCGATCGCGCGATCTTGACGCGGGCGGGGCTCGGTCGCGCCTGCCCGGGCCCGCTATTCATGGTTCGCTCGATTTCGCGCGCGCCCGCGACCGTCAAAGGCGCAAGGCGCGCAATGGTTTCGTCATTCGCATGCGCTGCCGATAGCGCCAGGCTGACGCTGCCGAGCACTGCGCGGTCGGTGTCGAAGATCGGAGCCGCGACGCCGATGCGCCCGGGATCGATCTCACCATGGCTCACGCTCACGCCGGCGCGGCGGATCGCCGCAAGCCCCCGGCGGAAATGCTCCCAGTCGCTGCCGAGGCCGGCGCTCGCGATCTCGACCGCATTGTGGGCGTACAGGGCCTTCAAAGTGCGGGGACGCAAGTGCGCCAGAATGATCTTGGAAGTGGCGCCGCGATAGAGCGGCATCAGCCGGCCGCGTTCATAGCTCACCGGCTCCTGCGGGCCGCGCCCCATGAGTTGGTGCACGCACATCACCCGGTCATGAAACAGGCGGCAGAGCAGGACGGTTGCGCCTTCCCCGGCATCCCGCGCGAGCTCGATCATCACGGAGCGCGCAGCGTTGAGCACCGGATCGGCAGCCTGAATCAGGCGATCCATCTGGATAATGGCAGGTCCGAGCACATAGGCGGCGCCAGCGACCGGACTGATCAGCCCGGCTTTGGTGAGCTTCTTGAAATAGCGGTAGGTGGTAGTGGTGGAGACGCCGAGCCGAACGGCCGCATCCTCGACAGTCCATTGGGGGGTGTCGGCCGCGAACAACCCCAACACCGCGAGCAGGCGGTCGCCGCTGCCGTGAACTGCATCGCGTCGAGCGACTACGGATTCGGGGTCGGGTGTGCGCTGGTTCAACTTTACCTCTGATGCGCTCTTTCGAGCATAAAAGCCACATCGTGAGAAAAATGTCCAGAAAACTTAGACCAACTGCTTCCGCAGCACGACCAGTGCGTCAAGCGCCAGACCCCCATGCCCGCGCGAGAGCGCCACAAAGGGGTTGATGTCGATCGACTCGATCGAGTCCCCGAGGTGGAGCGCAATCTGGCCCAGGCCCACCAAGGCGGTCACGACCGCATCTTCATCCAGCGGACCCGCACCGCGATAGCCCGCCAGCAATGTGCCAACGCGCGTACGGGCAATCAGGTCGCGTGCCTTCTGCGGGCTCACCGGCGGAACGCAAAAGGCCACGTCGCGGACGAGCTCGAGCAGCACGCCGCCGCTGCCCGCCATCACCGCAAGTCCGAGCTCAGGATCGCGATGCAATCCAAGGATTAGCTCCAGCCCGCCACGCACCTGCCTGCAAACCAGCATGCCGGCAAGCGGGACGACGCGGAGGCGCTCGGCCATCGCCGCATATTCGGCTGCCAGCTCCTCGGGCCCGGAAATATTGAGCTTGACGGCACCGACATCCGACTTGTGCGTGAGCTCCGCGGCGACCGCCTTGAGCACCACCGGATACCCGATGCGTTCGGCGGCGCGCAGCGCCTCGGCGGATGAAGTCACCAGCGCTTCGGTGGGCGCGAGGATGCCGTAGGGCGCGAGCAGCGCCTTGGATTCCACCTCGCTCAACGGCGTCGGGGTCATGGCGCGCGCCATCATCTCGCTCCGCCTCGGCAGCTGCGCCGAAGCTGCCGGAAACAGCGCCGGTGTTGCGGATGCGGCGAGGCGCTCGCCTTCCCGCGCCCGGGCAACGGCCGCGATCGCGCGTAGTGCCTTGTTGGCCTCCTGCAGAAACGAGATGTGCGGGGCGCGTTCGCGCAAGGCGCGGCTGTAGTCGGTCTGCCCATGGGAGGTCGGCGTCACAAACGCGATCGGCTTGGCTGCTGTTGCCGCATACTCTTCCACCATCGCGATATAGTTTTCGGCCCGCGCCGAGCCCGGCTCGCGCGGCAGGGCCTCCTGCAGCAGCAACACGTCGATCGCGGGATCGGCCTGCATCGCCTTGATCGAAGCCAAATAGTTCTCGGCGCTGGTCAGCACCCCGAAGCCGCCATCGATCGGATTGCCGACCAGCGACCCGACGGTCAACACGCTGTTGAGCCGCTCCGTGGTCTGCGCCCCCAATGCCGGCAGCTCGAGCCCATTGCGCTCCGCCGCATCCAGAAGCAGGCCGCGAAATGCGCCCGACAACGTGATCGCGCCGAGGCGGCGCCCGCAAGGCGCGCCCGTGTGAACCAGGAGCTCCGTGATCTCGACCGCATCGTCCAGCGTATCGGCGCGGATCACACCGAGCTCGGCGCACAGCGCATCGAATACTTCGACGCTGCCGGCGAGCGAGCCCGTATGCGCCATGGCGGCGGTGCGTCCCCCTGCAGATCGGCCGAGCTTCACTGCGACAACCTCCTTGCCGGCGGCGCGGAGGGCGCCGCAGGTCGCCGCAAACTTCTCCCGGTCGGCGATCGCCTCGATGTAGATGATGACCACCTTGAGCTCGCTCTCGCCGGCGAAGAAAGCCAGATAGTCCGCGACCGTCAGGCCTGCCTCGTTCCCGCTGGTGATCAGATATTCAGCGAAGATGCCGCGCTCTTCGAGCGCCGCGTTGAGAAAGATCATCATGCCGCCGCTCTGCCCGGCGAGGGCGACAGGACCTTCCCGCACAGCGAGCTGCCGGTCCTCGGTCAGCGTGACGAGGCGCGACTTGGCGCAGACATTACCCATGCAATTGGGGCCGGAGACCGCGAGGCCCGTGTCGGCAATCACGGCCGCGAGCTCGCGCCCGAGCGCTGCCGCACCCTGGTCGAACGCCTCGCCAAACCCGGCCGAGAACACTGTGGCGCTGCGCGCGCCGGCCGCCGCGCCACTGCGCAGGGCCTCCGGAACGCCGGCTGCCGGCACCAGCACGACCAGATGATCGGGCGGCTCGGGGAGCGAGCTGAAATCCGCGTGGCACGGCCTTCCCCAGACCGCCTCTCGCCGCGGATTGATGAGATGGATCGGACCGGAAAATTGATAACGATTGAGATTGCGCCACACCCGCGCCGCCCAGCTTCCGGCGCGATCACTCGCCCCCACCAGAACGACATTGCGCGGGGCCGTGAGCGCCGCGACCCTGCGCTGCGAGGCTTCGAGATCCAAGGCGCCCTCCGGTGAGTTATTGCGGATACCAGCTTGGCTTGCGTTTCTCGCGGAAGCTCGCGATTCCTTCAAGGGCTTCGGCCGTCTTGGAATCATGGCCTGGCATTCCGGACTCGGAAGTGCCGGCGGCAGCAAGCTGGGCAGCCGCAGCCTTGAGGGTCCGCATCGCGCCCGGCGCGCCGTGCAGAAAGGCATCCGCAATGCGTGCCAGCGTCTCCTCCAGAGCTTCCGCACTGCAGACCTCATGCACGAGACCGATGCGGAGCGCCTCCGCAGCGCCGATCCGTTCCCCGGAGAGCCCGTAGCGGCGAAACTGCCGGTGTCCCATCGCGCGGATCAGGAACGGGGCGACCCCGAGCGGTGGCATACCCACGCGCACCTCCGGAATGGAAAAGAAAGCAGCGTCGGTCGCGATGACACAATCGCAGCAAGCCGCAAAGGCAGCGCCACCGCCGACCGCGGCGCCATGCACCACCGCGAGCGTCGGCTTTGGCAGGGCGTCGAGGGCGCCCAGCACGTCGCGCAAGGAATAGCGGGTGTGCGCACCCGGTTCGGTCTTGGGTGCGGACAGATCGGCTCCACTGCAGAAGTGGCGCCCGTTCGCACGCAGAACGATGATCCGGGCGACCTCATCGGCGGCCAAGCGAGCGAAGGTCTCGCCGAGCTCGTCCAGCATCGTCTGATCGAATGCATTGCCCCGCTCGGGCCGGTTCAGCCGGACGGTGACGATGCGGCGCTCCGAGGCCTCGACCACAATCGTGTGCAACATTCCTACCTCGATGTTTGATTGCACGGCTCCATCGGGCCGGACAGGCGACGAGACCACACTAGCCCGAAGAATGAATTGCTTGGGGAAAAATAGAAGAAATATCGCGGGGCCGAGACCCGCGGGATCGGCTGTGACATTGACCATCTACCGGGATGGCTGGCTTTGAAGGCACAGGCGCGGCAATATGATCGCATGCGTTCGCGCGTGCGACTTGCTGCGCGGGAGCACCGAAGGGCTTGCGGTCTATTGTCAACGACCGATCAAGCCGATTTCGTGAGCAGTGTCATGAATCGTATCACGACTGCATTCTCAGGGACGCGGCGGTTGCTCATCGCTGCCAGCCTGCTGGCGATGATCCAACCTGGCGCCGCCGCCGCACAGTCCGCAGCACCTTTTTATGCCGGAAAACAGATCACCTTGATCTGCGGGGCGGCGGTGGGTGGCGGTTACGATTCGGTGGCGCGCCTGTTTGCCCGTCATTTCGGCCGGTTCATCCCGGGCAATCCGACCATCATTGTGCAAAACATGCCGGCGGCCGGCAGCCTCGCGGCCGCCAATCTCATCGCCAACACCGCCCCGCGCGACGGCCTCACCATTGCGCTCATCCAGCGCGGCATGCTGCTCACGCGGCTCATCAATCCGACCGCGGTGCGCTTCGACCTCAACACGCTCAATTGGATCGGCAGCCTTTCGAGCGAGGTCGGGGTCGCCTTCGCGTGGTACACGGACCCGCACAAGACCGCGCAGGATCTGTTCGACAAGGAGCTGATCGTCGGTGGACATACCGGGGTCGACCCGGAGCTGACGCCGCGGCTCTACAACGCCGTGCTGGGAACGAAATTCAAGATCGTGACCGGATATAACGGCACGGCCGATATCGGCCTTGCCATCCAGCGCGGCGAGGTGGCGGGGATCGGCGACTGGTCGTGGTCGAGCCTCAAGAAGCAGAAGCCGGATTGGATCCGCGATCACAAGATCACGCTGCTGTTGCAGAGCGGATTGCAGAACGATCCTGAATTGCCCGACGTGCCGAATGCGCTCGACTTCGCCAAGACGCCCTCCGATCGGGCCGTCATCTCTCTGTTTCTCACCCAGAAGAAGGTGGCGCGGCCGATCATTGCCCCGCCCGGCGTTCCGCCTGAGCGCATCGCGATTCTACGCGCCGCGCTCACGGCTTTGGCGAGCGACCCTGAGTTTCTTGCCGACGCGGATCATTCGGGCCTGGAGGTCTCCCCCATTCCGGCGGAAGCGGTCGAGCAGGTCATCGCGCTCATCTCCGCAACCCCGCGCGATGTCGCCGATCGCTACACCAAGGCTTTCGCCGCGCCTTCGCCTTGACGGCGTTTAGCTCGCAGGACGCAATCGCTTTATTGCGCCATCTCGATCGAAACTTCGGATCGATGCCGGGCGGCCACCGGATTAAGCCGACAATCGGAGCGCATCGTGCCGGCAAAATTCGCCAACTGTGGACTGGCGCAATAAAGGGATTGCGCCCTACGCTCGCCTACAATGGCCGCGAGCCTGGCGTCACGCTCCGGTCGGGCTGTCGACGGCGCGGCGGATCGCTTCGCGAATGCGGCCGTCGGACAAAAACAGGTCGTGATTGATCACCCCCCAGCCCTCCGCCGTACCGTCGATCACGTGCAGCCCCAGTTGCTCGAGCTGCGCCTTCTGGGCGGCGCCGACGCGGGTTATGCCCCCCGCCATCCAGCGTGACAGTGCGAGCGCCCGATCATTCGTCGCCGTCAACACCGTGATGTTGTGGGCGATGGGGCCGACGCGCTCGACCGAGGACGAAAACACGTCCATGTCGATGTCCGGGGCCGCAAACACCACTGCGCCCAGCCGGCCGGCCGCCTTGTCGCCTTGATGCGCATAGAGTTGTCGCAGCGATTCCATGGTCAGCATGGTGCCGATGCTGTGCGCCACGATATTGATGCGGCCGACCGTGGGGCTTGCCAACAGGCCGTCGAGCACGGTCTCGAGCGCATCGCGCGACCACATCGCGCTCTCGCGGTCGTAGCCGTAGTCGAAGAGCTTGGCCTTGGAGGGCCATGTGAAGCAGATCGTGTCGCCGTGAAATCTGATTCCGTCCGACAGGCGCGCAGCATCAAGCACTGCGGTCTCGAAAGTCGTGTTGAAGCCGTGCACGTAGACCAGCACGTCGCGCGCGTTGGTCGACACCCCGGGCAGATCGCCGATCTGCGGCACCTTCTCGATGCCGTCGAGCTGCCAATCCGAAAGCCCGACCGCGGCGAGCGAGAAGCGGCCGTCATCCGGCGGGGTGAGCCGGGCATGCATGATCGTCAGGGTTTGCGACCGCTCGCCTCCAAACCAGGGCTTTGCGCGCGCACCGTCGAGCGGCTTGCGATTGGTCGCAACCAATACGGTGGGGTTGGTCGCAATGTCCGACGCATCGAGGTGCTCGCCGGTCGAAGCGAAGCTCGCGCAGCCTTCGAGGGCAAGCAGTGAGGCTGCAGAAGCAAGCGCGCGCAAAAGCTTGCGGCGGCTCACCGCAGCGGCCGGAAAGCTTCGACCGTGCAATACCGGATCACGAATGATCATGTCGTCAATGATCATCTTAACCACCGAGTAACTCTACCCCGTCCCCGTTCACCTGGGTGAGGGCTGAACGCGGCAACAACAGGGCGGGAGCTTTGCGCGCTCCGCTTCAGCATCCGCGGGGTCAGAGGTATCAGGGTGAGCTTGCTGCATGGAAATACCAAGCGGCCGATAGTTTCCGACGAAGTCTTGTTCTGATTAATCCGATTCTGAAATCTTGTTTGATCACATGGCGTGACAATTCAGATACACAAATGAAACGGAGCGTGGCTCGTTTGCCACATATTGCCGAAATTGTCGTTTGCGCGCCACTTTGAGCCTTTGAGCAGTTCACGCCGCCGCCGCAATGTCCTACATTGCATGCAATGAGAAGGGCTCGACGGAAATCGCCGTCGAGTTGGGCGGGGGCCAATTCTCATTGTGATCGCAGGCGGCGTCGTTACGCGTCCGCGCGTAGCGGAGATGCTTGCTCGTTTAACTGTGCATCGCCGATGCAATCGCGTTGGCGAGCGGGTCGCGTATGCGGCGAGCGTCGCATGATTTGAAAACGGCCACGCTGCGTCGGGAGTGCCCAGGAGGGCTTGTCATGACGGCCAAGTCTCGGTCCAAGGCCAAAAATTCTGATAGATCGGAACGTCCGGAGCAGCCGCAGCGGTCGCCGCGGCCGCTGAAACCGCAGCGCTCCCCGGGATTCCTGCGCCTCGCTTATTCGGCACCGACGCCCGACCAGGCGCTTGGCGAGGAAATCCGCCGTTTCACGCTGCCGGCCACCAAGGCTCTGCCGTTCGTCAAGGTTGGCCCCAACGACCAGCCCCTGGTCCGTCCAGAAAGCTTCTGGAATGTCGAGTCGACCGGAAAGCGCGAGAATGACGTTCGTCTCGGCCGTCGATATGCCCAGCTCGCCATCGCGGCGATGAAAGCCGATCGTGACAGCGACCTGATCGCTCTTGTCATCCAGGACATCATCAAGGACGCCGTTGCGCGCGTCAGCAAGAGCGGGCGCGGTCGCAGCAGTCCCGCCGCATTGGGATTCCTCGCTGAAATCAGCGAAGTCATCGCCGCCACCAAATAAGCTCACCGGTTCTTGGACGGCGGTAGCCCGAGCTGTTTGCGGGTTGCCGGACCAAGGCGCCAGGCTTCGCCCCCGGCCGCCACCCGCTCGTTGATGTAACTTTCGGCATGGTCCAGCCGTTCGGCAAATGACGCTGGCTTGTCCTCGATCGACGACCAGTAGTCGTTGAAGAAACCGCGCACCATAGCGCGGCGCCGGTCGATCTCTTCCGCTGTCGGTGGGCTTTCGGGGTCGACCTCGATCACCGGCGCGAGCTCAGGCTCGATGTCGGGACGCGGGGGACCGGCAGACTCGGCCTCGATTTCAACTTCGGTCTTGATATCGATCGGCTGGACCGGCTCAACGGTGATGGCATCTGCGTTGGCGTCCGGCTCGACGCAGGGGGGCGGCCCATCGCTTGGCCGTTTGCTTTCCACCGGCGCAGCCGCGCCGTCGATGCGCGGCAACGGCGACGCTTGCGCCGACGGTGCTGGCGCGGCCGCCTGCGCGCTCGCCGGCGCCTTGCTCAACCCGATCACCTTCTTGATCCAAGCCGACAGGCTCACGTGAATCCCCCTTCGGGTCGAGACTATAGATGATCACGCGAAGGTTGGGCAGATTGGAGAGCGCATGCGGTGGTCTCGCCCACCGAATGTCGGAGAACCTGCTCCGAAATCTGCTTTACGCTGCCGGCAGTGTTACCGCGAAACAATTGCCGCGCTCGGATTGATAAGTGGCATCGCCCCCGTGTCGGCGTGCAATCTGCCGGACCAGCGCGAGGCCAAGGCCGGTGCCTTTTGGCCCGCCGCGCTCAGGAATACGCTGGAACGCAGAGAACAGCCGCTCACGCGCCGCTTTGGCGATCACTTCGCCGCCATCGGCCACGCTGAGCCGGGCCTCTTTGCCGCGCCGCTCAACCTGGACCTGGACCGGCGGCTTGCCATGGAGCTTCGCATTCTCAACCAGGTTGCGGATCATCCGGCGCAAGAGGGCCGGGTCGCCGTTGACAACGACCGACTGACCGCGCACCAAACAATCCTCGTAACGCGCGCACTCCTCGGCCGCCAAAGCGGCGAGATCGACGTCTTCGTGGACGTCGAGTCTCTCGGTTGCATCGAGACGGCTGACAGTGAGGATCTCGTCGACCATTTGGTCGAGCTCGGCGATGTCGCGCTCCAGCTCCGCCTTGCGGCTGGGCTCGGCCTGGACCAGCTCGAGGCCGAGGCGAATGCGGGTGAGCGGGGTGCGCAGCTCATGCGACGCGTTGGCGAGCAGCATCTTCTGTGCCTGAACCAGATTCTCGATGCGGGCCGCCGCCTGATTGAAGCTTTGTGCGAGCTGTGCGACCTCGTCGCGGCCCTCGACCTTGACGCGGGCACTGAGATCGCCCGCCCCGAGTGACTCCACCCCGCGCTGCAGGCGCTCGAGCCGTCCGGTGAGCCGGCGCACCACCGGCCGTGCGCCGAGCGCGACCGCGAGTGCGATCAATCCGAGGAAGACCGCGAGCCTGGCGGAGCTCGGACGTGTTCCGAATGGAAGGCGCGCGACCACCCAGCGCCCGTCCGGAAGGCGGATCGAAACCGCCGGACCGGCCCCGGTCCTGATCACGACGCCGGTATGCAGCCGGTTGGGCGGCGGAGGCAGCGGCCTGCCGGCAGCGGCGATCGGATCATTGCCGGCACCGAAGAGAGCAAGGTCGCCCCCCAGATGCTGCGCCAGTCGATCAATCGCCTGCTGTTGCGCCGACCGCGGCGCATTCGCGGGCGGCACCAGCTCGGCGACGATGTTGCCCGCGACCTCGAATGGCTGCTCGAACGGCAACACGCCGGCGCTGAAGTGCCAGACCAGCAAGGCGGTGAGCACCACCAGAAAGAGGCTCACCACGATAGTGAAGTAGATTTGCACATAGAGGCGCCGCATGGGAACGCTTTCAATCCTGCGCTTTGGCGAACACATAGCCGGCGCCGCGCACCGTGATGATGCGGCGCGGCTTCTTCGGATCATCCTCGATGGCGGCGCGAATGCGCGAGACGTGCACATCGATCGAGCGGTCGAAGGCTTCGAGCTGTTCGCCCTTGACCAGATCCATGAGAGCATCGCGCGACATGACGCGTCCGGCATGCTCGGCGAGCGCCAGCAGCAGCGCGAACTGATAGCTGGTGAGCGGACGCGCCGCACCGTCGAGACGGACTTCGCGTGAGCCGCGGTCGATCTCGAGCTTTCCATATCGCAGCACGTCGCGCTTTGCGCCGCCGCGCCCGCGCCGGAGGATCGCCCGCAGGCGCGCCAGCAACTCGCGCGGCTCGAACGGCTTGGGCAGATAATCGTCGGCACCCATCTCGAGCCCCACCACGCGATCCATTGGGTCGCCGCGCGCGGTGAGCATCAGGATGGGGCAGTCGGAACGGCCGCGGATCTGCCGGCAGACGTCCAGGCCGTCGGCGTCCGGCAGCATCAAGTCGAGGATGACGGCATCGAGCGCCTCCCGCCCATGGAGCGCGATCCCGCGCGCGCCGTCCTCGGCATGGACGACCTGGAAGCCCGCCTTGCCGAGGTACTCCGCGACCATGCCGGCAAGACGGGAATCGTCTTCGATAAGGAGGATGCGTTCACTCAATTTCAATCACGACTATGTCGACGCGGACGGATCATCGTGAATGATTAGGCCATGAGTGCGTCAGGTCGCCAATCCCGGTCGGGGTCAATACCGTCCCCGGTCGGGATCGACTTCCCGCACAGTTTCGATCAGTGCAGCGCGCGGATCAACCGTTGTGCCAGCGCATCATCATCCACGGGCCACCCCCCTCGTGGAGGACCGCAAGCCAGTCCGCGATCTTGCGCCGCTGCTCCGGATTGAGCACCTCGGAGGCGTCGTCTGCGGCCTGAACGATACGCTTGCTGGCGGCGTCGGCGAGCGCAATCTGGTCGGCGCGCAGCTTCTCGATGGCGGCGCGGTCCACGGTCGGAGCAGTCAACAACCCAACCGCCTGGCGGCGTGCGGCCTGCGCTTTTTCGCGCATGGGCAGCAAATCAGTCACCGCCGCCTTGGCGATCGAAGCGATCTTCATCTGCTGGTCGGAAGTGGCGTCGAGCTCGATCGCCAGATGCTTGGTAACCCGGTCGATGCGATCATCGATCTGCGCCTCCGTGAGCGGCCCGCTCATGAATCCGCCCGCGAAGCCGCCGTCGCGCCACACGTGCCAGGCAAAGCCCTGGCCGAACGCCGTGGTCAGCATATTGCCGGTGAGACCGGCGACGACCGCGACCGCGACGAGGGCGAGCACCAGGAGACCACCGCGCCGGCGGCTTGGGGCGGCAGTTGAGCCGGGCGCGCTATTGTTTGAATCGGCATTGCTTTGATCGGGCATGCGGAGCTCCTCGTCTTGTCAGCAGGCGGGCTTGCCTGCGCCCGCGAAAGCTAGGAGCGGCGGTTTTCTCGCGGATGTGCGCCATGTAAAGTTATGTAAAGGGCCGTCGGCGGCCGGCTCATGGGGCGCGGCTCAAAGTGCGCTTGACGCCCTCCGGCAAATCACACTATTTGCGAAATTGAAACTGGTGGATCGCGCCCGGCCGAGAGCTCACGCCGGGCCTTTTTTGTGCGCGAGAGGCCGACCAGGTTGTTGATTCGTTTTTTTGCCAGCGGGGCCCGATGGAGCGCCCGTCGCGCTCTGCAATGCCCGGATCGGCATTGTCGGGCCAATCTTGCGGGTGATGTAAAGGACGGCGCCGCCACGGCGTGTTAAGCTCCGCTCGGGGAAAGTCCACCGCCGCGAAGACGTACCGGCCTGCCGCCACCGCGGATCGGTCCGCCGCGGCTTCAAGATTCACGTCGACCATTAATGCTGTTCAACAGTTATACGTTTCTCTTGCTGTTTCTGCCCTCAGCAATTGCGATCTATCGCATTGCGGACGATTATCCGCGGTCGCGCATTTGGGTCTTGATCGCACTTTCGCTGGTCTTCTACGGCTACTGGGATGTGCGCTTCGTTCCCCTGATGCTGGGCTCGATCCTGTTCAATTGGCTGGCGAGCCGCGTTTATGCCGCACGCAAGAGTCCGATCATCATCACCGCCGCCATTGTGGCCAATCTGGCGGTGCTTGGGCTATTCAAATACGCTAATTTCTTTGAAGAGAACGTATCCCTGCTGCTGGGGTCGCACTTCGCGCCGCTGCATCTGGCGCTGCCGCTTGGGATCAGCTTTTTCACCTTCCATCACATAATGTATTTGGTTGATCTACGACGGAACCGCGCGCCACTTTATCCGCTCGCCCATTACGCCCTCTATATTTGCTTCTTTCCGCAGGCGATAGCCGGCCCGATAGCGCGCTGGAATGAGGTCATGGATCAGTTCGGCCGCCAGGTTTTCAGACCTGGCTGGGAGAAATCTTGTGTCCTCGGCGTAACATTCATCGTCCTCGGGCTCATCCAAAAGGTCGTAATTGCCGACCCGCTCCGTGACGCTACAGACCCCATCTATGCGCACGCGCTGATCGGTCCGTTGCCGGCCGGCGATGCCTGGATGGCGCTTGCGTTCGCTTTTCAGATCTTTTTTGACTTCGCCGGGTATTCGGACATCGCGATCGGCCTCGGTCTCATCTTCGGGATCGAATTGCCGGAGAACTTTAACGGTCCGTTTCGTTGCACCAGCATACTGCAATTTTGGCAGAGCTGGCACATGACGCTCGCCCGCTTTTTGCGCGACTACGTGTTCACGCCGCTCTCAAGGCTGCGGATCGGCGGCCCCCGACATCGTGCCAACCGTCTTCTCTTTGCGCTGCTCGCCACGATGGCGCTATGCGGCCTCTGGCATGGTGCGGCTTGGCACTATATGATCTGGGGCACGCTGCAGGGCCTTGCACTCGCCGTCGCAGCCACGTGGCGGCGATACGGTCCGCCGCTCATGCCGCTGATCGGTTGGGCGCTGACGATCAGCTTCTTCGTTGTGACCAGCGTGTTCTTTCGTGCCGAATCGTTTGCAGCGATTTGGCACATCTACCAGGGGCTCGCGGTCGCGCCCCGTTTTTTCAGCGCTGATGGCCGGAGAACCCTGGAAATCGCTCTCGTGGTTGCGATCGCACTGCCGCCGAGCCAGGACATCGCTCGTTGGTTGTCGGAGCGGCCATACGGCATCAATGCCTACGCGATGGCATTGGCAGCCATTCTCATTCTCGCGATGATCGGGCGAGAGGAGACCCATGAATTCGTCTACTTTCAGTTCTGAGTCGGAAGCCGATCTCCTCTATCGCGGTTGGATCGTGCGATTCCTCAGCGCCGCAATAGGCGGCGGCGTTTTTCTTTATGCCCTTGTCGTGCTGTGTGATCCCTATTCTGTCGGTCGCTTCGGGTTGATTCCTGGCGTCGACACGGCAATTTCCAGCCGATCGCTCGGCAACATGGGCAGACTGCGCGACCAACGATTCGATTCGGCAATCGTCGGAAATTCACACGGCATCGGCCTTGATCCGGTGCAATTGAGCATCCTGACCGGGCTGCACTTTGTGCAATTGGGAATCTTGGCGATAGGGCCCGAAGGAGAGCTCGCGATTGCGAACGCTTTTGCACGTGAACGGCGCGGGTCGCCAAGAGCCTTGGTATGGGTCGTCGACGATGGATGGTGCGCGCATGATGGGGAATTCGTTCGCAGCTATGATCGCTTTCCAAGCTGGCTTTATTCCGGCAGTAGTCTCGACTATCTCGCTCATGTCTTTTCAATAGATGCCATTCAAGCCGCGTTTTATCGCGTGGCCGTGCATCTCTTGCACGCGCCGCCCTACGGCCGCATGGATGGCGCGACAAATCCGCCGAGCGCCGGCGACCTGGCCGACATGCAGCGGACTTTGGCGGCGTGGTCTAGTTCGCAAGCATTTCTTCCGGCTGCTCCTCCAGCTCCGCCGCCGCAAGCCCCGCCGATTGCGCCCAGCTCCATGTTCTTCTCCGGTGTCAAGCGTCTGCAGGAGGCGATCAGCGCATTGAGCCCGCAGACCATCGTCGCATTGGTGTTCATGCCCTATGCGAAATCAGCGCTGCCGGCTCCGGACAGCCGAGCCGCAACTGTATTGGCTGAATGCAAGGTCCAGTTTAACGAGATTGCCCGATCGCGGCCGGGGACCTTCATCATCGATCGACTTGTAGACGATGACGTCGCGCGAGACCCAAGAAACTTCCAGGACCCGACCCATGTCACCGATGCTTACGCAAGGATCGCCGGGACCGATATTGGTCTTTCTCTTCGCGCTATGATGCGGTGATCTTCGGGCGTCGGATCTGATTGTCGCGGCCAGCGCCCCGATCTACGATTAAGGCACCTGGAGGTGCTCATGACCTTTCCGGTTCTAGTCCTGTTATAACAGAGCGCCGCAGCCCACATTGCGCAATATCAGCCGCTTCGGTTGCGGGAGTGTGTGCGGTGGCGAGCGCGGCCTGATGGCCGCTGGGCTACGCCTTGAGGTGCTGGTCGAAGAACGCGATCGAGTCCTTGACCGCCTGCCTCTGCACGGCATCGGGCGCGTAGACCCCGCTTGCGTTCCGCTCGACATACACAAAGCCGTGCACATCGTGCTCATAAGTTGCCCACGTGGCGTCCTTGCCGGCTTCGATCAGCAAGTCGTAGCAGACGCGGAAGATGCCCTGCAGCTCGTCGCTGTTG
Source organism: Xanthobacteraceae bacterium (assembly GCA_035293945.1). Taxonomy (GTDB): domain Bacteria; phylum Pseudomonadota; class Alphaproteobacteria; order Rhizobiales; family Xanthobacteraceae; genus VAZQ01. The sequence goes on along the minus strand of DATGLV010000027.1, from coordinate 23,774 downwards.
CGGCCCTGCACGAAAATCGGCGTCGCGATGCCGGCGATGCGCGCACGGGCGACCTCCTCGGTAATGCGGCCGCGCACCTTCCCGGTCTCGCGCATCAGCAGGCTCTCGATGTCGAGAAGGCCGGTTGCCGGATTGATGCGCGCGCTGGCGTCGGGGCGAAGGCGCAGGAACTCGTGCGCGGCCGGCTCGCTCGCGATCATGGCGCGGAAGCCGCGGTACTCGGAGGCGATCTTGAACGCCATTTCGCCGCCGTGACTCATCCCCATATACCCAATCCGGTCCGCAGCGATCTCCGGCAGCGTCTTGGCGAAGTCGGCGATCGCGATGATGTCCTCGAACTCGAGCGGGCCGCGATTGAAGAGTTGCCCATGCTGGCGCGTATCCACGATCAGCTTGGGCGACCGGTCATAGGCGTAGTCCACCTCGGCGCGATATCGCGTCCAGGCGACGGCAAAACCCGCAGCGAGGAACTGCTCCTGGGTCCAGCTTCTGTTCTGCGTCGCCGCCCGCACCCACGCCAGGCCGCCGCCCCCATTGCCGGACGCGAACAGCACCAGTGGAAACGGCCCGTTGCCTTCCGGCAGTCTTAGCCCGATCGGGGCGTAGAGCCCGTCGATTGTCTCCACAAGCATCAGGCGAACCGGAATCGCGGAACCGGACACCGGCTCGACAACGGGTGGAAGCGGCGATGCTGGCGACATTTACTTCTCCGATATCTCTCCCGGTGGCTCAATGGGCGGCAGTGCCTTGATCGATTCGGATAGAACTGCCACATGCAGCTTGCCATGAACGCCCCTATCCGTCCCCTTCAAGACCTGACCACTGACGCTGCGCCGGGCGCCTGTCCCCAGGCGGCGACCCCAGTCGAGCGGCGGCGCACCTTTGCGATCATCTCCCATCCGGACGCCGGCAAGACCACCTTGACCGAGAAGCTCCTGTTGTTCGGCGGAGCGATCCAGCTCGCCGGCCAGGTCAAGGCCAAGCGCGACCGGCGGGCAACCCGGTCCGACTGGATGGCGATCGAGCGGGAGCGCGGAATCTCGGTGGTCACGTCGGTGATGACCTTCGAGTATGACGGCCGGGTATTCAACCTCCTGGACACGCCTGGCCATGAGGACTTCTCCGAGGACACCTACCGCACCCTCACGGCCGTCGATTCGGCCGTCATGGTGATCGATGCCGCCAAGGGCATAGAGGCCAGGACCCGCAAGCTGTTCGAGGTCTGCCGCCTGCGCGACATTCCGATCATCACCTTCATCAACAAGATGGACCAGGAGAGCCGCGATCCGCTCGATCTGATCGACGAGATCGAGAAGACGCTGGCGCTTGACGCCGCTCCGCGCAATTGGCCGCTCGGGCGCGGGCGCGATTTCATGGGCACGATCGATATCGAGACCGGCGGCGTGCGCCTCCTCAATCCGGACCCCGCTTCCGACCGCGAACCGACCATCACGGAAGCCGCCGCGCTCAATCCCAGGCTCGATGCCGCGGCCGCTGAAGCAGAGTTCGAGCTGGTGCGCGGCGCGGTGCATCAGTTCGATCTCGCCGCGTTTCGCGAGGGGCACATGACGCCGGTCTTCTTCGGCAGCGCGCTCAAAAATTTCGGCGTGCGCGACCTGCTCGATGCGCTGGCCGCCATGGCGCCCTCTCCGCGCGCGCAGGCTGCCGACAAGCGCGTGGTGACGGCGGCCGAGCCCGGCATGTCGGCCTTCGTGTTCAAGATCCAGGCCAATATGGATCCCAATCATCGCGACCGCATGGCTTTCGTGCGCATCTGCTCCGGCAAGCTCAGCCGCGGCATGAAGGCAACCCATGTACGCACCGGCAAGGTCATGAGCCTGCGCACGCCGCAATTCTTCTTCGCCCAGGATCGCGCGCTCGCCGAGGAAGCCTATGCGGGGGATGTGGTCGGCATTCCTAATCACGGCACGCTCCGCATCGGCGACACGCTGACGGAAGGCGAGACGCTGAATTTCGTCGGCGTGCCGAGCTTTGCTCCGGAAATCCTGCGCCGGGTGCGACTGCCGGACGCCATGAAGGCCAAGAAGCTCAAGCAGGCCTTGCAGGAGCTCGGCGAGGAGGGAGTGGTGCAGGTGTTCCGCCCGACCGACGGTTCGCCCGCCCTGGTGGGGGTTGTCGGCCCGCTACAGCTCGATGTGCTGCGCGAGCGGCTTGCCGACGAATACGGCCTCGCGGTCGATTGGACGGTCGCCGAGTTTTCGCTTGCGCGCTGGATCAGTGCCAAGGACCGTAAGCTGATCGAAAAATTTGTCACGACCTATCGGGCGTCCATCGCCGAGGATCTCGACGGGGACTTGGTGTTCCTGGCGCGCAACGCCTTCAACCTCGACTACACGGCCCAGGAAAGCCCCGGCATCGCCTTCGCCAACGTGAAGGATGTCGAGCGCAAGGGAGCCGCCTGAGACGCTTGTGAGAGGAGACGTGGCTGGACTTATGCGGGCTGCGTCGGTGGGGGCGGAGGAGGGAGATGGCAAAGACGGATGCGCACGGGAAGGCCGCGCCGGATGCCAGGGCGGCGCGGCTGCGCCGGCGCTTTCCCACCATCGCCGACTTGCGCGCCCGCGCCCGCCGGCGGGTCCCGCGTTTTGCCTTCGATTTTGTCGATGGCGGCGCCAATGAAGAGACCTGCGTCGACCGCAATGCCAAGGCGTTTCGCGCCGTCGAGCTGCTGCCCCGCTACAGCATCGAAGCCAAGGGGACCTCGACCGAGGTCGAGCTGTTCGGGACGCGCTACGCCGCCCCGATCGGAATCTCTCCCATGGGATCACCCGGCCTGATGTGGCCGGGAGCAGACGAATATCTCGCCAGCGCAGCACAGGCCGCGCGCATTCCGTTCGTGCTCTCGACCCCCGCCAATGCGGCGATCGAGCGCATCGCCGCGCTGGCGGGCGACGTATTCTGGTTCCAGCTCTACCGCTTCCCGGCGAACGACCACGCCATCACTTTCGATCTGGTGCGTCGCGCCGAGGCGGCTGGCGCGCGCGTCCTGGTACCGACCGTCGACAGCGCCGGAAAATCGAAGCGGCCGCGCGACATCAAGCACGGTGTCGCGGTTCCGTTTCCGATCACGCCCAAGACCGTGTGGGAGGTCGCGACTTCGCCGGCTTGGGCCCTCTCGCTCCTCAAGCACGGAATGCCGCGCACCGAAAATCTCGCGCCCTATGCGGGACCAAATGCGGGCCAAGTCGCGACCGCCCGCACGATGCAGCTGCGCAGCGGCGGCAGTCACACATGGGACGAGCTCGCCCGCCTGCGCGAGCGCTGGAAGCGGCCATTCGTGATCAAGGGCATCCTGCATCCGGCCGATGCCGAGCGTGCGGTGGCGCTGGGTGCGGACGGCATCATCGTCTCCAACCACGGCGGCCGCCACTTCGATGGCGCGCCGGCATCGATCGACATGCTGCCGGCGATTGCGGCCGCCGTAGGAGGGCGCGCAACCATCATGCTTGACAGCGGGATTCGCGGCGGCCTCGACGTGGTGCGGGCGCTGGCACTCGGCGCCAAATCGGGATTTGCGGGGCGCCCCTTCCTCTACGCTTTGGCGGCGCTCGGCCCCGCCGGTGCCGCCCACGTGATCGACCTCTTCTGTGAAGAGATCCGCACCGAGTTCATCCATGTAGGCATCCGCTCCACCGCCGAGGCGGCCGCAATTACGGCGCGGCATCCGGGCGCGTGGCGCGTCGAAGGCCAGTTGACGGAACGGCGGGAACTTCAAATCGGCAGCACGACCCCTTAAGATCGCGGCGCATGGGGCAGCGGGCCCGATCAATGGATCGGATGCTTGATAGACCGGGGTGAAATGCGATGTCCTCTTCTCTTTTGCTGACACGACGCTTCGCGCCCCTGTTCTGGTGCCAGTTCTTCTCGGCCTTCAGCGACAACTTTCTCAAGAACGCGCTGGTGTTCCTGCTCGTCTTTCAGATCGGCGGTTCTGCCGCCGATGCGCTGACGCAGCTTGCCGCCGCCGTCTTCATCGCTCCCTATTTCTTCCTGTCGGCGGTCGGCGGCGAGCTCGCCGACCGATACGACAAGGCCATCATCGCGCAGCGGCTCAAGCTCTCCGAGATCGCGGTCGCGGTCATCGCCGTGATCGGCTTTGCCATCCATTCGGTTCTGATCCTGTTCGTCGCGCTCTTCGGTTACGGCGTGATCGGATCACTGTTCGGGCCGATCAAATACGGCATCCTTCCCGATCATCTTGCGCGCGGCGAGCTGCCGGCCGGCAACGCCTTGGTGGAAGGGGCGACCTTCATCGCCATCCTGCTCGGTCTGATCGTCGGCGGCATGGCGGCCAAGGACGGCGGCGACCCGGCTGCGTTCGCTCTGCTCATGATCGTGTTCTCGCTCGCCTGCTGGGGCTCGAGCCTGTTCATTCCGCCGACCGGCGAAGCGGCTCCCAGCCTCAAGGTGCGCTGGAACATCGCCATCTCGACCTGGGATCTCTTGCGCCATCTGCGCGACGACCGCCGCATCTGGTGGGGCGCCATGGTGACGAGCTGGTTCTGGCTGGTGGGCGCGATCGTGGTCGGTCTCCTGGTCCCGCTGGTGAAGAACGTGCTCGGCGGCAGCGAGGAGGTGGCGCAAACCTGTCTCGCCATCTTCTCGGTATCGATCGCGATTGGCTCAGGGCTTGCCGCATGGCTCGCTGCCGGCCGCATTATCCTGCTGCCGACCCTCATCGGCGCGGTGCTGATCGGCCTGTTTGCGATCGACATCGGCTGGTCCACCAGTGGGGTCGCCCCGATTCCCGACCTGACCGGCTATCTTTCGCTATTCAAGTCAGGCCGCGGCATCCGTCTTGCGGTCGATCTCGCCGGGCTGGCGATCGCGGGCGGTCTATTCATCGTGCCCGCCTTTGCGGCCGTGCAGTCCTGGGCGGGCGCCGATCGTCGTGCGCGCGTGGTCGCGGCCGTCAACGTGCTCAATGCCGCATTCATGGCCGGCAGCACGGTCGGGGTCGCGATCCTGCAGGGGGCGACCGGGCTAGGGGCGCCCGGCGTGTTCATGCTGCTCGGGGTACTTGGTCTCGGCGTTGCGGTCATCATTGGCCGTACCATGCCGGCGAGTGCGCTGAGCGATGCCTTGTCGATCATTTATCGGGCGCTGTTCCGCATCGAGGTCAAGGGCCTCGAGAACCTGCATCAGGCCGGCGACCGCATCATCATTGCCCTCAACCATGTGAGCTTCCTGGACGCCGGACTGGCACTCTCGCTGCGCAGTCGCAAGCCGGTCTTCGCCATTGATGTCGGCATCTCCAAACTGTGGTGGGTGAAGCCGTTCGCGAAGCTGACGCGGGCGATCCCGCTCGATCCCATGAAGCCGATGGCGACCCGCACGCTGATCAACGCGGTGAAGGAAGGCCAAGCGCTCATCATCTTCCCGGAAGGCCGCATCACCGTCACCGGCAGCCTGATGAAAGTCTATGACGGTGCCGCCATGGTGGCCGACAAGGCCGACGCCGAGGTCGTGCCGGTGCGCATCGAAGGCCTCGAGCAGACGCCGTTCAGCCGGCTTTCCAAGACGCAAGTGCGCCGCCGCTGGTTCCCCAAGGTCAAGGTCACGGTATTGCCGGCGGTCAAGCTCGCGGTCGATCCCGCGCTCAAGGGGCGTGCCCGCCGCCAGGCGGCCGGCGCCGCGCTCTACGGGATCATGTCGGATCTGGTGTTCCGCACCACCTCCATGGACCGCACTGTTTTCGAGGCGCTGCTGCAGGCCGCCGACGAGCACGGAAAAAACCGGATCGCGGTCGAGGATCCGGTCAGCGGTGCGCTCACCTATCGCAAGCTTATCCTGGGGGCAACGGTTCTTGGCGAGAAGCTCAAGGGCTATGCGCCAGAGGGCGGCACAGTCGGCTTGATGCTGCCCAACGCCAACGGCGCTGCGGTGACCTTCTTTGCTCTGGTCTCTGCCGGGCGCGTGCCGGCGATGATCAACTTCACGGCTGGCGCGACCAACATTCTGGCCGCCTGCAAGGCCGCGCAGGTCTCAACCATCCTGACCTCGCGCGCGTTCGTGGAAAAAGGCCGGCTCGAGAACATGGTGGCGCTGGTCGGCAGGGAGGTGGCGATCGTCTATCTGGAGGACATCCGTCCGACCATCACGCTAACGGATAAGCTCCGCGGCATGCTGCGCGCGCGTGCCCCATTGGTGCCGCGCAAGGCCGACGACTGGGCCGCGATTCTGTTCACCTCCGGCTCCGAAGGCGCGCCGAAGGGCGTCGTCCTGTCCCATCGCAACATGCTCGCCAACGTGGCGCAGGCTCGCGCCCGCGTCGACTTTGGCCGCGAGGACAAGGTGTTCAACGTCCTGCCGGTGTTCCATTCATTTGGCCTTACAGTCGGCATGGTGCTGCCGATGGTGTGCGGTGTGCGCCTCTATCTTTATCCTTCGCCGCTGCACTACCGCACGGTTCCCGAGCTGATTTACGGCGTGAACGCGACCGTCCTGTTCGGCACCGACACATTTCTCGCCGGCTACGCCCGCTCCGCGCATCCTTACGACTTCCGCTCGCTGCGCATGATCATGGCTGGAGCGGAGCCGGTCAAAGAGACGACCCGCCGGGTTTACTTGGAGAAGTTCGGGCTGCGCATCCTCGAAGGCTATGGGGTCACCGAGACGGCGCCGGCGCTTGCGCTCAACACCCCGATGTTCAACAAATTCGGCTCGGTCGGGCGGCTGTTTCCCGGGCTCGAAGCGCGTCTCGACAAGGTCGAAGGCGTGGAGGAAGGCGGCCGCCTGGTGGTGCGCGGGCCGAATGTCATGCTGGGCTATCTCAAGGCGGAACGTCCCGGCGTGCTCGAGCCGCCGCCGGAGGGCTGGCACGATACCGGCGATATCGTCACCATCGACGCGCAGGGCTTCGTCACCATCAAGGGGCGCGCCAAGCGGTTCGCCAAGGTCGGCGGCGAGATGATATCGCTTGCGGCGGTCGAGGCGCTCGCCGGCGAGCTGTGGCCGCAGCACCAGAGTGCCGTCGTCGCTGTGCCGGATGCGCGCAAGGGCGAGCGCCTGATCCTGGTGACCCAGAAGAAGGACGCGACGCGCTCGGAGTTCATGGCCTATGCGCGGGCGCAGCACGCCGCCGATCTCATGATCCCATCCGAAATCATGATCTTCGACAAGCTGCCGCTGCTCGGCTCCGGCAAGGTCGATATGATGAGCCTCACCAAGCAGGTGAAGGACCAGATTGCGGCCGCTCCGGAGGCTAAGGCGCGCGCGCAGGCGTGAGCCTGCTGCGTCCTACATCGCATTTATGACACCTGATCGGCCTTGAGCTGCTCGGCCATCCAATCTGCACTGTCCGAGCGCCAGCGATAGGCGCGGTTGTTGGCAATGTGGTTGCCGCCCTCGATCAGTCGCAGCGTGACCGGACCCTTGACCTCGCGGGCGAGGCGTTCGGCATCGGCGCACGGCACGATGCGGTCCTCACGCCCATTCATGATGTAGAGCGGGCAGGTGATGCGCTGCGCCACGCCTTCAAGCGACAGCGTCGCCGCATGGCGGCGCGCGGCTTCGGCATCGCCTGCGTGGCTGCGCACGCGAAAAGCCTCGCGGGTGAGCTCGGGCAGGCCGTCCCAAGCCGCCACCCAGGCGAAAGGTCCGCCCAGCGCGATGCAGGCCCGCGCGCGTTTCTCGAATGCGGCAGCGCGCGGCGCATAGTAGCCGCCAAGGCTGATGCCCCACAGGCCGATGCGCGAAGCATCGAGATCGCCTCGCGTCTCGACGTGATCGATCACCGCCGCGACCGGCACCTCGTAATCGCCCCGGATGGCGAATGCATATTCGCCCTCGCCTTGGCCGGGTCCATCAAACGCGAGTGTCGCCATGCCGCGCGCCAGGAACGGCTGCTCGTAGCAGTCCGTCTCCTCCTTGGTGGAATCGAGCCCCATTGCCATGATGACGACGGGCGGGCGATCGGCGCCCACCGGCTTGCGCAGGATGCCGGCGAGCGAAGAGCCCGCATAGGGTATTTCGACGCGCTCGCCGGGAGGGCGCAGATGTGGCAGCGCCAGCGAACGGCAGGCGACCGCCTGCCTATGCGCGGCCTTCATCTGCGGTATATCGTGAACGAATAGAAACTTGGCAAAGTGGTAGTAAACGCCGGCGCGCTGCAGGTGCTCGCCTGCAGTCAAGCGCTTGCCGTCCCTGAGCGCGTCGCGGCCGAGCTGCTCATGCACCGCCGCACGCTCCGACCAGGCCGCGCACCAGTCATCCCAGGACGAGAGTGAAGCGGTCACCTCTTCGAAATCCGTGAGGGTGACGCCGTTGGCGGTAAAGCGCGGCCCCCAATGGGCGATCGCCGAAGCAACCCGGGCATCTTGCGGCATCGGCCGAATCTCCTCCCTGCGAGTTGTGATGCTTTCTCGTTTGTTTTCACGTCCGCTGCAATTGCATCGTCCGCATTATCGCTGCCTTCGTTTTATCGCTGTCTTCGCTTTGGCCGAGCCTGATGGTTTCCAACTCATTTGCGATTGATGAATTCCAGTAAAGGTTACCTCGATGTTGAGGAGCTCAGGTGAGAACCCATAAACAATATCGCTTCAGGTCCTCTTCAGCATAGAACGAGAAGGGCACCGCGGTACACCAATTCAACACCTACGCAAATTCAATATCGGGGCGACCAACGTGAGCTCTCGGCTCGTCGTCGCTTCAGGAATTTGCAATCGTGCGCGTCAGCACTTTCGTGATGATCGGTTTTGCGGCTTTGTTCGGCCTGCTCGCCGTGTTCGTGGCGCAGTCGTGGCTGAGAAGCCAGGCCGATGCGCGCATGAAAAGTCTGGAGGCCCAGCAGCACGCGCCGGCGCCGACGCAGACCATCGTGGTGGCGAGCAAGCCGCTGCGTTACGGCAACGAGCTCAACGCATCGGAGCTGCGCGAAATTCCCTGGTCGCAGGATTCGCTCCCTTCCGGCGCCTTCGCCAAGATCAACGACGTTCTGGCTCCCGGCAAGCGCATCGTGCTTGCCGCGATCGAGGTGAACGAGCCGATCCTCGCCGTCAAGATCACCGGACCGGGGCAACGTGCGACGCTCTCCGCGGTGCTGCACGACGGAATGAAGGCGGTCACCATCAGGGTCACCGACGTCGAGGGCGTGGCCGGGTTCGTGCTGCCGGGCGATCGCGTCGACATCGCCCTCACGCGGCTCGATGGCAAGGGCGGCGCCACCACAGATGTGGTGCTGCAGGACGCGACCGTGCTCGCCATCGATCAGGTTGCGGACGAACGCGTCGCCGCGCCTGCAGTCGCCAAATCGGTGACGCTGGAGGTCGACACGCTGGCCGCACAGAAGCTCGACCTGGCGGCCTCGCTCGGGACCTTGTCGCTCCTGTTGCGCAAGGCCGGCGAGACCACCTCGACCAAATCGATGCATGTGTCGCTCAAGGATCTGTTCAGCGACGTGGTCGCCGACGTGACCCCGTCGCGGTCAACCGCGACCATCACGGTCAAGCGCGGCATGACCAAAGAAGACTACAGCGTGCCGGTCGAGGGCCGGGACCACCCCCAACCTAATCCTCCCGCGCATAGCGCGGCGGAAGACGCGCGTGAACGCGCTAACGCGGGTGAGGGAAAGGGAGGGGGCTGATTCTGGGCAGGAGCACGCAGTTCACTAACTCGGGGACGACTTCAACACACTGGGCGGGGGAGATTGTTGTGAGATACGGGACAGGTAATGGCGCCGCGGCCACCGCGGCGGGACGTTCGGGCAGGAGCGGGGAAGCGGGGCGAGGGGCCGGCAAGAACTGGCCACATAAGATCAGGCTTCTCGCCTCGCGCGCGCTCTTCATCGCGGCTTCCTTGGCGATGTTCATGGCGGCGGGCTCGCTCACGCCCGCGCAGGCGCAGCGCATGTTGCAGCTGGCCGGCGCAAAGCACACAATCTCGGTCACCGTCGCAGTCGGCAAGACCGAGGATGTGCGCATCGACGCACCGTTCACCGATATCACGATCGGTGACTCCGATGTCGCCGATATCTCACCGTTGACTGATCGCACGCTGTCGATTCTCGGCAAGAAGATCGGCACCACGCGCGTCACGCTCTACGGCGAAGGCAAGATGCAGATCGGCATCTTCGACATCGAGGTGACCTATGACGTCACCCGCTTGGCGGCTGAAATCGCCCAGGTCAGCGGCAGCGGCATCAAGGTCTCCTCGGTCAATGGCCGCATCGTGCTGTCGGGCACCGCGCATGACGCATCGACGCTCGACAAGGCAGTGGTCATCGCCCGCCAGTTCGCGCCCGACACCATCAATGCGGTGCAGGTGATGCAGCCGCAACAGGTCGTACTGGAGGTGCGCTTTGTCGAGGCCAGCCGGCAGGCTGGGCGCGCCCTCGGCATCCAGTGGAATTCCTTCGGCCAGAATACCCTCGCCAATATCGGCAACGAGAGGCCGTCGCAATCCCTCCCGCTTGGACCGCAAGCGGCGCTCAACGCCGCCGCCGGCGTGATCGGCACCTCGACGCCGCCATTTGGTTTCCTGCTCGGCGCCATGAACCGCGGCGGCCTATCGGTCGACGTGGCTCTCAATGCGCTGGAGGAGAAAGGCCTGATCCGCGAACTCGCCGAGCCCAACCTGGTAGCACTCTCGGGCGACACCGCGAGCTTCCTCGCCGGCGGGGAGTACCCGATCCTGGTGCCGCAAACCCTCGGCCTCGTCACGATCGACTACAAGAAATACGGCGTCGGCCTCGCCTTTACCCCGACCGTGCTGGGCAACGGCGTGATCAACCTCAAGATCGAGCCGGAGGTCAGCTCGCTCGATACCAGCCATCCGGTCACGATCGGAGGCTTCAATATTCCGCCGCTGATCGTGCGCCGCGCCGCGACGACGATCGAGCTGCGCGACGGCCAGAGCTTCGCGCTGGGTGGCCTTCTCCAGAACCAGAGCACGACCGCGCAGGAGCAATTGCCCTGGATCGGCGACGTGCCCGTGCTCGGCGCGTTGTTCTCGAGCAAGAGCTACCAGAAGAACGAGACCGACCTCGCCATCATCGTGACGCCGCATCTGGTGCGCCCGATCGCGCCCGGAACGCCGGTGAAGACGCCGCTCGATAATACGCTGCCGGCCAACGACATCGATTTCTTCCTTATGGGCAAGTCGGAAGTCACGCCGGCTGACGTCCGCATGGCGGTGGGCCAAAGCACGCCGGGGGTCGGCCATATCCTCGATCTTCCCAAGCAAGGAGGTGCCAATGTGGTCACAGCCAAAGACTGACGCTCGCTCGCTCACCGCGCGGGCGCTGGCACTCGCCTGTTTCGCCGCCACGCTTGCCGGCTGCTCGGACATCTACTTCGATCGGCGCGAGACCATTGCGCTCGGGGCCGACGATCACATTGCGGCCAACGAAGTCGGGCAGATGGTCGACCCCTGGCCGCGCTACGTCGACAGGACGAACATCGCCTTCAATGGCGAGCGGATGCAGTCGGCAGTCGAGCGCTACCGGCGCCATGAGGTGATCCAGCCGATGCCGCTCACCAACAGCGCCTCTACCGAACAGCATGCTCCCCCGCCGCTCACCACGGAGCATGTCCCGGTCCAGCCTGCTGCGTCGACGCCGGCGGCGCAGGTGAAGTGACACGACAGGAATGGGATCCACGCTGCCAGAATCAACAACATCAACAAGAAGCTTGACCGAGTGAATGGGATGAAGACGGGTGTACCCGGCAGCGGAGCCGCGCAGGCCCAGGTGGTCGTCATCACCGCCGATCCCGGCTTTGCCGAGCAGGCGCGCGCGACCTTCGGGGCGAGCGCACAGATCGCCGTGCAAGTCATTCCCGGCACGCTCGCATCTGCCGAAAATGAGATCGATGCGCAGACCACGACAGTCGCGGTGATCGATCTCGATGCCGCGCCGGCCGAGGAGCTGGCCGCGCTGGAACGCCTGATGGCGCGCGAAGGCGGGCTGCCGGTCGTCCCGGTCATCCGCGCGGTCGACGCCAGCCTGGCGCGCACGCTGGTACAGATGCGGGTCGCCGATTTCCTGGTCAAGCCGGTGTCTGCAGCGGAGCTGGTCCGCACGTGCGCACGCGTTGCCCAGGGGCCGCAAGTGTCTGGTGCGGCGGCGCCGAACGAAGCGCAGATCTATACGTTTCTGCCCGCGGTCGGCGGCGCCGGCGTCACCACCCTCGCGATCGCCAGCGCCATGATCCTGTTGGAGAGCAGTCCGCGCGGCAAATCCTCGACCTGCTTGGTCGACCTGGATTTTCAGCACGGCTCCTGCGCCGACTATCTCGATATCGAGCCGCGGCTCAATCTGGCGGAGATCGAGCCGCGCCCCGATCGTCTCGACCGCCAATTGCTCGAGGTCATGCTGTCGCACCACGCTTCGGGCCTCGCCGTGATAGCGGCGCCGCATCACCTCGCCGAGATGCGCTCGTTCGATCCCGACGTGGTCACCCGCCTGCTCGATCTGGTCTCGTCGAACTTCGACTACGTGGTCTTCGACATGCCGCGGACCTGGTTCAGCTGGACCGACAGCGTGCTGCTCGGCTCCAACCACCTCTATGTGGTCTGCGAGATGACGGTGCCGGGCCTGCGCCATGCCAAACGGCTGGTCGAGGCGATCCAGGAGCGGCTGGGCGAAGGGCCGAAGCCGCAGGTCGTGGTCAACCGTTTCGAGCAACGCATGTTCTCGTCCGGGCTCCGGCGCACCGACGTGCAGCAGGTGCTGGGCGAATCCTTTGCGGCCTGCGTCCCCAATCAATATGGCCTGGTGCGCGAGGCGATCGATCGCGGCGTGCCGCTCGACGAAGTCAAGCCGGGGAACAAGGTCACGCTGGCGCTCAAGCGGCTCATTCTGCCGCCGGCGGTCGCCAAGGCCGCCGCGCGCGGCGATACCGCCGCACCCCGCAAGGTCCTGTCATGGGCGCGATGATGAGCACGGCAATAGCCGAGGGGGCGGCATGATCGGTCGATTCACCATTCGCCGCGCCGCTCAGAACGAGCCCGGCTGGGCTCCGGAGCCACCCGGGGCGCCGGTGGAGAATGCCTCCTGGACGGTGTCTCCCGAGGCGGTGCCGCCGCCGCCGGAGCCGGCGGCGCCTGCGCCCAACTCGCTCCTCAGCGACAAGCTGCTCGACGCCAAAGTGCGCCTGCACCGACGGCTGATCGAGGAAATCAACTTGCAGGCGCTCGAGCGGCTGCCCGAGGAGGAGATCCGCGCCCACGTCACCCAGATGGTGAGCCAATATATCCTGGTCGAGAGATTGCCGCTCAATACCCAGGAGCTCAATGCCTTCGTTCTGGAAATTCTCGATGAGATGACCGGGCTCGGTCCGCTCGAGCCGCTGCTCAAGGACCCGACGATCAATGACATCCTGATCAATGGGCACGAATGCGTCTATGTGGAGCGCGCAGGTGTGCTCGAGCCGTGCAGCGTGCGCTTCAAGGATGAGGCGCACCTGTTGCGCATCATCAACAAGATCGTGTCGGCGGTGGGCCGGCGCGTCGACGAATCGCACCCCATGTGCGACGCGCGCCTGCTCGACGGCTCGCGCGTCAACGTCGCGGTGCGACCGATCGGCGTCGATGGGCCGCTGGTATCGATTCGCAAATTCTCCAAGAAACCGTTCAACCTGAACAAGCTGGTCGAGGTGGGGGCGCTGCGGCCGCAGATGGCCGAGGTTCTCGGTGCCGCCGTCAAGGCGCGCGTCTCGACCATCATCTCGGGCGGCACCGGCTCCGGCAAGACCACGATGCTCAACGCCTTATCGGCATTCATCTCCGATAAGGAGCGCTTGCTCACGATCGAGGATGCGGCCGAGCTGCAGCTGCAGCAGCCGCATGTCGGCCGCATGGAGACCCGTCCACCCAATCTCGAAGGCAAGGGCGAGATCCGCCAGCGCGAGCTGGTCAAGAACGCGCTGCGCATGCGGCCCGACCGCATCATCCTCGGCGAGTGCCGCGGCGAGGAAGCCTTCGACATGCTGCAGGCCATGAACACCGGCCACGAGGGCTCGATGGCGACGGTGCACGCCAACACGCCGCGCGATGCCTTGACCCGTCTTGAGCAAATGATCGGCATGGCGGGCCTGCCGATGACGGTCTCGTCCATCCGCGGCCAGATCGCCGCCGCCATCAGGCTGATCGTTCAGCTGCAACGCTTGTCGGACGGCAAGCGCAAGGTCACCAGCGTCGCCGAGGTCACCGGGCTCGAAGGCGACATCATCCAGATGCAGGAAATCTTCAAATACGTGCGCACCGGCACCTCCCCGGACGGGTCGGTGATCGGCCATTTTCAAGCCACCGGCGTGCGCCCGCGCTTCCTGCATGAGCTGCAGACAATGGGGATCAAGTTCCCGGGCAGCCATTTCGATCCCTCGCAACCCCTTTAGCCGGGCGCGCTGATGTCGCTCGATTTCGACCCGATCTATCTGATCTACATCCTGGTGGCGGCCTCGGCTGGGCTGTTCGCCGAGGGCGTCTATCTCCTGTGCTTTACCGGCGCGAGCTACCGCCACAACGTCAATCGTCGCTTGAAGCTCCTGAAGGACCAGCCTGATCGGGAGGCCATCCTGGTTCAGCTGCGCCGCGAGCGCGGGCTGACCGGCTCGGGCAATTACAGCTTGCGCTCCGTCAACCTCAATCAGCTGGTGCTGCAATCTGGGCTGACGGTCGGGATCGGACGGCTGGCGACCTTCGTGGCGATCGGCACCGTCGTGATCTTCATCGGCGCGCTGATGATCCGCGGCAGCCTCGGCCAAGCGCTGTTCATCGCCCTGCTCGGCGGGCTCATTCTACCGGTCCTCGTCCTGCGCTTCCTGCGCAAGAGACGGCAGAAGGCCTTCGGAGCGCAATTTCCCGATGCGCTGGACATGATCGTGCGCAGCCTGCGTGCCGGACATCCGGTGCCGATCGCGATCTCAATGGTGGCGCGCGAGATGAAGGATCCGATCGGCAGCGAGTTCGGCATCGTGGCGGACGAGATCACCTATGGGGCGGATCTGGAGTCCGGCTTACGCAACCTCTATTTCCGCGTCGGCCAGGACGACCTGCCGCTGTTCGTAACCGCAGTCGCGATCCAGGGCACCACCGGCGGCAATCTCGGCGAAATTCTCCAGAACCTGTCCGCGGTCATTCGTGAGCGCTTCAAGATGCGCCGCAAGATTCGCGCGCTTGCCGCTGAGGCACGCGCCTCCGCGCTCATCCTGTCATCGTTGCCGATCGTGGTCTTTGCAGCCATCCAATTTGTGACGCCGGACTTCTACGCCAGCGTCTGGGACGAGCCGTTGACCAAGAAGGCGCTGGCGCTCGCCGGCTCATGGATGATGGTCGGAAATTTCATCATGTACCGCCTGGTCAACTTCAGGATTTGAGCCATGGGTTCCATCTCCGAGGTCTTCGGCGGTGTGTTCGCCGATTCATCCGCGTTGATGCTGGCGGTATTGGTGTTCCTGGCGACCACAACGGCGACCTTCGGGGTGATGGCTGCGGTCCGCGTGCGCGGCGCCGTCAAGCGGCGGGCCGCCGGCATAGCGGCGATCGCCGGTGACGTTGCGGTCGAGGAGGGTGGCTCGCTTAAGCAGACCAGCGTCAAGACCGTGCAACGGCTGCTGGACTACACCACCAAGCATTTCGGCAACGGCGAGCAGGGCGAAGCCAAGGTGCTGCGCCAGCGCCTGATCCGTGCCGGCATCTTCGAGCCCCGCGCGGTCGGCTACTTTTTCGCCGGCCGCATCGCGCTCGCCATTGTGCTGGCAGTCGCCGCCTTGGCGTTCCTGCCAATGATTATGGATCTGCCCTCGTCCGCATCCTGGCTGGCGGTTCTGGCGGCGGGCGCAGTCGGTTATGTGGGACCGAGCTTCTATATCGATCGGCGTATCAGGTCGCGCTGTGACGAGCACCGCGCGGGCTTCCCGGATTTCATGGACTTGTTGGTCGTGTGCGCCGACTCCGGGCTCAGCATGGAAGCCTCGCTCGAGCGTGTTGGGATCGAGCTCGCCGGCACCTATCCCTCGCTTGGCGCCAACATTCACATGACCAACCTCGAGATCCGTGCCGGCCGCACCATGACGGAAGCGCTCGAGCACTTCGGCGACCGGCTCGGTCTTGAGGAGGCGCGCTCGTTCGCAACCTTAATCCAGCAATCCGCCGAGCTCGGCTCCAGCATCACCGATGCGCTGCGGGTCTACAGCGACGACATGCGCCATAAGCGCCTGTCGCGTGCCGAGGAGAAGGCCTACAGCCTGCCAGCCAAGCTGTCGGTGCCCATGATGGTATGCATTTTTCCGGTGCTTTTCGTGGTCATCCTCTTGCCCGTGGTGGTGCGGCTCTACACCCATCACTACTGAACCGTTCACGCGTGCCTCCCCATTCGGGGTGCTGGTTTCCCACAACCAAAAGTATTGATTCTGCTGTGTTTTCACCACCGCGCACGCGGATCGGTGGGCGACTAAATCTTAACCATCCTGGCCTAGCTTGCCGCAAGGGGCCGCATTTCAAGCCGTCTCGCGGATTTCGCCTGTGCCTCCGAGGCTCGCGCGCCGCGACACGCATGACCGCCCGGAGCAGGTGATGAGTTCGCGTAAGGGTCGGGTCGTCGTCGCGCTGATGGGGCTGCTTGTGCTCAGCGGGTGCGAGACATCGACCAAGCTGGGCGACCTCTTCCATTCCAAGACCGATGATCAGCCGACCGCTGCGCTTGCCGAAGCGCCGCCGGGCGCGGCCCAGCCGCCCGCGTCTGATGCGGACACGACCGGATCAATCGATTCTGACAAGACCGATGCAGGCCTGCTGGGCGGCGACCCGAACGACGACCTCAACCTCGGCAAAAAGCAGTATGGCGCGGGCAATTTCGGTCTCGCCGAGCGCTATTTCCGTCGCGCTGCTGAGCTGCATCCGCGCGACGCAGAGGCTTGGGTCGGCCTTGCGGCCGCCTATGATCGGCTGCGCCGGTTCGATCTCGCGGACCGCGCCTATGACCAGGCGCTTGCCATCATCGGGCCGACTGCGGAGCTTCTCAACAACCGTGGCTACTCCTACATGCTCCGGGGCGATTACAAGCGGGCCCGCGCAACCCTGCTGGCCGCGGCCGCCAAGGATCCGAAGAACCAGTACGTCAAGAACAACCTCGATCTACTGGAAAAAAGCTTCCGCGCCGGCAAAGCCGTGCAGTGAGGGCTCGTGCCGGCTTTGAGCCGGGAGCGCTTGTCCGGCGAAGGCCGGATCGCGCCAATCACGGAATTTTCGGCTCCAGGCAGTCCCGGACCATTGCGCGGAACAAGGCCGAAGTTGGGGCGCGCAGGCTTGCCGGCTGGCGCCGGATCACCAGATTGGGTATGCACCCGCTACCACTGCCGCTGCGTGCGGTCGGTTTCCATCACTCCAGCGATCCAGCATGTTCGAGGCCTTCCGCAGGTTCCTGTCCGATTTGTCCGCCGGCGCCAAGCATCCGAGCCGGTTCGAGGATGACGATTACCGTCTCGCGGCTGCGGCCCTCATGGTGCATGCAGCAGCGATCGATGGCGAGATGTCGCCGGTGGAGCGGGACAAGCTGCATGCCATCATCAAGGGACGGTTCGAGCTCGACGAAGAAACCGCCAGCGAGTTGGTGGAGGAAGCAACCGCAGCCGAGCAGCAGGCGGTCGATCTCTATCACTTCACGAGCCTGATCAACCGCTCCCTCAACGAGGAGGGTCGCCGCCGGGTGGTCGAGATGATGTGGGAGATCGTCTACGCCGATGGCCGTGTCACGGAGTTCGAGGACAATCTGCTGTGGCGCGCCGCGGATCTGCTCGGCGTCTCGTCTCGGGAACGGATCGAGCTGCGCCAGCAGGTCGCCGCCGCGCGCGGGCAGGATGGCGAGGACGCGTGAGATGGCGGATCTGCGCCCCATCACGCTGATCACCGGCGCCTCGGTCGGGATCGGGGCCGCGCTTGCCCGCGTGTTTGCGGCCAACGGCCATGCAACCGTGCTGGTGGCGCGCCGCGAGCAGCTTCTCGCAAACTTGGCGGAGGAAATCGCCGCAACTGGCGCGCCGCGACCGGTGGTGCTGCGCGCCGATCTGGGCAGCATCGATGCGGCGAGCCGGATTGGCGAGCAACTCACCGCGCTCGATTTGGAGCCGGAATTCGTGGTCAACAATGCGGGTTTCGGACTGGTCGGACCGGCGGCGGAGCTGAGCCGTGCCGAGCAGCTCGCCATGATCGACCTCAATGTCCGGGCGCTGACCGATCTCTCCCTGGCCTGGGTCGACGCGCTTGCGCGCCATCGCGGCGGCATACTCAACGTCGCCTCGGTCGCCGCATTCCTGCCCGGTCCCGGCATGGCGGTTTACTACGCCAGCAAGGCCTACGTGCTGTCGTTCTCAGAGGCGCTGCATCAGGAGCTGGCGCCGCGCGGCGTGCGGGTCACTGCGCTTTGTCCTGGTCCGGTGCCGACCGAGTTCCAGGAGCGCGCCGGCGTCAAGGACTTGAAATATCCGCGTGCGCTGACCCGTTCGCCCGAGCGCGTCGCCGAGGAAGGCTATCGGGCTCTCAAGGAGGGGCGCCGTGTGGTGGTGCCGGGCTTTGCCAATCAGCTCGTCACGCAGCTGGTCGGCTTTTTCCCACGCAAGCTCGTGCTCAACGCCATGGCGGCCCGCAATCGTCGCGATTAGTTAGGGTGCCCGATTCCCGCTGGCGCTGACGGCGCACCAATGCGGATCTGCGGTCGGGCCGACCCTCGACTCGACAATTTCAGCTGCGCGGGGTGCGGGTGGTGGAGCCGAGGGGGATCGAACCCCTGACCTCCTCATTGCGAACGAGGCGCTCTCCCAGCTGAGCTACGGCCCCGCAACCAGATTTGGTGTGCCCAAAGCCGTCATGCCTTGGTGGCCACGAATGGCGCTTCTCCGCCGCAAGCCGGATGGAGCCGGCTTGAGGGTTCGCACAACGTGTGCGGGCTTGCGAGTGAGGCCATTTACGAAGCGTGCGGCCGCACTGTCAAGGGAACGCTCAAACCGGGCCTCTCCGGCTGCCTTTGGATGCCTTTCCGGAAGGCTTGCCGGGGCGGGGCCGCCCCGCTACACGTGATCAGTTTCGACGACTCATCAATACTTGCGAAAAATCACCCCATGCGCGCCCTTCTCGACGTCATTCTCATTGTGCTCAATCTTTACATGTATGTGGTTATCGCGATGGTGATCATGTCGTGGCTGGTCGCCTTCAACGTGGTCAACCCGCGCAATCAGTTCGTGCACATGGTGGGCGATTTCCTCTATCGGGTCACTGACCCTGTGCTGCGCCCGATCCGCAACGCGCTCCCCAACATGGGAGGGATCGACATCTCGCCGATCATCCTGTTCCTGATCATCATCCTGATTCAGCGGGTGATCGAGTATTACATCTACCCCAACGTGTTCTGATGCCGACCGGTCGGCCCTGGCGACAGGCGCCAGGCCGCTTGACGCTCGCGGTCCGGGTGACGCCCAAGGGCGGGCGCGACGCCCTCGAGGGCGTGGCCGATCTCGCGGATGGCACCGCAGTCGTCAAGGTGCGCGTCCGCGCTGCTGCCAGCGAAGGCGATGCCAATGCGGCATTGATCCGGCTTCTTGCCTCGGCCCTGCGGGTACCGCCCAGCGCTGTCACCCTGCTGGCCGGCGGCCGCGGGCGTATCAAGCGTCTTGAAGTCGCCGGCGACAGCGCAGCCTTGGCAATCGAGCTGGAGCGGATTTGCAGATAGTGCCTCGCGGGCTTGCCGCAAAACCGTGGTCGCAGGCGGCCGGGTCTCATGCTTTTTTCTTGAAAATCCTCTATGCCGCGGCGCAACGAAACGGGCAAAAGGGGGCCCGAGGGGGATCATGAAAGCGAAAGTGATTGACGGCAAGGCGATCGCCGCGGCGCTGCGCGCCAAGGTCACCGGTGCGGTCCGAATTCTGTCGCAGCAGCATGGGCTTGTGCCGGGGCTTGCGGTGGTCCTGGTGGGCCATGATGCGGCGAGCGAGACCTACGTGCGCAGCAAGTCCAAGGCCCTGGAGGAGGCCGGGATGCGCTCGTTTGATCATCAGCTGCCGGCGTCAACCACGGAGGCTGAACTCCTCGGCTTGGTGAGCAAGCTCAACGCCGATCCGGCCGTGCACGGCATCCTGGTGCAATTACCGCTTCCGCCGCAGATCGATGCGTTGAACGTCGTCGCGGCACTCCACCCCGATAAGGACGTGGATGGCTTCAGTCCCGCCAATGTGGGACGGCTGGCCACCGGCTGGCCCGGATTTGCGCCCTGCACACCGCTCGGCTGCATCCTCCTGACCAAGACAGTGCATGCTTCGCTCGAGGGGCTCGAAGCGGTCGTGATCGGACGTTCGACTGTGGTTGGCCGCCCCTTGGCGCAGCTGCTGCTGGCCGAGAACGCAACCGTCACGATGGCGCACCGGAAGACGCGAGATCTGGCGGGGGTCTGCGCGCGCGCCGACCTGCTTTTCGCCGCCACCGGGCATCCGGAGATGGTCAAGCGCAACTTTATCAAGCCGGGCGCCACCGTGATCGACGTGGGAATCAATCGGATTACAGGACCCGATGGCCGGTCACGCCTGGTCGGCGATGTGGCTTTTGCGGAGGCCGCCGAGATTGCGGGGGCCATCACTCCGGTTCCGGGAGGCGTCGGCCCGATGACGATTGCGTGCCTCTTGGCCAATACGTTGAAGGCGGCCTGCCGCAATGCCGGCTTGCCTGCGCCGACGTTTTGAGGGGCTCAATTGCTCCAGGCGAAGGCGACCTTATCGAGTACGCGTGCGCCGAATCGCTCGGAAGAGCGGGCCACCGCCTTGCCGCCCAGCGCGCGATAGAAGTCAAGCGCCGGAGCATTGTCCGAGAGTGCCCACACCACCATGCTCTGCAGCCCGCTTTGAATCAAATCGCGGCGGACCGCGGCAAAGAGCTTGTGGCCAAAGCCGAGCCCCTGAAATTCGGGCCGCAGGTACAGCTCGTAGATCTCGCCATCGTAGTAGAGGCTGCGGGCGCGGTTGCGGCCGTAATTGGCATAGCCCGCAACCATCTCGCCGAAGTTCAGGATGGAGATGCGGCTGCCCTTGCGGATGGCGCTCTCCCACCAATGGGCGCCACGCCGGTTGATGAGCTTGTCAAGCTCCGGCCCCGGGATGATGCCCTGATAGGCAGCCCGCCAAGCTTCATCGTGCGTCGATGCGATCGCACTTGCATCCGACGACTTGGCGCGCCGGACCTCGATTAACGTCGTGCTCATGAATCGAATACAAGCAAGCGTGCCGCCGCCCATCAAGCCCTATGTTTAATAAACGGTTAATGCGGCCGATCCGTGCGGCCGGTGCGGGGGTGGTCGCCAAGCGAAAAATGCGAGGAATGCTCGCAGGCTGCACCATATGTTGCCGCCAAGACACGGCACTCTGAGAAATTGGGAACCCTGAGAAATTGGAAGCGGTGTCGCAGTCAATCGCGCCCGGTCATGCATATCGGCCAATGACCGAGGCACTATGTGACAAATCGCTCACTGCGGTAGGATCGTGCGGGCACCGGTCAGGCGCTCTGCGCCTCGGCGCGACGAACTTCCTTTTTGCGCTCGTTGGGGTCGAGCAGCTTCTTGCGCAGCCGGATCGACTTCGGGGTTATCTCGACGAGCTCGTCGTCCTCGATATAGGCCATTGCCTTTTCCAAGGTCATGCGGATCGGCGGCGTGAGGCGAATGGCTTCATCCTTGGAATGGGTGCGAATGTTGGTGAGCTTCTTGCCCTTGAGCACATTCACCTCGAGGTCGCTGCCGCGCGTGTGTTCGCCCACGATCATGCCGCGATAGACCTTCCAGCCGGGCTCGATCATCATCGGCCCGCGATCCTCCAGGTTCCACAACGCATAAGCGACGGCTTCGCCCTGGTCGGTCGAGATGAGCACGCCGTTGCGCCGCCCGGTCAGCTCACCCTTGTAGGGTGCATAGGCGTGGAACAGCCGGTTCAGCACGGCGGTGCCGCGGGTATCGGTCATGAGCTCGCCCTGGTAGCCGATCAGGCCGCGCGTCGGGCAGTAGAATACGAGCCGCACCCGCCCGCCGCCGGAGGGCCGCATCTCCACCATCTCGGCTTTGCGCTCGGCGAGCTTCTGCACCACAATGCCCGAGAACTCCTCGTCGACATCGATCACCACCTCTTCGATCGGCTCACTCAGCTCACCTGTCTCGGGGTCGCGGCGGAACAGCACCTTGGGGCGGGACACCGCAAGCTCGAAACCCTCGCGCCGCATCGTCTCGATGAGAATACCGAGCTGCAATTCGCCGCGGCCTGCCACCTCGACCGCGTCCTTGTCCTCCGATTCGCTGACCTTCAAGGCCACATTGCCCTCGGCCTCGCGGAACAGCCGGTCGCGGATCATGCGGCCCGTGACCTTGCTGCCTTCGGTGCCGGCCAGCGGGGAATCGTTGACTCGGAACGTCATCGCCAGGGTCGGGGGGTCGATCGGCTGGGCTGGCAGCGGCGTTTCGATCGCCGGATCACAGATTGTGTGCGAGACGGTCGCCTCGGGCAGCCCCGCAACAGCGACGATATCGCCGGCAGAAGCCTCCTCGATCGGTTGCCGCTCGAGCCCACGGAACGCCAGCACCTTGGTGGTGCGGCCGGTCTCGATCAGGTTGCCCTGGCGGTCCAATACCTTGACGTTCTGGTTAGGGCGGATGATGCCGGACGTGATGCGTCCGGTGACGATGCGGCCGAGATACGGATTGGCTTCCAGGATCGTGCAAAGCAGCCGCAATGCGCCCTCTTCGACCTTGGGGGGCGCCACATGGCGCAGCACCAAATCGAACAGCGGCGCCATGGAGCTTTTGGGCCCTTCGGCCGATTCCGCCATCCAGCCCTCCTTGGCGGACCCGTAGAGCACCGGGAAATCGAGCTGTTCCTCGCTCGCGTCGAGCCCGGCAAACAGGTCGAAGACCTCACCGGCGACCTGGGAGGGCCGCGCGTCCGAACGGTCGACCTTGTTTATGGCCACGATCGGCTTCAGGCCCACCTTGAGGGCCTTGGAGACTACGAACTTTGTCTGCGGCAGCGGGCCTTCGGCTGCATCCACCAGCACGATGGCGCCGTCCACCATGTTGAGAATGCGCTCGACCTCGCCGCCGAAATCGGCGTGTCCGGGCGTGTCCACGATGTTGATGCGGGTATCGTTCCAGACAAGCGAGGTCACCTTCGACAAGATGGTGATGCCGCGCTCACGCTCGAGATCGTTGGAGTCCATCGCCCGCTCGGCCACCCGCTGGTTGTCCCGGAAGGCGCCTGACTGCTGCAGCAGGCGATCCACCAGCGTGGTCTTGCCGTGGTCAACATGGGCGATGATAGCGACGTTGCGAAGGTTCATTGACAGCTTCTTTGATCGTGCAATGGTGAGCGTGATCTTGCCGGGATCGACCGGCCATCCGAAATCCTGCTCAAGCCCGAAATCTCGCGGGGCATCCCGCCCAAAAAGGAAGCCCGGCCAACGGACCGGGCACACCTTCGCTCGTTGCGGCGCAATATAGTCAGGAAAGGTCAAAAAACAATGACTTGTTATGGCGCGACAAGCGAATTTTGGGGCGCAAAACGCGTGTTTTTGCGATTATCGAGACATCTTGGCGATCACGCCAATGATCAGTCCCTCTCATGACCAGCGCGCGCCCAGGCGGGGTTCATACCAATTCATGACCGCCGGCCGCGGACCGCCTCCTGCTCGCCAACATCGCTTCATTTGGAACCGGCAAGTGGTGAGCAGCCTCAAACAGGCTGCGATCCCAGCGGTTCGGGGGTCGCGGCGGCGTTGGGATAGACTCCGCGCAGCAC
>DATGLV010000026.1:0-5327 GCA_035293945.1 Xanthobacteraceae bacterium | reverse complement strand
GCAACTTCATGACTTCCAACACGGAGATCGCGCCAACGACACCATGAAGAAGATCGCGGTAAACCTCACCGAGGAAGAGGTGGGGCCGGCAGCGGCTTACTTCGCGGCAAAGCAGTGGCCGGGACCGGCAAACGCCTCGTCGTCCTCGCCGACCCCCACAATGGCGATATGCGAGGCTTGTCATCAGCAAAAGCTGGTGGGTAGCGTAGCGGCACCGCGGCTAGCCGGTCAAAAGTACGATTACCTGGTCGAGTCGATGCGCCGCTTTGCGGAAGGCCAGCGAAAAAACAGTCCCGAAATGAGCAGCATCATGCAGGCGATCTCGGCGTCCGACCGTGAGGCGATGGCGCGTTACATCTCGGGCCTCTGACTAGGGCGCAGCATAAGTTCGCGCGTGCCGTAAAGCATTTGTCCGTACCATCGTAATTCTCCTTCCCGACCGCTCGGACCGCACTGGGAGCGATCGCGGCGCGGCCTTCTGCGTCAATTCGGTTTAGCGGCAAGCGCGATGGGAACGGTTTTGATAAGCGTGAGCGACCGAACCATCTTTTCGGTGACCTCCTTGTATTTCTTGAAATGAGGCGCTTCGAGATGCGCCTTGTAAGCCTCAGCGCTGGCATAAATTTCGAAGACGGTGATGTGAGCGGGATTATCCCGGTCCGACACGACATAAAGAGCCTCGACGCCCGGCTCAATACGGACAGCGGTTTCGGCGTGCTCGGCCACCGCGGCCTTGTAGGCATCCAGTTGCGCGGGATCGATCTCGATCTCGGCGACCTGGACGTAGGGGGAGCGTGCGTCCTGAGCGGCCGCGGCAGCGCAGCCGGCAATCGCCGCGAGGAGTGATGCGCCAATCAGAAACGGCTTCAGGTTCACAATCGGCCTCCTCATTCATGGTTGCGCCGCGCGGGCGTCATTTTCCGGTCTCTTCGAACACTTTGCGCGCGATCTGGAGCGCGGTCATAGTTGGCGGCCAGCCCGCATAGAAGGCAAGATGCGTAATGGTGCCGATGATCTGGTCACGGGTGACACCGTTCTCCAGCGCTTTCTTCAGGTGGAACGGGAGCTCATTCACGCGATATAAGGAGATTAAGCTCGTGATCGTAACGAGGCTGCGGTCGCGTGGCGAGAGAGCAGCTTGTTCCCAGACGTCGCCAAACAGCACTTTGTCGGTGATCTCGGCCAGATGCGGTGCGATGTCGCCGAATGATTTTCTGGCGTTCGTTGGCTCTTGTTTCATGTTTTGATGGCTCCTTTCGGGACGGTTGATGGGCTGAGGGTCAGGCTTGCTCGGGGCGGCCGTCATATTGGTCATCGCAGACCTGTTCGAGCCAGTAGACATTGTTGCCGTCGAGCGCCTCCTGAACCGCCGATGCGGGGCTCGCCCCGTGCCAAAGTTTTGCGCTGGGCGGAAACCAGACGACGTCGCCGGGCCGCACTTCTTCGATGGGACCGCCGTCGTGCTGCACGCGTCCGAGCCCGGAGACGATGAAAAGGGTCTGCCCGAGGGCATGCGAGTGCGACGCGGTGCGCGCACCAGGATCGAAGGTGACGAGCGCTCCGCTGACGCGTGCAGGATGGGGCGGCTGGAATGAAGGATCAATCCGAACTGCTCGCGTGAACCATTCCGCAGGTCCCTTACGGGATGGTTCTGAACCGCTGCGCTTGATCTCCATCTCTGGCCTCCTCGTATCGATGTGCCCCCTTCAACCGACCGGCGACGGCTCGGCCAAACGGCGGCGCTGCTCTGTCAGGGGCGAGCAACTTCTGCACCGTGGTCATGAGCTTGCTGGCGCTCGGCTGGGGCGATTGCTGCCCCCTCTAACCTAGGCCGTTGCCGCCGCAGGACTAGCCGTTATAATCGGCATGCACTTATGAGAAAAATCAATAAATGCAGCGCACGAGTCTCGATCAGCTAGTCGCGTTTGTAGCCGTCGCACGGGAGCAGAGCTTCACGCGCGCCGCGGCGAAGCTGGGGGTCTCGCAGTCGGCGCTCAGCCACACGGTCAGAGAACTCGAAGAGCGGCTCGGGGTTCGCCTCCTCACCCGCACGACGCGCAGCGTTTCGACGACGGAAGCCGGGGAACGTCTGGTTCATAACATAGGGCAGCGCTTCGACGAGATCGAAGCGGAGCTCGCGGCCGTGCGCGAGCTGCGCGTCAAGCCGGCAGGCACCATCCGCATCACCGCCACGGAATTCGCGATCGACACGATCCTCTTGCCGAGGCTTGGACCGCTCTTGCGCGGCTATCCCGACATCCATGTCGAGATGATCGTCGATTACGGGCTCACCGATATCGTGGCGCAACATTTCGACGCGGGTGTGCGGAGCGGTGAGCAGGTCGCCAAAGACATGATCGCGGTGCGTATTGGTCCTGATATGCGCATGGCCGTCGTGGGCGCGCCGTCCTACTTCAAGAACCGGCCGGAGCCGAAAAAGCCGCAAGACCTGATCGCTCATAACTGCCTCAATCTGCGGCTGCCGACCCATGGCAACGTCTATGCCTGGGAATTCGAGAAGGGCAGCCGCGAGCTGCGGGTCAAAGTCGATGGGCAAATGACCTTCAACGCCACGGGCCAGCTCCTGAACGCGGCACTCGGCGGATGCGGGCTCGCTTACGTGCCCGAAGGCCTGGGGGCACCTCATCTTGCGAAGGGGCAGCTGAAACGGGTGTTGGCCGACTGGTGCCCGCCTTATTCGGGCTACCATCTCTTCTATCCGAGCCGCCGCCAATCCTCGGCCGCCTTCGCATTTGTGGTCGAGGCGCTCCGCTATCGGCAGAAGAAGTGAGCCGCGGGCGGCGAGAGGCCTAGGCCTCGTAGCCCGGCTCCTTGTTAAGTCACGCTTGGCGATGATTTGGGCTGGTAGACTCTCTCATTCCAGTCGCGCGTCGTGACTTCCTCGATGGCCGGCGAAACGGACTTAGGGCCGTAATGCAGCGTGGACATCATGCCTTTGGCCATTTCTTCGGCGAGTTTGGACTTGCCAGGCCACATTTTCACGATGACATGGGGCAACGCGGTCTCCCTTTGGATCAGTTTCGGCGCAAGCGAGCGGCGATTCATCGCGCGATGGGGGTGTTTTGTGCCAAAGGCCGGCGGCGATGCCGGCGGCCCCAAAGGCCCCGATTATTCCGGCGACAAATACGCTTGCGAGTCCCGCGCGGGCGGCGAGCAAGCCGAGCGCGGGCGTCCCGAACCCAAGCGCTATGTCGAGGAACGCGGTGTAGGCGCCCATCGCAAGGCCCCGGCTCTGGGCCGGGACCTGGCGGACAGCTTCGACGCCGAGGCCCGGATAGACGAGCGAATAGCCAAGGCCGGTCAGCCCGGTGCCGAGGAGACCGATCGAAAAATTGGATGCGAGCCAGATCAGCGCGAGACCTGTCGCCTCGACGAGGACGCAGAAGAAGGCGACCTTGGCGGCTGTGAAGCGGTCCGCGAGGTGGCCGAGCAGAAGGCGCGCGAAAATGAAGACCAGCGCGAAGACACTGAAGGCGGGCCACGGGGCCCACCCGCGCGCGACGAACAGCAGGGAGCTGAAGGCGATGATGGCCCCGAACCCGACGCTGCTCAAAGCGGCGCCGGCGCCCGGGATCCATACCGAGCACATCACTTTCATGAATCCGGCCTGCGCGCGGCGGATGGGCCGAACGGCCTCGAGCGGAAGGATGAAGAGAACGGTCGCGAGCGGCAGGACGACTGTGGCGGCCGCAACGGCGGCAAAGCCGTAGTGCGTATATAGCAAAGTCCCAACCGGTGCGCCCGCGGCGAAGGCCGCGAACATCGCGCTGCCGATCCAGGCAATTGCCTTGCTGGTGTTGCGGACCGTGAGAATCGACAGCGCCCAGCTCTGGCCGCCCGTAATGATAAAGCTTTCGCCAATGCCGAGCAGGGCGCGGCCGGCTAGCAGAATAGCCACGGAAAGCGGCGGTCGGGCCTCGACGGTGAGCGAAAGCAGATAGACTAGGCCGGCTCCTCCGGCAATCATAAGTCCGGTGATCACGGCACGCTTCGGGCCGCGCTCGTCGGCATGGCGTCCGGCCCATATTCGCGAAAGAATGGCCGCGGCGAACTGGCTGCCGGCCACCAGACCGACAAGGAAGGTGCCGAGACCAAGCCCTTGTTGAACATGAAGCGGCAGCACAGGCAGGGCCATCCCAATCACAAGGAAGGCGATAAACACTGCGGCCATAATTGGCATCAAGACCGAGACGAGCGGCTTCGTTCCGGAAATGTCGTCGGTAGGACGCGGGCCAGCGTTGCTCATATCAATCAACAGCCGCGGCCGGCCTTTTGTGCCGATGCGGCCTCCATGTCGCGTTCAGGGGACAACGGCCGCCTGCACCATCGGCGGCGGCCGTAGAATAGGGTCCGAGCCGGGAAACGATTAGTCGCAAAAATGCGCAAGGACTGATGAGTCAAATTCATCACTCGAAGCACGGCGCTGTTCGAGAGACAGAGAGACATGAATTGGCCGTCGCTACTGGGGTATGCAGCCAAGCGACGCGACTGACTGGTGCCATCTCCACACGCCGTCCTACAGCGCGACCGACCTGAGCGGCGGCGGCTTCGCGCTCGCCGATTCATCAAGGACAGCGAACGCGACGCGCAGCGAACTCGGTTCGCCATTCGCTCATTCACAGAACTCGACGGAATGCCGCTGACGCTGTTTGCCCGGTTGGCCTGGGTGGCGCGCGCACGCGCGTCCCGACTGGACCCGTCCCCCGGTCTCAGGTAACCCGAAACCGACGTTCTTCATTATCGCTGCGGGTGCTCGACCGCAACCCGCACCCGAGCGAGGCCGACGTCCGGCTCGGGCTTATCGGCAATCTCTGCCGCTGCGGAACGCATAACCGCATCGTTCGCGCGATTCTCAAGGCGGCGCAGGCGATGGGGCGAAGTTGACGAGGATGAATCGAGGCTGTCTTGCATGCTTCGCCCGAGTGCGGCACGGTTGCTCGTAAGGGACGGGGTATCACGATGAACAATTGCGTTTCGACGGTTCTCGGCATGCTCGGCGTTCTCGCCGCCCTGACCTTTCCGGCCGCTCCGGTGAATGCCGCCGAAGCCCAGACCGTCCTCGGCGGCAAGTTGGTGGTTTGTGACGTATGCCACGGTGTGAACGGCTTGCCGAAACTGGAGGGTGTTCCAATCATCTGGGGTCTGCAGGAAAATTATATCTCGAAGCAACTTCATGACTTCCAACACGGAGATCGCGCCAACGACACCATGAAGAAGATCGCGGTAAACCTCACCGAGGAAGAGGTGGGGCCGGCAGCGGCTTACTTCGCGGCAAAGCAGTGGCCGGGACCGGCAAACGCCTCGTC
>DATGLV010000025.1:0-163680 GCA_035293945.1 Xanthobacteraceae bacterium | reverse complement strand
GGCTTTGCCGTTGGTGAGTGCCGCGAGATCAGCCGCCCCGATGTTGATCGACCAGGTGCCGTCGCTCTGGATCGTGCCCGTATAGGTCTTGCCGTTGAGGGTGAGCTTGAGGGTTTGCCCATCGAGATCGGCCGGGATGCTGTCGAGGGTGTTCCCCGTGACGGTGATGCCGGCGGCGGCATCGCTGGCATTGATGAAGTTGTTGCCGTCGATTGCGTCTATCGACACCGACGCCGTCTTATCAACCGTCACGGAGCTGGTCACGGATGCTGGATTGCCGGCCTTGTCGGTCGCGCTTGCTGCAACCGTATAGGTCTGCCCATCAGCCAAGGCGGCAAGATCGGCCGCACTGACGCTCACCGACCAAGTCCCGTTGGCCGCGATCGTGGCGGTGTAGGTCTTGCCGTTGAGGGTGAGGGTTACGGTTTGACCGACAAGGCCTCCTGCGATCGTGTCGCTGCTCGTGCCAAAGATCGTTATGCCGGCTGCATTCTTTCCGTTGATGAAGCCATTTCCGTCTATGGCCTTAATGCCAATCGTCGCAACGCCACCAGCCATAGCCAGCCCCCCTTGAGCTTTCGAACCTTCATCACGCCGTTACGAAACGAGGACGCCACGACGCCTTTGATCGCTGCAGCTCCGCCGGCGGACCGCGACCAGCCGCAATCCCCTCCTGATTGATTCAGGCGGCGCCGTAGCTTCTGACTGTTGAAAATCAATCTGCGATGAGTCGATTGAGACAGTCGCTGCGATCGCGGTTGGGCCCCGAGTAAGCCGGCCGGCAAGACCTCCAGCGGCAAACAGAATGCGGTACATTCTGATGTCTACCTCTCATTGGGGCCTCCTCAGAGAGACAGCACATGGTAAGCTAGTAATGCTGAGGAATGCAACCGCTCCGCCGGCCGTTTTGCGCAAAATCGCTCATCGGCCTGAACGATCAGCTCGCCCGGAGGAAGCCTACGATCGCGAAGCCGCGGCGCTGGTGCGCAGGCGGGCCGCGGAGTAGGGGCAGTGCTCAAACACGCGCTGGATCATTCAGCCATACGGATTGCGAGCTATGCCGAATGCGCAGAGGCTCTTGGGCGAAATCGTGCCGGGCTTCCTGATATAACAGGCCGGAAACAGGAACACCCTTCCGCAACCTATGCAAATTTGCCGGCTCGAAATCCGCGTCGAGCAAGCCTTTCGCGCGCGGCGATTGTTAATAACAACGAAATAACAATGGGACTTCGACCGGAGTGCGCCGCTCGTGATCGGTGCGTCTGCGGATCAGACATGGCGACGCGCCGGCGAACTTGCGCTGGTTGCCCGATATTTCATTCTCCGCTCATCCTGCGCATAAAAAGGCTCTGCGCAAAAAAAGCCCGGCGCGGTCTCCCGCCCGGGCGCAGCTCGTCAGTTTCAATTTCGTCAGTAATCTGATTTGCGGGAATGCGTCAAGCAAGAGGTAACCCGAAGCGGTCCTCGCAACAGAAGTCGATGGTGCGCAAAATCGCCGTGACGCCATGTCGGCTTGCAATACCTCGCAGCACGATGTCGCGCACTCTACGGAGCTGATGTAAAGCGGAATCAATGCAGCCAGCAGTGAAGCAACGCTATGGGCGTGACAGTGGCGGCCCCGGTGTTCGGTGGCAGTTACCGAGCGGTTGGTCCCGGCTGCGATTTCGGGTTACCGCTTGCTCTTGCTTGACCGGCCCTCGTCAACAGGCTCTCATCCAGTGGAGCGAAAGCCCGGTGAGCGAAAGCCCGGTGAATGGACCAACAACGGCTGGCGCGTCGGAGCCGAGCGGCCGCTCGAGCCGGCCCGTCGGATCGCGGCAGCTTGGCGCACTGCCGTCGATGGCAGCGGCCTTTGTCGTTACATTGGTGCTGACCGCGATCGTGCTCGCCGTCTCGGGCGCGGGCGAAGACGGCTTGGCGCGGGCTTTGCGAGTGACGGCGCGCTGGTGCTTCTTATTGTTTTGGCTTGCTTACGCGGGCACTGCGCTGGCGAGGTTTTGCGGGCCGCGCTTTGCGGTCTTGGCCCGCCAGGCGCGCGAGCTCGGCCTTGCCTTCGCGGCCGCGCTGTCCGTTCACATCGGGCTGGTGCTCTGGATCATGAATGTCGCCGCAGATCGGCGCACGCCCATGCTTCTGTTCTGGGTCGGCGTGGCGTGCACCTATATGCTCGCGCTGTTGTCGGTGCCGCAGCTGCGCGGTTGGCTCGGTCCGCGCGCATGGCGCATCGCGCGTGAAGGGACGCTGCACTACATTGCGCTGGTCTTTGCTGTCGATTTCATTGTCGCACCGTTGGAGGCGAATGGCCCCCACGAATATCCGCTGAGCTACCTGCCGTTCGCCATCATGCTCCTCGGCGGAGCGCTCCTTCGCATGGCCGGGCAGCATGCGCGCGGGAATATCGCAGCGCCGTGACTCTGCGGGGATCGCGCCCGCGGATAAAAGCCCGCCGAGATCAGTGCCAGAGGGCCATCGCTTGGCCGAGAGGAGAATCAGGCGGCAGCTCGATCAGCTCGGTGCGGATTCCGTTCGGGTCCGTGAGATTAGCGTGGTTCATCTTCGTTGTTTTATTGATGGTAATGTCGCTCACGGTCGCGCCACGCTGCTTGAACATCGAGCTAACCGCCGGCAGGTTCTCCACTTGCAAGGCGAAGTGCTCAATGCCGGGCGGACGTTGCGGAGTTGCCGGCTCCAGCTGGATGAAGGTGTCCTTGCTCACCTGGACCATGACGAATTGCAGTCCTCCCGCCGCAGTGAGCTGCCGGTACGCTTCGGCGAAGCCCAACGTCTTGGTGTAATATTCGACGGCCTGGTTAAGATCGGGCACGCTCACGCTGACGAAGCTGAGGCCGACGACACCCTGGTTCCGGGACACGCTCTGGGCGGCGGCTGTGACACCCAGGCCGACCATCATACCGGCAGCGAAAAGAGCAAAGCCGCGCATGCCACCCTCCGTTTGTCTAGAGCTCGCGATCAAAGCGACCAAGCTATCGCCCGCAGTCTACAGTAAACCGGGCACTCGCCGAAATCGGGTCCGGGCCGACGCTGTCGCAAGCAGGATGACGGCTGCGGCGCAAAACTGTCCTAGATTTTACTTGTTGGTCACGCCCCGTCTCGGATTACCGAGCAGGTCGGCAACCCAGCGGCTGGACGGGTGCTGATCGCAAAAGCTGAGGATGGCGAGCGCGATAGGGACCCCGATGAAGGTGCCGAACAGTCCCCAGAGGAAGGTCCAGAAGAAGATCGCGAACAGCACGACCGTTGGCGAGACTGACAGCAAGCTACCGGCCACGCGCGGTTCGACATAGCTGCCCACCGTGAACTGTATGATGTTGAGACCGATGAACATGCCCAGAACCGCCTGCCAGCTCTCGAACTGCGTCATCGCCAGCAGCGTCGGAAGCACAGTTGCGGCGAATGGCCCGAGATACGGAATGTAGTTGAGCACAAAAGCGATCACGCCCCATTCGACGGCGAATGGCAGCCCCGTGATCCAAGCAAACGCGCCAACGAGGAATGCGGTCACCGCGCTCATCTGCGTTCTGACCAGCATATATTTCCTGAATTTGATCGCGGTCACGGCGCTCCCATCCAGCAGCACGCGGGCAGCCTCGCGGTTCTCAAGCGCCCGAACCTTGCGCTGGATGTCGTCGACCTCCAAAAGCCCGAGAATGAGATAAGTGAGCGCGATGAGCCAGAAGGCCAGCGTGGTATTGATGCGGCCGGTCAGGCGCTGCACAACGCGTAACAGCGATGCGACGTTGAGGTTGTCGGCCCAGAGACCGGCGACCGAAACGCCGTGATCCTCAAGCCACGCAACCGCCTGGTGATAAAAAGCCTGGTACCGCGCCGAATCCGTAATAAGAAAGTGACCCACGCGGCTGAAGGCCCATACGGCCAGTGATGCAAACGCAATGCACACCGCGATAGTGACGAACAGCGTCATGGCCAGTGCAACGAGCCTCGGCAGGTGCAACTCCAGGCGGCTCTGCAGCGGCCAGACGATAGAGATGATGAAAATCGCGAGCGCCAGCGGCGCGAACACGTTCGCGGCCTGATAAGCGGCGAACGCAATGGCCACGCCGGCTATGATCCCGAGCGGCACTCTCATTTCGAGACCCGAGGCCACATGATGCCTCCGGAGGCTTTGGAACCCCTATGCCGGCGACTTTAGTCCCCGGCCCAACCCGAAGCTGCCTCCCTCGCTTTCTGCAGAGCAGCTGACAGGCCGAAGGAGCTGCGAGCTCGGCCGGTTCAATTGAAATTGACTAGGCGTCGGCGGCCATGCTTGTTGCACCAAATCACCTACAAGCCAAATGGTGCCGCGCCCATGCCCAAGCTCTACGAAGCCCTTGCAGAAGCTTTCCTTGCGGAAGGGGTTGACACCCAGTTCGTGCTGATGGGCGACGGCAATATGCATTGGTCCACCGCCTTTGCCAAACTGCCGGGTGTAAACTCCGTCCACGTCAGGCATGAGCACGTTGCCGTAGCGGCGGCGACCGCCTACAACGTAGCCACCGGCAAGATCGCCGTCGCGTCCGTCACCTGCGGCCCTGGCGTGACCCAGTTGATGACGGCTTTGCCTGCCGCGGTTCGCGCTCGCCTGCCGATGGTCGTGTTCGCCGGTGAGTCGCCCATCAATGCCAAATTCTACAACCAGCACATCGACCAGGCGCCGCTGGTGACGGCGACCGGGGCGCATTACATCGCCGCCCACAGCGTCCCGCGCATGATGGACTATGTGCGCGAGGCCTTCCACGTCGCCAAGTACGAGCGGCGGCCGGCAGTGCTGGGCATTCCCTATGACCTGCAAAAGCTCGAGCACACGGCCAACCAGCCCTACGAGACTTCGGCGATGTACCAGCCCAAGGTCGGGCGCATGCACCCCGATCCCGAGGTCGTGGCGGAGGCCGTCGAGCGGCTGGCCGCGGCAAGGCGGCCTATCGTGCTCGGGGGGCGCGGCGTGCTGTGGTCGGGCGCGCGCGATGCGGTGATCAAGCTCGCCGACCGCTGTGGCGCGCTGCTTTCCAACACGCTGCCGGCGCGCGGTCTCTTCCACGACCATCCGTTCGGGCTCGGCACGACCGGCAGCTACTTCACGTCTTTGGGCCGAGAAATGTACGAAACCGCGGACGTCGTGCTCGCGGTTGGCACGAGCCTGTCCTTCTACGTCGGTGGCGGGCATTTCTGGGGAAAGGCCTGCAAGATTCAGTTGGATGACGCGCCACGCGGCTTGCGCGATGGGCAGAGGGCCGCCGACATCTACGTCAGATCGGATGCGCTCGTCGGCACGGAGGCAATCCTGGCCGGCCTCGACAAAAAGTTGGGCGCCGGCAAACCGACGGCCGCAACCATACGCACCAAGGAGCTGGCGCATCGGATCGCGACCGAGCCGGCGGACTCGATGCCGTTCGACATCGCGCCCGGGGTGCTGGACCCGCGCGAGGTGATCTCTGCCATCGATGCGGTCGTGCCAAAGGATTGGGACTGCGTCGTCGGCGGCGGCCATCAGGCCTATTTCAACACCCAGATGCGCGGCAGGCCGGCGGAGCGCTACACGACGGTCCGTGAATTCGGCGCCGTCGGCAACGGCCTGTCGTATGCGCTGGGCGTTGCGGCAGCGCGCCGACAGGGCCGCGAGGGCAAGATCGTGCTGTTCGAAGGCGACGGCGGGCTCTTGTTCCACATCCAGGAGCTCGAGACGCTCAAGCGTTGCGGATTTCGCATCCTGATTTGCGCGATGAACGACGGCGGATACGGCTCGGAGTTTCACAAGCTGCGCGCCGATGGCCTCGACGACAGCTTGGCCGTGTTCGGCCGGCCCCCGCTCGAAAACATCGCACGCGGTTTCGGCCTGCGCAGCCACGAGATACGCGACCTGTCGGTCATCCCGAAGCTGTTCGCCGACTTCGCCGCGCAGGGCGAAAGCGAAATGTGGAACATCCAGATCTCAGATCAGGTCACGGCACCGGTGATCCGGGCGACCATCAAGCGCGGAAATGGCAATATGTGAGAATGCGTGCCGCCAGCCACGCATGATTGGCGTCATGCTGCAGCAGGGTTCACCGGGAGCGATCGGTTCAACGTGGGCAGTGCTGGTCGCCTCGGATCTTGGAAGGATCGAACACACCCGCTTCGGGAAACGGCGAAACGCGGCGTGACAGACGCGGCGTTTCACCGGTCAGGACAGGGCATGCTGCAAACAGGGCTCGTCAGGGCTGCAGCGAAGCAATATAGGCGGCTGCCGTCAGCAGGTCCTCTGGATTGAGCTGGCTGACTACAGGCACCATGAGAGCCGTCCAGGTGCCGCGCCGATTCCCATGTTGCATGTCGTAGAGCTGCCGCGCGATGTAACTCGGCGAGCGTCCGGCCAACGGCGGCACCGGGCCTAGCCCGTGCAGGTCAGGGCCGTGACATGCTGTGCACGGGGTGACCTTGCCGCCAGCAGCCGTCGTTCCATTTTGCACGAGAGCCTCGCCCTTCTTGAGGCTTCCGGGCGGAACGTAGGCGATGTAGCCCGAGTGGGGATTGCGCAGATATTCGGTCTGATGACCATCCTCCGGGACTTCGAGAATCCGATCTCCAAGCGGCTCTTCCCCTGCTTCGGCGCCGTCGAGCTTCAGGAACAAGCCGGCCTCTGGGCGCGCTTTCGGCACCGTCGAGCTCTCGACCACCTTGACCCATGGGGTGAACGGCATCGAGGAAAACCAGGTGGCCGCCTGTGTGATTTCTTCGTCCGTCAGCGCCCTGGCGAATCCCGCCATGGTGCCGGTATTGGTCTTCCGCGAATCGGAGGTCTTCCTGTTGCCGTTCCGGAATTCGATCAGTTGCTGCACGATGTAGTTATACGGCAGGCCCGCCACCCCGGCGTTCTCGGGGCGTCCCTTGCCGTTCGTCTGGTGGCACAGGCTGCATGCGAAGATCGTGGGGTTCGCCGATTGCCGGCCGTGCGCGACGATCTCCGGCATCGGACTGTGCTCCTGCGGGAACCAGTCGGCCGGACCATATCGATTGGCAAGCTCTGCGCGCGTGAAGCTCAACGTGGACCCGGGTAGCGTGAGCTTGGTCATATTGTCGGGCGGAGCGGGCGGATTTGGCGGAGGCGTGGGAGCAGCGCCGCCTTGAGAGGAGGGCGGCGTCAGAAAGCCATAGGCCCAAGGCATCGGCACATCGGCCGCGCGCACGGCGGCGAGCCCTGCCAACACTCCGAACGAAATCGCACCGACAGTCACGAGCAGCCTCTTCACGAGCAGCTTCTTCATGTGTTTGCCTCCCATGTTCTGACTCCGGCGCGACGGAGATCATGACCAAGACGCCTTCGACTTCCTGCACCTTCACCGCATCGCCGTCGATCACGACGCGAGAATTGATAGTCCAAAGGCGGCAAACAGCTGCCGGCCGTTGGGTTTCACAACAACAAGAGTCTACTTCAAAATTGCATTCAAGCCGAAACAATCCCCAGGGCCACTGCGGCCGCAATGGCCTGCGCACGCGTCGCCGCGCCGAGTTTCTTTCTCGCCTTCTCGACAAATTCATGTGCGGTTGCTCGCGACACCCTCATGGCCTGGCCGATCTTCTCATCGGTTGCGCCGCCAGCGATCAGCCTCAAGCTCTCGATTTCACGCTGGGTCAAGCCGGCCGGGGGAACAGGAAAGCCATGCAGGCAGGCCAGGAAGCGGGCCTTCTGATAAAAACACAGGCTGAGAGCGATTAGATCGAATTTTTCCCACTCATGGAGCGGTCCGCGCCGACCGACAAGGCTGACGAGTCCGCGCCGCCAGGGCGGGCCGACGTTAATCGGCACCGCCAGCCCCTCCGTCCACCCCTCTCCGGCGATGAGCCTCAGCGCCTCGCTTCCCAGCGGAGACATTCTCCTGTCGGCCCTGAGGTCGGCCCAGGTGAAAGGTGCAGTTTTTCGACGCAGCGCCTCAATGACCGGGTCTCGGTTCATCAGCTCGGATTGCAAATAGAACTTGCGCCAAGCGTCGGGCCAGCCAATCGCGTAGAACACCGACCTCTCGCGCTGATTCAAGTCAACTTGGCCGCAGGCGTAGGTGTCGATGCCACGCGCGCCCGCGGCCG
The DNA here is from genome assembly GCA_035293945.1 of Xanthobacteraceae bacterium. Lineage (GTDB taxonomy): Bacteria > Pseudomonadota > Alphaproteobacteria > Rhizobiales > Xanthobacteraceae > VAZQ01. The sequence continues at coordinate 155,601 of DATGLV010000025.1, read as the reverse complement.
CAGAAAAGGCCCGCATGCAAGCTTTCAGCTCCGTACATGCCCCGATCTCTACAATCACTTCGCTGATGTTCGGCACGGGCGGTGGGTCGCTGGGTGATTGAATTGCCCTACCAGAGCGGAAAACGAGCGTAACCCTCTTTTCAGAGGGTTTCAAACCGCGTGGTGACTCGGCAGTGTTTCGGCGAGGCAAGCTGGGAAGGGGGGCGCGCGGATGTTTGGAAGATTTTTTCTTGGGGCCTTGCTCGGAGCGACATGCTGCGGCGTTGGCGGGATGGCTACCGCGGCCGATCTTCTTTACAAGGCGCCGCCACGCCCCATCGCTGCCGCGCCCGACTGGAGCGGCTTTTATTTGGGCGGCTCTTTAGGGGGCCGCTGGTCCGACGCCACGTGGACCTCCGATTATGTCGGCGCCAACCCTCCGGGGCGCCCGGATCCCACAACATCTCCGGCTTCATTCGACACCGCGGCGGTTCGCTTTGGCGTTTACGCCGGGGTCAATCTCCAGCTGGCGCCGCAGTGGATGGGCGGCATTGAGGCCGACCTTGCCTGGGGTGATTCCAGCCGATCGCAGTCCGGCATTCCGGGTACCTTTGGCTCCGCTGGTTTGGAGGCGCCCCCCTCCGCCGTTTTCCATGACACCTCCTCGGTCAAGCAGGAGAGCGACGGGAGCTTGCGCGCGCGCCTTGGCTTCTTGGCCGCACCCGATTGGATGCTGTACGTGGCGGGTGGTGCCGCTTGGCAGCAGCTGAGCGTAACTGCCGCTTGCGACGGCAACAGCATCGCCGGATCGTGGTGCTTTGCCGCACGAAACGAGAGCGTATCGGAGACACGGGTCGGCTGGACCGTCGGCGGCGGCCTCGAGAAGCGGCTTTGGGAGCGCTGGCTTTCGCGGGCCGAGTACAGGTACGCCGACTACGGCAGTTTGGATCACGACTTTTTTGCGAACGCGCCCACCGATCAGGTGCCTATGCACTTGGTGCTCCGTACCCATACGGTGCTCGTCGGGATGGAATATTCGTTCGGCGTCGCGCGATGAGGCTGATCTTCCGCTACTGCAAACCAAGCGGCCTCCAATGCGAGAAGGAACATGAACTCTCGGACTATGGCCTTGGCGGCTGCCGCGTTTGTTGCAGCCCAGCTCCCATTCGGCGCTTCTGGCGCGTCACCGGAGTGTTCGGGGATTTCGGCGGAAAGGGCCTCTCGCCTTAACGAAAAATTTCGCGGAAATGGAACCCTCGCCCCGAGCGATGGGCAAGTTACGATTCAAACTCCATGTGGATCTGTCGTTTGCGCCGCGGGCCGCGGTTACGCGAGGCCGAGGGATACAAGAGTCGATGGCGCGGTCATCGGCGCCCCGGGTGCGCGGCACTGTTCCTGGGCCTCACAATAGCGGTCGAGGGGCGACGTGTCCCAGCCGGCGTGGCGGCTGGCGCCAGGGTCCGGTCTTCCGTCGAAGGAGAAGCGTTCATGCGTGTTGCAAAGCTCATTCCCGTGACGACCCTTATCGCTGTCATGATTGGTGCGCCAGCTTGCGCTTCGCCGTTCGACGGAACTTGGAGCACGACCGCTGAATGTCCGCGAGAGCCTGGTGGCGGCGAGGGATACACGTGGCGATTTCTCTCCACCATCAGAGATGGCCAGTTGCACGGGCAATATGGAACGCCGGGCAAGCCTGCCTCTGCGACAGTTGAGGGCCTGATCGAAAATAACGGTTCCGGGACCCTCCATGTCGTCGGCATCGCTGGCGATTCGAAATACAACATCAACAATGTGCCGCGCGGCAGCCCGATCGACTATCAGGTGTCGGTTCGTTTTGAAGCCGCCCGTGGCAGCGGTGAACGCCTCAGCGGCCGAACGTGCCATTATACGTTCCTCCGGCAATAGCATCCATCGCGAAACACCTCCACGGCTTCACCCGCGCCGGCCTCAACCGCCCGCGCGCCCGTTAACTTTTTCGCGTTCAAGGGTGCTCAGGCCAGTTCGGGCGCGCGTCGGCACCTATTTCGCCAGAACGGGTGCGCGCCAGGCGAAGGCCACGAAGACGGGCCCGCTTTCATTGACGTTAATTCTCGATTCCCGGTGTTTCGCCAAGCGGCATAGCTGACTGTTTGATCGGCTTGTGCTTTGGGTACACGCCCGCGTCGGATGAAAGTGTATGTCGGAGTATATTTCTCAACGTGCTGCAGAATGCCGGCGTCTGATGGACGCCGAGACAGACGAGCTTAGGAAGATGGCGTTTCGGCTGTTGTGTGAGATGTGGCTGTCGCTGGCTCAGGCGAGAGCTGGGATGACCAAAGAAGAGCTAGATCGCCAAATTGCTGAGCTTGATCGGATGCAGGTTGACTACCTCGGTCGAAGCCAAATTCACTGAGGAGAGCTCGTCAAGCATCTGAGACCCTAATGCCAGACCTCCAAGTCGCAGTCATCTCTTCCTATTCGGCTTCGAATCGTGGATGGCGCTCGCCGGGGGCGAATTGCGCGATGACCTCCGGCTCGTTCTCGTAGGCGGGACAGAGGCGAAATGCTCACCGTCCCTGATGCCAGGACGATTGAGCTCGTCGGCTGCCGCTTTCGTCGAGGGATCTCAGCGAATTTCCTGCAAGCGGCACGTCATCGAAACTGCTACCCTTGGCGGCACCACACGTGCAACCGCCAGGGAGGAAGCCATGCTCCGGCTCGCTAAGCTGCCGACGGCGTTACACCTCACGCATCCACACCAAGCGTCAAGGACAAGCGTCCGCTGTGTGCTCGCTGTCACGCTCGGCGCGCTCTGCGCCGCGTTGCCCGGCGCGGCCGCCGGGCAGACCACCCAAAGGACGCCGAGCGCGATTGTCGAGACGAAGGAAGGACCCGTCCAGGGCTTTGTCAGCAACGGCGTCACCGAATTCCTCGGCGTTCCCTATGCGGAGCCGCCGGTGGCAAGCCTGCGCTGGCAGCCGCCCAAGGACAAGGCGCCGTGGACCGCGACCCGCAGCGCCACGGAGTTTGCGCCGATCTGCGCGCTGACGACGACGCTGGGCGTCTTCTCCGGCCCGCCGAACAACAACGAAGACTGCCTGTACCTCAACGTCTTCACGCCAGACCTCAACCCGCCGGTAAAGCTGCCCGTGGTCGTCTGGATTCACGGCGGCGGCAATGTTGACGGCGAAACACCCGACTACGATGGCAGCAAGCTCGCCTCGTCGGGCAAGACCGTCGTCGTGACCATGGCCTACCGCCTGAACCTGATGGGCTTCCTGGCGCATCCCGCGCTGGACAACGAAGGCCACCTGTTCGGCAATTACGGCATTCTCGACCAGCAGTCGGTGTTGAGGTGGGTCGAGCGCAACATCGCAAAATTCGGCGGCGACAAGGACAACGTCACCGTCGGCGGCCAGTCGGCGGGCGCAGTCGACACCGGAATCCAGATGCTGTCGCCGCTCGCCGCAGGTCTGTTCCACCGCGCTATCTGCCAGAGTTTCTGCCCGGCTTTTACCCTGCCGACCAGAGAGGCCGCCGAAGCGCTTGGCGTCGCGTTCGCAGAAGCCGCCGGCTGCGGCTCAGGGACTGGGCCGGAGGTCGCCCAGTGCCTGCGCAATCTGCCCGCCGCCAGGGTGGAAGAACTCGCCGGCACGACAAGCGCCCGAGGCAAGTTCATAATCGGGCGCGGCCTTGTGGACGGCCAGATCATCCCCGACCAGCCGCTCAAGCTGTTTGCGAGCGGCACCTTCAACAAGGTGCCGCTGATCAACGGCAACACGACCGACGAGACGAACTTCGGCCTGGCGCAAACGGAATACTTCATCAGCGCCGATGAGGCGAAACGCACCCCGCCGACCGCCGCGCAATACCTCGACTATGTCAACAACACGTTCGTCGCCCCGGAGTATCCGGACGGGACGGCCGCGAAGGTTCTCACGGTTTATCCGCTCAGCGCCTTCAAGAGCCCGCAACTGGCGTGGGACCGGGTCGGAACCGATTCCGGCATCTGCAATCAGCGGCGGCTCGACAAGACCCTGGCGTCGCAGATCCCGGTCTATGCCTATGAGTTCGCCGACGAGACGGCGCCGTTCTACTTCCCGCCGTTGCCTGGCTTTGCGGCGTTGTCCTATCACACAGCCGACATCCAGTACGTGTTCCCGCTCTGGCACGGCGGCCCGCTCGGCACTGCCCATCCGCTGAACGGCGAGCAGACAAAGCTGTCTGACGCCCTCGTCACCGCCTGGGCCAATTTCGCCCGGACCGGGAATCCGAACGGATCGGGCAACGCGCCGTGGCCGCGCTACACCACCGCCGCTGACGCTCCCGCTTGGCTGATCCAGAAGGTGCCGGCATCGTCGACGCTGACGGATGCGCAATACGCGGCGCTGCGGCACTGCGACTTCTGGGATTCGGTGACGGTGACGCAGTAAGCACGACACAACAGCGCTGCGGTGTGGAAGCGAGCCGCGGCGCCTCACCGCGGCCGACGCCATTGTTAGATTGTGCGGCAAGTCTTGCAGGAGGTGGGCGCAGACAGCGTGCCGGGCCGGGTCTGCGCGCTTTCCAGGTTTTTGCCAGTGCGGTAGCTTCGGTCGATGGTGAACAGAAGTGCGGGAGGATCATCATGGCTCAATATCTCACATCGGCTTTGTCCGGAGCGGTCCTTCTCGCGGCGGGCTGGCCCGCCGGCGCCGCGGAGGTGACGCCCGCGCGGCTCGTCAACGCCGACAAGGAGCCGCAGAATTGGCTCATGAACCATCGGACCTACGACGGCCAGCGCTACTCGCCGCTCGCACAAATCAACAAGGATAATGTGAAGGGTCTGAGGCTCGCCTACTCCGTCTCCCTGGGAGGCAGTGCCGGCGACGAATTCAATGAGGCTACACCGCTCGTCGAGGACGGCTTTCTCTACACAGTGGATTCCTGGGCCGTCGTCTACAAGATCGACGTCCGATCGGGCGAGGTCGGGCGGATCATGTGGCGTATGGATCCCAAGGAGGAGAGGCAGGTTGCCAATCGCGGCGTCGCGTTGTGGGGAAATTTCGTCATCTCGATCGCCAATTATCCAGCACGCATCATCGCGACCGACAAGGACAGCGGCAAGGTCGTCTGGGAGACGAATACAGAATTCGGCCAGTCCGGGGTGAGCCTGAGAGGCGCACCGCTCGCTATCAAAGACAAGATACTGTTCGGAGCTGCCGGGGGTTCATCCGGCATCCGCGATTGGCTCGCGGCGGTCGATGCGGCGACCGGCAAGGTGGCATGGCGTAAGTTCACCGTTCCGGCGCCGGGCGAGCCAGGCAGCGAGACCTGGAAGGGCAACAACAATTCATGGGAAACCGGCGGCGGCGCCGTCTGGGTCACCGGCACGTATGATCCAGGGAGCGGCCAGACTATCTGGGGAACCGGCAATCCGGTGCCGGAATACGATCCGACCGTCCGACCGGGCGACAACCTCTTCACCAACAGTGCGATCTCGTGGGACCCTGATTCGGGCAAGATGAACTGGTACTTTCAGTACACGCCCAACGATGCGTGGGACTTCGACGAGGTCGGAACCCATATTCTCATCGATAGCGTGGTCGACGGGCAGCCGCGCAAGCTCATCACCCATTCGGCCCGCAACGGCTTTCTCTACACGATGGACCGCAACAACGGTCAGATCATCGTCGCCAAGCCCTACATGGATAACGTCAATTGGACCAGGGGCGTCGACCAGAAGACCGGCAAGCCGCTCGATTACGACCCGAACAAGGACGTGCAGATCTATGCGGGGGGTCGGCAATCTGGTCCCGGGCGCACCGCTCAAGCAGCTCTGCCCGACACACCTCGGCGGCAACAATTTCTGGCCGTCCTCCTACAGCCCGAGGACCAAGCTGATCTACATTCCAGCTCTCGACGCCTGCGAGACCGTCGTGGACAATCACGAGCCGCAAATCAAGGGCAAGCGTTGGATCGCCGGTTTCGACGCTACCACCCAGCGTCTCGAAAGCAACCTTACCGCCGTCGATCCGATCACCGGCGAGATCAGGAAAAACGTGCACCTGCGCTACCCGAACGCCAGCGGGACGCTGGCGACCGCCGGTGGGGTCGTCTTCACCGCCCTGCTCGACGGCACCGTGGCGGCGTTCGACGACACCACACTCGATCAATTATGGAGGGTCAATGTGGGCACGGGCTTTTCCGCCCCGCCGATGACCTTTGAGGTCAACGGCAAGCAATATCTGGCGATTACGTCGGGACCGGGCGCGTCGGCCAAAAGCCGGCTTGCCAACACGCCTGAGCTAAAGGATCAGGGCAACGCCACGGTGCTGTATGTATTCTCGTTGTGATGCCGATGGGCAAAGGGTACAAGCCGCTCACAACAGAGCAGTCCAATCATGGCCGCGGCGATAGCCGGTCGGCCGGTCCGCATCCGCGCCGAAGGTCTGCTCGAAGGTGTTGCGGATCATCCTCGATGGAATTTGCGGGCAGCTCGCCAATCACCTGAGCAAATGGCCGCCTCTGGCGACGACACCCTGACTGGTCCGCAGAAATGCCGCCCATCCGCATCGGCTTGCGAGGCTCCGAACCAGCACCGTCCAATCACTTGCGGACACTGTGGTGACACGCGCCAGCAATCGAGGAGCAGATGAAGGACGTCGACGTGGCGATAGTCGGAGCGGGCGTCGCCGGCCTTACAGCCGCGATGGTTGCCGGCGCGCATGGCTGCAAGGTTGCGGTGCTTGATCAGATGGGCGTCGGCGGGCAGGTCGGCAATGTCGAGCGCATTTTAAACTGGCCGGGATATCCGCAAGGCATCGGTGGCCACGATCTCGGTCCGCTCTTGCACCAGCAGGCCGAAGCGGCTGGCGCAGAGGTCATGCTGGATACAGTTGACGCGGTCGAACGGTTGAAGCAGCACTTCATCGTGCGCGGCGCGGCCGAGATCCTGCAGGCGCGCGCCGTGATCATCGCTGCTGGCTCAACACGCCGGACCCTCGACATTCGGGGCGAGGAAGAATTCCGCGGCAAGGGCGTGTCGCAATGCGCTTCGTGCGACGGCGAGCTGTTCGCCGGGCGCAACGTGTGCGTCGTCGGTGGTGGCGATGCGGCCCTGCACGAAGCGCTGGCGCTGGCGCAGCACGCCGCGCAAGTCACCGTCTTTCATCGCGGTACGAATCTCGGTGCCCAGCAGGCGTTGCGCCAGCGTATTGCTGCCTGTGCGAAGGTCGAGATCGTGCTCGAGACAGTGGTCGAGGAAATTCTAGGTGACGGAACGGTCACCGGCGTGCGCTTACGCGCAGGCGGCGCCACGCGGGTGCATGAAACCGCAGGTGTCTTTATCTCAGTCGGACTTGCGCCCAACACCGCGTTCCTGCGCGGGCTCCTCACGCTCGATGACGGCGGCCATATCGAGACTGACACGAACATGGGCACGTCGGTTCCTGGAATATTCGCAGCCGGCGATATTCGCACGTCATCAGTCGCGCTGCTCGCGTCGGCTGCCGGTGATGGCGCTACCGCTGCGGTCTCAGCCTTTCACTATCTCGATGGCAGCCGTATAGTGCCGACAACGAAAACATGAGGAACCGCCGAAGGAAAAGCCCATGAACATTGTGACCGCGCCGAAGAATCCGATCCGGATTGAGGGCGACGCTTCGCCCGAGAAGATCGTGGTGCTGAGCCCCGTCGGTTACCCACCGAAGATCAAGGGGAAGGCTTTGGCGCCGCGGCTCGAAAGCCTCGACGGCAAGACCGTCTATCTGGTTGATTGCCGATTCGATGATTCGATCGAGCTGTTGAAGCAAGTGGCGGCCTGGTTCGCTCGCCACATGCCGGGCGTCGCGACGCGCATCATCTCGCTCTCGGCCACCTATCAAAAGGATGATCCGAAGACTTGGGAGGAAATCAAGGCCAACGGCCATGCTGCTGTCCTCGGCGTCGGACATTGCAGCAACTGCTCGCCGGCCGTCGCCACCCACGCGATCACGCTCGAGACCAAATACGGCATCCCGACGGTGGCCCTGCACACTGACAAGTTTGACCGCGTGGTCGAATCAGTGACCAAGATGGCGGGGCTACCGCAGGCGCCGCGCGCGTTCGTGCCGCAGCCGGTCATGGGCAAGACCACGGCCGAGCTCGAGGCCTATGTGAACGGCACGGATCCAATCAGCGGCCGCCCGGTGATGCAGGAGATCGTCGAGGCGCTGACGGTGCGCCATGTCGACTGAAATGTCGACTGAAGCCGCGGAGTTCGACCACGCGGTGCCGCGGTGCCTCGATCCGGACACCGAGGACAACCTGCAACGGCTGTTCCTCGAGAACAACTGGACCGACAAGCTGCCGATCGTGTTGCCGACCGAGAAGCGGGTCGCGCAAATGCTCGCCCATACGAGCCATGCGCCCGACGAGATCGTCGGACGCATGCAGCCGACCGAGTTCCGCGTAGCCTTCGAGTATACGGTCGAGAAGGTCGCCGTGAACGCCGTCATGGCCGGGGCGCGGCCGGAATACTTTCCCGTGATCTTGGCGCTCGCCGCGTCCGAGGTGACCGCACGCAGCAGCACGTCGAGCTCGGCCTCGGCGATGGTCGTGGTGAATGGCCCAATCCGGCAGGAGATCGGCATGAACGCCGGAATCGGCGCCATGGGGCCCTACAATCACGCCAACGCTACCATCGGCCGCGCCTACGGGCTTTTGTCGCAGAATCTGCAAGGCGGCTCCGTGCCTGGCGTGAGCTTCATGGGCTCACAAGGCAACGGCTACACCTACAATAATCTGACTTTCGCGGAGAACGAGGAGCGCAGCCCGTGGGAACCGCTGCACGTGCAAAAAGGGTTCGCGGTAGGCGACAGCACGGTGAGCATTTTCTGGGGCTGTCGCTCGACGACGTTTTGCCTCGGGCTGCGGGAAAAACATTGGCGTGAGCATGTCCGCGACATGCTGGCCGGCATCGACGGCCACTCCGCGCCTTGCCTTCTGCTCGACCCGATCACGGCGCAGCAATTCATCGATCGTGGGGGTTTCGACACCAAGGCGAAGCTCATCCGCTTCATCCACGAAACTGGCGAAATGCCGGCGGGGCGCTACTGGGACCTGCAGCTGGTGCAGAACTATGTCTACCCGTGGGCGACCTTCGGGCAGGAGCCGATGGCGACTTGGCTCAAGGCCGCACCGGACGAGCCGATCCGCATCTTTCCGGAGAAGGACATCAACGTGGTCGTGGTCGGAGGGGAGGCCAACGGCTATTGGCGCATGATGGGATGCAAGTACCGCAAGACTGTTTCGATCGACGCCTGGCGCTGAGCGCCCGCGCTGCGATCTCCGCGCTTGTGGCGGTGCTCTTCGCCGCACCGGCTGGTCGTGCGGCGCCGATGGATTTCTATCGCGGCAAGACCGTCACCTTATTCGCCGGGCAGCCGCCGGGCGGCGGCATCGACAGCGAGATGCGCCTTGTCGGTCGTTTCCTCGGAAAATTTATTCCCGGCGAGCCAAACATCCTGCCAATGAACATGCAGGGCGCCGGCGGAATCATCCTCGGTAATTATCTCTACAGCCTGGCCAAGCCGGACGGACTGACGCTCGGCATGCCGGGCCGCTCCGGCTTCACGCTGGCGCCGATCATCAGCGCTGCCGATACAAAATACGACTTACGCAGATTCACCTGGATCGGCAGCTCCGCCTCCAGCAATTTCGTGCTGTGGATGCGCCGCGCCGCGAATGTGCATAGCTTCGATGACCTGCGGGCGTCCAAGCGTACCATTGTCATCGCCGGCAGCGGCAGCACGACGGCAAACTCGATCATCCCGGAGGTGCTCTCCAGGTACGAAAAGCTGCCGCTCAAGGTGGTGCGCGGCTATCCGGGCATCAACGACGCGGTCCTGGCCGTCGAGCGCGGCGAGGCAGACGGTGTCTTGTGCCAGAAGGCAAGCCTGCGCAGCGATCTCATCGCCGCGGGTGCGATCGTGCCGGTGTTCCAGATCATGCCGTTCGAGCCCGGCGTGCCGCTGCTCGACACGTTTGTGGCCGATCGAAAGGAGAAAGCGCTGCTCGAGCTCTTGAGCGCACCGCAACGCCTGGGATTGCCCCTTGTTGCCCCGCCGGGCCTGCCTGACGACCTCACCGCGATCCTGCGTGAGGCTTACCTCAAGATGGTCGCGAATCCGGACTATGTCACCGAGGCAATGAAGCGCGGGCTCGACATCGGCCGGCCCAACACCGGCGAGGAGCTCGCTCAGTTCGTCGGGACCAAACTCACCTCGTTTCCCGCCGAGACGATCGCGGAATATCGCAGCTACGTGCAGCACCCTTGATCATGCTGGAGCTCTATCACGCGGGACTATCGCAGGCCTCCGTCAAGGTTCGGACGACCTTGAAAGAGAAGGGGCTCTCCTACAAGAGCCATTACCTGCGCCTGCCCGAAGGGGAGCATCTGACGCCCGAGTTCCTCGCCATCAATCCGGATGGCCAGGTGCCGACGCTCATCCATGACGGCGCAGTCATCACCGAGACGAGCGTGATCAACGAATATCTCGACGATGCTTTTCCCGATCCGCCGCTGCGGCCCGCGAGCGCGCTCGAGCGGGCGCGCATGCGCCGATGGAGCCAGATTGTCGACGAGCATCTGTTTCATGCCATCGCCACCATCGGCTGGGCGTTCGGCATCGGACCTATCCTGCGCGAGCGCGGCCGCGAGGCGTTCGAAAAATCGCTGGCGCGCATCTCGCTGCACTCCAAGCGGCAGAAATGGCTCAAGGCCTATCATGGCTTTCCGCAGGAGGACATCGACGAGGCGCGTGCCAAGATCAGCTACGCGGTCGCCCGAATGGAGCAGGCGCTCGCCGAACAACCTTATCTCGCGGGGCCGACCTATTCGCTCGCCGACATCAACGTGCTCTCGTCGGTCGAGCGCATTCCGCGCTGGGCGCCGGACCTGATGAATGAGCAGGTTTCGCCGCGCAGCTGGGAGTGGCTCCAGCGCCTGATGCTGCGGCCAGCCGTCAAGGCGACCTATTCGGTGTCGGAGGAGGCACCGCCGCGCTCGACCGAGGTGCGCGCGGCGCGAGGGCAGGAGTCTAAGGCGATCAGTTGATAGCTCGGGACGCGACGGCCCCTCCCTCCATCTCCCGGCCGAAGCGGGTATTGGCCCGACCCTCGGTGGAGTGAATTGCATCCTCTCCTATGGGTCATGGATCCAGGAAATCTCGATCCGAGCAAACGAAGCTCGCTGCTTCCCCATCAACGGACATCATCGCTGCCCATTCATTACCGAGTACCGCGTAGAGGCGCCGGCCCGCGACATATTTTTCACTCCACAGGATCGTGACGCCGCTCCTGGCCCATTATGCCGAGCTCGATGCGCGCATCACCGCCGGTTGGCCAGCTTTTGACGCCGCGCTTGCCGCAGCGCATGTGCCGCATGAAGGCCATGTCTATGCAGGCGTCGATCGCGGCTTCCACAACGATACAAGTCCGCGTTATGACGAGGCTGCCGCTAAGCTCGCCTGGCAGCGTACCCTCGACTGGTTCAACAGATACCTGAGGCCCTGATCAAGCTTCACCCCGCCTGCAAAGACTTCGTGGCTGAAGGCAAGCCGCTCGATGAATGCGGGACGCCCGACCTACTTTGTCGCCTGCATCGCATCCACGGGGTATCCGCGCTCGCGATAATATTCAGCCGCGGCCGGATGCAGCGGGACGCCGCTCCCGTTGGCCACGGTCATCGGATCGTAGGAGAACGGCTGGCCTGTCCAGCGGATCAGATCACGCTTCTCATCGAGTGCTTTGGCCACATCATAGACGAAAGCATCGGATAAATCGTCCCGACCATAGACGTCGATGCCCGAGAAACCGACCGTTGGAATCGCAGTGTCGCCGACGCCGCGCATGTAGCGAAACGGCAAATCGACCAGGACTGCGCCGTTCTCCCTCACCAGCTTTTGGCGCAATTCCTCCGGGATCGGGAAAAAGGTGAGATCCTTCCGCTGTGTCATCTCGTACCACATCCCTCCTTCGGGGTAGTTGGCAAGCACTCCGACGCCGATGATCACGTCAAAGTCCGGGTTCCGCAGGAGCGCGTTTCCGGCAAGAATTTTCCCTCCCCAGGAAAGGACATCCTGACGGGAAAATCCGTAGTGCCTGAGAACCACGTCGATGTTGCCGAGACCGCCGGCGACGCCCGCCATGATTCGCACCGGCATCTTCTTCTCTGCGATCTGATGCAGATCCGTAATGCCCGAGGAACGCACGGCTGCTACCATCAGATAGGCAGGGCTCTCTATTCGGGCGATCACGCGCAGGTTGGCCATGGGCCCGTCTTTCTGATAGGCCTCCTTGCCCTCGTAGGCGCGCCGGACATTTTCGGCATTGGTAACACCGAAATCGATCGGCGCTTGCGGCTGCAGGCCCGTGCCCTCGGCGAATTGCCGGTCCGTCACTTCAGGCGGCGTCAGTCGCCGCGAAACAATGCGCGCCCCATCCTCGCCGGAGCATGCGTAACAGATCGCCACGTCGTAGCCATAGAACGACATCGCCTTCTTTACGACGTCGCCGAGTGCCCCCCACGGGCAGTATCGGCAGGCCGCCTGCAATACCGGCCGCTTGGATGCGAGGCCGTATTGCGGCTGTGCAACTGTGCTCTGTGCCGCTGCGCGATCGTTCATATCAAACGCGACACAGCTCACGAGCAGCGAGAAGCCGAGAACGAGAATACGAATGGCGCCCCAGCGTGCTCTGGCCATCGTTCTTCCCCTTTTGTTGCTCTGACGCTTGCAGTCAGGCTACCGAGAGGGCGAGTGGGTGTCCAGGGACAGCTTCGATCGAGACAGCTTCGATCGGCCAACCAGCAAACGGAGTGAAAGGTCGCAGCTGCTGGCCAACCAGCCGCTGAGCGCATTGGACCTATCCCTTCTCCGCCACCTCGGCATAGCGCTTCATGATGCCGCTCCAGCCGTCCTCTGAATCGATCATGCCGCGCACCTCGTTGCTCTTCTCGCCGAAGCGTTCGAGATTGCGGTGCTCGAGATCGACGCGGGTCTCCCCGCTGGCGAGCGGCGTAAAGGTGACCTCGACCTCGGTCAGGAAATTCGGATCGTATTTCCAGTTGCCGTCGATCTGCCAGGCGAGCAGCAGCCGCGTCGGCGGCTCCCAGGCCAGCACGCGGCCCCAATTGCACTGCGAGCCGTCCTCGCCGATCTCGAACCAGCGTCCGCCGGCTGCAGGCTCTATCACCACGTCCTTTTGCGGCGACGAAGCGATGCAATGCGTGCGCGGCCACCAGCGCCCGATCCCGCGCGTGAACACCTCGAACGCATGGGCAACATCGGCCTTGACCGTGATGCTCTTGCGCACCGGCGCCGGACGGATCAACTGCATGGTCATTGTTTGCCTTTCTCCACCTCGTCCTTGAATGAAGCGAGCGCGCTATCCCAGAACTGATCGAGCCAGGCGCGCAGCGCGCCGAGCCCCTGCGGATCGATGGCATAGATGCGCCGTGTTCCGGCCGCCTCGTCGCGGACGAGCCCCGCCGCCTTGAGCACCGCGAGATGCTGCGACACCGCCGGCCGCGTCACCGGTAGGCCCCGCGCCAGCTCGCCGACCGGGCGGGGTCCGCCGGCGAGACGCTCGAAAATCTGCCGCCGTGTCGGATCGGCGAGCGCAGCAAGGGCGGGTGCGGCGTCACGCATGCTGCTTTAGTCCTTTTCGTCGCGGATCGTAGGGTGTGCAAAATCGCGGTGTCAGGCCTGCCAGCGTGCGCAACCGCGCGGCGCGATTTTGTGCACGCGCTAGGCCCGAGAAGCGCGCGGTTGCACACGCTACGTCGTATTTTCGGCGCGGTAGCATTAAGCGGCACGTTCCGTGCGCGCGGGACCCGGCATCCAGGTGGGCGTGGTCTCCTGCACGCTTTTGCGCAGCATGTGCTGGTCCACATAGGCTTTGAGCGCCGGCATCCGCGCGAGCAACGCGCTGCTTTCCGGCTTGGTGCCCATGTAGAAGAGGATCGGGATGAAATCCATGTCCGCGAGCGTGAATGCGTCGCCGGCGAGAAAGCCGGTCTTGGCGACCGCCCGATCCATGGTAGCAAATTGCTGCTCCATCTTCGGGAGTGCCGCGTCAATCGTCGCCCGCTCGGGGCTGCCGTCGGCGGTGTTGGGAAAGAAATGCGCACGCAAATACTGCCGCACCCACAGGGGATCGATATGGGTGTTGATGAGCGACACCCACTGCTCGACCTGCGCGGCCTTGACCGGATCCGCCGGCATGAGCTTCGGTCCCGGAAACACCGCATCGATGTAGCCGCAAATTGCGCGCGACTCGGCGAGCTCGACTGTGCCATGGCGCATCACCGGAATTTTGCCGAATGGATGGATGGCGTCGACCTCCGGTGTATGCGGGCGGGCTTCCGAATGCCGGTAGGAAACGCCCTTCTCGTGAAGCGCAATGCGGCAGGTCCAGACATAGTTGCTGGGTGCTGCGCCGATCAGCTCGAGCTCGGCCATCGTGGACTCCTCCTCGGGTTCAGGGCTACGCAAAGGAAGCGAGATACGTAAGATTATGCTTACCGTAAGCTAACGCTTACTAATATGTCAACCCTGATCCGACTGAAAGCAAGCCGCGAGAGCTCTGATGCGCAGGGTCAATACATTCATCGGCAGCCCGGTCGAGCGCGTGGAGGACCTGCGCTTCCTGCGCGGCCGCGGGCAATATCTCGATGATCTCTCCCGCACCGGAGAGTGGCACGCCGCCATCGTCCGCAGCAGCATCGCGCATGGCCGCATCCGTTCGATCGACCTTGCGCCGGCGCTCGCCATGCCGGGGGTCACAGCGACGCTTACCGCACGCGACATCGGGTCGCCGATTCCAACCATCCCGTTCCGCCGGCCCAACCCGACCATTGCGCCCTATGCGCAGCCCGTCATTGCGGCTGACATCGTGCGCTATGTGGGCGAGCCGGTGGCGGTGGTGCTCGCTGATGCGCCCGAGCGCGCCGAGGATGCTGCGGCCGCCGTAGCACTTGAGATTGAGGAACTGCCCGCGGTCGTCGACCGGCACGCCGGAATGAAGGGTGATCTGCTTCTTTTTCCCGCAACCGGCAGCAACCGCGCTGCCCTTTTGACGGCCGCCAAGGGCGACGCAGATGCCGCATTCCGTGCCGCCGCCTACAGGCGCCGCGAGAAATTCCGCACCCAGAGGCTCACCGCCATGACCATGGAGACGCGGGGGCTTCTCGCCGAATGGGATGCCGTGCGCGGCAAGCTCAGCGTCTCGGGCGCCGCCAAGCTTCCGTTCTTCAATCGCCGCGCCATGGCGCAGATGATGGGGCTTGCCGAGGAAGCGGTCGATTACCTCGAGTTCGACGTCGGCGGGGGCTTCGGGGCGCGCGGTGAATTCTATCCGGAGGATTTTCTGGTCGCGTTTGCGGCCCGGAAATTCGGTCATCCGGTCAAGTGGGTCGAGGATCGACGTGAGCACTTCATGGCGATTGCCCATTCGCGCGAGAGCGAATGCGAGATCGAGATGGCGTTCGATCGCGACGGTCTGATCCTCGCGCTGCGCGGCGACATCTACGTCGACATCGGCGCCTATGTGCGGCCGAACGGGATGACGCCGGTGCGCAACGCGGCGCAGTTCACCTCCGGCCCGTATCGCATTCCCAACATTCATCTCGCCGCGCATGCGCTGGTGAGCAACAAGACGCCGGCCGGGACCTACCGCGGCCCGGGCCGCTTCGAGGGTTGTTTCTTCTGCGAGCGGATGCTCGACCTTGCGGCGCAGGACCTGGGCCTCGACCGGCTCGCCATCCGCCGTCGCAATCTCATCGGCGCCGCCGAGATGCCTTACGCTTTAGCCGGCATCACGCCCGACGACGGCTTCGGCAAGACCGCCTGCGACAGCGGCGACTATGCCGGCGCCTTCGACCGCTGCGTCACCGAAGCGCGCTGGGCTGAAAAGGCCCATTTGCAGGGCCAGCTGATCGACGGCCGCTATCACGGCCTGGGCATTGCCTGCTTCATCGAGGGCGGCGCTTCGGGCCCGCGCGAGAGCGCCCGCATCGTGGCCGAGCGCGACGGCCGCGTGTCGGTCTATGTGGGGTCTTCCGCGGTCGGGCAGGGGATCGAAACCGTCATGGCGCAGATCGCCGCCGACGCGCTGGAGCTGCCGCTCGAGCGGATTTCCGTCTATCACGGCTCGACCAATTATCTCACGGAAGGATTCGGCTCCTATGGCTCGCGTGCGACCGTGATGGGCGGTTGCGCCATTGTGGTAGCCGCCAATGCCTTCATCGCAAAGTTTCGTGCTGCGGCTGCGGCTCGGCTCGGGGTCGCGGTGGAGGATATCAGCATTGCCGAAGGAGTCGCGCGGGCCGCCGACGGGCGGGCCGTGCTCTTGAGCGACGCCGTCGCGGCAGGCCTTGCGGCGGACGGGACCTTCTCCAACAACAAGGCAACCTACACCTACGGCACCGCCATCGCGCATGTCGCGGTCGATGCCAAGACCGGACACGTCGAGGTCATCGATTACGTGGTGGTCGACGATGTCGGACGTGCCATCAATCCGCTCACGCTGCACGGCCAGGTGGTCGGCGCGGCGGTGCAGGGCTTGGGCAGCGCGTTCACCGAAGAGATCGCGTATGACGCGAGCGGGCAGCTTCTCGTCGGGTCGCTCGCCGACTACATGATTCCGGTTGCGACCGATTATCCGGTGGTTCGGGCGATCTCGCAGGCGCTGCATCCATCGCCCAACAATCCGCTCGGCGCCAAGGGGGCAGGCGAGGGCGGCATTATTCCGGTCGGTGGGGCGCTTGCGAATGCGGTCGCAGCGGCGCTGCACCAATTTGGGGCCGAGCCCAGGGAATTGCCGCTGACGCCCGCCCGCGTGTGGCAATTGATCCGGGATGGCGCGCGCACGGCGCGCCCTATTGTGGCCGCCCTTGATTGACCCCCACGCTTGTGCACATTTCGCTGAAGTTTGGGCAGAGCCGTGCCACAAGGTCACCTCTCCCCAGAGGGGAGAGGTCGGATTTGCCAACAGCGCGTTTACGCGCGTCTTCGACGCGCTATGGCAATCCGGGTGAGGGGGTTCGGACATGCGAGAGTCCGGAACCCCTGACCCAACCCTCTCCAGTCGAAATCGGATATATCCGATTTCGGCCATGCTTGGTGGCGAAGTCGGGCAAGCCCGACTTCGCGCGGGGAGAGGGAGCTCAGCCCCGCTCGTGGCAAAGGAGCGCCCAAACATCATCGGAATGCGGCCTCGCCTCGCGCAGGACAGGAGGATTGCACCAGCCATGACGGTCGCGGCGTCGCCAGCGCACGCTCAATCCGGTCGAGACGCGGTGCGCGAAGGATGGCTCACGCGCGAACGCGTGCGCGCCATTCGTCGTCCGCTCACGACGTTGGTGGTGGTCCTCGGCGCCTGGGAAATCCTCGCCCGCACCGTGCTGACCAACCGCCTGTTCTTCGCGCCACCGTCCGAGGTGGCACTCGCGGCGATGCGGCTGTGGGAATCGGGCGAGTTGCAGCGCCACATTTGGGTGAGCTTCAGCGAGCTCGTCTACGGGGTGATGATCGCGATCATCATCGGCACCGTTATCGGCATCGTGGTCGGCATCAGCCAGCGTGTCCGCGACTATACGCAGATCTACATCACCGCCCTTTACGCGACGCCGCTGGTCGCCGTGACCCCGCTCCTCATCCTCTGGCTCGGCATCGGCATCGCCTCCAAGGTTGCGGTCGTATTCCTGACAGCGGTCTTTCCGATCCTCATCAACACCGTCTCCGGCGTGCGCGCGACCGAGGCGCTGCTCATCGAGGTCGCGCAGAGCTTCTGCGCGAGCCGCAGACAGATCATCGCCAAGGTCATGCTGCCGTCCGCGCTGCCCTTTATCCTGACCGGCATCCGCCTCGGCATCGGGCGCGGCATTGTCGGTGTGGTGGTGGGCGAGCTGTTCGGCTCCCAGGCGGGCCTTGGCTTCCTGATCTATACGTCGGGGCAGACCTTCGATGTTCCCTCGCTGTTCGTCGGCATTGTTACGCTTGCGGTCGCCGGCGTCGGCCTCACCTTCGCGGCCGAGCTGGTCGAGCGGCACGCACTACGCTGGCGGCGCACCGTGCGGGTGGACTGAGCGTGAGCATGCAGAAATGACCACCCACGCCGCCGCGGTCGCGGTTGAAGATCTCGGCATGGAGTTCGTCAGCCGCGGCCGTCGCCTGGTGGCGCTGCAGGACATCGCTCTCGATATCGCGCCGGGCGAGTTCTTCGTCATCGTCGGACCCTCCGGCTGTGGCAAGACAACGCTGCTGCGCTTGCTGCAGGGGCTTGCCAGCCCGACTCGTGGCCGCATTCTCGTCGGCGGACAGCCCGTCACCGGCCCGGGGCCCGACCGTGGCTTCGTGTTCCAGCAGGACGCGCTCTATCCATGGCGCACCGTCTTGCGGAACGTTCTGCTTGGCCTCGAGCTGCAGGGCGCTCCCAGGGCAACCGCGCGTGCGCGGGCGCAAGCGATGATCGAGCTCGTGGGCCTGGCCGGCTTCGAGCAGCACTATCCGCACGAATTGTCCGGCGGCATGCGCCAGCGCGTCAATCTGGCGCGCGCTTTGGCAATCGAGCCCGCGATCCTGCTTATGGACGAGCCGTTCGCCGCGCTCGATGCGCTGACGCGGGAGACCATGCAGCACGAGCTCCTGCGCATCGCGGCCGCCGCCGGCACCACCGTCGTCTTCATCACCCACCAGATCGACGAATCGGTGTTCCTCGGCGACCGCGTGGCCGTGTTCGCGACCAATCCGGGACGGCTGCAGGAGATCATTCCGATCGAGCTGCCGCGGCCGCGTCCCGCGGGCGTGAAGCAAACGGCGGAGTTTCAAAGCCACGTGGCGCGCATCGTCCGCCTCATCGGCACCTATCATGGTTAGGTCATGGGCCGGCAATCGGACGCGCTGCGCCAGCGAGATATGGCACGCAGCTTGCCAAGTTGCCTTGATTGAGTTAGCTGCGAGCATCTCATGCTGGATCATCTGAAAGAAAAGAACCGCGCTTGGGCGCAGCGGAAGGTGGCCAGCGACGCCGGCTTCTTCAAGCGACTCGAAGCTCAGCAAGCGCCGGAATACCTCTGGATCGGTTGCGCGGACAGTCGCGTGCCCGCGAACGAGATCGTCGGACTCGATCCGGGCGAGCTGTTCGTGCACCGCAACGTCGCCAATCTGGCGCCGCCGCAGGACGCCAACTACCTCTCGGTGCTGCAGTTCGCGGTCGATGTGCTCAAGGTGAAGCACATCATGGTGGTGGGCCATTACGGTTGCGGCGGCATCAGCGCGGCCGTCGACGGCCGGCGACGCGGGCTGATCGACCATTGGCTGCATCCGATCCGCGAGGTCTATGCGGAGCACCGGCAAGCGCTCGAAGCAATCGCGGACGAGCGCGCCCGCCTCGACCGCTTATGCGAGCTCAATGTCATGCGCCAGGTGCGCAATGTCGCGACCGATGTATTTGTGCAGGAGGCCTGGGGGCGCGGCCAGGAGCTCTGCATTCACGGCTGGGTCTATTCGATCGGCAACGGCCTGGTGCGCGATCTGGATGTGACGGTCTGTGGGCCTGGTGCACGCGAGCACCGGTAAGCCGTTAGCCACCTTCCGAGTCCATTGCCTTGGGGCTAACATCGAGCGCCTCGGGCACGGGCGTCTACGACGCCGTCAAACATGCGACAGGGAGAGATTTATGCCTCGGATCAACCTTGCGATTGCCGCCGTGTGCATCACGACGGCGCTTGCCGCCACCGCACAGGCCCAGCAGCCGCCGACCGCGCTCACCAAGGTCGAGGGCACCGACAACGTCTACATCTTCCGCTATATGGGCCATCAGTCGATGTTCGTCACCACGCCGGACGGCGTGATCGCCACCGACCCGATCAGCGAGCGGCGGCCGGTGAAGCCTTATATCGATGCGATCCAGTCGGTGAGCAAGGCACCGATCAAATATGTGATCTACAGCCACAGCCACCTCGATCACATCGCCGGCGGACAGCCGTTCAAGGATATGGGTGCGACCTTTATCGCGCAAACCAATGCCAAGGCGAGACTGCTTGCAATCAAGCCACCGGATGTCGTGATCCCTGACCAGACCGTCGATACGCAGAAGATTATCGAGCTGGGCGGCACCACGCTGGTCCTCGACTATGTGGGCAAGAATCACTCCGACAACATGTTGGTGATGCGCCTGCCCAAGGAAAAGATCATCTTCACGGTCGATTGGATCCCGCTGCAGGCGGTGCAGTTCCGTGGCATGGCGGATACCTATGTCCCCGACATCGAGGAAAGCCTGAAGAAGGTGATCGCGATGGATTGGACCACGCTCATTCCCGGCCATCCCGGACCGGGCGGGCGGCAGATCGGCGGTCGCGAGGAGGCGACCAACCAGCTCGCCTATTTGCAGGATCTTTCCGCTGCGGTGAAGAAGGAGGTCTCGGAAGGCAAGGGCTATGAAGCCGCCGAAAAGGAGATCAAGCTGCCCAAGTACGAAAGCTGGGGCGGTTATGCGGCGTTCCTGCCGATGAATATCGAGCGTTACTACGACTACTGGAATCGGGGGATCTGATCCCGCGCACCGCCGTCTTTTCGGCGTCTGACTGTCAAATGCGCCGCCGGGCTCCGGCGGCGTTCTCCGCTCCCCCATCGGCTGGGGGGAAGCAGGCGACCTGCGTCGCCAGAATTGCTTTGCGCCGCGGCCGCCGTGCCGCCACTGCTGCGCGCCAACGCGCGTACCCTTCGTGCGCGGCCGAGATGCAGGCGCCCGTTACTCTTGCGAGCAGCTCGATAAGCACAGGTGCGAGGTGCTTGGCCATATAGCCGGCCTGCAGGCATACGATGGCAATTCCGATGCCGGCGGCGATTTCACCCCAGCCTTCGCCGCGCGCTGCTCCAATCATTGCGGTCAGCACCGCCACGGCTCCGATCAACAGCGCGAGCACCAAGACGTTCCAACGAGCAGCCCATGCGCCGACCAACACATTGCATCCTGCGATGAGCCCCAACGCGAGCCCCATGACGCTCCTCCCCGATCCACAAACAATATTTGTTCTTATGCAAAATCTTCTCTTTGAACAGTTTGAGCCAATCTTTTGTGTTTCAAATGAGGTTTCGCTGATCGGGTCGATTCCTTAGGCGATATCCCGCGGGTCGAGCCCGCGCTCGCCTCCGGCGGTGATTGAATACCGAATTGATTGATAAGCCTTGAGCGTGACCGCAGCTAAATACCGCCAAGCGTGAGCTGCGCCGGCAAATGGTGACGAAAAATCGGCGAACGGGCGTTCGGCCCGTCCGCCAGTTCATGAAACGGAGCTCAGAGGCCGAACACGTACAGCACCGTCGCGTTCGACTGATTGCGCAGCTCCGGATTGCGCTTCACGGCGGAAAGCGAATTGCTGATCTGCCCGGACGGGCGCACACAGCAGACGCCGGAGGAGATCGCGATATATTGCTTGCCGTTGATCGCGTAGGTCATCGGCGCGGCATTGAATCCGGTGCCGACGTTGAAGCGCCACAGCTCGGTGAGCGTCTCGTCGTCGAGCGCCACGACGGTGCCATCGAGCATGCCGGTGAACACCAGGCCTCCGGTGGTCGAAAGCGTGCCCGAAGAGTTTGGGTAAGGAAACTCGGCGCGCTTCTTGATCTCTCCGGAAACCGGATCGAGCATGGTGACGGAGCTGGTGATCGGTCCGCTTTCGCCGGGGTTGCCGCCGTTGAACTTGCCCTTGACGTGGGCGCTGGCGTCGACCGTCACCGTGCCGCAGCCCTCATAGGCCGGGATGTACAGATAGCCGGTCTTGCGGCTGTAGGTCACCGGCCAGAAATTAGTGCCGCCGGTGATGCTTGGGCAGATCTGCCGCTTCGCCTTGTCGGCGAGGTCCGCGGCGCTCTCATTGTAGATCTGCACGTCGCGATTGGGATCGTAGTCGATCGGCTTGCCGGTCTTGGGATCGATGCCTTTGGTCCAGGTGAGCACCTTGACATGCTGGGTGGCCTTGAGGAACTGCCCGCTCAGGCGGTCGAAGCTGTAGGTGAAGCCGTTGCGCCCGGCATGGGCGACGATCTTGCGGTCCTCGCCATTGATCTTGGTATCGATAAGGACGTGAGCACCGGTCTCGTCGTAGTCGCGGTCGTCATTGGGCGTGTATTGGTGCCACCAGGTGATCTTGCCGTTTCCCGCATCGAACGCGATGGCGCTCGACGTATAGAGATTGTCGCCCGGCCGGTAGGAGGGATCGTAAGGCGGGACCGGGTTGCCTGACCCCCAGTAGGTCAAGTTGTTTTTCGGATCATACGCGCCGGTGCCGTAGAAAGAGCCGCCGCCGGTGAGATAAGCATTGACCTTGTCTTTCCAGGTCTCGCTGCCGGGCTCGCCCGGCGCCGGCACCGAATAGGTCTTCCATTTGACCTCGCCGGTCGTGGGGTCGAGCGCGGCGAGCCAGCCGCGCAGGCCGCGATCGCCACCGGAGCCGCCGATCAGGATCTCGTCCTTGAGCGCCAGCGGGGCTGCGGTGAGCTCGAGATCGGCCTGGTCGGTGAGGTTCTTGTCCCACACCACCTGGCCGGTTTCCTTGTCGGTTGCCACCACGCGGCCCGCGTAGCCGGTGACCGAGATGACAAGGTTGCCCCACAGCGCGACACCGCGGTTGCGATCCTGGTTCGCCTCCTTGGGATCCATCTTCCAGACGATGGTGCCGGCGGTGCCCGAGCGCACATCAATCTTGTAGACCACGCCCCAGCTGTCGACCATGTACATGAAGCCATCCTCGACTAGAGGCGTTGCCTCGAGGCTTTCGCCTGCGGACTTGCCGCCGAGCGGCACCGCGAAGGCGAGCTTCAGGTTCTTGATGTTCGACTTGTTGATGACATCAAGGGGTGAATAGCGCTGCGCGCTGTAATCGCGGTGGTGCTGGAGCCAGTTCTGCGGCTCCGGATTGACGAGCCGCTCGTAAGTGACATCGGCCGCATGCGCGGACGCGATGCTCAAAGCCGTGCAGGCCAGTCCAAGTGTTGCGCTGACCGGCAGCCTGGCAGCGTGGTGCTTGATTGATTTCATCCGCAAGCCTCCCTGGTGGCGGCGGTTCTTCCTCGGTCCGGAAGCGGAAGGGCGCGTGCTCTCGTGCGCTTTAGATCTTCGCTTGTCCCTCGCAGCCGCAGCACAATCTTGCGCCGGGAGGAAGCGCAAGCGCAAGCTTCTTCCGCAGGTGCTCCGCCTTACCCCAAGTTAGCGCAATGGGTCGGGTAAGCAGGCGATAGGAGGCGAGGCGTTTCCCACCCTTTGCCCAGTTAGGGAGAGGTGGGGTGAGTGGGACACCGTCTATCTGTATCGCCGCGTCTGCCCTCCCTCATCCCGCCCTTCTCCGCAAAGGCGAGAAGGAGTGAGCGGCCCTCGCCTCATTCAAGCGCCGCCAGGCGCGACGCGGCGATAGGTCTGGCCGCCGCCGCCCGGGAGAATCATGGCGCCATCAGCCACGTCATGTCGCTAGTATCTGCATTCAGCGCCATTGGCAGAGTAAATATCGCTGCGGCGGCCAGGAGTAGAACCAAGCCACAGGCGAGAGCAAACATGGGGCCAGACTCCTCCCGTTCGTGCTCGACGGCCAATTTGTCGTTCAATCTGGCGGAGCGAAGTGTCGTCGGCATTGTTCACCTCCTCTGGTTTCGCGTCGGGCGGCGAAGCGAACGGGCTTCATTCTCGCCAGAACGGTTTCGTGTTCTCACGTTCCGCCACCATGGGGTCGAGGCAGAAGTCGCGGACTTGGTAGGGATCGAGCCCGCGCAATTCTCGGCGCGAACGATGGCGCCGACGCCACTCGGCCAGCATGCTGCGGATCGCAGCCGCCCGCCTTCGCCACCACTCTCCGCGCGCATCGCCCACGGCTGACGGCATGACCGGAGCGGCGGTCGCGGGTTGTTCAGATTGGCGGTCGCTGAGCATTGCGCCGGCTCCCGATTCCCTGGAGAGCTTGCTCGCATCGATGCCGAAATTCGCTCGAAGCTGGGCCGCGCTGTTTCGGAATCTGGACGCTTGCGGGCGCCAGCTAATCCGGTGCTCGAGCTGGGGTAAATCAGCCGGAAGTATTCACTTGGCCGCGCATTGGTCCTGGTACCGAAGCTGTTTCCGTTCACTTGGGCCTTGTCCCTCGGTATGGTCGCGGCAGATCGCGCGCCAGGAGACCGCCCATGCCCTATCAGGACTTTCGCCAATTCCTGGACGCGCTGCGCCGGCGCGGCGAGCTGATCGACATCGCCCGGCCCATCGCGCTTGCCGACGTCGGCAAGGCGATTAAGCAAAGCTACCGGCGACAGGGGCCCGGCATCATGTTCAACAACAACGGCACCGGCTTTCCCCTGGTGGCCGGCGTCTATTCAACGCGCGCGAAGGCGCTCCTCGCCTTCGAGGCGGATGAAAGGACGATACTGCCGAAAGTGCCGGCCGTGGATGCAGCCGTCGATCCCGCCGGAGTCGATGCCGAGATCGCCATCATGATCGAGAAGAGCGTGGTGCCGGGCGGCACCACGCTGAGCCCCGGAGACTATATGTTGCCACGCGAGCTTGGCGGCCTCTATCGTTAGGCGGCGCGCCCTTCGAACCAGAGCTGCTGCGAGCGAGTTAGGCGAACATGAATGCGCGGCTGATCACGATATCGGGCGCAGGGGGAAAGGAACCGGCCGCCTTCCTGGTCGAGGCGGACGGCCGTCGCATGCTGCTTGATTGCGGTGAAGGCCCCGAACCCGGCGTGCTCCCCGACTTCAGCGCCATCGGGCGCGTCGATGCGATCGTTTTGAGCCACGCCCACAAGGACCATGCCGGCGCGTTGCGGCTCCGCGACCGCATCGGCTCTCCTCCCATCTTTGCGACCGAGCCCGTGATGACGCGCCTGCCGCACGGCATGGCGGCGCATCCGGTTCCGATCCGCGGCCGCACGCAAGTGCTGGGCATTGACATCGAGACCGGTGCGGACGGTCATGCCCCCGGCGGCGTGTGGCTAAGGCTCGATGCCGGCGCCGGGCTCCTCTACATGGGAGACTGCTCGACCGAGTCGAGCGTCTATTGTTTTGATCCGCCGCCCGCGGCCGCGACCATGATCTTCGATGCATCCTATGGGGATGCCGAGGAGATGCAGAGCCGCCAGCGCGCAGCGCTTGCCGACCTTGCCGAACAACGCGGCGCGATGCTGCTGCCGGTGCCTCCCGACGGGCGCGCGGTGGAGATGGCAATCTTCCTGCAGGCCGCGGGCTTCCCCGTGGCCATCGACGCGGCGGTGCGCGAGGTGGCGATCCAGTTGACTCAATCCGCTCGCGCGTCGGCGCGGCCCGCCAGTGTGCCGGCGCTCGAACGGCTCGTGCGCGAGGCGCGTGAGCTCGATGGAGATTCTCCCTCAAGCGGCGTCATGTTGGCGCATGGCGCATCCGCGGATGTCGGGGTTGCAGCTGCGTTGGTCAGCCGCTGGCGTGACCAGGCCGATCCGGCGATCGTGCTTACCGGGCATGTCGCCGATGGCACCACGTCGCGCGCACTTCTTGATGGCGGTCGCGCGCAGTTCCAGCGCTGGAACGTGCACCCGACCTTCGCGCAAAATGTGCAGTTGATCGAGCGCGTCGGGCCGCGTCAATTGATCCCGGCCTTTGGCGACACGCATTTCTTGGCCCTGTGGCGCGATTGCCTTGCACCGCGCGAGGTCATCACATCCAAGGTGGTCGAGCTGTGAGGCTCCCTGTCCTGCTGGTCGCGGTCGTTCTGGCCGTGTTTCCTCGTGCCGAGGCCGAGGACTATCCGCAGCGGCCGGTGACGTTCATCTGTCCATTCCCGGCGGGTGGCGGCTCCGACATCCTGGCCCGCATGCTCGCACAGGAGCTGCAGGACAAGCTCAAGCAGCCCTTCGTGGTGGAAAACCGCACCGGCGCCGGCACCGTGATTGCGGCGACGGCGGTCGCCAAATCCGCGCCCGACGGCTACACGCTGCTGCTCGCGCCGGTCACCACGCTCGCCATCGGCCCGAGCGTCTACAAATCTCTGCCGTATGACACCGTCAAGGATTTCGCGCCGGTCGGCCTGGTCGGATCGGCCGAGTTCGCGCTTGTAGCCAATCCTGGGCTCGACGTCACGGCCCTGCCTGAGCTCATCTCGCTGATCAGAAGCAAGCCCGGTCAACTAACCTACGGCAGCTCCGGGCTCTCGACGCCGCATCACCTGTTCATGGAAATGTTCCTCAAGATGATTGGAGGCACCGCCCAACACGTGCCGTATCGCGGCAGCCTTCCGGCGCTCACCGATTTGGTTGCAGGGCGCCTCGACATGATGATGGTCGATCTCGCGGTCGGAATGCCGATGATCACCAGCGGAAAGGTGCGCGCCTACGGGGTCACTTCGCAGGCGCGCGTAAAGGCCGCGCCCGACATTCCGACCATCGCGGAAGCGGGGCTGCCCGGCTATGCGGCGAGCGGCTGGTTCTCCGTGGTGGCGCGTGCCGGCACGCCGAGGCCGGTGATCGATAAGCTTGATGCGGTGCTGATGGCCTATCTTGCACGCCCGGACGTCGGCGAGCGACTGGAAACACTGGCCATCAATCCGCTCACCAGCACGCCGGATGAGCTGCAACAATTCATTCCGGCCGAGATCGAGAAATGGGCGCAGGTCGTCAAGGCCGCCGGCATTACGCCGGAGTAGGGGCCCTGGATCGTTGATGAACTTGTCCCGGGCTCCGACCCGGACCGTTCCAAGCTCTCAGAGGCCCGCGCCCGCAACGGTCCCGGCTCAAGGACCGGACAAGCGTACCCGCAGCCTGTCAAATTCCGAAAATCTGCTTCAGCGTCCGCGCGGTCGTCGCGATCGATTCCGCATTGGCGCGTTCCTCGGCAGGATTCTTCGGCGTCGAGAAGCCGTGGCCGGTGCCGCTGTAGACTTCGAGCTCGAACGGCACCTTGGCGGCGCGCAGATCATTGATCACACCATTGACGGTGGTGAGCGGATAACCCATGTCGTCGGCGCCGTGCAGGATCAGATACATGCCCTTCACGTTCTTCGCCCAATCTGCGTCGCGGTCGCGGAAGGAGCCGTGGATCGCCACATTGGCGGCAAGCGGAGCGCCGGTCGAGCTGAACTCGAGGCCGACGGCACCGCCGAAGCAGTACCCGATGAGCGCGATCTTGGATGCATCGACCAGCGGGTTTTTCGCGAGCGTATCGAAGCCGGCTTGAGTGCGCGCCCGCATCAGCGGGTGGTTGTGTGTGTAGATGTCGGTTTGCGCCTCCATCTCCGGGACGGTCTTGGGGAGCACGCCCTGGCCGAAGCCGTAAATGTCCGCCGCAAAGGTCGGGTAGCCGAGCTTGGCCCAGATCTCGGCGTGCTGGAGCGCGGTATCCGACATGCCGGCGCGGTCGTGGATCATCAGCACCGCCGGGTGCTTGCCGGTCACCTTGTCGTCATAAATGAAGTAGCCCTTTAGCTTCGTGTCGCCCTGACTGTACTCGATCCATTCCTTCTTCATCTCGGCCCGCGCCGGGCCGACCGCGATCGTGACTGCCAGCGATAGCGCCAAAACGGGTAACACTGCACGGATCATGGCAACCTCCCTTATTTGAAGCGTCCTTCGAGGACGTCTTTACGCGTGAATTTCGCGCAGGAGAGGGGCCAAGTCCAGATGGTTGAAAGCAAGTCGAGACCGAGCCCAGCTCGGCAAATCGTGCCTCAGCTCGTTGTCAACAAGCCGTTCAGAACCAATTCGAGGTGCGCGTCGAAATAAGCCTTGAGATCGAGCGGCTGGCGGGTGTCGTACATGATCATCCAGAGGTCGACGAGCGCTATCGGCGCGATGATCACCTGCGGGCAATCGATGACGGCAGAGCGGCGGATTTCACCGCGGTCGATGCCCCGCTGAAGCGCCTTCTGCAACAGCGAAAGGCATGGCCGGTGGATCTCCTCGTAATAGCGGTCCGCCAGAGCCGGAAAGCGCGACGCTTCCGCGATCAGCATGCGCACCACCTCGCGGCGCCGCCGGTCACCGACGATGTGCTGATAGATGAAGGAAAACTGTGCGCGCAACAAGTCGGCGGTCGAGCCCTCATGCTGCTCGAACATCTCGTGCACGGTATCGAGCCCCGCCTTGGTGAACTCCCTCACCATCGAGATGAAGAGATGTTCCTTGTTCTCGAAATAGACGTAGATCGTGCCCTTGGTGACGCCGGCGCGTTCCGCTACCTGGTCGAGCGTGCTCGCCGCATAGCCGTTACGCGCAAATTCCTCGAAGGCGGCCTCCAATATCTCCTTGGGCCGCTCGGCCTTGCGCCGACGCCTGGCTTCCGGAGCGGCTGCTGCCACCTCTGAGATATCGGTCATGCTAGCCCCGGGCTCTTGTTATACGCGCGATGACTGCTCCACAGGCGAATCGCGCGACGTTATTGACTAACCGGATAGTAAATAACTATTGTCCTTTTGTTAAGGGGTGCGCAAGGTGTGGATCGACTTTCGCGTTAGGGATCGCTGGGGCGGCTTGCCGCCCCGCACCAATTTCCTCACCCTGACCTTCCCCCGCTTGCTGGGGAGGGAAGGGAGAGGGATTGCGCTCGGCTCTTACGTGTCGATCGCTGCCGTTGCGCTGGCGAGCTTGACGCTGGCCGGCTGCATGGTCGGCCCGGACTTCGTCGTCCCTGCGCTGCCGCTCACCGCCGGCTTTACACCAGGAGGGAAACTCCCGGAGACCGATTCCGCCCCTGTGGACAACGGCGAGGCGCAAAAGTTCCTAAAGGGCCGAGACATTCCGGGTGACTGGTGGCGCGTCTTCCATTCGCGCCAGCTCGACAAGCTCGTGGCCGACGCGCTCCTCGCCAATCCGAGCTTGGAAGCGGCGCAAGCAACGCTCTGGCAGGCGCAGGAGACTCTCTACGCACAGGCGGGCGTGCTGCTGCCCAGTATCGACGGCAATGCATCCGCGACGCGACAGCAGTTTTCGCCGGCAACGTTCGGGCAATCCGGAAAACCGATTCTCTTCAATCTGTTTCAGACTTCCGTGAATGTCTCTTATTCGCCCGATCTGTTCGGCGGCAAACGCCGCCAGATCGAGTCAAACGAAGCACAAGTCGACTACCAGCGCTTCGAGCTTGAGGCGACCTATCTTACTCTGACCGCGAATGTCGTAACCGCCGCGATCCAGGAATTCTCTCTGCGGGGGCAGATCGAAGCCACAGAAGAGATCATCAAGGCCCAGACCGATCAGCTGGACCTGATCCAGCAGCAGTTCAATCTCGGCAGCGTCGCCAGGACGGATGTGCTGGCGCAGCAATCGGAGCTCGCGCAATCGCAAGCGACCCTGCCGGTGCTGCAGAAGCAGCTGGCGCAACAACGGCACCTGCTGCAGGAGCTGACCGGCCGCTTTCCCAACGAGGAAACGCCGGCGCTGGACGTGAGCATGCTGCGGCTGCCCACCAACCTGCCGGTCAGCCTGCCGTCGCGTCTGGTGGAGCAACGTCCCGACATCCGCGCCGCAGAAGCACAGCTGCATCAGGCGAGCGCCCAGGTCGGCGTCGCCATCGCCAACCGGCTGCCGCAAATCAACTTGACCGGCGAGTATGGCAGCGCGGCGCTCTCGACCGCGACGCTGCTCACGCCCGGCAGCATCATCTGGAATATCGGCGCGAGCGCCACACAGCCGATCTTCCACGGCGGCACGCTGCTGCACCAGGAGCGCGCGGCGGAGGCGGCCTATGAGGCGGCGGCCGCGCAATACAAGAGCACGGTGTTGATGGCATTCCAGAACGTGGCCGATGTCCTGAAAGCGCTGCAGGCCGATGCCACTGCGCTCAGCGCGCAGGATAAGGCGACGCAGGCCGCCTCCGACAGCCTTGAGCTCATCCGGAGCCAATATCGCCTCGGCTCGATCCCCTATGTGAACCTGCTCACCGCACAGCGTACCTACCAACAGGCGCGGCTCACTTTGGTGCAGGCGCAGGCGGCACGGCTTGCCGATACGGCAGCCCTGTACCAGGCGCTCGGGGGAGGGTGGTGGAACCGTGCCGATGTCAAGCCCGACCCGTTCACCCCCGAGGGACATTTCATCGACGTTCGCGCTTCAACCACGACAGCCGGAAGGCCCCAATGATTAAACGCATGGTGATCATGCTGATCCTGGTCGGCCTGGTGCTCGGCGGGATCTTCGGGTTTCAAGCCT
Organism: Xanthobacteraceae bacterium; assembly: GCA_035293945.1. GTDB lineage: Bacteria > Pseudomonadota > Alphaproteobacteria > Rhizobiales > Xanthobacteraceae > VAZQ01. The sequence goes on along the minus strand of DATGLV010000025.1, from coordinate 125,468 downwards.
TCAAGGCGAGCATGATCAAGAAATTCATGAGTGCGATGGGCTCGCCACCGCAGACCGTGTCGACCGGCAAGGCGACCTATGACGACTGGCAATCAACGCTCCAGGCGGTCGGCAGCCTGCGCGCGGTAAATGGTGCCGATCTCTCGCTCGAGACCGCCGGTACGATCGATCAGATCATGTTCAATTCCGGCGACGACGTCGCAGAGGGGGCACCGCTATTGAAGCTGCGCGCCGACGATGATCTCGCCAAGCTCGAGTCGCTCAAGGCGACCGCGGATTTGAACCGCATCACTTACGAACGCGATCTCAAGCAGGCCAAGATCCAGGCGGTCAGCCAGTCCACCCTCGATGCCGACGAGGCCAATCTCAAGAATGCCAATGCACAGGTGGCGCAGCAGCAGGCCATTCTCGACAAGAAGACCCTGCGTGCGCCCTTCGCCGGCCATCTCGGCATCCGCGCGGTGGATGTCGGGCAGTTCCTCGCCGCCGGCACCACGGTGGTGACGCTGCAGGCGCTCGATCCGATCTATGTCGACTTTTTCGTGCCGCAGCAGGCGGTCGACCAGGTGCACCTCAACCAGCAGATCGCCGTCAAGGTCGACGCCTATCCCAAGGACACCTTCTCGGGCGAGGTCTCGGCGGTCAACCCGCGGGTCGATGCCAGCAGCCGCAATGTCCAGGTCCGCGCCACGCTCCACAACGCCGATCATCGGCTGCTGCCCGGGATGTATGCGACGCTCGACATCAAGGTAGGAGAGCCGCAACGCTACATCACTCTGCCGCAGACGGCGATCACCTACAGCCCTTATGGCGACAGCGTCTATGTGGTCGACGACAAAGGCAACGGCCCGGACGGAAAGCCGCAACTGGTGGCGCGGCAGACCTTCGTCACCACCGGGGCGACGCGGGGGGATCAGGTTGCGGTGCTCAACGGCGTGAAGGAGGGCGAGACCGTGGTGGTGGCCGGCCAGATCAAGCTGCACAACGGCTCTGCGGTGCTGATCAACAATTCGATCATGCCGACCGCCGACGCGGCGCCGGTGCCGATCGACCGTTGAAGCATGATGCGCTCGATTCGATCCCGTTTCTGCGTCATTGCCGGGCTTGACCCCGCAATCCAATGTCTTGTGAAAAGATGGACCCGCGGGTCGTTAGGGCGTTCACGCCCGTCTTTCGACGGGCTATGCCCGCGGGTGACGGTCTGAGGGCATTCGCCAATGAAGTTCACCGACATATTCATTCGTCGGCCGGTGCTCGCCACCGTGGTCAGCCTGATGATCCTGGTGCTGGGCCTGCGCTCCTATTTCGTGCTGCCGATCCTGCAATATCCGCGCACCGAGAACGCCATCGTCACCGTTACCACGATCTATTACGGCGCCGATCCGGATGTGGTGGCAGGCTTCATCACCACACCGCTCGAGAACGCGATCGCCCAGGCGAATGGCATCGACTACATGAGCTCGATCAGCCAGAGTGGCGTGAGCACCATTCAGGTTTATCTGCGGCTCAATTACGATGCCGACAAGGCGCTGACCGAGATCAACACCAAGATCAATTCGGTGTTGAGTCAATTGCCGCAGGGCTCGCAGCAGCCGATCCTCACCGTGAAGGTCGGCCAGACCATCGACGCCATGTATATCGGCTTCAACAGCGATGTTCTGGCCGCCAATCAGATCACCGATTACCTGGTGCGGGTGGTGCAGCCGAAGCTGCAGGCGGTCACCGGCGTGCAGACCGCGGAGCTGCTCGGGCAAAGAGTATTCGCGCTGCGCGCCTGGCTCGACCCGCAGAAGCTCGCCGCCTTCGGGCTCACCGCCGCCGATGTGAGCCAGGCGCTCGCCGCCAACGACTTCATCTCCGGGGTCGGCAACACCAAGGGCCAGATGGTGCAGGTCAATCTGACCGCCTCGACCAACCTGCACAGCGCCGAGGAATTCCGCAATCTCGTCATCAAGGAGAGCGGCGGCGCCATCGTCCGCCTCAAGGATGTTGCCAATGTCACGCTCGGATCGGAGGACTACGAATCGGAAGTCGGCTTTGACGGCAAGCGTGCGGTCTATATCGGCATCCAGGTCGCGCCGTCCGCCAGTCTGCTTGAGGTGATCGCCGGCGTCCGCAAGGTCTTTCCCGAGATCCAGGCGCTGTTGCCGAGCGGGCTCAATGGCGAGATCATCTATGACTCGACCGAATTCGTTAACAGCGCGATCAACGAGGTGATCCGCAGCCTCACCGAAGCGCTGTTGATCGTGACCGCAGTGGTGTTCCTGTTCCTGGGCTCACCGCGCTCCGCGCTGATCCCGACGGTCGCCATCCCGCTGTCGCTGGTCGGTACCCTCACCGTCATGCTGGCGCTCGGCTACTCCATCAATCTCTTGACGCTGCTCGCGCTGGTGCTGGCCATCGGCCTGGTGGTGGACGACGCGATCATCGTGGTCGAAAACGTCAATCGCCATCTCGAGGAAGGCATGGCGCCGATCGAGGCCGCGATCCTGGCGGCGCGCGAGCTGGGCGGCCCGATCATCGCCATGACGGTCGTGCTGGCCGCCGTCTATGTGCCGATCGGGTTCCAGGGTGGGCTTACCGGTGCTTTGTTTGCGGAGTTCGCCTTTACCCTCGTGGGCGCCGTCACGGTCTCGGGCATCGTGGCGCTGACACTGTCGCCGATGCTTTGCTCGCGTCTGCTCAAGCCGCAGCATGCGGGCGGCTGGGAGGCGCGGCTGTCAGGTGTGATCGACCGCGGCTTCTCCCGGCTGCGCGCCGGCTATGAGCGGCGCCTGCACGGCAGCCTCAACACCTGGCCGGTCACCATCGTGTTCGCGGTGATCGTGCTTGGCAGCATCTATTTTCTCTATACCACCGCCAAGACCGAGCTGGCCCCGCAGGAGGATCAGGGCGTCATCATCACCCAATCGATTGCCGCGCCCGATGCTACCCTGCAGCAGCGCCAGCTCTATTCGCAGCAGGTCTACAAGATTTTCGCGGCGCATCCGGAAACCGAGCACGTGTTCCAGCTCGACGTGCCGGGCCAATCAATCGCCGGCATGGTGCTCAAGCCGTGGGATCAACGCACCAAGACCACCAATGATCTGCAGCCGGTCGTGCAGCAGGAAGTCGCCCAGATCGCGGGCGTGCGCGTGGTGGCGTTCCAGCCGCCGCCATTGCCCGGCAGCATTGGGTTGCCGGTGCAATTCGTCATCGGCACCACCGAGCCGTTCCAGCGCCTCAACGATGTCGCCCAGCAATTCCTGCAGGAGGCGCTCAAGAGCGGCATGTTCATCTTTCTCGACTGCGACCTCAAGCTCGACAATCCGCAGGTGAATGTCGAGATCGAACGCGACAAGACGGCGCAGCTTGGCCTGAAGATGAGCGATGTCGGGGGCGCGCTCGCGTCCATGCTCGGCGGAGGCTACGTCAACTATTTCAACATGAGCGGCCGTTCCTACAAGGTCGTGCCGCAGGTGCAGCAGCGCTATCGGCTCAATGCCCAGCAGCTGCTCGACTATTACATCCGCACCAGCGACGGCACCTCGGTTCCGTTGTCGACGATCGCCCGCATCTCTACCTCGACCGTGCCGGAATCGCTCAATCACTTCCAGCAGCTCAACAGCGCGACGATCCAGGGCGTGACCATGCCGGGAGTGGCCCAGGGCGACGCGCTCGATTTCCTCAAGGACCTGTCGACCAGGATCCTGCCGCAAGGCTACTCGATCGACTACGGCGGGTTGAGCCGGCAATACGTGCAGGAGACGAGCGGCTTCGTCACCACCTTCGCGTTCGCGCTGATCATCATTTTCCTGTCGCTTGCCGCGCTGTTCGAGAGCTTCCGCGATCCGATCATCATTCTGGTCTCGGTGCCGATGTCGATTGCCGGCGCGCTTGCCTTTGTGAGCCTCGGCATCGGCGGCTCGTCGCTCAACATCTATACCGAAGTCGGTCTGGTCACCCTGATGGGCCTCATCAGCAAGCACGGCATCCTGATCGTCCAATTTGCCAATCAGCTGCAGATCGAAGGACGTTCCAAGCGCGAGGCGATAGAGGCTGCCGCCGGGATCCGCCTGCGGCCGATCCTGATGACCACCGCCGCCATGGTGCTCGGCGTCATTCCGCTGGTGACGGCGACCGGCGCCGGCGCGGTATCGCGCTTCGACATGGGATTGGTGATCGCGACGGGACTTGCGATCGGCACTCTGTTCACGCTGTTCGTCGTGCCGGCGGTCTACCTGGTGATCGCGACCGATCACTCCCGCGCCGGGCACGCGGCTCCGGGGAGGGCGGAACCGCAGGCTACTTGAGGGCGGGCACGCAGCGGATTGGCGGGGTTCACGCCTTTGAGCGCAGCGTCAAGCCGATCTTCTGCAGCGGCTCGAACAGGTCATCGTCCTCCAGATCGGGCTGCAGCGCCGGCGATGGCAGCAGGCACTCCTTGACGTCGGCCATGCGGAACGGCTTGGGCAGCGAGGGGAGCATGTGCAGGCCATGTGCCTTGCCGACCTGCTCGACCTCTAGCAGCGTTTCCATGTCACGGCCGCTGATCAGCATCACCCGCCCCTGGAACTTGCGCCGCTCGAGCTGGTGAATGATGTCGATCGCGTCCGATTCCCCGAGCGCCAAATCGAGGAAGACCAGATCGGGATTGCAGGGGTCGAGCTGGCCCAGGAAGGAATCGTGGTCGACGAACTGTCGCGCCTCGATGCCGATAGTGCCGAGCATCTTGCAAAGAGCCAGGCCCAAGCGTGCCTCGTCGTCGAGCACGAAAGCGAGCCGCACGCCATACTCATTCACCTGTGTGTTCACAGCTGGAGTCCCCGCGTTGTTGCCGGCAAACGCTAAGAGCCTGCAACCTAAGGATCACTTAATGCCGACGATCTGATTGGATCGACCGGCCTACCCGGCAATTTGCCGGCGATGACAGCATGCGGCCTGTGGTTTACGCTTTGCGACCAACCCTCGGCGGAGTGTTTGGGATGTTCGCGTGCTCGAGATTGGCCGCAGTGGCCTTTGCGGCCACGGTCGTCGGGGTCGCGTCCGTCGCGGCGCAAGACCCGGCCTCGTTCAAGGGCAAGACCATCACGATGCTGATCGGGGATGACCCGGGCGGCGGCACCGATGTGGCCGGCCGCCTGATCGCTCTCTATCTGCACAAATACCTACCTGGCCAGCCGAGCGTGGTGGCCCAGAACATGCCCGGCGGCAGCGGCATCGCCGCCATGAACTATTTCGTGCAGCGCACGCTCCCCGACGGTCTTACCCTTTACATGGGCTCGATATCCACCATCGATCCGGTGGTGTTCCGCAACGCCAATGCCCGCTACGATCCCAAATCCTTTCGCCTGATCGGCGGCCTTGGCCGCGGCGGCTCGGTGATCTTCGTGAACCCGGCGGCCGAGCCGCGCCTTTACGACAAGCAGGCAAAGCCGGTGATGATCAGCTCGGTGCAGGCGATGCCACGTCCCGGCACCCAGCCGATCCTCTGGAGCATCGAATATCTGGGCTGGAACGCCGCCTGGGTCGCCGGCTATCGCGGCACCAACGAGACCCTGTTCGCGCTCGACCGCGGCGAGGCCGACATGACCTCAACCGGAAACTTTTTCCAAATCCAGGAGCGGCTCAACCGCGGGCAGATCAAGATCCTCTACCAGACCGGCGCGCTGAAGGATGGGCGGGTCGTCGGCCGCGCGGATTTCGGCAACGCCCCGCTGTTTCCCGATCTGATGAAAGGCAAGATCGCCGACCCCGTTGCCCAGAAGGCTTTCAAGCTCTGGACCACACTCAATACCGGGGATAAGTGGCTCGCGCTCGCCCCCGGCACGGCGGACGATGTGCTCGCCGCCTATCGGGAGGCATTCGACAAGCTATCTGTCGAGCCTGAGTTCCTCGCCCAGGGCGAGAAGATGAGCGAAGGATTCACGCCGATGTCGGCGCAGGACGTCAAGACCGTGGTCGACACGCTTGCCGACACGCCGGAGGAGGCGGTCGATTACACCAAGGCGATGATGCGCCGGCAGGGCCTGCGAATACAGTAGCGCGCCGGCTTGAGGCCGCGTGGCGGATCGGTTAGACCGCGCGAGCCTCGCTTTCGGAGCGAGCGGATTCATTGCCCCGGGAAGAAGGCCGCGTCGCAAAGCCATGAAACTTCAACTCAGCCTCGCCGTATCCTCCAATCCGCGCACCTGGCCGATCCTCGATGGCACCGTCGCACCCGACGGCATCGAGCTGGTGCCGACCGTCCTGCATCCGTCCGAGATGTTCTGGCGGCAGCTGCGCTTCGGCGATTTCGATGTGTCGGAGATGTCGGTCTCTTCTCTGCTGATGGCGCGTGCCGGCGGCGACGAGCGCTGGCTTGGGCTGCCGGTCTTCACCACGCGGAAATTCTTCCACACCGAAATCCTGGTGCGGCGCGACGCCAAGATCGACAGGCCGTCGGACCTGAAAGGGAGGAGGGTGGGCGTGCCGGAATATCAGCAGACCGCGGCCCTGTGGACGCGCGGCGTGCTGCAGCACGAGTTCGGCGTCGCGCCCACTGAGATGGAATTCTTCATGGAGCGGGTGCCGACGCACAGCCACGCCGGCGCGACCGCCTTCAAGGCGCCGCCGGGCGTGACCATCCGGCAAATCCCCGCCGAGAAGAGCATCGGCTCGATGATGCTATCGGGCGAGCTCGAGGCCGTGATCCACTATATCGTGAACAAGAATCTGGTCGATCGCTCGACCGTCGATCTCGCCAATCATCGCGACATCAAGTTTCTGTTTCCCGACCCATGGGCCGAAGGCGTACGTTTCTATCGCAAAACTAACATCTATCCGATCAACCACGGCATGGTCATCCGTCGCGAGCTCGCCGAGAAGCATCCCTGGGTGGTGCTGAACCTGCTCAAGGCATTCGAGGCCGCGAACGAAATCACCAACCAGCACCGCATCGAGCATATCGACTATCATGCGACTGCCGGTCTGATTGAGCCCGAGGCCGCCAAGGCGCTGCGGCAATCGATCATCCGGCACGGCATTGCGGCCAACCGCCTTACACTGGAAACTGCCGCGACCTACTCGGTCGAGCAGGGTTTGACCCCGCGGCTGATGAAGCTTGACGAGATCTTTGCCGCCAGCACGATGGATCAATGACGAAGCATCTCCGCCTGTTTGTGGCTTTGACGGTGTGTTGGACCGCGGCGGCTGGCTTCGCGTGTGCCGACGAGCGTGCCGACTTTCTCGCCGGGCTCACACGCGTGTGCCGTGGTTGCGACCTTTCCGGCGCCAATTTCAAGCGGCACGATCTCTCCGGCGCCGACTTGACCGGCGCCAACCTGCAGAAGGCGACCTTTCATGACGCCAATCTCTCCGGCGCCAAGCTTGCCGGAGCCGACCTGACCGGCGCCAATCTCAACAAGGCTGACCTGCGCCGCGCCGATTTGTCCGGCGCGCATCTTCACGACGCGATGCTTTATGCTGCCAATCTCGATGCGGCGCGCCTTGTCGGTGCCGACCTGACCGATGCCCTGATGGGGACCGCCCGTTTCACCCGCACCGATTTGAGCAAGACCATCCTGCGCGAAGTCGACTTGCGCAAGGCGCGCCTTCCCGACGCGATCTTGACCGGGGCCGATTTGACGGGCGCGGCGCTCGATTTTGCTTTCCTGCGCGGGGCAAAGCTCGATGACGCCAAGCTCGGTGAAGCGCGCCTCACCAGTGCGGAATGCAACGATGCGAGCCTTACCGGTGCCGATTTGACCGATGCCGATGCCGAAGGTGCCATTTTCCGCGGCGCCGACTTCGCACGCGCCAATCTCGCCGGCGCAAGCTTCCGCAAGGGCGATCTCTACGATGCGAAGCTCGATGCGGCGATGTTCAAGGACACGACCATGCCCGACGGCACGACCCGGCCGTGAGCGGCGTGAGCCTGATGCAAGCTAAGGCCTCATCCTGAGGAGCATCGCGCCTTCGCGATGCGTCTCGAAGGATGGATGCACGCGACGAGCTTGCGGCCGTCCTTCGAGACGGCCGGCGAAAGTGCCGGCCTCCTCAGGACGAGGTCGTCTCGGGGCGCCGCTATTGCCCGGTCTCGTAAATCTCCAACCGCGCCGAGCTCTCGAACTGGCCTTGCGTCAATTGCGTCGGCATCTGCGGATTGAACGCGCTCTGACCCGGCTTTCGGTAGAAATCGATCTTGAGATCGACCTTGCGATGCTGGTCACGGTCGATAAGCTCGCATGATTGTTTGATGAACTGGTCGCCGACCGCGCTCTCGCCCTCGGCCGCCGGGCGCGCGGTGCAATCCCGCTTCGCGTCGATATTGAATCGTGCAGCCATACGGCCCCCGAGCAGATAGGCGTCGTCGCGCTTGCGCAGATCGGCATCGATCGTGTCATTGCGATAATCGGGGCGAGAATCGGTGACCATGCGAATTCCCTTGAGGACGCCCACGGAATCAAACAGCGCGGACACGACCACCGGAAAGCTCGCCTCCGTAGTGCCGGCCCAGCGGGCCACCTCCTGCTCGAGGTCGCGGGCGCGGGCGATATATTCGAGCTCGTCGTCATATTCGAAATAGACTTCATGCAAGCCGTCCGTCTCCGCCGGGCAGCGTGCGAAATCGCTCCAGCCCTTCAGCCGCTGGCGCGGCGGTCCGCCGTTGGAGCCGCACGCAAAGCCGCGGAATTCCTCCGCCGAGGGTTGCGCCGCAATCGGCTGGCCGAGCTTGAGATCCCATACCGTCGCCCGCCGTGGTTCCTGGGCGCTCGCCGTGGCAGCCCATAAAAGAAGGACGACCGAAAGCCTTGCGCCAATGCAGACGTTCATGTTCATTCGAAGAGCCATTGCGCGATGGACCACTGCGCGGTGCCGCACAGTGTGACGGTGCCACACGGTGTAAAGAGTAAAAAGTGTAAGATGAGTTGAGCCCCTGTGAAACCCAGCAAAACGCCGCAAGGATCGGCTCGCCAATGCGCGTCGCACCAGCGATTGATCCGACGGCAAACGATCTTGCGAAGAATCCTTCTTGCAGAGAGTCCCAAAGAGTGAGGGTGACCGGCGTGTCGAAACAGAAAAATCAAATCCTCGCGAGCTTCCTGATGGTCCTTGCCTATGCGGTCTGCCCGTCCATGGGCGCGCAAGCGCAAAGTGTTGATCCTGCGGACATTGCCGCGGGGGAGCGGCTGTTCCACCGCGACGCCCATTGCCAGGCGTGTCATGGGTGGGCGGGCGACGGCCACAAGATGGACAACCAGATGCCGGATGGGGCCGATCTGCGGGCCAGCACGCTCGATCGGCAGAACGTGATCACCACCATCAAATGCGGGCGTCCCGGCACGGACATGCCGGCGTTCGACAAGTTCGCCTATAGCGACGGCCGCTGCTACGGCCTCAAGCAGGCCGATCTCACGGCACGGCAGCTCACCATGTTCGATCCGCCCGCGACATTGGCGCCGAACGAGATCGGTTACCTGGCAGACTTCCTCATGGCCAAGGTCATCGGCAAGGGACCGATGAACCACGCCCAGTGCGTGGATTTCTGGGGCAAGGAAGACGAGACCTGCGCTGATTTGCCGAAGTAGGCCCTCGGCCGACCGTGCGGGCCGTAGGGTGGGAAAAATCGCCGCCCGTGCCGTAGACGCTTGGGCTGAGCGCATGTAGGCGATTTTGCCCACGCGGCAACGCTTCGCGTGGGCATTGCGCCCCCTCGAGGAAGTGGGCACCGCCTCGTCGCGCAATGCCCACCCTACAGACAGCCTCAGTTCAGCGCGAACACGAACAGATAGCTCGAGTCGAGCAGGTTATCGTACTTGATCGGATGCAGATGGCGTCCGCTCGACTGCACGGCGAGGTATTGCTTGGGGCCGATCGCGTAGGTTACCGGCGCGCCCTTGAGCGGTGTGCCCAGGTTGAAGCGCCACAATTCCTGTAGCGTGTCGTCGTCATAGGCGATGACCCATCCGTCCTGCGTCGCGGTGAACAACACGCCGCCTGCGGTGTCCAGCGCCCCGGAGCGAAGCTCGATCGGCTGCACCGCCTTGGCGACGACCTTGTTGTTGACCGTGTCGTAGGCCGTGACGGCGCCGTAATAGAGATCGCTGGTGAAGGTTCGCCTCTCGCTGTTCTTGGCATCGATGCCGCCGTCCGGACCTTTGAATGCGACCTTGGCGCCGTTCTGCGAGAAGCAGCCTTCGGCGCCGACTCCGTAGGCGATGTGCTTGATCGGATTATAGGCCGGCGGCTGGTGGGCGACGCCCCCGTGCCAGGTCGGGCAGGTGCGCTTCATGCCGTCGCCGCGCAGCTGGCGCGCCGCCGGCACGTAGGTCTGCACGTCGAGCTTGGGATCGTATTCGACCGGCTTGCCCGTCTTGGGATCGAGGCCCTTGGTCCAGTTCAGATCGTTGACGTATTGCTGGCCCCTGATGAAGCTGCCGTTGTTACGATCGAGCTCGTAGAAGAAACCGTTGCGGCCGAAATGGCCGACCACTTTCCGGTTCTCGCCATTGATGTTGACGTCGTAGAGCATGTGCACGCCGATCTCGTCGTAGTCCCAGCCGTCGTTCGGCGTGTACTGGAAGTACCAAGCGAGCTTGCCGGTATTGACGTCGAGGGCCACGACCGAGTCGGTATAGAGATTGTCGCCGGGCCGCGCCTGCGGATCCATCTGCGGGATCGGGTTGCCGGTGCCCCAGATGGTGAGCCCGCTCGCCGGGTCGTACGAGCCGGTCTGCCAGATGCCGCCGCCGCCGGTCTTCCAGGCATTGTTGCTGTCCTTCCAGGTTTCGCTGCCCGGCTCGCCAGGCTTGGGCACCGCGTACCAGCGCCACAGCTCGTTGCCGGTGTTCACGTCGAGCGCGGCGATCCAACCGCGCGTCGCGCCGTCGCCGGCCCCGTTGGCGACCAGGACCTTGCCATCGATGGTCATCGGTGCGGTGAAGAACCGCTCCTTGCTGCCGAACTCGTTGGCGACCGCGACCTTCTTGTCCCACACGATCTCGCCGCTGTCGCGATTGATGGCGATGACGCGGCCGTCCGGCAGATTGGCGATCACCTTGTCGTCCCACAGCGCGATGCCGCGAGTGCGCGAAACATTGCCTTCGTGACGGACGCCCGAATTGCTGATCCACACATACTCGCCATGATTAGGGTCGCGCGCGTCGATCTTGTAGACGGTACCCCAGCCATCAGTCGTGTACATGTAGCCGTTGTCGATCAGCGGATTGACCTCGTTCTCCGGCCCGTTCTGTCCGATGTCCTGCATGCCGCCGAGCGCCAGCGCCCAGACCATCCGCATGTTCTTGACATTGTCCCGATTGATCTGCGTGAGCTTGGAATACCGTTGCGAGGAATAGTCGCCGTTCATCATCAGCCAGTTCTGCGGCTCGTTCTGCGCGTTGAGGAGCCGCTCCTTGCTGACCGTGAGCTTGTAGGCTTCCGCCGCCGGAGCGGAGGCGGCGAGCGCCATGACCGACGCGCCGGCGAGCGCAATGCCGGCGAGCTTGATCAGCCGGTGAGCGGACTTGGGCAGGCGATGAACATTACCACTGAGCATGGTTAGACTCCCTGACGCGCGCCTCTTGCGAGCGCTCCATGACGATGACGTGGAAAACTTCACGCCGAAAGCTTACAGACGATGGGAATAGAGGGCAATCGCGCATTGATCGCCTCGCTCACTGCGCGGTCAGCGACTGGATGACGGACCGCCTATAGCTGATGAAGGCCGGCACGGTCGCGACGATCAAGCCGAAGCCGATCATGCCGGCGACCAGTGACCATTCGTCGGGGCCGATCTCCGCCGGCAGCACAATGCCGGTCGCGCGCGTGATCATGTGCGAGATCAGCATGGCGGCGCCGGCGCCGAGCAGCAAGCCTAACAGCGCGCCGGCAACCGCAATCACCGCGATCTGAGCCCAGACGCAGAGGAAAATGTAAAGGCGCGGCGCGCCGAGCGCGCGCAGCACCGCGAACTGCCGGCGATGCAGGGTGAGGATCGCCATGACGCCCGCCAGCATGGCGATCACCACCAGGCCCTGGGTCGCCAAGGCGAGCCAGCTCATGAGCTCGCGGATGTCGCCGAGCACTTCGTAAAGCCGGATCAGGGCTTCGGCCGGAAAGAACGCCATGCTGAGCGGCGTGCGATAGAGATTGCGCAGCCCGTAGGCGGCATTGATGGTGTCCGGCTTGATCACGATCGCCGGCACGCCCGGCACATGCGCGGGATCGAACGGCGGCCCGATATGGGTGTCCCCGTCCGCGTGGCCGACGGGAAGGCCGTGCACGCGCCAGACCGACTCGATCGGCACGATCACCGAATTGTCCCACGGGGTTCCGGTCGGTTTCATGCGCCCGACCACCGTCAGTGTCTCGGCATGCTGCTCGGCACCGGGAGCAAGGAATGGGTTGCGGCCATGGTTGGGATGGAAGCTTTCGCCCATGGCGACCGGCGCCGCGGCGCCGGCGACTGCTTCGTCCTCACGGGCGAAGACGCGCCCTTCCTGCAATCCGCCGGAGAGATAATCGGCGAAGGCCGGCACGGTACCGACGATGGGCGAGCCGTGGATATTGTCGCCGAAGCCGAGCGGTGCCGAAATCTTGGCGCGCGGCTCGTTCAGCACCTTGCCGACCATCGAGGGGTCGAGCAGCGGCACCGTGCCGGGCCTGAGATAAATCGCCGCCAGCACCACGTCGGTCTCGCTGCCGGGGGCTGCCACCACCAGGTCGAACTTGTCGGCGGCGCGGGCGCTGCCGATGCGTAGCGCCGCTTCCTGGGTGGTGATGCCGACCCCGATCGCGGTCGCGATCGCGACCAAGAGGATGAACAGCAGGTATGTTCCGCGATGGCGGGCGATGGTGGCGCGCACGACGAGGAACGGGTTCATGATGCGGCTGCCTGTGCGGCCATCTGCGGCTGGCGGGCGGTCAAGCGGCCGTGATCGAGCGCGACCACATCGGGGGATCGCTTGAGCAGCTCCTGGTCGTGGCTGATCGCGATCACGGTGCGATGGTCGGCTTGGCTCAATTGCAGCAGGATATCGATGACGATGCCACCGGCCTTGGCGTCGAGGCTCGCGGTTGGCTCATCGGCGAGGATCACGGGCGGATCAAACAAGAGCGCACGGGCGATCGCGACGCGCTGTTGCTCCCCGCGCGACAGGCTGGCCGTGCTCCGCCGCGCCTGCGGCACGGAAAAATGCTCGAGCAGGGAAACGGCGCGGGAGCGCACTGCGGGTGTCGCCGCAAAATGCTCGAAGCTTGCCGGCAACAGCACGTTCTGCAGCGGCGTCAGCTCAGGCAGCAGGTGGAAATCCTGGAACGCGAAACCGACGGTGTGGCGGCGCCAGCGATCCCGCGCCGATTCGCCATAGCTGAGGATATCGTGCTCGTCCCACAGAACCTTTCCGCGGCGCGGTCGCAAGAGCCCGCCGATGGCATACAGCAGCGTGGATTTGCCCGATCCGGATGGCCCGGTGACCGCGAGCAGCCCGCCCGGGGGCACGCCCAACTGCTCGACTTCCAGCGCCGTTACCGCGCCGGCCCCATTGGCGTAGCCGACCTCCAAGTTCTCGATCCTGAGGGCGGGCGCCCGCGCCTTGCCCGGCTTTGCCTGGTTCAACGACGATCAGACCTTCACGTATTTGGCTTCGTTGAGCCGCACCAGACTGACGAACCCGGTCCTTTCATCGGTGTATTCGCCGATGTCCAAGGTCCCGCTGACGTCGAGCAGGACGTCGTAGGCGAGCGCGCGTACCGGGCGGCTCAGCTGCACCAGCACGATGTCGTCCGGCCAGCTCGCCGCAGCGTCGCAGAACGGGCAGATGGCGGTCGGCAGGCTGGTGAGCACGAAGAAATCGATTTCCGGCTTCAGCGGCGGCGCCATGTAACCGCGCATCTCCACCGTCTTGCCGGCAAGCTTCCGGGCTTTGTCGGTGTATCCTTCCCCGCCCGCGACGGCGAGATCCGCGAAGGTCACGACCTCGCCGGCGCGCGCCGGGAGAGTCGCGAAGGGCGCGAGACAGCCCAGTGCCAGCAGGGAGCGCCGGGACAGCGCCAGCGACGGACTGCCGCGGCGATCCAGCAACTGATTGCCAGCTCGAATGCTGAAATTGCGGGCCTTGGTCATGAACCCACCTGCATCTGATTTGGGCTGGATTCTCTGCCTCGCCCCGGCGCTCGTCAAGCCGGGGAATTTTGTGTCAGGCGAGGAGGGGGTACTCCAACTTGTGACTGCCAGGACACAAACGGAGCACCCCCCATGTCACAGCGAGCTGCGACGATCACGAGCTTACCGGTGGCCTTTGAATTCTTGAAGTGTCCATATGGTGAAGTTTCCGTAGCGGGTCATTTGACCGCCTTTTGTAGCGCGTGAGTTGTCCGCCATGTTCGCTGCCGGGAAGGAGGGGTCGTGGCCGCCCATGCCTCTGGAAGTGCAGGCGTTTGCGTGTCCGCGTCCTGGTCCGTCAGAAATCCGGCTTGTCGGCGCGCGGGACCTGCGCGGCCTCGCTGTGGAAGAAGTCGAACGTGTTTTCAGCGCAGGCGACCTCCGTCCACTCTTCGTGTCGGTCGCGCTGATAAATCATGTTGGCCATCCACGGCGTCGTGAAGGCGCCGGCATCCTCGATCGTGAAATCGATCCGCAAGTATTTGTCGCTGTAATTGGAAAAGATGGGTTCCGCGGTCGCTCGCCGGTTCTCCTTGGCGCCGCGTGCCAGCGCGTCCTTTGCATCCGCGAGATCAACCAGCCGATAGCGCTCCACGACGTGCAGCTTCCCGGTGTAGGGCGTACCAAACAGGTCGATCATAGGATGTGGCCGGTCGGTCCTGACGCCCACCGTGTCGATCACCAGCGTATCGCCTTCGTAATGGCCGACGGCATCTCCATGCCATGAGGGCGTCACCTGTGCCGGGTGCGGCTCGTTCATGCGCGCGCGGCGCACCTCATGATCTTCGCTGAACAACATCACCGTCTCTGCCGGCAGCTGCAGCATCTCTATGGCGGCGTTCTTGAACAGGAACGGCACCGGCTCCGGCCAGCACGTGTTCGACGGATTTGGATTGATGATGCCGGCGCGCGACAGTTCACCCCTCTTCCGCACGACCTCTGCGGCCCAGGCCTGCAAGATCGGGTTCTTGTAGTCGCCGACCAGCGAGGCGTTGTCGCTCACGCCGGTACCCTTCTCGCGCGACAAATTAGTCACCGGGCCCGGGCCGGATGCGGGTGGTATGAACCAGGGGAGGCGACCGTGATGCCATACGCCGGAAAAATCCGGGACGGGTGCGGCGCCTCTTGCAAGATTGTCCCTGGCGGCGGCGGGAGGGGCCCGGATTCCGGCCGCGGCAATGCTGCCGGCCAACAACGCCAGCAACGCCAAATGCCGCCGAACGTTCATCTCGCGGCTGCCTTGGGCTTGCTCGTGCCCGCCGCTCGCGGCCACCTTGTCGAATTGCTCATCCTGTCGATATCGAGAGGTCATGCGATCATGAGGCCCCTTCTCGCACCGCCATCAGCCAAGCGCCTGATCTATTAGTAAGCAGCCTAACGAGATTAGTCGCATCTGCAACATCCTGCAATGCGTGAGCCGTGATTTCCCGGCTTCATATCTGAAGAGATGAGCGCAGGCGTCGGAGTCAGAAGACGCGCAAGAGGTCAAGCGCGGCCGGCCTATTGCTGGTGCGCGGAATATGTGAGATTGATTGCCCTTATGGGCGACATGAATAATTACGCTTGGAGCATGCGCCGATGCCGGCGCGTGCATGACTGAGCCTTGACAGTCGGCACGGAGATTTGAGTCGGGCTGAAACCGATGCGACAGTCATCGACGGCTCGACTGATGGGAAGGAAAGACATGATCTCGCACGTTAGCGCGGGTTCCGATCGAAAAGACCTGCTGCAGTCGTCACCCGCGGGCTTGACCCGCGGGTCCAACTTTTTCGTAAGAAGATGGATTGCCGGGTCAAGCCCGGCAACGACGCTGAAGTGGATTGATTCGATCGGCAGCCGCTTCAGCATGAAGAAATTGATCGCCGCCACTTTGCTCGTGGCCGCCGGCGCTCTCGCGCCGATGACGCAGGCCGCAGCCCAGGCGCTCGTCATCCAAGGCGGACTGCTGATCGACGGAACCGGACGACCGCCGATCGACAATTCCGTGATCGTGATCGAGGGCGATCGTTTCAGGGCCGTCGGCCACAGCGGCGAGGTCACGATTCCGCCCGGCGCGCAGATCATCGATGCCAGGGGCAGGACCATCATGCCGGGCTTCATCGATGGCCACTGCCACTGGGAAGCATTCTGGGGCGAGCTCTATCTTCATCTCGGCATCACCACCTGCGTGGAGATCGAAACAAATCAGAACGGTCCGTGGGCGCTCGCGCAGCGGGACGGGACCAATATGGGCAAGATTCGCGGGCCGCGGATCTGGGCCGCCGGGCAGGCGATCGGCGAGCGTCGGGGTGAGCTCGACACCGAAGGCTCGCGCGCCTGGCGCGGTTACATAACGGCCGACACGCCCGACGAGATTCGCGCCGCCATCCAGGATAAGAAGCGAGACGGCTACGATGTCATCAAGCTCAGCGAGTATCTCACCCCCGAGCTGGTGAGGGCCGCCGCCGACGAGGCGCATCGGCTTGGCTTCGGTGTGACCAGCCATAGCTGGGATGTGATCGCCTCGGCCAATGCGGGTGTCGACGGCGTCGAGCACATCTGGAGCGTGGGCTACACCTCGATCATGGATCTCGATCGCCGGCGCAAGCTTGCGATCGACCGTACCGCCGGCAGGATCGACGCCGAGATCGCGGGCGCGCAGTACGAGCCTGAGAATTTCGACAAGGTCATCGCCCCGATGGTGGAGCACCACGTGGCATGGACGCCTACCATCGCCAAGTGGCTTCGGCCCCTGTCGCCGAGCGCGCAGCGCTTCTGGCAGAAGGAGCAGGAAATCCTCGGCGACCCCGGCACCAATTTCCCGGCCGCGGTGCGCGTCATCACCGAATACACGACCGATAAGCTGTTCAAGCGCTACAAGGCAGAGCAGCTCGAGCAAACGCGGATCGGCTATGCCAAGGCGAACGAATTCATCCGCCGCTTCGTCCAGGCCGGCGGCATCCTCAAGGAAGGGTCGGATTCTCCGCGCGGCATGGCCGGCCTCCTGATGCACGAGGGCATGACCATGGACGTCGAGGCGGGCGCTCCGCCGATGACAGTGATTCAGGCCGCGACCTTGAATGTCGCCAAGACCTTTCGCAAGGATAGGGACTACGGCAGCGTCGAGCCCGGCAAGGTGGCGGATCTCTCGATCGTCGAAGGTAATCCGCTGCAGGACATGTGGGCGACCACCAATGTGAAAATGGTGGTGATGAACGGCAAGATGATCGACATCGGCTTTCACAAATACGTCAACCCGATTCCGGAGTTCAATTCCTGGCAACAATTGTCCGAGCATATCGACATCTCGCCGCTTGCGCTGACGCAAGGCAGCGGGCCGACGATTCTGAAAGTGAAAGGCCGCGGATTCTGGCCGTTCCATCAGGTACTGCTGAACGGCCGCGAGCTCGAGACGCACTTTGTCAACCGCAACGAGCTTGATGCCACCATTCCGCCGGACGCGATCCAGCAGGCCGGAATGTACAAGGTCACGGTCAAAAGCCGCGGCGAGCCGATAGCTGAATCCTATCCGGCTCCGCTGGTGGTCGGCTTCAAGCAGTAGTTGACATGAGCACCGTGAAGCGGGCGACATAGGAGAAGGGAAAAGCGCGTCAAACGTGGACGCGCTGTGAAAGGCGCCCCCTCAACCTGATTCTCTCGCGCAGGCGCACGGAGGGAAGGGAGGGGGAGTAGGGTGCAAGATTGCGGCCGGGACCCGATCGATCCGATCCCTCCTCTCTTCCCTCGCCCGCAAGCGCGCGAGGGCGAGGGTGTGGGAGCTTCGGCAGTGCCAGCATCGGCAATGTCGGCGCCGTTACCGTTGGGGTTGACGGTGCCGGACGCTTTCGCGCGGGGCCCGGGCGCTGCTCGACCCGGGGGCGAAATTCGGCTATCGCAGCGTCGCTAGGCCGCTGTCGAAAGCCCTTGTCGCTGCGGAGGCGTGCATGACGCTGGCTCAACTGCCGCATTTCAACAATGCCCGACGCTATGTGGCGCCGCTCGCGATCACCGGATTGATACTGGCGGCGCTGGGGCTTGCCCTCACCAGCGCGATTTCCGCGCATGCGAACGCTTTTTGGCGCCTTGATCTTCCGATCCCGCGCGCGCTCGGCTTTGCTGGGGCATCGCTCTTGGTCGCGGCCGCGGGCTTTCTGTCCGCTGCGCTCGTCGCCTTCGTGCGCGCACGGCTGGTCGATCGACCCGCAACGCTGCCTGCAGCGGAGCCGGCTTCGCTTGCGACGCCATCATCCGGCCGCAAGCTCGACTGGCGGCGGTGGCTTGCGCGTGCACGTCCGCTGTTCGTCTTCCGCGTGGAAATGCTCGCCGCCTGGCCGCAGGTGCTCATCGCCCTGTTATTCGCCGCGCTGGCCATCGCCGGCGTGTGGGTGACCTGGCGGGTGACCCCGTTCGCAGCCGCTGATCCGCTGACCCTCGAGATCCTGGGGGGCTCGCTCATTGTGGTTGCGTTCCCGCTCCTGGTGCTTGAACGCTCGTACGCCAGCATTGCAACCGAAATGCTTCCGGACGCGCCGCAACTCGATCGGCTGCTGCGCGTGCCGCTCACCGTTTGCCTCGGCCTCGGCATTGCGGCGGTGCTGCGCGTGCTTGGATTCGGTTGGGCGATCTATGTCGAACAGGGACTGGCGATCCTCACCGCGGTGATCGCGCTCGAGGTCGCGGTACGCAGCCTCGCGCTTTTCTTCGTGCCGTTCGCGCCGATCGAGCAGCGCCGTTCCGTGGCCGACAGCAGCATAGCGGGCCTTCTGCGTTTCGCGCCGCCCAGCTTCCAGGCCTTCAACACCGCCGTCCGGCAGCAATTCGGCATCGATCTGTCGCGCAGCTGGGCGCTGGCCTTCGTGCAGCGGGCCATGCTGCCGGTGCTCTTGGTGATGGGCTTCCTGGCTTGGTGCATCACTGGTGTCACTGCGCTCGGGCTCAATGAGCGTGCGGTCTACGAGCGGTTTGGTCGCCCGGTCGCGGTGCTCGGGCCCGGCCTGCATATCCATCTCCCGTGGCCGTTTGGCACCATGCGCACGGTCGAGCTCGGGGTGATCCACGACATCCCGATCGCCATGTCGACACAAGGCGATCTCGCACCGCAGCGCCAGAGCTTGAGCGTGGATCAGCAGCAACGCCTTCCGGGAGCGGAAGCGGCGCCGCCGGCCT
This sequence comes from Xanthobacteraceae bacterium, assembly GCA_035293945.1. Taxonomy (GTDB): domain Bacteria; phylum Pseudomonadota; class Alphaproteobacteria; order Rhizobiales; family Xanthobacteraceae; genus VAZQ01. The sequence goes on along the minus strand of DATGLV010000025.1, from coordinate 106,198 downwards.
CCGCCGATCGCCTTTGGGACGCCTCGCATCCCTCCGAGCAGAGCTATCTGATCGCCAGCGCCACCAGCAATGGGCAGCAGAGCTTCCAGATCGCGGACGCGGATTTGCGCGTCGTCTACCGGGTCGGGCTCACCGACGAAGATGCGATGAACTCCGCGTATCGGGTTGCCGAACCGGAGACGCTGATCACCGCCACGACCGGTCAGCTGTTGGTGCGCTATTTCGCCCGCTACACGCTGTCCGATGTGCTCGGCCAGAGCCGCGATGCCTTCACCAAGGAGTTTCGCGTCGCCCTGCAGGACGAGCTCGACAAGATGTCGAGCGGAATCGAGGCGATCGCCGTCGTGGTGGAGGCCATTCATCCGCCGGCTGGCGCAGCCTCGGCGTATCACAACGTCCAGGCAGCCGAGATCCTCGCCAACTCGCAGATCGCAGTGCAGAAGGCGAGCGCCATCCATTCGATCAAATCGGCGGAGCAGGCCGCGATGGAAGATCGCAACAAGGCGACCGCCGCCGCCGCCGAGCTCATCAACCAGGCGAACAGCGAGAGCATCCTGTTCAACGCTGATCGACAGGCGCGCGACCGCGACGGCAAAGCCTTCCTCACCGAGCGGCGATTCGAGCGTCTGTCATCCGGCCTCGGCAAGTCGGAGGCGATCGTGATCGATCATCGCCTGCAGGGACCAAACGGTCCGATGATCGATTTGCGCAACCTTGGAGGCGCCGGCGCGCCGACCGCCCGCAGCGATGTGATCCTCCCGCCGGGCAGAAGCTTCAACTCCGAAGAGGACGATGACGAACCCACCCTTCCACCAGTCTCAGGGCCATCACGATGACGTTCGGGCATCATCATCACCACGGTCATCACCACCACGGTCATGATCACGATCATCCTGACCACGGTCAGCAAGGTCAGCGCAAAAGTCTGTTCGCGCGTTATGGCCGCTTCGCGATCGCGTTCCTGATCGTTGCGGCTGCCGTCCTGAGCGCCTGCCTGGTGCTGGTCGGGCCCGGGCAGGCGATCGTGGTCACCCGCTTCGGCGATCCGGTCAATGTCCTGACCGAACCGGGTCTCGCCTGGAAGGCGCCGCTCCCGATCGAGAACACGATCAATGTGGATTTGCGGCTGCGCACCACCTCGAGCGGCCTGCAGGATGTCGGTACGCGCGACGGCCTGCGCATTTTAGTTCAGGCCTATGTGGCTTGGCAGGTGCCTCCCGATCCCGACCACATCCGGCAGTTCCTGCGCGCAGTGCGCAACCAGCCCGACGTGGCCGCACAGCAGCTGCGCAGCTTCGTCGGCTCCTCGCTCGAGATCACGGCGGCGAGCTTCGATCTTGCCAATCTGGTCAACACCGATCCCGCCAAGGTGCTGCTGAGCGACTTCGAGAGCCGTCTGCGCGAGCGCATCGACGAGCAGGCGCTCAAGGTCTACGGCATCACCATCCGCCAGGTCGGCATCGAGCGGCTGACGCTGCCGACCGAGACCCTCAATGCGACGGTTGCCCGCATGCGCGCCGAGCGCGAGACCGTTGCGGCCGAGCGGCAGGCGGAGGGTCAGCGCGCCGCTGCCGAGATAGCCTCCAATGCCGACCGCGACGCGCGGGTATTGCGTGCCAAGGCCAAGGCGGAAGCCGCCGACATCGACGCCAAGTCGCGGCTGCAGGCGGCGGACATCTACGGGCAGGCCTATAGGAGTGCGCCCGATCTCTACATGCTGCTGCGTTCGCTCGATACGCTCGATACGGTCGTCGGCGCCAATACAAGGCTGATCCTGCGCACCGACGCAGCACCGTTCCGCGTTCTGGTCGACGGACCTCCCAATGCGACCGCGACCGCGGGACCGCGGGCCCCGGCGGCGCAACCGGCTCCGCCGCCGCAACCCTCACCGCCGCCGGCCGAAGCCCATGCCCCTGGCCAGGAGGAGGCGCAATGAACGCTCCCGATCCCGGCCGGCCGGATGTGAGGGAAGGCGCCGAGCCTGCCGGCGCGTGGGCGCAATCGGCCAAGCTCGCGTTCCGGTTTCTGTTTCTTGTCGTGCTGGTCGCGGCGGTCGGCTGGTCATTTTCCAATTGGCGCCAGGTGCCGCCCGAGAGCCGAGCCATCGTCTACCGCTTCGGCAGCATCGTGCGCCAGCAGGGCGCCGGATTGCTGATGGCTTGGCCGCAGCCGATCGAGAAGGTCGTCATGCTGCCCCAGGAGGATCGCCAGATCGAATTCCAGATCGATCAGTTCGAGCCCGACTCCGCCGTCGGCGGCGATTTCATGATCAGCGATTATGCGCGCGAGAACACCGCCTTCCTGCTGACGGGCGATTCCAGCGTCGTGCACCTGCAGGCGACGCTGCTCTATCAGATCACTGATCCGGCCGCCTACATCCTGTCCGGCGAACATGTGCAGCCCGCGCTGCAGCGCATTTTCGTCGCCAGCGCGGTGGCGGTGTGCGCCTCGCGCGATCTCGACACGATCCTGGTGGCGCGCCCGGAGCTCGACAGCGGCTCGAGCGCCGCTGCCCGTGCCGGCCGCGAGCAGCTGCGCTCGGATCTGATGAATGCAATAAATCGCCGACTGGACGACCTCACCACCGCGGGCGCGAGCCTCGGAATCAAGGTGAGCCGCGTCGATCTCGCTGCCGCCATCCCGAGCGGCGCAAAGAGCGCTTTCGATTATGTGCTGATCGCCACCCAGCAGGCGGACCGCGACATCGCCGAGGCGCGCACCGGCGCCGCCATGACGGCGTTGCGCGCCAACCAGGACCGCGATCGCACGTTGACGGACGCCGATGCACGCGCCGCCGAGAAGGTGACCGACGCCAAGACACGCACGGCCGCCATCGATGCGCTTGCCAAGGGTTCTCCGGGATTGTCCGGAGACATGCTGATCAACCGCATCTACTATGATCGGATCGGCCCGCTGCTCGCCAAGGCGGCGCGCGTCGATACAGTGGACAATAATGGCGGCGTCCAGTTGATGCTGCCGGGACCGGTGCCGCGATGACCGCCGAGACCGTTGTTGCCCCAGCCCCGACCGCAGGCGAGGGCTTGCTGAGCCGCGCCGAGCAGCTCTCGCTCGGCCTTCGCCTTACTCTCTCACTCGTCGCCGGCGGCTGCCTCATCCTGGCGACCGCGCTGCAATTCCTGGTTCCGAACCAGCGCGACGTCGCCGAGCTCGTGGCCGGCATTGCCGCGCTCCTGGTCGCCGTGCCGGCACTGTCGGCAGCCTGGCAGTCGCTGCGCTTCCCCGATCTGCATGGCATCACCGACCAGCTGATCGCGCTGGCCTTGATCGCCGCATGGGCAGCGGGCGACCTCATGACCGCGGCGCTGCTGCCGTTGGTGATGACGCTCGGCCATATCCTGGAGGAGCGCTCGCTGCTCGGCTCGCAAGAGGCGATCCGCGCCTTGAGCAAGCTCACCCAGGTCAAGACCCGTCGCCTCCTGCCGAATGGCGAGGTCGAGGAAGTGAATACGCACGCGCTGCGCGCCGGCGATCTCATCGATCTGCGTGCCGGCGACCTCATCCCGGCCGACGGGCTCGTGCAGTCCGGCGCCTCCAGCGTCGATACCGCATCGATCACCGGTGAATCGGTGCCGGTCGAGGTGCAGGTCGGCAGCGAGGTATTCTCGGGCTCGATCAACGGCGACGGCCACATGGTGGTGAAGCTGACGCGTGTGGGCGAGGATTCCACCCTCGGCCGCGTGATCGCTTTGCTGCAGGAGGCGGAAGGCGCCAAGCCGCCGGTGACGCGCCTGCTCGAGCGCTATGCCGAGCGCTACATGGTTCTGGTGCTTCTGATCGCCGCCGGCACCTGGTTTGCCACCAGCAACACGGTCGCGGCGCTGGCGGTCCTGGTCGCCTCCTGTCCGTGCGCGCTGGTCTTGGCCGCACCCGCCACGTCGATCGCCGCCATCGCGGTCGCCAGCCGCCACGGCATTCTGGTGAAGGGCGCCGCGTTCCTGGAGAATCTTGCCACCGTTGATGCGGTGGTGTTCGACAAGACCGGAACCGTGACGGTCGGCCATTTGCAGCTCGTGGAGGCGCGTCCTGAGCCGGGCGTCGATCCGCGCGAGCTGAAAGCGCTGGCGGGCGCGCTCGCCAGCGCCTCCAATCATCCGGTGAGCCGCGCCCTGGCAAGTCTGGCCGAGCCTGGACGGCTCGTGGTCGACGAGATCAAGGAATCGCGCGGTCTCGGCGTTGTCGGCCGGCTCGGTGCGGAGGTGGTCGGGCTCGGCCGCGTCGAATTGTTCCGCGAACTCGGTGTCGCGATCTCCGATCCGCCCAATCACGATGGACCCATGGTTGGAGTTGCCCAGGGCAAGAAATTCCTCGGCTGGATGCTGCTTGCCGACGAGCCGCGGCCGGAGGCGAAACAGGCAATCGATGATCTGCGCGAGCTCGGGCTGCGCCGGCAGGTGCTGCTCACCGGTGATCGCACAGCGGTGGCCCGCCGGGTCGCGGAGTCCTTAGGCTTGCCAGATATCCGGGCCGAGGCGCTGCCGGCGGAAAAGATGACCTATGTGCTCGATGAGATTGCTTCCGGCTACCGGCCCATGGTGGTGGGCGACGGCATCAACGATTCGCTGGCGCTCAAGGTCGGCGCCGTCGGCATCGCCATGGGGGCGCGCGGCACCGATGTGGCGCTTGCCTCCGCCGACCTTGTGCTGATGACCAACGATCTGCGGCGGCTCGGCACCTGCATTCGCTTAAGCCGGCGCTGCCGCCGCACCATCTACGCGAATGTCAGCATCGGGCTCGGCTGGACGGTGGTGATCGTGGCTGCGGCGGCGACCGGCTGGTTAGGGGCCAGCGGTGCGATCATCGCAGCGCTGTTGCACAATGTCAGCACTCTGATTGTGATGGGCAATGCGGGGCGACTCCTAAAGTTTCAGGAGCATTGAGCTCGCTCTCGCACGATCACTGAATCCCCGCGGCCTTGAGGTACTGCAAGTCCACGAACCTCTCCGCGGGCGGGGCAGGCGAGGGGATCACGCCGGCTTCCGCCATGAGCGACAAGACCCGCCCGAGCGCCGCGAGGTCGAGCTCGCCCTGGCGCGGCAGGACGTTCTTGGCCGGATCAAGATAAGGCGCGAAAATCTCGGCCGCGACGGTCGGCGAGAGGTGGGCAGTTTCGGCAATAATGCGAGTAACTTCGTCGCGATTGCTGGGATCGTTCATGAATGCGTAGGCGGACGCCATGGCGCGCGCAAAGCGCGTCAGCGTCTCCTCGTTCTTCTGCCCCCAAGTGCGCCGCGCCATGTCGACATTGAACAACAGATCGCTGCCCGCCTCATACGTAAAGGCGAGCCGCGGAAAACCCTGCGCGATCGCATCGAGGTCCTCGGGCTCGCCCATCGGCACCGCCGCGCATTCGCCCGATTTGAGGCAGGCAAAGCGGGGGCCCGTTCCCACCACCACCTTGGTTCGGAAATCGGATGGCCCAAGTTGGGCGCGGGCCAGCAGCCGCAAGGTAGACAGGGTGATGGTATCGCCCGGCCTGGACAGACCCAGCAGCTGTCCTTTCAGCGCCGCCACCGATTTGACGTCGGGCCTTGCGATCAGGCTGTAAACCGGATTGGCGGTCTGGCTCATGATCGCGACCGCATCCGATCCCTTGAGCACCGCTTCGATCAGATAGGGCGTTGCGTTCTTGCCGGCATCGATCTCACCGCGGTCGAGCGCTGCCACGATGCGGTCGGTCCCGCCCGAAATCGGCACCACCACAAGATTGAGGCGCTCGCGAACAAAGAAATTCTTCCGCTGCGCGACCGTGAGCGGAAGCGAGGAGAGCCCGGTCGCCCCGGCCGCATTCTGCCCATACCGCAGCGTGATCGGTTCCTCGGCCCAGCACACGCCGACGGCCGTGGCGAGGAAAATGCCGATCGCTAAGACCTGGAGCCGCATGAGGTGCCTCGCAAACTGGAGCATGTAGCCCGCATGAAGCGCAGCGCAATGCGGGACCGCGACCCCGGATTTCGCTGACGCTCCATCCGGGCTACCCGCCAACCGTCGCGCGAACATGCCGGGCGATCTCTTGAGCGTGATGTTGCACGTAGTGCTTCATCCAATATGTGAAGGAACCGGGTTTCTGCTTGATGCGCCGCTTGAGCTCGGCGAGGCTCACGTGCTCGAGGCCGACGACCTCGGCCGGATCGGGCTTGGTCTCTGACTTGAGCTGCCCGAAATACACATAGACCAGCTCGTTCTCGTGCATGCCGCGGTCGAGATCGGCGCGGTAGCGGGCAAAGAAGCCGAACGAAAGTGGATCGCGCACGCCCAGCTCCTCGTTGAGGCGCCGGCGCGCGGCCGTCACGGTCCGCTCGCCCGGCCGCGGGTGACCGCAGCAGGTGTTCGCCCACAGCCCACCCGAGTGATACTTTTTCGGATTGCGTTTCTGCAGCAGCATGCGGCCCTCATCGTCGACCAGGAAGATCGAGAAGGCGCGATGCAGCAGGCCTTCGCTGTGCACCGCGAGCTTGGAGGCAATCCCGACTGCGCGGTTCTTCTCATCGACCAGGATCAGCGGCTCGTCGGAGCCCTTGGGCGGCTTCATTTGTTCACCAGCTTTGCGGCTTTGGTCTTGAGTCGCTCGATGGTTCTCGCGACGTCGACCACAAAACGCGTATGCGTGCCGCGGCTCACTTCATCGAGCTCGTCGCGGGCGGAGACTTCGAAGTTGACCTTGCGGCCCTCGACGCCGGTCACCTTGACGGTGATCTCGACGTTGGATCCCGGCAGCGTCGGGGCCGAATGCTTGAGCGCGACCTCGACGCCGACCGAATCCTCGCCCGCATCCGCATGCTGCAGAATGAGATCGCGGCAGGTGTACTCGATATCGCCGACGAGGCGCGGAGTGGCATAAACCCGCCCTTCCTCGCCCATGAAGCTGATGGTGCGGTCCTTGTCGACGGTGATCCGCCGGATATACGACACGCCTGCCTGCAGGCTGGCCTTCATGCGAGATCCTCGATGCGAAATCGTTGATGCGAGATCTGATCGCTTACACGTGGTGCCGGCGAGTGATAGAGTTCAAGGCCTTCGTCGGTCAACGGCGAATAAGCGATCAAAGGGAGACGGCCAATGAAAATCGTCATGCGACTGGTCTCGGCACTTTGGCTTATCTCAACCCTGGCGATGTGCGGCGCCTCGGCGCAGCCCTACACGCCCAACCAGGAGGGCGTGACTATGGGACATTGGCACCTCAATTCGCGCGATATCGAGCGCAGCAGGAAGATGTTCTTGGCCATGGGCGGCGTCGATGGCGGCGGCGGTCCGCTGCAGCGCGTGATCTTTCCCGGCGTCGTGGTAATTCTCAATCTTCCTGCTGGCGCCGAGCCGGCGACTGCAGGCACCGACGGATCGGTCGTGAACCATGTCGGCTTTGTGGTCCCCAACGTCCAGCAGTCCGTCGCCAAGTGGAAGGCAGCCGGCGTCCCGGTGCTGCCCGGCACCAACAATCGGCTCGATCAGGCCTGGGTTGTCACGCCTGACGGCCTGCGCATCGAGATACTCGAGGACAAGAACCAGACCATGCCGATCAAGAGCGATCACGTCCATTTCTTCGAGCCGGCGGTTGTGATCCCGGAGAGCCAGGCGTGGTATGTGAAGATGTTCGGCGCCAAGCCCGGGGTGCGCAACAATTTGCCGGTCGACGATCTTCCGGGCACGCAGCTGCGCTTTAACAAGGTCGAGGCATTGGGAGCGCCTACCAAGGGGCGGGTCCTCGATCACATCGGCTTCGACGTCATCGATCTGAAAGCAACTATCGCCAGACTCCAGGCAAACGGCGTCAAGCTTGATCGGCCTTATACCGTGAACGACAGCGGTGTCGGGATAGCGTTCATCACCGATCCCTGGGGCACCTATATCGAGCTCAACCAGCGGCCGAAGCCGGCCTATCTGAATTGACCCTGACCCTCCCCGGATTGCGGGAGGGGAATGGGAGCAGGCGCAGGGTGTGCAACCGCGCGTTTCGGACTATCGCCTGCGCAAAACCGCGTTGCGCGTTTGCGCAAGCTGCCAAGCCTCACACGCGATTTTGCACGCGCTGCGAGCTGAGCTACATATGGTGTGGACGCGGAGCGGCATTCCCCTCCGCATTCGATTTCGTGCAAACAAGAAAGCAGCGTAGTGGAAGTCATGGCCAAGGAGGATTCGAGCCCAGATCCTATGAGCACGCCGATGACCAGCGGCGAACCCGCTTCGAATGCGGCACGCTCCAACATCGATCCGCGCCTTCCCTATGAGGACTTGCGCCAATGGGTCGAGGAGGCGCGCCGGCTCGGTGAGATCAGAGAAGTCGCCAATCTCTCCTACGAGCGCGATATCGGCATGCTGGCCGAGATGGCGCTCCACGATGATGACGCCGATTGTTTCATCTTCACCGATGTGCCCGGCACCATCAAGGGCAGCCGCCTGCTCGTCAACTTCTTCGGTGGCAAGCGCAAGAACATGACGCTCGGCTTCCCGACCGACTTCTCCAAGATTGACTTAAGCGAAGGCTTTCGCACCCACTTCATGGGACCGATGAAGCGCATCGCACCGACCTATGTGAGCGATGGGCCGATCTTCGAGAACGTCATTACCGGCGATGAAGTCGACATCACCCGTTTCCCGGCGCCGCAATGGCACGACGCCGATGGCGGGCGCTATATCGGCACCGGTTGCTTTAATGTCATGCGCGATCCGGACGACGGCTGGATCAATTGCGGCACCTACCGGGTGATGATCCATGACGCCAAAACCGCCGGCTTCTACATCTCGCCCGGTAAGCACGGCCGGCAGATGCGCGACAAGTACAAGGCGCGCGGCGAGCCGATGCCGGTCGCCGTCGTCTGCGGCGGCGATCCGATGTCGTTCCTCATGGGTTCGAGCGAAGTGCCCTACGGGGTCAGCGAATATGAAGTGATAGGTGGCATGCGCGGCAAGCCGGTCGAGGTGATCAAGGGCCCGATCACCGGCCTGCCGATCCCGGCCAACGCGGAGATCGTGCTCGAGGGCTTCGTCCTGCCCGGCAACGAGCGCATCGAGGGGCCGTTCGGCGAATGGACCGGCTACTATGCGAGCGACGTGCGGCCTGAGCCGGTCATCGACATCAAGGCGATCTATCATCGCAATGATCCGATCCTGCTCGGCTGCTCGCCGCAGCGCCCGCCAGACGAGATCTGCCGCTGGCGGGCGGTGGTACGCTCAGGGCTCCTGCGCGAGAACATCGAGAAGGCGGGCGTGCCCGGCGTCACCGCGGCCTGGGCGCACGAGGTCGGCAATGCGCGGCTCCTGCTCGTGGTCGCCATCAACCAGCGCTATCCGGGCCATGCCAAGCAGGCCGGCCATATCGCCACCATGTGCCATGTGGGCGCCTATTGCGGCCGCTACACCATCGTGGTCGATGACGATATCGACGCGTCCAACCTCGAAGAGGTCATCTGGGCGCTGATCACCCGTTCCGATCCGGCGACATCGATCGACATTGTCAAGAATGCCTGGTCGACGCCGCTCGATCCGCGCATCGAGCCCGCCCGGCGTCAGGTCGGCGATTACACCAACAGCCGCGCCGTCATTGATGCCTGCCGGCCGTATCATTGGCGCGAGGAGTTCCCCCCAGTGAACCTGCCGACCCCGGAGCGGGCGCGCCTGGCCCGGCAGATGTTCGGGCACTTGTTCAAGAGCTGATCGTTAACGATTAGAGCATGATCCCGAAAAGCCCGCCCTTGCGGAAGCGAGGGTGGTTGCCGGTTTTCGGATGAGGCTTGTCCCCGCGGAAGCGGGGATCATGCTCCACTAATAGAGTTTTCAAGTTGCAGCCATGGCGCGCGGCCGGTATGGCTGAAAGCCTTGCAAGGAGAAGAGGAATAGTATGCGACGCCTGATTGTCGGCATGACCGGATCGACCGGCGCCATCTTCGGCATCCGGATGCTCGAGGCGTTGAAGCATTCCGAGGTCGAATCCCACCTCATCATCAGCAAATGGGCGCAGCGCACCATCGAGCATGAGACACGCTATACGGTCGAGCAGGTACGCTCGCTCGCGAGCGTGGTCCACAGCCAGGGCGACATGGGGGCCTCGATCTCCTCGGGCTCCTTCCTGACCGAGGGCATGGTGGTCATTCCCTGCTCGATGCGCACGCTGGGGGGAATCGCCAACGGCTATGGCGAGCATCTGGTGCACCGCGCCGCCGACGTGATCCTCAAGGAGCGACGTAAGCTGGTGCTGGTGGCACGCGAGACGCCGCTGTCCGAGGTGCATCTGGAAAACATGCTCAAGCTCGCCCGCATGGGCGTTGTCATGCTGCCGCCAATGCCGGCCTTCTACAATCGCCCGCAGACCGTCGACGACGTGGTCGATCACATCGTCGCGCGCGTGCTCGATCAGTTCGGCATCGCGGCACCATTCGCCAAGCGCTGGGATGGCCATATGCAGACCGCCGCGACGATCGCCGCGGTCGGTGGCGCGAAGAGCGGGACCTGAGACTCACGCTTGTTCCGGCCTCTTGAGCCGGGACCGTTCCAGGCTGCGGATCGGTTGCGACCGGAACGGGTTGGGCGCCTTCGCGAAAGCTCAAAGACCACGGCCACGCTGCACTGCGCCCGGGAAAAGTGGACAATTGGGAATGCCCGCGCTTGCCCGCTTCGCTTGCCGCGCGCGACCTGCCTTTGTACCTTGATGCGAAGTACTAAGAACCAATGGCAGGAGGGAAGCATGCGAGCCTTGACGCACGCTGTGGCATTGATTGCCTGCTCCGTCCTGTCAGCATCGCCGCTGTGGGCGCAAAGCCCCGCGGATTTCTACAAAGGCAAGCAGATTACCTTCGTGGTCAGCACCGAACCGGGTCAGGACTACGACACCTGGGCGCGGCTCGTCGCCCGCCACATGCGCCAACATGTCCCTGGCGCGCCGCCCTTCGTCATCCAGAACATGCCGGGCGCCGGCTCGCTGATCGCCGCCAACTACCTCTACAACAAGGCCGCGCAGGACGGCACCGTGATCGGCATGGTCAGCCGTAACATCCCGAACTACGCGCTGATGCGGCAGCCCAACGTCAACTACGACCCGCTAAAGTTCAACTGGATCGGCAGTCCGGAGATCACCCATCGCGGCTGCTATGCGCGCTCGGATTCCGGCATTCGGGGGCCCGATGATCTGTTTACGCGCGAGCTCGTGGTCGGCGGCGACGGCGCCGGCACGGCATTGACTGAGACGCCGGTTCTGTTGAAGAACCTGCTCGGCATGAAGTTCAAGCTGATCGATGGATATAAGGGCGCGAACGGCGTGATCCTGGCGATGGAGCGCGGCGAGCTGCAGGGCATCTGCCAGACGACGAGCGCGTTTCAGGGCGCGGCGCAACGTCTGCTCGACGATGGCACATTTCGTCTTCTGTTCACCACCGAGCCGGAGGCGGTGCCTGAGCTCAAGGTGCCGACCATCTTCAGCTACGCCAAGACCGACGAGCAGCGGGAGATCCTGGAGGTCCACGCCTCAAGCCTGGAGATCGGCCGCCCGATTCTCGCGCCGCCGAATGTGCCGCCCGATCGGGTGGCGGCGTTGCGCCGTGCCTTCCACGGCGCCGTAGCGGACCCAGCGCTGCTTGAAGAAGCAAAGCAAATGAAGCTGACCGTCGAGGCGCGCTCGGGAGAGGCGATCGCGGCGGCGATCGGCAAGATTGCAGCGCTGCCGGCGGAGCTCGTCGCCAAGGCGGCGCAGATGACGCGGATCGGACAATAGGTTGAGCATGACCTTTTTCCGAGAACCGGTATCCACCCTCGCTCTCGCAAGGGCAGGCTTTTCGGGATCATGCTTAGGTTTCAACACGGGAGGTTTGCTTGGAGATCAAAGGGAAGGCCGCGGTCGTCACCGGGGCGAGTTCCGATGACGGCATCGGCGCCGAATGCGCGAAAATCCTCGCCTCGCGCGGCTGCAACGTGCTGGTGAACTATGCGACCAACAAGGCGGGCGCCGAGAAGGTCGTCGCGCACTGTCAAGGTTCGGGCGTGGACGCGATCGCGGTGCAGGGCGACGTGTCCAAAGACGAAGATTGCGTGCGCCTGGTCAAGTCTGCGGTCGACCGTTGGGGCCGCCTCGACGTGCTCATCAACAATGCGGCCACCACCAAGCCGATCCCGCACAAGCGCCTCGATCTGCTCGACGCCGCCGAGTTCCAGCGCGTCTACGGCGTCAACCTGATCGGCAACTATCAGATGTGCCGCGCCGCAGCCCCTCATCTCAAGGCCACCGGCGATGCGGCGATCGTGAACATCTCTTCGGTCGGCGCGATGCGGGCGGGTGGCAGCTCGATGGCGTATGTGGCTTCCAAGGGCGCGCTCAATACGCTGACGCTGGCGATGGCGCGTCTTTTGGCCCCGGAGGTGCGGGTCAACGCGCTCTGCCCGGGCGGGATGCTCGGTCATTGGACGCGGGTGATCCTGAACGAAGAGCAGTATCAGGAGCGCCTGCGGCGGGCGAAAGAGGAATTTCCCCTCAAGAAGGGCATATGGCCGATCGACGTGGCACGGGCCGCTTTGTTCCTGGTCGAGGTCGCGACGGTCATGACCGGGGAATGCATCCGCATGGACTGCGGCCAGCATCTCGGCGAGACCAGCGCCCGCCACTGAGCTCGGCGCCCGAATAGGCGGAAGGCGTTGCCGTAGCTGCGCTGAATGTCGTAGTGTTGAACCGAAGAATTAAGACAAAGGGTGAGGAATCCATGATCCCGAGATTTCGTTCCGTCACGCTGTTGGCCGGTCTTGCCTGGGCCGCCTGCGGGGGCATCGCATCGGCGCACCATTCGTTTGCGATGTTCGACATGGAGCATCCGATCGAGATCTCCGGGACCGTGAAGGAGTTCAAGTTTGTCAGCCCGCACACGCTGCTGATCGTGGAAGTCAAGGGTCAGGACGGGACCATCAAGGATTGGACCCTCGAAGGCGGCGCGCCCGGGATTCTCGTGCGCGACGGCATGACGGCCAAGAGCCTCAAGCCCGGCGACGAGATCACGGTCAAGATCAATCCGTTGCACAGCGGCGCCGAGGGCGGCTCCTACCAGCCGCAGCAGGTCAAGTTCAAGGACGGCACGCCGGTCGCGGTCCCGAAATAGCGCCGCGTCCCGAGTTGCCCGCCGTTATTTCCTGGGAGGAAGACAAATGCTGTCAAAAGGCATGATCCTGTCGCTTGCGCTTGCCGGCGCCGTGATCGCCGGGCCTGCCGCAGCTCAGCAACCGTTTGATGAGAGCCATTACCCCGCCTTTGCCGGCCAATGGGAAAACATGGGGAGGCTCGGCGTCTTCGACCAGACCAAGCCCCCCGGGCTAGGGCAGCAAGCGCCGCTCACGCCCGAATATCAGAAGAAGTTCGAGGCCAATCTGGCCGACGTGGCCAGGGGCGGATTTGGCGACGACCCGGTCTACACCTGCATCCCGGAAGGAATGCCGCGGGCCACCACCCTGGTGCTCCCGATGGAGATCGTCGTTACCCGCAACACCACCTATATGCTGATGGAATATCTCAGCATGCTCCGGCGCATCTACACGGATGGGCGCGACTTTCCGACCGACGAGGACCCTTCGTGGATGGGCTATTCCATCGGCAAGTGGGTCGATCCCGACGCGAGTGGCCGGTTCACTGCACTCGAGGTCGAGACGCGCAACCTGAAGAACCCGCGCACTTTCGACCCGAGCGGCCTGCCGTTGCATGAGGATGGCCAGACGGTGGTCAAGGAGCGCTTCTATCTCGACAAGGACAACCCGGACATCCTGCACGACCTGGTCACGGTCGAAGACCATGCGCTCACCCGTCCGTGGACGGTGCTCAAGAACATGAAGCGTAATCCGAAGCCGATCTGGGTCGAATCGATCTGTGCGGAAGGCAACGTCCACGTGAACATCGGTGGCAGGCACTACATGATCAACGCCGGCGACGGCGAGCTGATGCCGGCCGAGAAGGACGAGCCGCCGCCGAGCCTGTCGCACTTCCCGCAGACGAAGAAGTAGCTCGACGCTTTGCGCAGACGCGTGGGCAAAATTGCGCAACCCCTCGTGTCAATCAAATCCAGCGCGAAGCAATTTTTGCCCACCCTACGGCTCTGTAGGGTGGGCAAAGGGCGCGGAACGCGCCGTGCCCACGCGTTCCTAGCTAGCGCCTCACATCCACGGCATCAGCGAGGCGTGGATCACGTCCGGCTTGCCGCCCGGCAGGCTGCCGACCGACCTGATGGCGAGATCGACGTCCTTCAGGCCGAAGCGGTGCGTCGTGATCTTCTCCAGCGGGAAGCGTTTGGAGGCGATTTGCGCCAGTGCGAGCTCGCAGGCCTTGTAGCTGTGGCCGCGCGCGGAGTGCATGGTGATGAACTTCACGGTGAACTTCTCCAGCGGGAAATTCGGAAAGGCGGCGAGCTCGCCCTGCACCACGATGGTGCCGCCCTTGCGTTTGAGCGCCTCGATGCCGAGCAGGATCGGAATGGTGCCGGCGCCGGCGGTGCAGTCGAGCGAGACGTCGACACCCTTGCCGCCGGTGATCTCCATGATGCGGGCGAGCGGGTCCTCCTTCTGCACGTCGATCACGTAGTCGGCGCCGAGCTCCTTGGCGACCTTGAGCCGCGCGCCGTCCTTGGAGGTGCCGGTGACGATGATGAGCGATGCGCCGGCCTGCTTGCAGATCACGGTTTGCGAGAGGCCCTGCTGGCCGGGTCCCTGGATCAGCACGGTGGAGTCGTAGCCGACGCCGCCGTCGAAGAGCGACCACTCCACCCCGTTCGCCATCGGGGTCACGAGCCCGGCGAGCTCCGGCGTCACGCCCTTGGGCACGTGATGCACCACCGCGTTCCAGGGCAGATAGACGTATTGGGCAAAGCCGCCATAGAGGTGTGGCGCCTTCTTCGCCGAAGTATAGCCGTAGCGGATAGCATCAGGGTTGGTGCGCCAGTTTGTGTTCTCGCAATGGCGGTACTGGCCGGCGTGGCACCACTCGCACTTGCCGCACATCACATAATGTTCGACAAAGACCAGGTCGCCTTCCTTGAACCCCTTGCGGTTGGTGAACTCTCGGCCGGCCTTGGCGATGACGCCGATATTCTCGTGCCCCATGATGACGGGGTCGCTGGTCGGCGGGTGCTGGTAGAGCTTGACATCGGTGCCGCAGATGCCGCCGACCTCCATCTTCATGAGGGCGGCGTCAGGAGCGATATCGGGCATCGGGAATTCTTGGATCTCGGTCTTGCTCGGACCGGTTCTGACCGCCGCCAGCACTGTTTCAGCCACTTGAGGAAATCTCCGATTGGTGGGGTGGAAAATCGGGCCGCAATCTAGACTGCGGATAGGCGAATAGCGAGCCGCGAATAGGCCGCTTTTCCTGCCCGGCATTCGTCACTATTTTGCTATGTAGCAAAGATAGTTAGGCGCAGCCTTTGAACAAGCCTGCCACCTTCGGGTTTGCCCGTAGAGAATCTTCCGACGGCGCTGCCGCCGAGCAGGTTCGCGCGTGGACGAGGGCGCGCTTTGCCTTGGGCGGAGAGGAAACCGTGATGGTGGCGGAGGTCGCCTGCGCGGTGCCGGGCTGTCCGCCGCTCGAGACCGTGGTCGCATTCTGGACCCAAGGCGACCGGCGCCACCATTTCAAGGTTTTCAAGCCGATTGCCGATGTGACCGAAGATGATCTACCCCCCGCGTGGCTTAAGGATGGGCTTGCCGACATCGAGGGGGTTGATTGCAGCTGCTGCTGAGGCTGGGACCGCGGTCTCCTGTCGCGACTTGTCGAGGGGAAAGCAAGCGCTTAATTTGCGCTTGAGGCTTCATGCCAATCCTTAAGAAATGTCGGCTTTGATCAAGGGATCGCCGGCAAGCCCATGGAACAACTTAGATGCTCAGAAAAGAACAGAACGATCTGCTGACGCAAACCGGCCCGGGCACGCCCATGGGGGCGATGTTCCGCAGCTACTGGCTCCCGGTGCTGATGGCCTCCGAGCTGCCCGAGAACGAATGCCCGCCGGTGCGGGTCAAGGTCCTGTCCGAGCGGCTCATCGCCTTCCGCGACACCGACGGTAGATACGGCCTGATCGACGAGTTCTGCGCCCACCGCGGCGTCTCGCTCTGGTTCGGCCGCAACGAGGAGAGCGGCCTGCGTTGCCCCTATCATGGCTGGAAATACGACGTCACCGGCCAGTGCATCGACGTCCCCTCGGAGCCGCGCGAGTCCGGCTTCTGCCAGAAGATCAAGCTGAAATCATATCCGCTGGTGAAGCTCGGGCCGGTGCTGTGGGCTTATCTTGGCCCGCCCGAGAAGCAGCCGCCGATGCCGGAGTGGGAGTTCGCCACTGTCGCCCCCGAGCAGACCTTCATCTCCAAGCGCTTCCAGGAGTGCAACTGGCTGCAAGCCATGGAGGGCGGGATCGATTCGAGCCACGTCTCGTTCCTGCACCGCGGCGACCTCGGCTCCGACCCGCTGTTCAAGGGCGCCAAAGGCAACGAGTACAACCTCAAGGACATGCGGCCGCATTTCGAGGTCGTGGAGCAGCCGGGCGGGTTGTTCATCGGGGCGCGGCGCAATGCCGAGAACGGCAACTATTACTGGCGCATCACCCCCTGGGTGATGCCGACCTTCACCATGATCCCGCCTCGCGCCGACCACCCGATCCACGGCCACTTCTGGATCCCGATCGACGACGTGAACTGCTGGGCATGGACCTACGACTTCCACCCGGTGCGCGCGCTCACCACCCGCGAGGTCGAGGCCATGCGCGACGGGGCCGGCGTGCATTGCAAATACGTGCCCGGGACCTTCCGGCCGCTCGCCAACAAGGACAACGATTACCTGATGGATCGCGCCGCCCAGAAGGCTGGCAAGACCTATAGCGGGGTCGCAGGCTTTGCGAGCCAGGACGCCTCCTTGCAGGAGAGCATGGGGCCGATCTGCGACCGCACCAAGGAGAACCTCGTCTCCACCGATAACGGGATCATCATGGCGCGCCATCGCCTGCTGCGGGCCGCCAAGGCCCTCGTCGAGAAGGGTACGGTCCCGCCCGGCGTCGATCCCGCGCACCACCGGGTGCGCTCCGTCTCCATCGTGCTGCCGCCCGACCAGCCCTTCAAGGAAGGCGCCAAGGAGGCGCTGATCGGGCGACCCGGCGTGGCGCAGACGACGGTTTAATCAGAGAACAGATGTGTCATCGCCGGGCCTGCCCCGGCGATCTCGCTTAGGGTGTGCTGTGCCCTCCTGATCGAGATGGCCGGAACAAGTCAGAACAAGTCCGGCCATGACAATGGGGATCGTGTGACAGGCTGGCTCTTGTGTCGTCTGTCGCCCGGAGCAAGGCAATCTCATGACTGTCACCAAATTCAAAGCGGTCACCCGCACACAAGGCAACAACCGGGCGCTGAAGGACGGCACTGTCAAGCCGCGTACCTTCACGTTCGATTTCATCGAGGTCGATCCGCTCATCGCCGCGTTCCGCCGCATGGTGCGCGGCGCCGAGTTCGACATCTGCGAGATGGCGATCACCACCTATATCTGCGCCCGCGCCTATGGGAAGCCGATGACCGCCGTGCCGATCTTCCTGGTGCGCGCCTTCCATCACGGCGCGATCCTCACCGGCACCAAAGCCGGCATCCGCAATCCCAAAGAGCTCGAGGGCAAGCGCGTCGGCGTCAACCGCGGCTATACGGTAACGACCGGCGTGTGGGCGCGCGGGGTGCTGCAGCAGGAATATGGAGTCGACCTCTCCAAGATCACCTGGGTGCTGTCGGGCGACGAGCACGTCGCCGAATATCGGCCGCCCGCGAATGTGGTGCCGATCGAGCCAGGCAAGAAGATGGAAGAGATGTTGATCAGCGGCGAGCTTGCCGCTGCGGTCGGGGTCGACGTGAAATCTCCGGACGTCCATCCGCTCATTCCAAATGCGCTGGAGGCGGGGCTCGCGGCGCTCAAAGCTGATGGGCATTATCCGATCAATCATACGGTTGTGATCAAGAACGAGCTCATCGCCGCGCACCCCGACCTCGCAGCCGACGTGTTCGAGGCCTTCGCGGCGAGCAAGCGCGTCTATCTCGATCGCCTCAAGGCCGGCAAGATCGAGAAGCCGACCGAGGTCGACGAGGTGCATCGGCGCGTCATGGCGATCACCGGCGATCCGCTCCCTTATGGAATTGCGCCCAACCGCCGGGTTCTGCAGGAGTTGATCGGCCATGCCGAGAGACAAGGCATCGTCACCAAGCCGGTGACGATCGAGGAGCTGTTTGTTCCTTCGACGCGGGAACTGGTGGGGTGAGCAATCTTACTTGTACCGGCCTTGCTTGAGCCGGGACCGTTAGAGGCTTCGGCGTTTGGAACGGTCCCGGGTCAAGCCCGGGACAAGGAAGAAGCCAGCCCATCGCAACTGGACCTCAACCATGCCCGAGATCGTCGCCACCCACCGCCTCACGCATCAAGCAAGCCTGAAAATGCTGCAGGCCGGGGTCGCCAAGGCCGAGGAGCTCGGCTGCAAGGTGAGCCTCGCGGTCGTCGACCAGGGCTGCCGGCTGATCGCCTTCCTCACCATGGACGGGGCGCGCCATTTCTCCATCGTCACCACAAAGCGCAAGGCGATCACCTCGGCCTCGCAGCGCCAGCCGACCGGGTATGCGCCGGAGGCCGATGCGCTCAGCATGGCGGTCCGCATGGGCGACTTCACCAACGTGCCGGGCGGGTTCCCGATCACCGTCAACGGCGAGGTCATCGGGGCGGTTGCGGCCGGCGGCGCCAAGATCGAGCAGGACGTGATCGTCGCCAAAGCGGCGCTCGCGGCGCTTGGTCTGCCGGGCGACCCTTAAGCAGCAACGCCATTACGGTATGGGTTGGCGGAGCAGATCGCGCATATTCGCGTTTGCAAGCGGCCCGCGAGCCCAATAGCATCGCGCCTGAACGGCGGCTTCCGGCCTTCGACGCCGCGCATCCACGCGTATCATCGGCACGCGTAACATCAGTCAATGAGGAGGACATCATGCCGGGCACATACAAGATCATGATCATGGGCGCATCCTATGGCTCGCTGCTCGCCTCCAAGCTCTTGTTCGGCGGCCATAAGCTGCATCTGATTTGCCTGCCGGCCGAGGCCGACCTCATCAATTCCGAGGGCTTCCGCGTGCGCCTGCCGGTGCGCGGGCGCAAGGAGCCGGTGGTCCTCGACTCGCGCAAGCTTCCGGGCGCGGTCACCGCTGGAGGGGCGAGCGGGGTCAATCCCAAAGACTACGACCTGGTCGGGCTGGCGATGCAGGAGCCGCAGTACCGTTCGCCTGGCGTGCGCGAGCTGCTCGATGCCGTCGCGAAATCGCGGGTGCCGTGCATGTCGATCATGAACATGCCGCCGCTGCCGTATGTGAAGCGCATTCCCGGTCTCGACTACGATGCGCTCAAGCCCGCTTATACGGATCCGAGCGTCTGGGATTCCTTTGATCCTGCCACCATCACGCTCAACAGTCCGGACCCGCAGGCGATCCGTCCACCTGACGAGAAGGTCAATGTGCTGCAGGTGACGCTGCCGACCAATTTCAAGGTCGCGCGCTTTCCCGACGAGAAATCGACCGCCATGCTGCGGCAGCTGCAGGATGAGATCGAGGCCATCCGCTTCGACACGGGCGACGGCAAGATCGAGCTTCCGGTGAAGCTCAAGGTCTACGATTCGATTTTCGTGCCGCTCGCCAAATGGGCGATGCTGCTCGCCGGTAATTATCGCTGCGTCACCAAGGATGGCATGCGCACCGCCCAGGAGGCCGTGCACAGCGACATTGAGACATCGCGCTCGGTCTACAATTTCGTGTTCGACCTGTGTGTCAAGCTCGGCGCCAAGCCGGAGGACCTCGTGCCGTTCGAGAAATATGCTGCCGCCGCGGAGAGCCTCACGCGTCCGGCGTCGGCGGCGCGCGCGTTGCAGAATGGTGCGCCCTATATCGAGCGCGCCGACAAGCTCGTTCAGCTCATCGCCAAGCAGAAGGGCTTGAGCCACCCAGTCATCGACGCGATCGTGGCGCTCGTCGATTCCCGCCTCGAGGCCAATCGTAAGAAGGCGGCCGCCGCTTAGGGAGCGGATCTTGAGCGGGAGCGCTCGAAAGACTGTTGCGGCTGCGGCGCCCGCTGCAACCGAAGACGGCGGGCGCGTGACCCATTACCACGCGCACATCTACTACGATGCGGCAACGCGCGAGCGCGCCGCGCGCCTGCGCGAGCAAGCGGCCGCACTATTCCCCGATGCGCTTGTTGGACGCTGGCACGATGCGCCGGTCGGGCCGCATCCGCAGTCGATGTACCAGATCGCCTTTCCGCGCGAGTTGCTCACCGAATTCCTGCCCTGGCTCATGCTCAATCGCGACGGATTGGCCGTGCTCCTGCATCCGGAAACGGGCGATGATCTCGCCGATCACACCGCGCATGCCGCCTGGCTCGGCGCCATGCTGCCGCTGCGGCTCGAGGTGTTTGGGAGATAGCGAGAATGGTGGTGAGGGAATGACCTCTAGGATTTCGAGCCGCGAGCTCAACCGTCATATCCGCCGGGCCAAGCGCGCGACCGACCGCGGACCCGTCGTGATCACCGTCGTCTATTGGGGAAAAAGCCGAACATCCGAGACCTCCTTGGTCAGCCCGGCGCAGAGGACATCGAGTTCAATCCACGCCGTTTCGGTACCGGGCTTTTCCGGTCGCCACGTGATCTGGTAAGCTAGAGCTATGACATCGACCTCTCGAAAGTTATTTGAACGGGTGGAGTCCTGGCCCGAAGAAGACCAGGAGGAGCTTGCGGAGTACGCGCGCGAGATCGAAGCGCGGCGGACGGGCGTGTATCACGCCTCTCCCGAGGAACTGTCCGCCATTGATGAGGCTCTCGGGCAGGTGGCGCGCGGAGAATTGGCGAGCAAGGAAGAGATCGAAGCGGCCTTCGCGAAATTTCGCGGTGCATGAAAATCGAATATGCGCCCCGTGCGATTGCCGACCTTGCACGAATTGGCTCACGAAGCCGCGACGTCTTCGGTGATGCGGTTGCGGTCGCGCTTGAAACTTATATCCGCGCGACGGTCGCACGAATTGCGGTGATGCCGGAGAGTTCGCTGCGGCTTCCGCAACGCCCATCCGTTCGTGTTGTGCCTCTCGTACGGTACCCATTCAAGATTTTCTACACTGTCAGCAGCGATACCGTCACCGTGTTGCATATTCGGCATGCTTCGCGGCGATCTTGGAATGGGATGTGAGAGACCTATCCTACGAATGCGCCGCCGCCTTCCTCAAGAACTCCAGCACCCGCGCCGGCGTCGTCGCCTCGGTCTGTTCCGCCACCGGCACATCCCAATATTCGGCGCGCGGCAGGCATTCTTCCAGATAGCGTGCCGCTGAGGTCGCGTGCGCGGCATCGCGGCCCGGCACGACCAGAGCCGGAATATCGAGGCGCATCAGGTCTTCGGGCTCGGCGCCCGGCGCCGTGTCGCGATCGAACAGGCCGCGCGCCATGCCGGCGACGATGAGCTTGTACTGGTCGAGGCTCGCCCTTGCGTAGCTTTCCGCAAAGGCGCGGTCGTGCTTGATGACCGACGCCCACGGCCCGCCGCGCGGATCGGCGCCGAAGGCCTTGCCGTCCTTCTCCACCAGCGCGACGACCGCGGCTAGCCCGTTCTGCTGCACGAAGGCCAGATGCTCGGCAAAGCGCTGATGGCTTGAAAGCCGATATTTCGCGCCGCCCACAGGCCAAAACAGGACCATGCTCAGCGTTGCCTGCGGATAGGCGACGCCGAAGGCCGCGACCGGGCAGCAGCCCATGCAGCCGCCCATGATATGGGCGCGGTCGATCTTGAGATGGTCGAGCAGGCCTTTGCCCTGCGCCACGTAATCCGCCCATTTCACGCGCTCGACACGGCCGCCCGACTGGCCGCACTCGCGCCGGTCGAAGATGATGCAGGAAAATTCCTTCTGCAGGTGATCGATCAGCTTGGTCTTGGCGTAGACGCCCTGGCTGGCCCATTTGTCCAAGCTCGCATCGAATCCCGCCGGCGCGTACATCAGCAGCGGCGGTCCGGAGCCCAGGACTTCGTAGCGTGTCGATATTCCATCGATGATCGCGGTCGCCATGATCAGCCTTTTTTCGTTGGCGCAGGTTCTTGTCCGAAAGCCGGTGACCACCCTCGCTTTCGCAAGGGCATGCTTCCCGGAACATGCGCTAACCTTTGATCTGGCGGCCGGCGCGCGCGTCGGCGATCAGCGCGGTGAATGCTTCAAGCGCGCTCTTGGCACCGTTGAAATAGGTCTCGGTCTTGGAATCGATCCATTTCTCTGCGTAGCCGATCGCGGTGTGGGCCATGCGCACGCGTCCATCGAGCCAGGGGCCGCCGCCGAAGCCGCCGATCACCGGGATCTTCACCGCCTTCACGACGGCCGCACCCGCAACCGGGCCGGAATTGGTGAAATCGAGGCAGGCGGCACCGGCCTCCTCCAGCATCTTCGCCTCCGCGACCAGCTTCTCGGTCATTTCGGCGGTCGCCTGTGCGCCGGCGCTCGCCTGGGCGCTGTAGGGGATGCCATATTTCATCGCGGTCTGCGGTGTCAGGCCGAACTGGGCGAAGACCGGGATGCCTGCTCGCGTCAGCGCGCGCACGGCTTCGGGGAACTCCGCGGCACCGTCGAGCTTGAGCATGTCTGCGCCGCCTTCCTTGACCAGCCGGATGGCCGCAGCAAGCGCCGCATCAACTCCCTGTTGCACCGGCCCGAATGGCACATCGCAACTCACCAGCGCGCGGGTGACCCCCCGGCGGACCGCCTTGCAGCAGATGAGCATTTCCTCGAGCGTGACCTCGAGCGGATTGGCATGGCCCCAGAGGTTGACCCCGACCGAATCCCCGACCGAGACGAAATCGACCCCGGCGCGATCGGCGATGCGTGCGATCTGATAGTCCCAGGCAACGACGCCGACGCATTTCTTGCCTTCGCGCTTCATCTTCTGCAGTGCCGGGATGGTGACTGGATCAGGCATGTCTTCCTCGAACCGTTCAAGATCGCGACGCATATGACAGAAGCGCGCGCAAGCTTTCAAGCTGCCCGTAAAAGCACCAGGCAGATGGCTGTGGAGCCGGGAGACTTCAGTCCCGGTTTTACACTCCGCTAATCATCCCGCTTAGCTCGCGGGAAATGTTGTTTCGGTAGCATGTCACCGAGCGGATGGTGGGCCGATCACTCCCGGGGCACAGAATGCACGAAACTCAATGGCCAGCGACCCGGCCTGGTGCAGCCGCTGCCTTCGCTCAAATCGGACTGGGTTCTCCCCGTCACACCATGCCCGGAAGCTCTCTTCGAAATTCACGCGCGATCAGCCCGACGCCGCATGCGCGTGGTGCCACCGCTCGGAAAAAATCTGGATGTGATCGTGCGCAAGCTCTTTGAACGACAACTCGCGAAGGCCACTTTGGCTTCCGGCGCAGTCGATCTCGATGTGCTCGCCAAGTTGGTGGTTGCGGCCTATGAGGAGGCTGAGCGCGACCGCCAGCGCACTGACCGCTCGCTCCGCCTGATGGCGGAGGAGATCGAGCGCGCCCACATCCAGCTGGTGGAAGCCTTCGATATCGTGCCCGAGGGCCTCGTCATCCTTGATGCCAAGGGGCGATACGTCCGTTGGAACCGCCGGTTTGCGGATCTGTACAACACCGCGCTCGACAAGATCGCGGTCGGCGCGAGCTTCGCCGATTCCGTCCGTGCCGGTGTTGAGCGCGGGCACTATCTCGATGCGATTGGCCGCGAAGAGGCTTGGCTCGCCGACCGTCTTGCGCAGCACGACGGCTTTCAGAGCTCCTGCGAGCAGCATATCGCCGGCGACCGCTGGGTGCGACTCGAGGAGCGCCGCATCGAGGGCGGCGGCAGCATCGGCATCCGCATCGACATCACCGACCTCAAGCGCCGCGAGGAGTCCTCGCGGCTTCTGTTCGACGAAAACCCGATCCCCATGTGGGTCATCGATCGGGAGACCAACCGATTTCTCGCAGTCAACAATGCGGCCATTGCGCACTACGGATACAGTCGTGAGGAATTCCTGCAGCTGACCACCTTCGATGTGCGCCCGGCCGAGGACCACGAGAAGTTCAATCATTTTCTCAAACGCGGGGATTTTGCCCAGGACGGGATCACCTGGCGTCATCTCAAGGCCGACGGCAATCTGATCCTGGTGACCGTCTACAGCCGTGTTCTCGTTCACGAGGGGCGCCCCGCGTGGCTCTCCGCCATCATCGACGTCACCGAGCGTGCCCGCGCCGACGAGCGGGTTCGCTACATGGCGCACCACGACCTTTTGACCGGCCTGCCCAACCGGGCGCTGTTTCTCGAGAGAACCGAGGCTGCAGGCGCGCGCCTGCGTCAGCATGGCGAAACCTTCGCCGTGTTCATGCTCGACCTTGACCGGTTCAAGGATGTGAACGACTCGCTCGGACATCCAGCCGGCGACGCGCTGCTCAAAGATACTGCGCGGCGGCTCAAGTCGGTGCTCCGCGAGGGTGAGGTCCTGGCCCGGCTCGGGGGCGACGAGTTCGCGATCCTGCAGCCGATTGCGGCCGACGGTCGCCGCGAAGCCGCGGCGCTGGCGGAACGAATACTTTCAAAGATTTCCGAGCCGTGCGACATCGATGGTTCCAAAGTGGTCGTCGGGACCAGCATCGGAATTGCGCTGGCGCCAATCGATGGAGTCGAGCCGAACGAGCTGATGAAGCAGGCAGATCTCGCGCTCTACCGGCAGAAGTCCGCCGGGCGCGACGGCTATCGTTTCTTCGATGCACAGATGACGGTCGAGGCCGATGCCCGCCACGAATTGGTGCACGATCTGCGCAGCGCGATCGTGGGCGACGAGTTGGAACTGCACTACCAGCTCGTGATCGATGTCCGGACCGGCCAGCCCTGCGGCGCTGAAGCACTGGTGCGCTGGCAACATCCGCTGCGCGGCAGGATTCCACCAGGCGAGTTCGTGCCCCTGGCCGAGGAGAGCGGCCTCATCGCCCGGCTCGGCGAGTGGGTCATTCAAAGGGCCTGCGCGGATGCCGCGAAATGGCCGGCGTGCGTCAAAGTGGCGGTCAACCTTTCACCGATGCAGTTCAAAAAGATCAACCTGATCGACGTCGTCATCTGCACGCTCGTCGAATCCGGGCTTCCGCCGGAGCGTCTCGAGCTGGAAATCACCGAATCGGTCCTGATCGAAAGCCACGCCGATATTCTTCCCATGGTTCGCCAGCTGAAGAATCTCGGCATCTCCATCGCGCTCGACGATTTCGGCACCGGTTACTCGTCGCTGAGCTATTTGACGATGTTCCCTTTCGACAAGATCAAGATCGACCAGAGCTTCGTGCGCGACCTGATGAAGCGGCCCGAATGCCGGGCCATCATTTGCTCGGTTCTGGCGCTCGGACGCGGTCTCGGCATCGCCATCACTGCCGAAGGAGTGGAGACCCAAGAGCAGTTCGATCTGCTTTCCTCGCTGGGTGTCGACATGGTCCAGGGTCACCTGTTCGGGACGGCGCGCCCGTTCTCGCATCTGAGCTTCGAGACCGTCAGCTTCCTCCCGGCGGCGAGCGCCGCATAACGGATGTGGATGCATGCCGATGCGCCCCGCAGAAACGCAGTGCTGAAGCGAGCATGATGAGCGCCCGACCTGCAAGCGCGATGGATCAGCTCGAGGAGCTGATCGCCAGCAAGGACATCGGCAGTCGCGCCGAGGCGCTACGGCGCGTGACCGACCTGTTCGTGTCCGGCAGCGCCCGATTCTCCGGGGATCAGGTGGCGCTGTTCGACGAGGTGATGAGCTGCCTCGCCCGCGAGATCGATGCCTCGGCCCGCGCGACCTTCGGGTTGAGGCTTGCGGCGATCGCCGCGGCGCCCCCCAAGGTGCTGCGCGAATTGGCACTCGATGATGAGATCAGGGTGGCGGAGCCGGTCCTGAGCGGGGCGGCGCAGCTCGATGTGGCGACGCTTGTCGAAGGCGCTAAGACCAAGAGCCAGGAGCACCTCCTGGCAATTTCCCGGCGTCCCGGCCTCACCGAAAGCGTCACCGATGTTCTGGTCGAACGCGGCAACCGCGAGGTCGCGCTCTCGACCGCGAGCAATCGAAGCGCAAAATTCTCCGAGCACGGCTACGCGACGCTGGTCGAGAGATCGGAAGCGGATGGAGATCTCGCGGTTCGCATCTGGGAACGGCAAGAGATTCCCCGCCCACATCTCCTGCGATTGTTCGCGACCGCCTCTGAAAGCGTGCGATCGCGGCTCAAAGCGGCAGACAGGGATAAGGAGAGCCTGATCCGGAACATGATTGCAAAGGCTTCCGAGCAATTCCAGGCCGAAACCCGGCGCCGCTCGCCGGAATACGCGGCGGCCGAGGCGGCGGTTCGCTCCCTCTACAAATACGGCGGCCTGTCTGTGACCACTTTGATCGAGTTTGCCCGCGGCGGAAAATTCGACGAAACGACGATCGCACTGTCCCTTTTGAGCAATCTTCCGGTTGGTCTCATCGAGCGCGCATTCACGGACGCTGCGGTCGACCATATCCTGGTCTTGGCCAAGGCGATGGGCCTTTCCTGGAACGACGCAAAAGAGCTGCTGTCCTTGAAGGCGGGGGTCAAGGACGGCAAGCTCGATGATCTCGAAATATGGGGCGCGCGGTTTGCCAGGCTCAAATCGGACACGGCGGTGAAGACGATCCAGTTTTATCGGCTGCGCGAGCGCGCCGGGTCGGGTGCGGCGTAGATTGGCTAAAAGCAGAGTGTGGTCACCAGATTCCCGCGCTTGTCCTTGATCGCGTACGGACAGGAGATGCGCTTGAGCGCAGCCTTGGCGTCCTCGTTGCCGAGCGCGGCGGCGCGCTCGTAAAAGGATTTGGCGGCGCTTGAGTCCTGCGGTCCTCCGCGCCCATATTGGGCGAATGCGCCCATGCGCTCCAGCGCGCCGGCATGATTCTGCGCTGCGGCTTTTTCAAACAGCGAGCGGGCGGCGACGTCGTCCTTGAGCCCACCGAGGCCTTCGGCATACATCATGCCGAGCTGATATTGGGCTTCGGCCGAGCTCTCCGCCGACTTGACGAGCAAGTCACGGACGCGTGTCAGGTCGGCCGAATCGCCGCTGTTGCTGTCGAGCGCCATGAGATTGATGGCGCCGCGCGGATTGCCAGCTTCGGCTGCGCGCTCGAACAGGCTGCGCGCCTGTGCCTCGTCTGCGGCGACGCCAGATCCCGTGCCCAGCATCACGCCGAGCTCGACCATCGCCGAGGTGCTGCCCTTGTCGGCCGCCTTGCGGTAGGCGCTCATCGCATCGCCCAATTGCTGGGCGGCCGCATAGGCGCGGCCGAGTTCGTACATCGCCCGGCGCGACGAGCTTGAAGCCGCCTTGCAGTATTTGATCGCGGTCGCGATGTCGGCTCCTGTGATTTCGGCCGTGCCTTTCACGTCCGCGGGCTTATCCGGATCGGTCGGGTCAGCGGCGACACGGTCACAGAGCGCCAGGTTGGCCGATTGCGCGTGTGCCGAGGAATGCGTTAAGACGAGCGCGGTCGCCGCCAGGCCCACGCCCAACAAGCAGCAAAACGCAGCCTTTCCAAGGCACTCAGGCATAACCTAATCTCGCTATTTGGTTCAGCAAAGCAGCAAAACCTAGGGCGGAAGGCCCAGTCCGACAAGCCAAGGTGGATCAGGACTGGATCAAGACCCGGATCAAGACCATAATGATAGCAACGCGATGGGCGTGGCGGTTGATCTTCATTCTCGGGGTGCTTTCCCTCCTTGCCGGGATCACGGCCAGCTATCTCAAGATTGATGTCTCCTTTAAGCACAGCAACATCGCGAGCAATCCCGTTTGGGTCGATCCACCGATGACCGATTGGGACAAGTTCATTCTCCAATTTCCCTCGGGGTGGTTCTTCGTCATTGCGATCGTGTTGCTCACAGCTATGTTTCTCAGAGCGCTCCTTATCGTCACTGCGAAACATGGCCGGCAAAAGTCAGGTTAGAACGCAGTTCGCTGAAGTTTGAGCAGCGCCATGCCGCTCTCCACCTCTCCCCGCTTGCTGGGAGAGGTCAGGCGCGAAGCTCCGGGTGGAGGGGGCCTTGCGACGAATCTCGGCCTGCCAGCGAGTGAGGCCACAGCCCCTCACCCCGACCCTCTCCCCGCAAGCGGGAAGAGGGAGAACACGCGCCGCGCCAGGCCTCAAAGCCGAGGCCGCACTTCCTTGGCAAACAGGGTGAGGCTGTCGACGGTGTCGGCGTGCGACAGAAAGCCGGCCTGGCCCATGGCCAACAGATGGCCGAGCCCGCCCGCATAGTCCACAAAGGTGGCGATCTGGTCGTGCACTTGATCGGGCGTGCCGCAGAACAGGATCGCGGCGTCGATCAGGTCCTGGATGCTGGCGCTGCGCATATCGACCACCCGCCCGTCGCGGGTGAGCGTTCGCTCGCGGGCGCGGCCCATCAGGATCCCGGTGTTCTCCTCGACCGAGAGATAGCCCGGGGGATTGCGGAACGGCGGCCAAACAATGCCGCCCGAGCGCAGATATTCGGCGACCTGGGTGCCGCGCCGGCGGGCCTCCGCCTCGTTTGCGGCGACCGCCACCAAGCCCAAATAGGCGAAACGATCCGCCGCAGGCTCGCGCTTCCAGCGCGCCACATAGCCCTCGCGATAGGCGTCATAGAGCTGCCGCGTCTTGTAGCCCGAGCCCAGCACCGCCATCACATAGCCGCGCTCGCCCAGCATGCGTGCATTGCCTATGCTGCCGGCCGCGCTCCAGATCGGCGGATGCGGCTGTTGCCAGGGCCGCGGCCAGATATTGACGTTGCGGTAATGGAAGAACTGACCTTCCCAGTTGAACGGTCCATCGTGGCTCGTCATCGCCTTGATGATGAAGTCGTGCGCCTCCCAGAACTTGTCCATCACGTTGACCGGGTTCTGGTTGGAGCAGGGGAACTCGTACGGCACGCCCTTGATGAAGCCCATCTCCAGGCGCCCGCGCGAGACCACGTCGATCATGGCGAGCTCCTCGGCGACGCGCAGCGGATCGGGGCGGTGCCCGATCGGATAGCCGAGCACCAACAAACGCGCCCGCCTGGTCTGTCGCGCCAGGATCGCCAGCGGCACCGCGACGGCCGCCGACATGCAGGTCGCGGTCTGGTGATGCTCGTTGAGCATGATATCGAAGCCGAGCTCATCGGCGATGAGCCACTCGTCGTAGTAGCGGTGATAGAGTTCGGCCGCTGTCTTGGGATCGCATTTCCGGTTGGGCAGATTGACCCGCAGCGACCCGCCATGGTCGTTCCACGCCTCCGGATAGGGCTGCTCGGTGAAATGATAGACGCGCATCACGCCGTTCTTCCATCCGCTAAGGCGAAGACCCGTTCGGCGAATTGTTCCGGCTGCTCGAGGTGGGGAAAGTGCCCGGCGCGCGGGATAGTCTCCAGCCCGGAGCCCGGAATGGCAGCCGCATAGGCCTCCGCATAGCCCTGTGCGAGGATGCGGTCGGCGGCGCCGCACAGCAGCAGCGTCGGAACACTGATGCGATGCAGGCGCTGCCTGAGCTTGGGATCGTGCAGGTAGGGCGACCACCCGTAGCGCGCGGTCGCCTCGCGGTTGCGCGCGACCTTGCGCACGTCGGAGTCGGGCATCGACTTGTAGTCGGGCTTGGCCGTGCCCGGATCGAAATAGGCAAGCTCGGCCAATTGCTCTTCGGTCAGCGCGAAAATATCAGCGATGTCGCGAGTCTCGCGACCCGACACCTTGATACCGACCGGGCTGGCGAGCACCAGATGCGAGAGGCGGGCGCAGGATTTTACCGCGATCTCGGCTGCGATCCAGCCCCCGAGCGAGACGCCGACCAGGATCACGTCGCGAAGGTCGAGCTCGTCCAGGAAATCCAAATAGAAATAGGCAAGATCGTCGATGGTGTTGAACGTGGGCGGCTGCTCCGAATTGCCGAATCCCGGATGGCTTGGGGCGAGAAGGCGCGCCCGCTCTGCCAGGCGATCGAGCACCTTTGCATCCGCCGCGATGCCGATCTCCGGATGCAGGAACAGAAGCGGGGTGCCCCCACCCCGCTCGATCATCTCGATGCGGACACCACAGATCACGCGCGTAGGGTTGTCCGGCGCATCTGTGCCGGCTGCGGCCTTGTTTTCGACCATTGATTTCCGCTTGAACGATGACTGAAGATTTCCTCCGCATCCCGTTGGTATAGGATGTGAATTCCCCGCGCTATGGAATTCTTGCGTCATGCGGGGTGAAGGCGAATACGAAATCCGGGGAGCGCCGTGCAGGATACAGTCACGTCAAAGACCGAATACCGGGCGGATATCGTCTATGCGGTACATGACGGCGTCGAGCTCAAGGGCGATCTCTACCTGCCTGCGGGCTCAGGGCCATTTCCGCTCATCGTCAATGTGCATGGCGGGTATTGGCGGCGCGGCTCGCGCGACACCTATCAATATTGGGGGCCGTATCTCGGCGAACGCGGCTATGCGGGCTTCACCATCAGCTATCGGCTGACCAAGCCGGGACGGAAGACTTTCCCGGAGGCCGTGCATGACGTGCGAGCCGCGGTGCAGTTCATGCGTGGCAACGCGAAAGGATTCCGGCTCAATCCCGACCGCTTCGCGTTGTGGGGAAATTCTGCCGGCGCCCAGCTCGCCGCGCTCACTGCTCTCGCCGGCGACAGTCCCGCTTTTGCCGGCGCCTATCCACAGGACCCGCACGCGGCGCTTTCGACCAGCGTCAAGGTGCTGATCGGCGTCTACGGGATCTATGATCTGCTGGCGCAATGGCGCCATGCGCAGATCACCAATCCGGGCGACAATCTGGTGGAATCTTATCTCGGCTGCGCACCCATGGCGGACCGGCACCGCTATTTCGAGGCCTCGCCGCTCAGCTACGCGATCACCGCCAACAACAAGACCGCGGTCTATTTGAGCTGGGGAACCGAGGATGACGTCGTCGATTACCGCAGCCAGTCGCTCGAGTTCCTTCTGGCCCTCAAGCAGGCGGGCTTCAATGCGCGCAGCTGCGTGATGCAGGGCGCGCCGCACTATTGGCTGAGCGATCCGATCGAGGAGCCGATGAGCCATTCGGGGTTTCTGGCGCCGCGGCTGCTGCGCTTCCTGGCCGAGCGATTGTAGATCGGTAGGCTGGGCAAAGGGGCGTCGTTCCAGCCGAGCCATTAGCGTGGGGAAACGCCGATTAAAAGGCGCTGATGGCGAAGAGCCGGGACACATAAACCTCGGCAAATATGATACCGGGCCGCGGTATGGGTTCCTGCTTTCGCAGGAACGACCAGTGGGCTGTAGCTCGTAAGACTGTGCTCAGAAGGGTGTGGGCCATCTTCCCGAATTGAGTTATGATTCTTGCAAATCAAATAGCCAGGGAGGCGCCAAATGGTTGCATTCACGGTCAATGGCCAGCGCCATGAAGTCGGCGTGGATGGCAATACGCCGCTGTTGTGGGTCTTGCGTGAGCACCTCAAGCTCATTGGAACCAAATTCGGCTGCGGCATCGCGGCTTGCGGCGCCTGCACGGTGCACATCGACGGCGAGGCGGTGCGCTCCTGCGCGATGCCGGTATCGTTGATCGAAGGCAAATCGATCACCACCATCGAGGGGCTTTCGCCTGATGGCAGCCATCCGCTGCAGAAGGCCTGGATCGCCGAGCAGGTGCCGCAATGCGGCTACTGCCAATCGGGGCAGATCATGCAGGCGGCCGAGCTGTTGGCGAAGAACAAGAATCCTTCGCGCCAAGAGATCGTCGCCCACATGGACGGCAATATCTGTCGCTGCGGCACTTATCTCAAGATCATCAGCGCGATCCAGCGCGCGGCACGGGAGGGCTGATCATGAACAGCCAAGCCAACTTCAGCCGTCGCCAAATCCTCGGCACCGCTGCAGGCTTCACGCTCGCGCTCACGATCCGGCCCGAACAATTCGCCGGCATGGAAGAAGCGGTCGCGGATGCGCCGCTCGCCCCCAACGCCTGGCTCACCATCACGCCGGATGGAACCATCACCATCGTGTCGCCGGCCGCCGAGATGGGGCAGGGCAGCTTCACCACGGTGCCGGTCTTCATCGCCGAGGAGCTCGACGCCGACTGGTCGAAGGTCAAGCCGATCTTCCCGCAGGTGTGGGACGAGAAGAAATACGGCAATCCCGAATACAACATGAGCTTCCAAACTTCGGCGAGCGCGTCGGTGCGCGGCTACTTCAAGCCGGCGCGGCTTGCGGGCGCGCAGGCACGCCGCGTGCTGATCGATGCGGTCGCGGCCAAATGGAATGTGCCGGCTTCCGAGCTTTCGACCGAGCCGAGCGTGGTGGTGCACAAGGCATCGGGCCGACGCATCTCCTATGGGGAGATCGCAGCCTTTGCGCAGGCGCCGGCCACACTGCCTGTGGTTGCGGAGAGCGACCTCAAGGACCCTGCAGCCTTCCGTCTGATCGGCCAGGACATTGCGCGCGTCGAGGTGCCGCTCAAGGTGCGCGGCGCAGCCCAATACGGCATGGACGTGCAGGTGCCCGGCATGGTCTACGCCGCGGTGCTGCAATCGCCCTATCCGGGCGGCTCGCCGCAGACCGTCGACGATGCGGAGGCGCGCAAAGTGCCCGGCATCACCGACGTGGTGCGCTTGCCGGAAGGCGTCGGCGTGATCGGCGACACGGTCGAGGGCACGCAGGCGGCCAAGAACCTCCTTAAGGTGACCTGGTCGGATGCTCCCGGCGCCCATCTCGACAGCGAGCGCGCGCTCGAGGACTTCGCGGCCATCGGCCGGGACAAGAGCCGTGCCGGCGTCCCTTATACCAAGGAAGGCGATGTTTCGGCCGCGATGGCGGGCGCCGCCAAGGTCTATCGCGGCGAATACCGCACCCGCTACGTCTACCATGCGCAGATGGAGCCGATGAACGCGACCGTTTCGGTGAGCGCAGACGGCAAATCGGCCGAGATCTGGACCGGGACTCAGGCGGCGACAAGCCTCTTGAACGAGGTCGCAAAGCTGCTCGGGACCGAGCGCAGCAAGCTCACCCTACATCAGCAGTTCCTCGGCGGCGGCTATGGCCGGCGTGGGAACCACGAGACCGTGCTCGACGCGGTCAGGCTCGCCAAGGCGGCGGGCAAGCCGGTCAAGCTGATCTGGAGTCGCGAGGACGACGTAGCCTTCGGCAAGTTCCGCCCGATGACGGCGCACTACATCGAGGCCGGCCTCGACACGCACGGCAAGGTGATCGCCTGGCATCACCGCGTGGTAGCCGAGTCGGTCGTTGCCTACTCCTCCGGCGACCCGCGGCCGCGGCAGGACCGGATAGTGATGAAGGGATCGCCGATCCCGCAATATCCGATCCCGAACAAGCTCGCCGAGCATGTGATCGAGAGCCGCGGCGCGCGACTGTCACCTTGGCGCGGCGTCGGCAACGGGCACAACGCCTTCGCGGCCGAAAGCTTCATCGACGAGATCGCCAAGGATCAGGGCAAGGATCCGATCGCGTTCCGGCTCGAAATGTCGGAAGGCGTGCCGCGCATGCAGACACTGCTGCACACCGTCGCCGCCATGTCGGACTGGAGCCGCAAGCGCGAGGGCACCGCGCTCGGCGTCGCCACCATGGTCAAGGACGACACGCTCGCGGCCGGCGTTGCCGAGGTCTCGGTCGACCGCACAACCGGCAAGCTCAAGGTGCACAATGTCTGGTGCGCGATCGATGCCGGCATTGCGGTGCAGCCGCGGAATCTCGCGGCGCAGACCGAGGGCAGCATCATCTACGGGCTCGGGCACGTGCTGCGCGAGAAGATCGTGATCAAGGACGGGCACGTGCGGCAAACGAACTACACCGACTACGAAGTGGCACGCATGTCGGATGTGCCCAATATCGAGGTCAAGGTGGTGTCGACCAACAATCCGCCGACCGGCGGCGGCGAGGACGGCCTGCCGGTGCTCGCCGGCGCGGTCGGCAACGCCATCGCGGCGCTCACCGGCGTGCGCCTGCACGAATTGCCGTTCGCGCCAGAGCGCGTGCGCGACGCGCTCGGGGCTTGAAGCGCGCCGTTAGGCAGAGGCGCGAATTATTGCGCCCTTTCCCTCGGCCGAGGTCGGATTTATCCGACTTCGGCCGTGTCTTAACACGGTCCAAGACGCGGGTGTGTTCCAGGCAGGGTGCGCCACGCGCTGAAAGCGGTCGGCGATAACGGAGGGATGCTCGCCATCGGACCGCGCGTGCGAAGAGCCATCCAGAGACACGCCACCTGTCCGGTCTTGGTATCAGCTGGCCGTTTTGCGCACGGTCCGAAACGTTACCGAGTAGCGCAGCGCCGCGAGCGGTGAAATGCTGTGCTCCCATTCCGTGCGCGAGGCGCCCCGCAGCAGATAGGCCGAACGCGGCCGGAGGGTAAGCGATCGCCGCGCCCATCTTGCGCCGGCCTTGCGGCGCAGGCGCAAAGTGCACGGCGCCAGCAGCGAAATGCCGATCACATCGCCGAACTGCGGGCGATCTCGGTGCCAGCCAATGCCGGCGCCTGGCCGGTATTCGATCAGCAGTGCATGTTCGAGCGCCGACGGCTCAAGCGCGGCGAATTCCGCCGCGCGCTGGCGCAGCGACACAAGAAACTCCGGGAACTCGCCGGCCTGCTTGAGCCCGCCGCCATTGAAATCATAATGCCAGCCGAAAGAAACGGTGCGCCGCTTGCCCAGGAATCCGTGGAACTCGAACTCTTTGAACGGCAATGCTGGCAGTTCCTCCAGCAATGCGCGCTCTTCACTTGGTGAAATCAGGTCCGTCGCGTAACGCATGCCCGCGGGCATGTCAGGGACCCATTCGAACAGATCGGGTTGCAGCGTCGTTTCGGGCATGTAAGGGATTCTTCATTGTAAAGGCATCGGGCCGAATGCCGGCTCCGATGCGACCTGCTGACTGCGGCGCCAATACAAGCGCCTTCGCGCATCCGTGGCGATGGGAACTGATCGCTGCCGCGGCCGTTGCGCAGGTGGTCGAGCAATTTCCGCCCGTGCCGGTCTGCCCGCGCAGACAGCATATGCAGACAGCATATAGTGCCTCGGATCACGTCCGACGAGGAGCCTGAGCAGCTAAGGATTTCGACGCCAGCTGTTGCCTTTCACGCAAACAGGCGCGCTGCGTTGGCGGGGATGCTTTAATTCTTCGGGTTTTTGCCGATGAAATCCTTCAGCGCTGCGACGTCCTTCTGCTCTCCCGCAAAGTCGCCCGCCACGTGCTGGTAAAACCGAGCGATGGCGGCATACATCTCTGCGGCAGGCGCGTTGTCGCCGGCGAAATCGGAAACCTCTTCCATCTCGGCGACCCAGCGATAGGCCTTGGGGTACATGCCGGCGACCTGGCGGGAGAACCAGGCGAGGAGCTGCGGCTGGCTTTCCTTGAGCTCCGCGAACAGTGCATCAGCCGAGCCGCCGCGGCTTGCTGCAATGAACATCGCGGAGGCGATCGCGGTGATGCCCTTGGTGATGCCCCCGTAGGACATTTTCAGCGCCGAGGCGGCGCTCAAGGGGCCATCGAGCACGCGGATCTTGAGCCCGAACTCGCCGAGCGCGGCAAAGCGTGAAGCGTCGCGGCCGGAAGCGTAGAAGGTCGGTCCCGCATAGTCGGCGCGTGGTGGCGCGCCGATGATGCCGGCATCGACGAACGGGCAGCCGGTCGGGGCAATCGCGGCCGCGATGCGCTCGACGGTCGGCGGGCTTACCGCGTTGCAGTCGACAAATACCGGCTTGTTGTTGCTGGCCGCGAGTGCCGGCGCAAAGCGCTGTGCAAGCGGCAATGCATCGCCGGGGGGAATGATCGAAAGGAGAAAATCGGCACGGGCGATTTCTTCGTCGCTTGCCGGCACGAGAGCGGCCGCACCGGCGCGCGCAATCGTCTCGGCGCTGCGGCCGGAAAGTGAGGTGAGCACCTTGAGGCCGCGCTCGGTGAGGCGCTTCCCGACCCCAGCCCCCATGGCGCCCGGCGCGATGACGGCGACCACTGGATTCATGTCTTGCCTGCCTCCGCTTGAGCGTGTGTCCGCCTTCAGGATTCTTGCCGTGCTCCGTACCTAGAGGCAAGGCGCCGACGTGGGAAATTCTTGGCAACAGCGGTGGATTGCGCTTTCCTGCGCGACCTTTCCCGACCCAAGAAGCAGGAACGCGATATGCCCGACCAAAACAAAGAAACCTGTTACGAGCTTGCGCTGGCAAGCCGCATGTTGGCGAACGAGGGGGTGCTCGACGCCTTCGGCCATGTGAGCCTTCGCCATCCGGGCGACCCCAAGCGCTTCCTCTTGTCGCGCTCGCGCTCGCCGCAGTTGGTCGAGCCGGCGGACATCCTCGAGTTCAGCCTCGATGCCGAGCCCATCGTCACGCCGACCGCGCCACTGTTCGCGGAGCGGGTCATCCACGGCTGCATCTATCAGGCGCGGCCGGACGTCATGGCGGTCTGCCATCATCATGCGGGCGCGCTGATGCCATTCTGCATTTCCGGCATGCCGCTGGTTCCGGTTTTCCATCTGGGCGCCGCCGGCGGCGCGCAAATTCCGTTCTGGGACCAGCAGGACGAGTTCGGGGACACCAATTTGTTGGTCGCAAAGCTCGCTGAAGGACATTCGCTCGCGCGGGCGCTTGGGCAGAACGGCGCGGTGCTGATGCGCCGCCATGGTGCGACGGTCGTCGGTGGCGACCTGCGCGAGCTCGTCTCCCGCTCGATCTTCATGTGCCAGAATGCGATCTATCAGCTGCAGGCCCACCTGCTCGGCAATGTGGCGCCGCTGACGGGCGGCGAGACCAAGCTGGCCGGCTCCCTCAACGCGCTGCCCAACGTGGTCGGGCGGACCTGGGAATACTGGTCGCATCGCCTGGCCGAAGCCGGCCGCCTGCCGCCGGCTCTGCCGGCGGCGAAACAGCGGCCGTCGCGGCAATCGGCCGCGAGGCGCAAGCCCGTGCGCTCCCGCGCGCGATCTCGCTGAGACGATGAGTTGTTGGTATGGTTGCGGTCTGCGGCGCCGCTGAGAGCACCGCTCCGGGAGGATGGTCATGCAGGGAACTCTTTCGCGGGCGTTTGTGGTAAGCGCGCTGGTGTGCGCGGTGCTTGCCGCACCGGCGCGGGCGGATGATACGCTCAAGGTCGCGGTCGGGCAGATCAAC
The DNA here is from genome assembly GCA_035293945.1 of Xanthobacteraceae bacterium. GTDB lineage: Bacteria > Pseudomonadota > Alphaproteobacteria > Rhizobiales > Xanthobacteraceae > VAZQ01. The sequence goes on along the minus strand of DATGLV010000025.1, from coordinate 69,092 downwards.
AACTGGGAAAACCAGATGCCCACGCTCGGCCAGGACGCCGGCATCTTCAAGAAACATGGGCTGGTGCTCGATAATTTCGGCACCGCAGGCGCGGGCGAGACCATGCAGCCGATCATCGCCGGCAGCGCCGACATCGGCATCGGGGTAGGGGTCGCCGGCGTCATGCGCGTGTTCTCGAAGGGCGCGCCGGTGCGCATCCTCTTGCCTGCGTTCACCGGCACGAGCGATCTTTACTGGTACGTTAAGGCCGATTCTCCGCTCAAGACGCTGGCCGATGCCACCGACAAGAACACGATCGCGTATTCAACCAGCGGCTCGAGCTCCAACAATATCGTGGTCGGCTTCGTGGATACGCTGGGCGTTAAGGCCAAGCCCACGGCGACCGGCACACCGGCCGCGACATTGACAGCCGTGATGTCGGGACAAGTCGATATCGGCTGGGGCGCGTTTCCGGTCGGATTGAAGGAGGCCGAGGAGGGGAAGATCCGTATCATCGCGCGCGGCAGCGACGTCGCCTCGCTCGACCGGCAGACCGTGCGGGTCGTGATCGTGAACGCCGATGTTCTCAAGAATCGTAAGGACGCCATCCTGCGCTTTGCCAAGGCCTATCGCGAAGCCGTCGACTGGATGTATTCGGGTCCCGACGCGATCAAGCGCTATGCGGCCAAGGTGGGCAGCCCGGAGGATTTCGTTGCACGCTCGATCGCGAAAATCTATCCCAAGACCGCGCTGCAGACCGACGAGATGAAGGACATCGACGGCATCCAGCGCGACGCCGTCAAATTGAAGTTCCTTGACCAGCCGCTTACCAAACAGCAGCTCACGGAGCTGTTGCAGATCCCGCCGCGGAGCTAGCCGTGCAAAAAGATTATCCAGCACGAGTGCAAACCCGAAACCCGAGAGACTTTCCGGGGAGAGCTTAAATGTGGAGCCGTCGCATATGTCGGTCTTTTCCTCTACGAGACTTCGCCGATGTACTGTCGTTCGCGAGGTCATTCAGAGGCCGAAGACCTTTTCGTCGTTCGACAGGGAGTCGGGCAGCATCTGATCGAGCAGGCCGGCCATGAGGTGCTCTTGGAAACGGGCGACATGATATTAGTCGATCCGCGTCAGCCGGCTTCGGCAAAATATCCGAGGGGTTCGACCCCGCTGTTGCTCAAGGTCCCGCGTCGCGCGTTGGAGGCCCGCCTCGGAAAAACGCAACAGGTTGTGGGTGTTCCGATCAAGCCTTCGCGTCCTGAACACGCTTTGACATCGGGATTTCTGGAGATGCTGCCGACCCACACGGACATCTTGGATCCCACGACTGCGGATGTCGTCAGAGACCAGGTGCTCGACTTGATTGCGGTATCGCTCGCGAAGGCTATGGATGGAAGAACACCGCGCGTATCGTCGGCGCGCGCCCTTGTTCTCCTCAACGTGCGTACCGCGATCGAAGCCAGGCTCACGGATCCGGCGCTCGATTGCGACACCGTAGCCGCAGCGGCCGGAGTCAGCGTGCGATACGCCAACGCCGTCCTGGCCGACATTGGGACCTCGATCATGCATCTCATCCGTGCGCGACGTCTCGAACGGTGCCGACGCGCGCTCCAAGATCCGTCTCAAGTCACCCGAACAATAAGCGAAATCGCCTATGGCTGGGGTTTTTCCGATATGACCCATTTCACTCGGAGCTTTCGAGCGGCCTATGGTTTGCTGCCCAGGGACTACCGAAGGCTGCCAAAGCCTCCGTCAGGGAGAATTACCCACAGGCTCCACAGATTAATGCAAAAACCGGGGACTTGGAGCTAACGATTCCGGCGGCCGCCGAAGGACGGCTTGCGCTTTTCCATGAAGGCCCGCACGCCCTCCGCATAATCCGGCGTGAGGCTCGCTTGGCGCTGCAGCTCGCGCTCGAGCTCGAGCTGGCTCTCGAGATCGTTGTCCCATGACTCGTCCAGCGCGCGCTTGATGAGGGCGAGTCCGACCGTAGGGCCGGCGGCGAGCGCGGCGGCGAGCTCTGCCGCCGCGGCTGAGAGCGCCTCGTCATCGACGACCCTCCAGATCAGCCCCCAGGCCTCCGCCTTCTCGGCCGACAGCGGTTCGGCGGTCAGCGCAAGCCCGCGCGCCCGCGCTGGGCCCACCAGGCGAGGCAAAAGCCAAGTGCCGCCGCAATCCGGGACCAGACCGATCCGGGCGAAGATTTGCACGAAGCTCGCCGAGCGCGCCGCCAGCACCAGATCGCAGGCAAGCGCCAGGTTGGCGCCGGCGCCCGCCGCAATCCCATTGACGGCGGCGACGACCGGAAAGGGCAGCTCGCGCAGCTTGCGGATCAGCGGATTGTAGTGCTCCTCGATCACGCTGCTGAGCGCCGATTCCTCGCCCGGTCGGGCCTGCTCCTCGGTGAGGTCCTGCCCGGTGCAGAATGCCCGTCCGGCTCCGGTCAAGAGCAGAGCGCGGCAGGCGCTGTCGCTCTCGGCGTCGCCCAGCGCGTCGCGCACTGCGCGCAGCATCGCCGTGTTGCAGGCGTTGAGGCGCTGCGGCCGATTGAGGGTGATGGCCCGGTAGCCGTCGCGCCGCTCGACCAGGACCGGCTTCTCATCCATGGCCCACATCCATGGCCCCACCTCGTTCTCAACTCGCGCCCACCCGCGCAAGATCGAGAGGGCGGCTATTGGCTTCGCCACACGAATTGCGAGGCTACCACATAGTTCCAGACGACGCCGATTACCGCGCCGGCAAGACCCGCCACCCACCATTTCTCGGAATTGATGAACAGCCAGTCGCTCACGCCGATATTGGAGACCAGGCCCGCCATCGAGACCAGGTAGAAACGCAGCAGGCCGCCCAGGAAGGTGAGGCCGCGCAGGCGGCGGTCGCGATAGGTGAGCGCGTTGTTGATGGCGAAATTGCTGGCGATAGCGACCATCATGGCGAGCGTCTGCGCCCACACGAATTCAAGGCCGACCAGGTGGTAGGCGACCGTCAGCGCCAGGAAATGCACTCCGATGCCGAACGCCCCGACCAGGCAGAACAAGGTGAAACGCAGCGAAACCGCATCATCGGTCGCCTTGGCGAGCAAGAGGCCGAGATATTCGAGGGTGACGGCAGCATCGAGCTTGCTCTCGCCATAGACGCGGCGGCGGAACGTGAACGGCAATTCGGCGATTCTCAAGGAGCTGCCGGCGGTGACCACGATATCGAGCAAGACCTTGAAGCCCTGTGTCGAGAGCCTTGGCGCGATCTTCTCCACCAGCTCGCGCCGGAGCATGAAGAAGCCGCTCATCGGGTCGGTGAGCTCGATCTTCAAGACGCGGCGCGCGAGCCTCGTCGCCATCAGGCTTCCCCAGGCGCGCGGTGAGGACAGGGCTGCCGCGGAGCCGCCGCCCGCATAGCGCGTCGCCACCACCATGTTGGCGCTGTCGCCCCGCAACAGCTGAATCATGGGAACGAGCAGGCTCTCGTCGTGCTGGAGGTCGCCGTCCATCACGGCGACGTATTGGGCCTGACTGGCGAGGATGCCCTCCAGGCACGCGCCCGCGAGGCCGCGGCGGCCGACACGGCGGATGCAACGAATCCGGGAGTCGCCGCTGCCGATATGCTTCGCGATCTCGGAGGTGCCATCGGGAGAATTGTCGTCGACGACGATGAGCTCCCAGGGAATGCCGGCGAGCGCGACCTTCAGCATGTCGACGAGACGTGGAATATTTTCGCGCTCGTTAAAGGTCGGAACCACGATGCTGAGCTCGGGCGCCGGGCGCGGCAGCTCGAGCTGGGTGGCCAGGACTTGCGGCTCGATCTTGCTGACGCTGTGCTGCATCGATCCGTCTAGGGCACGCATTTGGAGGCAGACGTGTGAAGGGCAGGCGCGGGTCAGGCAGAGGGGCTAGCAGCTCGGTACCATATCACCCGGCGTGCGAACAACAACATCACGCGCGGCAGCGGAGCGCCCGCGCGGGGCTTGAGATGGCGCTGAAGGGATGCGATGCCGAGCGGGTTCATGACAGTGGGACGGCGGCGGCGAGCGGAGCCTGCTCGAGTTGCAGGCGGCAAAACGCGGCATAGCGGCCTCCCTTGCGCATCAGCTCTTCATGCCGGCCGGTCTCGACGATGCGGCCCGCCTCGATCACCAGAATGCGGTCGGCATGCATGACGGTCGCCAGCCGATGGGCGATGACGATAGTAGTGCGGCCCATGCACAGCCTGGCTATCGCATCCTGTACAAACCGCTCTGATTGCGAATCGAGCGCAGCGGTGGCCTCGTCCAAGAGGATGATCGGGGCGTCCTTCACCAGCGCCCGGGCGATGGCTATGCGCTGGCGCTCGCCGCCGGATAATTGCAGGCCGCGCTCGCCGACCGGCGTGTCGTAGCCCTGCCCGAACGTGGATATGAAATCGTGCGCGTGCGCTGCGGTTGCTGCTGCTACGATCTCGGCCTCGCTCGCTCCGGCACGGCCGCAGGCAATATTGTCGCGGATCGTTCCGTGGAACAGGAACACGTCCTGGCCCACATAGGCAATTTGCGTCCGCAGCGATCGCCGCGACACGCGCGCGATGTCCTGACCATCAATGCTGATCACGCCGCCAGAAAGCTCGTAGAAGCGCGGGATCAGATTAAGAATGGTCGACTTGCCACCGCCGGAATGACCGACCAACGCGGTTACCTGCGCCGGCTCGGCCGTAAACGACAGGTCGCGGATCACCGGGTCACCCCCCCGATAGGCGAAATCGACCCGACAGAACTCCACCCGGGCCTTGTCCAGCTCGAGCTTCGGCTGACTGTCATCGGCGGGCTCGGTGGGTTCGCTGTCGATGATCTCGAGCAGAACCTGGACGGCGACCAGGTTGCTGCTGAGATCGATGTTGAAGCGTGCGAGCCGCTTGGCCGGCTCGATCGCCAGGAGAAATCCGGTGATGAAGGAGAACAGCCCGCCGCCGGCGGCCGGATCGTCGATGACGCGGTAGCCGCCGTAAATTATGGCCGCCGCCATGGCGAAGCCACCAAATACATCCATCATCGGCGAGGTGCGGTTGGCGACACGGGCCATCTTGTTGGCTTCCCGCTCGACTGCCGTCACATTGGCGGCAAAGCGCGCCCGCAGCGTGTCCTCTAGCGTGAAGGCCTTGACAACGCGGATCCCTTGCAGCGTCTCCTGCAGGGTTTCCAGAATACGGGTGCCGCCGGTGAACTGCACGCGCGCAATGCCGCGGATGCGCTTGATCATCTTGCGCAGAACAAGCAATGCCGGCGGGACCACGATGAAGGTCACCGTGGCGAGGACCGGGTCTCGCAGAAACATGACGATCACCAGCCCGATCAACGAAAAAAGATCGCGGCCGATCGAGGTGATGAGCAGATTGAGCACCTGCGTCACAGCCGTGGCACCGGTCATCAGGCGGGCGGCAAATTCCGAAGAGTGTCGATCGGAGAAGAAGCCGATGCTTTCGTTGAGCAGCTTGTCGAACAGGCGGCGCTGGTTCTCGGCGATGATGTGGTTGGCGATGCGCGACAGGATCACGGAATGGCCATAGGTCGCGGCCGCTTTCACTGCGAAGATCAAAGCCGACATCATGCCGAGCGCCACGACGCCGGCGAAATTGTGCTGGATATTGGCCAAGTTGACGATATTGCCGATCAGATAGACCGGGATGGCGGTGCAGGCCGCCGCCAGGCCCATCAGCAGGAAGGCGAGCGCATAGCGTCGCCATTGGCCGACGCCGAACTCGACGACCAGACGCCGGATCACGACCAGCGCGTTACTGCGGTCGCGTGACTGAGGTGAGGAAATCGAGTTCAGCATGCGTCCGCAGTATTCTCGGCGAAACCAGGCTTGATCTCTCTCGCCGATCTCGCTTGTGACTGGTTCATCATGCCGGAAAGGCGCATGACCCCGTCAGGCGCGGCTGGCCGCGTCTGCCCGCGGCCCCCTATGTCTCCTGCCGGGAGGCCGTGTTCAAGCCAAAAGAGCAGGAAGCTGCCGGTCCCGGCCCGGTGCGATAGCCAGTCCGGGGTGGCGGCGGGGGCCGGGAGTTGCCGGTCTTGCCGGGCGGAACGCTGGGGTTGTGCGGTTATTGCCTCTTGCGGGCCCGGACGGCGTCGCGGTGCCGCTCCCATTTCAACGCGTGATCGACGATGATTGTGAGGTCGTCGAATTGCGGCGCCCAGCCCAGCATGGTGCGGATGCGCGTCGCGTCGGCCACGATCGTCGCCGGATCGCCCGCCCGTCGGCCGCCGGTCTTGACCTGGAAGTCGACGCCGGAAACGCGCTTGACCGTGTCGATCACTTCGCGAACCGAGAAGCCGCGACCGTAACCGCAGTTGAGGATCAGCGAGGCGCCGCCGTCGCGTAGGTATCGCAGTGCATCCCCGTGTGCGCGGATGAGATCCGACACATGGATATAGTCGCGGATGCAAGTGCCGTCCGGCGTCGCGTAGTCGGTGCCGAAGACCTCGATCGACTTCCGCAGGCCGAGTGACGTCTCGACCGCCACCTTGACGAGATGGGTCGCGCCTTTGGTCGACTGTCCGGTTCGCATTTGCGGGTCCGCGCCCGCCACGTTGAAGTAGCGCAGAGCGACATACGAGAGACCATGCGCGGCACCGGCGTCGCGCAGCATGATCTCGGTCATCAGCTTGGAGGAACCATAGGGCGAGATCGGGACGGTGAGATCGTCCTCGCCGACCGGGATACGCGCAGGATTCCCGTACACCGCTGCCGTCGAGGAAAAAATGAAATGGCGAACGCCGGACTTGATCGCAGTCTCGATCAGAGCGCGCGAGTTCACCGTGTTGTTGCGATAATATCCCAGCGGGTCGACGACCGAATCCGGTACCACCAATGAGGCGGCGAAATGGATGACGGCGTCCACGCCGTGGCGCGCAATCAGAGATGCAACCAGGTTCTGATCGCCGGTCTCGCCGACCACGAGTGGCACATTCGCGGGGACCACCCAATCAAATCCAGTGGAAAGATTGTCCAGCACCACCACGGATTCGCCGCCATCGAGCAGCGCATGAACCATGTGGCTGCCGATATAGCCGGCACCGCCGGTCACCAAGATTGTCATGATTTTGGCTCGTCGCGCCGATCCGTTTCCCGGATTGCTATCACGGCTGGTATGAAAGTCGAGTTAGCAAGGCGGTGGCCGCGACCGCCCGGGGCGATTTTCTGCGATGTCCGACATTCTGTTCATCAAGACCTCTTCGCTTGGCGACGTCATACACCAGATGCCGGCGGTAACCGAGCTGCGGCGCAATCGACCCGCAGCGCGCATCTCCTGGGTGGTCGAGCAGGCGTTCGCTCCGCTGGTGCGGCTCAACGGCGCCGTCGACGCGGTGATCCCGGTCGATTCGCGCCGATGGCGGCACCAACTGCACCGGGCGGCCACCTGGCGCGAGGCCAAGGATTTCGTGGCAGCGCTGCGCGCGCGGCGGCATGATGAGATCATCGACACGCAAGGACTGATACGCACGGCGCTGGTCGCGAAGCTCGCGCGCGGGCGCCGTCACGGCTATGACGCGCAGAGCGTGCGGGAGCCGCTGGCGTCGCTGTTCTACGACGTGCGCCATAAGGTCGATCGAGGTCTGCATGCGATCGCGCGCAATCGCTTGTTGTCTGCGCTCGCCTTGGGACATGCCGTGGACAAAGTCCTGGATTTCGGGCTCGACCGGGCGGCGCTCGCCGGCAAGCCGCGGGCGGCCTATGCGGTCCTGCTGCACGCCACCGCGCGGCCCGAGAAGGAATGGCCCGAGCCGTCCTGGATCGAGGCCGGCAGCGTGCTGAGTGCGCGCGGCGTCGAGCTTGTGCTGCCGTATGGATCAGCGCGCGAGCAGGAGCGGGCTCGGCGTATCGCCGCCGCGCTTCCCGGCGCAAACGTGCCGGAGCGGGCGCCGCTCGACGTCATGGCTCGGCTCGTTGCCGGCGCATCGTTCGTTATCGGTGTCGATACCGGCCTCTTGCATCTCGCCGCCGCACTGGGAGTGCCTTTGGTCGCGATCTTCGTTGGCAGCGAGCCGGGCCTCACCGGCCCCATGGGGGCCGGGCCGATCGCCGTTGTCGGCGGCAAGAGCCGGCTGCCTTCAGCGGGCGAGGTGGTGGCAGCGCTCCAGGAGATCAGGCGATGATCACGTAACCGACGTTCTGAGCTTGCGCGAACGGGCGCTGTGCCGATCAATTGACCGAGCCCTGCACCCAGCGCGGCTTAATGGCGGCGCGCGTCGCCGCAAGAACTTCCTCGACCGCGATGTCGCGCATGCAGCGATGATGGGCGAGGCGACAAACCGGCTTATGGCAAGGTCGGCAGGGCAGCGCGCTCGCTGTTTCGATCACGGCCGCGATGGGGTTGAGTGGTGCCCAATGGAACGGGCTCGTCGGCCCGAAAATGCCGATTGCGGGCGTGCCAAGCGCGGCCGCCACATGCAGGAGACCGGAATCGTTTGATACGGCGACGTTCGCTGCTGCCAGCGCCAGAATAGCGTTACGCAGGTCGGGACCGCTCAGATCAAAGACGGCTTGGGGGGCGGCTGCCGTGATCTCGGCCGCCAGTGGCCGCTCGCTGGGGCCCCCCACCACCCACACGCGATGTCCCGCCGCCGCCAGGCGGCCGGCCAAGTCAGCGTATGCTGATACCGGCCAGCGCTTGGACGGGCCGACCGCGCCCGGAGCCAAGGCGATATCGATGTGCTGGTCACCCGCCAGGCTCTGCCGCTGGCGCCAGGTGGCGATTTCCGCCGGCGACACGCGCAATTCCGGCAGGGGCCATTTGGCTGGGAAGCTTTCGCCCTTCTCCAGGGCAAGCGCTGCGCACTGCTCGACCATGCGCGGCAGCCGCCGCTCGCCCCAGCGCAGATCATTGATCACCCCGAAGCGGGCCTCGCCGACAAATCCAGTCCGCCGCTGGATCCCGGCGAGGAAGGGGGCGAGGGCCGCTTTCCAGGTGCGCGGCAAGATCAAGGCCTCGCCGTAACCCTCGCTGCGCAGCCGACGGGCGAGGCCCAAGTGCTGCGCAGGCGCAAGCCTGCGGCGCGGCAGATCGACGACGATGCCCTTGCGCACCCCCGGCATGTAGTCCAGCAGCGGGGATACCATCGTGGTCGTCAGCACATCGATCGGGCGCGACGGGTAACGCTGCTTCAGCAGCTTGACCACGGTGTGGCAGCGCACGAAATCGCCGATCCACATATAGGGGACGACGAGAATCGGCGATATCTGCGCGTCGGCAAGACCGCCAAGGCTTCGGTGATCGGATGCCAATTTCATACAAAATTATGAATCTAATTTCATATCTAGCTCAAAAGCTTGGCCTGATACGGCCATGCGCTTTCGCCCCAGCCTTTCAGATGGCGGGGCGAATGCCAATAAGGCTCCTTGGCAGCCTACGAAAATTCCGGATCGTCGGCATCTCGGGGCGAAGGAGCGACGCAGAATTCTTGCGCGCTCCTTCTTGCTCAGGCAAAGGAGCCTGAAGGGGTCGTTCATGTTCTTGGTGACCGGTGGTGCCGGATTTATCGGTTCGAATGTCGTGGCGAGCCTCAACGAGGGCGGCGCCAGCGACGTCGTGGTGAACGACTCCCTCGGCCATGCAGACAAGTGGCGTAATCTTGCCAAGCGCCAGCTGGCCGACGTCGTGCCGCCGGATGATCTGCTCGGCTGGCTTGACGGGCGCAAGCTCGACGCCGTGATTCATCTTGGCGCCATTTCCGACACGACGGCGACCGACGGGGACCTCGTCATAGCCACCAATTTCCGCCTGTCGCTGCGCCTCCTCGAATGGTGCACAGAGACCCGCACCCCGTTCATCTACGCCTCCTCCGCCGCGACCTATGGGGATGGCGCAGAGGGTTTCGCTGACGCCTGGTCGCCCTCTGCATTGCGGCGATTGCGACCTCTCAATCTCTACGGCTGGAGCAAGCATCTCTTCGATCTGGCCGTTGCCGAGCGCGCCGCCAGGGGCGCGAGCCTGCCGCCGCAATGGGCGGGATTGAAGTTTTTCAATGTGTTCGGCCCCAACGAATATCACAAGGGAGAGATGATGAGCCTCCTGGCCAAGCGCTTCGACGATGCCAAAAGCGGGCGGCCCATCCGGTTGTTCAAGTCGCATCGTCCCGGCATCGCCGATGGCGAGCAGATGCGCGATTTCATCTATGTGGACGACGCGGTCGCGGTCGTACGCTGGCTCATCGATCGGCCGAGGGTATCGGGGATTTTCAATGTCGGTACTGGTATGCCGCGCAGCTTCCGCGACCTGGTGCAGGCCATGTTCAGCGCACTCGGCAGCGCGCCCAACATCGAATATATCGATATGCCGGAGGCGATTCGCGGCAAATACCAGTACTTTACGCGGAGCGACGTGGAGAACCTGCGCCGCGCCGGCTACAATGTTCCGTTCATGGCGCTCGAGCAGGCGGTCAAGTGCTATGTGACCCGGTTCCTCGACTGCGCGGATCGTTATCGCTGACGCATCAGGGGGGCCGGCGATGCACAACATGGATCAGCAAATCGCGCGCCTGGAGCAGGCCACGGTGCTCTGCGTCGGCGATCTGATGCTCGACGATTTCGTTTATGGCGAAGTCGCGCGGATATCGCCGGAGGCGCCGGCTCCGGTGCTGGCCGTGACCCGCAGCGAATTGGTCGTTGGCGGCGGCGGCAATGTGGCGCGCAACCTCGCGTCGCTTGGCGCACGGTGTGTTTTCGTCGGGGTGGTCGGCGAGGACGATTCGAGCGCGAGCTTGATGCGGGCCCTCGCCGTCGAGCCGCGGATCGAGCCGCATCTGGTGGTCGACCGCACCCGCCCGACCACGCGCAAGATTCGCTTCGTTTCCGAGCATTTTTCCACGCATTTGCTGCGCGCTGACTGGGAGCTCGCCAAGACCATCGGTCCGGCGATTGAAAAATCCGTCATCGATCGGGCGTTGGCGGCCCTCCCGGACGCCGGGTGCGTGATTCTGTCCGACTATGCCAAAGGCGTGCTGACGCCGCGCGTTATCCGCACCTTAATCGATGCGGCGCGCGAGCAGGGCAAGCCGGTCGTCGTCGATCCCAAAGGCAAGGACTTCTCGATCTATCACGGAGCCACCATCATCACGCCCAATCGTCAGGAGCTCGCCGCGGCGAGCCGGCTTGCCGCGGTGACTGATGCCGAGGTCGTCGCCGCCGCAACCGAGCTCAGTCGGATTGTCGGCAGTGCAGCCGTGCTCGTGACGCGGAGCGAGGAGGGGATGACGCTCGTCCCCGCTGCCGGCATGCCGCTTCACGTGCCCGCTTTTGCTGTCAAGGTCCGCGACGTGTCCGGCGCCGGCGATACCGTGGTTGCCACGATCGCCGCCATGCTGGCGACCGGCGCCGAATTCGAGCCCGCGGTGCGCGCCGCCAATGCGGCGGCCGCCGTCGTCGTCGGCAAGCGCGGCACCGCGACGCTATCGCTCGCGGAATTGCGTTCGCGCCTGTTACCGGCGGCAGCGCTGGTATCCGAGGAAAAGATCATATTCGACTGGTCGGTGCTCGATGAGCATCTGGCGGAATGGCGTCGCCGCGGCTTACGCATCGGCTTCACCAACGGCTGCTTCGATCTCCTGCATCGCGGCCATGTCAAGCTGCTGTCGCAGGCGCGGGCCGCCTGTGACCGGCTGGTGGTGGGCCTCAACGACGATGCCTCAGTCCGCCGCCTCAAAGGCGATAGCCGCCCCTTGCAGGATGTGCATTCCCGCGCCGAGGTGCTGGCCGCCCTTGAGGCGGTCGATCTGGTCACCGTGTTCGGCGAGGACACGCCGCTCAAGCTGATCGAGCGCGTGCGCCCCAAGGTGCTGGTGAAGGGAGGTGATTACCGGCGCGAGGACGTGGTTGGCCACGAGCTGGTGGAGGCGATCGGCGGCGAAACGCTGCTGGTGGACCTGGTGCCCGGCCACTCGACCACCGCATTGGTGCGCCGTTCCGCTCAGCCGAAGCCGGCCGTCGTGGTGGAAGGTGAAGCGGCACCCGGCAAAAGTGCCGAGGCCAGGCGCAAGAAGCCGGCGCTCGCCGCAACCAAAGCGAAAAGCTAACCGCATATTGCGGAAAGAGTGTATGCCGGTCCTTCGATGAGATGCGCCGCAAACAGGCAGAGGATATTTCGTGCCGCTCGGTCGGCATGCGCAGTGAGCACCCTGAGGCTTCGGCGTAGGGGTGCGCCGCTATGAATGACCTGATCTCGGTCATCGTCGCGACCTACAATCGCGAGGATGCGCTGGGCGCGGTGTTGCGGGCATTATCGCGGCAGACCGACCGCGGATTCGAGGTCGTGGTCGCCGATGACGGTTCGCGGCCGGATACCGCGGCGGTCGTCGCGGGGTGGACCTCGCGCATGCCGATGGCGCTCAAGCATGTCTGGCAGGAAGATTGCGGGTTCCGCGCCGCTGAAAGCAGGAATCGGGCGATCCGTGCCAGCGCCGGAGCCTATTGCGTCTTTCTCGATGGCGATTGCATTGCGCGCCCGGACTTCATCGCCGCCCATCGCGCGCTCGCGGAACCGGGGTATTTCGTGAGCGGCAATCGGGTTCTCCTCTCCGCCGTTCTGACCGAGCGCATCCTCTCGGCCGGGCTCGAGCCGGAGAGCTGGTCGCTTGCGCAGTTCCTGGCACACCGCCGCCGCCGGGAGGTAAATCGCATTCTGCCGCTCTTGAGGCTTCCGCTCGGCCCCTTGCGCAAGTTGGGCGGGGCGCGGTGGCAGGGCGCCCGCAGCTGCAATGCCGGGTGCTTTCGCGACGACCTTTCTCGTGTCGATGGCTTCGACGCGGCCTATTCCGGGTGGGGGCGCGAGGATTCCGATTTGTTCGTTCGCCTCATCCGCAGCGGTGTCAGGCGCAAGAACGGACGTTTCGCAACCGGAGTCCTGCACCTGTGGCACCCGGAGGGCGAACGCTCGCAGCTTCCGCACAACCAGGCCAAGCTCGAGCGCACGCTGAGCAGTGGTCGCTGGCGCGCCGTACGTGGTCTCTCGACCTTGGATGTCGTATCGACAGAGTCATGAGCAGAGGGCGCAGGGGCCGCGGACGTGAGCGCCGCAATCGATCATGATCGCGCTGCCGACCCATGCCCGCATCCTCGTGATCGCGCTGCGCCGGTTGGGTGACGTTCTGCTCACCACCCCGCTGATCCGCAGCCTCAAGCAAGCTTTTCCCGAGGCCACCATCGAGGCTCTGGTCTTTGCCGGAACCGAAGGCATCCTTGCCGGCAATCCTGACCTTGCCGACGTGATCAGGATGGGCCAGTCCGATATCTCGGAGCTCGCCCGATCACTATGGGGACGATACGACCTTGCAATATCGACCCAATCCGGCGACCGGCCGACCCTGTTCGCCTGGATGGCGGGGCGGGCGAGCGCCGGCTTGGTTGCGGACGGGAGTGTCATGGCTTTCCTCAAGCGCATTGCGCTCGCCTATCCGGTTGCAGCCGACCAGTCCCGTCATCGGGTCGAAGAGGTGCTGGAGCTGGCGGTCGCCTTGGGAATTCCTCCGGTCCGCCGGATTGTCTGCCCGTCGGGGGCAGTGCGCGCGGACCGGCTGCCCGGGCGCGACTATGCGGTCATCCATGTGGCACCGATGTATCATTACAAGCGTTGGCGGCCGGAGGGCTGGCGCGCGCTCGCCGCAGCGCTGGCGGAGCGCGGGCTTGCGGTCGTGGCAACCGGCGGACCCGGGGCTGCGGATCGGCGGTACGGCGATGAAGTTTGGGGCGAGGGCGTTCGCGAGGGATTGCCGCTCTGCCGGCTCGACGGCGTGCTCACCTGGCCCGAGCTTGCCGCCGCTATCGCCGGCGCACGGGTCTACGTCGGCCCGGATACCTCGGTCACCCATCTTGCCGCAGCGACCGGCGCCATGACGATTGCCCTCTACGGGCCGACCGATCCGCGCCGGTTCGGACCTTGGCCGGTAGGCGGAGCATCCGCCCTTTGGTCGGCCTCCGGCACGGTCCAGCGGCGCGGGAACGTGTGGCTGGTGCAAAATCCGCTGCCGTGTCTTCCCTGCCAGAAGGAAGGCTGTGAACGAAGGGTCGACAGCTTCAGCCGCTGCCTCGACGAGCTGTCCTCCCGGCAGGTTTTGTCGGCGGTTGATCAGGCATTGGCCTCACGCCCGGCGACGCCCTGACTTTGCCGCAGATGGTTCGGAAGTCCTTGAACAAGTAGAAGAGCGTCGCTTGCCAGCCGCTCGCCGCGGCTGCTTTCGATGCAACGCCGGGGGTGGCATGATGGCGGAAAGGCCAGTAAGGATTGGCGCCGAATCCGCCGATCCGGCCGGGGGAACATGATCATCAGAGCTCCGCGGAATCCACGCCAATTCTTGATCGTCGCGCACGATCTCGTGGCCACAGCGGCGGCTGTGCTCGCCAGCGTCTATGTCCGCTTCGAGGGACTGGGCCTGCTCAATCGCATTCACCCTGTGGTGATGATACTGCCCGGCTTTCTTCTGTATGCGGGTGGGGTCTATTGGCTGTTCCACCTTTACCGCGGCAAATGGCGCTTCACGTCGCTGCCGGATCTGTCCAACATCGTCAAAGCATCCACGGTTCTGGCCGTGTCGCTCCTGGTGCTCGACTATGTGCTGGTGGCGCCGAACGTGCTCGGTGGGTTCTTCTTCGGCAAGGTCACGATCCTGCTCTACTGGTTCTTGCAGATATTCTTTCTGGGGGGCCTGCGCGTCGCCTATCGCTATTTTCGCTATACCCGCACGCGCCATCACGCCCGCTCCGGCGAGCAAATCGCGACCCTGATCCTGGGCCGGGCCGCCGATGCGGAAGTCTTGTTGCGCGCTGTCGAGAGCGATGCGGTCAAGAAGATCTGGCCGGTCGCCATCCTGTCGCCGTCGCCCGCCGATCAGGACCAGTGGGTGCGCGGAGTTCCGGTCCTGGGATCGCCCGACGAGCTCGAGCGCGTGGTCGGTGAGCTGGCTGCACGCGAGGAGCCGGCGGCACGCGTGATCTTCACGCCCTCCGCGCTGGAGCCGGCCCTCAAGCCCGAGACGATCTTGATGAAGGCGCGGCGGCTCGGGCTCACGACCAGCCGCCTGCCCTCACTCGACCAAGACGGCGAGGCGCTGCGCCTCGCGCCCGTCAAGGTCGAAGACCTGCTGTTGCGTCCCGGCACGAAGATCGACTACCGGCGACTGGAGAATTTCGTGCGCGGCAAGTCGATCATCGTCACCGGCGGCGGCGGGTCGATCGGCGCCGAGATTTGCGACCGCGCCGTTACCTTCGGCGCGGCACGCCTCCTGGTCATCGAGAACTCGGAGCCGGCTTTGCACGCGGTGCTGGAGGCGCTCGCCACCAAGCATTCGAACGCGAAGATCGAAGGGCGCCTTGCCGATATTCGCGACCGCGAGCGTATCTTCCGTTTGTTCGACGAGTTCCGACCCGAGTTCGTGTTTCACGCAGCCGCACTCAAGCACGTGCCCCTGCTCGAGCGGGATTGGGACGAAGGTGTCAAGACCAACGTCTTCGGTTCGGTCAACGTGGCGGATGCCGCGGCCGCAAACGGCGCCGCCGCAATGGTGATGATTTCCACCGACAAGGCTATCGAGCCGGTGTCGGTGCTCGGTGCCTCGAAGCGATTCGCGGAAATGTATTGTCAGGCGCTCGACGCGGATTTCGCGCGGCGCACCGACGCGCACGGCCGGCGCCTGCGGCTGATCGCGGTTCGCTTCGGCAATGTGCTGGCGTCGAACGGTTCGGTGGTTCCCAAGTTCAAGGCGCAGATCGAGGCGGGCGGCCCGCTGACGGTGACGCACAGGGACATGGTGCGTTACTTCATGACCATTCGTGAAGCCTGCGATTTGGTGGTGACGGCAGCAAGCCATGCGCTCAGCGCCGACAGAAGCGATGTCGCCGTCTACGTTCTCAACATGGGCCAGCCGGTCAAGATTGTTGATCTGGCGGAGCGCATGATCCGCCTGTCCGGTCTCGAGCCTGGACGCGACATCGAAATCGAGTTCACGGGAATTAGGCCCGGAGAGCGTCTGCACGAGATCCTGTTCGCGCGCGAGGAGCCGACCGCGCCGATCGGCATTGAAGGCATCGTCGCGGCCAAGCCGGTCTCTCCGCCGCTCGAGGCCATGCGCGGGTGGCTGGCCGCTTTGGAGCAAGGGCTGCGCCGCGAAGACCGCTCGGTGATCTACGGGGTGTTGCGCGATGCGGTGCCGGATTTCGGCGGTGAGGCGGCGTAATCGGCTGTCAGCGTTCCAATACTCGCTTTCTCGAGAAGTGCAGCAATAGCCAAGCAATCAAGGCGCTGCCGGCAAGAAGCGAGCCCACGATCACCGTCGGCGCATGCGATGCGACAGTGAGAAATGCGAGCGCGGCGAGCGCCACATTGGTCAAGAAGACGCGGGCGACGATCTCGCCCACGCTGAAGCCGATATCGCCCGCACGCTGATAAAAATGGCTGCGATGGGCCTGCCAGAACGGCTCGCCCGCTAAAAGACGCCGTGCCAGGGTCACACTCGCATCGGCGAGATAGTAGAGCGGCAAGAGCAAGGCGGCAGCCCCCTCTCCAGCCTGCGCGAGCCGCAGCAGCAGCCAGCCGAGAAGAAGGCCGATGGACAGGCTGCCGACATCGCCGAGAAACAGCCTGGCAACCGGCTTGTTGAATGGCGCAAAGCCGAGCATCCCGCCGAGCAGCGCCAGCGCCATGACTGTGGCCGGCGCGGGAAGCTTCGCCATCACGCCCAAAAGGACAAGGCTGGCCGACAACGGAACCACTTCGGCGACCGTCATCCAGTCGATGCCGTCCATGAAGTTGACCAGATTGACGAACCAGAGCAGGGCCAAAAGAAACCCGAGGCGCTCCAGCCACCAGGGAACGGATGGAAGGACGCGCATATCGGCGGGCAACACCGCAATGGCAGCGATGGCCGCAAGGGCCTGCAAAAGCAGGCGTGGCACGATCGGCAGCGGATGCACGTCGTCGATCCCGCCAACGATCGCGATGAACGCGGCTGCGGCGAGCACCAGGGAAACCTGCTGAGCCACGGCCCAACCAGGGTAGCCGAACAGGGCCAAACCGCCGGCAGTGACCAAAATGGTCGCTGCGATGACCGCGATACCACCGCCCTGCGGGGTTGGCTTGCGATGCGAGGAGCGGGCATTCGGTCGTGCCAGCGCGTAACGCAGGAGCCATGGGCGCAGCAGCACGATCAGGCCGGCGCTCAGGGCGGCCGCGGCGACCAGCGCGGCGGCACCGGCCCAGAAATCGAATCCTCCCTCGCCAATGGTCATTTGTCCTCCCGCCCACCCGCGACTTCCTTAGCAATTCGTGCACGCATTTGGCGATATTCAGAAGGCCGTACTCGGCCCTTCGCCGGTTTTGAGTTGACGGAGCTGAGCCCCGTTCCTACAACCGCGGACAGCGCTTTTCGCTTCGATTCCTCGAAAGCACGGGCACCAAGCCATGTCCAAGCACGATTTCAGGGTGGATAATCGTGAGGTCCGTCGCTATTTCACGGCCTTGTCCGATTATCTCACAGATGCGGCGGTGACCTCGCTTTCCGGCGAGCCGCTGGAAATAGCGGAAGCCTTCAATCAAATCATGGCTCTGGCGCGGCTGACGCACGGCGCCGGAAATAAGCTCATTTTCGTCGGCAACGGCGGCAGCTCTTCGATCGCCAGCCACATGGCGACCGACTATTCGAAGAACGGCGATGTACGGGCGATGGCGCTGAACGACACCGCGATGCTGACCTGCCTCGGCAATGATCTCGGCTTCGAGCGCATCTTCGCCAAGCAGATTGAGCTCTACGCGCGTGCCGACGATGTGGTCATCGCCATTTCGAGCTCCGGCCGCTCGGCCAATATCCTCAATGCCGTGAAAGCGGCGCGCGCCGCAAAGTGCAAGGTGTTGACGTTGAGCGGTTTTACCCCGGACAACCCGCTGCGGCGTTTGGGCGATGTCAATTTCTTCATCGCCTCGGACCGATACGGCTTCGTCGAGATCGGACATTTGACGATCTGTCACGCCATCCTCGACTTCATCTGTGGGCTGCGCGTGCCCGAGGGAATGCTCACAGGCGCAGCTGTCGCGTAGGTCCGGCTTCGATCGAGCACCGCATGTCCCGGGCGTCTGCCGACGGACCGCGCGACAGTGTGACTGCATATGGCACGCACACCAATTCGATCAGCCTGCATATTCCGGCGCTGGATGCCTCCGATCCAGAGGTCACGATCCTGATCCCCACGCTGGACGAGGAACTTACCATCGCGGCGTTTATCGACTGGTGCCGGGAAGGCGCGGAAGGTGCGGGGACGCGCGCCGAGATTCTCATCGTCGACAGCTCCGAAGATCGCACGGCGGAGATTGCGCTCGCCAAAGGTGCGCGCGTGCTCAAGACGCCTCGCCGCGGCCTCGGCCGCGCCTATATCGACGCGGTTCCCTATGTGCGCGGGCGCTTCGTCATCATGGGCGATGCCGACTGCACCTATGATTTTCGTATCCTCAAGCCATTCGTAGACGCCTATCGGGCGGGCGCCGAACTCGTGATGGGCTCGCGTTTCAAGGGCAGGATCGCTTCGGGCGCGATGCCGGCACTGCATCGCTATTTTGGCATCCCGCTGACGACGTCGATCCTCAACGTCATATCGGGAAGCAAATTCTCCGACATTCACTGCGGCATGCGTGGGCTCACGCGTGACGCGCTCGAGCGCATGGACCTGCGGTCGCAAGGATGGGAATATGCGTCCGAGATGGTGTTGAAGTCTGTGTATATGGGACTTGCGACCGTGGAGGTCGCAATCGATTTCCTCCCCAGTCCGGCCGGGCGACTGAGCCATATGAGGCGCCGCGGCATCTTGGAGCCGTGGCGGGCCGGATGGGCCAACCTGCGTGCGATAGTGGCCATTGCAACCAGATTTTCGCTCGGTGAGGGAGCCGCTCGGGGCTGAAGACCCTTGCCAGCACCCGGCCATTGCCTTCTTGACGCGATGATCTTGTTGCGGGACGAGTGCCGGCCCGGGCGGCGGCCGGCTTCGCGCCCTTACTTGCGACGCGCCGGGTGTGCCCGTGCGGACGAAGTCCATGATGCAGTGATGTTGATGTAGCGAAATGCGGGTTCTTATCACCGGCGGCGCCGGGTTCATTGGCAGTCATCTCTGCGAGCGTCTGCTCGGACGCGGGGCGCAGGTGTGGTGCGTCGACAACCTGCGGCTTGGGCGGCGGCGCAACATTGCGCTACTTACGGCCTCGCCGGGTTTCCGCTTTCTTGAGCTTGACGTGCTTGACCGTGGCGCGCTCGGGACCTTGTTCGGCGATGCCGGGTTCGATGCGGTATTTCATCTGGCGGCGAATTCCGACATCGCGGCCGGCAGCGGCGATTTCCGGCTCGACCTGGAGCTCAACCAGCTGACCACGGTGGCCGTCCTGGAGGCGATGCGTGGGCACGGCGTGAAGCGGCTGTTCTTTGCCAGCACTTCGGCCGTGTTTGGCGAGACTGACGCGGTCCTACACGAGAATTTCGCCCCGCTTGCGCCGATCTCGTTTTACGGCGCGAGCAAGCTCGCGGCCGAGGCCTATGTCTCCGTATTCGCCCACACGTTCGGGGGCCACGCGGTCATCCTGCGCTTCCCCAACGTGGTCGGCGAACGTGCAACCCACGGCGTGATCTTTGATTTCTTGCGCAAGCTCGAAGCCGATCCGATGCGGCTGGAGGTTCTTGGCGACGGCAACCAGTCCAAGCCCTACCTTTACGTCGGCGATCTCATCGATGCGATTCTGCTCGCCTGGGACAAGTCGGCGGGAGTGCATACCGTCTACCACGCTGCCGGGATGGGGACGACGTCGGTGCGCGAGATTGCGGAGATCGTGGTCGCCGCCGCCGGCCGGCCATCTACCCGTATCGTCTATACGGGCGGTGACCGGGGTTGGCCTGGTGACGTTCCGCGCTTCCGCTACGACACCTCTCGGCTGCAGGCTTTGGGTTGGCAGCCGCAGCGCCACTCGACTGAGGCGGTGCGCTATGCAGTCGAGCGTATTCTTGCCAACGGCTTTTGACCGCATGCATGCCGCCATAATCGCCGGAGGACTGGGGACGCGTGCAGCCAGCATGACGCACGATCGCATCCCTAAGACGTTGCTGCCGGTTGCCGGTGTGCCCATCATCTTTCGCCAGATGCGGGTGCTGCGGCGCGAAGGCGTGGAGCGGCTGTCCGTGCTCGCCGGCCATCTGGGCGAACGACTGCGCCCGGCGCTCGCACTCGAGGCCGTCGCGCTCGGACTCGACCTGCACGTGGTTGTCGAGGCGGAGCCGCTGGGAACCGCCGGCTGCCTCACTGCGCTTCCTCCGGCGGACGAAGAAACCTTGATTGTTTACGGCGACATGCTGTTCGATATGGCGCTCGCGCCGCTGTGGGAATTTCATCGCCGCATGGGCGCCGCCCTGACCGTGGTCGCGCATCCCAACGATCATCCGCGCAGCTCGGATCTACTTGTCGAGCGTGATGGCTTGGCGCAAGAAATTCTCCCGCGCGAGGCACCGCGCCTGCACGATCATCGCAATCTGGTGCCGGCCGGCCTCTACCTGGCGTCACCGGATTTCTTCGCGAGGCTTGCGCCATCAGTGAAAGCGGACATGATCAACGATGTCCTGCCGCGCCTCATCGCCGGCGGCGCACCCATCGCGGTCTACAACACGCCCGAATATCTGCGCGACATCGGCAGTCCGACGCGGCATGCGCAGGCCGAGCGCGACCTTGTTGCGGGCATCGTTTCCCTGCGCAACAGCAGGCACTTGCGAGGGGCCGTCTTCCTCGACTGTGACGGCGTCCTGAACGAAGAGCCGGGTGATCCGGGCGTGGTTGCGCCCGATGACGTAAAGGTCATTTCCGGAGCCGGAGCCGCCTTGCGACGGGCGCAGGACGCAGGCTTGTTGACGGTCGCGGTCACCAACCGGCCGCAGGTCGCCAAGGGGCTGGTGACGTTCGCGGGCTTGGATCACATCCTCGGCCGCCTCGAAGCATTGCTTGCCGAGGATGGCGGTGTCCTCGACAGGATCTACACCTGTCCACATTACCCGGTTGCCGGCTTTGCGGGCGAGATTGCGGCCCTGAAGGTTCGCTGCGAATGCCGCAAGCCGGGAACGCTGCTGCTGCGCCGGGCGCTTGCCGATCTGCCGATCGCTCGCTCGCGCTCGATGCTCGTCGGCGACAGCTTGCGTGACATCGGCGCAGCGCGCGGCATCGGCATTTGGGCCTATGGGGTGCGCACCGGCTATGGCTGCCGCGATCATGATCGCTACCTGCGTGAATCCGGCCAGCCGCCTGTGCCCGATCTGATGTTCACGAGTGTGGTGGAGGCGATCGATTTCGGCCTCGGCTATCGGGATTTGGCGGCGCCAATCACGGCCGAAATCCGCCGTATCCTGCAGCGCGGCCGCCAGCCCGTCCTCGTTGCAGTGAGCGGGCGCGCTCGGGCGGGCAAAAGCGTGGTCGCGCATGCGGTCCTGCGTTGCCTGAAAGAGGAGGGCATCACCAGCCTGCATGTGCGGCTCGACGACTGGATCATGCCGGCAATCGAGCGTCCGCAAGGCGCAACCGCCGAGATGCGTAATCGGGTCGAGGCGCTGCCAGCTTTGCTAGCTGCCTTGCGGGCAGGCGAAAGCGTTCATGCGCCCGGCTATGATGCTGCAACCCGGGGTCGAGGAGAGGCCGTACGCTACGATGGGGCGGGACAATCCGTGGTCCTGCTCGATGGCGGCTTCGCGGCGCATGCGAGCCTGCGCGACCTGCTCGACCTGACCGTCTTCGTTGCGGTGCCGCCGGATCTGCAGCAAGAGCGGTTCCGGGCCTTCTACGCCTGGAAAAAGCTCGATCAGGCGGTCGTCGAGGCGTTGTGGCAACAGCGCGTCGAGGACGAGTGGCCTGCAGTCGACGCGCAGCGGGCGGCGGCTGACCTGATCGTTGAACCCAAGCAGGGTGCTTGATTGACACCCGGCGCCGCGCCGCCAGCAGGCAGCGTTGCGAACTCCAAATCTCGCCCGACATGCGGTACTATGCAGCCACCCCGGCGTCATCGGCCGGTCGCTTAATCTTTGGCGAGATCAGACCCACCGTGGCAGCCCCGCGTGTAAGCATCATCGTTCCCTGCCACAATGGCGGTCGTTTTCTCGACGGTCTCATGGCCAGTCTCGATGCGCAGACCTTTCGGGATTTCGAGACCATCGTGATCGACGACGGCTCCACCGAGGCTGCAACCCAGGAGAAGCTCAGGCAGCTCGATCACGCCGTCCGCGTGGTGCATCAGGAGAATCGTTATTTGCCGGGCGCCCGCAACCGCGGCTTTGCCGAGGCCCGAGCCGAGCTGATCCTGCCGCTTGATTGCGACGACAGGCTGGAGCCGTCCTTCCTGGCCGAAACAGTGTCGATATTGGAAGCGGCACCCGCTGACGTCGGGTTTGTGTTTACGCACATGCGCGTTGCCGGTGCCGTGGCCGGCGTGTTGCAGCGCCATCTCAACCCTTTCGACCAGCTGTTCCTCAACCAGCTGCCGTATTGCCTATTGATCCGCAAGTCGGCCTGGCAGGCGGCCGGCGGATACGACGAGACCATGCGGGACGGCACGGAGGATTGGGAGTTCAACATTCGGCTTTCGCGGTCGGGGTTTCGTGGCATCGAGCTCGCCAAGCCGCTCTTCATCTATTCGGTCCGTTTCGACGGGATGCTGATGAGCCATGCGACACGGATGCATGGGACCCTTTGGCGGCGCATCCGCACCAAGCACGCCGATCTCTACCGGATTGCCGCCCTGGTTCGTCTTTGGCGGGCAACTCGGGCGGCGCCTGCGAAGATTTCCGCCGGTGCGGCGGTGGGATTGCTCGCTGCCGCAAAAATGCTTCCCGAATCGTGGTTCAACAATCTGTTCTTCTGGCTGCTCATCAAGACGCGCGCGCGACGGATTGATCGCGGTGAGCTGAAGGAAGGCCAGCTCCGCGCGAATGGCCGCGTTTAGCCAAAGGGAATCCTTGGAGCGGCGATGCCGAAGGTTCTGTACTTTGCGCCGGAGGACTGGGCCTTCGTGTCGCATTTTCGGCCCATGGCACAGGCTGCGTGCGCGTGCGGATTGGAGGTCGTGGTCGCGACCCGCGTCAATCGCCATGCCGCAGCCATCCGCAGCGAAGGCTATGGGCTGATCCCGCTGCAAAGTCGGCGCGGAAGCATCAACCCGCTGGCGTTGCTGAAGGGTCTCGTGGAGATGGCGCGGATTATCCGCACCGAACGGCCATTGATCGTGCATTGCATTTCGCTTCCCATGGCCGTCATTGGCGGGTTGGCTGCGCAGCTGGCGGGCGCGAGACGGGTCGTCCTGTCGGTAACCGGCCTCGGCTTTGTGTGGATCGAGAGCGGCGTTGCGGCGGTCGTACTCCGCGCCGTCGTGCGCCGGATGCTTGGCTACCTTGTTGGGCGCCCCGGAACAATATGCGTGTTCGAGAACGCCGAAGACCCATGCGAGCTCGGCCTTGATCCCCACGGCCCGAAGGTGGTTCTGGTGGGAGGAGCCGGGGTTGACCCACAAGCTTTCCCATGCAGCCCCGAGCCGCCGGCGCCACCGGTCAAAGTCGCCTTGCTGTCCCGGATGATCAAGCCCAAGGGGATTGCCGAGGCTGTGGCGGCCGTCCAGCGTGCCCGCGCGCTCGGAGCTCCGATCGAGCTCGGCCTCTATGGCGCGCCGGACCCGTCCAACCGCACTTCCTACACGGAGACGGACCTGCAAGCCTGGGCCGCAGAGCCCGGCATTCGCTGGCACGGGACCACTCGCGATGCGGCGGCCGTTTACCGCGAACATCATGTCGCCATGTTGCTGTCGGCTCGAGAAGGCTTGCCCAAGAGCTTGGTGGAAGCCGCAGCCGCCGGCAGGCCGATCTTGGCGACTGACGTTCCGGGCTGCCGGGAAGTCGTGGGCCAGGGACGGGAAGGTCTCCTGGTCCCCCTCGGGGATGTGGAGGCCGCGGCGCGGGCCCTGGCGGATCTTGCTAGCGACGCGGCGCTGCGGCTACGGCTCGGCGCGGCCGCTCGCGCTCGCTTCATGGAGCACTTCACGGTTGCGGCCGTGAAGGGTGTTTTTGCCGCTCTCTACCGGTCTCTGCTCGGGGCAGGGACCGGCCCCGACGCAGAACGTCTCCACCCGCCACGCTAACGGCGCGCTCCGGATTCGAGATTGACGTTCGTGTCATGAAAGCAGTAGGGAGCGCGCGCTATCGACCAAAGCGGCTGGGGACGGCGCGAACAGGGGCGAAAATCAGCGGGCATGAGTGAACGTGTGGCATTCATCACCGGCGTGACGGGGCAGGATGGCGCCTATCTGGCCGAGCTTCTGCTCGGCAAGGGCTATGTGGTGCACGGTGTCAAGCGGCGCTCGTCCTCTTTCAATACTGAGCGCGTGGATCACCTCTACCATGACCCGCACGAAGGAAATGTCCGCTTTTTCCTGCACTACGGCGATATGACAGACGCGACCAATCTCATTCGCATCGTGCAGGACGTGCGGCCGACCGAGATCTACAATCTTGCCGCTCAGAGCCATGTGCAGGTCTCGTTCGAGACACCGGAATACACTGCCAACGCGGATGCACTTGGCACGCTTCGTCTCTTGGAAGCGATCCGCATCCTGCGCATGGAAAAGGAGGTCCGCTTCTATCAGGCTTCGACCTCGGAGCTCTTCGGCAAGGCGATGGAGGTGCCGCAGCGCGAGACGACGCCGTTCTATCCGCGTTCGCCTTATGCGGCCGCCAAGCTCTATGGCTACTGGATGACGGTGAATTATCGCGAGGCGCACGGCATTCACGCCTCCAACGGCATCCTGTTCAATCATGAAGGGCCCACGCGCGGTGAGACCTTCGTTACTCGCAAGATTACCCGTGCGGTCGCTGCCATTGTGCATGGCATGCAGCCGAAACTCTATCTCGGCAATCTTGATGCCAAGCGCGATTGGGGACACGCGCGAGATTTCGTCGAGGGCATGTGGCTTATTCTGCAACAGGCGGAGCCGGACGATTATGTGCTGGCGACCGGAGAGGCCCATTCGGTGCGCGAATTCGTCGAGAAGGCATTCGCCCATGCGGGGCGGCGGATCGAATGGCATGGATCCGGCCGCGACGAAAAAGGCGTGGAGCCCGACACCGGGCGCATCCTGGTCGAGATCGATCCGCGCTACTTCCGGCCGACCGAGGTGGATCACTTGTGCGGAGATCCATCCAAGGCGCGTGCCAAGCTCGGCTGGAAGCACAAGATTTCATTCGACGCGCTCGTGCGCGAGATGGTCCAAGCCGATCTCGCGACGGTTCGCAATGAAAGCCTTCGTCGCAACCGTGACGATTAGCCCCGCTTCCGAGGTTCGTGATACATCACCTTTGACAAGAGCTTCGAGCGAAGGGGGAAATAGCCCAAATGATTTCGTCACGCTTTTGGATTTGAAGTTTCTGATCTGAGCTGTGGCAGGCGCTGCGGAAGCTTAAAATCGGTGTCTCGACAGCGGAAGCCTGCCGCATTCAACCGGCCGAACATGACTCAAGCCAAGCTCTTCGACCTTGAGGGTAAACGGGTGTTTGTCGCCGGTCATAGAGGCATGGTCGGCTCCGCGATCGTGCGCCGACTCGCGCGGGAGAATTGCCGGATTCTGACCGCTGATCGCGCCAGCCTCGACCTGATGCGCCAGTCCGAGGTCGAGCGCTGGTTTGCTGACAACAAGCCCGATGCGGTATTCCTGGCAGCCGCCAAAGTGGGCGGCATCCATGCCAACAACGTCTACCCGGCCGATTTCATCGTCGACAATCTGCAGATCGAGCTCAATGTGATGCGCAGCGCCTTTGCGGTGCACGTCAAGAAGCTGTTGTTTCTCGGCTCCTCCTGCATCTATCCCAAGCTCGCGCCGCAACCGATGACCGAGGACATGCTGCTGACCGGGCCGCTTGAACCCACTAACCAATGGTACGCGGTCGCGAAGATCGCCGGCATCAAGATCGTCCAGGCTTATCGGCGTCAGGGCGGCGCCGACTACGTCGCCGTCATGCCGACCAACCTCTATGGACCCGGTGACAACTATCACCCCGAGGACAGTCACGTCCCAGCGGCGCTCATCCGCCGCTTTCATGAGGCCAAGGTTGCGCGGGCATCCAAGGTGACGGTATGGGGCACCGGCACCTCGCGTCGCGAATTTTTGGCGGTCGACGACCTCGCCGACGCCTGCGTCTTCGTGATGAATTACTATTCGGGCGAGGAGTTTCTCAATGTCGGCATCGGGGAGGACGTCACGATTGCGGAATTCGCGCGCCTGGTGGCCGAGATCGTCGGCTACACGGGCGAGCTTTCGTTCGACAGCTCGCGTCCCGACGGCACCCCCCAGAAGCTTCTCGACGTCTCGAAGCTCGCCGCGCTCGGCTGGCGCGCCAAGACGCCCCTGCGGGAAGGACTGGCGGCGACCTATGCGGATTTTGTCGCCACCGCGGCTGGGGTGCCGCGATGATGGCACTTTCGGCCAGCTTTTCGCAATCTCGCTCTAGATGATCATCAGCCGCACCCCGTTGCGCGTGAGCTTCGTCGGTGGGGGGACCGACATGGCGGTATTCTATCGCCGCCACGGCGGCGCGGTGATCAGCACTTCGATCAATCGCTACGTCTACGTCACCGTCAACACGAAATTCGACGAAAGGCTGCGCATCAGCTATTCGCGCACCGAGGACGTCGCCAGCGCGCCCGACGTTGCCCATCCGATCGTGCGCGCGGTGCTCGGTAAGCTCGCCATCACAGGCGGCATCGAGATCACGTCCATCGCCGATGTTCCTTCGCAGGGAACCGGGCTCGGCTCATCGAGCGCCTTCTGCGTAGGCTTGCTCAATGCGCTGCACGCCTATTGTGGCCGTTACGTGGAGAGGCGCGGGTTGGCCGCCCAAGCATGTCAAATCGAGATCGACGTATTGCGGGAGCCGATCGGAAAGCAGGACCAATATGCGAGCGCGCTTGGTGGCCTCAATTACCTTCGCTTCAACCCGGACGAGTCGGTGGAGATCCTGCCGCTCACCCATATGCGCGCGCTCGCCGAGGAAATCCAAAAGTCGCTCCTCATGTTTCATACCGGCATCGGGCGACAGGCCTCCGCCATTCTGCAGGGCCAGCGCAGCAATATCGATGCCGGTGCCGGGCAGGAGTCGCTGAAGCTGATGCTGGGATTGGTGGAGCACTTGCGCGGCGATTTCGAGCGTGGCAATGCGACAAGCCTCGGCGAAGTCATGCACGAGGCTTGGTTGATCAAGCGCGGCCTGGCTGATGGAGTAAGCTCGGAGGCGATCGATGGCTGGTACGCGCGGGCGCGCGCCGCCGGTGCGACCGGAGGAAAAATTCTCGGTGCCGGCGGCGGCGGCTTCATGCTGCTGTGCGCGCCGCCGGACCGCCATCCGGCGATCGTTCGGGCACTTCCGGAACTGCGGCACGTGACGATCGGCTTCGAGCGCCTTGGCAGCACCATCGTGTTCAGCGAAACCAATGTATGAACACGCACGCTGTCGTGTTTAAGCAATTCGTATGGCAGCGGAAGGGAGGCTTCCGGGAATGAAGGCAGTGGAACAATGACGATGGCGTCCGTTCCCGCGATACCGGCCGAGGGTCCGCGCACGCTGGCGATGTCGGCCGCACAGGACCTGATCGGAGGCCTCTGCAGAACGGATCTGTGGGGCCGGCTTGGCTGGCTGGACGTCAAGCGACGTTACCGCCGCACCATGCTGGGGCCCTTTTGGACATCGATCAGCTTGGGCATCTACGTGGTCTGCGTCGGCGTCGTCGGCGCGGGGTTGTGGCACCAGGATATCGAGCAATATGTGCCGTTTCTGGTGAGCGGCATGATCGCGTGGCTGCTGGTGTCCACCATCATCAACGAGTCATGCACCCTGCTGGTGGCCGGGCATGCTCTGTTCCGCAACGTCAGATTTGAATATTCCATCCTTGCCTATGCATTGGTGTGGCGGAATTTCATCGTCTTTTTCCACAATCTCCTGATCTATGTCATGGCCGTCGCGGTGTTGCAGCCGAGATTGATCGGATTCACGGTCCTTCTCGCGTTGCCCGGAATTTTGCTTGTCGCCGCCAACGGCGTTTGGGTCGCGCTGCTTTGTGGGATGTTCTGTCTCCGCTTTCGCGACGTTACCCAGATCATCAGCAGCGTGCTGCAGATATCGATGTTTATCACTCCGATCTTCTGGCCTCCGGGAAACCTGTCCGGCTCGCGGCGTCTTTTCTTCGTCGAAACCAATCCGCTCTATCACATGATCAACCTGGTGCGCGCGCCGCTCCTGGGCGAGGTTCCCTCAGCCAGCAGTTACGCGGTCGTTCTGGGGCTGACCGTGCTTGGCTGGATCTTGACCTATAGAGTGTTCAAGCACTTCCGCAAACGCATTGCCTATTGGAGCTGACGGCGCGATGGCGAAGGTTATTGTCGAAAATGTCCGTGTCGACTTTCCGATCTACGCGACCCAGCGCAACCTCCGCACCGTGATTCTCAAGCGCGCTACCGGCGGCTTGATCCAACGTCAGGGCAAGAAGCACGACCGCGTCGTGGTCGAAGCGCTCGCCGGCGTGTCGATGACTCTGGAGGATGGTGACCGGATCGGGCTGATTGGACACAACGGCTCGGGGAAATCGACACTGCTGAAGGTATTGGCCGGCATTTACGAACCGATCGAGGGCCGCCTGCTGGTCGACGGTCGGGTGACGCCGCTGTTCGATATGATGCCGGGGCTCGACCTCGAGGACAGCGGCTACGAGAACATCGTCACATCAGGCTTGTTGTTGGGCCTGACTCGCGACGAGATCGAGCGCAAGATCCCGGACATAGAGGAATTCTGCGAACTTGGGGAATATCTGGCGCTCCCCGTGCGCACCTATTCGAGCGGAATGACGATGCGACTAGGCTTTGCTTTGGTCACCGCCATCGATCCCGATGTGCTGCTCATGGATGAGGGGATCGGCGCCGGAGACGCCCGCTTCGCCGAACGCGCGGAACGGCGTTTGAAGGATTTCGTCGGCCGCAGCCGGATTCTGGTGCTGGCGAGCCACAGCGACACGACAGTCAAGTCGATGTGCAACAAGGCTGCTCTGATGCAGGCGGGGCGCCTGATCGCCATGGGGCCGGTCGACGAGATCTTCGAGAAATACGCCGCCATGGTGCATGGGCCTGGTCCCATTGGTGGCGGCAGCAATTGATAGGATCGTGCGTTGGCGCGGGCGGTCGAGCACCTGGTCGTCACCCGCCTGATCGGCGGTCTCGGCAATCAGATGTTTCAGTATGCGGCGGGACGGGCATTGGCATTGCGCTGCGGGGCCGTCCTCAAGCTCGATCTGTCGGGGTATGCCACGTATGGCAAGCGCCGCTACGAGCTTGAGCCGTTCGCGATCTGCGCCACGCCGGTGAGCGAAGCCGAATTGGCGCAGTTCGGGCTGCGGCCGGAAGCTCAGGACTCTTGGCGCCGGCGGCTGCGGCGATGGCTGGCGGCCCGTGGTTGGACAAGCTCCTCGTCGGTATACGTCGAGCGGGAGTTTCGTTTCGATGCCGGCGTGCTCGCGCTGCGCTCGCCGGTCTACCTCGACGGCTATTGGCAGACGGAAAAGTATTTCGCGGACGTGGCGGAGGTATTGCGTCGAGAATTCGTGCCAAGGGAAGGACTAGAGCCGGAAAATGCGGCGATCGCGGCCCAGATCGCCGCAACGACGGCCGTCTCGGTGCATGTGCGTCGGGGCGATTATGTTACCGAGCGGCGCACCGGCCGAATTCACGGTCTTTGCTCGGTCGACTACTTTCGCGCCGCGGTGCAGCTGATCCAGGAGAGGGTTGGGGCGATTCATCTGTTCATTTTTTCCGACGACCCGGAATGGAGCCGGGGCAATCTCCAGCTCGGGCCGCCGACGACGTTCGTTGCGACCAACTCGCCCGACCGCGGTTTCCGTGACATGCAGCTGATGGCGCGGTGCCGCCATCATATCATCGCCAATAGTTCGTTCAGCTGGTGGGGAGCTTGGCTCAATCCTTCGCCGGCCAAGATCGTGGTTGCCCCGCAGCGCTGGTTCAAGGCGAGCGGCCGCGACACGCGCGATTTGCTTCCCGATTCCTGGATGAGACTTTGAGAATATCAACGTCCATAGACGTCATCCATCCTCACGATGTCGTCTTCTCCGAGATAGCTGCCGACCTGCACCTCGACCAATTCGAGCGGAATCTTCCCCGGATTGGCGAGTCGATGAACGCCCCCGATCGGGATGTAGATGGATTCATTCTCGTGCACGATGCTGCTCTTGCCGTCGACTGCCACCTCGGCGGTGCCCTTCACCACCACCCAGTGCTCGGCGCGGTGGAAATGCTTCTGCAGCGAGAGCTTGCCGGCCGGCTTCACCACTATCCGCTTGACTTGATAGCGGCCGCCGGAATCCACAGCCTGATAGTAGCCCCAGGGTCGATAGATGCGCCGGTGCTCGACCGCCTCGCGGTGATTATTGGTCTTGAGCAACTCGACCAGCTTTTTGACATCTTCGGACTTGTTGCGGGCTGCGACCAGGACCGCATCACCGGTCGCGACCACCACCACATCGTCGAGCCCGACGACGGTCGTGAGCACGCCCTCCTCAGATCGCACCAGTGAGTTGCGGCTGTCCAGCAGCACCGCCGGTCCTTGGGCGACGTTGCCTTGGGCATCGCGGTCGAGCACATCCCAGACCGCGCTCCAGCTACCGATATCGGACCAGCCGATGTCTGCCGGAACCACGGCGGCCAGTGTAGTGCGTTCCATTACGGCATAGTCGATGGCCTTCTTTGGCGCTTGACTGAAGGGTTGGGCGGCGAGCCGTAGAAAGTCGAGATCGCGCGTCAGGCCCGCAACTGCGGCCCTGGCCGCTTCAGCCATCGCCGGCTCATAGCGCTCGATCTCGTCGAGCATGACACGTGCCTGGAACAGGAAGTTGCCGCTGTTCCAGAGGTATTTCTGCGCGACGTAATCGGCTGCGGTTGCCGCATCGGGCTTCTCCACAAACGCATCCACCGCGAAGCCTTGTTGTCCGTCGAGCTTCCGGCCCGGGCGGATGTATCCGTAGTTGGTCGCCGCGTGGGCGGGGTGGATGCCGAAGGTGACGATGCGGCCCTCCGCCGCGATCGCCGCCGCCTGCCGGCAGGCCTTGATGAATTCGGCCTTCTTGCGCACCACGTGGTCGGCGGCGAGCACCAGCACGATCGCATCGGCGTCGCGCGCGGCGGCGAGCACTGCGGCGACCGCGACCGCCGGGCCGGAGTCGCGGCGTGCGGGCTCGAGCACGATATCGGCTTCCATCCCGCATTCCCGAATCTGCTCGCCCACCACGAACCGGAACTCGGCATTGGTGATGATGATCGGGCGGGCGAAAAGGCTCGGATCGGATACGCGATCGAGCACCTGCTGGAATGTCGACTGCGACCCCACCAGGGAAACGAACTGCTTGGGCATGCTCTCGCGCGAAACCGGCCACAACCGCGTTCCCGCCCCACCGCACATGATAACCGGAACGATTTGCTGCCCGCTTGACGGGGCCGTAGATCTTGAAGTCATGATCGAGCGTCCACCTCTCACGCGTTTGAGACTTCAAGACGTGCGCAGCCGAAAGGTCAAGTCCGGCCCGAGCAGCATTTACCCAGCAGTCCCGCAAGAAGTAACCCGCGCGCGGCGCGCGCCGGCGTGCAGGCCCTGATGATATTCTTGACGATTGGTGCCCGGCTGATCAAAAGGACGTTGCACGCTGCCGCAGCAGTGGCGCTCAAGTGCAGGACTGCCGTATGTGCTCCTACCCTGATTCCGACGCCCGGGGCGGATTGCGAAATGGAGAGGGAAATTGACAACTATTTGAACATATTGTGTTTTTCTGGTCGAGCTTGCTATAAGGGACGAGCCGCCGGAACGATGAGAAACGGTAAATCCGTCACACGCGTATGCTAGCTGCGTTTGCTTGTTGCGGTAGTTGCCTCGCAGAAATCCGCTGGTTTGAATTTTCGACAAGGATACCTGTATGCCGAAATTGTCCGAACTCCGGGTCAAGCTCTTCACCGACGGCGCCGACAAGGCGCAAATTCTCGAAATGGCCGCGAAGCCATGGATCAAGGGGTTCACCACCAATCCGTCTCTGCTCAAGAAGGCAGGCGTCAGCGATTATGCCGCCTACGCACGCGATCTTGTTGCGGCCGTCCCGGACCGTCATATCTCATTTGAGGTCTTCTCCGACGACATTGCGGAGATGGTCGCACAGGCGCGGGTCATCACCACCTGGGGCGGCAACGTCTACACCAAATTGCCGGTGACGACGACTCGCGGTGAGCCTTTGTTCGAGGCAGTGCGAGCACTCTCGCGTGAAGGCGTCAAGGTCAACATGACCGCGATCTTCACTCCCGAGCAGGTTGCCAAGGCGATCGATGCGCTCGCTGGCGGGGCGCCGGCTTGCGTCTCGGTCTTCGCCGGCCGCCTGGCCGATCTCGGTATCGATTACCGGCCGATCATGCAGGACGCCGTGGTGCGAGCGCGGCGGACCCCCAATGTGGAGATCATCTGGGCTTCTACGCGGGAAGTGTTCAATGTCGTGGAGGCGGATTCGATTGACTGCCACATCATTACGGCCCCTGCTGACGTGCTGAAGAAGCTGCCGGCGCTCGGCACTGCCACAGCGGCGGAGCTCTCGCTTGGAGCCGTCAAGGCTTTCCGCGATGATGCCTTGGCGACGGGCTTGACGCTGCTTGTCCCCGGCCCGGCGCGCGCAGCCGAATAGGCGAGGTCGCAGCCGTGTCGATCTAGGCCATTTGCGGTTCTTGCGCCGCCGCAGTCTCGTTTCAGGCGCTTTAACCGAAACGCGGATCGCTCTGCGGTGCATCCGGTTTCTGCGGCGTCGCTGTCGCGCTTCTGGAGATCGATAGGCCGCTTCTGATGACGCAGTTAATGGACCTCCGCGCCAAGGTGCTCGATCGGGAAGCTTTGGCGAACGGCGCAGATTGGCTGGTCGTTGCCGTAGCGGTCTCACTCCCGTGGTCGACGACCGCAACCGGCATTCTCATCGCGCTCTGGCTCATTGCCGTCGTCCCAACCCTCAGCGGGAACCTGGTACGGCGGGAGGTCGCAAGTGCGGCGGGCGGTCTGCCAGTCTTGCTGTGGGTGATTGCGGCGATCGGAATGGCGTGGGCCTCCTGGACCGAGGTCACCTGGCATGAGCGCTTGGGGGGCCTCGATGGATTTCACCGGCTGCTGGCCATTCCCATCTTGCTGGCACAATTTCGTCGATCCGCACATGGGATTTGGGTGCTGCACGGCTATCTCGGCTCGGTCGCAGCCTTGCTGCTCGCATCCTTTACCTTGGTGCTGTTCCCCGACCTGCCCTGGCACACGCCGACCTACGGGGTTCCGGTCAAGGACTACATCTTCCAGAGCGAGCAGTTCCTGATCTGCACGGTCGTGCTCTTGGCCTTTGCTTGCACCGATATTCGCGCCGGCCGCTGGGCAACCGCTATGGCGCTTATCGCATTGGCCACTCTGTTCACAGTCAATATCCTGTTTGTTACGACCGGCCGCACCACCCTGCTGGTCATCCCGGTATTGGCTCTGCTGCTGGCATGGCGAGAATTGCGCTGGAAAGGCGTGCTCGGCGCAGTGCTGACGGCCGCCATAATCGTTCCGGCAGCATGGTTCGCCTCACCCTACCTGCGGCAACGCCTGCAAACCTCCTTGCACGACTACCAAGTCTATTTGACGGCCGATGACCTGAGCTCCACCGCCGAGCACCTCGAGTTCATCCGCAAGTCGATCTCATTTGTCGAGACCGCTCCGCTGATCGGACACGGTACCGGCTCTATCCCTCAGCAGTTCCGTAATTCGGTCGCCGGTCAAACGGGCGTTGCCTCGCTTGCCTCGGACAACCCCCACAACCAGATTCTCACCGTGGCCGTTCAGCTTGGCTTGTTGGGTGCGTCGGTGTTGCTGGCGATGTGGGCCGCCCATCTGATGCTGTTTCGCGGCGCTGGTCTGACCAACTGGATCGGGTTGGTGATGGTGGTTCAAAACGTAGTCGCCTCGCTGTTCAACTCGCACCTGTTCGATTTCGGCGAGGGCTGGCTCTACGTGTTCGGCGTCGGGGTCGTCGGCGGCATGGTCCTGCATGCGCGGGATCCAGCGCACAAGGCAAACGCTTTGAAGCTCGCACGGACGCATGATCCATGATCGCGGTCGGCTTCGTCCTGGTCGTGACCCGGCCCACGGGGCCGAAATTTCAAATCGGAGGCATCCGGCTTCGGTCTCCGCTCGGTCTGAAGCCGAGCCCAATCCGTCCTGGATTCGCGCGGCGATGACAACGTCTTCCGAGCAGCGCCCGCGAGCCGGCACGAACCTGCCGCTTGCGAGCCTTGCAGCCCTCGGGGTCGTGTTCGGCGATATCGGGACCAGCCCGCTCTACACACTAAAGACTGTGCTGGCTCTTAACGGCTCTTCCGTGAGCCCTGTCGCCACATTGGGCTCGCTGTCCCTGATCATGTGGACGCTGATCGTGGTGACCTCGATCAAATATGTGTCGGTCGCCATGCGGGTCGACAACGAAGGGGAGGGCGGCATTCTGGCCTTGATGGCATTGCTCGGAGTGAAACGCGAGCGACGGCCCGTCATCGTAGCTGTGGGCTTGTTCGGTGCTGCCCTGATTTACGGAGACGGCGCCATCACGCCGGCCATCTCGGTTCTCTCGGCTCTAGAAGGGCTCAACATCGCCACCCCGGTGGTCGAGCCCTATGTCCTCCCGGCTGCGGTTGCCATCCTGATCGCCCTGTTTGCTTTCCAGCCGCAGGGCACGGCGCGGATCGGCCGCCTGTTCGGCCCCATTATGGCGCTCTGGTTCGTTGGCATCGCGGTGCTCGGATTATGGGGAATTGTGCAAAACCCCGGCGTGTTGTGGGCGATCGATCCGCGGGCAGGCCTCTCCTATCTCGCCTCGGGCGGAGCCGGCGGTTTCTTGGTGCTGGGCGGCGTGTTCCTTTGCGTCACCGGCGCCGAGGCGCTCTACGCTGATATGGGGCACTTCGGGGCGCGGCCGATCCGGCTTGCCTGGTCGATACTGGTGTTCCCGAGTCTTGTCCTCAATTATGCGGGCCAAGCCGCGCTGGTGCTGAACGGCGCGCCCACCTCCGACAACATCTTCTTTCGCCTCTGTCCGTCGGTGCTGCTGATTCCGTTCGTGGTGCTCGCCACCGTCGCCACCATAATCGCCAGCCAATCGATCATAACCGGTGCGTTCTCGATGACTCGCCAGGCCATTCAGCTCGGCTGGCTGCCGCGCCTGCAGATCACCCAGACCTCGGAGGAAGGCTACGGGCAGATCTATGTCGGCTTGGTCAACTGGCTCTTGATGGTGGTGACTGTGGCGCTCGCCGTCGGTTTCGGCAAGTCGGACAATCTCGCCGCCGCCTACGGCATCGCGGTCTCCGCCACGATGCTCATGACCTCGGTGCTCCTCTACATCGCAATGCGCGAGATCTGGCGCTGGAATCCTGCCGCGGCCGGGTCGGCCGCGGGCGCCTTCCTCGTCGTCGATGCGTCCTTCTTTGCCGCCAACCTCATCAAGATCAGAGACGGGGGTTATGTCCCGCTCCTGCTCGCGACGTGCGTCTATTTCGTGATGGTGGTCTGGCATGTCGGAGCGACCGCCGTCGCCCGTAGGCTGCACGAGAATCTGATGCCGATCGACGAGTTTCTGAGGAAGGTCCAAGATGCGCGCGTGCCTAGAGTGCCGGGCACCGCCGTGTTCCTCACGCGTGCCAAGCGCGACGCTCCGCCGGTGATGGTCTGGCACCTCAAGCACAATCGCGCGCTGCACGAACGATTGTTCGTGTTGACGGTGGAGACAGAGTCGGTGCCGCGGGTCCGTCGGGCGGAGCGGCTGACCTTCGAGGAGATCGCGCCCAATTTCTGGCGCGCGCACGCCCGTTACGGCTTCATGGAGCGGCCTGATATTCCGGTATTGCTGCGTCAGGCGCACGCGCTCGGTTGCGACATCGGGGTTGAAGACGTCACCTACTATGTCGGGCACGAAACCATCGTGCATCGCGAGGGTCGCGGCGCGCTGCCGGTCTGGCTGGAGAAGCAATTTGCCTTCATGCAGCGCAATGCGGTGCATGTGAGCGACTTCTTCCGCCTGCCAGCAGATGCGGTCGTGGAGATCGGCCGCCAAGTTTCAATCTAGCCCTGGCGACCCGAGCGGGAATTGGATGCGGCCGGACGCGAGTGTCCCGATTCCGAAGTTCGCCACATCTGGTTGCGGGCCAGCCGAGCAAGGTTTGGAATCGCGCGGATGCACCAAGTATATGAATGTAATGTGGTTTTAGATTAGAAGTCCCTTTTTGGAGATGCGCGGCAAGAATGATAGGGGCTTCGAATCCGCCACGCTGTTGTTGGGGGATTCTTCGGGCACGATTTTCCTGTGCGAATTCAACGAACAGGTCGGCCCGCGGGATCTGTGGCCCGCCTGTAACCCTTTGAGTCAAAACGTGTCCGGACGCGCGCTAAGGTTCGGATCGCCAATGCGTCAACACTCGTGCTAAGGACCTATCGGGCTACTGGTGTGGCGGATTGGCAGTTCCTGTTGTTCTGGCCGTTGCTTTTCAATAGGACCTGCGGATTCGAAACCGCACGAGCATCAGAGGGTTGCTGGTCTCCTTGTGGATCTCCGAACGTCGATTGATGACGTGCCGCAAGGCATGCCGAGTGACGGATCGGGACGGGAGCCGGCGGGCAGGGGGGATCTGTTATGGCGTACTCCGCAAACGTTGATGCAAGCCGTCCGCTGCGTCTGGGCGTTGTGGGCGTCGGGGTTATGGGCTCCAACCATGCCCGCGTGCTTGCCGAGCTTGCGGATGTAAAGCTGGTCGGCATCGCCGATGCGGACGAGCGCCAACGCAACTATGTATCGCAAGCGCTCGGCTGCTCTGGGCACGCCGATGTGGAGAGCCTGATCGCGGCCGGTGTCGATGCCATCACGATCGCGGCGCCCACACACCTGCACCGCGATCTGGCGCTCACCTGCATCCGTAATGGCGTTCATATCCTGGTGGAGAAACCGATCGCCCCTTCGGTTGTGGAAGGTCAGGCCATCATTGCGGCGGCCGAGCGTGCCGATGTGACGCTCATGGTCGGCCATGTCGAGCGCTTCAATCCGGCAGTCGAAGCGATCAAGAATGCGATCCGCGACGAGGACATTCTGTCCATCGCCATCACCCGCGTGGGTCCGTTCCCGCCGCGCATGTCTAATGTGGGGGTCGTCATCGATCTCGCGGTCCACGACATCGATCTGATCCGCTGGTTTACCGATTCGGATATTGTCGAGGTTCAGCCCCAGCTCTCCAGCGCCATCGCCGAGCGCGAGGACATCGCGCTCTTGCAATTTCGCACGGCGTCGGGTGTGCTTGCGCATATCAACACGAATTGGCTCACGCCATTCAAGGCGCGCAGCGTCACGGTTGCCACGCGCAAGAAATACATCATGGGCGATTTGCTGACGCGGCAGGTGACTGAGTGTTTCGGCTTCCAGCCCGACGGCAGCTATTCGATGCGGCACCTATCCGTCGGGCATGCGGAGCCCTTGCGGACCGAGCTGCAGGCATTCGTAAGCGCGATCCGGCACGGAACGCGTCCCGCGGTGACCGGCGAGGAGGGTGTGGCCAGCCTCGAGATTGCCATCCGCTGCCTCAACGGCAGCTCGATGCCGGGCACCGCGTCGCGGCCCCGACCGCGGCGCGTGATCGGCTGAAGAGGCCTGCCGGTCATAATCCGTCACCGCTCGTTTTCTGTCATCGCTCAAGGTAATCCTCGCGACCAATGAATCAGCACGCTCGTCCGACTCCCGTTCCAATCCCGTTTATCGACGTTGCGGCGCAGCGCCGGCGCCTGGGCGCCAAAATCGACGAGGCGATCGATCGGGTGCTCGCGCACTGCCAGTTCATCATGGGACCTGAGGTAGGGACGCTGGAGGCGGATCTGTCCGCGTTTTGCGGCGCCAGGCACGCGATCACCTGCGCCAGCGGCACCGACGCGCTCCTGCTTGCCCTGATGGCCAGAGGTGTGGGGGCGGGCGACGCGGTGATCTGTCCGGCTTTCACCTTCACGGCGACCGCGGAGGTGGTGGCGCTCGTAGGTGCCGTCCCGGTTTTCGCCGATGTCGATGCGGCAAGCTTCAATCTCGATCCGGGAAGCGCCAAGCGTGCGATCGCGACCGCCCGCAAGGCCGGCCTCGCCCCCAAGGCGATCATCGCGGTCGACATGTTCGGCCAGCCGGCCGACCATGCCGCCCTGGCCACCATCGCGGCTGCCGAAAACCTGTTCGTGTTGGACGATGCTGCCCAAAGCTTTGGGGCGACCTATGGGAACCGCCGTGTCGGCACCCTGGCGCCGCTCACCGCCACCAGCTTCTTTCCCGCAAAGCCACTGGGCTGCTACGGGGACGGCGGTGCCGTCTTCACCGACGATGATGAACTTGCCGCGGTGATGCGCAGCCTGCGCGTCCATGGGGAGGGGCGGCACCGCTACGAGGCCGTGCGCATCGGCATCAATGGCCGCTTCGATACCATCCAGGCCGCCGTCTTGATTGAGAAGCTGAAGATCTTTCCCGACGAGATCGCGGCGCGCAATGCGGTCGCCCGGCGCTACAACGCCGAGCTCGCCGACTTGGCGCCGGTGCCGCAGATCGCCAAAGATGCAACCTCGGTCTGGGCCCAATACACGATCCGCCTTCCGGCCGGGCAACGCGATCAGTTCACCGCGACCCTCAGGGCGCAAGGCATCCCGACCGCGATCTACTATCCGATTCCGCTTAACCGCCAGGTGGCCTATCGGCATTTTCCCGTGGCCGCGGGCGGTGTACCGGTCTGCGATAGGCTCGCCGAGGAAGTGGTCAGCTTGCCGATGCATGCCTATCTGGACGAGCCGACCCAGGATCGGATCATCGCTGCCTGCCGCGAGGCGCTCGCCGGTTGACAAGCGTTGGTACGTCGCGCGGTATCCACGGAAACCAGCCGATGATCGGCCGTATGTTCACCGTTGGCGGCCTGACGCTGCTCTCGCGGCTGACAGGCTTTGCTCGCGATATTCTGCTCGCCGCTGTGCTTGGAGCCGGGCCCGTCGCCGACGCCTTCTTCGTGTCGTTCCGCCTGCCCAATCATTTCCGCGCCATCTTCGCCGAAGGGGCCTTCAATGCCGCCTTCATACCCGCCTACGCGCGCATCCGGGAAACGGGCGGCGCGCTGCCGGCGCAGCTGTTCGCAGACCGCATCTTCACGCTTCTTTTCGCCAGCCAAATTGTGCTGCTTGCGGCTGCGCTCTTGTTCACCCCGACGGTGATCTCGTTGTTGGCGCCCGGCTTTGCGCAGGACGCCGAGCGATTTGCGCTTGCGGTCGAGCTTACGCGCATCACCTTTCCCTACCTGCTCCTGATCACGCTGGTCACGCTCTACGGCGGCATCTTGAACGCGATGCAGCGCTTCGCCAGCGCGGCGGCGGCGCCGATCCTGCTCAATATTGCGATGATGGCCACGCTCGCGCTGGCGGCGAGCTTTACGACCGCAGGCCACGCCGCCGCCTGGGGGGTACTCATTTCAGGGGTTCTGCAAGCCCTGCTGGTCGGCGGCGATACCTGGCGCAACGGCGTGCTGACGGCGTTCCGCCGACCGCAATGGGATGACGACGTCAAACGCTTCTTCAAGGCGCTGGGCCCTGCGGTCGTCGGCTCGGCCGGCCTGCAGATCGCGTTGTTCGCCGACACTATTATCGCGAGCTTTCTTTCCGCGGGTGCTCTGTCAGCGCTCTACTATGCGGACCGGCTCAACCAACTGCCGATCGGGGTCATCGGCATCGCCGCCGGCACGGTGGTGCTGCCGGAGATGACCCGCCTCATCGCCGCCGGCGATGAGGCAGGCGCCCGCCGCGCGCAAAATCGCGCCATCGAGCTCACGCTCCTGCTGTCGATCCCCTGTATCGTCGCCTTTCTGCTGATCCCCGATTTGATCATGCGCGCGCTGTTCTTGCGCGGCGCCTTCACGGCCGCCGATGCCGAAGCTGCCGGCGCAACGCTTGCGGCCTATGCGATCGGCCTCCTGCCGTTCGTCCTGGTGCGCAGCGTGGTTGCGACCTTCCTCGCCCGCGGCGATACCGCTACCCCCGTCAGGGCCGCTTTGACCGCCGTCGTCGTGAACGTTGCGTTCAAGGCTCTGCTGTTTGCCACCACATCCCTTGCCCAGGTCGGCCTGGCGCTCGCAACCACAATTGGGGCTTGGATCAATCTCTTTCTGGTCATCTGGTTCGCGGCGCAGGCAGGGCGCATCGGGCTCAGCAGTGAGCTCAAGCGCACGATCGCCCGTCTTGCCGTCGCCGGGGCTGCGCTCGCGCTTGCGCTTTATATGGCGCAAGCGCCGGTCGCTTCGTTGTTCCGGTCATGGCCGCGGCTGCGCGACGAGGCAACGCTCACGGTGCTCGCCTTGGTGGGCGCGCTGGTCTATGGCGGCGCGGTGCTCGCGCTGTTCGGCCCGCAGTGGCTCGCCCTGCTGCGCCGCCGCCGTTCCGCCGCCGCAAGCTGAACGCTCTCAGCCGCGGTTGGCACGCTCCTGCGGCACCAGCGGCAGAAGATGGCGGCTGCCGCCGCGCAGGACCTCGATCTCGATGGTGCGGCCGATCTTGTCGCCGGCAAGAACGCGGATGAGATCATCGCCGCCCGTGATCGGAGCACCATCGAGGGCGAGAATAATATCTCTGGCCTTGACGCCGGCCCGCTCGGCCGGGCTTCCCGCCTCGACGCTTGCGGCCAGCACCGCGCTCTCCTGGGTGAGCCCGCCAGCATGCCGCAGGCGACGCGGAATGGCGATCTGCTGTGCCGCGATCCCGATATAGGCACGTCGCACCCGTCCATGACGCACCAGCTCGCCAAGCACGAAATTCGCAGTATTGGCGGCGACCGCAAAGCAGATGCCCTGCGCCCCGAGGATCACGGCTGTATTGATGCCGACCACCTCGCCGCGCGAGGATACCAGCGGTCCGCCTGAATTGCCCGGATTGAGCGCCGCATCCGTCTGGATCACATCATCGATCAGCCGACCGGATCGTGCCCTGAGCGAGCGGCCTAGCGCCGACACCACACCCGTTGTGACCGTTGACTCAAATCCGAGCGGATTGCCAATTGCGATCACCAGCTGTCCCCGCTTGAGCTGTTTGGAATTGCCTAGCGCGGCTGCCGGCAGGGTCACTGGCGCATCGATGCGCACCAGCGCGAGATCCGTGTCAGGATCGTCGCCAACGACGCGCGCGCCGAGATTGCGCCCGTCGACCGTGGCGACGGAGACCTGCGATGCGCCGCCCACGACGTGGCTGTTGGTGAGCACCAGGCCGTCGGGAGCGACGATGACGCCGGAGCCGGTGCCGCCGCGCCGTCCATCCTTTGCCTTCACATCCAGGCGCACCACCGCCGGGCCGACGCGGTCGACCACGTCGATTACAGCGCGCGAATAGGCATCGAGGAGCGCCCGATCCTCGCTTGGAACGTCTGGTGGCCCACTGAAGGGAATCGTAGGTGTGTCGAGCATGTTTGGCTGACCCATTGGAGACCGTGCTCTGCACCGAAGGCAGGGCTGGCCCTCGCGATATGCGGGTTTTCTGGTTTTGCTTGCAGATACGTCGGTTGCACATATGGTGCCGCCGACTGAAAAAGAGGAGGGGTGGCTCCGTTTTGCCCCCTCCCTCAGTCGCGAACCGTACCTATATGAGGGCGGCCGAGAGTCGCAGGGATCAGGCCTCGCTGATGCGCAATTCGTTCGCGCGCACCATTTTCGTGCGCTTCACTTCCGCTACGGCTTGCTTGGCGCTGGCGGGGGTTCTTGTCGGCTGCAGCAGCGGGCAGAACCAAGCGTCTGCTCCGCCGCCGCCGTCGGTCACCGTCGCCAAGCCGGTTCAGCGCACCATCATCGACCAGGACGAATATGTGGGCCGCTTCGTGGCGGTCGATTCGGTCGAGATACGCGCGCGGGTGTCAGGCTACCTCGAAAAGATCGCGTTCGAAGACGGCCAGATGGTCAAGCAGGGAGATCTGCTCTTCACCATCGACAAGCGGCCGTTCCAGGCTGCGCTCGACCAAGCGAACGCCAATCTGGCGCAGGCGAAGGCGAATCTCGCGTTCGCGGAAGCGGACCTCGCCCGCGGCCAGGAGCTGGTGCGCAATAAGACGATCACCGAGCAGACCTTCGACCAGCGCACCCAGGCCAAGCGGGTCGCGGAAGCCTCGGTTCAG
The DNA here is from genome assembly GCA_035293945.1 of Xanthobacteraceae bacterium. GTDB lineage: Bacteria > Pseudomonadota > Alphaproteobacteria > Rhizobiales > Xanthobacteraceae > VAZQ01. The sequence continues at coordinate 26,820 of DATGLV010000025.1, read as the reverse complement.
GCGCAGGAAGCAGCCGTCCAACAGGCCAAGCTCGATCTCGAATTCACAGAGCTCAGGGCGCCGGTCGCAGGCCGCATCGGCGACCGGCGGGTCTCACCCGGCAATCTGGTGACTGGCGGCACCAGCGGCAACACCACGCTTCTCGCCACCATCGTCTCGACCAACCCAATTCGCTTCGAGTTCACTTTCGATGAGGCGGCTTATCTGCGCTACGAGCGGCTTTCCAGCCGTGGCGAGGACGTCACCGGCCGCGAAGGGGGCGTCTACGTTTCGCTCAAGCTGCTCGATGAATCCGATTTCAAGCATTCGGGCAGCCTCGATTTCGTCGACAACGTCATCGACCGCACGTCAGGCACGATCCGCGGCCGAGCGGAGTTCGCCAACGACCAGGGCCTGTTCACACCCGGCATGTTCGCACGCATTCGCGTGCCCGGCTCGCCTGCCTATCCGGCACTGCTCGTGCCTGATGTGGCGATCGGGTCGGAGCAGGCGCGCAAATACGTGCTGGTGGTGGACAGCGAGAACATCGCGCGGCCGAAATACGTCACCCTCGGCGATATCTATGACGGACTGCGCGTGATCAAGAGCGGGATCGCCGCCGACGATCGCGTCGTGGTCAACGGCATCGCGCGCATCCGCCCGGGGTTGAAGGTCACCCCGGAGGAGGACAAGAGCCCGCCGCCCGGTGAGGCCAATAGCAATGCCAAGAACGGCTAGCATGCTCGGCAAAACTGAAATCCGGGCGTGCGTTCGGCCCCCGTTCAATGGAAATCCGCCCTTAAGGCACGGGTCACATAAAGGCTGAGGCTGCGGCGTGCGCATATCGCATTTCTTCATCGATCGGCCGATCTTCGCCTCGGTGGTGTCGATCGTGTTCGTGATCCTCGGCGTCGTCTCATTCAGCCGGCTGCCAATCGCCCAATATCCGGAGATCGCTCCGCCGGTGATCAACATCACCGGCCAGTTCCCCGGCGCCAGCGCCGAAACCGTGGCCGAGACCGTGGTGGCGCCGATCGAGCAGCAGGTGAACGGCGCGGAGGGAATGCTCTACATCTCCTCCAACTCGACCGCCGATGGCCGTTTCGCCATCGCGGTCACCTTCGACATCGGCACCAATCTCGATATCGCGCAGGTGCAGGTGCAGAATCGCGTCTCCACCGCCACGCCGCGCCTGCCCACGCAGGTGCAGCAGATCGGTGTGACCGTGGCCAAGGCATCGCCCGACATCCTGCTGGCCGTGAACCTGTTCTCGCCGGACAAGTCGCGCGACGCGTTGTTCATGTCGAACTACGCCAATATCCAGATCAAGGATCTGTTGACCCGTGTCGACGGCGTGGGCTCGATCACCATCTTCGGCGCGCGCGACTACGCCATGCAAGTGTGGCTCGATCCCAATCGCTTGCAGTCCTTGAACCTCACCGCGCTCGACGTCACCAACGCGCTGCAGGGCCAGAACATCCAGGTCGCCTCCGGTGTGCTCAATCAGCCGCCGGTGCCCGACCAGCTCGCCTTCCAGGTGGCAGTGCGCACGCTCGGCCGCCTGTCCGATCCCGAGCAATTCGCAAATATTGTCATCAAGCAGACTCCCGACGCGATCGTACGCATCAAGGACGTGGGGCGGGTCGAGCTCACCGGGCAGGACTACGGCTCGACCGGCTATCTCGACAAGGATGTCTCGATCGTCTTGGCAATTTTCCAGCGGCCCGGCTCCAATGCGCTGGCGACCGGCGACAATATTCGCGCCGCCATGGCGGAGGTCGCCAAGACCTTCCCGGCCGGTCTCGACTACGCCATCATCTATGATCCGACGCAATTCATCCGCCAATCGGTGCAGGCGGTGATCGAGACGATCTTCGAGGCGATGATCCTCGTGGTCGCGGTGGTGATCCTGTTCCTGCAGACTTGGCGCGCCGCCATCATTCCGATCGTCGCCATCCCGATCTCGCTCGTCGGCACCTTCTTCGTGATGGGCACGTTCGGCTTCACGCTGAACAACCTGTCGCTGTTCGGTCTCGTGCTCGCGATCGGCATTGTCGTGGACGATGCGATCGTGGTGGTCGAGAACGTCGAGCGCAATATCGAGGCTGGCCTCAATCCACGCGAGGCGGCCGTCCGCAGCATGGACGAGGTTGGCGGCGCACTGATCGCCATCGCGCTCGTCCTGTGCGCGGTGTTCATTCCCTCCGCCTTCATCACCGGCATCACCGGTCAATTTTACCGTCAGTTCGCGCTGACCATCGCCGGCTCGACCGTCATCTCGCTGATCGTGTCATTGACATTGTCGCCGGCAATGTGCGCTCTGGTGCTCAAGCCGCGCGACCACCATGCGCGGCCGGCCTGGTGGATGCTGCCGATCCACGGCTTCTTCCGCCTATTCAATCGCGCCTTCGATGCGGTCGCGCATGGCTACGGAAGGCTCGCCGGCGTAGTCGTGCGCTTTGCCGTGATCATGCTGCTGCTCTATGCCGGCGTGATTGCATTCGGCCTCAACGAGTTCCGCAAGACTCCGGTCGGCTTCATCCCGCAGCAGGATCGCACCTATTTGATCGTGCTGGCGCAGCTGCCGCCCGGCGCCTCGCTGCAGCGGACCGATGAGGTGATGCGCCGGGCGATCGACATCGCGCTCGACACGCCCGGGGTTGGGCACGCCTTCACGCTGGTGGGCTTTTCCGCCGCCACCTTCACCAATGCGCCCAATGCGGGCGCGACCTTCGTGGTGCTCGATCCGTTCGAGAAGCGGGCCGGCAATCCGAACCTCTCGGCGTCGGCAATCCAGGCGGCGCTGTCGCGCAAATATGCCGCCATCAAGGAAGCTTTCATGGTCGTGGTGGCGCCGCCGCCGGTCGCCGGCATCGGCAATGCTGGCGGCTTCCGCATGATGATCGAGGACCGCGCCGGCCGCGGCTACGCGGCGTTGCAGCAGGCAGTCGCCGCGATGGCGGCGCGGGCCAATCAGACACCCGGCTTGGTGCAGGTCTTCTCTCAGTTCGAGACCGCGACCCCGCAGCTCTATCTCGATATCGACCGCACCAAGGCGCAGCTGCTCGGGATCAATGTGACCGACGTCTTCAATTCGCTTCAGGTCTATCTCGGGCAATCTTACGTCAACGATTTCAACCTGTTCGGACGGACCTTTCGCGTCCAGGCAGAAGCCGACAGCCCCTATCGGCTACGGCCGAAAGATGTTCTGGATCTGCGCGTGCGGAATTCCGCGGGCGAGACCGTCCCGCTTGGCTCGTTCGCGACCATCAGCGATATCGCCGGGCCTTACCGGGTGCCGCGCTACAACATCTATCCGGCGGCCGAGCTCGACGGCGCGCCGGCGCCGGGCTACTCCCAAGGCCAGGCCATCGATACGATGCAGGATTTGGCTGCCCAGGTTCTGCCCGACGGCTTTGCCTACGAATGGACGCAGCTCGCCTATCAGCAGATCAGGGCCGGCAGCACCTCGATCTTTGCTTTCGCGCTCGGCGTCGTGTTCGTGTTCCTGGTGTTGGCCGCGCAATACGAGAGCCTGACCTTGCCGCTCGCCGTCATCCTGATCGTGCCGATGTGTCTCGTTGCCTCGATCTCCGGCGTTATCGTGCGTGGCATGGATAACAACATCCTGACCCAGGTAGGCTTCATCGTGCTGATCGGTCTTGCCGCCAAGAACGCAATCCTCATCGTTGAGTTCGCCAGGCAGCTCGAGGATCACGGGCGCAACCGCGGGGAAGCCGCGGTGGAAGCCGCGCGGCTGCGCCTGCGACCCATTCTGATGACGTCCTTTGCCTTCATATTCGGGGTCATTCCATTGGTCTGGGCGACCGGCGCGGGCTCGGAACTGCGGCAGGCGCTGGGCACCACGGTGTTTTCCGGTATGATCGGCGTCACCACTTTCGGCCTCATCTTCACGCCAGCCTTCTACGTGATCGCGCGCTGGATCGCCCATCGCTCCAGCCGGACGCCACCGCAAAGCGCTCCGGCGCCGGCGGAATAGTCCGCAGACTTGTGCCCGCGGCGGATTTCGCGCATGGCGGAGACGCCTACCGCGACTCATTCCCGCCGCGAAGACCATGCCCCCGACCGACATCATCAAGGCCATCTCGCTCAAGATCACCTCGGCCTTGATCTTTGCCGTCATGTCCGGACTGGTGCGTTACATCGGCACCGCCTATCCGATCGGCCAGGTGGTCTTCTTCCGTTCCGCTTTCGCTATCCTGCCGGTGATCGTGATCTACGCGGCACGGGGAGAGCTCGAAGCGGCCATTCGCATGGGCCGGCCCTTCGGCCATGTAGGGCGGGGCCTCACCGCCGTCGGCGCCATGTTCTGCAACTTCTCGGCGCTCGCCCGCCTTCCCGTCGTCGATGCGACCGCCATTTCCTTTGCGGCTCCGCTCGTGACCGTGGCGATGGCGGCGCTGTGGCTCAGAGAGCGGGTGCGCATCTATCGCTGGTCGGCGGTGTGCATAGGGTTCCTCGGCGTTTTGGTGATGCTGCTGCCGCATCTCGATATGGCGGGCTCCGTACCGGCGTCAGTGAGCGAGGCGATAGGGGCCGGCCTTGGGCTCACCGGTGCCTTCTTCAACGCCGGGTCGATCATCCAGACCCGCCATCTCACCAAAAGCGAGACCACCTCATCGATCGTGTTCTACTTCTCGCTGATCTGTGCGCTTGCCGGTCTCGTGACCGCTCCGTTCGGCTGGAACATGCCGACCGGGGTCGAGCTTGCGGCGCTTATCGGCATTGGCATTTGCGGCGGTCTTGGCCACATCGTGCTGACTGAGAGCTACCGCTTTGCGCCGGCATCACTGATCGCACCGTTCGACTACACCTCGATGCTGTGGGCGCTGGTGGTCGGATATCTCGCCTTCGGCGAGCTGCCGACTGCGCTCGGGTTCCTCGGCGCCGCCGTTATCGTTGGCGCCGGATTATTTGTGGTCTGGCGCGAGCGGCGGCTCGGAAAAGCGCGTGCGCCCCTCGTGCTCCCTTTCCGAAGCTCGTGATACATCTCGGCGCCTTTGGCGCGAGCTTCGGAATCGGGGCACTAGCGTGCAAACGCCTTGAACGTAATGATGGTGCGGGTGTCCTGGATGCCCGGGATCGTCTGCACCTTCTCGTTGATGAAGTGCCCGATATCGGTGCCGTCCTCGACGTAGAACTTGACCAGCAGGTCGAATTCGCCGGCGGTCGAGTAGATTTCCGAGGCGATCTCGGCATCGGCGAGCTTGTTGGCGACCTCGTAGGACTTGCCGAGCTGGCATTTGATCTGAACAAAGAACGGTACCAAGCGCGCCTCCGGGGCTCACGAGCGAATAGCGAAATGGGAATAGCGGATAGAAACAAAGAGGCTACCGTCTTTCGCCGGCGCTTGCTACTGACTATTCGTCCTTTGCCACTCCCCATTCGCTCTTGCGTAACCAACCAACTGTCGAGATTATTCACTGATGAGCGCTGATTTGCGACTCTATGCGCTGGTCGACCCCGAGCGCGCGGGTGGCCACGATCTGCCCGAGCTTGCCTGGCAACTCGCGTCCGGCGGCGCCACGCTGGTGCAGTTGCGCGACAAGCATGGCGCGACCCGTGCGATGGTCGAGACCGCGCGTGCGATCAGGGATCGTCTCGCGCCGCTCGGCGTGCCGCTCCTCGTCAACGACCGGGCCGACGTCGCGTTTGCGGCCGGGGCCGATGGCGTGCATCTCGGGCAGGAAGACATGACGGTCGAGGATGCGCGCCGTCTGCTCGGTCCCCACGCGGTGATCGGGCTCAGCATCAAGACCCTGCAACAGGCGGCCCATGCTCCGTTGGAGCTGCTCGATTATGTGTGCGTCGGCGGCGTGTTCGCGACCACCTCGAAGGATAATCCCGACCCGCCTATCGGGCTTTCCGGCTTGCGCTCCATCTTTGCCAAGATCCGGGCGCGCGATGCGGACCTGCCGATCGGCGCCATCGCCGGCATAGACGCCGGCAACGCGGGCGACGTCATTGCGACGGGCGTCGACGGCATCGCCGTGATCTCCGCCCTGTCGCTCGCGAGCAATCCGCAGGCTGCCGCGCGTGACCTGCGCGGCATAGTCGAAGCCGCGCTGGCCAAGCGCCAGGCAGCGTGACGTCGGGCAGTATGACATCGGGCGGCTCAACGCCGGTCGCGGTCACGATCGCGGGGTCCGATTCCGGCGGAGGCGCCGGGCTGCAGGGAGACCTCAAGACTTTCGCGGCGCTCGGCGTCTTTGGCGCGAGCGTGGTGACTGCGTTGACCGCACAGAACACCGTGGGCGTGCGGGCCATCCACCTTGTGCCGGCCGATTTTATCACCGCGCAGATGGACGCGGTGTTCTCCGATCTCACGGTCGGCGCGGTGAAGATCGGGATGCTGGCAAGCGCTGCGGCTATCGAGGCGGTCGCCGGGGGACTTGCGCGCTGGCATCAGGCGCGCGTGGTGCTCGATCCCGTCATGGTGGCTTCCTCGGGCGACCGCCTGCTGGATCCCGCGGCCATCGATGTGCTCAAGCGGGTGCTCGTTCCCCGTGTTGCCGTACTGACACCGAATCTGCCGGAAGCAGCCGCGCTGCTCGGACTGCCGGTTGCGCAAACCCTGGAAGAGATGCGCGCACAGGCAGAGGCATTGATCGGCCTCGGTGCGCCTGCGGTGATCCTCAAGGGCGGCCACGCATCCGGCGACGACAGTGTCGACCTGCTCATCGCGGAAGGGCGGATCGTCGCGTTGTCGCTGCCCCGCGTCAACGCGCGCAACACCCATGGCACCGGCTGCGCGTTTGCGGCCGCCGTGGCGGCAGGGTTTGCCAAGGGCGAGGATCTGGAAACCGCGGCGCGCGCCGCCAAGCTCTACGTCCATCGCGCGATCACGGCCGCCGATTCGCTCGCCTTTGGATCGGGCTCCGGCCCGATCCACCATTTCCATGCGGTGTGGCCAAAGGCTTAGAACGCGCCCGGGAATGCCCCGCCATCAATCACGAGGTTCTGTCCGGTGATATAGCCGGCCGGAGCGGAGCAGAGGAATGCGCAAGCCGCACCGAACTCCGCCGGATCGCCGATGCGCCTGGCCGGAATGGTGGCGATGCGCTCCGCCTTGGCCTGGTCCACGCTGATGCCCTTGCGCTTGGCGGCGCCGGCGAGTGTCGATTGCAGGCGATCGGTGGCGAATGCGCCGGGCAGCAGGTTGTTGATGGTAACGTTTGCCTCGGCGACCTGCCGGGCCACGCCGGCGACGAAGATGCTCAGTCCGCCGCGCGCTCCCGACGACAGGTCGAGCCCCGGCTGCGGCAGCTTCACGGCGGCCGAGGTGATGTTGACGATGCGTCCGAAGCGGCGGCGAATCATCGGATCGATCGCCTTCTGGATGAGCTCGATCGCGACCGCCATATTGGCGATCACGCCATCGAGGATCTGCGCACGGGTGAGCTCGCGAAAATCACGCAAGGGCGGGCCCGCATTGTTGTTGATCAGAATGTCGGGCTCCGGGCACGCTGCGAACAGTGCTGCCTGGCCCTCCGCGGTTGCGACGTCGGCGCGAACCGGAATCACCTTGGCGCCGGTAGCGCCGGCAATCGCTGCGGCCGTTCCCTTAAGAGATTCTTCATCACGTCCATTGATTACCACCTCGCAGCCGGCGGCTGCGAGCGCCTCAGCGCAAGCGCGCCCAAGCCCGCGGCTGGAAGCGCAGACGATCGCACGGCGCCCGGAAATGCCTAGATCCATCCTGGTAAATCCTTGATTTTCATACTGTTCGAAAAGCGTGGTAGCGGGGTGCTTCGGCGCACAGACGCGTGCCCGTAGCGGCTTAACACTTATGCTTGAATTTTCAACAGGATGGAACTGGCTTTGAATTTTGCCGGGTGTTGCCGCGTGGTGACAGACCTGGGGCGGCATATCGGTTAAATGATGAGCATCCGAAAGCCTCCGGGGACTGGGGGCCATATTCAAGAAGGATAGTGCTCATGAAAAACTTGCTTCTGACTGGCATTGCGTTGGTCATAATCGGATCGGGGTCTGCAATGGCCGCGGACCTCTCGACCAGACGTGCGCCGGCGCCGGTCTACAAGGCGCCGCCGATGATGCCGGTGACAACGTGGACCGGTTGCTACATTGGCGGCAACGGCGGCGGCGGATGGGCCCAGAAGAGCTTCACCTTTGATGGCGCAGACGATGGCAGCCACACCGCGAGCGGCGCGGTTGCGGGCGGTCAGGTCGGCTGCGATTATCAATTCTCCAACAACTTCGTGATCGGCATCCAAGGCATGTTTGATTGGGCCGATCTGACGGGCAGCAATACGGTCCCGTCTGACGCGACTGAGAGCTGGGCGACGCACGTAGAATCGTTCGGCACCGTCGATGGCAGGCTCGGGTTTCTTGTCGTCCCGACGTTCATGCTTTACGCGAAGGGCGGCGTAGCCTTCGTCAACGAAAAGTTTACGTTTTCGGACCCGACTGGGAGCGTTACGGCAAGCGATACGCGTACGGGCGGTGACGTAGGTGCTGGACTCGATTGGATGTTCACCCCCAATTGGGACCTGTTTGTCGAATATGATCACATGTTCTTCGACAGCAAGGACATCGATTTCCCTGGACCCTTCACCGAGAACATCGCCCAGAAGGTTGACAAGGTGCAGGCCGGCATCAATTTCCGGTTTGGCGGCTTCCACTGAACTCAGGCATTTCGGTCCGAAACAGAGAGCCCCGGTTCACCGCCGGGGCTTTCTGATTCTGGCGCTTGTTGATTCGGAGGCTGTGCGGCTTCTTTCTTCTCGAATGCGCCGCGGCCGGAAGTTTCCCCGGTATGGCCATTCTTATGCTCTAATTTTCAAGAGGATGACGGCCTGCAAATTCGGTCGGGGGTGCCGTAAGGACACAGACCTCGGGACGCGTAGGGGCTGAGCGCGGCATGAGCCGCATACCTCTGGGGTTGGGTCGTTGAAATCAAGTCGCTCTTTCAAAAGGAATAACGTCATGAAGAACGTGCTTCTAACTGGCACAGCGCTGCTCCTGGTTGCGTCGGGCTCGGCCATGGCCGCAGACTTGTCGCGGCCCCCGCCCGCGCCGGCGCCAGTCTACAAGGCTCCGCCGCTGGTGCCCGCATTTTCGTGGACCGGATGCTATATCGGCGGCAATGGCGGTGGTCTCTTTGCCAACAAGGATTGGAAGGACACTGTTACCGGGGCTGCTGAGAGCAGCGTCAACATCAACAGCTGGCTCGCCGGCGCCCAAGTCGGTTGCAACTATCAGATTGGCGCAGCCGTGCTCGGCATCCAAGGCGACTACGACTGGAGCAACGGAAGCGCGAGCGCGTCCGACTCCTTCAACACCGGATTTACGGACCAAACGACGATCAAAGCGCTGGCTTCCGTGACCGGCCGGGTGGGTTATGCCTGGGACCGTTTCCTGCCCTATGTGAAGGCCGGTGGTGCTTGGGTAAACGACGACTACAGTGCGACCAATGCGGCCGGTCTTACGAACAGCGCTGGTGAGACTCGGACTGGCTGGACAGTCGGGGCGGGCGGCGAATATGCCTTCACCAACTGGCTGACCGGCTTCGTCGAATACAATTTCTATGACTTTGGCACCAACACGAACACGCTGACGGGCTCATTACCGTCGTTTCAGTCTGACATTAAGCAGACCGTGAGCGTCGCCAAGGCCGGTCTCAACTTCAAGTTCGGCGGCTGGTAGGCGTCCCTACTCGCGCCAATTCGCGCAAGCGCACGGGAGCCCCGGGCCAGCCCCGGGGCCTTTTCGCAGCTCGGGGCGAGATCGGCGGCAAGTGATCGGGAGCTCCTTAACCACAGCAAAATTAGGCTGACCGCGCGCTCCATCAGGCCGAAATTGCGACCTTCCATGTCATCCGGCCGACATGGAATCATTGCATCTTGCGGCCGCAATGAGCCACGGATCGCAAGCATGTTGATGGCGACCAGCACGCGGCGGTTTCGCGCGCTGTTCATTTCCGATGTGCATCTTGGCGCCAAGGGCTGCCAGGCGGAAAAGCTCCTCGATTTCCTGCGCGACCATGATGCCGACGTCATCTATCTGGTCGGCGACATCGTCGACGGCTGGCAACTGAAATCGGGCTGGTACTGGCCGCAAGCCCACAACGACGTGGTGCAGAAACTCTTGCGGCAAGCCCGCAAAGGCGCGCGAATCATCTATTTGCCCGGCAATCACGACGAGTTCCTGCGCGACTATTACGGCACCCATTTCGGCGGCGTTGAAGTGCAGGACAAGGCGATCCATGAAGGCGTGGACGGGCGCCGCTATCTCGTCATCCACGGCGACCATTTCGATCTGGTGGTCACCCAAGCGCGCTGGCTCGCATTGCTTGGCGACAAGGCCTACGACTTTGCCATCACCGCCAACCGCCTGTTCAACGCGGCGCGGCGCCACCTCGGCTTCCCGTATTGGTCGCTGTCGCAATGGGCGAAGCTCAAGGTCAAGAATGCAGTGAATTTCATCGGCCAGTTCGAGAAGACGCTGGTTGCGGAGGCGCATCGGCAAAATGCCGATGGGGTGATCTGCGGGCACATCCACCACGCCGTGATCCATGAGGATTACGGCATCCGCTATATCAATTGCGGCGATTGGGTGGAGAGCTGCACCGCCGTGGTCGAGCACCACGACGGCAGATTCGCGATCATCGAGTGGGCCAACAGCAGCAGCCGGCCCGGCGAAGTCGAGCACCAAACAGCGGCGTGACCGGGAAGTTTGAGACCAAGCCCCTCCTCCGAGATATCCGCACCGAGTCTCGGCCGGTGCTGGTGGTATCGCCGGCCCGCTTACACCGCTCCTCGTGATTCCACCGGCCGCATCTGATTGCCGCGCCACACGAAGGCACTACCGAGCCAGCCGTTGAACCAGATGGCCGGCAACAACAGATCGCGAGATATCCAGGCAAGCGGTGCCCGCACCGAAAGGTGCCATCCGGCTGCCCAGGCAAGCGCGGCCTCGCTCCCGTACCAGAGGCCGGCCACAATCGCGACACTGGTCAGGGGCAGTTCCGATCGCGCGGCCGCAAACGCCACCGCGGCCATCGGCCAAACGGCGCCGGAGAGGATCTCAGGCAGGAAATAGGCCTTGAACGAGGTCCGCCGCAGGCGAGCCCAGCGCACTTGCCGGCGCCACATTTCGGCAGCGCTGCGGTGGCCCAGCGGCTGCTCGAAAGGGACGTCGACCAGCCGCACTCTTAAGCCAAGGCTCCGCACCACTTTGGTGGCGGCGGCATCTTCGGCAAGCTCGGCGGCCAGCGCCCGAATGCCGCCCGCTGACTCAAGAATGCTGCGCTTCCACAGCATTGATTTGCCTTGCGCGAAGCCGCGGCCGAACGTGTCGGCCGTATATTGAAAGCGGGCCTGATAAGTGTTGAGGAACGCACATTCGATCTCTGCCCAGAAGCCCTCGGGCCGGCAGCCGACCGGCGGCGAGCAGACGAGCCCGGTGTCCGGCCGCCAGGCGGACATGAGGCGCTGGATATAATCGGGCGGCATGAACACATTGCTGTCGGCGAGCACAATCCAATCATGCACGGCGGCCCGCCAGCCCTTGTAAACATTGTTGAGCTTCGGATTGTCGCTGATCTTCTCGTTGCCGATGAGCAGACGGGCCGGTACATCCGGATGAGCCGCGATCAGTCGGCGGACGACGGGCACGACCTTGTCCTGTGCGGATGCGACGCAGAAGATGATTTCGTAGTTGGGATAGTCGAGAGCGAAGGCGGAGCCGAGCGTCTCTTCGATGTAGTTTTCGAGCCCGCAGACCGGACGCACCAAGCTTACAGGCGGCAACCGGTCGGGCGCGGCGACGCGGCGGGGCTTGCAACGGACGATGGCGGTCAGTGTGCTGACGAGATGGATTGTGGTGGCGGCAAATGCGAGGGCCTCAGCAGCTAAAATAGGAATCGTCATGATTCCAGTCATGTCATGCCGGCGGTGACACCGATGTGACAGGAGCTGGAACTGCCGGAACCGAGGTCCTGGCCACGCTTGCCGGACAGGGCAGGGGAGCGCTACCGTAAGCTTGATGACGCCCTCCCCCGGTAACCAATCGCTATTGCCGACCGCCCAGGATGTCGATGCGGCGGCGGGACTGCTCCGCGGCGTGGCACTGCGCACGCCGCTGCTCGCGTCGCCTGCTCTCGATGCCTTGACCGGCGCTCGCGTCTTTCTCAAGGCCGAGATGCTTCAGCGCACCGGTTCGTTCAAGTTCCGCGGCGCCTACAACAAGCTCGCGTCGATCCCCAGCGGACAGCGGGCCGGCGGAGTGGTCGCTTTCTCCTCCGGCAACCATGCACAAGGGGTCGCGGCGGCGGCGCAAATTCTGAATATGCCGGCGACCATCGTGATGCCGTCGGATGCACCACGCAGCAAGCGCGCCCGCACGGCCGCGCTGGGCGCCGAGGTGGTGTTGTTCGACCGCGCCAGCGATGACCGCGAGGCGATTGCCCGCGAGATCGCGGCGAAACGAAACGCTGTTCTGGTCCCTCCTTACGACGATGCGCTGGTCATCGCCGGCCAAGGCACCGTCGGCCGCGAGATCATCGAAGACCTTGCGGCGCTCGGGCTTGCTCCCGACATCGTCGCAGTGACCGCCTCCGGGGGAGGCCTGACGGCCGGCATCGCGCTTGCCGTCAAGTCACGCGCTCCCGACGCGCGGCTGTTCACGGCCGAGCCGGCCGGGTTCGACGACCACGCCCGATCGTTCAAGAGCGGGCGGCGCGAGCGCAATCCGGCGCTCACCGGTACCATCTGCGATGCCTTGATGGCGCGCACGCCGGGAGAGCTCACTTTCGCTATCAACCAAGCGCTGGTCGGCGAGGGGGTCACGGCGACTGACCAGGAGGTCGCAGCCGCGATGGCCTTCGCGTTTCACGAGCTTAAGCTGGTCATCGAGCCGGGCGGGGCGGTGGCCCTTGCGGCGCTGATCTCGGGCAAGCTCGATGTGCGCGGACGGATCGTGGTTGCCGTCCTGTCCGGCGGCAATGTCGATGCCGAGCTGTTCCATCGGCTGGTGGCGTGAGCGCTGCCACCACCGCTAACTGAACAAAGCGATCAGCTCGCTCTCCGACATGGCTTTGAGCCCTGCCAGGGGATCGCGTACGACCGGTGAGGCGCCTGCATCTGCTGTTGACGTTATCGGCGGTAGGACGGGGTGTTGCTGCTGTGTGTCCTCGAGCGCTGCAGTTGGCTTCTCTTCGCCGGCAGAGAACGCGGCCGGCGCTTCCGCAGTCGTCGTGGCCTGCGCCGGGTCGGCCGACCACGCGAGCTTGACCGGCGAGGGCGGTGCATCATCCTTCGAGGCCAAGTCGCCGTTGGCGCCGGCGAGGTCGATCTCGGCAGGAAGCGGCTGCGATTCGACGACGGGAACCACGGGACTTCGCTTGTCGGTGCGCTCGATCTCGGCAACCTGCGGCAGCGTGGCCTCTTGCGGGCCACGCACCTCAAAGAGCGCTTGCGCGAGCCGCATAACTTCCATCGCGCCGACCCATTCTCTGTCCTGGTCAGGTGCCCCGCCCAGGCTCTCAGCGGCTGTTTCGTTGGGAGCGGCAATTGCGGGCTGCGGAACGCCTGGCGAAGCGTCGCCCGGCGGTCGGGGGAGCGCTGGTGTTGTGGCTTCAACAAGCAGGATGTCGTCGACCGGCCCAAGTCCCGCGGGCTCAAGCGCCGGCGCAGCTTCGGGCGCGGCTTTAAGCTCGATCTCAGCTGCCACTGGAGCCTCAATCTCCGGTGTCGCATCAAGCTCGCTCACCGCGACCGGTGATGCCATCGGCAGGTCAGCTGCCTCGATTACGTAGCCGGCAGAATCAGATGGCCCATTGCTCTCATCTTCGATTGTAGGGGGATATTCTGTCGGCTCGACCATTTCGGCGCGAGGTGAGGGGCCGACCGCACTCCCTGCCAACGCGACCTCGTCAGCGCCCGAGGATGTCGCTCCAATCTCGCCGGGCTCAGCCTCATCATCCAACTCTTGCCGCAAGGGCGATGCCAGATCGCGATCGTAAGTCTCGGCCGCGGCGGACGCCTCCGCCACATCGGCATTGCCAGCGTCCTGCAGCAGCGTGCCGATTCGCCGCTCGAGATATTGCAGAACCTCGCTCAGCTTGCTGACACGATGGTCCGCGGGGTCGCGCAAATCGCGTGCCGACAAAATGGACGCCGCAAGGTCCTCGAGTTGATCGCAGATCGAGGGATCGAAACCGTGGCCGCGCATGGCCCAGGTAACATCGCGGATGCGCTCGGCCGCCGCGAATACGTCATGCGACCGCACCGTCGCCGCCTTGCCGGCGGGGCGCGGCGGCGGAGCCGTTTCCGAACGGATGTCGTCGACTTCTGCGCGCGTGCGCGTGATCGCGTTGGCCATTTCGAGCAGGTCGGTGCGGAATTCGTGCGGCGCCTGCTTGGTGCGTCCGGCGCAGACCACGGCCTCGATCCGGTAAATGGCTGCGAGGAGGACCTGGGTGTCGGCGGTGCGGTTGCGGCGGGCATATTCCTGCAAGAACCAGCGGCCGCGCGCCGTCTGCATCAAGGCGTCGCAGATGGCGTCGTAATCGTCGCTCGGCGTGGCAGGTGAAGGGGCAACATTGGCAACCGCGGAGGGCTCTTCCGACATGTCCTAAGACCCGCATGCGTCTGCGCATGTTCCTGTCGGAAAGCCGGCACCTGGCTCGCTTCAGCGCGAGGGCAAGCCCTTCCGGAACATGCGCTACCCGCCTGCCCGATCGGCATACTCGGGCGGTGGCGCGAGCCTCACACGGTTCGCGCCATCTCACAAGCGGACGTGCCCCAGTTCTTGTGGGGTACGTACAGCAGTCGGATACCCGGGCTAGTTCCTGGCTTCGCTGTCGCCGTGACAGGCCGGATACATCGATTCGAGCTCGCGGCCGCTCAGGAACATCATGTGCGGGGTCAGGCCGCCCCGTCGCGCGATCCAGTGGCGCACTGGCCGGGGATACACTTCCATCAGCAGCTGGGTTCCGTCGCGGCTTACGACCGGGCGGCCGGTCACTCCATCCGGGCGCCAAGCTGTATGGAATCCGAGGCGTGCCCGCGGCGTGACGCACAGATGGTCACGGGGGATGACGCCGAGCACCATGGTGCAGGCGGACAGGCAGGGCCCATCGATGACAACATGCTCGCCCGAGCTGCGAATGGAAGCCAAGTTTTCAAGATAGGGTCCGATCTGCCCGCCCGGATCACCGGTAATACGGATCGTCGCAGAAGCCGGAAGAATTGCGCACGCCATCACGACAGCGCCCGTCAGGGCGCCGATACAGGTCGTCAAACCCCGCATGTTTGGTTCCCTCGTTCATGCCACACCCAGCAATTTTCATTCTGAGTGGACTCCGGGAATTATGAAAGAGCTTGATAAATTAAATTTTTACGAGGGCGCAAAAATACGCATGGATGCCGGGATTTTCCTCACCCCCAAAGTGCCGGAACCGGTGGAAACACTTGGCCGCCTTCGTAGCGTAGACCGTGCGGACGATCGTGCGCGAGCAGAAGCGGTCCATCGAGGTCGACGAAGCGGGCACGCTGAGCAACCAGAAGCGCGGGCGCCATCGCGAGCGAGGTCGCGACCATGCAGCCGACCATGAGGGTAAAGCCCAACGCTTCGGCCTGCTTCGCCGCCGCAAGCGCCTCGGTCAGACCACCGGTCTTGTCGAGCTTGATGTTCACAGCATCGTACCTCTCGGTGAGTGCGGCGAGCGATGCAGATGCATGCACGCTCTCGTCGGCACAGACCGGCAGCGGCCGCGCAATCCTCGCCAGGGCTGCGTCACGATCGGCTGGCAGCGGCTGTTCGACCAGGGTAACCCCGGCATCCGCACAGGCTGAAAGATTCCGCTGTAGATCGTCCGCCGACCAGCCTTCATTGGCATCGACGATCAGCTCGGCGCGCGGTGCAGCGCGACGCACCGCGGCGATCCGGGCCAAATCATCGGCGCTGCCAAGCTTGATCTTGAGGAGGGGCCTGCTGGCGGCACGTTCGGCTGCTGCCGCCATCTCGTGAGGGGCCGCAAGCGAGATCGTATACGCGGTCGTGAGCGGCTGCGGCTGCGGCAAGCCCGCGAGCTCATGCGCCGGACGCCCGCGCTGCTTGGCGGCAAGATCCCAGAAGGCGCAGTCGAGGGCATTGCGTGCGGCACCCGCTGGCATCGCCGCCTGCAAGTCCTGGCGATCAAGACCATGCGCGATCCGCGCGCGCATCGCATTGATCGCCTCTGCTACTCCCTCAAGTGTCTCGCCATAACGCGCGTAGGGGACGCATTCGCCGCGCCCGATATGTTCCCCCTCGCCCAGCTCAGCGACCACCACAGCGGCTTCGGTCTTGGCACCGCGGCTGATGGTGAAGGTGCCGGCGATCGGCCAGCGCTCGGTTCGCACGGAGAGTGACAGCGGCATCAGTCCGGGATGGTTGGGCAGCAAAGCGGCAGGGACGGAGAGGGGCTGCCGATCTCCGTCCCTGCCCGTATCGGTCAGTCGAACCTTCCGGCCGCGTGGGCGAGCATGGTGTAGACCTTGCCGGTCTCCGAAGTCAGGTAGGTGCGCGCCACCACCTGACCGCGATCATCGCGCGAGACTTCGTCGAGCAGGCGCTCGAACTCGGCGATATAGCGATCCACCGTCTGCATGAATTCGCGGTCGCTGCGGTACTTGCGGCGGATCTCGTCGAACGCGCGCTGCCCTTGCATGGTGTAGAGCTTGCGCGTGAACACGTTGCGCTCGCCTCGCTTATAGCGATCCCACAGCTCGGCGGCGGCGTCGTGGTCGATCATGCGTGCAATATCGACCGCAAGCGAGTCGAGCGACTCGATGGTGTGGCGTGGCGGGCGCTCATCGCCGCGGGCGGTCTCCGGCTCGCGCGGCAGCTCGGTTTCCTCACGCGAAGCGCGGGTCAGGAGGTCCGATAGCCAGCCGCTGTTGCGCCCGACGGCACCGACCTGCCCGCCGCTGAGTGCCGCCGGCTCCGCCGCCCGGCGTGTCGCAGCCGGGGCAGGGGCCGTTGCGGCCGGAGGCGGCGTCATCGCGGTAATGTCGGCGGCGCGGCTGCGCGGCGGCATATCCATCCTCTCCGTCCGAGCGCTGCCGTTGCCGGGGGCCGGCTCTTCACGGCCGGCGCGGCGCGATCCGGTCGCGATCGCCGCGACCGGCTCGGCCCGGCGAGTGGTCGGATCGGCCGTGTCGAGACCGCGGCCGTGGCGGGCGACGATGCGATTGAGCTCGGCCAGGGCCTCGATCTGGTCGACAATGACGCGGCGCATCTGTGCGGCGCTCTCGGAGGTCTCCTGCGGCAGCTGGAGGATGCCCTTGCGCAGCTCGGCGCGCGTGGACTCGAGCTCCCGCTGCATCTCCGCCGTCATATGCTTGAGCCCTTCAACAACTTCGGCAAAGCGCTGCGCCGCGGCATTGAACATCGCCTGCGATTCGCCGGTCGCGCGCTCGTAGAGAGCCCGCAGGGTCTCGCCGGTGCGCTTGCTTTGCTGTTCGGCGTTCTCGCGGATCTCCTCGAAGTTTTCCGCAATGGCGCGGGCGCCGCTGGTGGTGGATTCGGCGATGATGCGGGCGATCTCCCGCGCCCGCTCCGCCGCCCCGTCGAGCGATTGATCGAGCAGGCCGGAGAAGCGCGTCAGCCGCTGATCGAGGTCGCTGGCCTTGTTGTCGAGCGTTGTGACCAGGGCTTCGAGCGCTTCGCGCCGATCCCCGATGCTGCCCTCAGCGCGCCGGTTGCTCTGTTCGACCAGCGTCACCGCTTCGGCGAGCGCGCGGCCATGTTGGTCGAATTGGCCCGCCAGCTGCGATAGATTCGCGACCGTGCGGGTGGTCAGCGTCTCGAAGTTGGCGATGTGCTGCTCGACCTGGCTGTTGGTGGCGCTGGTCTTTTGCGTCACGTCGTTCATCGCGGCGACGAAATCGGTCACACGCGTCTGCAGCGTGCGCTCGATCTCGCCCATGTTCTCGTGGGCGCCGCTCAGCACTTCCTGCAGCAGGATGTTGGCTTCGCGCAGCCGCTCGAACAGGGCGGTCGTATCGGAGCGCAACATGCCGTGCGTCTCCAGCATTTCGGCGACCGCCGCGGCGGCCGTCTGTTTGGAGTGCTCGACCGCCGAATGCGTCTGCTCCTGCAAATCCTGCAAGGTGCGGGCGACCGTCGCCGAGGCGTTGCGCGACACCTCCAGCGAGTTGGCCTGCAATTCCTTGATCGAGCTGTTGATCGCAGAGGTCGTCGCCTGGCTCGCCTCCTGCGAGCTCGCCTGCATCTGACTGATGGATCGATTGAGCTGATCGGTCGCGCTCTCGCTCGCCTCGTTGATGAGACGTGCGATCTGCTCGCTGTTGTCCATCATCGACTGGGCGAAGGCGAGCCCCTTCACCTCGATCGCCTTGACGGCGTGGTCGGTGATACGGCTGAGCTCACTCGCAAACTCGCTGCTCCTGTTGCCGAGCGCGGTGAGCAGGATGCTCGCCTTATCGTCGAGGATGACGTTCATCTCGCCCGCGCGTTGGCTGAGCGCGGACGAGATCTCGTCCACCCTGCCGACGAGGTTGCGGGCCACCTCCGCGCTGACGCCGAGCAGTGTGCGCTCGACATCATTGGCGTTCTGCTTGAGGACATTGCTCACGCCGCTCGACACCCCGGTCATGACGCGCTCGGCTTCGGTCGTGCTTTGCTTGACTGCGCTGCTCACGCTGGTCGAGACGCCGCTCAAGGTGCGCTCGGCTTCCTGCACGCTGCTGCGGATCGCATTGGTCGTGCTCGAAGCCAGCTGGCTGAGCGCGCGCTCGGCCTCGCCGGAATTGGTCTTGATGGCGCTGTTGAGCTGCTCCAGGCGGGAGCTGACCACCTGGGTGGTGGATGTCGCCAGGTTGCTGATCGAGCTCGAAGTGTTGTTGGTCAAGGCGCTGATCGCCCGTTCGGCCTCGCCAGTATTGGCCTTCACCGCCTGGTTCAGCTGCTCGACCCGGCTGCTCACCGCCTGCGTGGTCGAGGCGGTCAGATCCTCGAGCGCGCGCTCCGCCGCGCTGGTATTGGTCTTGATGGCCTGCGTGAGCTCGGCGAGGCGCACATTGAGTGCTTCGGCGGCTGCGCGGGTGCGGCTCTCGATTTCCTTGGTAACGACCTCGGCGCGGCCCAGCAGCAGCTCCTCGAAGCGGTTGATGCGCGCGTCGAGGTTGACGGAGACCTCATTGGCGCGGCTGGCCATCGCCCGGTCCATGTCCTCGATCCGCAGCCCGACGGTCTCGGTCAGCTTGCTTGCCATGGCGGCAACGGAAGAGGAGGCGGATGTCGTCGCCGCCCCTATGGTCTCGGTCAGCTTGCTCGCCATGGCGCCGATGGAGGAAGTGGCGGAGGCTGTCACGGCCCCAATGGTGCGCTCCGCATCACTAGTGTGCGACTTCACCACCTGGTTCAGATTCTCCACCCGCATCGCGATGGTCGATGTCGCGGCGGCCGTGAGATCGCCGATCGAGCGTTCCGCAGCGCTGGTATTTGCGCTGATCGCGCCGGTCATCTCCTTCAAGCGCGCATCGAGCACGTCGGCAGCGGCGCGAGTGCGTGTCTCGATCTCCCTGCTCACCACCTCGGCGCGTCCGACCAGCAGCTCCTCGAAGCGGCTGATACGGGTGTCCAGGTTATTGGCCACCTCGATCGCCCGGGTGCCAATGGCACGGTCGATCTCGTCGATCTGGCCGCTGATCGTATCGCCGAGCGCGGCTCCGCGCACATTGATGACGTTGGTCACATCGCTGATGCGCTGATCGAGCGCGGAGACCACTTCCTTGCCGCCGTCCGCCATTGTCTTGGCTATGTCCATGACGCGCGCGGAGAGGGCCTCGTTGAGTGTCTGGGTACGGCCGTCGAGCGCGTTCTGGAAGCGGGAAAACTGCTGATCGAGCGTCGAGGTGACCTCGGAAATCTTGCCGCCGATGTCGGTAACCCGTCCGTCGAGCTGCCCGTTGATGGTCTGGGTGCGCTCGTCGAGCGCGTTCTGGAATTGGGAGAATTGCTGATCGAGCGTCGAGGCGACCTCGGAAATTTTGCCGCCCATCTCGGCAACCCGCCCGTCGAGCTGCCCGTTGATGGTCTGGGTGCGCTCGTCAAGCGCGTCGTGGAACCGCACGAATTGCTGTTCCAGGCTGCTGGTGATCTCGCTCGCCTTGGCGTTCACGCGGGTATCGAAGCTGTCGAGATAATCGCGCATGGCGGTGACGACTTCCTGGGTGCGTTCGCCCAGCCGTTCCACCATCTCGCCCCCATAGGTCTTCACGGTGCGGTCGAATTCGCCAAGATGTCGGGTGATCAGATTGCCCAGCGTGGTCGAGTCGCGCGCAATGCGCTCGGCAAGCTCGGTGCCGCCGTGATTGAACATATCCTCGAAGGACTGGAGGCGGGCCGCCAGCATCTCGCGCACCGCGTCGCCGCGCCCGCCGATGACCTCGGCGATCGACTCGGCGCTCTCGCGGAACGTCTCGCTTACCTTATTGCCGCGCTCGACGATCGCGTCAGTGATGCGGCCGCC
This sequence comes from Xanthobacteraceae bacterium, assembly GCA_035293945.1. GTDB lineage: Bacteria > Pseudomonadota > Alphaproteobacteria > Rhizobiales > Xanthobacteraceae > VAZQ01. The sequence continues at coordinate 6,317 of DATGLV010000025.1, read as the reverse complement.
GGTCTGCTCGAGCTTGGATACGACGTCGCCGCCGCGCAAGCTCAGGTCGAGGACGAGCGAATCCCCGGTATTTTTCAGCGTTGTGTTGACCTCCTCGACCCGGTTGGAGATCGCGTCGGCGAGGTTGTTGCCGGTCTCGACCACCAGCTCGGTGAGCTGCTGCGTGCGGCCGGTCATCATGTCGAGGATGCCGACGGATTTCTGCGAGAAGCTCTCGGTCACCCGATCGAGCCGCACCGACATCATATGCTGCAGGTTGGCGGCGATCTCGGTGAACTCGTCGCCGATATGGTCGGTCTTGAAATTCAACGTTGCGGTCAACCGGTCGCTGGCGGCGCCGATCGCCTCGGTGGTGGAGGCGCTCACCTGCTCGAGCCGCTCCAGCAGGTCGCCGCCGCGCTCGCCGAGCGTTTCAATCATGCTGTCGCCGGCATGTCCGAGCGCGCGCGAAATGTGCTCGCCCTTCTCGGCCAGCGTATGGGTAATTCGGCGCGAGGCTTCGTTGACCTGGTCGGCCACCAATTGGCTGATCTGGGAGATGTCGTGGCTGAGATCGAGGTGCACACTGTTGATCGCATCCCTGATCTGCTCGGCCTGGCCCACCAGGGTGTCGCGCTGGCCGCCCAGATCCTGCAGCAAGGCGCGGATTCGCACCTCGTTGTCATTATATGCGTGCTCGAGCGCGGACACTTCATTGGCGACCAGCGTCTCGAGCTCGGCCGCCCGCGCCAGCGCGCGTTCAACGCCGTCGCCCATGGCCGCCACTTCGCGGCGGATCGCCTGGCCGACGGTCACGATCGACTCGCGGGCGACGGTTTCCGGCTCGGCGAGCCGCATCGCCACTTCGGCCATGGATTGAGCGATCAGCCGCAGCTCCTGCGATCGCCACGCCATGTGGGCGATCACATAGAAGAAGACGACCGGCGCGAGATAAATGCAGCCCAGCACTGCCAGAACCGGCGCCGTCAGGCCGCTCGGACCGAGCGCTTCCTGGATGTCCGGCAGATAGATGCGGCCGAGCCCCAATCCGGCGATGACCCAGACTCCGGCGAAGATGCTCGCCAGCATGTAGGACGTCCGCGCCGGGCGTCGCTGCAGGGTGCGCAGGATCTGTCCGATCGACTCGCGATCGTCGTTCGCTGGGCGCCGCAACGTATCGGTGTCCTCGGCGTGTTGCGTGGCCTCCTCGAAGCGGTCGGCCTTGGCCTTGCTCGACCGCCATATGGGCCAGGATCGCTCGGGCCAGGATCGCTGGGTCAAAGGGGCGTCGGCCGGCAGCGCCGAATTTGGTGGCGTGATCATGGTCGGAGTGGGCTCGGTCTCGCGCACACTGAGCGCATCCTGGATGGCCGACAGCGCCGCCTCTGTCGGATCCTTCATCTTCGGGGTGTTGGCCATGTCGGTCGTCGCCTCGTCATTGTCAGCTGGAGCAAATGCGCAAGCCGCCCTTGGCGGCGACATCGCGAGCACGTCTTTAGCTGGAGCTCCCCCACCATCGGGCAGCCGGCTTGAACACGCCGTTACAATCCTCTGCCGCGTCACTATCCTATCGGCTTGGCAGAGCGAAGAAAACCGCTTGTTAAGTTCTCTTTAATCATCGTTAACGCTGTTGTTGCCGTGATTGCGGTAAAGTCATGCTGTGAAAGATGATTTGAGACCACCGCGCAAGAACCGCTGACACTATTCTGCCTCATTGCGGCCGTGATGCGGCCAAATGGAAGATAAATCGAGCGGCGCATCCGACGCTTTCGCCAAGTTCTGGTCCAGTGAGTTCCACGACGGCGTCATGTCTTTTCGGACGCATTGGCCGGCTTGGAGGCGCGACCGCCTGACACTCCTTGGCCCCGACGTTCCTTAGGTCGAAATTAACCGTGCAAGCGGCGTCGGCAGCGGGCCTTTACCCGGCATTCTCCGCTCGATGCTCTGATCCGTCCCGCAAAGGAGCCGAAGAGCTCCAGGGAGGAGAGTTGAACGTGGAGCCGGCAAGAGATGGTGCGGACGGGCCAAAGCTCGTGCCTCACCTTGAGGCGATCGACTTTCAGCACTTGGCGCGCATGACTTTGGGTGAGCAGCATCTCGAAGCCGAGGTGCTGAGGTTGTTTGATCAGCAGGCCAGGGTGCTGCTCGCGCATATGCGCGCGTGCTCGCCCGAGGCGGCGGCCGCGTTCGCGCATACACTCAGGGGCTCGGCGACCGGCATTGGGGCATGGCGCGTGGCGGCGGCCGCGGGGGCGGTGGAGCGGCAAGCATCGTCGCGAGCGGGCGCCGGGATTGCCGAAGCCGTGAGCCGGCTTGCCGCTGCGATCGAGGAGGCCCGCGCCGCAATCGCGCACCAACTCGAGGCATCGAAGCTCGAGCAGAACGGCTAGAACGACGTTCTGCGTGGCGTTGTTGTTGGAGCATGAAGTTTTCAGCGGTTGCTGCGCGGCAGGCTATTTTCGCGTCACCTAAGCAAACCTCCCGTGGCACGGCGTCAAGCCGATACTGCGGAATGGGCGGCACCAGTGCTCCGGTTTCGGCGGCACTAGCGCGAGCGCCCGGCAGCCGCTATAGGACCGGCGCCGCTACGCAGTCCAACTATCATTATCCCCGGAACACATGCCCAAAATCACATATATCGGTGCCGACGGCACCAGCCGCGCGGTCGATGCGGAGCTCGGATCGACCGTCATGGAGGCGGCGATCAAACAAGGAATTCCCGGGATCGAGGCTGAATGCGGCGGCGCCTGCGCCTGTGCGACCTGCCATGTCTATGTGGACGAGGCGTGGCGCGAGATCGTGGGTGAGCCCTCGCCCATGGAGGAAGATATGCTCGATTTCGGCTACGACGTGAAACCGAATTCGCGCCTGTCCTGCCAGATCAAGGTGACGGCTGATCTCGACGGCTTGGTCGTTCGCGTGCCCGAACGGCAGGCTTAACTATCTGCGACATGCAATCCAGCTAACCCGACTTGGGGCTTTTTCCCGCGCGGCGCCGCCGCTACAGAAGGCGCCGAATGATGCCGATGCGGCGAATGACGGCCGCGCAAGGCGCAAGACACAAGGCAAATATACATGACTGAAGCAATCAAGACCGACGTGCTCATCATCGGCGCGGGCCCATGCGGCCTGTTTGCGGTGTTCGAGCTCGGCCTGCTCGACATGAAGGCGCATCTCGTCGACATCCTCGACAAGGTCGGTGGGCAGTGTGCCGAGCTGTACCCGGAGAAGCCGATCTACGACATTCCGGGCGTTCCGTTCACGACCGCGCACGGATTGGTCGACGCCCTGATGGCGCAGATCAAGCCGTTCAGCCCGACCTTTCACCTGCAGGAGATGGTGGAGACCATCGAGAAGATCGGTGATCCGCTATTTCGCGTGAAGACCGATCAGGGAAAGTTGTTCGAAGCCAAGGTGGTGCTGATCGCCGCCGGCGGCGGCTCGTTCCAGCCCAAGCGACCGCCGATACCCGGCATCGAGGCGTACGAGGAAAAGTCCGTGTTTTACTCCGTGCGCAAGATGGAAGCGTTCCGCGGCAAGCGCCTGTTGATCGTCGGCGGCGGGGATTCCGCGCTCGATTGGACGCTCAATCTCGCCCCGGTCGCCAGCCATCTGACGCTCCTGCATCGCCGCGAGCAGTTCCGCGCCGCGCCCGATAGTGTCAACAAGATGATGGCGCTGGCAGGCGAGGGGAAGATCGACTTTGTGCTCGGTCAGGTTTCTTCGCTCGAAGGTGAGGGCGGACAGATCGCCAAGGCGGTGGTCAAGCGCAACGACGGCTCCGACTTCCACATTGCCTGCGATGCCCTGCTGCCGTTCTTCGGGCTCACCATGAAGCTCGGGCCGGTTGCCGATTGGGGCATCGAGCTCAAAGACGGAGAGTTGATACCGGTCGACACGGCAGCTTTCGAGACGAGCGTGCCGGGTGTTTTCGCCATCGGCGATATCAATTGGTATCCCGGAAAGCTCAAGCTGATCCTGTCCGGCTTTCACGAGGCTGCGCTCGCCGCGCAGAAGGCGCACCATTACGTGTTTCCGGACAAGCGCCTCGTGTTCCAGTACACGACCTCTTCGTCGAGCCTGCAGAAGAAGCTCGGCGTGCGCTGAAGGCGCAGCTTGATCGGTGGGTTACCGCGTAGCACCCGGCGGGGTGCCGACGTCGAGCGGCGGCAGTGCCTCCGAGCGCACCGGCGGCTCCAGCGGCTGCAGGCCGAGCGCGGCGCGCATCGCCGGCAAGGCCGCTTCGGCCATGGCCGCATGGCCTTCGGCGGTCGGATGGATAGCCCCGCCATAGGCCGCCGACATGATGCCCCAGGTCGCGTCGTGGATATTGCTCGGCTGCAGCAGCGCGGATTGACCTTGGGGATAGGTCATCGCGGTGAAGTAGCTGTCGTTCGCGGTCCGGATCCAGCGCGCCCGCGGCGCATAAGCGCGGTATTCGCTCGCCGGCCGTCCGCAAGCCAGGGGATCGACCGCCGCCTGGGTCGGATTGGTGCGGAAGCTGTCGCCTTTGGGCGAGAAGCAGGCGCGGTCGAAATCCGGGTCATCGCTCGAGCGCGCACACAGCCCGTGATTGGCGAATGCCGCTTGATGCGCATCCACAAACATCATGGTCTCGCTCGCGGCATCGCGGCAGCTTGCGCCCTCGCACGTTGTCAGCGCCTTGAGCTCCGGCAGGAATTGTCCACTGAGAAAGTCCGAGACCTGGTGCAGGCGCGCCGGGTTGGCCGAGAACGCCGGGTGCACGTCGAAGCCGTCACGTCCCCCTGAGCACAGCGTGTTGCCGGAGGTAAGCACCGGATTTCCATAGGTTACGAACACGACGCGGCTGAGATTGCCTCCGGCGAGCGGTTTCAACGCGGCGCGCAGCTTGGCAAAATCGGCCGGAAGCTCGGCATCGAGAATCTTCTGCGAATCCGCGACCGTGGCGATGGCGCCGCCACGACCGAGCAGGAGGCGGTCGGTCGTCGACTCGATGATGACATTGGCGATCAGCCCGGAAAACAGGATATCGTTGGCGCCGATCGTAAGTAGAATGAGATCGAGGTTGCGGTCCGGGGCGCGGCGGTGCGCCTTGTCGAGCAGCTCCTTGAGCTCATCAATCTGCGCCGGCGAAGAGCCTGGGCAGGCGGCGCTGGTGCCGGGGCTCGGGCATTCGCTGATGCGCTGGCTGCCAAGCAGGCCGGAATCGATGCGCGCGCCGGTGCAGCCGAGCGGCAGGAAGGTGACGGCGATATGGCTGTTCTCGACCGCCAGGGCGAGAGCGCTGCGCATCTGATAGCCGTAGAGCGAGCGATGGCACGGGCCGCTCTCCCAACGCGCGCTTTGGCGCGCCCAGTCTTGGTTGGATTTCTGGGCGAAGCTCTCCTCACCGGGGCTGAAGCTGCAGAGCTTGCTGCCGGTAAAGCCGTCGCGTCCGGGCCGGTAATATTCGCTGCGAACCGTGCCGAGGAAGCGCTGGAAGCAGAAGCCTTCGTTCGACAGACGAACCGGCCGGTCCGGATTGCCTTCACCGGCCGCAATCGAGTCGCCCATTCCCGCGATCAAGAGATCGCGCACCTCGATGTCGGTCACCACCCGCTGCGCGGTTCCGTCCGGCAACAGGATATCGACGCTCGCGGTCGTGGTGCGGCCATATGGCACGCGCGTCTTCAGCTCCTCCTCGCAAGGGGCCGTGGTCTCGCGCTGACCGGTGCCGTCGTCGATGCTCCAGACGCAGCCGGTATTGGCGGGCAGAGGGCCGGCGAGCACCAGCCCGACCGCGTGGTCGCTCGGAGCGAGATAGTCCTCTTGCGTGCCATCGCGGTCGCAGGTGTCCAGGAGCTTTCCGGCCCGATCGACGCACAGCCGCTCGACTGTGTCGCGGGCCCAGCCGCGGCCATCGCTCTCCCGTTCGAGCCGGTCCTCAGCTGCGACCAAGCCGTCGCCACGGTCGGCAGCCACGTGGCGTTCGAAGTCGGCTTCGCTGCGAAACAGCCGAAAGCGGTTCTTCACCTCCCACGCGATGTGCGGACCGACGGTTCGCGATTGCGCCAGCGCGCTCGCCGCGTTCCAAGGCGCGAGCAGCAGAGCAAGGAGGACGAAGACGCAGAACTTCCGCATGGCAGCCGTGACCCCGGATGCGGGATGCATAGCATTCTGCTTACGGCGGAAATATGCCGGGCTTCGACCCGTGCTGGCCCGGCGCTTCTGGCCATCTAGACGACCGATTCCATGAATCCGGATTCTCTTGGTAAGCGAAGCCGGATGGAACCGGAAGAATCTTGGTGGATTCCTCGTCTGTGATTGACGAGACGAGGAGTTTTGCCATGGCAGGATGGCGGCAGGCGATTGATTTG
>DATGLV010000024.1:0-677497 GCA_035293945.1 Xanthobacteraceae bacterium | reverse complement strand
CAGCGTTGGACGGTCTGGTGATGGGCACCCAAACTCCGTGCCACCGCAAAAAAAGACGGAGTCTTCCGATAGGCCAGAAGCATCCGAGCCCGCTCAACCCGGCACGCTGGCTCCGTGCGCGAACACGATACCGCCGTCAGTATGTAGCCCGCATGGAGCGAAAGCGAAATGCGGGAACCAGCTTTCCCGGATTACGCTACGCTTCATCCGGGCTACGAGCGAGCGTAGGTGGGCAACGCGCCTGCACGGGCCGCGCTGCTTGCGAACATCTCTATAGCGCGTTGCCCACGCGGTCGAACCTGCCGGAGTGCTCAACCGCGTAGGCAAAATCGCCATTGAGGTTCGTGGCAATGGAAGAGCCCGCCCACGCGATTTCGCCCACCCTGTACCCTTGAAGGCGTTCGGCTGCCCGCCGTGATGATAGGCTGGTGGAACGGGCCGCTCTGCCGGGAGCTACCATTGCCCACCCCGTGCCGTGAGCACCAGCGATACCCTTGTGCAACAACCCGAAACCTTGCTCAGTGCGCTGCGCACAGCCTAACCAACCTGGGCAGTTACGTCCTAGCGTCCTAGCAATTCGAACCCGAAATTGTTGAGGGAAATCAATGAACCGGAACCGGCCTCAATATTGGCCGGTCGATCCGTGTCTCAGCGACGGGCGGCAGTCCAGCGAACTCCGCTTGTTAATTCGTTGTTTTCAACAACCGCGGCGGCCTGGAGTGCATCCCTCGAATGAGACAGAAAAACAAGGAAGAGTTCTTGATGGCCTCAAGCGCTCTTCAACAGCCCGGCGGAATTGGGAATCTCGATGTCGATCTCCAAGAGCGAGACGGCATCGCCCCGGTCCATCTTGATCTGCACATTGTCGGGGTCGACCGACACATGCTTCTGGATCACGGCGAGAATCTCCTCGCGCAGGACCGCGAGCAGGTCGGATTTGCCGTTGCGGAAGCCGCGCTCGTGAGCAAGCAGGATCTGCAACCTCTCGCGCGCGACCGGCGCCGAGCCGCGCCGGGAGAACAGGCCGAACACGCTCATGCGGCTCTCCGTCCGAACAGCTTGTCGAGGAGGCGCTTCTTTTCGTGCGGGATCTCCATCGCGACCTCTTCGCCTTTGAGGCGACGCGCGGCCGCCGAATAGGCGCGCGCCGGCGCGCTCGCGGCACTCGAGAGCGTGACCGGCGAGCCTAGATTGGAGGCGCGCAGCACCTCCTCGCTCTCCGGGATGATGCCCAAGAGCGGCGTCGAAAGGATTTCCAAGACGTCCTCGATGCTCAGCATCTCGCCGCGCGCGGCGCGGGCCGGATCGTAGCGGGTGATGAGGATGTGCTTGGCGATGCGCTGGCCCTTCTCGGCCTTCTCGGTCTTGGAATCAAGGAGCCCGATGATGCGATCGGAATCGCGTACCGAGGAGACTTCCGGATTGGTCACGATGATCGCCTCGTCGGCAAAGCGCATGGCAAGCGTTGCGCCGCGCTCGATGCCGGCCGGGCTGTCGCAGATCACCCAATCAAACTTGGCCCTGAGCTCGCGGATCACCTTGCCGACGCCTTCTTCGGTCAGGGCATCCTTGTCGCGCGTCTGCGATGCCGGCAGCAGCCACAGCGTCTCGATCCTTTTGTCGCGGATCAGCGCCTGCGGCAGCTTGGCTACCCCCTGCACCACGTTAATGAGATCGAACACCACGCGGCGCTCGGCTCCCATCACCAGGTCGAGATTGCGCAAGCCCACGTCGAAGTCGACCACCACGACGGATTGGCCTGTTTGCGCCAGCGCAGCACCGAGCGCAGCGGTCGTGGTCGTCTTGCCCACTCCGCCTTTGCCGGATGTCACGACGAGTACTTTGGCCATATTGGTCCCCTTCTCCGCTGTTCAATTTGTACTGACGCGTTAGTCCAAGGCTTCGACATTGAGGCCGGCTTCTTCGAGCCGGACCTGAACGGCGCGGCCGCGCAGGCTCGCATCCATGTTCTCGGCCGTCTGATAGTAGCCGTCGATGGCCAAGAGCTCGGCTTCGTTGCGGCTGCAGAAAATGCGCGCACGCGAGTCGCCGGACGAGCCTGCCATCGCGCGGCCGCGCAAAGCGCCGTAGATGTGGATCGATCCGCCGGCGACGATCTCGGCGCCGGAGGCAACCGAGCCCAGCACCGTCACCTCGCCGAACGGAAAGATCACCGATTGGCCCGAACGAATCGGGCTTTCGATCAGCATCGAGGCGGGCTCGGGCCGCAACGGCGTGACGGGCGCCGAAGCTGCTTCCATGTGCGGGGCTTCCATCGGGGCCCCTTCCATCGGCGCGGCTTCCTTGAGGGCGGCCGGCGCTCGCGTTGTCTCTGGCACGTCGCGGGCAGGCTTCGGAGCGGAAGCTTGCGCTGCCTTCTCCTCGCCGCCCGGACGGCCCCCCATGAGGACCGGCGGCAGCTTCGGCCCGACCGTGGCCGGGTCGGCGCCCTCCAGTCCCATGACTCTGATGCCGCGCTCGGCAAGCTGCTCGATCAAATGCAAGATTGCCTGCTCGCTGAGCTTGACGACGGAAAGATCGAGAATGACCGGCTTGCCGAGGAAAAAGCCGGTCGAATTGCGGATGCATTTCTCGAGCTCGCCGAGCCAATCGGCAACCGGCGGCTCAGGAGTCAACGCGAAGGCGAGAAACGAACGGGCACGGAACCGGATCGGTTGCTGGGTCTGGACGGCGGTGTTCACGGGCGGGCCCTTGCGAATCTTATCAATGGGTTAACCAAGTTAGCGCGCCGGACAGTTAACGAAGGGTTAAAGATCGTCGTCATTGCGCACTTGTCCCGTTCCTTGTCCCGGCTCCGCGGGCCTGAGGTCGGGACGGTCCGGGCTCGGGGGCCGGGACAAGATTGGCATGGCAGCCCGCCTCCCCACTGCGCATAATCGCCTCATGACCCACGCAACACGCCGCATCTTTCTCACCGGCTTGGCGAGCGCCATCGCGCTCGCCTCGCGCTCCGCAACTGCCGCCGACAAATATCCCTCGCACCCGATCACGCTCATCGTGCCCTTCCCGGCCGGCGGCGGGGTCGATGCGGTGGCGCGCATCGTCGCCGACAAGCTCTCAGCCGCTCTCGGCCAGCCCTTCGTCATCGACAATCGCGGCGGCGCAGCCGGAGTGATCGGGATGCGTCTCGCCGCACGCGCGGTGCCTGACGGCTACACGCTCGTGCTCGCACATACCGGATCAACATCGATAAACCCGAGCCTCTACGCGAATCCGGGCTACGATCCGCGGCGCAATTTCGCGCCGATCGGGCTCATCTCCTCGACGCCCGTGATGCTGATGACGCATCCCTCGTTCGCGGCCAGATCGATCGCCGATCTGATCGGCATGGCCAAGCGCGAGCCCGGCAAGATCAATTTCGGTACGCCCCCGCCCGGAACCGGCGGCAATCTCGCGGCCGAGCTGTTCAAGTCCATGTCCGGCGCCGAGATGACGATCATTCCCTACAAGGGAACCGCAGAACTGACGACTGATCTCTTGGGCGGCCACGTGCCGGTCGGTTTCAACGTCATCGCGCCCGCCATGGGCAGCCTGCAGAGCGGCGGCTTGCGCGCGCTGGCGGTCGCGGGGCCAAGTCGGTCCAGCCTATTTCCCGACGTGCCGACGGTTGCCGAATCCGGCCTGCCAGGCTTCGAAGCGGTTCTGCATTACGGCCTGCTGGCGCCGGCCGGCACGCCCAAGGAGATCATTACCCGCATCAATGCGGAGCTGCGCACGGTCGTTACGTCGGCGGATGTGCGGGCACGGATCGCGGCCGACGGCGGCGATCCGCTGCCGTCGAGCCCCGAAGAATACGCCGCCGACATCGAGCGCGAGGAAGCCAAGTGGTCGGCGCTGATCAAAAAGCTGAATTTGCGGGTGGAATAGAATTGTTTGTAGGGGCCCGCCATAGCCCGTTGAAGACGGGCGTAAACGCCTGGTGTGCCCGCCCGATCCAGGACAATGCGCTCGAAAGGGAAGGCGGGCGCGGGCCGCCCCTACCTAGGCAATTGCAACTTTCACAACACCTGCGGATTGACCACGTCGACCGGCTTCCCGGCCTCGAAGGCGAGCACGCGATCGTACTGATCGGCGAAATATTCCTCCAGCGGATCAAGCGCCACAAAGCCGAGATGCGGCGTGCACAGCGCATTGGGCAGCGCAAGCAACGGATCGCGCGCGCCGATAACCGGCTCATGCTCGAATACGTCGATAGCTGCTGCACCCGGCTGCCCGGCCTTGAGCGCCGCAACCAGCGCACCTGGCACGATAAGCTCGGCGCGCGAGGTGTTGACGAACAGAGAGGTCGAAGACATGCGCGCAAGCAACGCTCCCGTGATCATGGCGCGGGTCTCGTTCGTTAGCCGCAGGTGGACCGAGAGCACATCGGCGCCGGCGAATAGCGCATCGAGACCATCGGCAATCTCGAAACCCGCCGCGCGTGCCTCGGCCTGCCCGCGCTCGCGCGACCACACTTGGACCCGCATCCCGAAGGCGCGTCCGTAGCCTGCGACCACCTTGCCGATGCGGCCAAAGCCCAGGATGCCGAGCGTCTTGCCGTGCAGCACGCGGCCCATCTGACGCTGCCAGCCGCCAGCCTTGAGGCGCGCGACCTCGCCCGGAATATGCCGCAGGGCGGACATGATCAGCCCCCAGGTCAGCTCAGGGGTCGCCATTGTGGGACGGTTCGCTGCGGCAGCAACCGCAATGCCATGCGCGGTGCAGGCCGCGACATCGATGTTGGGATAAGGTCCGCTGATGGTGATCAATTTGAGCGCCGGCAGACGCGCCACCAGAGCAGCCGTGATCGGGGTGCGCTCGCGCAGGAGCACCAGCGCCTCGATGTTCGCAAGGCGCTTGGCCAGGCTGTCGAGATCGGGGGCCGCATCGGTCCAGATCGATACCTCATGGCCCGCGATCTTTGCAAATGATGGCAGGGCTCGAGCCACGTCCGCATAGTCGTCGGGTATTCCGATTCTCAGCATGGCGGTGTCCCATCGTTGAAACTGCGGGCGGCAATAAATAGGATTCCTTCGACCGCTGAAATGCTCGCGTCGAGGGAGTGGAGAAAATCATGTGTCGAAGCATCAAGACGCTGCACAATTTCGCACCGCCGGCGACGGACGAGGAAATCCGCGCCTCCGCCCTCCAGTTCGTGCGCAAGCTCGCCGGATTTGCCAAGCCATCCCGGGCCAATCAAGAAGTCTTCGACCGCACGGTCGATGCAGTCGCGCATGCGGCACGCACGCTCATCGATGAGCTCGTCTCGACGGCGCCGCCCCGCGACCGCGCGGTCGAGGCCGCCAAAGCCCGCGCCAAGGCGGCCCAGCGCTATGGCGCCTTAAGCCGGCCATAGTGCCGGTCGCATGCTTTGAAAAAATCCTGGCGCAATGTCGGATCGGGGCCCTCCCCGCGCGTCCTTTGACGATCACAAGCTCATCGGGGAGTTAAGCCGTGGCCATTCGTGGAATCACACCATTCCTGTGGTTTGATCATCAGGCCGAGGACGCGGCGCGCTTTTATGTCTCGCTCTTCGACAATTCCCGCATCACGCATCTCTCCCGCTACGGCGATCATGGTCCCGGCCCAAAGGGAAGCGTCATGGTGGTCTCTTTCGAGCTCGAAGGCCAGCGTTTCACCGCTCTCAACGGCGGACCCACGTTCAAGCTCAGCGAAGCATTCTCGCTCCTGGTCGAGTGCACCGAGCAGGCGGACGTCGACCGATTGTGGTCGGCGCTGGGCGAAGGCGGCTCGTACAATGTGTGCGGCTGGCTGAAGGACCGGTTCGGGCTCTCCTGGCAAATCAACTATGCGGGGCTTCCCGACCTCCTGGCCGGCGATGCCGGCAAGGCCGAACGCGTGATGGGCGCCATGATGAAAATGCAGAAGGTCGACATACAGGCCCTGAAAGACGCCGCAGCCGACTGAGCGCCGCACTCATCCTTTGGCTGACCTATTTCGTTCAGTATCTTCATTTTCCTGAACATTTCCACGTCGGGCCTGTTCACAAAGGACGCAGGACGCGCTAACCGGCGGCCGATGTCATTTGTCGATTTCGCGGCGCGCCAAACGTCACTGGTGGGAGGAGCCGTCTCGCTCCCCCGTGAACTTCAAGCTGCGAGGATTTGAGCCATGGATACATTCCTGCCGCCGATCGAGCATCCGGACGGACTGCTGATGAAGTTTGTGTACGCCATGACGCGGCGCCAATTCGGCAAGGTGCTGACGCCGGTCAAGGTCTACGCGGCGCGCCTGCCGCCCGCCTTCGGCCAGTTCTACGGCAAGATCAGCCAGCTCGACAAAAAGCTGGAGCTCCCCGCAGAGACCGTAATGCTCATCCGTGAGCAGGTGGCACGCATCAACGTCTGCCTGTTCTGCATGGACATCGGCCGCTGGGCGACCATCAAGGCTTCCATGAACCAGGCCAAGTTCGATGCACTCGAGGACTATGCAACGAGCCCCCTGTTCAGCGAAGCAGAGCGTGCAGCCCTGGACTATGTGACGGAGCTTACGCGCGAAAAGAAGGTCGAGGCGGCGCTATTCGCTCGCCTCCAAAGCCACTACTCGCCGCGCCAGATCTGCGAGATCGTCTGGCTCGTCGCCAGCGAGCACGTCTACAACATGACCAATATCGGCCTGAACATTCACTCCGACATGCTGTGCGACATCAGCAAAAGGAAGCAGTAGGAGGTGACGCTGAAAACGAATTTCGTCGAAGTTCGCAGCGGCGGCCCTTGTGGCCGCCCGACTTTCCACCGGTTGTATCGTCGCAGGGCGGGCACAAGGCCCGCCCCTACAAAATCCCTCCGAGGCGCCGCGCTTGCAGACTCACTTCTTGATCGGTCCGTTGAGCGCCCACAGCACCCCAAACGGGTCCTTGAGCTGCCCGTATCGCTCGCCCCAGAACATGTCGCTCGGCGGCATGACGGCGGTGCAGCCGGCGTCGATCGCGCGCTTGTACCAGGAATCCACGTCATTGACCGGCAGTGTCACGTTGAACGCAGCCGGCTCCTTCAGCGGATGACCATGTTCCGGATAGGCGTCGCTCATCATCACCGACCCACCATTGATGTAGACATGGGCATGCATCGTGCGGCCCTTGTCATCCGGCGGATGGACGACGGCGATCTCAGCGGCGAACGCCTTCTTGTAGAACTCGGCCGCCTTGGCGGCTCCGTTCACCGTAAGGTAGGGAACGACGCCGCCTTTGACCTGCGGATTCTCAGCCATCAATATCTCCCCTTTCTGGCTCCGATGCTCCAAGAACGCATAACAGTGGTCCCGGCCTACAAGCCGCGACAAAAATTTCGCATCGGACGCATCCGCGCAAATGCGGGCGGCAATTTGGCGGCACCGGACTTGACCTGGGCGGAAAAAAAGATCGGCTCAATGTCGGCGCCCGCCGCTCCCAACCGTCATTATGGAGAGCCGCAATGGAACGGGACAGGAGAACGGGACAGGATATGACTGCCGAGCGCGCTCTGACGAGCGGAAGCGCCGGTCACAACGGAGCAGCGATATGACGCCCGACCTCAAATATCTCGCCTGCACGGCGATCCTGACCGCTTCCTTGTGGATTCCCTATGTGATCGCCCAGGTGATAACCAACGGCCCATTGCAGCCGAAAAACTATCTCGATCCGACGCAGCGACCGCTGCCGCCCTGGGGCAAGCGCGCCGATCGCACCTACCTCAATGCCGTCGAGGGTTTCGCGCCCTTCGCGGCCCTGGTTATCGTTGCCCAGGTTGCCGCCAAAGCCAATGCCATGACCGCCTTCTGGACGATGAGCTTCTTTTGGCTTCGGCTCATCCATGCGGTGGTCTACCTTTTGGGGATACCTTACATCCGCACCGCCGTCTTCACGTTCGGCTGGGTCGCGGTGGCCGGGATCTTCTGGGAGGTGATCAAATAGCGCAGTGATCGTCCGGCATTCGCTTTGCCGTCATCGCCTTCCCGGCGCAAGTAGCGACACTTCTCGTACAACAAAGGAGACCGCATGAGCACCAGCAACACGTTTCTCGCCGTTTTCCTCGGCGGCAAGTCGAGCGAGCGATTCAAGGCCTGGATGGCCTTGCCCGAAGCGGAGCGGCGCGCCAAGGAGCAGGAAGGGATTGCCGCCTGGAAGGCGTGGATGCAGAAGCACAACGGGTCCGTCCTGGAAGTGGGCGGACCGCTCGGCAAGACCAAGGCAATCACCCGCGACGGCATTACCGATATCAGCAATGCGATGGGTGCATTCGTCGTGGTGCGGCCAGCACTGGCCAAAATGTCGGCATGGCGAAGATGGTGAGGGCTCCGAGAGCAAGCGCCGCCAGCGCGATGACGACGACACCACGTTTCGCCGTCGTTGCGTCAATCGCAGCGCCCGCCGGCGTCTGGGCCGCGAGCCCAATCAGCCCCCCGATCGTAGTCACCACGCCGACCGACGACTGACTCCAGCCCTGCTGCGTGACCAAAAATACATTGAGATAAGGGCCAAGCGCACCGCGCACGTCAGCCAGGAAGAAATTCAATGCATCGAGCGCAAGCTGGCAGCGGCGCGGCGCCATCTCGCCGGTTTGGCGAACCGGTCTCATCGGAGCGGCATCAGTCTGAGAGCGGCCAAAGCCGCAACCAGGCTCGGAACCGTCACGATGGCGCCGAGCCGCAGGAAATCGAGCGCACGGACATCGTGACCTTCTCGCCGCAGCGCCGCGAGCCATAGGATCGTGGCAAGGGAGCCGGTGATCGACAGGTTCGGCCCGAGGTCGACGCCGACCAGAAGCGAACGGTGCACATCACCGGGGAGCGATCCCGACGCAACAAGGGAGCCGGAAATCAATCCGACCGGCAGGTTGTTCGTCAGATTGCAGGCGAGCGCGGCAAAGATTCCCGCAACCCAGCTTGCGGCCGCCGGCGAATGCTCGGCGATTGCCGCGAGGACATGGCCGATGCGGTCAATCACTCCCGTGCGAACAAGTCCCTGCACAAGGGCGAACAGTCCCGCCACCAACGCGATGACGCCCCAGCCCACGCTCCGGATCAATTCCCAAGGTGCTCTGCGCTCCACCAGGAGGACGATGCCGCTGGTCGAAACTCCGGCCAGAAATGTCGGCAATCCCAGGCGCGTTCCCGATGCGGAAGCCGTCAGCAGCGCCACGACGGCAGCAGCGATGCCCCAGGCGGACATGCGTCCGGCGCGCGGCAAGGGCGTTGCCTGAATGCGCACACCGATCGGCTTATTCAGCAAGTCGCGTTGTGTCAGTCGCAGGACCAAGAATGTTGTGCCGATCGCAACAAGCGATGGACCAATGAACCGCGCAATCCAGGACGAGAGCGGCGGAATTTGCCCGCCGAAGAGGACGAGATTCGCCGGGTTGGAGATCGGCAGCACGAAGCTCGCCGCATTGGCGATGAAGGCGCAGACGTAGAGGTAGGGCAGCGGCTCGGCACCGGCAGCTCTGGTCACAGCGTAGACGGCCGGCGTCAGGACCACGGCCGTCGCGTCGTTTGACAGGAATACAGTGACGATCGTGCCGACGGCAAACACCAGCACGAAAAGGCGCTCGCCCGACCCGTTCGCGTAGCTTGCCGCGATGGCCGCAAGCCAAGCGAAGACGCCATGCTGGCGCGCCGATTCTGCAAGCAGCATCATGCCGGCGAGGAAAAGATAGACGTCCGTCCCGCTCTCGACCGCAGCAACCGCATCCGGCCATGGGACCAGGGACGTGGCGACCAAAGTTGCGGCGCCGAGAACCGCCCAGATCGCCTCGGGCCAGCCCCAGGGCCGCACGATGACGCCCCCGGTGGCAAGCGTGGCGATCGCCCAAGTGGCGCCTTCGGTTATCGTAATGGGGGCCATCGTGGAGCTTCCAATTAGAAGCGGGCCGCGTCGCCGGGGAGCGCGGCCCGCTGCGCACCTACATCGCGTCGGATTCCAGAGCTTGCCCGCTCGAGGCGTCGGACTCGGGATTTTTCGGGCTCTTGGGGTTCTTGGGCTTCTTTGGCTTCAGCGGTCGAAGCTCCTGCAAGGAGGAACCAACCTCTCGCGCTTGGATGACGGTGCCGAGCTCGGTTGTCAGCCCTTCGCCACGCGCGGCCAGACGTTCACTCGGGCGGATGAGATGCGCCAAACTCTCCGACTCGTGCGGCGGCCAACAGACAATGGTGCCGTCCTCCAGGAGCGCGCCGCGCACCTCGCCCCTTGGGCCATGCAAGGCGCGCCTCACCCTTCCTTCGGCCTGCATCGGCACGCGCCTCAGCGGCTTATCGTGCGCGTGACCGTTATGGTCGTGCTCCTGCGGCGGCCCGTTATCGATGACGCGCCTGCCGCCGTCCGTTTCGATCGCAACGGCGGCGATCAGATCGCTGCCGCGCGTTCGCACGCCGCGAATCCTCACCGTTGGAGTTTGTCCGAGCGGAATCGCCGCGCGGACCTCCGCGGACAGGTGCGGCGGAAAATGAATCTGCGTGCCGTCGGCGAGCAGCATTCCGTCGGCATCCCCGTGCGGATTGATCAGGAAGCGAGCGAAAGTGCCGCAGATTTCGGGCAGATAGCTAGGATCAAGCCAATGCATGTCAGGCTCCTTGTTCGGTTGGGGATGAGCGATTGGGGAGGTGAGCTCACGGCCGGCCGCATGGCCGAGCAGCGCCGCTTTCCAGGCGAAAATCATCCGCGCACTCCCCAAGAGCTGATCCTGAGAAGGGTTCGGCAAGTCCCATGCCAGCACTTATGTGGCTGTGATTTCTATTCTTTCTGATCCTTGCGCGTGGACAAGGCGTCCGCTTCTCGGACACTGTCCGTCCGCTCGTCGGACGTCTCGAGGCCGTAGCGCTTCATCTTTGTGTAGAGAAGCTGACGGTGGATCCCGAGGAGGCGCGCTGCTTCCGCCCGGTTGCCTCCGCTCCGCGCCAAGGCGCGGCGGATGATCATCTCCTCGAGCCGCCTTGTCGCCGAGGGCAGATCTTCGTCCGGCCACTCGACTGCGCTGCTCTCTGTCCGTGCCTGCGTGATGAAATCGAGGTCTGCTGCGCTGATCACATCGCCACGCACCAGCACCGCGGCCCGCTCCATCACGTTGCGCAATTCGCGGACGTTCCCCGGCCAGGCCTGGCGAACGAGCAGCTCTTGCGCGTCCGGCGCCAGCCGTCGGTTGCTGCCAGCTCTGGCAAGGAAGTGCTCGGCGAGCGGAACGATATCGCCGAGTCGCTCACGCAGCGGCGGCAGGTGAATTGGCACCACATGCAGCCGATAGAACAGATCCTCCCTGAAGGCACCGTCGATCACGCGTCGCCGCAGGTCACGATGGGTCGCGGCGATCACCCGCACGTCCACCGGCACGGACTTGCCGCCGACGGGCGTGACGACACGCTCCTGCAGGGCCCGCAGAATCTTTGCCTGCATGACAATATCCATGTCCCCGACCTCGTCGAGGAACAGCGTGCCGTGCTCGGCTTCGCGAAACGCGCCCTTGCGATCGCTGACGGCGCCCGTGAAGGCGCCCCGCAGATGACCGAACAGCTCGCTCTCGAGGAGATCGGCCGGTATTGCGGCGCAATTGACCGGCACGAACGCACTCCGAGCGCGGTGGCCATGGTCATGAATGGCGCGGGCCACGAGCTCCTTGCCGGTCCCGGTCTCGCCACTTATCAGAACGGTCGCATTACTGTCCGCGAGCAAGCCGATCGTCTTCTGCACTGCCCGCATGGCCTCGCTCGACCCGATCAAGCCGTCCGCGTCGCTGCTCGCCCGTTCCGCACCGGCTTCGGATCGTGCAGCCAGCATTCCGGCGAGAACGCGTGACACCTGCTCGCGACCGATCGGCTTGGTCAGATGGTCGAAAGCGCCGAGCCGCATGGCCTCGATCGTATTCGCGGCGGTCGCGTGGGCGGTCAGGACAGTAACTGGAGGCGGTCGGGAGAGCGCCCGGATCCGCTGCAGGACTTCCAAACCATCCATCCCGGCCATGCGCAGGTCGAGCAGGACAGCATCGATGGCGCTCGTCTCCACAAGCCGCATCGCTTCAGCGCCAGAGGCGGCCAACTGCGTATCGTAGCCGAGGTCGCGAGCCGCTTCTCCCAGCGCCTCGCGCATCGCCGCGTCATCATCGACGATCAGCACGGATGCCATGGCACAACGATCTCGAACAAAGTTCCGCTTTGGCCTGTTTCCAGGCGCGCCTTTCCGCCGTGTGCGGCCGCGATTTCGCGCACGATCGAAAGGCCAAGACCGGTGCCATCGACGCGACCGGTCACGAACGGCTCGAACAGATGCTCCCTGATTGCCGCCGGCGGTCCCGGCCCTTGATCGTGAACCGCGATGGCGAGGCTTCCGCCACTGCGACGCGCCGAAAGCGTGATCCTCGTTCCCATGGGCGCTGCCTGGATTGCGTTAAGAATGAGATTGTCGAGCGCGCGGCGCATCTGCTCCGCGTCGAAGCTCGCTTCCTGGCCGTCGGCTTTGCAGCTAAGCGCGAGCGCCTTTGAACGCGCGAGCTCGAGGTGCGGGGCGAGACACGCTTCGAGAAACGGCTTGAGAGCGACCGGCGAGGGCTTGAGCTTCTCGCGTTCAGTCATGCTCAAGAGGCGGGACAGCACCGTGTCGAGCCGCTGAATCTGCCCGAGAATCACGGCTAGCGCCTGGTGCTTGCGCTGTTCATCAGCGACCATGGCGTTCTCCGCCTTGAGCCGCATGGCCGCGATCGGATTCCTGATCTCGTGCGCGATCCCGGCAGCAACCCGCCCGATCGCCGCCAACCGCTCCCCAGTCGCAACCTGCTGCGCAAGCTTATCGGCACGGCGCCGCGCTTCGGCGAGCCGCTCTCCGGCATCGTTCAAGGCGACGACAATCCGATCGAGCTCGCGCTCGCCGGTGGTCGGGAGTGCAGGAAGCTCGGCAACATCGTGTGCCTGCAATGCCCTTTCGATGCGGCCGATATGCCGCGACCATGTCGCGGTCAAACGGGTCAGCAGCGCCGCGGCCGCGAGGACGGTAGCGAGGAGGACAAGAAGGCCCGCCATCAGCAGCCGGTAAGCGCTCCCCGCGAGCGTGAAAACACGCGTCATGGTCCAAGCGGTCAAACCCGGGATCGGTCCAGGCAGCGGGCAAGCTGTTAGCAACAGGATTTGCGAGCTCGCTTCATAGCGACTGCTCTCCTGCCGATCGCTTGCCAGCGCAGCCTGATTGGTCGTGCGAATGCGGGAAAGCTCCGCCTCCGGCACGTCGGTCTTGGGACCAGACCCCTGATAGGTTGGAAAAGCGTAGGCCAGCGATCCCGCATCGGCCTGCCAAATCCCGCCCTCGATGCCGGCGCGGTCGCGCAGCGCCCTTTGCACGGCACCTGTCAAACTTTCGCGCACCGCATCGCTTGCTAGCGCGGGGGGCGGTCCCTGCCGCCCCGCGACGTAAAGTCGGTAGGCGGCGGCGATGGCGTCGCAGGCGCGACCGACTTCCGCGGCGGCTTCGCCAGCTTGGGCCGTTGCCGATTGCTGGAAGAGACCTACCATCAACACGCCGGCAGCAGCCGCGGCTGCAATCAGTAGCGCGAGCAGAGCAATGAGGCGGCCCCGCAACGAACGAAACATACTTATCCTGCGCTGTAACCAGACATGGAGGTGATGACGGCCATCAGAACGCTTTGGTCAGGACAGTGGTTGCATAGCATGCGCCCATGAGGCCCCTTGCTCTCAAGCTGGCCCGACGCTCAAAGCAAGAATGCGGCTGACTTCACGCTGCGGGCGCCTGCTCTCCTTGGTCCAGGCGTTGAATGCTTCCTGCACCGCTCGCAGCGCCGCTTTCGATGTCGGCTCCTTGTCGATGATGCCTTCACGGATCAAGGCTTTGGTGACATCCTGGCTGAGGATGAACGCATCCCAGCCGTTGAAGCGCAGGAAATACATAGCGCTCAAGCCACCAAGGCGCGACGCATGCTTCTTCAGATGCTCCATGAGGCCGACCTGATCGGAGGCCGGCCATTGCTTAAGAAACGCACCGAATGAGCCATGCTGCTTGGCGGTATCGACCACAAAGCGCGCATTGGCGATGGTCGCCACGATCTTCGCGGCGTTGCGGATGATCCGCGTGTCCTTGAGAAATCGGCTGACATCCTCATCCGCATAGAAAGCGACGCGATGGGGATCGAAATTCTGGAAAGCGGCCTCGAATCCCGGCCACTTCTTCTCGACCACCTCCCAGGAGAACCCGGAGGAAAACACCGCCTTGGTCACGCCGGAAAGAAACCGGTCATCGCTCTGGTCGAGGCTTGCCTCCCCGCGCATCTGGGCGAGCTTCGCTTTCAGTCCGTTCGCGCCGTGATGCTTTTCGGCCAGTGCTTTGATCTCGGAGAATCTGCGAAGCTTCATTGCCGGACGCTTTCAGGACTTGTGTTGCCGGCCTCCGTTTTACGACAGCCCTCCTCTGCGTGCCAGTCGACAGATCAATCTCAGCCATGGCGCCGAATGAAAGGCGGTCATCAGTACATACATGGGAGCCATCCCGTTGAGCGGCGACGCACTGTGTGCGGCGGAGCAGAGCATATCCATCTGGCCGCCGCCGAGTGCCGTCAGCAGCGCCATGACCGCGAAGGTCGGCGCTGCCGCGAATGCGAGAACCTCACCCATTGGCGTACTCGTCGTGACGGCGCCACCAGATGCCTTTCTCGTTACGGCCCCTGGGCGCACGATCGAGCCACTGATAGGCGCCCCACAGGCCGTCGAGCCCCCGCGCATAGGTGGAATACGTGTGGTAGACGGCACCATCCTCGCGCACGAACGCGCTCATGCCGGGCCGCTCGCGCTGAAAAGTTGCGGCATCGGTGCCGCACATGGCCGCGAACTTCGCCTCTCCGCCGCCCTCCTCGCCCGGGCGCGTGGTGCGAGGAGCCTCATGCCGATAGTTGTAGTCGATGCCCGCCCGCTGTTGCTCCTCCGTGAAGCCGACGCTGAAGTCGGCATTGAAATCGCTTGGCGCCGAGGACGCCCACGGGGCGCAATTACGAGGCCATGCGTTTGCAGGGAGATGCGCGGGAGACTTTGTTGGAACTGGCGGAAGCTCTCGCCAGCCGCGATTTGTCCAAGCGTACGGATGCGCGGCCTGCCGTCGAGCAGCGTGTCGCCGAGGCCTGGAGGTCGTTCGAACGCGACCGCGCCGAGCTTGCACATCGCGATGTGGCGCCCCTTCGCCCTGAACGCGTGATGACCGCCATCCAGGACTTTCTTGACAGCGAAACGATCATCACCGGCGACGCGAGCTATGCGTCGAATTGGATCGTAGGGCAGCTCCGCACCATAACCGCCGGAACGCGCATCCTCACACCCGGCGGTCCGGCCGGGCACGGCTACGGTTTCCCCCTGGCGATAGGCGCCAAGCTCGCGCGGCCGTCCGCCAAGGTCATCGCCGTCGTCGGCGACGCCGGGTTTGGGCACGCCTGGGCAGAGCTCGAAACCGTCGTCCGCCACAACCTCCCGCTCACCGTGATCGTGCTCAACAATGGGGTGCTCGGCTATCAAAGGGATGCCAGGCAGGCGAGATTTGGGCGACCATCCTCCTCCGTCAACCTCGGCTGCGTCGATCATGCGGCAATCGCCCGAGCCTGCGGCGGGGTCGGCCGTACGGTCAATACTGCCGCGGATCTCGACATCGCGCTCGGGCGCGCGATGGGATCGAAGATGGTCACCGTCCTCGACGTTATTACCGACCCGGCCGCACATCCGCCGATTTCGCGCTATGACTGCACGCTTGACGGCGCGATGCCGCGCCGTGTCTCTCAGGCGGCGGCCGTCTGACCAGCATCTCGCCAACGCGTCCTCACTTCACCGTTGCGACCAGCAGATCCTCGGCATTGTTCGGTGGCCGAAGGCCATCGGGCCGGCCTGCGAAGTACCGCTGGGTCAAATCGGTCGCCGAGACATGGCGTGCTTCGCCAAATCCGACCTCACCGGCGAGCGCCAGGATCTCCGCGGGTGTGAAGAAGCTCAAGAACGGCGTCCCGCTTGCCCGCGCTCCTTTCTCCGCCATTTCGAGGCCCGGCCGCACGTCGGGGTCCGCCAGCTCCAGGGGCAGCAGGAACGTCATGGTGAGCGTCGATCCCGGGGCGAGCGCCGCGACTTGACGCAGAGTGGCGGCGTTTGCCTCTTTGGTGAGATACATGCTGACGCCCGTCGAAACAACGATTGCGGGCGCGCCAGCATCAAATCCGGCCGATAGGAGCCCGTCCCGCCAGGACCGGTCCGATTCGAAATCAACCGGCACGAAGGTCAGCCAATCCGGGACACCGAAGCCCAGCTCGCTCAGGCGCCGGCGCTTCCAAGCCTGCGGCCCAGGACGGTCGATCTCGAAGACCCTGAGGCGCGATGCGATTTCCGGCCTGCGCTGGGCGAAGCTGTCGAGGCCGGCGCCGAGAATGACATACTGGCTCACCCCGCGGTCGGCCTGTTCCGCGACCAAATCCTCGATGAAGCGCGCACGCGCCACGATGGAGGCGCGAAAAGGCCGCGTGAACTGCGGATCCATGTCGCCGCGGTGGCGCCAATTCTTGTCGGGGGCCAGTAGCCTGAGGCCGATCTCGTCTTCCAGCACATGCGGTGGTGCGTCGATCTCGACATGCAGCGCGCGCCACAAAGCGACCCGCGCGGCCGTTGAATCCGGCGCGTGATCCTCCTGGTCATTCATGCAGCCTCACTCGCTCACTTTGAGGGCGGATCCGCATCCGCCCGATCAAATTCAAGCCGATGTCAGGCATGACGGGCGTAAGTAACCCAGTGGCATGCCGTCGCGTCCCAGTAAATATTGGACACGCTGCACCTGGCAACGGATCAGAGGTCTAGCCATGTGAAATGGATTCCCAACGGCAAGAGTGATGGGGTTATGTCCACGTTGTCGCAGAAAAGTATCCTGCTTGTCGGAGCGTCGCGCGGCCTGGGCCATGCGATGGCGGCCGAATACCTGAAGCACGGATGGCATGTCCTCGGTACGGTCCGCGGAAGCGCCCGGACGCTGCTGCACGACCTTGGCGACCGATCTGACGGCCGGCTGGAGATTGATAGGGTCGATATTACGGCGCCCGATCAGATCGCGGCACTGCGCGCTCGCCTGTCCGGGAGGACATTCGATGTCCTATTCGTGAGCGCCGGCGTCACCAATAATCCGACGGAGACGATTGCCGATGTGACGACAGAGGAATTTGTGCGCGTCATGATTACGAACGCCTTGAGCCCTATGCGGGTCGTCGAAGGCCTATGTGATCTCGTCTCTCCCACGGGGTTGATCGGGATAATGTCGTCCGGGCAGGGAAGCGTCAGCAACAACACGACGGGCATGCGCGAGGTGTATCGCGGCAGCAAAGCGGCGCTGAACATGTTCATGCGCAGCTTCGCGGCACGTCATTCGAAGGAATCCCGCGCAATGGTGCTCATGGCGCCGGGTTGGGTGCGAACCGCCATGGGCGGCGCGGAAGCCCCGCTACGCATCGAGGACAGCGTCCCAAGCCTGGTAAAGGTTCTTCTCTCCGTGCAGGGCACTCCCGGCCTACAATATCTCGACTATCTCGGCCGCACCGTCCCGTGGTGAGCAGAAGCCGGCACCGCGCCGGGTGTTCCCCTCGACGCTCGAGTTGAAGAGACAGGAAGGATCCGGCAACGCCGCGCCCGGGCGAAGGTCATCTTCAAGCCGTTCTTGTAGGTCTCGCCCGTGCAGATCATGCCGTCGTGGTACCAGACCGGAAACCCTCGCCATTTCCATCCTCGACGACCGGATCATTCGTGCCGGCGGACTTCAGTCAATCTGCGCCAAGACCTTCTCCAGAGTTTCAAACATCCGCTGCCACCCTGCACGGGCGCCCCCATAGGCCTGCCTCTGGTCGCCCCGGAAGCCCGACTGCTCCATGCGCAGGTGCGTGCCCGTGCTGGTCGGAGTGAGCGTCCAGGTGACGACCCCGTCTACATCGAGGGCCGCCCACGTGTAGGACAGCGTCTTGTTCGGCTCGACGACCAGAACCTGACAATCGACCACGAGGTTGAAGTCGGGTCGCGGCGTTCTCTTAAGATTGAAGCGGTGACCGACAACCGGCTGGAAATCGTTCTTCATGAGCCATTCCTCGATCAGATGCGGTTGTGTAAGCGCACGCCAGACCTTTTCCGGCGGATGAGGGAGCTCACGCTCGACAACAACGGAGCGCGTCCCTGTCGACCTTTCGTTCATTGGTCCATCCGTTTAAGAAGATCTTCGAGCTGATCGAACCGGTTTTGCCAGAAGGCTGCCATTTGGCTGGTCCAGTCGATCAGCGGAGCAAGCGCGCCGAGTTGCGCGCTATAGTGCGTCTGGCGCCCTGCGTGGCGGTCGCGCACCAGCCCGGCCTGCTTGAGGACGCCGAGATGCTTCGACACAGCCGGTTGCGAGACCCCGGCGCCCGCCGTCAGAGCCGCGACCGTCTGCTCGCCTTCGCGGCATAGCCGTTCGAAGATCGCCCGCCGGGTCGGATCGGCGAGCGTCCGGAACAGCACATCGTGGGCGTTGGGCATTTCGATCGATAATCGGTGGGCTATGATCGGCGCTTGGCCCCGGAGAGGCTCTACCAGCGCGCCAGCTGCGTGATCTGGATGAGATTGCCGCAGGTGTCATTCACTTGCGCAATGGTCGAGCCGGTTACCTCCGTCGGCGGCATCTTGAACTCGGCGCCGCGCGCCTTGATGCGCTCATAATCCCCTTTGACATCATCCGTGAAGAACATCACTGCCGGCTGGCCTTGGCTGAACAATGCCTGCTGATAGGCCTTTGCCGCCGGATTACTGTTGAGCGCAAGCTGCAACTCGGTTCCGTTCGGCTCCTCCGAGGAGGCCACCGTCAGCCAGCGATAGGGTCCTTGGCTGACATCGGTCTTTTTGGTGAAGCCCATCAC
Source organism: Xanthobacteraceae bacterium (assembly GCA_035293945.1). GTDB lineage: Bacteria > Pseudomonadota > Alphaproteobacteria > Rhizobiales > Xanthobacteraceae > VAZQ01. The sequence continues at coordinate 658,625 of DATGLV010000024.1, read as the reverse complement.
TTCGGTGTAGAAACGCAAAGCCTTCTCCTGGTCGTCCACGTAGACGCTGGTCAACTTGATCTTCATTGCACTTCCCTCCGTGTCGGCTAATAAATAACCACGGAGATATGGATTCGTCAAGCGGCACCTGGACACGGTCAGGGCGCGGTACCATTGTCTGCGTCTCAAGGAGAAGCTGGCCCAAGCAGGAGGATAGGTGATGTCCGTCGTCGTTCGTGTGTCGATACTGCGCTGCAAGCCCGAGAGCTTCGCCGAGCTGCGCGACATGATGGTGAGCGCGCAGGCGAGCCTCGCGCCGGGAATCAGCAAGATGGCGGGCCTCCTCCACTTTTACGTGGGTGCCGACGAGGCCACCTACTCGCTCAGCAATGTCAGCATCTGGACGAGCCTGGAAGGAGCGAAGCAACTGGACTCGTTCCAACCCATGCTCGATCTTGGACCGGAATTCACCGCCAAAGGAGCAACCTTCGAGCGCCCGATCATGAACTACGCGACGTTGTGGGAGCTGCCTCAATAGCGCCCTGGATACGATCGGTTTCACTCGAGCGGCTGAGTGCAGGCGACAGACAAGACCCGCCAAGCCGGGGTGCCCTTCGCTGCGATTTCGGTCGAACCTGATCATGTCGACCTGGAAGAGTTCAGAGTCGTCGTGGTTCCGTGATGGGATGATATTGGGTGCCCTGCTCACCGCCCGAGATATTTCGGCGCTCGCTTTTCCAAGAACGCCGCAACGCCTTCACGGGCGTCATAGCTTGCGGCGATCCGAGCGAACGCGGCTTCCTCGATCGCGAGTCCGTCATCGATCGCGGCATCCATGCCGCGATGCACCGCCCCGAGCATGGCAGCCAGCGCCAGCGGCGGCTTGGTCGCAAGAAGATTGGCGATCGCCAGCGCTTCATCGAGGAGGTTTGCGCCCGGCACGACGCGGTTGACCAGACCCAAACGCACCGCCTCGGCGGCATCGAAGGTGCGGCCGGTCAGAAGCAACTCGATAGCAGCCTTGCGGCCCACATTACGCGGAAGACGCTGGGTGCCCCCGAAGGTCGGCATGATCCCGATGTTGACTTCGGCCTTGCTGAATGCGGCCATGTCCGAGGCGAGCGCGATGTGGCTTGCTTCCACAAGCTCACATCCACCCCCAAAGGCAATTCCATTCACAGCGGCGATGATCGGCTTCGGAAAGGATTCAACCCGCCGCGTCATCTGATGGCCGGGCCGCATGAAATGAACGACCGCTTCGGATGGACCTGCTTCCAGGTGCTTCTGAAAGCCGGCGATATCGGCACCAGCGCTGAACGCGCGTCCGGCACCTGTAATGATGATGGCGCGAACCGTGCGATCGAGCTCGATGGCGTCCAGCGCGCGCACAATGGCCGCGAGCAACTCATTGCTGAGCGCGTTCAGCTTCGCCGGGCGGTTCAGTGTTAGAATGGTGGCTCCGTCCCTATCCTCACGCCGCAGGATCGAAGTGTCGCCCATGTCCGTGATCATTGCTTGACCTCCTTAGGCTTCCCGCCGCTGTCGTACCCCTCGCCACTTGCTCGATAACTTTACACAGCGCGCATGCGACGCGCCCTGATGGAAAGACATGACATCGGCACGCTCCCGTCACCTATAGGGCATCGTGGAAAATGACGCCGAGGGTGTGACGCCTGCCTGAATAGAGCTTGCTGACCCCGTGGTTCAGCTTCACTTGGTAATCGCCCCGCACGCCTTGCATCGGGCGGCTATTGACGGCGAAGATCGCCGCATCGCCCTTCTTGAGCGGCAACACCATGGCACGGGTCTGCATGCGGGGGCGCTGCTCGGTCATCACGAATTCGCCACCAGCGAAGTCCTCCCCGGGCTGATCCAGCAGGATAGCGACCTGGATCGGAAAGACATGTTCCCCGTACAGGTCGCGATGCAGGCAGTTGTAGTCTTCCGGTCCGTACGCGAGCAGGAGCGGCGTCGGACGAACTTGCCCGGCGCGGTGGCAGCGCTGGAGGAACGCCGCGTGGTCCAGCGGGAAGCGTAGCTCCTGCCTCAGCCGCTCGTTCCAACGATTGGCAATCGGAGCCAGCTTCGAATAGGCCGCGGTCCGCAGCGACTGGATCAATGGCGGCAGCGGGTAGCTGAAGTATTTGTACTCGCCGCGGCCAAAGCCGTGCCGGCTCATGATGATGTGGCTGCGGAAGCCGTGCTCCTGGTGATAGAGGCCCGAGATGGAATCTGCCTCCATGGAGGTAAGAAGCTTCGGCGCCACGGCCCAGCCCTGGGCATCGAGGTCGGCATGGACCTTGGCCCAGTCGACTGCCTCTACGCGCGCTTCGATTGTCATCGCCGGGCTCGCCGCCACTCCCTTCGCGCAGGCGGCAGCGTGGGCCTTCGCATTGCTCAGATCGCGCTCCATCACGCCACTCCTTCCATGTTGATCAGCCGCCGCTTGCGCTTTACGCCCCAGCGGTAGCCCGAGATCGAGCCGTCGGCCCTGACGACGCGATGGCACGGCACCGCGACCGCGATACGGTTGGCTGCGCAGGCCGCGCCGACATCCTGCGCGGTCGCCGCGACCGGCAGCATCTTGGCAATGGCGCCGTAGGTACGCGTCTCGCCCGAGGGGACCGCCTGCAGCGCCTTCCAGACGGCCAGTTCCACCGGCGAGCCGCGCAGGTCGAGCTCCAAGTCGGTGCCGCGGTGCGGCGCCTCGACCAAGGCGGCCGCCTTGGCGATGGTCTCTTCCAGGCCGGTCTGGTCGAAGGTGAACTCATCGCCCGGGAATGCGTCCTTCAATTCGCGCAGCAGCTTTGCACGATCATCACCAATGAAGAGGGCGGCGATGCCGCGGGCACTTGCCGCGACCAGGATCGTTCCGAGGACTGTGCAGCCGTAGCCGAACCGCAGGGGCTTGTTGCTGGTATCGAGCATCATGGTCGGGACTCCTTATCTTGAGTTATGTCCCGTAGATCGGCCTTGGCAGCCATTTCGGCGCTCCGCCCCTTGCTTTCAAATCGGCTTTTGTCCCCGGCAGCCATTAACCCAACCCGGTCGAGACCTTATCTTTGGATTTGAAAGCAAGACCCGGAGTGTTGCCGCTCTCCTCGCGCGGCATGATCGCGGCAATTGATGTCCGAGGTTGAGCAGAATGACCGATATCATGGAAACAGCTAGGAAAGTTGCGACCGCGGATGACCCCCGCTGGGCCCGCATTGTGACGCGCGATCGCACCGCCGATGGGCAGTTCTGGTATTCGGTTGCGAGCACCGGCGTCTATTGCCGGCCGTCCTGTCCCTCAAGAGGCGCGAACCCAAAGAATGTGACGCTGCACGACACGCTTGCGGCCGCCAAGGCGACCGGCTTTCGTCCCTGCAAGCGCTGCAATCCGGATGGCGCCTCTTTGGAGGCGGAGAACGCCGCCCTGGTGGCCAAGGCTTGCCGCCTCATCGAGCAGAGTGAAGAGCCCCTTTCGCTCGCCGATCTCGCCGCCGCGGTCGACCTCAGCCCCAATTACTTTCACCGGATGTTCAAGGCTGTGATCGGCCTCACTCCGAAGGGTTACACGGAAGCCCGTCGCGCCGAACGGGTGCGCGAGCGCCTGGCGCAAGGCCAATCGGTCACCACAACGGTCTATGATGCCGGCTTCAATTCCACCGGTCGATTCTACGAGAGAACGACCCGTATGTTGGGCATGACACCGAGCAAATATCGCTCAGGCGGCGTCGACGAGGACATCCGCTTTGCAGTCGGCCAATCGTCGCTCGGCGCAATTTTGGTCGCTTCGAGCCAAAAGGGCGTGGCCGCGATCCTCATGGGCGATGATCCCGAAGCGCTCCTGCGGGATTTGCAAGACCGCTTCCCCAAGGCCCGCTTGATCGGCGGCGATGCTGATTATGAACGGCTCGTCGCCCGCGTGGTCGGCTTTGTCGAAGCCCCAAAAATTGGCCTCGATCTGCCGCTCGATGTGCGCGGCACCGCCTTCCAGCAAAGAGTCTGGCAAGCACTCGCCGAAATTCCGCCCGGCAAGACCATGAGCTATTCGGATATTGCGCGCGCCATCGGCGCCCCGAAGGCCGTGCGGGCAGTCGCCGGAGCCTGCGCCGCCAATAGCATCGCGGTCGCCATCCCGTGCCATCGCGTGGTGCGAAATGATGGGTCGGCGTCCGGCTACGCGTGGGGTATTGAGCGCAAGCGCGCGCTGATCGAACGCGAAGCCGCCGCGTGATCGGCGCTGATGTATGACGTCTTGGATCGCACGATGGCGGCTCGCACGGCCGACATCGCCCGATATCGCGCGCTGGGCGAAAACACCGCCTTTGCCGGCGCCGCGGTCAGGACCATCGGGGATCGGGCGTGTAGAGCCAATTTTATCCGCGCCTGTCAGACCTGCTCTACTCGCCTGCGTTCTTGAGGCATAAGGGCGGCAATTGCCATGAGTTTCATTCTGGGCATCCCTTCACACAACCCGTTGAGAGGTGTCCAGCAAGCGCACGACAGAACTATGGCCGGGGGCTGTCCGGGTGCCTACTGCCGACCGACTGGCGCCGCAATTGTCGGCTTCCGGGGACACCAAAGCCCCTTGCGGGGGCTGCGGCAGCCCCGGTAAAACTGCGGCAGCAATGAAGCAGCAATGAAATTGTTCGACAGGAGGCGAAAATGACCAAGGCCAAGTTCGATCGGCGTGACGTCGTAAAGCTCATGGCCGGCGCCGTTGGGGTGTCTGCCGCGCGCGCGTTGTGGCCCGCCGGCGCCGCGGCGGCTCCTGCCTACAATCCTGCCGCCAAATTCGATCTCGACGTCAAGGATGTCGAAATGCGGCGCAACAGCGCCGGCCGAATGCTGATGGCCCGAATTTACCAACCGAAAGGCCCCGGGCCGTTTCCGACCGTCATGGATCTACACGGCGGGGCGTGGAACAACAAGGATCGCCATGCCGAAGAACCGATGGATCGCGCGCTCGCGGCCAGCGGCCTGCTGGTCGTCGCCATCGATATGACGCTTGCGCCCGAAGCGCCCTATCCGGCATGCGTGCAGGATGCAAACTACGGGGTGCGGTGGCTGAAGGCGAATGCCAAGACCTGGAATGGCGACACTTCCAAGCTCGGCCTGTACGGCTCGTCGAGCGGCGGTCAGGTCGCGGAGCTCTTGGCGATGCGCCCGCACGATGAGCGCTACGACACGATCCCGCTTCCCGCCGCGCCGAACCTCGATGCGAGCGTGAGCTGGATCGCGACGCGCTCGCCCATCAGCGACACCGTCGCACGCTATGACAATGCCGAAAACCGCAAAAACGCGGGCATGATCAAGGCCAACAAGACGTTCTTCAATCCGTGGGAGACGATCCACGAAAGCAACCCGCGGGAAATACTCGAGCGCAAAGAGAAGATCACGATGGTGCCGTTCCTCATCATGCAGGGCGGGCTCGACAACAACATGTTGCCTGCGGCTCAGGAAAACTTCGTCAAGCTCTACAAGGCGGCCGGCGGCGACGTCGAGTTTCACCTGTTCCCGAATTCCGTGCATGAATGGGTCGCCGAAGAGGGGCCGGAGACCGACAAGGCGCGCGAGACGGTCAAAGCGTTCATCGCGAAGCAACTGAAGAGCTGATGGGGCAATCCAGAGCCCGGCTTGCGTCGGGCTCATTCCCTTCGATCCTCTCGCGTCGGCGCCCCTGGAAGCGGCGCGGCTTCCTTCTGTCGAAGGATGATCCCCTGATGCTGTTTCGGTCGATTGCCGACATCGCGGCATCACTTGTCGCGGCTGCGGCTGACTGAGGGCGAGGCCGGCGGACCAAGTCCGAGGAGATCGCGAGGCTCTTTGGGCGCTACCCAGCGGCATCCAATCAATCATCGCCGGAGCAGCATACCGAGCCGCGCCAAGACCAGCTTCGCCATGAACTTAAAGGGGAGTGTGGAGTAAGCAGGTATGTCATTCGGGATCTCAGCGTCTTTGGGCGCAAATCGCGTCTGAATGCGCATCTGCGGAGTTGGCGCATCTGCAAATCGCCCCCGATAGACTGAAAGCCAATGGCCCCTTTCGAAATCCAGAAACATCGCCGAGCTGCAGCAGCCGGCGATGACGCGCTTCTGGGCGACTTCTCCCGCAGCCGCAGGTTCTCCAGAAGCTGATCGCCCCTTATGCAGTTGAAGCGATCCTTTGGGTATAGCAGGTACGCGGTTCCCCCGTCGGGTTCTTGCACGCAGGGACCGTCTGGAAGCTCCCCATCTGCCGCGAGGCCTCCTGGCAATCATCGCAATAACAGATGACGCTCACAATCGGCGAGCCGATCGCTTCGAACTTGACCTTGCCGCATTTGCACGACGCGTGAGCCCCCGCCTTCATTTGCTGCCGATCCTCATGCGATCTCCTTGGCGGCACCGGAACGTCCCTGGGGAAAATGACACGGCCGGTGACTGGCCAAACCGGACGCGCATGGTGTTATCATCGCAGCCTATAGAGCCCGAATCAAAGTCGCGAGTGCACCGCAGGCGCGTTCGCGAATCCCGGCTGCTTTGCGCTATGTGCTGTTGTCGCCTCCGCGTGACAAACCCTCTTCTTCTCTGGAGCCGGCGTTCAAGGTGACGAGCAGCAGACCAACACGCGAGCCCGGCAAGGCGCGAGGCAGGTTGAGGATCGGTGATGACTGGAATGCCATCACTATCATCGCGCTATCCCAGTCGAATCCCCTGAAGGCCATCGCCGAGCTGGTCGAGAACAGCATCGACGCCAAGGCACGCGCGGTGACGATCACGCGCGGTCGGCATGGCAGCGGGCAGTATCTGAGCATCCGCGATGACGGAAGCGGGTTGCCGCGCGATGAAGACGGGAGGCCGGACTTCCGTTACGTGGCCACGCATATCTGCGATTCGGTCAAGCGCCGTCTCAAGGAGAGCGGCGCCAGTGGTATCCAGGGCGAATTCGGCATCGGACTCCTCAGCTTCTGGACGATCGGCGAAGCGCTCGCCATGACCTGCGCGGGCGCTGATCAGCGCTCCTATCAGATGGTGATGCGCAAGGGAGATCCGGGCTACTCGGTCTCGCCGAAGCGAACCTTGGTCGCCGACGGCGGTACCGAGGTCCACATCGCTCCGCTCCTTGAGGGTGTGCGCGGGCTCTCGGGCGAGAAAATCCAATGGTACCTCGCCTCGGAGCTGCGTGACCGGATCCGCGAGACCGGGGTCAAGATCAAGGTTATCGATAGGCTAGCGCGCAAGCAGTACCTGGTCGAGCCGCGCCAGTACGAGGGCCAGCTCCTCCATCAGCTGCCACCGGCCCGCACCCGGTTCGGGGACATCTATGCGGAGCTGTATCTCAATGAGCAGAAGGAGAGCAATCGCGTCTCCCTGTTCCGCCACGGCACCCGTGTCACGGAGGATTTGACCTCGCTCGAGGATTTCGAGCGCCCGCCGTGGACCCTGCAGTATCTGCAAGGGCACATCGATGCGCCTTTTGTCAACCTCACCCCGGGCACACGGAGCGGCCTCATCCGCGACTCCGCTTACGCAGCGCTGGCGCAGGGAATGGAGCCCATGGAGCGTCGGCTGGTCGAGCTCATCGAGGAGCAGCGCCGGGCACAAGAGGAGCGGGCGAGCCGCGATCAGCTACGGGTCATCCAGCGCGCATTCCGAGAGGCGCTGCTCGCGCTGCCGGCCGAGGAATACGATTGGTTCGATATTCGGGCCCGGACGTTTCGGCCCAGCGCCAGCGGACCCGGTGCGGGCGGGGCCGGCGAAGCAGCATCACCGCCAATATCGGAGCCGGCCGACGGGATGCTGGCCGGCGCACCCGAGCCGCCGCCAGGTGAGCAGCGCCAGCGCGAATTCTTCGAGTTCGCCGGCCCCCTGTTCAGTGTCGCGGTCTCTCCGGCCTCATCCATCGTACGCGTGGGCGAAAGCCGGGAGCTGCGAGCCCTGCCGCGCGACCGCGCCCGCCGACGCGTCGAGCGCGACCTCGAGTTCGCATGGCGGGTTGTTGAAGGTCAGGGCGAGCTCACCGGCATCAAAGACCAAGCCGCCGGCTTCCAAGCGCCCGCGGATCCCGGTGTGACCCGCATCGAGGTTCGGGTACGCCAAGGCGAGACGGTCGCAACGGCCGAAGCCGTGGTGACGGTCACCGAGGAGCTGTTGGCGTCGTTCGGCCAAGCGGTGGTTCCCGCGCAAGGACTGCCTGGCTACAGCTTCGAGCGCGCGGCCGGCGAATCCTGGCGATCGAGGTTCGACGCAGCTCGCAACCTCATCCTCGTCAACCAAGGCCATCGTGACTTCGTTTTCGCCTCGCGCAGCAAGGCCCTCAAGCTGCGCTACCTGGTCCGCCTCTACGCCAAGGAGCTCATCATGCGCAACTTCGCCGGCATGCCGGCGGAACAGCTGCTCGAGCGGATGATCGAGCTGTCTTTGCGCACCGAAGAGCATCTGTAAGACATCGAAGGCTGTGCCGCTGGGCTCCGGGTCCACCCCGGCCGCTAAGCAACTATGCCAATCCACTATTGCTCCGTAACCACCCACTTCAAAATCGTCTGGACTGCCGTGACACAGGCCGTCAGCAGGTGAGTAGCAATACGCGCCATCTCGTGCCCGGCTTGTGCGTCACGCGGGTTGGGATCCTGCCGCTTCGTCCATTGCGGCGAGCGAGACGGCGCTGTGCGCGTAAGCCCCGCCGGCGCGCATTTCAGCCGCAACCCAAATAGCTTCCATGATCTCCTGCCGGGTGGCGCCCTGCCGCAAGGCCGCCTTCGTATGGCCGCGGATGCAATAGGGACATTGCGTCACATGCGCGACCGCCACGGCAATGAGTTGCTTGGTCTTCGACGGCAATGCGCCGTCGCCAAAAACCTGCCGGCTGAACGCTTGAAATGCCTTCTCGGTCTCGGGCGCGATGGCGCGACGTTTGTCGGCAAGCTCGCGCGTTGCAGCCGGATAGACAGCCTCGGTCATGATTACACCTCCACTCGCAACGCCGAAGCGTATCGGCCTTGCGCGCGACGAGGATCACGCCGCCAAGCAGAGCTTCCGGGCGAACGGCTAGCCCGTAAGATAATGAGAAGCGCTCGCCCGTCAAAGGGTGCTTGTTATGTGAACACCATGGTGGCCACTTTTCGCCAACCGCTCGCATGGGACAACCCCGCGTCACGGGAGGTGACGCAAGGCCAGTATCTGATGGAGAGGAAACGATTGCGATATGAAGACTATAGCCGATGTTGACTGGGGGACTGTCGCACGCATTGTCCACGTGCTCGCCGTTGTGGTGTGGATCGGCGGTGTCTGGTTTGTGACCGCGATCGTCCTGCCGGCGATGACGAAGAGGCCCTCACAGGAGTGGCTCGCGGACTTCAACGCGATTGAGCGCCGGTTTGCTCCGCAAGCCCGGATCGCCGTCCTGCTGGTCCTCTTGAGCGGGCTCTACATGCTTTACCGGTACGACTTGTGGGACCGCTTTGTCGATGCCCGCTATTGGTGGATGCATCTGATGGTCGCGGTCTGGCTACTCTTTGCGGTGCCTCTCTTTGTCCTCGAGCCGCTGGTTGCCCACCGCGTCATCGATCCCCGGGCCGATGCCGCGCCCGGCGCGACACTGAAGCTGATGCTACGCTTTCACGCGGTCATGCTTACGCTGGCTCTGCTCGCGATCTTCGCTGCCGTCGGTGGCGCACATGGGCTTTTCTAGTCTCCACACCTCTACTTACTTCTCAGTGCTTAGTGATATCCAATGTCGGCTCTCACCTTTCCGCGGAAGACCCAATACGACCACGCCGTGTACATCAAAATAATCGGCAAGAGGAACAAGGTGCCGATGAGCAGGAATGCCTGGGTGCTCGGCGCCGACTGGGCGTCCCAGAGGGTATAGTGAAAGGGTACGATCAACGGCCAGAGACTGATCGCGATACCGATGAACGACATCAGAAAGAGCCCGACGGCGGCGAGGAAGGGTAGAAGCTCGTGCCCTTGCGCAAGCGCTCGCCATTCCACCAGTGCGATGACCGCCGTGATCAGCGGGACCGGTGCGAGAAGAGCTATGTTGGGCCAAGAGAACCATCGTTGCGCGATATCCGCCTCGGCCAGCGGCGTCCAGATGCTAACGCCGGCGATCGCGATCAAGACGCCGATCAAGCTCAGCCGACCGGCGCGGCGAGCCCATTCTTGCACCGGGCCATCTGTCTTCAGAATCAGCCAGCCGGCGCCAAGCAAGCTGTAACCGAACAGCAGCGCGACGCCGGTCAGCAGCGCAAACGGCGTGACCCAGTCGAATGAGGTGCCGGCAAAGTGCCGTCCATCGACCTTGAAGCCCTGGATGAACGTGCCGAGGACGACCCCTTGGGCAAACGTGGCAACCGAGGATCCGCCACAAAAAGCGCGATCCCAAAATCGGCGCAACGCCGGCCGCTTGAACCGGAACTCGAATGCCACGCCACGAAACACCAGACCCAGCAGCATGACCAGTATCGGGAAGTAGACCGCCGGAATAATGATCGAGAAAGCGAGCGGGAAAGCGGTGAGCAGCCCGAGACCGCCGAAGACAAGCCACGTCTCGTTGCCATCCCAAATCGGCGCAATAGCATTCATCGCCAGGCTGCGCGCATTTTCATCCGGCGCGAAGCCGTACAGAATTCCGACGCCTAGGTCGAAACCGTCGAACACGACGTAATAGAAAACTGCAAGCGCCAGAAGGAACGTCCAAATGGGGACGAGATCGAGCACCATGGCAGCTCTCCCCTACGTATCCGCGCCTGAACCTGCGGCTGTTTCGAAGGCTCGGCGCGGACGCCCGCTTTCGACTGCGGCGGGTTCGGGTATCTCCTGGTCCACGCCGCGCCGCACGATGCCCGCCATGAACGCAATGCCGGTCGGGAACATCAGCAGGTAGACGACGACATAAAGCGCGAGTGAGATCGCCACATCGGCGCCGGTCAGAGACGGCGAGACGGAATCCGCGGTGCGCAACAGGCCATAGACGGTCCAAGGCTGTCGGCCGACCTCGGTCGTGACCCAACCCGCCACCACCGCGATGAACCCGAGTGGAGCAACAAACTCACATAATCGCAAAAACCACCCGGCGGCAAAGAGCCGCCCGCGGAGCTGCAGGATCTGACCTGTAACGGCTACCGCCAGCATGATGATGGCGATACCCACCATGATCCGGAATGCGTAGAAGGGTGGCGCGACCGGCGGTCTGTCTTGCGGCGCCCACTCCTTCAGCCCTTTGATTTCCCCGTTCCAGGAATGGGTTAGGATCAGGCTACCCAGATACGGAATGTCGATCGGGTCACGCATCACCGCAGCCTCGTCGTCGGGAATCCCAAAGAGCGTAAGTGGCGTCGGTCGCACGGTGTCATACCGGCCTTCGATCGCCGCGAGCTTCGCCGGCTGGTATTGCAGGGTGTTGAGGCCATGCTGATCGCCGAGAAAGATCTGCAACGGGACGAGGACAATGAGAAGATTGAGCGCCATGCGGATCATGAGGCGCGCCTCCACTGCGGACTTTCCCCCGCGCAGCAAATACGCGCCGACCCCGAGCACCACAAAGGCGGTGGTGATGTAGAAAGCGGTGACGTTATGAGTGAGCCGATAGGGAAAAGATGGATTGAAAATGATCGCGATCCAATCGTCCGGCGCGAAGCGGCCATTGACGAGCATGTAACCTTGCGGTGTCTGCATCCAGCTGTTCGTCGAGAGAATCCAAAACGATGACATAAGCGTGCCAAACGCAACCATCAGTCCGGCGATAAAGTGCGCCCATGGCGGTACCAGCCGGCGGCCGAACAGCAAGACTCCGAGAAAGGAAGCCTCAAGGAAAAAGGCGATCAGGCCTTCATAGGCCATCAGGGGCGATAACACGTCCGCGGTTGTGTCAGTGAAGCGGCTCCAGTTGGTGCCAAACTGAAACGGCATGATCACGCCGGAAACCACGCCCATCCCGAAGGAAACGGCGAAGATTCTGGTCCAAAAGCCTGAGATCCGAAACCAGATCGGCTGCTTGGTGAAGAAATACAGGGCTTCCAACACCGCGATGTACGAGGCAAGTCCGACCGTGAAGGCCGGAAGCAGAATGTGCCAGGCAATCACCCAGGCCCATTGCAGGCGGGATAGCAGAACGGGATCCAGTGCCATCCGGCATTTCTCCTTCAGCGTTGGCTCGCCGCGGCTGGCCATCGACTATCGCTGTGTGAGAATCCGCATCAAATCGCATGTATAACGGAGATTCCTCGATCATCTGATGTTCGAATGATCGTGAACAATTCACACCAGGAGACGACATCCACGATTCTCGAGCAACTTGCGATCCGCGCCCGCTACCAAGTTCGCGGGCGTCCGTCATGAGGGTTGAGGCGCCTCGGCTTCGTCCATTGTTGCAAGCGATACGGCGGTATGCGCGTAAGCGCCGCCCGCACGCATCTCGGCCGCAACCCAAATGGCTTCCATGATCTCCTGCCGTGTGGCGCCCTGCCGCAGGGCCGCCTTCGTGTGCCCGCGAATGCAATAGGGACATTGCGTCACATGCGCGACAGCAACAGCGATGAGCTGCTTGGTCTTCGATGGCAGCGCCCCGTCGGCAAAAACCTGCCGGCTGAACGCCTGAAATGCCTTCTCGGTCTCGGGCGCGAGTGCACGGCGCTTTTCAGCAAGCTCGCGGGTCGCAGCCGGATAGATGGGTTCTGTCATGGCACGCTCCTTTTCCGCGCCGCCGGAGCACGTCGGCCTTGCGTACGAAAGTATCGAAGCCCCGAGGGGTTCCGGACGAGCGTCAAATTCCTAAAATTCAGGATGACGAGAAGCGTTCGCCCGATAAGATCGACTGGCGATCAATCCGTGCTTCCCCGAGGGATTTACTAACTGCCCCAATCCTCCAACCCGAGCCCGCCGACACGAACGAATTCCCGTGCATTATGCGTCACAATTTTGAGCCCGCGCCGTAAGGCACAGGCCGCAAGCAGCAGGTCATAGGCCCCAATGGGCATACCTTGGCTGTTCAGGCTTGCACGCAATTGCGCCGCCACACGGGCATCTTCACGCTCGAACGGTAGGACCGAAATCGTGTTCAGAAGCGTCCGCATGGCCTCTCGCACGCGCGGCGCAACGCCCGGATTGCGCGCGAGCCCATATTCGACTTCCATCTCCGTGATCACCGAAACTGCCAATTGCAATGGCGCTTCCTGGCGAAGCCGCGCCGTCACAGTCGGTTCGCCGCGTGCGAAGTCGCTCAGCACATTGGTGTCGAGAGAATGCGCTTTGCGCAAGGGAGAAACTCGTGAAAGGTCCCCAATCCGAGGTTTTTGCCGGCCTGCACGGACAAAAATCTTTTTCGATCCGCCGATCCGTTCTCCCGCGCTGGTTCGTCTATGGGCTAGCGAGCACGCTCGTGCCGCCTAAACCCGAACAGGAGCGCCGAAAATGACCAGCACTGTCAACAAGCCAGTCACCCTCGTCAATGTTCTGTCGGTCGAGCCGCAGAAACAACATGAGCTTGTCGATCTGCTGCGGCACAACACGGAAACCGTCATCAAGACGCTAAAGGGGTGGATTGCGACCGACCTCATCGCCAGCAGCGACGGCAAACGCGTGGTCATCCATTCACAGTGGGACAATGCGGCCGATATCGAGGCCATGCGCGCGGATCCGCGCATGCAGGCCTACTTCCCCAAGATCAAGGCGCTCGCTTCGCTCGATTCGATCGCGGGTGCCGTCGTCGCGACGCATCAACGCTGACCAGCACACATCCCGGAGGCACCTGCCCTCGCGAAAGCGAGGGTGGACGCCGGCTTTCCGAAGGCCCGTCCTGACCTACGCTGTCTATGAGTTGCGCAGCGATCCAGCCGCAGTAGGTTCGTGTCCATGACCAACGACAGTGATTACGAACGCCTCCTCGCCAGCATGCGGCCAAAGCTGCACCGCTATTGCGCCCGCATGACCGGCTCGGCGGTCGATGGCGAGGATGTGGTCCAGGAGGTGCTCATCAAGGCTCTGAGCACTCGCTCGACCGTCGCTGACATCGGCAATATCGAGGGCTGGCTGTTCCGGATCGCGCACAATGCCAGTCTCGACTTCCTGCGCGCCCGGGCACGAAGCCACGTGGTGCCATTCAGCGACGAAATGGAAGTCGCATCCGACGATCCCGATCCCGATGTGGCGGCGGTGAGTTTCCGCACGTTCCTGGAGCTGCCCGCGCTCCAACGCTGCGCGGTCGTCTTCAAGGATGTGCTGGGACATTCGGTCGAGGAGATCGCCGAAATTGCCGGCTGCAGCGTGCCCGCCGCCAAATCGGCATTGCAACGCGGCAGAAGCCGGCTCAAAGAGCTGATGGCGGACGGCGCGGATGCGGGCCGTCTTCCGCTCCTTCCCGCTGACGAGCGCCGACGATTGCAACACTATGTTGCGCTCTTCAAGTCCGGCGAGCTCGACATGGTACGCCAGATGCTGGCGGACGATGTTCGCCTCGATCTCGTCAATCGGCTGAAGCTCACGGGCCGGAAGGAGGTCGGTGTCTACTTCGCCCGTTATGCGGAGGCCACGCATTGGCGCTTTGCGTTGGGCGCCGTCGACGGAGAGCCTGCGATGCTGGTCTACGATTCTCGCGGTCCCATGGAACGGCCCGCCCACTTCGTCGTGCTGGAATGGCGAGCGGATGAGGTCGCCACCATAAAAGATTTCTGTTTTGCACCCTACGCAATGGAAGGCTGCGATTGGGTGTGGCTGGATTGATGGCTGCTGGTGCGCCAGCTCACGGACAGGGGCATCCATCATCGCCCAAGCAACATGTTGAAACGCGCCAGCATCAGCTTCGCCACAAACTTCAAGGGGAACGTGGAGTAAGCGTGCACGTCGTTCGGGATCTCAGCGTCTTTAGGCTTAAATCGCGTCTGAATGCGCATCTGCGGAGGTGGCGCATCTGCAATTCGTGACCGATAGACCGAAAACCAATGACCTTTCTCGAAGTCCAGAAATATCGGCGAGCTGCAGCAACTGGCGATCACTCGCCGCGCGGGCGATTTCTCCCGCAGCCGCAGGCTTTGCAGAAGCTGATCGCCCCTGATACCGCTGAAGCGATCTTTTCGGTATAGCACGTAAGCGGTTCCTCCATCAGGCTCCCGCACGCGAGGAGCGCTTGGAAGCGCTTCAATCTGCCGCGAGCCCTCCTAGCAGTCTGCGCAGTAACAGACGACGCTCATAATCGGCGAACCGATCACTTCGAATTCGACGTTTCCGCATTTGCACGACGCCTGAGATCTCGCTGTCATTTGCTGCCGATCATTATGCGATTGCCTTCGCTCGACCCGGATTTCTGCGACAGAAATCGGCCTGCTCGCCATCGCGGCCCGTGCGGCTCGGAGACGATCGTCGCCATTGGCCTTCGGAGCTTTCACTATACCTCCGACATCGCGGTCCGGTAGAATCTAGGGCAGGTGTTATCAGAAGACGCATTTTATCTCACGAAGGGGGGATGCTTCCGCCCCTCGCGGCGAACGCGAATGAGACGGAGCTGACGATCTCATTCGCCAAGTGAGGCCATCGTCGTACCCTCGGCTGTTCGAGCGACCCGCGCTACGACTTCCAGGATGTCCGCGGCGGCTCGTACACGATGATTGTGCCGCGGACGTGTTGATAACAGGAGAGGCAGACAAGATGGGACCCGACAGGCTGACCGCTTTCAGCGACGGAGTGATCGCCGTCATAATCACGATCATGGTTCTCGAAATGAAGCCTCCGGAGGGCGCCGATTTGTCCGCCCTCGGCAAAGTGCTGCCGACCTTTCTTAGCTATGTGCTGAGCTTTGTCTACGTCGCAATCTATTGGAACAACCATCACCATCTGCTGTCCGTGTGTAAGCGCGTGAGCGGCCTCGTGCTCTGGGCCAACACGCACTTGCTGTTCTGGCTGTCGCTGATTCCGTTTACAACAGCATGGCTCGAGTCGAACCAGTTTGCCCCGCTACCGACCGCGCTCTATGGCGTTTCGCTGCTCATGCCGGCGATTGCTTACTGGCTCCTGGAGAGGGCACTCCTGCGTGCACACGGGCCGGATAGCAGGCTTGCCGCAGCGCTTGGCTCGGACATAAAGGCCAAGATTTCGCCGCTGCTCTATTTCATCGCCGTTGTGCTCGCTTTCCCGATTCCGCTCGTTTCCATCGGCATTTATGTCGCGGTGGCCCTCCTTTGGCTGATACCCGATCGCCGGATGGAGCGTGCTCTCGCTCTCGACAGATCATCGCCGTCGCCCGAACCTTAGTTGTGACTTGAGCGCGGGGGATCTGCGACCGACCATGCGCATCTCGTGTCTATAGCTCTTCTGATCACAAAGGAGCTCCACCGACAATCTTAAGAGAGATCTTGATCGCCGCGATTTCATCATCGCATCCATCGCCACGGCCGGCGCGTCGGCCGCCCTCGCCGCTGACGCCGGGACTGCAAATGCCCAGGGCACGACGACCTCCGCTGCCGATCCGACATCAGGAACGGCTTATACGGGCGACGTTATCAAGGGGAAAAGGTCATCAGCGCCCTTAACGTCAACGACCTGGAACCGGGGCAGAAGCACTTCTTGTATTTTCAGGGCGTGCAGATGCCGCAGACGGGCGTAAACGCACCCTTCTCGGGCATTCATGCCTTGTTTGCTTCACCCCAAGATGAAAGACATGGACGGCCGGGACAAGCCCCGGCCATGACTCATCATGACTCATCGAGCCAAACGAGTGTCAGCCTTACGGCAATGTGCAACAACGGAGGTGCAGCATGGAGATGGCGTATCGCGAGCGGTGGCAGGCTGAGATTGCAGAGCTGCAAAGGATTTTGTCCGGGTTCGACCTAAGAGAGGAGCGCAAGTGGGGAAAGCCCTGCTACACAATGGACGAGAAAAACGTCGTCATCATTCAGGGCTTCAAAGAATATTGCGCGTTGGGCTTCTTTCAGGGTGCGCTGCTGAAGGATCCGAAGAAGCTGTTGGTGCAGCTCGGGCAGGTTCGGGCAGCGCGGGTGATGAAATTCACCAGCGCGAAGGAGATTGCGACGAAGGCGGCCACCATCAAGGCCTATATACGCGAGGCCGTGGCGGCCGAGAAGGCCGGGATGAAGGTCGAGACGAAACCCCGGGTGTTTCCCGTGCCCGAGGAGTTGACGGAGAAGTTCCGCAAGGATGCGCGATTCAAGCGCGCGTTCGAGGCGCTGACGCCGGGTCGGCAAAGGGGGTACCTGTTTCACCTCGCGGGCGCGAAGCAGTCCGCGACGCGGACCGCGCGGATCGAGAAGGCAATGCCGGCGATCTTCGCAGGACGAGGGTTCCTGGAGCGGCCATAGATCGTGAGACTGTGGATAGGTGCCGAGAGATAGTCTTTTCGGCGCCGATATCCAACCATGTGAGCAATGCAAATGGTGTCAGCAGCGGGCCCCGCCTGATCCACGGCCGCAACTGCGCATTGCTCCCAATTGCCCGATAATGCATCCGCAGAGGAAACGCGATATTCAAAACGAACGATGAGCTCAAAATCGAATTTGGCGGACCCCCTCTCGATCCTGAAGACCGTGTTCGGCTACGACACCTTCCGCGAGCGGCAGCGGGAGATCATCGCGCACGTGATCGCCGGCAACGACGCATTTGTCTTGATGCCGACCGGCGGAGGCAAGTCCCTCTGTTATCAGATTCCCGCGCTGGCACGTCCAGGCATCGGCCTCGTCGTCTCGCCGCTCATTGCGCTGATGGAAGACCAAGTGGCCGCGCTCAGACAGGCCGGCGTGAAGGCGGCGGCGCTCAATTCCCGGTTCTGGGGCTCGGAAAAGGATCTGCTCTGGCGCGATATCGAGCAGGCCGAGTTGGATCTCCTCTATATGGCGCCGGAAACGCTTTTGAAGCCTGACACCCTCGATCGGCTGAAATCCGTGCATCTGTCACTCATCGCCATTGACGAAGCCCACTGTCTCTCGCAATGGGGCCATGATTTCCGCCCCGAATATCGCGCCCTTGACTGTCTTAAGGACCTCTTCCCTATCGTGCCGCGTATTGCGCTCACCGCTACGGCGGATGCGGCGACCCGGGCGGAAATCGTCGAGCATCTGAAGATCGGCGCCGAAAACAGCTTCATCTCCGGCTTTGATCGCCCCAATATCCGCTATTGTGCTGCCGAGAAGACAAGCACGACGCAGCAGATGCTGCGCTTCCTCGCGCCCCGCAAAGGAGAGAGCGGTATCGTCTATTGTCTCTCCAAGCGGAGGGCGGAAGACGTCGCCGCCATCCTCAACGCTCACGGCTTCACCGCGCTGCCCTATCACGCCGGCATGGAGATGAAGGCGCGGGACGAGAACCAGCGCCGGTTCCAGCATGAACAAGGGCTGGTCATGGCCGCCACCATCGCTTTCGGGATGGGCATCGACAAGCCTGATGTGCGCTTCGTGTTGCATGCGGACCTGCCTGCCAGCATCGAGGCCTTTTACCAGGAGACCGGCCGTGCCGGCCGCGACGGCTTGTCCGCCGAAACTCTGATGCTCTATGGCGCGGAGGATATCGCGCTCCGGCGCCGCTTTATCGAGGAATCGGACGCTCCCGACGCGCGCAAGCGCATGGAGCGTCGCAAGCTCGACGCTCTCATCGGTTTCGCCGAATCTTGCCAATGCCGTCGGCAGGTTCTCCTGCGCTATTTCGGCGACGACTGCCAGCCCTGCGGCAACTGCGATGTCTGACTCGATCCACCCGAGACCTTCGATGGCTCCATCGCCGCCCAAAAGCTTCTTTCCTGCATCTACCGCACGGGCGAGCGCTTCGGGCAGGCGCATGTCGTCTCGGTGCTCCTCGGCGAGATCGACGAGCGCATCGGGCGCCTGGGCCATGATAAGCTTTCCACCTTCGGCATCGGCAAGGAGCACGATCGCAACGCGTGGCGGTCGATCGTCCGCCAACTCGTCGCGCATGGACTGATCGCAGTGGACGTGGCGGGCCATGGAGGCTTGTCTATCTCGTCCGAAGGCCGCCGGTTCCTGCGCGAGAAGCCATCCTTGAGCTTGCGCGTTTTGAAGACGGGCAGGACAGAGAGAAGGGCTGAGCGAAAATCCGCTCGCCGCGAGAGGGAGCAAGCCGTTCTCGCCGCCGACCGCGGCCTTTTCGACAAGCTGCGCGCCAAGCGGTTGGAACTGGCCAAGGCGCAGAACGTACCGCCCTATGTCATCTTCCATGACAAAACGCTCAGCGAGATGGCTGCACGCCGGCCACGGTCCATGCTGGAGCTGGCCTCCATCCCGGGCGCCGGTGCGGTCAAACTGGCGCGCTATGGAGAGGCATTCCTGACGCTCATCAACACAGACGCCGAGAGCGGGGGAGAAGAAACACTCCCGGAGGAGGCACTTCCGCCCGCAACTCTCCGCTCTGCCGCCGAAGACCGCCTGGCGGCCATCAGGCAGCATCATGCCCGCGCCTATGAGAAATGGACGCAAGCGGAGGACACCGATTTGTTGTCCCTGCATGCGGCCGGAACACCGCTTTCCGAACTGGCCGCACAGTTTCAGCGTCAACCCTCCGCCATCCGCTCGCGTCTTGCGAAGTTACTGCCGGAAGGTCGGGAAGTCTCGTAGCTTTTGAACAGGTCTCTGCGCCCACCCCAGCTCAAGCCGACGCGAGTAAGAAAAAGCCGTCATTGAATAGATTGGACTTGGCGGAGAACCCACGTCGATGTGCCAGGTTTGGAATCGGAAGCAACCTGGTCGGGCGATCACTCCAACTTTGGACGAGGAAATCATCAAGGCGCGTCGATGGATCCGCGTTGACGCTGCGGCAGCGGTTCACGGCCTCATTGGCCCATTCCTCATCGGAAGTTGCCTTGACATCGCCGTCGCAAATCACCCCAAAGCAAATCCTGCGCTTATGGATGTCAATCGGCGCCCAAATTTGACCCCCCGATCGGCGTCCAATTTTGACCCCCTCTGGCGACGGGCTTTGGCGGTAGCGCTCGCGCCGTCGGGCTTGCGGAGACGGCGCGAGCGCGGGGTTGTGGCTGATCCTCGGCTCGGCTTTTGAAGCGCCAGCTGTCGTTACCGGTCTCGATGATATCGCAGTGGTGGTGAGACGATCGAGAAGCGCGGTCGTCATCTTTATGTCGGCGAATACGCTTGGCCATTCGCCGAAGGCCAAGTTGGCCGTTGGAAAAACCGTCAAATGAATCGTCTCGCTGGCCGGTTTTTCTTCAACTCATTGATTTGGCAGAAGTCGACATCCGCCAGACGAACCAACCCGGCCCGGATCCTCATCTCTTGCGGGTACCGAATTCGTAAGCTTCCTGCTACATTAAGGCCGTCTTGGTAGCACGAAGAGCCCATATGCCGACGCCACATCACCCTCCTGCCGCTGTGCGGCGCGTTCTCCATCGCAACGCGCGACGCCTAATCAAACCGTCGGAAGAACCGTCGAATAAATCGGCCTGTGCAACCTACTAACGCGCTGAGTTTTCGGTGCGCTTTTTTTCAACCTGCGACAAACACCCGTCTCGGAGATCCGTCAGAAAATTGCGCTGTTGATTTAAAACGTGAATCTCGACGATCTGCGATTTGCTCGGTTTCGACAACTATCGGTGTCGGCGTATACTCGCAGGCTGTGGACGCGCTGGAATTTCATTTATCGGCTGCCCACCGCCGTGGCTGTCGACACGAATTTCGGCGCCCGTTCCCAGACATCGGAAGCTACGCCGAGAGGTGACGCATGTTTTCGTGCACGCTCGTCGATCAAAGCAATCTTTCCATTGATCCGTCGTGTCCCTGTTGCCAGCCGCACCTTCAGTCAGCTGCGCGCCGCATCAGCCGCGACCTGTCCCGGCGCGGCTTCGTCGCCGGCGCAGGCGCTTCGCTCGCTGCGCTCGGGTTTTTTCCGGCGGCGAGCGCGCGGGCCGATGCTGCGGGCCCTGCGCCCCCGATCGTGTTCAGCAATTTTCTGCTGTTCGACGGAAAGTCCAAAACACTGCGCGGAGGGTTGCGTCTCCTCATTGAGAACAATCGCGTCAAGGCGATTGCAACCGGCGACCTCAGTCCACCGGATGGGGCACAAACGATCGATTGCGGGGGCCGGGTCGTGATGCCTGGTCTGATCGATGCGCACTGGCATTCGATTTTTGCAGCGCTTCCGGTCACGACCCTCATGACGGCGGATGTGGGCTTCATCTTTCTCGCAGCGAGCGCGGAGGCTGAACGCACATTGATGCGGGGCTTCACAACCATCCGTGATCTGGGTGGTCCGTCTTTTGCTTTGAAGCAGGCGGTCGACGCGGGACTGGTCAGGGGGCCGCGGATCTATCCGTCGGGCGCCATGATCACAACCACCGGAGGCCATGCCGACATGCGTCCGCTCAGCGATTTGCCGAGAAGTCCGGGCGGCCCGGTAAGCTACATGGAGCGGATTGGCGCCGCCAATATCGCAGACTCCCCCGATGAGGTTCGCCTGCGCGTTCGCGAGCAGCTGCTCCAGGGTGCCTCGCAAATCAAGCTCGTGGGAGGCGGAGGCGTAGCTTCACCGCGCACGACACTTGACATGTTCACGTTCAGCGAGGCCGGTTTCCGCGCCGGCGTCGAGACCGCGGCCGACCGCAACACCTACGTGGCGGTCCACGCCTACCCCTCGGCGCAGATCCAGCGCGCGATCGCCGCAGGAGTCCAGTGCATCGAGCACGGGCACTTGATGGATGAGGCGACGGCCAAACTCATTGCGGACAAAGGTCTATGGTTGAGCACGCAGCCGTTCATCAGCGAAGAGGATGTGCCTCCCATGCTTGGTCAAAGCCGCATCAACCTGCTTCAGGTCATTGCGGGCACGGAGCGGGTGTACGACCTCGCGAAAGCCCACCGCATCAGGACTGCGTTCGGGACCGACTGCCTGTTCTCGCCCGAGGTAACGGGGCGGCAGGGGCTCATGCTGACTCATCTGAAGCGCTGGTACGACAATGCTGATATTCTGAAAATGGCGACTTCCGTCAACGCCGAGCTTTTGGCAATGTCCGGACCGCGCAACCCTTATCCGGGAAAGCTGGGTGTCATCGAGGAGGGCGCACTTGCCGATATGCTGGTGATCGACGGGAATCCCATCGAGAACATCGAGCTGATAGCCACGCCGGACAAGAACTTCACAGTCATCATGAAGGACGGGAAAATATATAAGAATACCCTTTCAAGCTAAACAGGCCGGATGGCAGACAAGCGCATTTGCAACAACCTTAGGTTTGCACCAGCTCGCAAACCCACGGTTTCGCGAGGCTTGATTCAGCACCAACCTACGTGGCTGAAAGAAGTACGGTCAGGCGATATCGGCGGTCGTCAAGTGATACCCAACTGCTTCACCGAAATCTGCCACCCGGTCGTCACGCCGCCTCCCCAGCGCGCTGCGATGAGATGGCGATGCGCGAGGTCACACTCACGCTGGCTCTGTTCGCTGTCAAATTCCCAATTTCGTACGCAAATCCCGCGAGGACCGCGCCAGCCCTACGTTTCAAGCTGATGCTACGTTTTCACCAGGTCATGCTCGCGCTGGCTCTGCTCGGGACCTTCGCTGCGCTCGGCGGCATGCATGGGCTTCGAGGTCTACTCGATGCTCCGCCTCCGCCTGACGGTCGACAAAAAATACCTTCACCGCGGCTCACGATGCTGATCCGGCTCAAGCAGCCAGCCGCAAACGCCCTTCATTGAGGCCTCGTTGTGTTCTCGCTGCTGGAGCGGGCCGCTTTTTCGATGACGCTTGCGACTTCGCCTGGGTGCGAGACATAGACCAGATGGCTGCCGTTGATCTCGGTTATCTGCGCTCCTGAGCGCTTGTACATCCAGTGCGCAAGCTTGGGATTGAGCGCGCGATCTGCAGTAGCGATGATCCCATAGCTGGGCTTGTCGCGCCACGCGGCGACCGTTACCGGCGCATCAAATGCCGCGGCCGCTATCGGCATTTGCGAGTTCGCCATAAATTTTGCTTGCGCCGGAGGCAGGTCGGCCGCGACGTCGGCCGGGAATTTGGCGGGATCGATGAAGATGAAGCCATCGTTGGTCGGCGTGAAGTCACTGCCCGGCACTGTCCCCGGCATCGACGCAGCAAGCTTGTTGGTCGTTTCGCCTACGTCGGGCTGCATTGCGGCAACGTAAACGAGCGCTCGCACCTTCGGCTCAGCGCCGGCGACCGTTATTATGGTGCCGCCATAACTGTGACCGACAAGTATGACCCGTCCTTCTTGCCGGTCTATGACGCGCTTCGTTGCCGCAACATCATCGGCAAGCCCCGTAAGAGGCTGCTGAACGACGCTCACGCGGTATCCGTCCTTTGTCAGAATGTCATAGACGCCTCGCCACGCCGAACCATCGTTGTTAGCGCCATGCACGAGCACGATGTTCTTCACTATGACAATCTCCGCAGGCCTAGCTTCTCGAGTCAGGCTGCTGGCGACCACCGCAGCAGTGAAGCCGATACAAAGCCCGAGCAATACGGATATTCTATTTTTCAACGTTGCCTTTGCCACGATGAGTTACTCCGTTAGATAGCGACCTCAAAGAGGCCGAAGCAGAATGAATTCGGGCGCTCCGGTCATCACCGCGTCTATCTCCTGTCGAAGGTCAGCGATGTAAGATGTGCGCAGGTGGGCTTCGAGATCGTCAAGACTCTTCCAGCGTTCGTAGACGACGAAGCCGGCGGTGGTCGCTGGATCGCGGTGCGGCTGGTAGGCCAGGACGCCTGCTTCCCGCAGGGTGGGCGGAACGGCCTTCTCGAAGGCTTGCTCAACCCGCGCCTGAGCGTCTTCTTTCACCTGGAACCGAGCGATCATGGCGAACGGGATCGTGCGACTGCCGAGTTGGGTTTCGAAAGCGCCGACAATGACGGAAACGTCATCGAGATCAGTAGTTGTGGTCATCGCGCGCTCCCTAGGCATTTACGGCGATCTTAGTGTCGCGCGGCTCGGGACGGCCCTTGCCGCTCTCGACTAGGTCTTTCAGGCTGAGCAGGAACGTCGCCCACTTTGTGCTGCAGTGATGCATGAACTCATTTGGCTCGCGCCAGCC
Source organism: Xanthobacteraceae bacterium (assembly GCA_035293945.1). GTDB lineage: Bacteria > Pseudomonadota > Alphaproteobacteria > Rhizobiales > Xanthobacteraceae > VAZQ01. Next base: position 634,663 of record DATGLV010000024.1, on the reverse strand, counting down.
CTCATGGCTGAAGAGCACAAAGGTCTGATCGTCGCGCCATTCGAGGCGGAAACGGATCTCCGTGCCCACCCAATCCTCTGCCGGACCCGAATAGTGCCACACCACCGAGTTCGGATCGGTGTGGATCACTTCGAGCCGGTTCTTGCGAAACTGGAACGCTCCGCCTGCGGAGGCGTCCCCGTGTGTCTCGGAGGACCACCAGTTCCTGATGCCTTCGACGGTCGTAAGGGCTTCGAAAACGCGCGCAGGCTCAGCAGCGATGCCGACGCGGTGAAGAATGTTGGGCATTTTAAGTCTCCTTTTTGATAGCAGTTCGTTTGGTCGCTCGGCGGTCCTACTTATTTCCAGAGTCGTGCAGGACGATCGAGCCGGTCTCCAGCAGCGACTTCAGATTGGAGATGATTTTCGGCCAACCGCCCGACACCGCGCCGATCAGCTTCGAGGGTTCACGCTCGATCGTGTGGATGATGGAGAGCTTTACCGCTGACCCACTGGGCTCCAGTTCCATCGTGCAGAGCGAGTCGCCTTCGACCTTGAGCTCCGGATTTTTCTCGTGGCGCCACCGGATCACCAGGCGCTTTGGCGGCTGGGCCTCGACAATCTCGCCGGCATCGGTGATGCCGCCATCGCGCGACACCATCTTCCACGAGGATCCGGCCGTCCACTTGCTTTCGCAGTGCGTGCCGAACCAGTACTGCTTCATGAACTCCACGTCGGTCGTCAGTGCCGACCACAGTTTTTCGGGTGTTGTGCGGATGTAGGTGACGTAGTGGAACGTTGATCTGGTCATTTGGCTTTCTCCAGTCGTTGTTTCAGATTTGAAAGCGCCTTGAGGCGCGGCTTCTCGAACTTCGCAATCCAACGCTCATAAATTTCCTGCAGCGGCACCGGGTTGAGAAAATGCAGCTTCTCGCGGCCGCGCCGAGCCGTAGCGACCAGGTTCGCCGCCTCGAGCACGTCGAGGTGCTGCGTGACGCCCTGGCGCGACATATCCAAATGCTCGCACAGCTCGTTAAGCGTGCGGCCGTCATGCGCGTGCAGCACATCCAACAGCTTGCGCCGGCTCGGATCGGCCAGAGCCTTGAACAGCAAATCAGCGTCGCTCATAGATCATCCGATAGGCAAGTATTTGCTTGCCTTTATATGCAAGTGAATGCTTGCCTGTCAAGCCCGCCGGAAGCGCACACTTACTTCCGCCTTTCTTCCCGGAAATTTGAATTCGATGTCGGAATCGTAGCTACACTACGATAATTCGCACTTTCTCAAAGACACCGCGAAAGGCGGCGCTGCAAGCTTCGGGCAGCCGGTCTCGGAAGAAGACCGTCAGAACGATCACAATTCCTGACGGTCTTTTCTCAGTTGCGTCTTGCGACTTCCGATCGAACCGTCGGACGAACCGTCAAATGCGACGGCATGGTTCGTCCGCCGCGAACGGCGACTCCCGTCAAATCAATGACTTGCACAAAAAGCGACGCGGAAAAACGATGGAGGGCAATGATCAACGGGCTATCCCATAACCCTCTATTTTTCTTACGCTATTTCCCTCAAGAGTCCTCCAGGGTATCCTACACCCCTCACTCCCACTCGATGGTCCCCGGCGGCTTGCTCGTCACATCATAGACCACGCGGTTGACGCCTTTGACCTCGTTGATGATGCGGGTCGCGACTTTGCCGATGAAGCCCATGTCGAAGGGATAGAAGTCCGCCGTCATGCCGTCGCTCGAGGTGACGGCGCGCAGGCCCACCACATAGTCGTAAGTGCGGTAGTCGCCCATGACGCCGACGGTGCGCACCGGCAAGAGCACCGCGAAGGCCTGCCAGATGTCATCGTAGAGGCCGGCGCGGCGGATTTCCTCGATATAGATGTCGTCGGCCAAGCGCAGGATGTCGAGCTTCTCGCGCGAGATCTCGCCCGGGATGCGGATCGCCAGGCCCGGCCCCGGGAACGGATGGCGGCCGACGAAAACCTCCGGCAGACCGAGCTCGCGGCCGAGCGCGCGCACCTCGTCCTTGAAGAGCTCGCGCAACGGCTCGAGCAGCTTCATGTGCATGCGCTCGGGCAGGCCGCCGACATTGTGGTGCGACTTGATGGTGACCGAAGGCCCCCCGCTAAAGGAGACGCTTTCGATCACGTCCGGGTAGAGCGTGCCTTGTGCCAAGAACTCCGCGCCGCCGAGCTTTTTGGCTTCTCCCTCAAAGACTTCGATGAAGACTCTGCCGATCGCCTTGCGCTTCGCCTCCGGCTCATCCAAGCCGTGCAGCGCCGACAGAAATTGCTCCGCCGCATCAACATGAATGAGCGGGATGTTGAAGTGACCGCGGAACAGGCTCACGACCTTCTCGGCTTCGCCCAGGCGCAACAGGCCGTGATCGACGAACACGCAGGTGAGCTGGTCGCCGATCGCCGCATGGATGAGCAGCGCTGCGACCGCGGAGTCGACGCCGCCCGACAGGCCGCACAGCACGCGCGCCTTACCCACCTCCGCGCGAATGCGCGCGATCGCCTCGTCCTTGTAGGCCCCCATCGTCCAATCGCCGGAGCAGCGGGCGACGTTGCGCACGAAGTTGCGGATCAGCGCCGCGCCATGCGGGGTGTGCACCACCTCAAGATGGAACTGCGTCGCATAGAAGCGCCGCCGCTCATCGGCGATCACCGATATCGGCGCATTGGGCGAGGTGCCGACCACCTCGAAGCCGGGCGGCGGCACGGTCACGCGGTCGCCATGGCTCATCCACACCGGATAGCGCTCGCCCACCCGCCATACGCCATCGAACAGCGCCGACGGTTTGGTGACCTCGACCTCGGCGCGTCCGAACTCGCGATGATGCCCGCCCTCGACCTTGCCGCCGAGCTGGGCCGCCATCGCCTGCTCGCCATAGCAGATGCCGAGCACCGGGACGCCGGCGGTGAAGATCGTCGGCGGCACGCGCGGCGCCCCCTCCTCCATCACTGACGCCGGCCCGCCGGAGAGGATCACGCCTTTCGGGCGCATCTCGGCGAACGCGGCCTCGGCGCCCTGGTAGGGCACGATCTCGCAATAGACCTTCTCCTCGCGCACCCGCCGGGCGATGAGCTGGGTCACCTGGGAGCCGAGATCGATGATGAGGATTTTGTCGTGCATGTCCTACACTTTTCCCGAGACATTCAAGTCGGTCGTCCCCGCGAAAAGCGGGACCCATACTGCGACGCGCTATCGACAGGGCGCAGCGCTGTGGGTCCCGGCTCTCGCTGCGCTCGGCCGGGACGACCAAGATTGGGGCTCACCATTCAGTCACGCTTACCGCCGGTTCGGCAACTTTTTCCCTCGCCTCCCCGGGCCGCGACAGCACCGACACGAAGAACCCGTCGGTCTCGGTACGGCGCGGGGTCATCAGCACGCCTTCGGGGCTCACCAGCGCGGCCTCGAGAAACTCTGCCGCGCGATCGCCTAGCGGGCGAGCAAGCTCGGCGGCCGACTGCGCCGCAAAGTCCTTGTGCCGCGCCAGGAAGCCGCGCACCTGCGCGCCGTTCTCTTCGTCGAGCAGCGAGCAGGTCACATAGATAATGCGTCCGCCGGGCTTGATGAGGCTGACGGCGCGATCGAGGATATCAGCCTGCTCGCGCACGCGGATCTCGAGCGCGCCGGGACGCATGCGCCACTTGGCATCCGGGTTGCGCCGCCAGGCGCCGATGCCGGTGCATGGCGCGTCGATCAGCACGCAATCGGCACTGGCCTTGAGCTCGGCCAGCAGGTCTTCCTCGCCGCGCGGGGTCAGCACGCGGACATTGCGGGCGCCGGCGCGGCTGATGCGCTCGTGGATCGGCGCAAGGCGCCGCTTGTCGTCGTCGGTCGCGTAGATCTGCCCCTGATTGCGCATCTGGGCTGCGAGCGCGAGCGTCTTGCCGCCGGCCCCGGCGCAAAGATCGATGACATGTTCGCCCGGGCGCGCATCAGCGAATAGCGCGGCGAGCTGCGAGCCCTCGTCCTGGACCTCGACCCAGCCCTTGATGAAGGCGGGCTCAGCATGGATCGCCGGATTCTTGGCGTCGGCCTTCATGGGAATGCGCAAGGCGAGCGCCGACCAGCGCGCGGGGGCGGCCGCCACGTGGGTAAGCGCCGCGCGCGCCTTCTCGCGGTCCGACTTGAGCGTGTTGACGCGCAGATCAAGCGGCGCGCGGCTGGCGAGCGCCGCTCCCTCGGCGGCGCGCTCCTCGCCAAACACGGAGGCGAGATGCGCATCGAGCCATTCCGGATAGTCGCCGGCGACCCAAGGAGGCGTGCCGGTTGGCGGCGCGCCTTCAAGCGTTGATCGCTCGAGCGCCGCGCGCTCCGCTGCTGAGAGCGGCGGCGGCGCATGACGCGCGCCGCTGCAGAGCTGCGCGATGGCTTCCCCCTCGAGCTTGCGCTCTAGCCGCAGCATCCCGAGCACCAGCGCGCGCGGAGAATCCGCGCCCAACAGAAAGGCGGAGGAGGCCTTGCGGCGGAGCGCATCATAGACAAGCCCGGCAATCGCGGCGCGATCGCCCGAGCCGGCAAAGCGACGCGCAAGCCCCCAGGCTTTCAGCGCCTCGGCCGCAGGCCGGCGCTGCGCCTCGATATCACCGAGAACCTCGATGGCGGCGGAAAGGCGGGCGGCCGGCGTCATGACCAGACGATGATGTCCACCATGTAATCCGCCCACATGAGGACGAGCACGATCACGCCGAGGATGTAGGCAGGGCCGCGCAGGCGCACATTATTGGTGGTGACATGGATCGCGGCGTGGAGGATGCGCAGAGCCACGAAGATCCAGGCGAGCACGACGAAGCCGTAGCCGGCATGGCCCGTTTCCAAGGCGAGGATGGTGAGCACATAGAAAAGCAGCGGCACCTCGAGCTGGTTGTGGAAGGCGTTGGCGATCTGGGTGACCTCGGGAGGCCAGTTGGGCTCGCGCAGCGCGATCTCGGGAATATTGGTGGTGCCCGCCTTGAGCGACCGCGTGCGCGAGAACGCCATCCAGAACAGGAGCGCGAAGGTCAGCGCCACCTGAACGAAGAGCGGAAGCAGGACTTCGAGGAGGGTCATGGAGCCCTCATGTGCACCCAGCACACTAGCCGGTCGTCCCCGCGAAAGCGGGGACCCGGTACTCTTCGAAAAATGCACTTCAAAGCGTGGGCGCCTTTTGCATTTTGCGAAGGAACTGGATTCCCGCTTTCGCGGGAATGACCGGATAGGCTTTCATAGCAACCCACCATCACACCCGGCTCGGATAGTTCGGGCTTTCGCGCGTGATGGTCACGTCGTGCACGTGGCTTTCGCGCAAGCCGGCACCCGAGATGCGCACGAACTCGGCTTTCGCGTGCAGCTCGGCGAGCGTCTTGGCGCCCACATACCCCATCGCCGCGCGCAAGCCCCCGGCGAGCTGATGCAGCACGGTTGCGGCCGCGCCCTTGTAGGGTACCTGGCCCTCGACCCCTTCCGGCACGAGCTTGAGCGAATCCTTGATGTCCTGCTGGAAGTAACGGTCGGCCGAGCCGCGCGCCATGGCGCCAACCGAGCCCATGCCCCGATAGGTCTTGTAGGAGCGGCCCTGATAGAGAAACACCTCGCCGGGCGTTTCGTCCGTTCCGGCGAGCAGCGAACCGATCATGGCGCAGTCGGCGCCCGCGGCGAGCGCCTTGGCGAGATCGCCGGAATATTTGATGCCGCCGTCGGCAACCACCGGCGTGTTGGAAGTCCGCGCGACCGACACCGTGTCCATGATGGCGGTGAGCTGCGGCACACCGACCCCGGCGACGATCCGGGTGGTGCAGATCGAGCCCGGCCCGATGCCGACCTTGATCGCGTCGGCGCCCGCATCGATCAGCGCCTTGGCGCCGTCTGAGGTCGCGATATTGCCGGCCACCACCTGCACCGCATTGGAAAGTCGCTTGATCCGCGTCACCGCCTCCAGCACCGGCTTGGAATGGCCATGCGCGGTATCGACCACCACCAGATCGACGCCCGCCTCGATCAGCGCTTCGGTACGGCGGAAGCCATTGTCGCCGACCGTGGTGGCGGCGGCGACGCGCAGGCGCCCCTGCTCGTCCTTGCACGCGAGCGGATAGGCCACCGCCTTCTCGATGTCTTTCACGGTGATGAGGCCGACGCAACGATATTGCGCGTCGACGACGAGCAGCTTCTCGATTCGGTACTGATGCAGGAGGCGCTTGGCCTCCTCCTGCCCCACCCCTTCGCGCACGGTGATGAGCTTGTCCTTGGTCATCAGCTCCGCCACCTTCTGGCGCGGATCGGTGGCAAAGCGCACGTCGCGGTTGGTGAGGATGCCAACGAGCCTGGCTGGCGCGGCGACCGAGCCCCCTGCCCGCTCGACCACCGGAATGCCGGAAATCCCATGCTCCTTCATCAGCGTGCGCGCTTCCGCAAGCGTCGCCTCGGCATGGATGGTGACCGGATTGACCACCATGCCGGATTCGAACTTCTTCACCTGCTTGACTTGCGCTGCCTGGTCCTCGGGCTCGAGATTGCGGTGGATGACCCCGATGCCGCCGGCCTGCGCCATGGCGATCGCCATCTTGGCCTCGGTCACCGTATCCATGGCGGACGCTATGATCGGGATGTTGAGCTCGATGCCGCGCGTCACGCGGGTGCGGACATCGGCGTCCGAGGGCAGGATTTCCGACAGCCCGGGCTTGAGCAGGACATCATCGAAGGTGAGCGCCTCGGTGAGGCTGCCATTACCCGGTCCGGGGGCGCCGATTGCGGCCATCGCCAACTCCTTAAAGCCCATATGGGGGCTGTTATGTGCCGTCGCTGGCCCGAAGAAAGAAGGGGCCGGCCGCGAGACCTAGTGTCCCACGTCCGAGCTGACGGCTCATTTTGTGTTGGCGGAGGTGGGTAGCATGGCGCGCGGGTGATTCCTAGGGGGATGGTGCGGGGCTGTGGGCGCGCCGGCACCCTCTGGAGTGCACCCCAAAAGTGAGACACAAAAACAAGGAAACTAAGCATCCAGGAACGAAGGATGTCCACGGGCAAGCGCAGCCAACAGCAACCAGTTTCTAGTGTCTGTGTCTCACTTTTGGGGTGCAGTCCACCGCGCTCGTTGTAAAAAACAACGGATTAACAAGCGGCGCGCCTTGGAGCGCACCCTTATGGCGAGACACGGAACCAGGAATTGGTTGCGATCGTGAAAGCACTCGGCCGCAGCGCGGTCTCAGGCTTCAAGGTCGAAGAGGCGTTCCGAATGATACAGCGCTGCAGGAAGGAATCGAAGTCGTTGGCGATCGGTATCGCAGTCTTCAGCTCCATGCCTATGAACGGCACCATTACGAACGATGGGGGATGAGACCGAAGATCGAAAGCGTATGCTTCACCTCCTCCATCTGAGCCGAACAGAAAGAATTCGGGCACCGGAAATCCCGCCGTATATCCTTCGTTATCCTGGATCAACTCCTCGACGGGCCACGCCTGGAAGAAATTTTGTCCGTGACCCTTCTTTTGGGCTCTAATGACATCTCGTCTAATCCCGTCCCACCAAGCATTGACCGGATAATGATCCTTCGGAGATAGAGCGATCTTGTTGGCCGGATCACGCCAAGCTCAGCAATGTTCGCAAGCACCTCTTGTTGCCTCTCGGTTCCCATGCCCGACACCATCACCGTAAGTTTTCGCGAAGTAGGTCGCGGCCCACGCCAGAGCCCGCACAACCACGGCTCATTTATTAAGGGAAGAAAAGGCTTTCCGAGTGATACAATCTTTGGAGAAACGCATCGAAATTAGCAACGAGCGGCACCGCGTCTTCTAAAGATATGATTAGCGGGACAACCACGATCGATGCGGGAAGAGAACGAGTATCAAAGGCAAAGCCTTCGCCTCCACCGTCTGAACCAAACAGAAAAAGCTCGGGAACGGGATCACCGTCCGTGAGCTCTTGGTTGGTTGAGATCAGTTCCTCGACAGGCCATGCGGTCAGGAAATTCTTGCCGATGAATCCGGCGCCACCGTTCATCTCGAGCAGAAATCGCACACAATCACCCGGCGGACGGAACTTGAGTCTGGATAGGCATTGCGCCACTGCCTCTGGATTGGCAGGTGGATTGGCGTGGAACGCTGCGAATAGCTGCTCGCGGCTTACACAGGCCATCTTCATGGTTCGTCTCGTTCCAGGTCACGTTGTAGTCTATCCCACCAGTCGGAGAAACGACGATGATTCTGTTTCGACAGGAGAGCCGGTCCCGGAAATCTGCACAGGGCGATAAGTGGAGTTTCTGCCTGACGGCGGGCAAGATTGGCCCGCGAATCAGGAGAGACGAAGAGCAGACGAGCACGCCGGCACCACACACCGGCTTTCAAGGCGAAGGTGGTCTTGGCCCCCATCAAGGGCGACCGAACGCTGGCCCAACTGGCCGAGCAGTCGACGTCCATCCCAATCAGATCACGTCGTGGAAAGCGCAGCTCGAGGGCGGGGCGGCGGATGTTTTTGGTTCTGGCGGTGGTCCAGGCGCATCGACGCCGGCGATCGACGTGAAGTCGCTGTACGCGAAGATCGGCGAGCTGACACTGGAGAACGATCTTTTAGAGGGCGCGCTCAACCAAGGGGGGTTTGCTGAGCAAAGCGATGATCGACCGCGAGCACGATCTGCCGCTCACCAAGCAGGCAGAGGTACTGCGTATCAGCCGTAGCAGTGTACTACCTGCCGCGTCCGGTGCCGGAAGCCGATCTCGCGATCATACGGCGTCTCGACCGGCTGCATCTGGAGAGTTCCCCTTCGCCGGTTCTCGCATGTTGAGAGGCCTGCTGGAATCCGAGGGGTGCCAAGTCGGCAGGCGCCACGTGAAGACACTGATGCATCGGCTGGGGATAGAGGCGCTCTATCGCCGCCCGCGCACGACCAAGCCCGAGCCCGGCCACAAGATCTACCCGTACCTGCTGCGCGGGGTCGAGATCACACGGCGCAGGGACCACCTCAATCAGCGCTTCCGATCACGGTCAGCGTCTGCGAGGTGATCTTATCATCCGGCAACCCTGCTTGCGACAGCAGCAATAAGACATCTGTCGGGGCTGACGGATGCTGTGCTTGCGTCAGAGAGACCGTGGGCTACCGATCTTCCTGAGACAACTGCCCCGGAAGTCGAATTCGATTGCCGGTGAGATGCAAAAATTCCAATGAATATCCGTACTCGCGAATCTTATTGACGGCCAATCGATAGAACTTCGCAGCTTCATCACTCAATGGAAATTTTCCGATTACATCGAAGTATATCTTCTTTCCAATCGCGCGTGAGTACTCGACGTATAACTGTCCGCTTTCAACAAACTCCAAATAGGTGTTCAGCTTATCCTGAAGGGCCAAAAGGTGAGCACCTTCATTCTCATCCCAATCAAGATGATCGCTGATTATAAGGTGCACGTCGCCGCTCTTGCGATTGAACGCAACGAAATCGATTTTGTCATTTTGCTCGACAGTCATGATCTAATCTTTCGGCCTTCTTATCTTTACTTTAGTTGGCGGAATCTGGGTAGCGCCCGGGAATCTCGGCTTACCTTGGCCTTTCACGCCCCCATGCTGCCGCATCTCTGCAAATTTGCGTTTTTGGTTCGATCTAACGGGAGCAGTTGCGGAGGCTTTGCACTCAATGCACCCCTGCGGCGGAAGAGGAGCTGGCACTATGGGACGGATGGTGAGGTGCGGCACCATGCGCGCCCCGTTCCACACCCAGGAAACAGGAGGCACGGACGCCTCATCGTCATCGAGCGGGATCGGATCACCGGATTGCGCTGGAAAAGAAAAAGGCTCCCGCCGGGGGAGCCTTTGTTGGTATGTCGGCGGAACGCGAGCGCGCAGACGCGCGGCGCTCAGTGACGCGGAACCGTGTTGTTAGCCGAACATCGCCTTATCCGCGGGAGCGACGGGCGGCCCCACGGACCACACGTGGCGCTGGACAACAAAAAACCCGGCGCGGTTTTCCCGCCCGGGCACAAATCACCAGTTTCAATTTCGCAAATATTCTGATTTGTACGAGCGCGTCAAGCGCGCTTTATATGCTCGTAAATCGCGATGCCCAAATCCATCCCGCACGCGACCCGCACTGCCTCGCGTTGCTGCCTCTCCGCGGTGTTGATCGCGATCCCGATCGACCGCACGCCTCCCGGGCTGCCCCGCTGAACACCACGTTCCGAAATGTTCGGTCGCGAACAAATTGACACATTTGTATAGCGCCCGAAAGCGCGTCTCGCAGTCGATCAACTAACTTCAATCCCGTGGAACACATCCGAGAGTAACTTACAGCCGACGTAGATCGTGCACTGAAAGTCACATAGACGACAACGGCGGCAATCAGCCTCAGGCGTTGTTTGTTCGTGACCCTGGTTTTTTACGCAAAGCTTTCCGACCGGCGTTGCCGCGTGTGCGCCGCGTCATGTCGGGCCCATGTTTGGTGCGCGCAGCTTGAAGCGAGGCCGCGGCGGCTTCCAAGCGAACACGGCGCTGAGCGAACACATTCCTCTCAACGGCAAAAAGACGGGGCGCAGCTAATGACATTCGTTCAATGGCTCGAATATCACGCCAGATCGATCTTCTTCATCGCCACGTTTCTTGCGATAGCGGGCGCGTTCGCGGTGACCTCGCTTCCCGTCGGCTTGTTTCCTCAAGTGGCTTTTCCGCGCGTGCAGGTTTCACTCGATTCGGGCGATCGCCCGGCCGATCAAATGGCCCAGCTGGTCACGCGACCGGTGGAGCAGGCGCTGCGGGTTATCCCGGGCGTGCAGGAGGTGACCTCGGGTTCGAGCCGCGGCGGCGCGCAAATCTCAATCGACTTCGGCTGGGGCCGCGACATGACGGCCGCGACCCTGCAGGTCGATACCGCCCTCTCGCATATCATGCCCTCGCTTCCCTCCGGCACGACCTCGGTGACAAGGCGCATGGAACCAACGGTGTTCCCCATCATCGCCTACGGCTTGACCTCCGACAAAGTCTCGATCCCGGACTTGCGCGATCTGGTGAAGTTTCAAATCACGCCGCTGCTGACTTCCATTCCGGGGCTCGCCAAAGTCGACCTGGTCGGCGGCGCCGATGCCGAGGTGCAGGTCGAGATCGATCCGCACAAGCTCGACGCTTACGGACTGTCGGAGGCGGACCTGGTCAGCGCCCTGAGCGGCGCCAACGTTCTGCAAGCGAACGGGCGCATTGAAGATCACAACAAGCTGTTCATCGTCATCTCGAACTCGAATATGGCGGTCAGCGAGGAGGTGAAGAATGTCGTTCTTCGTTCCGACCAGCATTCGGTGGTCCGGGTTCGCGATGTAGCCGAGGTGAAGGACGGCGAAGTCCCACAATGGGTTCGCGTGGTGGAGGACGGCAAGAACGCAGTCTTGTTTCAGGTCTATGAACAGCCGGACGGGAATGCCGTGCAGATCGCAAAGGCGGTCCGCGACAAGCTCGCGACGTTCAATTGGCCGGAGGGAGTCAATGTCGCCAACTGGTACGACCAGAGCACCCTGGTGGTCGAATCGGCCGGCAGCGTGCGCGACGCGGTTCTGATCGGACTCGTCTTGTCAGGCGTCGTGCTCTTCCTGTTCCTGCGCAGCTGGCGGGTCATCCTGGTCGCGGTGCTGATCGTTCCTTCGACGCTCCTGATAACGGTGCTGCTGCTTCAGCTGACCGGCCAGAGCTTCAATATCATGACGCTGGGCGGCATCGCGGCTGCCGTCGGCCTTATCATCGATGACGTGATCGTCATGGTGGAGCACATCGCCCGCCGCGCAGGCGCGCTGCACCGCCCCCGTGACGATATTCCACTCGGAAAGGAGGCTGTCCTGCCGGCCGGTCAGGAATTCCTGCGCCCGTTGATGGGCTCGAGCTTCGCGACCATGATCGTCTTCATCCCTCTGGCATTTCTGTCCGGCGTCACCGGCGCGTTTTCAAAAACGCTGGCGATCACGATGGCCGCGGCCCTGCTGATCTCGATGCTCCTGGTGGCATTTGTCGTGCCCTTGCTGGCGCGCGCGCTCATCAACTTCCAAACCTGGCACGATCCGGCCGCCGACCGCAGCGGATGGTACGTGAACACTCACGGGCGCATCCTCGACCTGTTGTTCCGGCATCGCTGGCTGCTCCTGGTCATTTTCGCGCCGATCATCTTGGCCGGATACTTGGCCTATCAGAACGTGCCGACCGGATTCATGCCGAAGGCGGACGAAGGGGGATTCATCATCGACTACAAGACGCTGCCCGGAACTTCACTGGCCGAAAGCGACCGCCAGATAAAGCAGATCGAGCAAATCCTGCGCGATACCCCGGAAGTCCTGACCTTCTCTCGCCGTACCGGAATGGGCCTCGGCGGCACCGATCTCGAGGAGCCCAATGTCGGTGATTTCTTCGTCCGCCTGAAACCGCAACCGCGCCGACCCATCGACGAGATCATGCCCGAAGTGCTGCTGCAGATTCAAAAGCAGGTCCCCGCCGTCGACTGCGATCTGGCGCAATTGATGGAAGACCTGATCGGCGACTTGACAGCGGTGCCGCAGCCGATCGAGATCAGGCTCTTCTCCGACGATGCCGCCAAGCTGATCCCGACTGCGAAGAAGGTCGGCAGCACGATTCAGTCGATCCCTGGCGTCACCGAGATGGACAACGGGATCGTATTGGCCGGCGATGCCCTGAACATCGTCATAGACCCCGTCAAGGCGTCGCTCGAAGGAATGACCACCCAGGACATCTCCTCGCAGATGAACGACTACCTCAGCGGCAACGTCGCGACCCAGCTCACCCAGCCGCTCAAGCAGATCGGGGTTCGGGTTTGGCTCAGCCCCTCCCTGCGTCGGCGCGATGAGGATGTGGCGAAGCTGCCGATCCGCGCCTCCGATGGTCACATCTTTCCTCTGCAACGGGTCGCCACCCTGGGGAGCGAGGCGGGGCAGCCGGAGGTCCATCGCGCCAATCTGCAGCAGATGATCGCGGTCACCGCCCGGATCGAGAAACGGGATCTCGGCTCGACCATCAGCGACGTGCAGAAGGTGCTCGATGAGCCCGGAGCGCTCCCCCAAGGAGTGCGTTATGAGCTCGGCGGGCTATACAAGCAGCAGCAGATCGCGTTTGCCGGACTGGCCAAAGTGTTTGCCGCAGCGCTTGTCGCGGAGGTGATCCTGCTGGCCTTCCTGTACGAGCGGTTCTGGTTGCCGCTCATCATCATCAGCACGTCGCTGCTCTCGACCACCGCGGTGTTCATGATCCTGTGGGCAACCGGGGTGGAGCTGAACATCACGGCGCTGATGGGCATGACGATGATCATCGGCATCTCGACCGAGATGGCGATCTTCTACGTGTCCGAATACACCGAGCTTGCGCGCCATATGCCGGCGCTCCAGGCTTTGCGCGAGGCCAGCAGGAACCGCTTGCGGCCCATTACCATGACGACGCTGGCCGCCGTCTTCACGCTGCTGCCGCTCGCGCTCGCGCTCGGGCCCGGCTCCGGCATCCAGCAACCGCTTGCCTTGTCCATCATCGCCGGATTGATCCTGCAATTCCCAACGGTGCTCCTGGCCATGCCGGTCCTTATCTCCTTTACGCTGCCCAGGGAGCGGCGGGGCGCAGGCGCAGAGGAGGCCCACACGCACAGGGTGTGAAATCGAGCCCGTCCCGGCCTATCGCGTGAGCTCGCCGGCGACGCAGCCCTCACCTATCTCTTCGGATACGCGGTGAAAATGTAGTCCTGCGAAGCGACCCGCGTGTGGGAGGCAAAGCCACATTCGGTCCCGCTCCCGGTCGGCGTGAAGGTGTCGGAAGTGCGGGGATGTGCGTTTTCGCACAATGAGGCGACGCGATTTTCTTCAAGGTGAGGACATCGGCGGTGCACGGAAGTGAGCAGACCGTGGGATGGCCCCGCGACAGCTTCCGGTCAAGGCGCCGCACCAACCGAGGAGATCGCATCATGAAGATCGTCGTCAACGCTGCAGCAGCCGCTCTGGTTTTGCTCGGCTCCGCTCCCGCCTTCGCGCATGGGGGAATGGGCCACATGGGTGGGAATTTCGGGAGCAACATGGGCAATACGACCCATCTGACCGTGACCGGGCATCACGACGGCGACCACCACAGTTCCAAGACCAACATGGGCAACACCAATAGCGGTCCCATCGGATTGGGCGGCAACGGCGGCAACGCCGGTCCCAACAACAACGGCCTCAAGAATATCGGCGGCAATGGTGGTGCGGGCGGCTTGTTTGGCGCGGGTGGCAATGGTGGTGCTGGCGGCCTGTTTGGAACGGGCGGCAACGGCGGCTTGATAAATGGTGGGGCGGGCGGCGCGGGCGGCAATGGAGGCCCCGCCCATGGGGGCTTCTTCAACGGCGGAACGGGCGGCGCCGCTGGGCTTTGATCGTCAAAGATTGCTGACGCCGGCATCAAGCTGATGCGTAAAGCCTCTCCGCTTTACGCATCGCCTGTTCCCCGATGGGTAGAAAAGCAACCGTCCTGTGAGCCGCGAGGCTCGCTCGTTGCTCCGCTTTTTCGACTAGGTCACGCTGCTGCCGGCAGCGCGGAACCCCTTCGGCGGCGGAAGCCTACGAAGCCGAGGCCAACCAGTCCGATCAGCATCATGGTCCATGCCGAAGGCAAGGGCGTGGTCGCGGCGAAAGCCACACCACCGTAGCGGAGGCCGTATTCAGGACCGTCGAGAACCGAGAATGTCTCGTTCGGCAATGTCTTGTCGCTCAGCACATCCGTGATCTGGACGATCTCATTGGGGTCGGCGCCATTGTCGCCGGAAGCGCTCGACGTCGATGTGGTGGCCCACAATGTCACGGTCCCATCCTTGTTGACGCGACCCGCGAGGTTGCGCAGTCCAACCGTAGTGACGGTCGGCCAGCTTCCGGAAATGCCGCTGTTGGTGCCTTTGGGCGTGTATTGAGTCCCGATCAAGTCGTCTTGCAGAATGTAATCCAGCTTCCAGGTGCCTTTGATCAGGCTCCATTTCTCCAGACCGGCATGCAGCGAGGTGTCGGTCGCGTCCCCGCTGCCTTCATCCGCGACATAGAGAGTATCGCGATTTGCGAAGAACAGGCCAAACGGCGTGTAGTCCGGCCCGGCTTTTGCTGATCCCGTTGGAAAGCCGGGCAGAATGCTGATACTGGCCGAATTCGCCGTTGTGGTGGTCGGGAGCTGCCCACCGGGATTGCTGACCGTGTAGACGGTGTCGATGCCGTTGCTGCCGCTTCCCTTGGTGAAATACAAATTGCCGTTATACAGCGTGAGGCCGCGGAAGTTGTTGTCCTTGCCGGCCTTGTCACCAGGGATCGACTGGAAGCTCGGATCGACCATGGTCGAGTTCGGGGTCGAGCCCGGCGTGACCACCTCGAGACCCGTGCTGGTGGTGAGCTGTGTCGGGGTGCCCGATCCATTGTTGGAGTTGCCGACCGTATAGTAGAGCCCGTTTGGAGCCAGCACCGCAGCGCGGCCATTATTGCCGCCGTACGCAAGAGTCTGGGTGGTGCTTACGTTCCCGTTCGCGCCGACCGCCACGACTGTCCGGTTGAACGCATAGGTTTGATTGGAGCCGGGTGCAAAGAAGCTGGTGACCGGGTTGGTCGTGTCCTTGTATGCGGTCGTATCGGAGTTGGAGACATCGAGGTTGCCGACCCCGCCGCCGGCGTAGCCCATAAAGGTCGCCACGAGCCCGGACGATGTCTTGGCGATATTGAGGCCCAATTCCGACTTCGAGCTGAAGCTGGTCGAGACCACGTTCGGGTTGATTGCCAGCGTACCGTTGACGGAGCCGGGTGACGTGGTGACATTGATATCCTGCAGCGTTATCGGGGAGGTTACGCCGAAGGAACCGTCAACACTCGCGTTGTTGAACACGGTGGCGTAATTGCCGCCGGAAACCGCCGTAGAGGTCTTTCCCGCTTTGCTGCCGGGGAGCTTCGAGCTGTTGGCCACCAGATTGGAAACAGCGCCCGCGTCGCTGTACGTCGTCGTGCTGATCAACAGCGAACCCGGCAATAAAAAGGTGCTCGCACCAGCCCCACTGCCGGAGACCGAAACCGCCAGCGCGCTGATGCCGGCGAGGAGAACGGCCCGAATTGGACCGCGCAACGTAGACTCTGCACTTGTCATAACCCCATCCCCTGTCAGCGCGTGCGCCATTGGAATCCCCCACGCACGCCAGCACAAAACCTCCCGGATGCGAATTACAGGGTTGTGACAGTTTCGAAAACCTCCGGTGTCATTTATGATGGTTATGTGAAGCGCGATATTGCGAGATGCGATATTGCGACAGTTGCGGTGCCTCGCGCTGCGGCCCCGCCAATCATCTCTCTGTCGCGCAGGTTGCAAGAGGGTGACGTGAGTAGGCTTCGCACGTCGGAGCATTTGCGCTGGAAGATTATTGAGCCGCGTGGAGACCGATCTCATGCGCAGACTTCTCGCAGGCTTGCTGATAACCGCGGCAAGCTGCAGCGTTACCTTCGCTCAGGTGCTCACGCTCACGCGGACGGCCGTGTCCGGGATGGATTCCCTCCTTGCCCACGAGCACGCCTGGGACCGGAACTGCAATGCGCGGGAGACCAAGATAACCATCACGAAGAAGCCTCAGCACGGTGCAGTCTCAATCGTGCAGGGTGCCAGCACGATCCCGGACAGCGTCCCACGGACCGGCAACACCGGTCCGTGTGCCGGTAAGACCATCACTGGCAACGAGGTCCTGTACAAGTCGGCAGATGGATTTCACGGAATGGATTCGCTCTCCTACGTTGTCCAATATCCAGACGGCCAGCGCAGCCCAACCACGATCACTATCACGGTGAACTAAAGCGGATCTCGGTCGAACTGATCCATTCCGACTTCATTGCCGGGCTTGACCCGGCAATCCATCGTCTTGCGAAAAAGATGGACCCGCGGGTCATCAGGCGTCTTACGCCCGTCTTCGACGGGCTATGCCCGCGGGTGGCGACCGAGGTGAATCCTTTCGATCGAGACATGCTTTAGGCCGTCTGGCCGATTTCCGGCGACCCCTTCGATCCCGAAGCAGATTGGTGTAGCTTAGCCCGGAAGCAGCAACATCAGTGCCCATAGAGCGAGCATTATAGCGCCCGCCGCCCGTTGCGGCTTCCGGCAGTCGCCGCATGGCACTGCTCGTCTGTCGGTGTTCATGTCGCAGTGTTGATGGCCTGCCCAGCTTGTGCAGGGGCAGCTCCTTCGTTTCGGGAAAACAGGGAGGTCCACCATGACTTGTCGACGACTAATCAACGTAATGGGAGGCGGTGCCCTCCTGATGACAATAGTTGGCGCCGCGCACGCGGGCGAGCCGAAGTATCCGGATTGGAGCGGAGCGTGGGAAAGGTGGTATCCGCCGAATTGGGTGATCGATCCCGGCAACGGCACCCGCACCGCGGGCGGGCAGCCTTCACATGACCAGAGCAAGCCCTGGGCGTGGGGGCAGGAAGCGCCGCTGACGCCCGAATACGAGCAAGTTTACCGGCAGAGCCTTGCCGACCAGGCCGAAGGGGGCGAGGGACTGTTCTTCAATCATGGTGTGCGCTGCATGCCCGGCGGCATGCCGATCATGACCATCGCCTTCGCGCCGATGGAGTTCGTCGCGACCCCCAAGGTCACCTACATATTGACCAGCAACCAGGAGCCCATCCGGCGCATCTACACCGACGGCCGCGATTTCCCGACGGACCTCACTCCGAGCTTTGCGGGTTACTCGATCGGCCGCTGGGCCGACCAGGACGCGGAGGGGACTTATTCGGTGCTGGAAGCCGAGACGCGCGGGCCGTTCAAAGGCCCTCGCACCTATGATGCGAGCGGCATACCGCTGCATTTCGACGGCCAGTCGATCTTCAAGGAACGGATTTATCGCGACCCGACCGATCCGAAGCTCATGCACGACGAGATCACCGTGATCGACCATGCGCTGACCCGACCATGGACCGTGGACAAGAAATACACCCTCAATCCGAGCCATCGCTGGACCGAGAGCACCTGTATCGAGACGAACTCGATGGTCGCGATCGGCCACGATAGCTACTACATGAGCGCGGACGGCAAGCTGATGCCGGTGCGCAAGGACCAGCGCCCGCCGGATCTGAAGTATTTCAAGGACCGGCAACGCTGAGGCAACGAGCGGGAGGCAGGATCGTCATGCGGTATCGCTGTTTGCTTGCTGCGACTCTTCTTGCCTCGACGCTGGTGGTGACGATCGCGCCTGCGGACGCCTTCGACGAGACGCGATATCCAGACTTTTCGGGCCAGTGGATTCGCGCCCGCAATACCGGCCTCATCGCCGGCGGCGCCGGCGGCATCCGTTACGACACCAGCAACCCTCCCGACCCCACCAACCTCAACCTTGGACAAAAACCTCCGCTGACGGCGGAGTATCAAGCCATCTATGATGAAAATCTCGAGGACATGTCCAAAGGGGGCCAGGGCCTCGATCCGACCGCGAATTGTGTTTCCCCTGGGATGCCGCGCGTCATGATCGCCTACGCGCCCTTCGAGATCGTGGTGACGGCGAAGATCACTTACATCCTGATGGAGCGAGACCACGATTTCCACCGCCACATCTACACCGATGGGCGCAGCTTTCCCGCCAACATGGCCGACTTTCCGCAATTCCTTGGTTATTCGATCGGCAGATGGATCGATGAAGCGGGCAGCGGCCATTACGATCTGCTTGAGGTCGAAACCCGCGGCTTGAAGGGGCCGCGCGTCTATGATGCGAGCGGCATCCCGTTGCACGCCGACAATGAGACCGTGATCAACGAGCGTATCTATCTCGACAAGGCCGATCCCAATCTGCTGCACGACGACATCACGACCATTGACCACGCGCTCACCCGGCCGTGGTTGGTCAAGCATGCCTATCGACGCAACGCAAGCAGCGAGCCGATCTGGTTCGGCCACGCGGTATGCGGCGAGGCCAATAATCATGTCGTGATCGGCGGAGAGCACTATTTCCGCAGTGCCGACGGCCTGTTGATGCCGACCAAGAAGGGACAGCAGCCGCCGGACCTTCGCTACTTCAAATGAGGCGCACGAACGGCGCCCGTCGTCATTGGTTCATTTCCGCGACTGGTCGAAGTAGCGCAAATCCGGTGGTCTTTGGCCTTTTTTGGCGGGCATCAAGAGACCGTCGGCACTGAGCATATAGCTGTCGTCGCCGATGCGGACGTGCGGATTGCCTTCGAGGCAGCCTGAGTCGCGCCACACGGGCTGCGGCTCTGCGGAGCGGCGATAGTCTTTCATCACCGTCCAGGGGCGCGTCAGGGCATGGTCCACCAAGGTGATCTCGTCGTGCAGGACGTTGCCGGCCGTCTTGTCGGTATAGATGCGCTCCTTGATGATGGTTTGATTGTCCGCGTGCAGGGGAAGGCCGGTGCTGTCCAAGGTGCGCAGGCCCTTGAATCCGCGCGTCTCCACCTCGAGGAGGTCGTATCGGCCCCTCCCGCCCGTGTCGATCCATCGGCCGATGGAATAGCCGGCGATGGAAGGCTCCACATCCCGCGGCCAGTCTCGGCCGTCGGTGAAGATGCGGCGGATTTCATTCAAGAAGCCCATCAGGACATGCGTCGTTTCCGGCGCGATGATGATCTCCATCGTCGAATAGACATTCATCATGCGCGGCATGCCGGAGGGGAAGCACAGGTAGTCGCGATCGAGCCCCGCCCCGCCGGCTTCCTGGTCGGCAATGCTCGCCTCCAGGATGCCCTGGTATTCGGGCGTGAGCGGCGCCTCCTGGGCGAGACCCTGGAACTTGTTTGGATCGAAGGAAGGATTGGGAGAGGCTTGGGTGCGCAGGGTCTGCAGCCTGGACCACTGGCCCTTCCAGTCGGGATATTTCGTTTCATCGAACGCCTGAGCGCCGCAACATCCAATCAGCATCGCTGCCGCAAGAATGATCGCTCCGATCGAGCTTCGGTGCAGCATGAGGGAATCCCCGTGAACCTTCATAAGCCGCATGGGAGACGCAATGGATCGCGTCGTTCGAGAAACCGTGAAGACCGGTTCCCCGGCGGGCAGGATAGCGAACTGGCAGGCATCGGTCAGGGGGTGGCAGATCGCCTTCCCACCGGTTTGAACGCCCAGCGCTTGGCTCCGGGTCAGGCTTGGCAGAGATCAAAGCGACCGCTTCGCTCTTCAAGGACTGAGATGATTGGCGCCACAGAACATTGCTGACTGTTGCACCGGATGGACCGACGGGCGGCCGCAAATTGGTCATTGAGGAAATTGACAGCGAAATCGAGATTATTCAGCTGCGGCCGGACGGGAACGACGTCGGGCCTATTCGGGCTCGTTTCATCTACAAGCGCCGGCATAAGCGTCGGCTCGCGGGCGGGCCCGCGAGCCGCGCAATGGTTCAGGCACGTGGCAACGGCCCGTGCCACTTCAACCTATGCCATCTCAAGCTGTTCTCCGGCAGGGTTGCCAACACGAGGGACGCGAGAAAAGCAATCCAGCCGACACAGGCGGTCGCGCAGAAGAGCAACAGAGGAACCTCACCGTACTGATGCTGCTCAACGAGACGTAGGATGTCGTCCAATGCAAAAAAGAGGAAGACCGCAAACAATACCATCAGCACGACGGCGAAGGTGCGTTCGGCCATGGGAGCGCCTCCCGGGATCTTGCCGCCCCACCCAGAACGACAGCTTCCCACATTGGATCCCAAAGGACCGTGTGGCTTAGTGCCTCATGGCCTTGGCCGGGAATATGATTCTGGCCGTTGCGAGCGTCCCCTTCTCTCCGCCGCGCGCCTTAGGGAAGGTGGTCGGCACGCGAGCCCCGGCGATGCTGCCCGAAGCGCGTCCAATCGGCCGAACCGCGTTCCGGATCAGAAGTCGGGCGTCTTTGCCTCGGGTTGGGGGAACAGGTTCTGGTTGAAGAAATCGTTGTTGTTCTCCGAGCAGACGGTCTCCAGCATCGCCCCGTCAGCCTTGAACCATCGCCGCGTCATGGTGAGCGGCGCATTGAATGTGTCCGGATCCTCCACCGTTACCAGCGCGCGCATCCCCTTGCCGCCCCGTTCGATGGTGAAGCGCTCCACCACATGCAGCTTCTCGCTGTGTGGCGTGCGAAAATTGTCGATGTAGCTGGTCTTGGTGGAGAGCCCAACGGTATCGACCACCAGAGTATCGCCGTTCTCGTAATGGCCGATCGATTCGCCGAACCAGGACGGCGTCACGTGCTCCGAATGTCTATCCGTAAGATAGATGCGACGCACCAGATGATCGCGCTGCCAGATCATCCATACCTCTTTGGGCATCTGGATGAAATAGACCGGCTCGAAGGGCCACAGCAGCTGACCCGGAACACCTCCCGGATAACATCTTCCTTGCGCCGTAAACGGAATGTCGCGCACGCCCTTGAGTATCTCGTCATTGGTCGTCTGGATCTGTGCCGCTGCCCACGGCTTGAGGACCGGGTCTTTGGTGTTTGTGATGCGTTTGGTTGCTCCCGTGCCAGCCCTGTTGCCGTCAGCGTTGTTGACAAACGGATAGGCCGGGTCGTTCTTGATCGGACCGTGTCCGGAGCCGGGCGGCGGATCCTCCCAGTCCTCAGCGTTCGATTGCCAACCGAAACTCGCGGATGCAAATTGCGGAATGCCATTCGCCTGCTCCGCCCGCACTGCGCTCGCTGCAAGCGCAGCCGCCGTCAAGCAGACGACAAGACCGCCAGCCGACAACACAACGCAACGCTGTGCCGGTGATCTATCTTTCGACCTCAATCCAAGCATCCTTCCCTCCGAGTGGCACTGCCCGAAGACCAAGGCTCACTCGTCCGGAGGTGGCTCAGCCATATCCGTAGAGCGCCGCCTTCTTCCGAACAGCTCCGCAACGAGCGTTCGGATTCGGTGAGCATGATCAAGTCGGACAATTATCGCATGCCGCGCGCCCGAATTGAACACGCGCGGTGATGAGTTCGTACGAGTCCCAGTCGAGAGGGAACGCAAAGGCCGAACGCCGTCGACGCCCTCGGTTACTTCAGTAAAGGATTGCTTCCGGAGCCTCCGGCGCTTGTCGAGTTGCCATTTGGGCGACAGCGCGAGGAAGTTCGATCAACAGAATATGGGCGTTCGCGTGCTCGCCAGCACAGCGCCATTCGCAAAGAAAAGGTCGCACAGCGGTGGATCCGCGGCGCAAAAGAATGACCCCGGCGCATGGGCCGGGGCCGAGGCCTCTCAGAAAATAAAGCCGACAGTCACGCGGTCAGTGCTGCCGCCGGCTTCTGTGAGCGATAGGCAATGAGCCCGAGGGCAGCCAAGCCGATCAGCATCATGGTCCAGGCAGTCGGCAAGGGAGTGACCGTCGGCCGGAAGGGCCCTGAGAAACCCACTCCGTTAGTTCCATCAAATGCGACGACGGCCGTGCTGTTCGCTCTACCGGGACCCCAGAAGAACAGGTTGCTAAACTGGCCCGGACCGATGTCGTTGCTCAGCGCCGGGGTGCCGTCGAATAACCCGCCGTCGAACCACGACTGATCCGCATAGCCGAATGCGGGCAAGTAACCCAGCGATGACAGCGATAGCGCTCCGGCGACCCAGCCGGTTTGTGTGGTGGTGGCAGAACCGCCGGCCGCAGCCGGATTGGTCACCGCAAATCCGATGATCGTGACGGGATTATAGAACTCACTGTTGTTCTGGATTGTATAGTAGCCTCCGCCTGTGGAGTACGTACCCTCGGATATGACGAACTCCGGCGGAAGAACGACAATAGCCGCGTATGTCGGCGTGATGCCGCAAATAGCAATCAGGCCCATCAGCCCCAGCCATAGCGAACGTAACATCATCCCCAGAATCCCCTCTCTTACGGCGCCGCGGGCGGTATGCTTCCACCATTTCGCCGAAGGGTCAACACTGATCGCAAAGGCCTCAAAGGCCTTCGGATGCGACGACGTCGGAAGGTGGGATGACCTTGCATTCTACCTATGATTGTGAGTCCCGCGCTTGCTTGACTGGGCTGGC
Source organism: Xanthobacteraceae bacterium (assembly GCA_035293945.1). Classification (GTDB taxonomy): domain Bacteria; phylum Pseudomonadota; class Alphaproteobacteria; order Rhizobiales; family Xanthobacteraceae; genus VAZQ01. Next base: position 611,750 of record DATGLV010000024.1, on the reverse strand, counting down.
GGCCACGAGATGCCCGCGGCCACCGGCGCAGCTTGAGCCTACATGATCAGCTACTTCACTCTGGCCGAGATCTTGTCGAGGCCTGCTTTGGCGCAAGCTTCGTCATGAGTGCCGCCGCCCTGTTGACCGTTGGCGCCGCCAAAGCCGATCGCACCGACGAGATCGTTGCCGGCCATGATCGGCAATGCGCCCGCCCGCGGGAAGACGCTCTTGTCCGCCTCGAGCTTGGCCTTGAGCGCCGCATCTTTTTCCGTTTCCGCCTGGATCTCGGAGGTCGGCTTCTTCATCTGGATGGCGAGCACCGCCTTCTTGGGGCTGAGCTCGGACGCGTTCTTGGAGGCCCCGTCGGCCGAGACCAGCACCCGCAGGACGCCGGCTGAATCGAGAATCGCCGCGGCTCCTTTCACGCCTTCGCCAAGGCATGTGTTGACCGCGGTCTGCGCGGCCTCCAGTGCGAGGGCCAGCTCCACGCCGCGCGCGGGCGGCTGCGGTGCCTGACCTCCCTGCTGGGCAAAGGCGGAGCCGGTCGTGGCAGCAAGCGCGAGCGCGCCGAGGACGGTGAGCAATCGTTTCATGGGACAAATCCTCCAGTGGTTTCTTACGCACGTGATCAGGACCGGCAAAGCTATCTGTTCTCAGATATATCAGCAAGCTGAGGACTCGAGGCCTGACAACTCGGAGGCACATACGAAGGCTTGCCGACCTCCTGTCATCCGCCGGTCTCACCAGACTCGCTGCTGACGCGCCGAGAAATTGGCAAATGTATTTTCGGTGGTGCCCACGGCGCGGATCAGCGGCTAAGGTTCCTGCGGCAAATGTTCACCCCTCGGTCCGGCTTCGATAGAGCTGTCGAGGCCAACCTGCTTCCTGAAGACAACCTGCTTCCTGAAGAAATGAGAGAGCAAATCGGCTGCAAGAAAAGAGCCCCGTGCGGGGCTCCAAAGCTTCTGTCTAAACCGCGGCTTGTTAGTGCTTCTCCTTCATGGCGTCCTTCATGCCACCCGCGGCATTTTGGATCTTGCCCTTGGCTTGATCCATCTTTCCTTCAGCCTCGGTCTTGGTATCTCCGGTGACTTTTCCGGCGAGCTCCTTGGCTTTTCCTTTGACGTGCTCCGCCGAGCCCTCTACGCGATCCTTGTCCATTTGGTACCTCCGAATTCTTGCCCCGATCGGAAAACGCGCAGCCGCGCTCAATCGTTCGACCACCCGCAACGCTTTAAATTCTTGTCAGGATGGAACCGAACGCTTCGCGAGGTGGGCGCTATTCAACGAACGAGCCCCATCCTCTCAGCGAGAGGATGGGGCTGGCCACTCGAGCGTAACGGGGATGGGGCCGGGGGAACTACGCTCGGGCAATGGTGTAAACCTGCACGCAGCGCTGCGGTTCCTGGCGACTTTAAGAAAAGCCTCGCCGTCGACGTGCCGATCGAATGCGTTCACTGACAGACTGGATGACGATACCGTACCGAAGACGCGGGCCGACTTCGGTGGGCTTCACCCTTGCGCGCAACCATTTTTGCCAGACCCTACCGGGCGCTGTGCAATCCCGTGCTATAGACCGCCGCATGCTGGAAGTCGCCGCCAAGCCCCGCCCCATTCGCGAGCATATTGTTCCGCTCATCGTTGCGGTTGCGCTGTTCATGGAGAACATGGATTCGACCGTCATCTCCACATCATTGCCGGCGATCGCCGCAGCGATCGGCACCAACCCGCTGGCGCTCAAGCTCGCCATCACCTCTTATCTGTTGTCGCTTGCGGTGTTCCTGCCGGTGAGCGGCTGGACTGCCGACCGCTTCGGCGCACGGCGGGTGTTCCGCGCCGCAATCATGGTGTTCATGGCCGGCTCGATCGGCTGCGCGTTGTCGAACTCGCTCACCCAGTTCGTGCTTGCCCGGATGCTGCAGGGCGTGGGCGGCGCCATGATGACTCCGGTCGGCCGCCTCATCCTGGTGCGCAGCGTCGACAAGCGCGAGCTCATCAACGCGATGGTATGGGTCACGTTGCCGGCGCTCGTCGGCCCGCTGATCGGCCCACCGCTCGGCGGCTTCATCACCACCTACGTCACCTGGCATTGGATCTTCCTGATCAACATTCCGATCGGGCTCGCCGGCATCGTGCTGGCGACCATCTTCATTGCCGATGTGCGCGCCGAGAAGCCCGACCCGCTCGACACCACCGGGATCCTGCTTGCCGGCCTCGGCATCGGCGGGCTCGCCTTCGGCGGCTCCGTGCTCGGCCTCAACTTCCTGCCTGCCGGAGCGGTAATCGGACTGATCGTGATGGGCTCGGTATCGATCTACGCCTATGTGCTGCATGCGCGCCGTGCGGCAGCGCCGGTGCTCGACCTGTCGCTCTTGAAGATCCCAAGCGTGTTCGCATCGCTGGTCGGCGGCTTTATCTATCGCTCCGGCATCGGCGCGATGCCGTTCCTGCTGCCGCTCTTGCTGCAGCTCGGCTTTCATCTCACGGCATTCCAGTCGGGGTTGATAACGATATGCAACGTGGTCGGTGCTATGGGCATGAAGACCATCATTCCGATCGTGCTGCGCTATTTCGGCTTCCGCCGCACCCTCATCGTGAACGCGCTGGTCAGCACCATATTGGTCGCGGCCTGCGCCACCTTCACGCCGGGCGTGTCGTTCGTCTGGATCATCGCGGTGTTGACCTGCGGCGGCTTCTTCCGCTCGCTCGAGTTCACGAGCCTCAACACCATGGGCTACGCGGATGTCGATCATCGCCTCATGAGCCGCGCGACCTCGCTGATCTCTGTCGGCCAGCAACTTTCGATCTCGGTCGGGGTCGCGATCGGCGCGCTGGCGGTTGACCTCACGCTGTGGTGGCGCGGGCAAGACACGATCACCGCCGCCGATTTCCAGCCCGCGTGGCTCGCGATCGCGGCGATCTCGGCCACAAGCTGTATCGTGTTCTGGCGGATGCCGGCGAATGTCGGCGCCGCGCTGGCACGGCCGGCGGATCGGGAGTGAATCGCTCAGCGGGCGCGAAAGCCGCGCGCCAGAAGATAGAGCTCGGAGGAGTCGGCGCGGCTTGCCGCAGGCTTTACGTGCTTCACGCTGGCGAATTCCTGCTTTAGCCGCGCCAGCAAGGTCGCCTCGGTGCCGCCCTGCAGCACCTTGCAGAGGAATGCGCCGCCAGGCTTGAGCACCTCGTGCGCAAGATCGGCCGCAGCCTCCGCAAGCGCCATGATCTTGAGGTGGTCGGTCGGCCGGTGGCCGGTCGCGTTCGCAGCCATGTCGGACAAGACGACGTCGGCAGCCCCACCGAGCAAGCTCTTGATGGCGTCCGGCGCGGCCGGATCAAGGAAGTCGAGCTGCGCGAACTCGACGCCCGGCACCGGCATCATCTCGAGCAAATCGATGGCCACGACCTTGCCACGGCCCTCGCCGGCGCCGACCCGCGTGGCGGCAACCTGGCTCCAGCCGCCGGGCGCGGCACCTAGATCGACCACGCATGCGCTCAACCGCAGCAAGCCGTGCTTGTCGTCGATCTCCATCAGCTTGTAGGCGGCACGGGAGCGAAATCCTTCCCGCCGCGCCCGCGCCACATAGGGGTCGTTGAGTTGCCGCTCGAGCCACAGCTTCGACGACAGAGTGCGGCCGCGGCCGGCGCGGACCTGTACCTTCAACGGCCGCCTGCTGTCGTCACGGGTCATCGGCCTCGACACGGAATGGGGCGATCTCGGTCTAAGGTTGAATCATAGCGCAAAGATGCGACCTTCGCCCGGCCGGTTTTGGCGACGCCAGGCCTCCTCAAGGGCGAGGGCGAGGAACGTCGGATAAGGCATTGTTGAAACAGCAGAAATTTATGGGATTGCGGCCGCGACCACAAGCTCGGTCCGCACCCATATCGCAGATCAGGACAAATTTGCCACACCTGCCCACAAAGCGTTTGATATCCGGCGATTCTCATTGCCGGCGCAGGCCATAGGATGCAATTTGATGCGGGGATATCGGATTCCGGGTGAACCTGATCCGTTGACGCATCACGCGGGGCGTCGGCATTCGCGCACCGCGCTGGCCGGCGACAATGGACGGACGCAAGCCTCGAGCCGGGTGGAGCTTTGGAGCTGCCAATGAGATGGGGTGCAGTTTTCGGCGGCGTAGCCCTCGCCGCAGTCGCGGCTTTGCCAGCGTCCTTGTTGGCGACAATTCCGGCGAGCGCGGCAGACCTGTCACTAGGGCCTCCCCCGGCCCCTTCGACCTACATCCCGGCACCTTATTTCTGGACCGGATACTATGTCGGCGTGGCCGTCGGATACGGTTTTGGCAACGCACCCTTCACGGATCCATTTGTGGCTGCGACGAGCGCATCGCCTTCGGTCAAGGGCCTCGTCGCCGGTGGCGTCACCGGAATCAACTATCAGATCGGCTGGGCAGTCATCGGCGTCGAAGCCGATATCATCGGTAATTGGGTCAAGGGCGACAAGCTCGACTCCGCCTTCAACAGCCTCGATGCCGACATCTACTATACGGCCTCGCTCACCGCCCGTTTCGGCATCGCCTTCGATCGCCTGCTGGTCTATGCCAAAGGGGGCGGCGCGTTGGACTATGATCACGACACGGTGTGGGAGAACAAGGTTGGCCCGTCGCTCGGCAGCACCAACCACGCCGGATGGACGGTCGGCGGCGGCTTCGAGTATGCGATGACAGAGCACTGGACCGGGCGGCTTGAGTACGACTTCTTCAGCTTCCCGAGCAAAGCCATCACCTTCTCCGGCGCGGCGCCAAGCCCTGCCGCCGGCGCCGTCGGCTTCAACCTCAACCAGATTAAGCTGGTGGCCTCCTACAAGATGTAGACATCCTCACTTGTCCTGGCATGAGGCGGGAGCGTCACGAACTCGGCCCGGATATCACCAGGGATAAGTGAGAAACCTCAAGCGTGGGCCGCAACGCCGCCCCAGATGCCGTCCTGGCGCATCATCTTCACCAGCATGCCTTCGCGCAGCCCGCGATCAGCGACGCGCAGCCGACGGCACGGGAAGGCGCGGTGGATCGCTTCGAGAATGGCGCAGCCGGCGAGAACCAGATCGGCGCGTTCGGTGCCGATGCAGGGACTGGCGGCGCGCTCCTCGTAGCTCATCCCCAGCAGCCGCTCGATGACGCCGGTCACCTGCTCGCTGCTCATCCAGCAGCCGTCGACACGCCGCCGCTCGTAGCGGCGCAGATCAAGATGCACGCCCGCGATCGTGGTCACGGTCCCGGAAGTGCCCAGCATGTGCACGCGCTCGACGCCGCTGGCCCCGCTCTCGGCAACGAAGCGCTCGACGAAGACGCCGACTTCAGCGACCATGGCTTCGTAGACCTCGCGCGTGACCCGGTGGCCGCCGTGGCGCTCCGCGAGCGATACCACCCCCACCGGAAGCGAAGCCCAGGCCTCGATCCGCGGCAAGGGCGGGCCGCGCTCGACCGGGACTGAGCGGGCAAGCCGCACCAGCTCGGAGGAGCCGCCCCCGATGTCGAACAGGATCACGCCCTCCGCCTGCGGATCGATCAGCGGCGTGCAGCCGGAAGCCGCGAGCTCGGCTTCGGTCTCGCGGTCGATCACTTCGAGCTCGAGCCCGACCTCGCGCGCGACCCGCGCGCGAAATTCCTCGCCATTCGCCGCGGCGCGGCAGGCCTCGGTCGCGATCAGCCGGGCGCGGGTGACGCCACGATTCCGCATCTTGTCACGGCAGATGCCGAGTGCCTCGACGGCGCGCTCGATGGCGGCGTCATTCAGGCGCCCCGAAGCCGAAATCCCTTCGCCCAGCCGGATGATGCGCGAAAATGCATCGATGACCTGGAAGCCATCGCCCGCCGGGCGCGCGACCAGAAGGCGGCAATTATTGGTGCCGAGATCGAGCGCTGCATAGATGGAGCCGGCATGGCCGGCACCGTTGCCGTCATAGCCATCGCCCGCACGCTCGCGGCGCTGCGCGCCATGTTGCAACCCATAAAGCGAGCGTCGACCCCAGCGGTAGCGCCGCTGCACCCGATCACGGGCAGGGTCGAGGCCTCCGGTTCGCCGGGCCCCGTCGTTCATCAAGTACCTTCCTGCCGCGCCAGAGCGTTACCCGGCAAGCATCGACTCGATGGCGCGGCGGCGTTCAGCTGTTCAATCGCCCTAAGTGTAACAGGCGGAACGCAGCGCGCAACAGCTGCACTATTGGCGCATAGCTAGCCCACTCCTCACCCCCTCTGCTTGTCGAACCACGGCCGGTCGACTATTTCAGGCGCAAATCTCCGCGCTGCCGGTCCCCTGCCCCCGGGGCCGCGAGCCTGTTTAGGAACCTCTCGACATGAACCTGCGAAGCGACCCCGATCGGTGGGAGAGCACCCATTCGGATGCAACGGATCGGTGGGCGGTCGCCAAGTTCGGCATTGGCCAGCCGGTGCGGCGCACCGAAGATCCCAAGCTGGTTCGCGGGGAAGGCCGCTTCACCGATGACGTCGCGGTCGCCGGGCAGGCCTATGCGGTGATGGTCAGAAGCCGCTACGCCCACGGGATCATTCGCGGCATCGAGACCCAAGCCGCACGCGCCATGCCGGGCGTGCTTGCCGTCTATACCGGAGCCGATCTCGCCGCGGCCGGCTATGGGAAGCTCAAATGCATCGTCCCGTTCAACAACCGTGATGGCTCACCCATGCGCAAGCCGGCGCGGCCGGCGCTGCCCACCGACAAGGTGCGTTTTGTCGGTGATCCGATCGCCTGCGTGGTGGCGGAAAGCTTGATGCAGGCGAAGGACGCCGCCGAAGCGATCGAGCTCGACATCGAGCCCCTCCCCGCGGTCATTGATCCGGAAGAAGCTGCGCGCCCCGAGGCGCCGCAGCTCTATGCCGATGTGCCCGGCAACATCGCGCTCGATTATCACTACGGCGACAGCGCCGCAGTGGCGGAAGCCTTTGCACGGGCCGCGCATGTGACGCGGCTCAAGCTCATCAACAGTCGCGTCGTGGTCAACGCCATGGAGCCGCGCGCGGCGCTGGCATCTTACGCGCACGGGCGGTTCACCCTCTATGTCCCGTCCCAAGGCGTGTTCGGCATGCGCGCGCAGGTCGCCCAGGTGATGGGCGTCGAGCCCGGCCAGGTGCACGTGATCACCGGCAATATCGGCGGCTCGTTCGGCATGAAGGCTGCGGTCTATTCCGAATATGTCTGCGCGCTGCATGCGGCACGCGAGCTCGGCCGCCCGGTGAAGTGGACCGACGAGCGCTCCGGGAGCTTCGTCTCCGACCACCATGGCCGCGACCACCGCGTCAGCGCCGAGCTCGCGCTCGATGCAGACGGCAATTTCCTGGCCGTGAGGCTGACGAGCTTCGGCAATATGGGCGCTTTCCTCGCCAATGTCGGGCCGATGCCGCCGACGCTGAACGCGGTCAAGAACGTGCAGAACGTCTACCGCACACCGCTCATCGAAGTCTCGACCAAGTGCGTCTTTACCAATACCAGCCATGTGTCCGCCTATCGGGGCGCCGGCCGGCCCGAAGGCAACTACTACATGGAGCGGCTGATCGACACCGCCGCGGCGGAGATGAACATCGACCGCCTGGAGCTGCGCAGGCGCAACCAGATCAAGCGGCGGCATCTCCCCTTCAAAGCCGCTTCCGGCATGACCTATGACAGCGGCGACTTTCCGGCGCTGCTGCGCGAGGCGCTCGATGCCGCCGACACCAAGGGCTTCGCCCGCCGCAAGCGCGAGAGCAAGAAGCGCGGCAAGCTGCGCGGATTAGGCATCGGCAGCTTCCTCGAGGTCACCGCGCCGCCGTCCAAGGAACTGGGTGGAATCACCTTCGAGGCGGACGGCAGCGTCACGCTCACCACTGGCACGATGGACTTCGGCATGGGCCATGCGGCGCCGTTCGCGCAGGTGCTGAGCGAGAAGCTCGGCATCCCGTTCGACAAGATCCGTCTGGTCCAGGGCGACAGCGATCGCCTCGTGATCGGCGGCGGGAGCGGCGGCTCCAAATCGATCATGTCGAGCGGCACCGCGATCGTGGAAGCTTCCGCCAAGGTGGTCGAGCAGGGACGGCAGATCGCCTCGCACGTGCTGGAAGCGTCCGCCGCCGACATCGAGTTCAAGAACGGGACGTTCGTGATCGCCGGCACCGATCACGCCATCGGTATCATGGATCTGGCGGCGAAGATCCACGCCGGCCTCAACCTGCCGGAGGGCACGCCCGCCTCGCTCGATGTGAGCCATGTCAGCGAAGGCGCCGCCTCGACATTTCCCAACGGCTGCCACATCGCCGAGGTGGAGGTCGATCCCGACACTGGTCAGATCGCGGTGGTGAAATATTCCTGTGTCAATGATTTCGGCACGGTCATCAATCCGATGATCGTTGAGGGCCAGCTGCACGGCGGCACTGTGCAGGGCATCGGGCAGGCCCTGATGGAAATGACGGTCTATGATGCCGAAGGCCAGTTCCTGACCGGCTCCTATATGGACTATGCGCTGCCGCGCGCCGCCGACGTGCCCTCGTTCGCGGTCGCCGACCACCCGGTGCCGGCGACCACCAATCCGCTCGGCGTCAAAGGCTGCGGCGAGGCGGGATGCGCCGGCGCGCTGACCTCGGTAATGAATGCGGTGGTCGACGCGCTGTCGGAACTTGGCATCAGGCACATCGACATGCCGGCGACCCCCTTCCGCGTCTGGCAGGCGATCCACGCCGCGCGTACCCAAGCGGCATGACCGAACCCATGACCCAGGCCATCGAGCTGCCGCTGCCTCAAACGCGCACGGGCGAGACGAAGTTCGTCGCGACCATCTGCTTCGTGCACTTCGCCAGTCATTATTACATCACCCTGCTCGCGCCGTTGTTCCTGTTCGTGCGGGCGGACTATGGGGTGAGCTATACCGAGCTCGGCCTCGCATACACCGCCTTTAACGTCGTCTCGACCGCGCTGCAGACGCCTGCCGGCTTCCTGGTCGACCGCGTCAGCGCACGCGCGCTCCTGGTTGCGGGCCTGATCATCGGAGCGGTTGCGTTCGCGATCGCGGCTGCAGTGGACTCGTTCTTCATCTTCGTCGCGATGTTCGCGCTCGCCGGCCTCGGCAACACGGTGTACCACCCGGCGGACTATGCGCTGCTCTCGCGCCACGTGCCGACCGAGCGCGCTGGGCGCGCGTTTTCGCTGCACACCTTCGCCGGGATGCTCGGCAACGCCGCCGCGCCGCCGACCCTGTTGTTCTTGCAGAGCCTCGTGGGATGGCGCGGCGCCTTCCTGGGAGCGTCCGCTCTCGGGCTGGTCGCCGCCTTGGTAATGGGCCTCTCCGCCGAGCCAGCGGAAATCACAGAGGATCAAGCGGGCCGCAAGCCGCGCGGAAGAGGGGCGCAGGCGGCTGCGGGCGGTACCACAGGTGGGTGGCGCGTTCTGCTTGCGCCGGCGATCCTGCTCAATCTCGCCTTCTTCATCATGCTCGCGATATCGAGCGGCGCGCTCTACAACTTTTTGGTTCCGGCACTGGGCGCGCTGCATGGCACACCGATCAGGATCGGCAACGCCGCCCTCACCGCGCTGTTGACGCTGAGCCCCCTCGGCGTGCTGGTGGGCGGCTGGCTTGCGGGGCGCACCGCGCATCACGGCCTGGTCGCGACCTGCGGGCTCATGATGACCGCGGGCATGAGCCTTCTGGTCGCCTCGCTCGACCTTGCGACCGCTTTGCTCATCGGCGCGATGGGAATTGCCGGCTTCTTCTCCGGCCTGACCATGCCGTCGCGCGACATGATCGTACGGACTGTGACCCCGCCCGGTGCCTATGGACGCGTGTTCGGCTTTGTGTCGACCGGTTTCAATATCGGGGGCATCGTCGCGCCGATGATCTTCGGCCAGCTCTTGGACAAAGGCTACCCGCGCGCAATTTTCTTCTGCGTTGCCGCTGCCGCGCTGGTCTCGATCACCACCGTCGCGATCAATACGACGCGCAAGCCAGCGACGACTTCGGCGTGACTTCCCAGGCGGCGCAAATTTAAGCTACCCTTCCTTCAAAGCTTGGGACGAACCCGGGCAAGGTAGGAGGCCTCGATGATCTTGCGACACTGCGTCCCGAGCCCCACCGGAGTGGCCGCGGCCTGCGGGCTCGTCGCTCTGCTGGCGCTGCCGGTGCCGGCGGCCGATTTCTATGCCGGCAAGACCATCGACTTCGAGGTCGGAGCGGACGTGGGCGGCGGCTACGACATCTACGCCCGCACGGTCGCGCGCACGATGAGCCGGCACATCCCGGGCAATCCTACGATCGTGGTGAAGAACATGCCGGGTGCCGGCTCGGGCCGCACCGCCATCTATATTAGCAACGTGGCACCCAAGGACGGCTCTGCATTGGGCGCGCTGATGCCGGGCGCGATCATCGGCCCTCTGCTCGACGACAAAGCGGAGACGCAATTCGATCCGACCAAGGTCCTCTATATCGGCTCCGCCGATGCCGGCACGCGCGTCTGCGCAACCTACCAGACTTCCAAGATCAAGACCTTCGAGGACGCGCGCAAGCAACGCACGATCCTGGGCGCGACCAATGCGGGCGGCGCGACCCGCGATTACGGCTATTTGCACAATCACACGGCGGGCACCAAGTTCGACGTCGTCGCCGGCTACAAGGGCACAGCCGATATCACACTCGCGATGGAGCGCGGCGAGGTCGACGGCATGTGCGGCTGGGACTGGTCGAGCCTCAAGTCGCAGAAGGCGGACTGGCTGCGCGACCACAAGGTCAATATCCTGGTCCAGGTCGGTCTCGATCCCAATCCGGAGCTGACCCAGATGGGCGTGCCGGAAATTTGGAAGTTCATCGACAATCCGGAAAGCCGCGCCGTCACCGAATTGGTGGTGAGCCAGCAGGTGTTCCAACGCTCTTACATCGCGCCACCCGGCACGCCCGCAGAACAGGTCGCGATCCTGCGCGCCGCGTTCGACGCCACCATGAAGGATCCGCAGTTTCTCGCAGACGCGGAGGCCGCACGCATCGCCATCTCGCCTCTGTCGGGCGCCAAGGTGCAGGACATCGTGCAGAAGCTCTACGCAACCCCCAAGGCCATCGTCGAGCGCGCCAGGCAAGTGATCAAGCCATAAAGTCCCCGCAGTCGTGGCCGGGCTTGTCCCGGCCACCCACGTCTTTTTTCGCACTTGTAAAGGCGTGGATGCCCGCGACAAGCGCGGGCATAACTCGCGGTGGAGAGCTTAGGAGGAAACCATGCACAAGCTCGCCTTGAGCCTCTTGTTGCTGCTCACGCTCGGCGCGGCGCCGGCGCTCGCTCTGTCCGACAAGCCATACTTGGCCGAAAGCGATGCCGACTTCGCCAACCTCTTGCCGCCGCCGCCCGCCGACGGATCGCCGGCCGACAAGCACGACCTCGAAACCGTGCTGGCGATCCAGAAGACGCTCACGCCGGAGCGGCTGCAGCGCATCCAAGCCGATACCCAGCAGTCGGTCTATCAGATTGCCGGCGAGGTGCTGGGCCCGACCTTCACCAAGGACCGCTTCCCGCTCGCCGGGGAGTTCTTCGACAAGGTCAACAAGGACTCTGCGGTCGGAGTGCGGGCGATCAAGCAGAAATACAAGCGCCTGCGACCCTTCCAGGCAAGCAAGGAGGTGCAGTCGCCCGCCAATATCGCGGCCGCCTCGCAAGGGCCGACCTATCCGAGCGGCCACAGCACCTTCGGTGCGGAGGTCGCGCTCCTGCTCTCAATGATGGTGCCGGAGAAGCGGAGCGAGCTCTTTGCCCGCGGCTGGCAATATGGCGAGCAGCGCATAGCGAGCGGCGTCGCCTATCCGTCCGACTGGGAAGGCGGCCATATCGGCGCGACCGTCATGGTCACCCTGATGCTGCAGAAGCCCGCGTTCCGCGCCGACTTTGACGCCGTCAAGACGGAAGTCCGCAAGGGCCTGGGATTGGTGCCGTAGCTTCGCGAAGAAGCGAGCCGCTGCACACACGGCTTTTTGCGGAGTTTTCAATCTTCGTTCTTCTTCGTCGGCTCGAGAACCCGAAGCCGCGCGGGCCGCCCCTCACGTCCGGCCTGCTCTCAGCGCACCGCTCGCTTGTGAGCCAGATGACCAATCTGGTAGCCCCACACGCCCTCGGACTGAGCATGCCCAACGATCGAAAGAACACGCTCGATGTCGGTCTCCGGCGGCACGTCAACCGAATATAAGATTCTTTTCTGTGTCTTTGTATCCTCATTGCTGCCTTCGTAGGTGCAGCCGAGGTCTTGCAACGTCGGCCAATATTTTTCAAAACCCGGCCCCGCCGGAACCATTAGCCACAGAGTGGAACGTCCGGACTTCTCGATCGTCCCGCCATATTCCAATCCTTCGCCATCCTCTTCAGGAATCCCACGAACAATATCCAGATAACTGACCCCGTGCGCATGGAAGGGTGAGTTCAACAACCTAAATTTCCTAACATTGGGATCACCATTGCCGACAGGCTCAACCCATATGCGTTCGCCGGCGACGTAGGGCCATTCTTCTGGATTTAGAGGAAAGAGCATCTTCTCGTAATTTTCGTACATATGATGAATCCGCTTAATCCTCGTTGTTCGGTTGCATTGATCTATACCACTCTGCCGGTGTTCGTGCGCCCTTCCATCGATTGCGCGTGCGGCACGAGGGGCCGGTGCAGGCCATGGTGATGAAGGCCCTCAGCTCGAAGCTGCCGGCCTGGTCGACGCTGTAGCACCAAGACGGCGGGACAGGTGACCTCGGCGAGTATCTCTGTCCTAATTGTTCGGCAACACCTACTTGGCGGGCGCAGCGTAGCGCTCTCTCGGCATCCGCCTCTTCAGCTCTTCCGTCATTCGAAAACCTTTTCGCTCGAGCTCGTGTCCAAGACCAATGACGAAGTACGTCATCGTCTCGCCGAAAAACGGGCCCTGCGTAACGCACTTAAACGCCTTATGAAAAGGAAACGCTTCTACGCGCTGGTCCGCATAGAAGATCGACAAGCGAAAAACATCGGTCGCTGAACGAAAGATGAGCCTTCCCCCGAGCAGCTCGACTGTCGCCTCGGTAAGGGGCAGACCGAAGTCACGGGTGAAAAGGCGGACGTTTCGAGTTTCCGGATCCCAGCCGGTTTCCCACAGCTCCTGAACGATATCGTCCAGTTCCTTGGGAATTGTCGATGGACTGTCCAGTTTCACGCCGAACACTTCGCAAAGCGATTTTCGGGCCTCATCCGCAGCCTTATGAAACTCCGCTTCGGCCTGCACTGTATCGTGGAGCAGCTCGCCGAAGCCCAGATACGGTGTCCTTCCTCCGACCATCATATCGAAGGCTATGACCTCATCATGGATCGACATAATAGGCAGCTCCTACGTCTTCAATCGCTTTCGCCACCCACGCGGGCGGCTGCTGCGAAAAGTGGAGTCTAACCCGCGGATCAATGGCCTGATATCTGCGGATTTGCGCTTGAAAATTCTCGATAATTTTCTGCTGTAGGAATGGGACTTGGTAACCGGGGCTCGACCACTCGTAGTTCTACGCTTCCTTAACGCCCTTCTCACCCCTTCCCCAGCATCGATTTGATGCCGAGCCAGATGGCGCCGGCGAGCCCGGTGCAGGCGATAGTGATGAAGGCTCTGAGCCCGAAGCTGCCGGCCTGGTCGACGCTGCGCCGCCAGCGGCGCAGATGGGCGAGATCGGCACGCATCTCGGCTCTGTCGTCGACGTCGAAGCCCAAGAGTCCCAGGGTCTCAAGTGCAGCCTCACGTGAGGCCCGCTTGACGATCGCCTCGATCTCGGCGTGATCCATGATGAGTTCCTAGGATTTGCGCATGTTCTTATCGGAAACCGGTATCCACCCTCGCTTTCGCAAGGGCAGGCTTTTCCGGAACATGCGACGTCAAGGGATCGCGCCGACCGGGATCGGCAGCTTGAACAACCCGAAGGCGCCGCCGGTTATGATCTGGCCGAGCAGATTGCCGACGTCCTTTTGCAGTGCTTGCGCCATCGGCGCACACGCGACTGCGATCGGGGAATTTGACTGCAGGAGCTGCACAGCCTCGCTCAGGTATTCCACATTGGTGATGAGCCCCGGGTCCGGCCGCTGCAGCACGATGCCGAGCGAAGTGATCGACGTGCCGCCCGCCGCCGGCCCGGTGGGGACGATTGCGGGGCCGCCGACGGTTGCCGACACTTCGAAGGTCTCGGCCGTGTAGTTCTCCGCGGTGACGTAATAGGTCGTCCCGGAGGCGATCCCGGCCGGCGGGCTCGCGAACGTTACGCCCTGCCCGACCATGAGATTGTGCGGAGCAATGGTCGAGAATGTCGCGCCCACTCCGCCCCATGAAACCGCCTCGGTGAGGCTCGGACCTATCAAAGGCTGCTGCTGTTGCGTCAAAAGCTTCACCCATGCGGCCCAGCACGGCTCGGTGACGGTGTTGTTGGTCGCCTTGGCGAGCGCATCCGCATAGACGAAATCATTGAGCGCGAGCTTGCCGATGCGATCGGCAATTTCCTGCGGGGTGAACTCGCTCAAGTCCTTGCCGGCGCCTCCCTGGCAACCGGGAGCGAGATGCAGTGGATCGCAGATGACCGGCGCCTTGGCGGGCGCCTGCCGGCCTTGCGCATACGCCATTCCCGGGAACATGAGCGCGCCCGCAATGGCGAGCCCCACAAGCACCGTCACGGCTTTGGGCGGGGGCGACACATTCACCAGCGGGCCCGCTTCAATCGAGGAATAGCCGTGCAAGAACGTGAGGATTGTCGAGCCGATGAAAGCCAGGATGCCCGACCAGGCGATGACCGCCGGGATCCAATCGGGCGGGATCGCGTGGGTGAGACTGAGCGTGCCGCTGCTCACCGCAATCTCGATCGTCACCAGGATGCCGAGATAGAAGCCGATCTTCGGATTGAACTGCATGGAACCTCCTTGTCCCGGACGCCCGAAGGGCGAGCCGGGAGCGTTACGAACGACGGGCTTTGCTGCTTGGAACGGTCCCGGCTCGCGCGCCATCAGCGCGTTTGCGCGCGTCTTCAACGCAGCTATGCCGCGCGTCCGGTTTCTTCCACTTGTCCCGGGCTTGACCCGGGACCGTCATGAACGATGCGCGATATTGTTTGGAACGGTCCCGGCTCGCGCTGTCGCGCGTCCCGGGACAAGAGAGATCACGCCGCCGGCACCGGCACGGCTTCGAATTGGATGGACGGGTCCAGCGCCATCATGCGCGAGAGCAGCGGCGCGCAGCCCTCTTGTTGATCGACCGCGCCCGGATCGTAGACGTGGTCGCGGACGTACTTGCCGGAGACGTACTGGTCGGAGCCCGACCAGATGTAGGGCGAGGCGCGCCCCATGGCGGCGTAGCCGAGGCCGTTATACTGCTCGAGCAGGCAGAGCGTGCCGCCGATACTCCAGTCGGTCCATTTGGCGGCGTGCGGGGCGCAATCGATCAGCGCATCGAGCGCGCCGCGGTAGAACGCATCCTGCCCGGGCGGATCGCCCGGATGATCGAAGAACGGCCCGCGCCCGGCCGGATCATGGCGCGAGACCTCGCCGAGCGGATCGCCCTGCGCGATCGATCGGTCGAAGTGCGGCGGACCGCCCGCCTCGCGCTCGTGGATCACCGCGATGATCCACCAAGGCACGCCCGTGGCCTGAGCAATAAGCTGATAGCGCGGCTTGGCATCAGCAGCGCACAGCCGCGCGGCGGTCGCGTCGAAGGATGGCAGCAGCGACGCGCGCAGGTGCATCGCCTCCCACCGACGCGCATTGGCGTCGGCGAGAGCCGTGAGGCTAACCGTCATGCAGGATCTCCGATTTGCTAAGGATCGTCGCCCCTGCGGAAGCAGGGGCCCATGCCGCTGCGCCCTCGCCGTCTGGGTCCCCGCCCCCGATCGGGGTCGAGGGCATGCTTTCGCGGGGACGACCCAGGCCTAAACCCCGCCGGGCGCGACGTAGCAGTAGACCTGCCCTTGGCTGCCGATGAAGATGATGCCGTGCCCGGTCGGGTTGCCGGCGTCCCATTTCATCTTGTTGTTGGGCACCGGGATGCGGGTCCCGTCGGCGACCTCGCCCTTCCCCTTCGTGACGACGGCGACGTAATGGTCGCCCTCGACCTCAAAAGTGTCAGCCTCGAAGGCGTCCGCTTCGCCGCAGCAGCTCATTGCAGGATTGTCCGGCTGCATCAGCGACTGGAACCAGGAGCGAATCTGAGCTGGGGAATTCGCCCATTGTCCGTTGTCGCGACCCGCTGCGGGCAATATGGTTGGGAGCAACGCTAAAGTAGCGACGGGAATTTTTTTCGAGGATTTCATGGGGTCACTACGCTTTATCTTGGCGCTCCTGGTTGTAGGCTCGCACCTTGGCGCCTTCGGCGGCGCTACCTTCGCGGTGAAGGCCTTCTTCATTATTTCCGGTTTCTACATGACGCTAGTAATCGACACCCGCTACCACAAGTTATCGGTCTGGAGTTTTTACGCTTCGCGCCTTCTGCGCCTCTTGCCACTCTATTGGGTCGTTGGCGCGCTAACCTTGATCGCCGAGTGTTTGTTGGTGCCGCCGGGACAGATGATGAGCAAGATGGCAAGCCCCATCTTCTATGCCAGCAGCCTAGACCTAGGCTCTCTGCCCATTCCAATACTTATATATGCCGGCGTGTCCGATACGACTATGTTTGGACTTGATACCGGCCAGTGGCTTGGCTTCAATCGCTTTTCAGGCGAACTCAGTTTAGCGCCGGATTTCGGTCCGGACGCCATGAGCGTGATGGCTATAAGCCCAGTACCACAGGGTTGGTCCGTTGGTCTCGAACTATTGTTCTATCTGATTGCGCCTTTTATTGTTCGACGTTCGCTCTGGTTTCTGGCGTCGCTCTGCGCCTTATCGCTTGCGTTGCGCATTGTCTTGATGGCTGCTGGATTCTTCGGCGATCCGTGGAACCGCACACTATTTGCGTCGGAGCTGGTCTATTTCCTGCTCGGCGTCCTGGCGTACCGGCTGTATCTTCAGCTTCCGCGGTTCAATTTTTCTCCTAGGATGGAGCTTGGATTAGCTGCCATGGTACTGGGCGTAGCTATTATCTACTGGCCAATCGATCACGTAATTCGTGGCAGCCTTATCTGGGAGACTGTTCCCTATATTCTGGTCGCGGTCGGAATGCCTTTTCTGTTTAGGTTGACCAAAAATATTTCGCTCGATGCCAATATCGGTGAGTTATCCTACCCCATATACATGGTCCACAACCTTGTCATTGGACTCATCCTCTGGTCGCCGCTCAATACTGCGCCGTTCGTCGGCACCGGGCGGCCGCGATACGTTCTAACCATCGCCCTGGTTATCGCTGCTGCTTTTCTCCTTGATCGGTTGGTGGCATTGCCGATCGACAGGCTGCGCGTGCGCTTCGGCGCGCAAAAGCGAATAGAAGACCAGCGGCCCGGCGCGCGCACCTGGGCCTATCAAATGATCCGCAGGATGTAGGGCAGCGTCATTGCCGGCGACAGGATCGGGTGCGCTTGCTGCGTCACGTTGCCGTTGATTGAGGAGATCGAGCCGGCGGGAGTCACGGTGACGGTCGCCGTGCCTGGGTTATTCTGCGGGGCAGTGAAAGTCGACCCTCCCTGCGCTGTCGCGGTCACTCCTGATTCTTGGACGCCTTGATTTAGGCTCCAAGTCTGCTGCGTGCCGGTGAAGGTCGGCACGATGTTCGGCAGCTGGTTTTGCGCCAATGTCTGATTCTGCGCGCCGCCAGTGTTCCCCAGCACCGTCCCGTCGAAATTACCGCCGGCGACGGTGATGCGGTTCGCGGCCGAGCCGCCCATGTTGTCGAGGCCGAAGATGCTGCGTCCGCGCAGGTCGGGAATGTTGAAAGTGGTCGAGCCGTCGCCTGAGCCGAACGGGTATCCTGAATAGAGCGCATTGAGAGTCGCGTAGGCGGTTCGGCTGATCGCCTGCCCATAGCAGAGCGCGAATGCGGAGCTTGGCGCCGTCGTCCCGGTATAGGGAATGATCGCCCCAACCGGCACGCCATACGGGTTGGCGAAGCCGCCCTGCAGGTAGAACGCACCGTCCGAATTGTTGTAGGTCGCAACGTAGGGCGTGCCCTGGATCAGCATGCCGGATTGCAGCTCGAGGTTCGGGCCATAGCGCAGCGGCTTGGGGCCGAGCCCGTCGACATTGAGCGTCACGGTCGCGCCGTTGGTCGTGTGCGGCACCAGCGCCAGCATGGCGCCGTTCATGTCGGCAAAATTGTCGAAGCCCTGATTGGAGGCAAGCGTATAGGCGGTCGCGCTTCCCGCCGTCACAAGCGTACCGGAAATATCGTCGCGCCATTCGGCAAGCCGCGCCATCATGGCGCGCGCGGAATCGTTGACCGCGCTTGGCGCCATGCCCTCCGCCCAATTGATGCTGCTGTCGATGATGGCGTTTGACGAAGCCGTGTGCGACCATTTCCAGAAAGCCATGGCTCACCTCAAAAGAAATCGGCCCGCGGCGACCTCGTCGGCACGAGATCGGCGGGCCGTTGTGGAATCGACTTACGCTAAGTCGGACCGCAGCAAGCGGACCGAGACGTCTCAGCAGCCGGCTT
This sequence comes from Xanthobacteraceae bacterium, assembly GCA_035293945.1. Classification (GTDB taxonomy): domain Bacteria; phylum Pseudomonadota; class Alphaproteobacteria; order Rhizobiales; family Xanthobacteraceae; genus VAZQ01. The sequence goes on along the minus strand of DATGLV010000024.1, from coordinate 593,240 downwards.
TGCTCGGAGGAGCAGAAGGCCTGCTTGCGGGACTTTGCACCGCCGCGACAAGTCGCGGCCGCTTGCCGCGCCGTCCCGGCACTGGCGTACCCTGGGCGACCAGCCGCAACGATCCCCGTTCCTGCGGCGACGGCGGGGGCGGATCGGCCAACACCTGGGCGATCCACTCCAGCCGTGGGTTACGCGACCTCGGAGTACGCGACTGCATGAGGTGAACAGAACACCAAACAGCCTACCGGATCGTTAAGGATCCGAGCGCCTCCCGGTCGAATGGGTCGCGGAAAGCGGGCAACAAAAAGCCGACCACCGGGCATCCCGGGATCGGCGCGCACTTCGTGAGTTTCAATTTCGCAAATAGTCTGATTTGCCGGGGTGCGTCAAGCGCGCTGCGCAGTCATTTTGTGGAGGTCGTGCTGCCGCCCGTGCGGAGCCAGCGGTTAAGGGTTACCGAGCTCGGCGCGCAACGCGATGCCGGAAAGCACTTGTCACCCTAAATCATTTTGTGACAAATCATTTTCTCCGTGGCGAGAGCGGCTGAGGTGGTGATGAAAATCACGATCACCGAGTTCGACGATTTGGGCACGCGCATATCGCTTGACGGCAAGCTCGACATCAGGGGCGCCGGTGAGCTCGACCAGCCGCTGTCGACCGTCGCCGCAACCAGACGCAATATCGTGGTCGACATGGCCGCGGTCGATTTCATCTCCTCGATGGGGATTCGTCACCTGGTGACCGCCGCCAAGGCGATTGGCCGCAACGGCAAGGTGCTCTGCCTCCTCAATCCGGGAGCGCTCGTCAGTGACGTGCTGCGCACGGCCGGGCTCGACGAGTATCTGAAAGTCGTGCGCTCGGAGGACGAGGTACGCGCGCTGCTGATAACGAAAGCCGACGATCCCAGACAACACACGTGACGCGGCGTTGTGGGGAGAACCGGTCAATGCCCCCGCGCTTCGACCCAGGCGCGGGATTCGCGTGCGATCCAATCCCAGGCTTCCACGATCGTCTTGAAGTGTCCGATCTCCTCGATTGTGCCGTCGTCCCACTCAGCCTCGACATACCAATAGCTCTCGTCCGCCGTGCGCATCTCGTGCGGCTTGAAGATCGGTCGCGGGGACTTGGGAAGACTGGTGGACACGGGCGCTCAGGACATCAAGATGCAAATTGATCGGCTCGGCTTCGTATAGATGAAGATCAGAACCACTATGGTCGCGCGCCGAGCGCCGCGCCATGCTGCCGTCGCGTGGTCCACAATTTGCCGCGGGAGGAACGCTCGCGCGGATCAAGGCAACCCACTCTATTACCGGCCTCGCTGCAGTACGCGTATTCCCGCGAAGGTCAGGTGGATTGCGGGCCGGCTTCGGCGCAATGGAGCGCCGATTTTGCGGCGTGATTCGCCGCCACTGCGGCGCGCCGACAGATCGAGCAGATCGCTTTTTGTTGAGGATCGTCTGCCGGAGAGGTAGGCTAGTGGCCCGGAGCCGACGCCAGACACCCTGCGCCGATCCGGGACCACCAGCAAGTTTGGTGCAGCAAGTTCAGAGTCACGCGGTTTGGCGCCGATACACCTTTGGGGAACCCTGCACCGGCGCTGCCTGACCGCTGACATATTCTTCTCCGCTTCAGGCAAGCCTTACCTGACCCCAAGGACTTTCGGCCACCTTTCTGCAACTATACAATTTTGTAAGGCGGATCGGGTCGCCGCGATTTGGTTGATAGACCAAGACCTTAGGGGAAAGTCTTCCCGGTTGAGGAGCCGGGCGAAAACGCCGCGATACGCGTATATTGGCCGCCATGAAGATCTTGCTTGTCGAGGACGATCTACCCACCGCCGCCTTCGTTGAGAAGGGTCTGCGCCAGGCCGGGCATGAGGTCGACCATTCGGGTGACGGCCGCGAGGGGTTGGTGCTCGCCACCACGGTGACCTACGACGCTGCGGTGATCGACCGCATGTTGCCGGGCCTCGACGGCATGGCCCTGGTGAAGACACTGCGCAGCGCTGGCGTGAAGACGCCGATCCTGTTCCTTACGGCGCGCGGCGGCATCGACGATCGCGTCGAAGGACTGGAAGCGGGCGCCGACGATTACCTCGGCAAGCCGTTCGCCTTCTCCGAGCTCGTTGCCCGGCTCAATGCCCTGGCGCGACGGCCGCCGATTGCCGGAGAGGCGACGGTGCTCCAGGTCGCCGACCTGGTGATGGACGTGGTTGCCCGCAAGGTGCGCCGCGGCGACCAGGTCATCGACCTGATGCCGCGCGAGTTCAAGCTCCTGGAAGTGCTCATGCGCAATCGCGGTCGATTGATGACGCGCACGATGCTGCTCGAACGGGTCTGGGATTTCCGTTTCGACCCCAAATCGTCGATTGTGGAAACGCATGTGAGCCGGCTGCGCGCCAAGGTCGACCGGCCCTTTGACGTGCCACTGATCAGGACCGAACGCGGGATGGGGTACATCCTCGATGCGCCGCCGTCCGCCGATCGCCCGCGAAAACGATGATTGCGCTCCACCGTTCCGGCGCCGTCCGCATCGCGTTGCTCTTCCTCGGGCTGTTCGCCTGCACGGTGGTGGCCGCCTTTGCGCTGACCTATACGCTGGTGCGCCAGGAAATCGTCGACCATCTGCGCCTCAACATCGTTGCCGGTGCCGATGCGATGGCGGCGCGGCTGGCCAGTGAGCCGCCCGAAGAGGTGCTGTCATCCTCGAGCCGCCAGCGGGTCGCCGCGCTGTTCGATGCGGACGGCAAGCTGATCTACGGCGAGCGCGGGCTGTCGCCCTTCGTCGGCTGGCAAGAAATCCCAGCCGACAGTGTCGGGCTGCAGGAAGAGCCCGAATATCGGTCCATGACCGTGATGGTCTACGGCCGGCGCGTCGGCCAGCTCTACCTTTCGGTCGGCGAGGGCATGGATATCGTGGAGGATTCCCGCGAGGCGCTGACCAGTGGTCTGCTCTGGAGCCTCGCCTTCGTGCTCATGGCGGGCCTCGCCGGCGCGCTCGTCATCGCCTGGCGGATCGATCGCCGCCTCGGGCGTACCGAGGTCGCGCTCAATGCCTACGCATCCGGCGACATGACACGGCGCCTCCCCCTCGCCGGCTCGGGTGACGAGCTCGACCGCGTGTCCGCGTCAGTGAACACGGTGCTCGACCGCCTGACCGGCCTGATCGAGACCACGCGGCAGATCACCACCGATGCGGCGCACGACCTGAAGACACCGATGACGCGCCTGCTGCATCGGCTGGCGGAGGCGGAAGGCACCTCCGCAGCCGAATCCAAGATGGTGCTGCGCTCGGCCGCCGCCGAGGCAAAGCAGATCATCGCCACATTCGATGCACTGTTGCGCATCGCCGAGATCGAGGCCGGCGCCCGGCGCGCGCGCTTCGATCTGGTGGATTTATCCGAGGTGATCGAGACGGTGGCGGACGCCTACGGACCGGAGGCCGAGCAGGCTGGCCAGCGGCTCGAGACCAAGATCGGCTCCGGGCTGCTCATAACCGGCGACCGCGATTTGTTGACTCAAGCCTTTGCCGACTTGGTGGAGAATGCGATCCGTCATGCCGGCGCCGGCGCGGTGATCTCGCTGATGGCGACAAGCCACGATGCAGGGGTTGAGGCGATGGTGTGCGACACCGGCCCGGGCGTGCCGGCGGCGGACCGCGAGCGGGTCCTCAAGCGCTTCGTCCGCCTGGAGGCGAGCCGTTCGACCCCCGGTACCGGCCTCGGCCTCACGCTGGTGAAGGCGATCGCCGACCTGCACAATGCGCGGCTCGAGCTTGGCGACAACCATCCGGGCCTGCGTGTGACGCTGGCGTTCCCGCAAGCCCCGGCGATGGCGAAGAGCGCGGCGGCGTAGGCGGCACGCTTTCCTGCTAGCCCGGCAGCTTCACCTCGCTCTGCCGCCAAGTCGACAGGTTACCCTGCGCTTCGAGCTGCCCACTTCCGACGAGCGCTGAGATCCGCTCCGCGATGACGCGCTCGTCGGCGGTAGCCCCGCAACGTTCTGCCTCGTTGCGCACCTTGGCGATGATCATCGCCACCTTCCGCCATTGCGTATGGGCGGATGAGAGAATTGCAGTGTCGATATCGCTCGGGGATAGAACGCTCATCAGCTACAACGGAAACCGAGAGTGCTCGCCGTATCGACTTGCGACATCGCGATCGATACTATCGGGTGGCAGCCGCTCGAAAAAGTCGCGCATGATCCCCGTATCCACGTTGCCGGGCTCGAACTCGAGAGCCATGATTTCTTGCAACACACCCTCGACAGTCTTGTAGTCTTTCATCCCCAAAGCAATTCTTGCTTTCACGCTCAGCGCATTGCGACGAAAATTCCCGGAACGATAAGCCACGTCGACTGCCTGATCGATGATGCGTATCGCGGCTTCGTAGAGCTGTTCAAAATAGAATTTTTGCTCGGCCAATTTGATCAGCGGTATGGGGTCTTCGGCCTCGTCGTGGAAAAGCTCGAGATATATGGTCTCCGACACGGTGAACTCGAACAATATTGTGTATTGGTGCGCCAAGATGAGATTCAGCTCACGCCGCACCGCCGCGTCCCTTTCGCGATTGAGGCGCGCTTGAATTATAGCGATCCTGTCCATGCCCGGTGTAATCCGGTCAAACCTCGAGATGCCCGGCATAATTCGATCGACAACACTAATCCAGCGAAACATCTCGTCGACCGGGTCGGGCCGGCCGGCAGCTTCCGCCAGCGCCCTCTTGCGCTGCGCCGCGCGTTCAAGGTCAAGCATGAATCGCAACGCCTTCAGCGTCGCCAAATCCGGCTCAGCTCTAATTCTCTCCTCAAAGGCGCGAATAACGTCGGCGCCGCGATTGCCCGACCGGTAAAGATCGTGACACCAACTAATAGCTCCTCTAACGGTGCGATCGAAATCCTCAGAGTCACCCACAAACCGGTCCTCGCATAAATGCACGGGCGGATACCTTCCGTATGTCGGAAGCGACTTACAAGTTGGGCCCGCCTGACTATCGTCTCCTCGCGGGATCGTCGCGAGGGATGTCCTTCCAGCCGAATTCTCCTGGTTCCTCTGGATCTGGACGTCCATCATTTCGGAGGCAAAGAGTATATCGGTCATCGGCCCGTGCTCGACAAGCCTGCACGTACCAGTCGTCAATTTGACCAGTTGTCGGGTCAAATTGACCAAACCGGTCGCACCGGCCACGTTCCTCCTGCCATCTATCGAAACATTCGTCACCGCTGCCTCGATCACCACCAAAGCCACCTCGACCGCGTGACCTGAAATAATTGAAAATGCCTTGCAATCCCTTGATGAACTGATCTGCCCACGGTTCCCAGCCCGACTGCGGCACGGGTAGAACCCAGCCGGGGCGCGCCCTGGCTTCATCACTGGCGCGTTGCACCAAACCCGGCTGCGGCCAATCCGAGCCGCCGGATGCGCCTCCCCACTGTCCGGAAGTAATCCAATCGTTCGGATACCCATCGGGCTCGAGATCTTGCGTGAGACCGTTCGAGTTGTTGGTGTAGTTGTCACCACCCGCCGCGGAAGGTGAACCAATCCAACTATCTGGGTAGCCCTCGAGTCCCGCTGGCGGTGCCGATCCTCGCCAATCGTTCGGATAGGAATTCGCGGTCGCCGGGGCCGGCGGACTGATCCAATCATCAGGGTAGCTATCGTCAAATTGGGTCGCCGCAGGAGAGATCCAGTCGTCGGGGTAACCGTCGGCCTCAACCCAATCGTCGGGATAGCCGTCTGACTGGCTCGTCTGTGTCGAAGGCGCCCAGCCGTTGGAGGTGGGATCAGGTGCTTGACCTAACTGCGGGGACGAGCCGGACGGATCGAATGTCGACGTGAAACTTGCCTGCATGAATTCTGTTTCCTTTGGGCACAAAAAAAGGCCCGGTGATCCGGGCCTGCTGGGTTCTTGGTGGAGTTCGGCTTGAGCCGACACGAAAACGCCCGGCCGAGATTTTTCCCGGCCGGGCGCGGTTCCTGATTTTCAATTTTGCAAATAATCTGATTTGCGGTTACGCGTCAATCGCACCAATCAGATATTGCCGCCACTATCGCAATATTGCGCAATTGCGGCGCCCGCTGTCGCCCACTGCGCCATGATGGCGCAATTTCGCAGAGAAGCCAGCAAGGCGGTCGGGTCAGCGATTTTCGCGCCGGTATAGCCTGCAAGTGCTGCTGGGCGGACGCTGGTGGTTGTCCCAGGCGCGGCGGCGAACAGCGAGCACGGCAACTTCATCGAGGAGAACTTCCATGCTCAGAGCAACGGTTATCGGACTAGTCTCGGCGGTCACATTGGGCGTCGCCCTGGTGGCCTCGGCTCAGGCACACATGGGTGGAGGAGGAGGAGGAGGTGGTGGTGGTGGCGGTGGCGGCATGCACGGCGGCGGCGGCATGAGCGGCGGCGGCGGCATGACGGCAACGCGGTCGGGCCCCGGCCAGGGATTCGTGCCCCGCGATGTGTCCCGCAACACGCAGATGCGCGTGGACCGCGACCATATGGACCACGACCATGACGGCGATCACGATCATGATCACGATCGCGACCATTTCCGGCACTTCCGCTTTTTCCCGAGCTTCGCATTCGGGATCGAGACCTATGCGGACAGCTATGATCCGTACGCGTGCTGGGAGGTCGTGCGCGTGCGCACGCACCTCGGTTGGCGCTATCGCCGCATATGGGTGTGCGACTAAACGGCTGCGTTACTGATTTCGTAGGTGCGCGAAATCGCGCCCGCAGGTCTGGCAGCGTGCGCGAGCCGCGCGGCTGCACTCTCTGCACCGCGTTCATGATGCAGTAGTGCCGACGAAGGCGTGACGGTCACCGGTAACAAGCATGATCCCGAGCAGGTGAAGGCGTATGGGAGATCATGCGCGACCCCTCCCTGAGACGGGAGGGGATCGGTAGCGGCCACGAACGCGTCCGGGGGGACGGCGCGACGGCCTCTTCAACCAGCCCATTCCCGCGTCGACGCGGGAATTGAGGGGGCCGTCACGTGGCCAGAGGCGGCTCCGCCGGTCTCGGCGGGGCCGCTTCGTCGATCAGGCAAGGGCGCGGCGATAGTCGGTGGGCGTCTGCCCGGTGATCTTGCGAAAGGCCGCCGAGAACGCGCTGGCTCCCCCGAACCCGACCTCGACTGCGACATCGGCCACAGCAATGGCCGGATTCGCTAGTAGAGCGCGCGCCCGCTCTACGCGGCGATTGGTGTGATACCGGTGTGGCGGAATCCCGAACGAGCGCTTGAAAGCGCGCGCGAAGTGATAGGTGGAGAGTTGCGCGAGAGTTGCGAGCGCGGCGAGCGGCAGATCCTCCGCCAGATGCGCCTCGATGAATTCGACGATGCGCTTCTGCTGCCAGGCGGCGAGCCCGCCGCGCACGGGTAACAGGCCGATGGCCTCATCCTCGAGGCGTGTGATCTCGTGCGCAAGCACCAAGCTGAGCGCCTCGGCATAGGCCCGGTCGACGCTATCGGCGCTGCCGATCAGCGGCTTCAGCTTGGCGACCGTCTGCCAGATATTCTCGTTCTCGAAGAACAGCCGCGGGCGGGCCGTCGCCGCAGCATCGCGCCCGGCGTCGAACCTCAGCATCGCCGGATCGAAGTAGAACAGGGTTGCTTCCAGCGACACGCGCGGTTTCATCCAGCCGGAGAACGCGCATCCGGAGGGGATGAATGTCAGCTTGTGGGCGAGATCACGCCGCGTCGATTTGGGCAGCCCCTCCACCAAAGTCTCGCCGTCGTAACGTTGCGCCTGCTCCAGGGCGACCAGCAGGTGCGACTGCTCGATGCGATGAAACTCGAGCGGCTGAGCGCATAGAAGCTTGATGGTCTCGGCCCGCACGCCGTGCCAGTCCGCCACCTGCCGCACGACCAAACGCGGCGGCACCAATTCGCGTCCGTTGCTCATGGCTGTTTGCGCATGTTCGCCCGGCTCTTCCCAAGATGAGCCGACAATCCGGGCGGCAGCACGACAAAATCTACCAAACAGCCCAAATCACGGCGAGTTGATCGTGCCATCAGGGCTCTTGGAAGCGGCCGCTTGTCCGGCAGAGCCGACCGCGGTGTCGGCGCGAGCCAAGCCAGCATCGGCTCGTGCATGCATGTCCAAGACCGCATGCGCAATATTGAGGCGACAATGCTGACAGTCCGGCGCGGTCTGCTATCTTGCGCGCCGACGCAATAATGAGCCGCCAGGCCTTGGGGCGCCCGAGGGGCGCACGAGGCGGCTCGCAAAGGGAGCTCGTGAAGGGTGACGACATGACTTGGTGGCCCGGCTGGAACTCGATCGAGGGCGCCGCCAAATGGGGCGACATTTTCTTCTGGGCCGGATTCGCGTTTTTGATCCTGCTCGTTGGCTGCGAGGTCCTTTCCAAGGCCTACGGGTGGCGCAAGGATGCCCTGGTGAGCCTGCGCGATGAGCAGGCCGTGGCCGCCGCGGATTTGCGCACCAAGCAGGCGGAGCAGGATCTGGCGGACGCCAAGGCGCGTCAGGAGGCGGCGATTACGGCAGCCCTGCGCGCCCGTGAGGCTGAGGAGGAGGCCGAAAAGAAGGCCGAGCCGGCGCCCATGCCCGCACCGGCGCAAGACGAGCCGCAAGTCCAGCCACAAGCCCAGCCGCAGCCGACGACCGACCCGCTCGCGCGCACCTCCGAGCAGGTGGCGCGCCTGCAGGAGCGATCTCCGCGCGGGCTGACCGAAGCCCAGAAGAAGAGCATCATCGGCCTCTTGTCGCCCTTCCGTGGCCAGAAGTTCTCGGTCGTCTGCATTGCGGGCGATGCCGAAGGCAAAAGCATTGCCGAGGAGCTCGTCACGGTGCTGCGCGCCGCCGGCTGGAATTTCCCTGAAAGCGGAGTAGCCGAGGCCACTTACAATAAGGAGCCCGTCGGCCTCTCCCTGATGGTCAACGCCAGCCAGATCACCGCGCCGAGCGTGCTGCGGCCGGTCGCCATGCTGGTGAAGGCCTTGGCCGACGCCGGGCTCATGCAGCGCAACGGCGCTCTGGCCGATCCCAATATTCCGCGCGACCGGATCGAGGTAAGGGTCGGCCGCAACCGGGCTCCGTCATAATCCGGTTGTAAGGACCGGCGGATTCCTCGCCTCTGTTGCCCTGCTGCAACAGCCACCGGCGGCATTGCGATGTACCATCCCGTCTCAATGCTGCCCAAAGGGCAAATCAGGGGGCGTGGAGACATGCGAAAGCTGCTGCCGGGAAGCGTGGCGCTGATTGCGGCCGGTCTGTGCGGTACGGGCGTTCCGGCGGTTGCGGCCGATCTCGGAATCGAGGCGCCCAGCTATAAGGCGCCGGTCCCGATCATACGCACCTACGACTGGACTGGGTTCTATATCGGCGGCAATGTCGGCGGCCACTGGGGCAGCGACAAGATCACCACCTCAACCGATGTTAATTTCGAGGGCCTCGGCACCGCCGCCGGAGCCGCTATCGACGCCGCCTCTCCGGTGACGCTGCATCCGGAAGGATTCATCGGCGGCGTGCAGGCCGGCTACAATCTCGAAGGCAGCGGCGGGGTGTTCGGCATCGAGGTTGACGCCAACTGGCTGGGCGGCACGGCCTCACGCACCTTGAGCAATATTCCGGTCATCAGCGCCGGCGACCAGATGACCAACTCGGTCGAGGCCACGTTCCTCTCGACGCTGCGCATGCGCTGGGGCACGACCGTCATCAGCGACCGCAGCCTGTTGTTCATCACCGCGGGCTTTGCCTTCGAGACGCTGAAGACCAGCGACACGATGGGTCACAACGGCAACGCGTTGATCACTTCGACGAGCGGCAGCACGACCGAGCCGGGCTTGACGGTGGGCGCCGGCTTCGAATACGCGATCACCGACAATATCTCGGCCAAGGCCGAGTACCTCTTTGTCGCCATCAAGGATGTGAACACCACCATCCCGAGCACCGGGGCGTTTGCCGACAGTATCGGGGTGACCCACAACTATATCGATCAGGTCGCGCGCTTCGGCCTCAATTTCAAGTTCGGCGGCTGATCCTCCGACCTTCCTGTCGCACCGATACTGCGCGCATTGTAGGATTCCGTATTCGACACGATCGTGGAGCGAATACGGGCATGACCGAGGCGGCACCCCCACAGGCACCATCTGCCAAGTCCTGCGGCGCGTGCACCGAATGCTGCCGGCTCGTTGCCGTGCCCGAGCTCTACAAAGGAGCCGACACGCCCTGCCCTCAATGCAATGTCGGGGTCGGCTGCACTATCTATCCGCAGCGCCCGCAATCCTGCCGAGACTTCGGCTGCGGCTGGCTCTCCGCGGCCTATATGGGGCCGGAGCTGCGCCCGGATCGATGCCACGTCGTCTTCATGCAGCCTGACCGGGATACGATTCTCGCCTGCTGCGATGTCGCCACGCCTGAGGCGTGGCGGGCGCCGCCCGTGCTCGCCATGCTGCATCTCCTCGCCAAGAACTTCGCCGATCGGATCGTGCTGGTGAGGGTTGAGAATCGAATGTGGCGGGTGCTCGAGGATAAGATCCTGCCGATCACGAGCTGAGCCGCACCGTGTAGGAAGGCCTGCGCTCAATGTTTGAGCTGCCGGGATTCTCCCTTTCCTTCAAACTGTCACGAGAATCAGATAAATCTACCGGGCATGGCGGCTCGTAGATGGTGAATCGATGAGCAGGGGGGCGCGTCCAACAACAACGGATTGCGGTCCATCACCCTCCGCGTCGCCTGCTTCCCAAGAAACTCAATCACTTCCGCAACTTCAGGCCGGTTGTCCGGGCGCAGCTCGTTTGCGCCCGGGTGCCGGCGCTTTCCTCAAGTTCAGCAAAAGGAGTCTGCCCTTGGGTAAACAATCTACTAAGAAGCGGCGCCGAAACCCTCGTGCTGCGACGGCGGAGATCATCGAATTCCAGGCCTCCAAGTTCGAGGCGGAGCGGCTTCCTCCCCCCATCAGGCCGCTCACTCCGACGCAAGGCGACTACCTCGACGCGCTGATGACGAGCCCGCAGGTGGTGGTCATGGGGCCGGCCGGCACCGGCAAGACCTGGATCGCGGCGACTCATGCGGCCGATCTCTATCGCAGCCGGCGCATCGGCAAGATCGTTCTCACCAGGCCCAACGTGCCGTGCGGACGCTCGCTTGGCTACTTTCCGGGCTCTCTCGAGGATAAGTTCGCCCCATGGGTGGTCCCGGTGGTCGAGGCCATCAAGGAGCGCATCGGCGCGCCGGCCTACGAGATCGCAATCAAGCGCGGCCATATCGAGATGGTCCCGTTCCAGGTGATGCGCGGGCGTTCGTGGAGCAACGCCTTCGTGTTGCTCGACGAAGCGCAGAACACGACGCCGGCCGAGATCAAGATGTTCCTCACCCGCGTGGGCGAGGATTGCACCGTAGTCATCAACGGCGACGTCAGCCAGTGCGATCTCGAGGAGACCTCCGGCCTGCATACGATCCTGCAGGTGATCAAATCACAGCGCTTGCCGGTCCCGGTCGTCGAGTTCACCGCGGCCGACATCGTGCGCTCGGGCGTCTGCGCCATGTGGGTGCGCGCGTTCGCGGCTGCGCGGATTTGATAAAGGCGTGACGTAATCGGACGTTGTCGGTGAACAGAAGCTTACCCGAGCGAGCAAGCGCTCGCCGGCCGAGAGAAGACCTGGATGCCCGGCATAAGCCGGGCATGACTCCAACCAGATGCACTATCAGCGGCCTTGAGTCATGGCCGTGCTTGTCACGGCCATCCACGACTTACTTGATCAAAAGAGACAAGCGCTTTCTACGAGACTAAGGCGCGCTCACGCTCGCTTCTGCCGCCAGCTTCCTGATCTCCGCCGGGGTCTTCGCCAGCTTCGCCACCAACGCGTCGATGTCGGCGCCCGACACGGGACCGACCTCAAGATCGAGCTGCCGCGCTTCGGCGAGAAAATCCTTGTCCTTCATCACGGCATCGAAGGCCGCGCGCAGCGCCTGCAGGCGCTCCGGCGGAATGCCGGGCGGGGCGGCGAACGGCCGCGCCATGGTCTGGCGCGAGAAGATGAGCTGGAGGATCGCTTGTTTGGTCGGGTCCGTGGTCAGGCTCGTGACCAGCGGCGCGTTGATGTCCTCGTGCCGGGTCAGCCCGAGCTGCAGCGGCACCGTGATGTCGCCCGAGTCGTAGAGCTTCTTGCTCCGGCTCTTGAGCGTCGACCACGACCATCCGCACATGCCGCCGAGCTCGCCGCGCTCGATTGCCAAGAGGATTTCCGCCGTTCCCGGATAGCCGGTGATCAGCTTGAGCTTGGCACCAAAGACGCTGCGCAACACATTCGGATAGACCGCAAGATCATCGGCCGCACCGGAAGCACCGACCGTGGAATTCACTTTCAGCATGTCGTCGAAGGTGCGGATCCCGGAGGCCCGGCTGAACCCGCAGACGCTCGCCTCGTTGGTCACGCTGCCGAGCCAGCCGAAGCTCTGCGCATCGAACGGCGCCTTATCGGCCCCGATCAAGGTGTCGACCACGATGCCGCGCGAGAAGGTCCCGATGACGGTGCCGTCCTTGGGCGCGGCATTGTAGAGATAGCTCGCGGCCCGCACGCTGCCGGCGCCCGCCATGTTCTGCGGCACCAGGCTCGGGTTGCCCGGAATATAGCGGCCCATATAGTGCGCGACCGCTCGTCCATAGAGATCATAGCCGCCGCCAGGACCGAACCCGATCAGGAGCTGCAGGGTCTTGCCCTTGTAGAAAGCCTCGACTGAATCCGCTGCTCGGCTCGCGCGCAATCCGCCGCAACCGACGAGCAGCGCCGCCATCATCACCGCCAACCAGAAGGGCCGAATGCGCGCGCGCTGCGCCTGCGGCCGCACGGCGGCCCACCACTCCTGCATCGTTTCAGCTCCCTGAAGTTGCTCTCGCCGGGCGTTTCGCGCCCTGCAAAGGTTAGTTTTCCTTGATTGCAGATCGGCGATCGCTGGACATGTAACGCTGCCCGCTGATAGTGAACGCCATCCCATCCTCGCGCAAGTGGAGAAGACTCCCGCGGCGTGCGTGGGAGCCCGCGCGGCTACATTGTCGCACCCTCCGGCGGCACCTCGCGCGGGCTCGAGCAACATGGAGACGCGGAACCCCACATGGCAACAAGGATTGAGCTTACGCTGGCGTGCGGCGACTACGAGATCATGCGCGCGCTCAAGGAAGGAATTGTCCGCCCCGACGGCATCGATCTCAAGGTCTTGACCGCAATGGATTCGCCGACGCGCCACTGGCGTTTCCTGCGCAATCACGACTTCGACATGTCGGAAGTTTCCTGCTCCTCCTATATCGCGGCGCGCGACCGCGGCTTGCCGTTCCGTGCCTTGCCGGTGTTCCCGCATCGCCGCTTTCGCCACGGCTTCGCCTACATCAACACGTCCAAGGGCATCAAGAAACCGACTGACCTCATCGGCAAGAAGGTCGGCGTGAAGTTCTTCCTTATCAGCGCTGCGATGTGGATGCGCGGCATTCTCGAGCATGAATACGGCGTGCCGTTCAAATCGATCAAATGGTTCACCGAGCTCGAGGAGGACGTCGATCTGGCCTTGGGACCTGAGGTCAGCGTCCAGCGCGTGCCCCCCGACAAGTCGATCATCGGCATGCTGGTCGACGGGGAGCTCGACGCGGTGCTGCACGCCGACCTGATCAAGCCGATCCGCGAGAATGATCCGCGGGTCGGGCGCCTGTTCCCCGATTACAAGGCAGAGGAGATGGCCTACTTCAAGAAGACGGGCGTGTTCCCGATCATGCACACGCTCGGGATCAAGCAGGAGATTGTCGAGAAATACCCTTGGGTTCCCATCAACATGTTCCAGGCCTTCAACGAATCGAAGGCGATTGCCATGCAGCGCATGGAGAATCCGCGCATCGTCCCATTGGCGTGGTATCGGGAGGCCTGGGAGGAGCAGGAAGCCCTGTTCGGTCCCGACCCTTGGGAATACGGCCTGACCCCGTACAATCGGCGAACCCTGGAGACGCTCGTCGGCTATTCGCATGAGCAGGGCCTGATCAAGCGCAAGATGCCGCTCGAGGAGCTGTTCCTGGACGTGTCGCAGGGCTCACGCCGCGGCGACGAATTCACGTTCTGAAACATCGCGGGCTCGCATTGCGGAGTGCACCTCGCTGAAGCATTATAAGTGCTGAAGCGAGGAGCCCTCTCCATGAGCAAGATCATCTACGAGATCGTCGAGCACGACGGCGGCTGGGCTTACCGGGTCGACGGTGTGTACTCGGAGACTTTTCCGACCCACGATCTGGCGCGGGCAGCGGCCGAGCGCGCCGCACGCGAGCAGGTGGTTCCCGGAGCCACGACCGGGATCACCTGGGAGGACAAGGGCGGCCATTGGCACAGCGAGGTCGCCAAAGGCGACGACCGGCCGGAGACGGAGGTCAAAGGCTGAGGCGGCGCAAGCTCGCTGTTGAGCTGAAAGTCCCAGCCCGCTGTGGTCCCGGCCCATACCGCGTCAAAGACGCGCGCAAACGCGCCGATACCTCCGGGACCATAAACTTGGCAGATTTGAGCGTCGCGGTACGGGTCCCTGCTTGCGCATGCTTGCGCAGGGACGATGTTGACCCGTTGTTCCTAGTTCCGCGCCTTCCTGAAATAGCGCAAATCCGGCGCCGCCTGATCCTTGCGCGCCGGCATCAATAGACCGTCCGCGCTCAAGTAATAGTTCTCCCCGCCGATGCGGACATGTGGGTTGTTCTCCGCGCAGGAGAACTCGAGCCACACCGGCCGCTGTGTCTTGACGCGGGCATAGTCGCGCACGACCGTCCACGGGCGCGTCAGTGCATGATCTTCCACCGTGATCTCGTCATGCAGCACGTTCGCGTCCGCTCGGTCGAGATAGATGCGCTCGTGGAACACCGATTGATTGTCCGCATGCATCGGGATGCCGGACTCGTCAAAAAAACGCGGCCCCTTGAAATTGCGCGTCTCGATCTCGAGCGTGTTGTAGTTGCCGTCGCCCTTTTCGTCGATCCAGCGGCCGATGGAATAGCCGGCAAACGAGGGCTCGGCATTCTCCGGCATCGTTCGCCCATCCGTATAGATGCGCCGCATCGCATCCTGTTGGTTGATCAGCACGTAGGTCGTGTCCGGGGTGACGACGAACTCGACCGGGGTGAAGGCGTACATCATCATCGGCATGCCGTAAGGCAGGCAGGTCCAGCCGGTAAAGCTGCCATGCCCGCCGTTCTGCTGATCCTTCAAGTTGGCATCGAGGATGGCCTGGTATTCCGGTGTCAGCGGCGCCTGTTGGCCGGCGCCCCAGGGCTTGGACTGGTCGAATGAGGGCTGGCCGCGCATCGGCACCTTTTGCAAGCGCACCCATTGACCCTTGAGATCCGGATAGTTGGCCTGCGCAAGCGCTGGCGCAACCGCCCCGGCAAGCGAGACTGCGAGCACTCCCGCGAGCGTCGCCAGACCGCATTTGGTTTTGCTGATCATCTTGTGACGTCGCCTCTCTCGCAAAGTGTCTTGTTGCGCTGCATGGGGGTCTGCCCGCTTTTTTCCAGCTCCGCGGACGCCGGCGCGACACGCAGTATCCGAGTGCCGAGGCTTCCAGGCAAGCCGCTCGTTTCAGCCGCGCGTTTCAGCCGATCTGCCTGTCGGTCCGCCGGACGACTCGGGTCAGGTAGATTTGCGAGATAGCTAAGAAGTTAGCAGGTCGTTAAGACCCGCGGCCGCATTATACCATTCCGGTGGTGGATGGCCTTGGGGGAGGCTTTCATGTTGGCCAATCGTTACATGCCTGACGACGATGTCTGTCCCGTCGGCGAAGAGCTGCTGGGCGAGCTTTACAGCGCCAGCAAGCGCGGCTTGCCGAGTCTCGCTGCGTCGATTCCGCCGCGGGTTCGCGCGACGCTGGCTTTGTACTGCTATCGCCGCAGTCACCTGCACGCGATGGGTCTGGCGATCGCGGCGACCTGCGAAGAAGACGACCTAGTGCGGGAAGGTGGACGCGTGGGGGCAAATCTGTTCGCACGCTCGCGCGAAGCGCATGCAGCGCAGAGGCTTGCCGCGCTGGAGCCCAACAAGCGCAAGGTCACGCTTGCGAGCGGGCAGCTGCGCGTCATGCCGCCGCTGGACGACGCGCCCGACGACGATTCGGAATGAGATAGCGGTACTGCCGGAAACAGGCTCGTTCCCCGCCCTCGCAGGGATTCTGCGCTAATTGTGAAAGCCGCAGCCCTGCCATTCGGGAACGAAAAGCGTGGTGCGGCCGGCCGGTCCAACGCTCTCCCGAGGGCGACGAGAATCCTCCGACAGCCATAGGCTCGTGCCAAAGGGTTGCGCGCAACCCTCGTTGTTCCGATTCCGAAGCTCGCCATATATCTTGTTACAGGCCAGTGAGCGAAGCCAAGAGAGATACTGACAAGTATTTGATTTTCTAGCCCGGCTTTGGCTTTGCGGCTCCGACAATTTTGCTCGGTGCCAGTCAACCAAACGGTGGCTCGAAGGAGCCTGACGCGTGACTGCTCGAATCCGCATCTCCTCGCCTACGCTCGCCTGCACGATGCTTGCGGTAACGCTGCTGGCATCGAGCCTGGGAGCGCGCACGCAGGAGCCGAGCGCGGGAACGACCGCCAACGACGTCATCTTTGCGCGCAAGGCGCTCAAGGACGCAGCCTGCGACCGGATGGCCGACATCGAGCGGATGATCGCCGGCGGCCGCGTCGATCTCGACCGTGTCCGCGACGAGGCCGGCGCGATCGCGGCGATGCTCACCGCCTTCCCGCACCTTTTCCCGCCAAGCTCGAACCGCTGGAAGCCGGACGACAACCAGGACCCGGCGACTGCAACACTCGCGGCGCCCGAGCTCTGGAGCGACTTTCCAAATTTCTACCAGCAGGCCACGTCCGCGGCGCACAGCGCCTTTGAGCTGTCGCGCGCCCGCAATGTCGAGGACGTCAAGACTCGTGCCCGCGAGCTGCGTATCGCCTGCGACACCTGCCATGCGCTCTACCTGGAAGAGCCGTGACGGAACCCGATTTCGGGTTGAGCCGTAGCCACAAGATGATAGGAAAGCCCGTCGCGCAGAAATCCGCCGCACCGGGCCGCCTTCGGTGTTGACGCCGCGTAATAGCGAGCGACCGCTCAAGAACAAAGCCGATGCCGCCAAATCCTGCCTTCGCCCCGCGCCCCCTGATTTTCGGGCTGGAAATTCCCCGCCCGCTACGCGCCGTGGTGCGGGCACGGGAGTCGAGCCTCGCGATCCTGGGAGCGCTCGCCGGCGCATTGGCGGGCCTGGTGGTCGCCGCCATGAGCTTCGCCGTCACGCAATTGCATGCTCTTCTGTATGGGGTGCCCCAAGGCCAGCGCCTCTCCTCG
Organism: Xanthobacteraceae bacterium; assembly: GCA_035293945.1. Taxonomy (GTDB): domain Bacteria; phylum Pseudomonadota; class Alphaproteobacteria; order Rhizobiales; family Xanthobacteraceae; genus VAZQ01. The sequence continues at coordinate 575,943 of DATGLV010000024.1, read as the reverse complement.
CTGGCCACGCTCGATGCGCATCTCGCGCTGGCCGTGCCGAGCGTGGGCGGCCTTCTGTTCGGCCTCACATTCCATGCGCTCGGGCGCTGGCGGACTGTGCGCGAGATTGACCCCATCGAAGCCAATGCGCTGCGCGGCGGACGGATGTCGCTCTTTGGCAGCTTCAGCGTGGCACTGCAGACTGTCTGGTCGAGTGGCGTCGGCGCCTCGGTCGGGCTGGAGGCCGGCTATACCCAGTTGGCAAGCGGCCTCGCCTCGCGTATCGGCCAGGCCTTCCGCCTCCGCCGCCAGGACCTCCGCCTCATCGTCGGTTGCGGCGCCGCCGGCGCGATCGCCGGCGCCTTCGGAGCCCCGCTCGCCGGCGCCTTCTATGGCTTTGAGCTCATCATCGGCAGCTATTCGATCGCCAGCCTGGCGCCTGTCGGCGTCGCCGCGCTGGTTGGTTTTGTGATCGCCAACGCCCTTGACCCGGCTTCGCTCGGTATCGGCACCCTCTATGTCTCGCAGATCATGCCCCGTGATCTCGCTATCGCGGCCGTTGTGGGCTTGGCGGCGGCCGGCGCCGGCATCCTGCTGATGTTCGGTGTCTCCCAATGCGAAGCGGTGCTGACAGCTTTGCGCCTGCCCCCGTGGCTACGGCCGGCCCTCGGCGGGCTCGCGGTCGGTGGCTTCGCCCTCATCACGCCGCAGGTTCTCTCCTCCGGACATGGCGCGATCCACATGGCCGCCATGATCGACAGCCCGCTGCGCGTGGTTGTGCTCCTGTTCGTGCTCAAGGCGTTTGCCTCCATGGTGTCGCTCGGCGCCGGATTCCGCGGCGGCCTGTTCTTCGCTTCGCTTCTCCTTGGAGCATTGGGCGGGCGGCTCCTGGCCGATGCCCTCACCCTCGCCTGGCCCGACCTCGGCCTCGACCCGCATGTCTATGCCATCATCGGCATGAGCGCCTTCTCGGTCTCCGTTGTCGGCGGACCGCTCACCATGACCTTCATCGCGCTCGAGACCACCGGCGATCTCTGGCTAACGACAGCGGTTCTGGTGGCGGTCATCGTCGCCGCGCAAGTGACCCGCGAGGCGTTTGGCTACTCGTTCGCGACCTGGCGTTTCCATCTGCGCGGGGAGACCATCCGCAGCGCCGCGGACGTCGGCTGGCTGCGCGATCTCACGGTGCGGCGAATGATGCGTCCCGATGTGCGCACGGTACCGGCCAATACGACGCTATCGCGCTTCCGCACCGCCTTTCCGCTCGGCTCCAATACCCAGGTCGTGGCGGTGGACGAGGATAAGCACTATGCGGGCATCGCCAACGTAGCCGAGGCCCATGCCTCCGAGCTCGACGAGTCGAGCCCCATCCGCGAGATTCTCCATTTCGCCGACACGATCCTGTTGCCGACCATGACGGTCAAGGAGGCGGTCGCGACGTTCGACAAGGCGGAAGCCGAGGCGCTGGCGGTCATCCAGTCACGGGAGAGCCGGAACGTCATCGGCCTGTTGTCGGAAGCACATGCGCTGCGTCGTTACTCGCAAGAGCTGGAGCTGCGGCGGCGCGAGCTGATCGGCGAATAGCGCACGCTAGTGTTTTCCCGGAATCGCCGGGACCGGAGCTAATTGCTGTCGGTGAACACCAAGGACTGCTGGAAGCGGATGGCCTCGGACGTACCGCTGCCGCCGGCGAGCGATTTGCCCTCGATCTGATAAAGGCGTCCGTCGTGGAAAAAGACCGCGACCGACGATCGGCTGCCATCGGGCGCCTGGAGGCTGAGCTGCCGCCCGAACACACGGCTGATGCGGTGGGGAATATCGAGCTTGATCTCCCGGCCCTGCGCCAAGATCTCGACGGCGTGATCGAGAATAGCGGCCTCAGCCAGCGAAGTTCCGGCGAGATCGACCACCGTCATCTTGAAGATGCTGCCGGCGGCGCTCGCCGCGTAGGTGCGCGCAGGCGCAAGGCGCCCTTCGGCCGTCTGATAGGTCGTAGCCTCGACCGTGGGCTCGACCGGGAAGGAAACCGCGAAGGCGTAATCCGGATAGGCGTATTCCTTCCAGTCTTGGGCGCAGGCCGGTCGACCGGCAAGAAGCGCCGCCAAGACGAGCAAGACCGGCAAGAAGCATCTGCGCATGCGCCCATTATCGCATCCCGCCAGGACGGAAGGAACCCCGAAGCGGGGCTCCTTCCTCGCGTTTGCGCGCGCCGCGGCTGCTGACGTTACGGCGTGACGTTCTGTGCCTGCTGGGCCCTCAGCTCATCCGGGGTGGCCATCGCCTGCTCCTTGGTGCAGAGGTCGGTGAACAAGACGCTGCCGTCATCGAGATAGCGTTTGGTCAGGCAGTTGCAGGGAGCCGCCGCCGGCGTGGTGACGACAGGAGACGAGATCGGCGCGCTGACCGGGACCGATTCGTACCCAACCACCCCAATTCGGGAACGGTGCCAGTCCGCGAACCACCACGGATAATGATGGTCATGATCGCCGTCGTGATCGCCGTCATGGCCGTGCTTGCAGCCAGTGAGGGGTGGGCAATCGATCGGGATCTGTCCGGTGATCGGGGGATTCCCTCCACCATTGCCGGAGCCGCCACCGTTGCCGCCACTGCCGGAGCCGCCGCCGCTTCCGCTGCCGGAACCGCTGCCGCTGCCGCTACCAGTGCTGATGATCGGAAAATTGATGGGGAGCTTTCCGATGAGCTTGGGCGGCGGCTTTACGCCATTGCCGGAGCCGCTGCCGCTGCTGCCAGCGCTGATGATCGGATTGAGCTTGGAAAGGCCGGCGCCAGGGGCAGCCTTGTAGATAGTGGTGGCCGGGGTCAGGTGGCTCGTCGCGTTGCCGGTCGTGATGGTGGCGGCGGCGCGATAGTATTTGGGGTTGGAGGCATGGGCGCCGCCGGAGGCAAGCGCGCTGCTGCCGAATGCGGCGACCGCCGCCAGGGTGAGGATCGAGGAACGGTTCAACATGTGTCTCTCCGAAGGGCTCGCTCAAGAGCTCTGCTGATCTTGTTCCATCCGCTTGTTGGTCTCCCGCAGCCGAGACAAGGTTCACAGCTGCCGGGGCGGCACCAGCTCATCTGTGAAGCAAACCGGAAAACGGCGGATCAGAAGCCCGCTGACCACGGGCGGGCCGGATGCGCGCAAGGACGTTCCTGAGCGCGACTTTGCCGGAATCGGCATCACTTCCGCCCGCCTTCCGCTGATGACATAATGCCCGCGCGTCGGCTGCCGCCGACCGGTCGCCGCCAGGTGATCTGCGCTTTGCGCTCAAACTAAAGGGAGGATGTTTCAATGTCGTTTCGTTTGGCTGCCGCTGCCGCCGTCGCTGTGCTGCTAGCCGCTCCGGTTTCCGCACCCGCACAGGTGCTCACCGAGAAGGACGTTTCGGTCCGCATGGCCCTGACGATTGCGGAGACGGCGCTGAAGGAATGCGGAGACCATGTGTCGGTCGCCGTGGTCGATCGCGCCGGCCGCTTGCGCGTGTTCCTGCAGGGTGACGGCGCACAACCGCACAATATCGAGCTTGCCCGCCGCAAAGCTTACACGGCGGAGACTTTCGGCCGCACCTCGGGCGACTGGATGAAGCGCACCGAGACCATTGTTCCCGGCCAACGCTCGCTCTCGGAAGTCATTCCGCTGCAGGGCGGCGTGCCGATCAAGGTCGGCGAGGAGACGATCGGCGGTGTTGGCCTCTCCGGCGCCCCCAAAGGCGGACCGCAGGAAGAAGCCTGCGGCCAAGCCGGCGTCGACAAGGTGGCCGATCAGCTCAAGTGAAGTCTTCCGGCGACCTGAAGTCGCCTCCGGCGCTGCCGCCGTTTTCAAGCCGGCAGCGCCGTCTTGCGCGCCCTCCGCCGGGCGAGCCAAACCCATTCATCGTATGGACAAGTCAATGAAGCTCTCTGATCTCATGCCTCTTGCAACAGCAGTCCTGACGGTCGCTCTCGCCATCGCCGCGGCGCCAGCCGCGCGGGCGCAAGCGCCGGAGAATTCAGCCTCGTATCTCGTCACCTATTTGGAGGTCACGCCTTCCGCAGAGGCAAGCGCGATCAGCCTGTTGCGACAGGTCGCGGCCGCAAGCCGCAAGGAACCCGGCAACCTCCGCTACGAGATCCTGCAAGCGACCGGGCGGCCGGCGGAGTTCGCCATTCTCGAAGCCTGGAGCGATGCCAAGTCGCACGAAGCGCACAGCGGCGGGGCTGCCATGAAGCAATTCCGCGCCGGCATCGATCCCTTGCGCATCGGCTATTACGACGAGCGCCTCGACACCGGCATCGACGTCGGCACCCAATCGGCGCCTGCCGGCAAGGATGCGATTTACGTGGTCACCCATGTCGACGTGACCGGCCAGTTCAAGGATGATGCAATCGCGCTCATGAAGACGCTTGCGGCCGACAGCCGCCGCGAGCCCGGATCCTTGCGCTTCGAGGTTTGGGACCAGAACAATCGCCTGAACCACTTCACCATGACCGAGACATGGAAGGACCAGGCGGCACTCGACGCCCACAACGCCGCCGCTCCCGCCAAGACTTTCCGCGAGAAGGTCGGCCACATGATGGGCGCGCTGTATGATGATCGGCGCTACCGGAATCTGGAGTGATGGATCGCGTAGTCCGTAGGGTGGGCAAAATTGCTGCGCGTGCGCTTGATTGATGCGAGGCGTCGCACAATTTTGCCCACGCGGAAACCTCGACCAACCCAACGCGTGGGCACGGCGTGTTCCGCGCCTTTGCCCAGCCTACGGTTTGGCGGGACCTTCGCTGTAATCCGCCATCAATCGCCCTACTTCGAAGCCGGCTTAAAAAAGGTCAGATCCGGCGGCGGCTGATCCTTCTTGGTCGGCATCAGCCGGCCATCCGCGCTCTTGTAGTAATATTCCCCGCCAATCTCGATCAGCGCGGTGTCCTCGGTCACGCAATAGGCCTCCCTCCATTCGAGACGAGCCCGCTGCTGGCGCACATACCTCTTGTCGACTGACCAGGGCCGCGTCAGCGCATGGTCGATCACGCTGATCTCATCGTGCAGGATGTTGGGATCGGTGCGGTCGCGGTGCAAGCGCTCGAGAAAGATCGATTGATTGTCGAAGTCGAGCGGCAGCCCGGTCGCATCGTAGGAGCGCGGCCCCTTGAAGCCGCGGGTTTCCGCTAGCAGCGTGTCGTAATGGCCATCCCCGGTCGTGTCGATCCAACGGCCGATCGAGTAACCCGAGAAGGACGACTCGATCTCCTTGGGCCAATCCCGCCCGTCGGTGTAGATGCGGCGATAATGATCGGATCCGCCCACCAGGATATAGGTTGTGTCCGGCGTGACGATGAATTCAAGCGGCCGTGTCGCCACCATCATGAATGGCATGCCGGCCGGCGCGCACAAGGCGTGCGACGCAAAGTTGCCCTGCCCGCCATTGGCCTGATCGGCGAGGCTCGCCTGCAGGATCTTGCGATATTCCTCGGTCAGCGGCGCCTCCTGGCCGAACCCCCAAGGCTTGGTCTGGTCGAACGACGGCTGCCCGCCAACCCCGCGCACGACGAACCGGCCCCATGCGCCTTTCCAATCCGGGTACTTTCCATCATCGGCCGCGTAAGCGGCCGCGATGGAGATCAGGGTCAACATGCTTCCTGCAATCGCGCCGACCAAGCTGCGGCAATGCATACTCTCCTCCTTTTGTTTCGCGCCGCCGCTCCCTTTCACACCACGTGCAGTGCGCCGGAAATGGACCCACCCGGCGCGTGCAGGCGACTGCGTCTGGCGCCAATCATAGGGCATGCTTGCCAAAAGTGGAGGGTCTTGCGATCAGCCGCCGCGCTTGGATGACACAGCCCTACAAAAGCTCAGCCGCGCCCCACGCGCGCTGCGGACGCCTGCGCGGCGGCCGGCGGCAACGGCTCCTCCGCATCCCGGCGAGCGCGGAACCCGTACAGCAGGATGTCGGCGCTCGAGACCAAGAGCTCGCCGTTCGTCTCCATCCGGCGCGCCCGATACTTCGCGCTTGAGAGCCGCTCGATCTCCTGCCGCAACGCCTGAAACAGCTCGTCGTCACGTCCGCCCAACTGATGGTAGCCGGCGAGATCCAGCAGCGCGTCGCGGCTGATCCGGCAACTGACATTCTTGTCGCCGTAATAGTTGGCTTGGAAGGCGATGCCATTCGCCTGCACGTCGATCAGACCCGGAATGATATTGAGCAGCATATAGGCCTGCGGTCCCCAGCGTCGATTCGCAATACGTACTTGGCTCGGAAACTCAATTTGCCGAACTACTTTTCTGCGGGAACGACTATTCGGCGGAAACTATGTCTTTGTGGAAACTACAACATGGGCGCCCGATTCGCACGGCCGAGCAGGACGACCCACCCGAGCCGGGAAGAGCGCGCTTCCGATAACCTCAACAGCGAGCACTGTCAAATCCACGGCTGGGCCCGCCTCGAATGGAACCCCATCCGCTGGATGAAACTTTCGTCTCGGATGCAGCGCCGCCCCACATCATCAAAGCTCGGCGAGGAGCACCTCAACGCATTCGGCCCAGGTGCGCGGACGATATTCCGATTTGAGCCGCGCCTCTGCGACTGCTAGATACCCGGGTTCAAACAGCACTCTCTCGATCTTCACCAGCGCATCGTCTTCGTCCGCCGGATCGAAGTAATCGATCAAATCGCCGGCGACCTCCGGGATCGAAGTCCGGCTCGAGGCGACACAGAACTTGCCGTGGATCAGGCTTTCCGCGACCGGCAAGCCCCAGCCCTCGGCAAGGCTCGGGAACACCGTGAACGAGCAGGATCTGTAGGCCTGCCGTAGCTCCGTCTCCGATAGGCCGGGCATGAGCATGATCTTGCCGTCCAGATAGCGCGTCGCCTCGAGCTCGGCCAACAGGTCATCGACCTTCCAGCCGATCTGCCCGGCAAAAACGAGGACCGGCACTGCTGCGGCCCCGTGGCGCTCGAGCAATCGCCGCCAGAGGCGAACAAGCAACCGATGGTTCTTGCGTATTTCGATGGTCGAAACAAACAGCACATATCGCGAAGGAAGCTTGAGACTCGCAAGCTCCGCCGGCATTGTCGAATCGCTCTTGCTCAAGCCGGAGCCGAGCCTCATGACCGCGACCTGGGGCAACTTCCAGCCGCGCTGCGCCGCCCACGCGAGCAGCGCCTCGCGCGAGTACTGCGAGATGGTGAGCACGACATCGGCGACCGGAAGGGCTTGCTCGAGCCAGCTCTTGAACCCAACGACGTGCTGGGCTTCGACGAAAGCTTCGTTCTCGAGCGGGATCAGATCGTAGATCAGCACCGCAAAGCGAATGCCGTAGCGCTTCTTGGCGGCGGCGATGTGCTTCATGTAGTCGGGAAACCCCCAACCGGCGCCGAGCGAGACGATGATGTCGCCGTCTTGCAGCGAATGCTCGAACTTGTGCCGCAGACCCCGCTTGCGAATGAAATCGCGCGCTGCTGTCGCAAGCAAAGACGAGAAGAAGCCCGGATTGCGGAGAATGACCGGAAGCTGGCTTCCCAGCTCGTTCCACAGCCGCGCCGGCTCCCAGATCGCCCGCCACGGCGCTCTCGCGCCGAGCGGATGGGCATATGCGGCCGCGATCGCATCAAAGCCGATCGCCTGGAATTCCCGTGTATACACGCTGAGCCGGCAGAAGCGCACGCGGCCGCTTTCGCCGAAAAGCCGCGCGGCTGCTGCGTAGATCTCGAACGGCACCCGCTGCAAACCGGTCGGATTGCGAAAATGGTCGAAATAGCGAAGGAAATCCTCGACCTCGAACCACGCCGTCGGCGGCCGCCGGCCACCCCCTTCAGCCACGCCAAGCTTCATGCGGACATTCCGCGATCGCGTCCGCCTGCCGGATAGAAGCAAGGCCCCCGCACGCCCTGCAGATGCGTAACCATGCCGTAAACGTTCCCCGCGCCCGCCCCGCCCACTCATAGCGGGATGTTGGCGCGGAGCCAAACGTCGGCACGACTGACGCGACGAAATCCTCGCTTACTTGCCCGCCTGCTTGAAGTAGCGCAAATCGGGCGGCGGCTGATCCTTCTTGGCCGGCATCAATAACCCATCGCCGCTGAGGAAGTAGTTCTCCTTGCCGATGACCATCTGATGGGTGTTCTCCATGCAGGTGATTCGGCTGAAATTTGGATACGGATTGGGGTTGCGCCGATACCGCTTGTCGACGCTCCAGGGCCGCGTCAAGGCATGGTCGATCGCCGTGATCTCGTCATGCATCAGGTTTGGATCATTGCGGTCGAGATGGATCCGCTCCTTGAAGATCGATTGATTGTCGAAGTGCAGTGGCAGGCCGGTGGCATCGTAGGCACGCGGTCCCTTGAACGGCCCCCGCGTCTCCACCTCGAGCAGGTTGTAGACGCCCTCCCCGTCCTGGTCGATCCAGCGGCCGATCGCGTAGCCTTGATAGGTCGGCTCCACGTCCGTCGGCCAGGGACGACCGTCGGTGAAGATGCGCCGCAGGTCGGTGCCGGCCGCGATGTAAGTGGTCCGCGGCGTAACGATGAACTCCATGGTCGGGGTCGACATCATGCTCGGCATCCCGCCCGGAATGCAGCGCGCATGGTCGAGGAAATTACCCTGCCCGCCCAGCGCCTGATCGGCCATGCTCTCTTCGTGGATCTTTTGGTATTCCGGCGTCAGCGGCGCCTGCTGCGCCTTCCCGAAGGCCTTGTCGGGATCGAACTTGATGGATTGGCCGCCCAAGCGCGGGCTATAGGTGTCCCACTGTCCCGACCAGTTGGGATATTCGGCATTTTCAGACGCCTGCGCCACCCCACCGAGGGTCAATATCACCGCCGCAAACAGCACGAACACTGCGCCCGAGCCTGCACGACCCATGGTCGTCCTCCCTCACTCGTTTCCTAAAGCTGCTCACTTTCCCAACAGTTTTGTTGTTGTTTGATCGTCTCGCTCTCCCGCCTGCGCACACGCGCAGTTGGCAGCGCCAAGCGGACGCGAGCATACCAGATCACACAGCGCAGGCCATGCAGGTTATGGTGAAAGTTGCGGGATTTACCCCGGCGCGATTGCGCGAGCATTGCCGCCGGTTATCCGGCCGCTTAGGCCGCTTATGAACGCACGTCCGCTTGGCAACGCCTCATGCGCCGCACCGAGGTCGGCGAGCCCGGCCTCGCAGGATTGGAAGCAAGGTCTGGCCGCCCGATCAGGACGCGCTGAGCGTGCCGCCCGAGCTTGCCTGGTCGACCACGCCGGGCAGGTGCTCCGACAGCAGCTTGAGCGCCGCATCCGGCGAAACACCGAAGTGCTGCGCCAGCTCCTGGACCCGCTCGTTGCCGAGCGCGCTGCGAATCTGATCCGGCGTAACGGGCTGGTTCGCTCCATTGCCGAGCCAAGATTGCACCTGACTTCCAAGCCCACCCTGCTGGAGCTGGCTCACCAGGCCCTGGAGGTCGCCGAGATTGGTCCTGGCCAGCACCTGCGAGATGAGCGCCGGCGCCGCCGCCGCCTCGATCTGGCCGAGCTTGCCGCCGAGCAAGTTATCCAGAAGTCCCATAATCGATCTCCTTCGCCATGATCCGGAAGAATCGCGTTGCAGGACAAAGGTGGTGTGAGCGGGAAAAACGCCCGAAGCAACGAGCTTCCCGCTCTCTTACCCGCGATAACGCCGCGGATTTAGGGGTGCTTTTCATTCTTGGCGGCGCGAACACCCTGCGCCAAAGCATCCCTTTCACACATGTAGGCACCCTCTTTCGTCGTTCCGTAATTCCTGGTGCCGCTGAAATGATAGACCTTGGTGTCAAGGTTGGCCCAGACCACGGTGTCGGTGGGGCAATGCGCCTTGGCCTGCGCCTCGGCGGTGAACTCGTTGCCACTTGTCGCGGGCCGTGGCGCGTTGGTCGGTGCGGATCGAGCGGGCGGTGGCGCCGCTGCCGAGGTTCCGCCGGGCTTGGCGGCGGGTGCGGTAGCAGCGGGCGGAGCCGAGGCAGTGGGAGTTCCAGGCGCCGGAGTGCCCGGAATCGCGACCGTCTGGCCCGCGCGGCACTTGTCCACGTAAGCCTTCTCGGTCACGCCGCCGGCCTGATAGGCATCCTTGTTGGCGCGCCACTCGTCCTGACACGCCTTGACAGTCTTTGTCGCCGGAGCGGCCGCTGCGGGGGCGGCAGCCGGAGCAGCGGCTTGAGACGGCGCCGGTGCCGTGGCAGAGCCGCCGGCACGACATTTGTCCACATAAGCCTTCTCGGTGACTCCGGCGGCTTGGTTGGCGTCCTTATTGGCGCGCCACTCGTCCTGGCAGGCCTTCACGGTCTTCTGTTGTGCGAGCGCCGGAGCGGACGCCGCCACGACGCCGATGATGGCGGCGCACACCACCGCCACGAATTGTCGTCGCATGAATCGGTATCGCATGTGAGCACCTCTTGTCAGCGCATTTTCACTCGGACCTTTCTGATTTCGAGTTGATCATTTGCTATGTCTGTTTCAAGCATCAGCTCAAGCTGGTGCAGGCGCACGCTTGAAGCGACCTAAGCGCCCGCCTCGCATTTCTTGAGGAAGCTTGCCTTGGCGGCACCCGCGAGCGGCTTGCCGTCGGAGCCGATCGCTTTGGGCTCACAGGCATCTGCCTTGCATTTCTTCAGGAAGCTCGCCTTGGCGGCGCCGGCGAGCGGCTTGCCATCGGAACCGACCGCCTTGCTCTCACAGGTTTCGTCTGCCAGGGCGGCGGACACGGCGAATAGCGACAGAACGGCAGCAACGAGAATGCGCTTCATGGCTTGCCCCTTCCGGATTTGCGTAATGCGAATGCTGGTTGCCCAGCGGCAGCGGTTGCACAGCGCGAGCCTGGACACGCAAGACTGAAAGCACCACTGCTCATCGCATTGATGGTGATACTCGCGCGTCACCTCCATCAATTTGAGCGGTTTGCGTCTTTCTGGTGACGTGCCGGAGGCCTTGCCGCCGCAGGTTACCGGCCGCGGATTATGAGCGATCAAAAAGTTCGATGCAGCTTGCGACGTAGTTACGAAAAACGATTTGGATTCAATAATGCGCAGGCGAACCCTTCAAGCCATGCGCAACTGCAGTGGTGCCGGGCGCTGTGCTCATGTTGGTCGCTTTGTGGACTCGCCGCGCGTCGCCTTATGCGGTTGTGCCGCACCCCTCCCCCTGAGGCTGCCTCCCGGCACCGCGCAATCTGCGCCAGCAATCTTGCCGGAGAGTACGCCCGGTTATTTCAGCGCCAGAACCACCGGCCCGGATACCGGATCGGTGACGCCGAGGCCGCCGCCAAGATCCTCCAGCACGTGGCGAAACGTGTCGAGCGTGGCGATCATGTTCGGCCGCGCCCGCTCGAGACAGTCCATGTCGGTCCACTCGGCGATGATGCAATAGCTGCGTTCGCCGGTCTTGATGATGTTGACATGCTTCAGCCCGGGCCAGTCAGCGGCGGACTTCTTGTGAGCGTCGAGGAATTCCTGCTCGCGTCCCGGCTTGACGCGAAAACGCACTGCATTGAATGCCGTCATGGCGCGCCCCTCTCATCTCGCAAACTTCTGGCGGACACAAACAACAAACAAATAATGCCTCACATCGGCATGCGGGGCAATGCCGGGACAACTTCGACAGGGCCAGCGCGCCAGCAGCGCACCGGCGACGGGCGGCCGGCGAAAGCCCTCTTTCTCGCGCGGCCACTGGCGGTGTAACTTCGGCGACAGCCGGGAGCATCACACGAGGACTGCGTCTGCCCGGTGGCATCATTTCTAAAAGAATGCCTGGAATGGCGGGGAGAGCGGCATGTTTCAGAAGAGCTTGATCGGCGCGCTGGCGACAGTGACCGCAATGGTGGCGGCAATTCCGGGAAGCACATGGGCGCAAGATCTTTCAATGCTTCCCGACTGGTCAGGCCAATGGAAGAGCACCGCCGGCATCCAATGGGATCCGAGCAAGCCGCTTGGGCGCGCGCAACAGCCGCCGCTCAACGCCGAGTATCAGGCGCGCTGGCAGGCGAGCCTCGCGGACCAAGCCGCCGGCGGCCTCGGCGACGATCCGACCGGCCGCTGCATTCCGCACGGCATGCCGCGGGTCATGACCGTGGTCTATCCGATGGAGATCGTCATCCTGCCGACGACCACCTACGTGCTCACCGACTACACAATACCACGGCGCATCTTCACCGACGGGCGCGACTGGCCGACCGAGATGGACCAGAATTTCAACGGCACCTCGATTGGTCGCTGGGTCGATATCGGACCCGACGGCCGCTACACGACGCTTCTCGCCGAGACGCGCGGCTTCAAGGGACCGCGCAGCTACGAGGCAAGCGGCATTATCCTCGATGACGACAACCAGTCGATCATCAAGGAGAGATTCAGCATCGATAGGAGCGAGAAGGATCTCCTGCTCGACGAGATCACCGTTATCGATAATGCGCTGACCAGGCCTTGGACCGTCACGAAGAAGTACCGCCATGTGGCTGAAGCGAGGCCGATCTGGCATTTCAATGATTGCGCCGAGGACAACCACCACGTCCGCGTCGGCAAGGAGGACTATTTCATCAGCGAGGACGGGTATCTGATGCCGGTAAAGAAGGATCAGGCGCCGCCCGACCTGCGCTATTTCAAGAAGGGGGCGCGCTAAGCTGTTTCCCGGACGCGGCGCGGCACTTGCTGCGCCGCTGATCCGGGATCGTTCCAAACATAGAAATCTGCCTGGAACGGTCCCGGCTCAACAGCGCGTTTACGCGCGTCTTGGACGCGCTATGCCCGGGACAGAGTGAAACAAGCCCACGCGCGGAGCTTCAGAACTTGATCATGGTGCTGCGCGTCATGGTCACGTTGGAGGTGACAATGACTGGGCCGCCGGCGGCGAGATGGAACGCGGCATATTGCTCGTGATAGGCGTCTTCGCCGGCCGAGCAATCGACCGGAACAATGACCTTGTAGCCGCGCTGTGCCGCACCTGATGCGGTACCGACGGTCGCGCCCTGAAACGAGTTGCCGCAAACGATGACTGTCTTGATGCCGGCCTGCTTCAAGGTCGGCTCGAGCGTCGAGCCAAGGAACTTGTCAGGCCCGCCCTGGCGGTACCACTCGCCGGCGCGCGGCTTGAGCTTCGGATCCATGATGTCGTCGGGCGTCGCCTTGCCATTCGATCCGACCAGGCTGTACCACACCACCATGTTGTGGGCGCGCGCCGCATCGTGCAGGCGGATCATGTTCGGCACCGCGGCAACGCAACGCGGACGCGCGCTGCAGCCGGTTTTCATGATGTCGAGGAAGAGAAGCGCCGTGGTCGAAGGGTCGACTGTGACCTCCTTCAGCTCGGGCGGCGGCGGCGCGACCGCCGTCGTCCAATCGGAAATGATGTCGGCCGAGGTCGGCGATGCCATAGCGGCGATCAAGAGTGCGCCACCCATTGCGGCCGCGAAGCGCGATGTTGACATATTAAAATTCCTCCCGGGATCTTGGCAGGCCGCGGTCTGCGGCCTCTTTGGAGGATAGAGCAGCAGTCTGCTTTACGTCTATCGGGTCGACGCGACCATGCCGACGCTTAGGCCGAGACGTGGTGCGCTCCGGAGACGGAAGTAGAGCGGCGTACATCAAATCGCGAGGAGGCTCTGATGGACCCTGACGCGAAGTATTGGTTCCGCGCCAAGCGTTATGGCTGGGGCTGGGGCCTTCCGGTCCGCTGGGAAGGCTGGCTGGTCATTGCCGGGTTTGTCGGCTTGTTGGTGCTCGGCTCATTTCTCTTTCCGCCCCGCACAGAGATCGCACTGTATCTCATATACGTGGTGCTCTTGAGCGTGCTCCTCGGCGCGATCTGTTGGCTCAAAGGCGAACCGACGCGCTGGCGTTGGGGAGAATGACCACTCGCTCATCAAGAAGGCCCCGCATGGGATGCGGGGCCTTCGCGAGCAGGGATAGCCTTTAGGGGGTAACCTAGACCTCCTGCCCGACGCATGTGGACGGACCGAAACTCATAGTCCGTGCCCACGCGTATTGGGCTTATCGCGATCCTTCCCGCATTGCAGCAAGTTATTGCAGACATTACAAAAATGTAAGGCCTAGGAAAGATCAGGATGGAAGGCGAACCGCATATGGAGGGCATGAGGAATTCACGCCCCGCAATTGCGGCGAAGGAGATGTCGGATGCAGCCGAGGACGCACGCAGCCGACTGCGCGCGAATGTGTTGGCCGCGGCTCTGATCCTCGCGCTTCTCGTGATCGGCGCCTACATCGCCGACGAATTATGGGAGGCGAGCTTTGCCTGCTATGCCCCCGATGGCGGTTGCGAGGCGACCGGCGTGCCGCCGCCCACCCTCCCCGCTTATTTCAATCACGAAGCATTTTGATTGCAGCGCTGCGCAATCGTTGCGCCTGACAGGGCGACCTTTTTTGCGGCATCCGGGGGACTGGAGAAGCTTCCAGCTTACCCACTCCCGCCGGCCTTTGCGTGACGCCGCAAGAGCGACCTGATCTTGGCCTCGAGCTCCGTGGTTGCTGGCAGACCGTGCATCGACAAAGCGCGGCCGAGCAGCATTTCGCGCACCTCCGGCCCCAGCCGGCTCCAGGTCACTACCACCGCGGCGCCCAGATGCTGCAAGGCTGCCTCGTCGCTCCCATCACGAATATTGATCTGGCCGATGTCGAGATCAATCATAGGAGCCGCGGCTCCAACATTGATTGCGCTGCTCGGCAAAGCATCCAGGGAGCGTGCTCCGCGAGCAGGCGCTGCAAGGCGATGAGCTCAAGCCTTGCGCAGCACCGCAACGTATCCGACGACATCGTTCTTTTCTTCTTGTCTCAGTACCTGCTGCTCGGCCGCTTCTACGGCGAAGCCGTGAGTCTGCGCAACCTTCGCGAGGTACTCGCGCGAATGCGTGAAGCGCAGCGTCGACTTCAGATCGAAATCCCTGTCCAAGCCCGCCTCGACCGAGAAGGCGAAGAGGCCGCCCGTCGCCAGCACTCGCCACACTTCAGCAAAGAGCCCAGACAGGTCACCAAAATACACCAGCACATCGGCAGCGGTCACAAGGTCGAAAGTGTCTTGTGTAGCGCGCAGGAACTCCTGCAGCTCGGCGCAGGCAAGGCGGTCATAGATTTGTCGCTGCCGTGCCAGCTGGAGCATGTTCGGTGACAGATCGACGCCCGTCATGGCATGCGCCTTCGCTTTGAACCGCGTCCCCACAAGACCAGTGCCGCAGCCGAGATCCAGGAGAGCGACCGATTGCGCAGGCAAGAAGCGGGAAGTCGCTTCGTACAGCAGATCGGGGATCCGATATTTCAGGTCGCCCAGCATATGCTGCTCATATTGTGCGGCATGCTGGTCGTAGGCAGCCCTGATAAGTCCCTTGGGCGCCATGGTGGGCGGCGGCTCGTCACCGAATGCAGCAAGGAAATAGTGGATGGCGTCGCTGTCGGCGCCCCTCGCCAACGCCTCTCGATAGGCCCTCACCGCATCTTGGGGCCGTTGCTGCAGCTTGAATATGCGCGCGCGGCCAAGCCAAGCCTCGGCAGAATCGTCAACCGTTTCGTAGGCGGCAAGCGCCTCCGAATGACGCCCCACCTGGAACAGAGCGTCTGCCAGCGCGAGCCTTGCGGCGGTCAGACCCGGCGCCAATGCGAGTGCCCTTTGGTACTCATCCATGGCCTGCGCAAGCTTGCCTTGGCGTGCGTACTCATAACCACGTTGCAGGCCGGTTGCGGGCGACATCCGCGACGCTTGCACGCGCAATGCCGGCGCGGTCGCCCTGCGCGCGTTCTCCAGGTTGAGCGCGGCCTCAGCATACCCGGGCTTGAGGGTGACCGCGGTGCCGTAGTGCGCGATCGCTTCGTCCTTGCGGCCCTTGGCCATGAGGACATTGGCGAGGTTGTTGTGGGCTTCGGCGAAATCAGCCCGCAGCGCGATCGCACTGCGGTAGCTTAAGAGCGCAGCATCGAAGTGGTGGGACAGCGCGAGGGCATTGCCGAGGTTGTTGTGCGCTTCCGCCACAGCCGGTCCGAGGCGCACCGCCGCGCGCAGGAGTGCAAGCGCTTCCCTCAACTTGCCGGCGCGCAGTCGCGCCAGTCCCAAGTCGTGCAGCACCTCGTAATCGCCGCCGTCGTCACTCCCGGCGGCCTCATGGTCGCTGTTCGCCGGAGCGCGTTCGTTCGTAGCCTCTTCCCAAAACGGAGATGCGTGCCGCTCGAGCCGCGGTGAAGAATGCAGCGCCGTGCTATCGGGAGATTGTGGGAAAAAAGCTCGCCGGGCTTCTCTGGTACCGTCCGAATTGGCCAAACCCGGCGGTAGGAAGCTCGAAGAGGACATCGTAGAAACTTTTCTTATTATTTGTGCTTGGGCTTCCTGCCCAAAGCTATTCGAAGCGCTGTATCGCTCAAGTTAAGATGATATAAATCGAATTTATCTGCATATCCGAGCAAGAACTTCGCCGTAAACGGAAATGGCGATCGTTTGCGCTGGCGCCGGACGATCCTGGCGCGGCGGCGCGCATCTCTTCGCGTATACCTGGTGACGGCTCCCCTCTCGCATCCGCGCGAGCGCAGCCGAAGCCGACTGCGCCGCGAGGCCAGCTCAGACTTTGCGATTCGGCCTTTGCGCGAAAGACGTTTTGCGAATGGCGCATTCCGGTCGGCAAGACCGGAACGCGCTTGACCTTCGAAAGGCTTGACCTACCAGGCCGTCCGCGAGCACCGCCGTCACATTATTGGGGCGGCGGAATCTCCTTCTCGACCTGGATCGCTGCAACGTCGAGCGAGCCGTCGGGCAACTTCGGGGCGCCGGGCACGAATACTTTCAGGCCCGGCTTGAGATCCGCCTTGGTCTCCGGAACCGTGGTGGCGATGATGGTCTTCGGCGTCACCATGATCTTCTTTTCCTCATCGGGCTTGCCCTGGACCTTGTACTTGACCGTCAGCAATTGACCGTCGACTCCGGCGACCGAGGTCTGCAAGGAGCCGTTGGTCATGAAGCTGTTCGGCATCAGGTCCCACTCGCTGTGAAACGAGTTGAAGGGCTGTCCGGCGGGAGCGATGCGCAGCTCCACCGCCTCGAGCGTTCCATCCGGGCGCGGCTTCGAGGTGATGGCCACATTGGCATCGGGCTTGACGTCCGCGAGGGATGCCTTGATGACGCCCGCAATCCGGGCATTGTCCTTGAGCACGAGCTTGAGCTCGGCTCCGTCGCGCGATTTGACCATCAGGGTATTGCCGTCGACACTTTCGATCGTCCCGCGTACGCGCACATTCTGCGCTTGCGCGGAAACCGAGCTCAACGCGAATGTCGCGGCCAACATCGCGGCCGCGAGCACCGGTGACTTGAGTTTCATCTCATCTCTCCCTCATTCAAAGTGAATTTTTGCGCTTCTGTTCTGGTCCAGTGCGCTGATCCAGTTGCATCTGATCTGGCGCATCTGGGCCCAACGCACGCAACCGCGACGTGGCAGCGTCGCGGTCCAACCGGCAGCCTGGTCGCGGTCTCCCTTTGACCAGGGCCGGAAAGGTAGCGGACCGGACCACCCTTTGGAAGCCGTATAGTCCTCGACCCCGGAGCGGGATGAGGCCGGCCTCGCCGCCGGCCGCGTCGGCTCGATTGATGCCGCATAGAGCACTCCCGGATCGGCATCCCTCACATCGATGAATCCGGATTCGTATCGACCTCCGCGGCCTCCGACAGTCCCTTGATCGCGAGCCGCAAGGCCGCACGCCGGTGTCGCTCCGCCGGCGCATTATGGTCGGAGGCCGCGCGCTCGGAGGCCGCCATCGCGAGCATCTCGGCCAAGAGCGGCCGCCAACGTTCGTCGCCCGCCAATTCCGACCAAGCTTTCGTCGATTGCTCCGACCACATCACCGGCCGCAAGCCACTCGCTGCGAGCTTGTCATTGAGATAGCGATCAAGGCTTCGCCGGAAGGGCTCGGGCTTTTGGCGATTCCCCGCAAACCACGCGTTCTCCCCGTGCACCCGGTAGCAGCCGAGCGACGCGTCGATTGAATAGAGATCGCCGATCAGCGCCGCGCCCAAGACGATGAAATCGTCGGCTGAAGTTCTTATCCCTTCCTCCGGGATGGGAAAGAGTAGGTCAGCCAGGGCGCGATCGAGAACAAGGCTGCTGGTCGGGCCCGCCATATAGAACATAAATCCGTAGCGTTGGGCGAAATCATAGAGGTTCAGAGGCGAGTGGTGCTTGCGTCCGATAGTGCGACCGACCGATGCTCCGCCGCCCTCTCCGACGATTGTCAGCAGATGATGCACCATCGTCGGCCTGGATCGCGGATCCCGCCGCGCGAAGGCATCGACAACGCGCGCCACCTTTTCGGGGGCGAAGGTGTCGTCGGAATCAAGGAAGCAGATGATCGCGCCGGTTGACCGCGCCACGCCTGCGTTGACGGCCGACGCTTGCCCGCCATTGCTCTTCAAGACCGGCACGATCCGATCCCCATAACCCGCGATGATCTCGCGCGAGCCGTCGGTCGAGCCGTCATCGACGACGATCACCTCGATCGGCGCGTAGGTTTGCGCCAGCGCGCTGTCGATCGCCTGAGTGAGAAACGCGGCATAATTGAAGTTGTTTACGCAGATGCTGACGAGCGGCCTCATCCACCTTTTTCCTTGTTCGGTGCAGCCGCCCGGCCGGGATGGTCTGGAGCATGCGCCCTCCAATCCCGAGGCGGTCCCGGGGATCAATCGCAATGACCGCCGAATGTCGCGATTCCTTCCCCGAACGCCAATGCTATACCGGCTTCCGAGCTGGTGCCGTGTTTCCGAAATTGGTGATGAATCGCGGCCCCCTTCAATACGAGCTTCGGAGAGAAAGGCGCACTAAAGCGGTTCCCGGTCGAATTGATCCACTTCAGCGTCATGGCCGGGCTTGACCTTGGCTTGACCTGGCAATCCATCTTCTTGCGAAAAAGATGAACCCGCGGGTCATAAGGGCGTTTACGCCCGTCTTCGACGGGCTATGCCCGCGGGTGACGACTGGAGTGAGTCTTTTCGATCGGAACATGCGTTAGCAAGCACATGATGTTAGCGCCGATTTTCGATCTGAAGTTCGTCAATGAGCTTGCGGCATAGCGCGTCGAGACGCGCGCAAACGCGATCTTGTGTAGCAGGAATTTCAAATCGGCGGCACCAGGGCCCGATGATGATCACGGAGCTTGGAAGCGGCGACGGGAAAGTCGGCCATCGCACTGACTATCGGGGCGGCTTTTGCCAAGATGGAATGACGAGCCCCGCGGCTAAAGGCTCGATCTCCAAACTCTCTTGCCCCGCTGCCCAGCAGCGGGGTTTTCTTTGATGCCTGGAACTGGTTGACGGGATTCCAGGTTAAACCGGCGGATGAGGTGGGGCCCGCCTCCCTCCCCCCCAACCCCGCGGGCTGCTGCCAAGTCCCGGCCCTGTTCCCCTCGGGGGATGGGGCTCGTTTCTTAGGAGACGTGGCTTGTCGGACGCCCTTAATTTCGTATTCCGCTGTCCAAATACCCGGCAGGAGGTGCATGCCTGGTGGCTGGCGCACGAAGCGCGCGCCGGCTCGCGCACTTACCTCCCATTTTCGTGCGGCGCTTGCCAACAATTTCATCGGATCAATCCGCTCAACGGCGAGATGCTGTGCCCGGACGAGAGGGAGGACGAATAGCCCTGCGACGCGCTATGCTTGCGCGATGGGTCGACTCTTTCTGATGCTCCTGGCAATGCTTGTTTTGACTGGCGGAATGTTCCTCGCACTCGTCTTTGCGCTGGATCATTCCGGTTGGTATTCCGTCTTCGATTCCAACCAAGGGCTCATAGGCGCAAACCTGCTGGAGCTCGCCAAGGTTCTTCCCGGGCTGCTCGCTTTCGGCGCCAGCCTCGTCGCTGCTTCGGTCGCAATCCGCTTGGTCACTCTGCAAGAGGCCGCAAGCCGCGACCTTGCCGAGCTCGCTGCTGATTTGACCGGGCAGACTGAGACGCTCAGAATGCAGATCGGCCTGTCTCGGCGCGACCCAGGGCGGATGAGCCAACATCTGACCCACGCGCTCAATTCAGCGGCAGCTTACCTCACGCTGTTGCAGCAACCGGATGACGGGATCTTCAACGCCGAGCGGTAAGCACGACCGAGCGGCAGGCAAAGCAAAGCGCCGCAGTTCTCGATGCAGGCTCCGCGGTGCGAGGCGCCTACGAAGAGTTCCTGCAAGCCGGAACCGGGATGTCTGATCGCGCCAGGGGCACGGCAAGAGATCACGGAAGGCAACTCTCCGATCGGTTTGTCGAGCTGCAAACACGCGTCGAAGAGGCGCGTGTCGCGCTGGCAGGCGAGGCAGCGCAGGAAGCCGCGAAGCCTCCCCGGCATGCGTGATCTGCTCAAGCGCAATTCGGTCCCGCGCGGGACCAATGCTGATTTTGCTCGATTACTTCGAGCTCGCCCCCGACAGCGCGGCTCAGGGCGTTGGGGTGGCGGGGGGCTCCGCCTGCGGAGGCACAGTCCCGACCAGCCCATGCCTGATGCCGAAGTGCACCGTCAAGCTCGCCTCCAGCTGGCTCATAGTGTACGGCTTTTGGAGGATGGCCGATCCTTCAACCATCAGCGCCTTGGTTCCATCCGTGACGGGTTGTCCGGTTGCGTACAGCACCTTGATATCCGGCCGCCCTTCCACCGCCTTCATGGCGAGGGCAAGGCCGGCCTGCAGGTCATCTTGCAACCCGATGTCGATGAAGAGCACATCAATCAGCTCCTCGGTTTCGAGTATCGCAAGCGCCTCGGCAGCAGTTGCCGCAGACAGCGTCTTGTGACCCAGCTCCTGCAGGCAAGACTCGGTGAGCACGAGGACTTGCACCTCGTCCTCGACAACCAACACGACAGCCATTGAGGCAGCCTCCAGCTATGCACCCCTCAGATAAAGAAGAGTGCACTTTACGGGCAAAGCGCGCCACTGTCACGGCGCGGTTCGACTGATGACAGGCGTGGAATTCGCCTCGGCGGCCGGGAGCTTCCCCGCTCAGGTTGACCTTTCGTCGTGAGCGGGGTGGTACCCGGCCATTCAGGACTTTCATTGCTGCGAAGAATGTCGGCAGCAAGGCGGACAAGGCCAAGCATGGCCGGGCTCGTGGCGAACCCGCGCCGCGGTGCTTTGGTGCTTTAATGCACGACCTCGCCTGTGTCCTCGAAAACGGCTTGAATCCTTTGTGCGGCCGCGATTTGCTCGCGCAGGTGATTTTCGGAGCCGTTGACAACCTCGTTCGCCAGGGCGATCCAGAAGTCGCGAAGCTGCTTCAGACCCTCCTTCTTCGCCAAATCCGTGGTCGAGCGCATCAGAAGCTCGCACTGCCCGGCGCGGTCGAATAATTCGGATTGTCTCGACATCATGCCATCCCCGCCATTGGCCAATTTTTTATCGAGCTGCTCCACTCTAACCGGCAAGATTTGGCATCATGGGCGGGCGGATCGTATTGGCGTCACCGGACTCGCCGTTGGCAGAGAATAGGGCGGTCTCGGTTGAACCGCACCAGGCGCACAAGAAAGCCAATAGGCCGTTGCTCCCGTGCATCGGGTTGATGCTTGCAACGAGGCGCATGCGGCGGCCGCATTGCGAACAGCGCCGCTCCTGGATCGTGGTGGTCTTCATTCGATCGAGCCCCTGCGCTCCCCATTCCAGGCTTAAGATGCATACAACCGGTAGCAGGTTCCAAGTTTCGGAAAAAATTTCGGCAATCGCCTACCGGGTCCCCTTCCGCCTATGTAATCAACGTTACACCTAAGTAATTTTTAGCACTCTATCTTGTGGAGTGCCAAGCGGCGTATAAATTCCCTAAATGCGAACGACCCCGTCGGGAAGCGCGCCAAGCTCCGGGACCGGGCGGACGAGTGCCGCAGGCTCGCGGCGCTCGTCACTGACCAGGCCGGGCGCGCATCTTACTTGCAGCTTGCCGACGCCTATGAGGCGCTGGCAAAGCAAGAGGAGGCGTTGTCGCGTGTGTAGCCAGTCCGAGCCGGCGAACGCGCGACGGCCGGCTTGACCTCAGAAGCGCGACCTGCGGCGGCGATTTCCAAGGGGATATTCTTCGCGGAATATTCTTATGAAGTGAACCTGCTCCGTTACGGGACACCTTAAACGATTGCGATCATGCCGAAGCCGCCGCTGCCGAACGGCCTGCGAAAAGACGTCCGCATCGATTCCGAGCAATATCTCATCCGCACCATCACGCTGTCGGATGCGTCGGACCGCTGGGCTGCCTGGATGTCGGATCCGGGCGCAAGGCACATGCTCAACCTGCCGCCGCGAAGCTGGAGCAGGCAGGACGTCATCAACTACATCAACACCTTCGACCAGCGCTCCACCCTGCTGCTCGGCATTTTCGAGAAAACGAGCGGCACGCATATCGGAATATTCACCGTCGACATCAACACCCTCCAGGGACAGTTTCTCGTCAACTTCCTGATCGGCGAGCCGGCCTATCGCTACAAGGGCGTCATCGCCAGCATTGCGGTGCCGTTTCGCGAGTATTTTTTCGAGACGCTCGGTCTCAAGACCGCCATGGCGAGCGTGCTGGCGCGCAATTCGCCGATGGTCCGCTACCTGCTCAAGAACGGTTGGACCTTGGAGCGGACGGTGCAGGGCGGCGCCAAGTCCAACAGCGACGGCAGCAAGCTCGACATCTGCTTGTTCAGCCTGTCACGGGACGCCTGGCGCGAATGGAAGAAAAAGCTCGGGTGGGCGGAAGGGACCGCGCCTCGCACCTGATCCTGTAAAGCGGCAGCTCCGCCTTTGCTATCGCGAGGGCGGCTTTCTGTGATTCCGCACCCACTTTGCGGGTCGCATGACCTCAGCGGAACTTGTAGCTCAAGCCGGTCCGCACCACATCGGCGGTCAGATGCCCGCTGGTCAGGTTGGAGCTGCCGGTGTCAGGCGCGGCCAGACCGGTCCCGACAAATGTCTCGGATGAGCTGCCGGAATCGCCAAAGTCATAGTGCAGGTACTCGAGGCGCAGCAGCCAATCGCTCGTCCAGAGCCGGGTTTCGCCGCCCACGCCCGCCACCCACCCGAACCGCCAGCTCGGCGTGGAGCTGCCGCTGCCATCACTGAAAGTGTCCGTCTGGTTCAGACGCGTCCAGGCAGCTCCGCCGGTGCCGTAAAGGAGCACATTGGGCAACGCCAGGTATCCGAGCCGGGCGCGGGCCGAGCCGAGTGAATCGAACTTGTCCGTGCGGGTCTCGGTGGTAGAGGTGTCACTGTTTGTGGCCGACCCTTTGATGCCGGTGGCCGAAAGGTCGGTTTCCAGTCCGGCCACAAAGCTGCCCATCTGCCAGTTTGCGCCCGCCTGGAAGCCGGCAACGAAGCCCTGGCCACTGATGTCGGTTTGGGGCACCTCAGAGCCCAACTTGAAGCCGAAGAGCGCGTCGCTGTGCGGGTCACGCCCCCAGCCGTAGCCGAGATGACCGCCGAGATAGAAGCCATCCCAGCTCGAGGCCGCGGCGGCCGGTGGCGCCTTCAGCGGCATCAACACTCTGGCCGGGCCCGCCCCGCTCCAATCGAGCTTGTAGCTCACGCCGCCGCGCACCACGTCCGCGGTCAGGTGGCCAGAGCCAACATCGGAACTGCTGCCCGAATCGCCGAAGTCGTAGTGCAGATATTCGATCCGCCCGAGCCAATTGGTGGCCCCGAGCCTGGTCTCGACGCCGGCGCCGGCAACCCACCCGAATTCCCAGAACGGGGTCTTGTCCTCGTTGAAGGTCTGCGCCAAACGCGTCCACGCCGTGCCGCCGGTGCCATAGATCAGCGTACCGGGCAGCACCAGATAACCCAGGCGCGCGCGGGCCGAGCTGAGCCAGTCGAACCTGTCGGTTTCCGTGTCGCCGTCGCTGTCGGAGACCGATCCCTTGATCGAGCTCGCCGAGGCATCGATCTCGAGGCCGCCCACAAAGGCGCCGCTTTGCCAGTTCGCCCCGGCCTGCAAGCCTCCGATCACGCCATTGGAGCTGATCGTGCCGAAATCAGAATCGTCGGTCGGATCGCGGCCCCAGCCGTAACCAATATGGGCGCCGATATAGAACCCGCTCCATGTCCAGGGCGCGACCGGGGCGGCCTTGACCGGCATCCCCGTCGCGTAGCCCGACCCCGGGCGTGCTTGCGTGAATTTGTAGCTCAAGCCGGCGCGCACCACGTCCGCGGTCAGGACGCCGCTGGTGACACCGAAGCTGCTGCCCGAGTCCCCGAAATCATAGTGCAGGTACTCGACGCGCCCGAGCCAATTGCTGTCGCCCAGCCTGGCCTCGACACCAGCCCCCGCCGCGAGTCCAAACCGCCAGCTCGGAGAGCTGAATGTTTCGCTGGCGGTCAGGGTGTTCCCACCGCCGCCTGACTCGACAAACGACTCGTCCTCGGTTCGAACAAATCGGGTCCAGGCCGGCCCGGCGGTGCCGTAGATCATGAGACCAGGCAGAGGGAGGAACCCGAGCCGGGCGCGGGCGGAGCCCAGCAGATCGAACTTGTCGGTCAGCGTGGCGCTCTCGCTGACGAAGAACGCCACGGGACCGGCCGAACCGGAAGATGAGCCTTTAATGCTGGTGCCCGAAAGGTCGATTTCCAGGCCTCCGACCCAAGAGCCGGACTGCCAATTGGCGCCGGCTTGGAAGCCCCATACGCCACCTTGGGAGGTGATCTCTCCGATGGGCGGGGCCTTGCCGCTGAATACATCGTCGGACTGCGGATCACGGCCCCATCCGTACCCGGCGTGTCCGCCGATATAGAGCCCGCTCCAGCTCCACACCGTCGGTGCAGGCGCCTTCAGCAGGGGCATATCCGCGGCCTGCGCTGAACCGGCCGCCGCCATCAGCGCCGTCAATCCGACGCTGGCGAGTAATTGCTTCTTCACGGCCCAGTCCCCCGCTCTGCCGATTCAGCCCATTCTGCCAAGGTCTATCATCACGCACCCGCCAGGGCTGTAACCCTGGCGCCACGCCTCCCCCAAAAAATGCAATCGAACCGGCGGGCGGGTATCTGGTCTGGATAAGTTCGTCGAGCAGCCACCGCGCCGTCTCAAGTGTCCGCGCTGCGTCGATCGCAGCGTCCAAATCTTCTTCGAGGTGCCGAACGAGCCAAAGTCTCGCGTAGCGGATCGAATTCACGCGCAAGATCGCTGCCCGCCGGATGACCGCGCCTACTCCGACAGCGCCGGATCGGCGACACGCATTTTCCGAGTAATTGAGGGCGGATCCCGCAGAAATTGCGGCACGGGCGCTTGGCGTGTAGTCTCCCGACCCTACGGGTTGGGCGCAAGCGAACGTGATCGGGCACCTGCAATAACAAATATTGCAACGCGACATAAATGGCAAGGTCATTGACCTTTTGTCGCGCCGGCTCGCCGTGGCCGATTTTGCCCCTACCGAGTGGCCGGTGCCCCTTCCGGTCTTGAGATCATATACCGCGATAGTTGCTTGGTCGCCGTGTGACGGGCGCACCTCAAGCAAACCTGGCCGATATCCCGGGCAGGTGCACTCTTCGTCGTCGTGGGGGTGGTGTGATTTGCAGCAACTTCTTCGCGCTCTGCTCCCAGGCCTCGATCCTGCGCGTCAGAGCGGCGGGGTCATGGTTCAGCTCACGCATCAATTCCTGCGCAAGCTCATTCTGTTCAGCCCACCATGGGTTGGGCGGCCGGGCCAGCAACTCTTCAAGGACCTCTCGGCATGCCGGCGCATCCCCGGCAAGATAATGCGTCAAGGCAAGGTCGATCCGATACCTCGGAGATTTCGGCTGGTCGTCCCAGTTCACATACTCGAGGAAATCTTTCGGGCTCCGCACGCGCCTCAGCAGGTCCAGTTCCCCCTGCGCCGCCTCCGACAGGCGATCAATCGTCCGATCGAGGTCGGCCTCTGACAAGCTGACGGTTTCTCCCCCGAGCAGGCGCTGGCCATAATTGAGAACGAGGAACGCGCGAGGCCGATAGAGCGGCATCACCACGCGGCAGAAATAGGCTCTGTGCTTGGGCGCCGAACGGGTTTCCAGCGCGAAACAGCCGAGAATATGGTCGACCGGCGGCACGAACAACATGTTGTAACCTGGGCGCAACTCGGGCAGCGCCTTGTGCAGGCGCTTGTGGGCGCGCGTTGCGAGCTTCTCAGAGTTCACTTCCGCGACCGGTGTTAAAGCGTCAGAGGCGGCGGCTCGGTCGCTTGTCAACATTGTCGGTTCCAAGGCAAATCTTCGGATGTTCGCCGCCTCAGCTCCGCGATCTTCCGCCCGCAGGCCGAGGGATCAATCCGCATCTCGTGCAACAGGGCGCGCCGAGACTTGCGAATATCCACTCCGCCGAGCGCCAAGTCCGCCCCTGCGAGGTATTCGAGCGCGTTGAGGCTGAATTCAGTCTTTCCCATGAGATAATAGGTCATGGCCGCGTCGAATGCGTCCATCCTCATGCTATAGCCCTGTTCGATCGAAGGGCCACCAAACCTCACGAGGAATGTCTCGGGGTCATGAATGGAACGAAGATCCGCGAGCTCGCTGGAAATGGTGTCAACCAACACCGCTATCGACCGCTCGAATTCAGCGTCGCTCAGATCGATGTAGTCCCCCTTGGCGAGCCTGTTGCTATAGTTCAAGTATATGATGGGCCACTGAGTATAAAGCGGGAACACGATTCGCCAAAAATAAAACAGTCCCTTGTAGGGGGTACGCTCAAACATAAATCCCCTGACGATGTGGCCGGTCGGGCGAATGACCAGCACGCTCTTGCAAAGGGACAGTTCGCCGAACGATCGCTGCAAGCGCTTCAAAGCTCTTCCCGATATGCTGCTCATCGTTGCTGGCCTCAGCGCCTGGGAAAAATGGCGTTCCCGCTCTTATATTCCAAGACGATGATCGGGGGCGGGAGATGGCGTGATCCAGTCGTCGGGGCCGCCGTCTTGCGGATCGATAGGCATCACTGCAACGCCCTGCCCGTCGCGTCGAAGCGATTTCCAATCGAGTCGCGCCACACCTTCCGCGTTGGGCTATAGAGAGCATCGTTTGGGACGTTTGGCGGCCGCGCGGGAGCGCGCCCGAGGGCCGGCGTGCTCGACGCAGCGCGCAGGTCCATCGCCTGAGAGCCTGTGGGAGTCGCCGCCGCACCCGGACCGGGAAGCGCCACGCCGGTCCCGGGCGTTGAGGGAGCATTGGATGCCGCAGAGCTGTTCACTGCTGTTGCGGTGGGATTAGCTGCGGCAGACGCATTCCTTGGCGCCGGGCCACCAGCAGCGGCGCGAGGCCCCAAATACCTCACCGCCAGCGCATGCATCAGGCTCGGGTTCATCACCGCGGCCAGTGCTTCGTCGGGTGGGACGCCGGCGCCGGTCAATGCATTATATGTCTGCCGGTAGTTGACCTGCTGGGCCATCAGGTTCCGCTCGGCCTGGGCGGCGGCCTGCGCGAGCTCGAGCCCCCTGCCCACCCCGCCTTGCGCAATGCCGGCGCCGAGCGCCATCAGGGTGAGCGGGTGAGCGCTCATCGCATTGGCCATGGGGCTCGCGATGTCGTTCGCGAGACCGCCGAGGCTGCCGAAGGGCGTGCCAGGACTGGGTGCGGGCGCCGGCGCCGAAGCCATCGAGGCAGGATTGGGCGGAGCGAACGGCGGACGCGGAAACGGCAACGGCACGGGCAGCGGGCGCGGTGCCGTCACGGAGGCGTACGGTGAGGGCGCAGGCGGGGCGCCGCGTGCATTTGTTGATGCCGGCGGAAATATTGCGGAGGGCGGCGGATAGGTTCCGCTTGACGAGGGATAATTGAACGGGGTCGCGAGCGGAGTGGGCGGCACGTTCATGTCGTCGCCGAAAATGTTGAAGGGCATGCGGGAGCTCCTGGGTTTGAAGGGCCCATTGATGTGGGTGGTGCAGTCGTTTGGGCGCGAAATTCAGTTCACACGCGCTCATGCACGTGTGGTGACTGGGCTGTCCTGTTGCTTGTTTGATGGATGAGCCGGGCGATCGGGCTCTGCCCGAAGACCCTCACCCCAACCCTCTCCCTTTCAGGGAGAGGGGGCGCGCCTGAGCGATTGTTTGATTCCGAACGTCATCATTGCCGACCTGACGAAGCGCGCCACCCTCACCCTGCCTCCACCCTAACCCTCCCCTGCATCAGCGCGTTTACGCGCGTCTTCGACGCGCTATGCGGGGGAGGGAAGAAGAAAGGCGACGGCAGGAGGGAGCGCGGATCACCGTGTCCCCGCTTTCAGCAGGAACCCATTCACTGGCGTGTCGTCCCGGGCGAGCGCAGCGAGACCCGGGAGCCATTGCCCGCGGCGGACATGATAGCGCGCAGCAGTATGGGCTCCTGCTTTCGCAGGAGCGACCGAGCTTCTACACGGCCTGGTTCGCGGGGACGACCGGAAAGCCAATCTCACAGGCTCTCACGATGAGGCCCCTCACGGCAGGCCGGCGAGGCTGCCCAGAATGCCGCCGGTGCCGAAGCCCACGGGCAGTCCCAAGCTGTTGGCGAGGCCGAGGCCGCCGATCGCGCCGCCGACGATCTGCTGCGCCAGCGGCACGCTTTGCGTGGTGGTGCCCTGGCTCGTGCCCGAGGTCTGGCTGCCGAGCTGTGCGAGCGGCGTGAGCAGTTGTTCGTAAGGCGCGAGATTGGCAAGCGGCAGGCTGTGCGCGGTGTTTGCGGCCGACAAGGCTGCCTGCTCGGGCGCCGTCAACAGGCCGGGTATTTGCCCGGCGAGGTTGGCGCCCGAGAGCTGGTTGCTCAGACCCGTCTGCTGCAGATTGGTCAAGCCGCTCGCGGTGGTGTTGCCGGCGCCGAACAAAGCATTGGCGGCGGAGATCTGATTATTGACGTTGCTGTTGTACTGGGCGGCGAGCGCAGGGGCTTCGCCCTGCACGAGGCCGTAGGCGAGCGCCTGGGTGTTGCCGGGCGAAAGGTCCCGCCCGGCGGCCGCGAACTGATCGTTGATCTGGTTGGTGATGTTCTGGCCAAGCGTGCCCATTGCCTGGGAGAAGCCGGGCGTCGTATAGGGATTGAGACTGGCCGGATTGGACAAAGGCGACAGCGTGCTCTGCAGATTGTGTTAGGCGCCGGAGAGAACGTTGCCGTAATTTGCGCCCCCGCCCGAAAGCAGCGTATTCGCGGTGTTGGCGATCTGGCCGCCGAAGCCAGGCAGGTTTGCGGCCGTGCTCTGCAGCGCCGAGGCGGCGGCGGATTGCTGCGGCGTCACGGCAGTGTTGTAGTTGTTGAGATTTCCCAACAGGCTCTTGAGCTGCGGCTGCGTGGCCGCCCAGGGAGCCGTCTGCGATTGCTGGCTTGTGCTTTGCGTGGTCGTGGTTTGACCGCCCATATTTCACCTTTCGCTTTTAAAGTGACTTCTCAAGAAGGACCCGGGTGAGTCGGTAATCGGGTAAAGCGCGCACCCAGCCGCGGCGCCCGTGGATACGCATTGCGGCGCAGCCTTCGGCCTTGGCGTAGGCTTCGAGCGCGGATTTGAGATCGAGCCAGCGGGTGCGCTCGCGCCCGCCGCAGGCCACGATGGTGCAGAATTTCTCGCCCGCCACATAAGCGATCTGCGTCACCGCTGCGGCCCAGATCGTGCCGGGATCAGCGACGACCCAGAGCAGCGCTTGCCCGTCCAAAACCGCGCGCTCCACATCGGCGAATTCCGAGATGCGGCCCTTCACCATCGCGGCGCGGATGAGATGCGCGACGAGCGGCCAGACGCGGTCGACAAAACGCGGGTCGATGCAGATGCAGATTGGACTTTCCCCACGGTCATCCTCGCGAAAGCGGGGAGCCATAGTCCCTGCCCTATAGAGAGAACATGGCGTATGGGTCCCGGCTCTCTCTTCGTTCGGCCGGGACGACTCTGAGCGGTTTGCTTCATCCCAAGCAAACATAGGCGAAGGTCCGGTCGGTTTGCGTGTTGTTGGCATGCGCCACCGTGAAGGAGCCCGCCGCGACCGTGCTCACATAACAAGTGCCGGCGGCGAGCTCGGCCGCCGCATGGGCGGTACGCGGAAACAGGAACACTTGCGAGAGCGCCGCGCAGTTGGGCGCCGTGACCACGGTCGCGGAGGCGCCGGAGCTGAGCGTCAGGCTGCCAGCCGCATTGCTGCGGCCCTGCATCAGCTGGCGCACCGCGTTGACGATCACATAGAGCGAGGTCTCGGCGGGAGAGAGATGCGGGGCACTCATTTCGAAATGCTCACAGTTCCGGTCACCCCCGCGAAAGCGGGGGTCCATACACCTCGATCCATCGAGAGGACGTTGACTATGGGTCCCCGCTTTCGCGGGGACGACCTGGATGGGTAAGTGCTCATCGCGGGGATGACCGGGCTGCGCGCGCTGTTCTTCCCAAATGCTATCGCCGAAGTCCTCACTGCACTCCCTCCAAGGTGAACTGCGGGTCGATGCCGGTGGCGAAGGTCCAGGCCGCCCCGTAAGGAATGATGAGCTGGCCGCGCGCGTAACGGGTGGAGACGTTCTGCACGCAGAGGCCGCGCGCATCGATCGTGCTCGCGGCGCCGAGCGCGGGAGCGCTCTGCAGGTTCTCCCGATAGACGACCGCGCCAAGACCTGCGGCCGCGTCCGTGACGGGCCGCAGCGCCTGCACGCGCATGCGGCGGACGCCATCGCCCTGCTCGGCGGTCTGCAGCGTGGCCGCAAGATTGCTGCCGGCATAGAAGCCGACCGCATGCGCGCTCGACACGCCCGAGAGCTGCGCCAGCGCACCGGTCGAGATCGAATCGAGCGAGAACGACAACTGATCAAGCGCACCGCCGATCGCGCCGCCGCCCGCATAGGCGTGCGTGAAGCTCGAGCCGACAAGATCGATGTGGGTCGAGTCGATGATGGTGAAGGGCCAGTTGCCGTTGGCTTCGGTGGTGCCGGTGACGCCGTAGACCTCGACCGAATTCGCGACTGTGAGATCGGAGTTTTCCGGCGGCGTGCCGGCGGAAAGACCGCTCAGCGTCAGGCGGATCGCGCCTGAGCCGTTATTTGCCGCATTGCTGATGGTGATGATGCCGGGCGCAACCGCATCGAGGCTCTCCAGCGTCAGCCCGGGCTTGGCGAGCGTCGCCAGATATTCTCCGCTCATCAGGACGAGGGTCGCGCGCGCCAGCATGAAATCGTAGATGATGATCTTGTCGAACAGGCCGGCCTGTCCCGACTGCGACTTGTAGGCCCAATAGATGCGCGGCGATTTCGGGTCGGCCGCCCCGATTATGAGCTGCGGATTGGCCTGATCGACATCGGCGAAGAACGCGCGATCAAACTTCTCCTTGCCGATCGGGGTCGGCGCGCCGCCGGGAGCGATCGCCTTGAAGCCTTGCGTCGAGCAGAAATAGGTCTGCCCGCCGGCATTGACCGCCGAATAAGGCGCGAACATCCCGTCGCTCGAGGAAATCTTCAGTATGTCGAAAACCGTCGGCGAGCCCGGATTGAAGGTCATGCTGCGCACGGCGGAATCCTGGAACACGATCCCGTACTGATCGCCGCCCGCGACGCCGCGCGTGAGCCCGCCATCGGCGAGATCCTGATAATTCGATTGGGCGGTGACATTGTCCCAGGTGGTCACCTGATTGAGGCCCGACCACTGCACCCGATAAGGAAACGACAGCAGGCCGGAGAGCACGACGAACCGGCTGATCACCGCGACGTAGGAGGCCTGCGGCGGCGAGCCGCCGAGATTGGCAAACGCCGTGGAGCTGGTGAGATCGAAGACCTGCGGCGGCACATTCTGCTGGACCGCGATGACGAAGTTGTTGAACTGCACGAATTGCCAGTTGAAGGTCGAGGACAGCGCCGAATAGGCGACCCCGCCCTGGCTCACGTCAGTCCAGGCGAAGCTCGTATTGTTGAGCTTGTAAAGACGCGTCGCCGTGCCCGCGAAGGTCGCGATCGAACCGTCGGCATTGCGGGCGAAGAAATAACCGCGGCAGGCGGCGGGCAGCGGCTGCGACAGCGCCTGGAAATCCTGGAACGGCCCGTAGCCGTCTCCGCGCGGCAGCACGTTCTCTATAATGAGCGAGCTTGCGCCCTGGAAGTCGGACACGTCCGGCTTCCATTCGGGGAATGGGAGGAAAGGCATGGAGTTTCTCTTGTAGGCCGCATGGAGCGAAGCGGAATGCGGGTGGGGCGGACCCCGGATTACGCTTACGCTCCATCCGGGCTACGTCAGCTCAAGGCGTCGGGCCCATGATGCGAACCGCGCCGGCCCCGCGGCTCTTGTTGGAGAGGCGCTCGATCTCATCGAACAATTCGTCGCGGCGAGACTTCCACAGCGCAGCTGCATCGGGGTTGACCGTGTAGGCCTCCGCCTCCGCGAGCGAGCCAAACAGATAAAGATCGGGATGCTGGCTCATCAGCCAATTGGTCGAGTTGGCGGCGAGCGAAGGAATTTGCTGGAAGTAAACGAGCTCGAGCGCGGTATCAGTGGGATCAAGCGGCATTGTCAGGATATTGCCGCCCTCGATGGTGAAGACGCGCGGAGTGTCGGTCGGCAGATCAGGATACGCGGCCTGCAGCCAGGAGGGCTCGACGAAGGCGAGCTCCTGGCGCGGATTGCCGGTCCAGGTGAGCCGCCGCCAAGCGAGATAGTCCGCCGGCAGCACCACCACGCCGTTTGCGGGCGTGAGCTCCACGGTCGCCTCCTGCTGCCGCACCCGCAGGCGCCGGTTCGCGCACGCCTCGAACAGCTGCACGAAGCTCGGGGTGACGGCGGCAAGGTCCTGGCGCTGCAGCCAGTTGCCGATCGCGGTGGTGAGGTCGGTGTAGGTTGCGAGAGTCATGATTGCTCCTATCCGTCGTCCCTGCGAAAGCAGGGACCCATACGCCTCGCCCTCTCGGTCGCGCGTAGCGGTATGGATCCCGGGTCAAGCCCGGGACGACGTCGCGATTGGAGAGCGCTTCACGCGGTCCGCAATTCCTTCCAATCCGGATCACTGAGCTTCTTGCGCAGGAACTTGTCCCATTCAGCGGCAGGCATGCCGAACACCGGAACGCCCTCCTCCAGCATCCATTTGAGCAGGATGTTGTTGGGGATCGAGGCGATGTGGCGGCCCCAGTCGCTACGCTGCGGCAGCGTGCGCAGGCGCTTGTTGTTCTCGATGATGTCCTCGCAGTCCTGATAATGGGCGACGGTGAGATCGCCGTCCTTCCAGGTGAGCGTGAGCTCGACTTCGCTCATCAGAAATCATCCACCGTCTCGAGCGTGAGCGTGAAAGTCTCGCCCGCCGCCGGCGTGTAGGCGGCGCGCGCTTCGAGGAGCGAATAGATGGTTTTGCCGGCGGGCAGGCGGAGCAGGAGCTCCGACCCCGCCGCAGCCGCTCCGACATCGCAGCAGCCATCGGTGAACGCCTTCATGGAAGCAACGTCGATCGAGCCCAGATAGCTCGCGGAAGAATCCGTCGACCAGGTGCCGCCGTCGCCGTTGGCCGGCGTCGGGCTCGTTGCATAAAGATGCACGCGAAAGGCCGCATTGGTGGCGCTCGTGCCGGTCTTGGCAAGCCGCACGCGGGTGATGCGGGTCGCGCCCGGCATGGAATTGCCCCCAATGGCGAACGTCATCGGGAGAACCGACGCGGCCGCAACCGAATTGGCGACCAGCTGGCCGACCGCATAGGCGGTGGTGTTGCCCGGCCGCGTGAAGCTCGCCTGCGGGTTCCAGATCTGCAGCTGCCCCATTGCTCAGCCTTTCCTGGAATCGCGCTTCAAGAAATCGCCGCTGCGATCGCTCTTCATGGGGTCGCGCCCGAGATCGCGGCGGGAATCGGCCGCGTGCGGGCGGCCGCCGAGCTTGTGGCCATCGCCACCGCGCAGGCGCTCACCGCGCATGCGATCGCCGCTGACGCGGTCCGGTTTCGCCACCACCACGACCAGGCCGCGCGGCTTGCCGAAGCTCTTCGGGAGTGGTTTGCGTGCCATGGCTCAGCCCTCGCGAATGACGACAGTGAATTGCGCCGGGACCGACGCGCCGCTCGCGCCCGACGGCGTGAAGGTGATGACGTCGCCTTCGTTGAGCTGCGCGCTGCCGCCCGAATTGGTTGGCAGATCGCTGGCCGCGATGCCGCCGGAGCCGGCGGAAATCGCCAGCGCGCCGGTGCCGATATCGGCGCCGCCGTTGATGCCGACGGCGATCGCCATCGTCCCGGTGGTGGCGCCGTTGGCGACCGCATAGGTGCGCACGACACGGCCTTTCACCGGCGCAACACAATTGGCGGCGGCCGGCGCAGTGCCGGCGCTCGGCGTATACGCATCGACCGTCCATTCATTGACCGGCCGGACATTGGGGAGAGTCATGTTTGGGGATCCTTGTGAAAAGGAGATTGGTGGAAGTGGGCGCGGCAGACGTGGTGCGCTCCCTACCCCCTTGTGGGGGAGGGTTGGGAGGGGGGTTGTTGTTTGACGGACCCAAGCCCGTACCACCCCCACCCCCCGACTTCGGATTGGGGAGGGGAGCAGGCCGAAGTCTGCCGCCCGTTCACGCGATTCAAATGCGTGGATCAGAAATCGGCGCTGGCGATGACGTAGCCCGAGCCGCCGCCGCCCTGCAGCGTCGCGGCAAGGCCGACCGTCTCGGTCAAGGTCGAGACCAGGCTGATGGCATTGGGCGTGTGCGTGGAGCCGGCGGCAAGACCGGTCGCCGCGGCAGCGGCAGCGGCCGCCGCCACCTTGAAGCTGCCGGCGCTGACCGACACGCTCGGCGCCTTGTAGAGCTGCACCGGTGTCGCAAGATAGAATACCTGATTATTGGCGGAGGCGACCGCTCCGCCGACGCCGACGATGACGCCGGCTCCCGGCTCGGGTATCACCCAGGCATAGCGCTGGCAGATCTCGAGCTCGACCTGCACGTCGCGATGCTCGTAGGGCGAGGCGAGATTGCCGATCTCGAGCTGGAAGCCGTTGAGAATGATGCCGTCGGCGGCGCCGGCGGTTCCGCTCGGCGTCCACGACAACAGCACGCCGAGCTGCGTCGCAGTCGAAGGCACCAGCCCGCTGAACTGGTAGCGCGTCATCGTGCCGGTCAATGTCTGCGTTGTGTTGATGATGTTCGCCTGGCCGGTCCACGTGCCCGCCACCAGGCTCGCGGCAGATTGATTCAAGCCGGTGCCGGCGACGAGCTGCACGGTGAGCGGCCCCCCCGAATAATTCGCCGCCGCGCGCGCCCAGAACGAGAAGGTGAGCTCCTGCCCCTGACAGCGGACGCAATCGGCCGATTCCAGCACCTGCCCGAGGCTCAGCGCGGCGGTGTTGGCGTTGCCGCTCGAACGCGTCATCTGCAGCGACTGATTGAAGCCGGCAATCGAAGCATCGGCGATGACCGACGCCAGGATAGAGGAGGACGCGCCGCCGACCATGAACCAGCGATCGGCGAAATAGGTGGGCGTGCTGGTGATGGGAGTTGTGATGGTCCCGGCGCTGGCAAGCCCCGGGATGTTGCGCTGAAACGGATTGGTGGTCATGTCGCCACCATCCAGGAGATTGATGAAATTGTGGGGCGTGTTGATGAGCTGCCCCTCGATGGTGTAGTGGCCCATATGGAGTTCCTTTGTCAAAGGGTTTGGGTGCGTTGGCGGCGAGCGGCATCCTCTCCGGTCGTCCCCGCGAAAGCGGGGACCCAGATCGCGAGGGCGTAGCCGTATGGGCCCCTGCTTTCGCAGGGGCGACGGGAAGAGCCGGGCTTACGCCGTGGTGTTGTCGAACACGCCGCCTGATGCCTTCTCGTTGCGGGCGACCAGCGCATACTCGGAGAGGATTTCCTTCCAATCGGAATCGCCGGTCTTGGCGAGCGGGAAGGAGACGAAGCGGCGACCGTTGAGATAGGCGACCGCCCACATGTCCATCTGCAGCGCCAGCACGTCGCGCGGGCGCATGAAGCGGTTGGGCGCAAGGCGCAGCGTGCCGAAGTCTGATTCGTACGCGTCGACCGCGGCGGTGATCTTCTTCGCCTTGGTGTCTTCGGTCGGCGTGGCGCGACCCGTGAAAGTCGAGAACACCTGCTTGTTGAAGCCGCCGGTCATGATGATGTCGGGCTTGCCGCCGGAGTTCCAGATCGACTGCAGGACGCTCTTGAGGTTTGCTTCCGTGAACAGGCGCTGGGTGCCGTCGGTGCGGGTATTGGTGCCGAGCGCGGCGGCCGGGTCGGCGCCGCCCGCGCCTTTCGAGGTATTGGTCTTGATCCAGGACAGCACGGAAGCGGTGGTGCGGGCAGTCGAATCATTGCCGGCGGTCTTGGCCTGGTTGGTGCCAACCAGGATCGCCTCCATGTCGCGCTTGAGCTCCAGGCCCTTGAGCATTTCCTGATACGCCATCTCGTCATCGCGCCCGGCGTGCTCGACCGCGCGCTGGGTGCCGGTGACCTGGGGCACCTTGCGGGAGATCTGGCAGATATTGCCGAGCCGCACCGTGGCGGTGGTCTGATCGGCGATCGCCGCATCGCCTTCGAGCTGAGCGTTGGCGGTGTTTACCGCGGCGAGCGCCTGCGTCTGCCACTCATGCAGCACGGCGGTCGCCTTCTCCTTCTCGATGCCGCTCATGAACGGCGTCTCGGTCGGATCGATGCGATAGATCACGTCGGACAGATCCTCGCGATTGCCGACGGCTTCGTAGGTCGCGAAGGTGTTGGTGGGGAGTGCCATGGGTAAGGGCCTTTCTTCGATGTTGGTTTGAATTCAAGAAAACACTCACCGGTCACCCCCGCGAAAGCGGAAGTCCAGTCCACTTCGAAAAAAGCATTCTTGCGAAGGAACTGGCTCCCCGCTTTCGAGCGTGTGAAGGAATCGCCTCTCCGGTCGTCCCGGCAGGAGCGAAGCGGAGAGCCGGGACCTTCGGGCAACATGAGAGGGCGCAGCGGTATGGGTCCCTGCTTTCGCAAGGACGACCGGGAATTTCTTCACACGCTCTTTCGCGAGGACGACGGGAGGGGGCTACCGCGCAGCCTTCCGCCGCTCGGCCAACAGGCGCGCGGCATCCTTGATGTTGCCGCTCGCTTCCAGACGCCGCGTAAGGTTCTGCACGACCGCCTCGTGCGCGGCGCCGCGCGGCTGCGCCGCGCCCGGCCGCTGCACCGGCGGCACCGGCTTGGCGCTCGCCTGCCTGGCGGCTCTCTGGGCGTCGCGAAAGCGTACGCCGTCGCGGATCAGCATCTGCACGCGGTGATCGTGCAGATTGAGCTCGCGGCGGCCGTGAAAGAAATCACCGAGCTCGGCATCGGAGAAACCGAGCTCGCGCAGCATGTGCCCCGCCGCCTCCGTGAGCTTGGCGCGCTTGACCGGATCGGCGAGGTCGGGATTCTTCTCGATCAAGCGTGCCTGCTCGCGCTGGACCAGATCCTGGAAACGCAGGTGGCGCTCCTGGCTTTGCCGCACCGAAGAGTCCTGCAGTTGCTGCTGCAGCTGGCCGATCCGCTTCTGCTGCGCATCCCACGCTACATAACGCGGCCAGTCCTCGCGCGCGAGCCGCTCGACATCGGTCACCGTCTTGACATCGGCGAAATCGGCGGCGTGCTGCTGCTGCAGGGTGGCGAGCAGCGTCGGCAAAGCGTTCTCGTAGGTGACCCGGGCCTGCTCCGCTTTCGTCCGCTCGGCTTCGAGCGCCTGGCGTTGCTGGGCCGCTTCGCTTTCGCTGCGGTGCAGCTCGGCCTCGCGTTCCGCTTCCCGCGCGGCGAAAAAGCTCTGCGTCTCGCGCGGCAGAGATTTGAAGCGCTCGCGCGCGGCCTCGTCCCAGGATTTCGGCGGCTCGATCGGCGTCTCCGCGACCGGCGTCTCGGCTTGCTCGGTTGGGGCGGCCTGTGGGTCGTCCGATGCCGGTGCAGGCTCCGCCTCTGCGGCTGCGGTTTGATCCACCGGCTTTGCGGCCGCCTCCGCGGTTGCTTCGGCCTTTGCGTCTGCGCTTTCACGCGCCTTCACGCGAAAGCTCGCGACCGAACGCGCTGCATCGCGCGCCGAGATATCGTCGCCGCTGGGCGCAGGAATTTGCACAATGTCGAGAGTTGCGCCGCTTTCAACAGCGGCGTCCGTAGAGATGTCCATGCTTTGGTCCTTTGGTGGTTACTGCTGGTTTCAGCACATGCCTCATGGTGAGGAGCCGTGCCCAGCACGGCGTCTCGAACCATGGCCACAAACTTGGCACTCGCCTCGCGGCCAGTTGCAGTCAGCGGCCATCCTTCGAGACGGCCGGCACGAGTGCCGGCCTCCTCAGGATGAGGTCAAAGAGAGGTGATCAATCAAACAAGTCCAAATCGCTTGCGCCTTTGGGCAAGCTCGTCGATCTCTCGCTGCGCGAGCTTGCCGTCGCCGACGATGCGGGCGAGATGATCCTTGACCTTGCGCACAACATTGACGGCCTGCCACAGCCGCTCGCGCGCATCGGTGTCGCGGAACTGGGTGATGCGCCATTCCTCGATGTAACGCTCCTCGAGCCGCGCGAAGGCTTGTTGCAGGAGCTCATCGGCAATCAACGCCTCCGCGCGGGCACGCCGTGCGAGATCGGCATTGAGCTTGAAATCGTCCGCAGGCGCGGCGCCGCGCAGCTTGCTCATGACAGCGCCCTTTTCAGCCATTCGGTGAGCCACGGATTGTCGCGGAATACCTGCGTCCAGCCGGTCGCAAATGCGCCGACGATGCGCTCCTCCTTGTCGTCGTCGGCAAGCGCATAGGTCGCATAGATCGCATGTCCGGCCTCGTGCAGGAGAGTGTCGGCGGCCTTGACGGCGGATGGCATGTCGAGCTGCAGCGCTACGTGTCCCTCGCTCGGTGAGAACTCGCCGAAGCAGTCCTTGCCCATGGCGCGCTGTGCGGACAATTTGTCGATGCGGAAGTCGTACGGTCCGACTCGCAGCGAGGCCGGCAGCGCCTCGATCGCCTGCCGACCGGTCTTGAAGATGGGCTTGTTCATGGGGCGAGCCTTTTCTGATGTTGACTTGTGCCGGGCACTCTCACGCGGCCAGCAGCAGCGCGAGCGCGTCTTCCTCGTCCTTTGCTTCGATCTGTGCCTGCGCGGCGGCGGCGGCGAGCCGCGATGCGTGACTCATCGCATGTTGCAGGCGCATTCCATGCGCGGCCGCCGCCAACGCGGATTCGAGCGTACGCTCGCCGGCAGTCGTCGCGCTCACTGCATCAAGGCGCGCGCGCTCGGCCGACCGGGCGGGCCTCCTCGGCGGATGCAGCCGCCTGCAGGCGTTCGCGCGCAAGCCGTCTCGCCTCCTGCCGGCGGCGCCGAGCCGTCTCCCGCTCGGCGGCAAGCTCGTCCTGCAGCTCCCGCCAGCGGCCACGGCTGAACGTGCCGGCGACGATCGTGCCGCCGCCGCCGGCGATGTCGTAGCTGAGATAAGCGCCAGATCCTGTCAGCGAGAAGCTGCCGGTCTCAAGCGGCTCGTCCGTCGTGGGGCTCGCGATCGGCTCGCCGGTCAGCGTGTAGGCGCCGAATGGGGCGGCGAAAAAGCCTTCGAACTTGGCGGCTTCGCCCGTCTCCGCAAACGATCCGAATGCGCCGGCGAGCTGCTGCTGCAGTCCTGCGGTTTCGCCCGTCAGCGTGAACGATCCGAACGCCGAAACCAAGAAGCCTTCGAATGCCGCCGCGAATCCGGTCTCCGCAAATGCGCCGAAGGCGGCGACCTGCTGCGTCTGGAAAAGAGCAGCCTCGCCGGTCAGTGCAAACGAGCCGAAGGCGGCGACCTCTTGCGTCTGGAAGAGAGCCGCTTCGCCCGTGAGCGCGAACGATCCGGATGATGCGATCAGCGTAATCGTGGTCGTCGACGGCTGCGAGAGCGCGCGCGGACGCAGCCGCGGCCGCCCATAGCCGCCGACCTTGAGGATCTTGACCATGGATTTAGAAAACCTCGCGGAAGATCGCGCAGCCGCTCACGGTCTGACTCGACGGCGTCGAGTCGAGGCTCACCACCAGGCAGGCCGAGATCGGCACCAGGATGCGGTGGTCGGGATCAAGCGGTTGCCAGGCCCAGCCGTTGGCGAGATTCCATTGGCCAGCGTCGAGCACCGTCTTGGTGCCGCTCCCCACCGCGGTTTGCGTCGTGTTCTGCGTCTTGCATGTGACCGTCGCCGCCGCATCGCCCGGGATGGTCTTGGCGGGCGTGAGCGCAGCACCGCCTGATCCTGCGGTGTAGGAGCCGGTGAACAGCGACAGCGAAAGCGAGAATTCGCTGATCGAGGTCGCGCACGGATCAAGCCGCACCTCCTCGAGGAATCCCATCGACGCCGACGTCGTGGTGATCGCCCACAAGTCCTGCTTGCTCGTGCTCAAGCTCTGGGCGTTGAACGGAAGGCGGTAGACGCGACCAGCCATGCTCTATCTCCTGTAAACGATTGCGCGGCGCCGAAGGCCGAGAACGGCGACCACCCAGGTCAGCGCGATGATGCCTTGCGCTCCATTGCCGCCGTCTTGTACGGAGATGCCGGAGCCAAAGGCCCCGCTTCCGCCCCCGCCGTAATTCCCGCCGGCT
The DNA here is from genome assembly GCA_035293945.1 of Xanthobacteraceae bacterium. GTDB lineage: Bacteria > Pseudomonadota > Alphaproteobacteria > Rhizobiales > Xanthobacteraceae > VAZQ01. The sequence continues at coordinate 535,623 of DATGLV010000024.1, read as the reverse complement.
TTGCCGCCGCCGGTATTGACCGAGCCGGCGCCAGACCCGCATCCGTGCGAGCTGTCGAATTCCGTGCCGCTGTTGCCGTTGCTGCCGATTGAGCCGCCGGCGACCGTGCCGCCATCCGCTGCGCCCCCTGCGCCGCCGACAGCTCCCGCGCTGCCGTTGCCGCTTGGGCCTCCTGCGCCGCCGCCAGAGCCGGTGCTTGAAGCGGTGCCGTTGCCCCCGGCACCGCCGCTGTGCTTGGTTGTTCCAGTCGCGCCGGTTGTCGAGCCGCCAGCGCCACCTACGCCATCGAAAGCGCCCGCATCTCCCCCCGCGCCCCCATTAGCTCCAACTGACGAGCCTGCTAGCGTCGTGCCGTTGAACCAAGTGCTTCCCCCGGCTCCTGCTCCTCTCGTGTCGTTTACATCGCCGACCCCGAAGGCACCGCATTGCCACGTTGCCGTGGTAACCCCGGGGGCCGCGAAGACGAAATTCGTGTTCCTGGAATGGCCTCCTCCGCCACCCCCTCCACCGTTCACCGAATCGGAGTTGAAGGCTGCTCCGCCGCCCCCGCCGCCACCGATGCAATCGACGGTGTTGTTGCTGTTATTCCACGTCGGGTCTGACGTGTAGGTCTGATTGCTGCCGGTGGGCGAGACCAGGAAGGCAACTGTCGCGAGGTAGATGAAGTCCTCGCGGTGCAAGAGCTCGTTGAGCTGCGAATTGGAGACGATTGCGCTCGGAACAACGAATAGATCGCGCTCGATCGGATGCGCGCGCACCGGCCAGCCGAGCGCCAGCATCGCACCGACGAGCGCGGGCGAGGCCCGAAACGCGATGCATTTGACGGTACCGTGCGGCCGCGCGACGCGCATTTTGGCTTACTGCAGCTCGAGGATGCCGTTGACGGCGTCGGGCTGGACCTGGAACGAGTTGCCCGAGGTCACATTGACCTCGGCTCCGTAATCCCACCAGCCGATCAGGTTGCCGCTCGCCGCCGTCGAGTTGTAGATGACCGCATAGCGGAACTGCGCAATCGACCCGCCCGAGGCCGTGAAGGTCACGTTGTTGCCCATGAGCTTGTAGAGACCGCTCGTCTGGCTCGAGCTCGTGATCGTGACTGCCGTGCCGCCGGCCGTATAGCCGTTGCCCGCGGCGATCTCGGTGATATTCGCCTTGACGGTGTTGCTCGCGCTCGGCGCCGTGTCGGTCAGCATGATCTTGAGCGTGTCGGAGCCCAGATTGTGCACCTTGTTGGCGATGTCGGCGACGAACTGATTGAACTTATTGAACGAGGCCATCATTGACTCCGTTTGGTGCTGAGAACGGCGCTGGCGACGGCGGCACCGGCATGGGCGACACCGGCGCAAGCGGGATCGGCTCGACATGGCTAACGCGGCCTTGCGCATCGCGGACCACGCGCTTGGGCGCATTCATCTGCCGCAGCATGTCCATCAGCGTGGCGACGAGAGCCGCGGCACCGGGATTGCCGGGCGTGGGTCCATCCTGGCCCGCACCGCCGGCCGTGGCTCCCACTGCGGCCTGCAGATGGCGGAACTGTTGATCGCGCAGCGCGAGCTCGTGCTGCAGCAACGCCATCTGCCGGTCGAGCTCGAAGCGCTGCTGCGCCAGCGCGGCATCGCGCTGCGCCTTGCGCTCCTGCAAAGCGAGCTGCCCCTGCGCCTGCTGGGCGTCGAGCTGCGCTTGCGTCTGGATTTGCATGAGCTTCGGATCGGGCTGAGGTTGCGGCGGGGCTTGCGTCTTCGGATCGGTGAAGAATTGATCGACCGTCTTGAGATCAACGAGCTTCACCACCTCGGCGGCGGAATTGTAGAGATTCTGCACGCTGACCAGATTGGTGAGCCCGCCGGCCAGAGCTTCCTTCTGCAGGTTGATCACCGCCATCACATGGGCGAGCCGCTCCGACTTGCCGCCGGTGCCCAAGCCCACATTGATGGTGAGATCATTGCGCTGCTTCCAGTCGCGCGGATCGACCGTGACCCATTGATTGCGCAGCCGCACCGTCGCTGCTTCCGCTCCGTGCTTGCGGATCGTGGCGTGCAGAAGCGAGAACAGGTCGCGGATGCCGGTTTCGGCAAAGATGCGCGCGATCAGCTTCATGCGCGCTTGCGCGGCGTTGTAGACCTGCACGGCGGCGGTCGCTGACGTATTCTGCAGCGCATTGGCATCGAGCCCCTGCGCCTGCCGGTTGACGCCGGTGCGCCACTCGCGGGTCGCATCCGCGTATTCGAGCACCGGGAAAATCTCGCCGGCTATCGCCGGCACCGTCTGCCAGTTCACGCCGCCCGGCATCTTGGTGCGGACGATGCCGCCCGGCCGCGAGACCAACAGATCATCGAGCGTGGTCTCGGTCGCGTGCGCTTCCGACACTTCGACCCGCGGATTGACCGCCAGATAGGCGTTGTCGAGGATCGAGCGGATGAGCGCCGTCTTGATGCGCTGAATGTCCATCACCAAGTCGGCAATGGAGCGGCCGAAAAAGCGGTGACTTACGATCACCGGCGTCATGGCGGCGAATGGCACCATGTCGACCTGCACGATCTCGAGCTCGCCGTCGCGCTTGAGCACCTCGCCCTGGTCGCCGCCGGTGGTCACCCGGTAGAGCGCGGGCTTGTTGTTGCCCTCGTAATCCATGCGCACATAGTGCTCGGTGATCTTGATCTGGCGATTGACCTCGTTGAGGCCCTCATCGCCGCCGGCGACGAGATGTTCATCCACCGTGTCGCGCGCCAATTCCTCCGGATTGGTGAGCATCGCGTAGGTCGGGATTGCTTTGACCTGCGTGCGGTCGTAGCCGGCCGCGATCAAGTCCTCCTCGCGTTTGATCACCTCGTGGAAGCAATAGCCGCAGTCCTTGAGGCTTCTGGCAAATCGCGAAATGCCGAACTCCTCGGGCGGCACGCCCTCGACGCGCGCCTGCGCGACGGTCTTGCGGGTAATGACGGTGACGTCGTGCAGCATGGGCACGCGTGAAACCTCATCATCCTCAGCATCGTTGCCTGCCGCTACGGCCGGTGCAGCCGCCGGATTTGTTGTGGGTGCGGCCGGCGCGGTTGGCGCACCAACCCCGGCATTGAACGTTGTTGCGCCGTCGCTCGGCGGCACCGCAGCACCGGCTAGCAGCCCGACGGTTGCTTGAGTGGCCTGATAGGCCGGGTCGGGATGCTGGCTGTGCCCGACGATCTCGATATTCGGATTGGCGGCAAGGATAGCAAACGCGTCGTCGCTCTGGTCGAGATAGGTCTCGCGGGTCTCCTCCTCGCGCTCCTCCCACCATACCTTGACGATGCCGACTTTCGAAAGCAGCGCGTCCTTGATGAAGGAATAGAGAATGAGGAAGCCGGGATTCTGCTGCATGAACACATGGTTCACGTAGTCGGTTTCCTGCTCGGCAGCCGCCACATCCTCCGGCCCGAACGGCTCGAAGCGCACGACCTCGTCGGAGCCCGCAAAGATCTCCATGAGCGAGGGCATCAGCCCTTCGATCGTGTCGGCGACATCGGAAGAGACCGCCTGCGAGCGCCCATCCTGCGCCGGCATGTCGGCTGCCATGTCGCCGTTGTAGTAGTCCATGGCGCGGGTGCGCTCGGCCGAGAGCTTGGACGCGCGCACGGCGGCGAGCGCATCCATCTTCTCCGCCGCAAGCATGGCCTGCAGCTCGGACGGCGACATTTTTGGCATGTGGGATGAGCCTTGCGGGCAGGTTTCTTCGGCCGGCGCGCTTCGCGCCAAACAAAAAGCCCGGCGCGGTTTCTCGTCCGCAATCCGGGCTTCAAACAGGCTTCAGCAAACAGGCAACAAAAAACCGACCTCGAGGCACTCCCGAGATCGGCTCACACTTCTCAAGTTTCAATTTCGTGAATAGTCTGATTTGCGGAACTGTGTCAAGCGCGATGTATCGAATTCGCGAAGATCAGTGCACTTCGAATTCCAGCGCGCCCTTCGGCCAAAGCACGGTATACTTGTCCCCATCCATTTTGCGGTACGCCATCCGACATCCTGGGAAACCTGCTGGCGACATCAAAGATTTGACTTCTTCACACAATCTCTCCGGATCATCCGTAGCGATGAAAATGTTCGCCTCGTCAGACCCAATATAGTGGCCGTCAACTTTGTGCAACTTGGACAGGGGTGGAGGTGAGCGTGCGCTCCATCTCGATCATGGAATCGTAATCGCGAATCGAAGAGCCTGGCCATTGCAGGACGAACATGTACTTCATCGCGGTGGTCCCTAATAGTGGCGGCCTGCTACTGCACGATAATGATGTATCTCATCGACCGAGGAACCTGCTTGCGTCCGACTGCGCACGGCGGGGCAGCGCAGTCAGGCCTTCCGTCTCGCCGATAGTTCCAGTTGCGATTGCATGGAGCTGCTTCAGGTTAGTCTGCTGTCTGGTCCACTCACGAAGGGATGCGAGCGAATCCTCTCCTCTTCCTTTCGATCAAAGCGAGCGTTGGGATTCTGCGCGCTGACAAATTCATGAAGAGCATCGTTCGCATGCCTCGCCGCCCGGTACCAACCACGTCCACGACCTGAAGATTATCCAAGCTCATGATCCTGGCTTCCTGAGACTCCTTTCTGCGCGTTCCCGAGCCGAAAGCGCAGCGAGAAGCCGGCATCTTGAATTGTCTTCCGCGCCAAACCAAAAAAACTTTCTGCCTCGCCGCTCAGCGGATATTTTTCAACCAGGTTTATGACTACCGGCCGTCCTCTGGCTTCCGGTATATCGCGATACATCTGCCCGCCCTCGATAAAGGCCAAGTAAGTGTTCATTTTGGCCTGAAGCAGGAGTAAGTGGGCACCCTCGTCCTCGTCCCAGCTGAGGTGATCGCTGATCGTAAGCAGCACGTCTCCGGTTGCATATTCGATGTGCACGAAATCGATCTTGTCTGTCTGATCAATCGACATCAGAACTCTTCCCCGGTCGGAGGATTTCGACCTGCTTGGGAGGAATTTTCATACCACCTCCGAACCCTGGCTTGCCAGCGCCGACTACGGTTGCGCGCCACTTCCACTTTACTCAAATTACCTTTTGCGTCAGGGCAATATTGAACTTTGCGACAATAGCGGCTGCTTCCTTGAGGAACGCGAGTCCCTCCTTCGGCATCGGAAACCGGCTCAGGATATCGATCCGCAATATTCTTCCGCTGGCGTTCGGATAGTCTTCATAGATTTGGCCAGATCCAACAAACTCCAGATAGGCATTGATCTTCTCCTGGAGAGCGTACAGGTGCTCGTGCGGATCGTGCCAATCCCACGAGTCGAGAATGTTAAGAACAACGGTCGTCCCGTCCTTTGTCGTACTCGCGGCATCTATGACTCGAATATTGTCCAAGCTCATGGCCCTGATTTCCTGATTATCCTAACAGGCCGCGGTGGCAACTCTATGCCACCGACGTATGGAGGTTTGCCCTTTCCGACAATCACGCCACCGTACTGTCCGACCTCTGGATAGCCAACAGTTTGATTTGGACTAAACGGGGCCGTGTCCGAGGCCTTCATATCGATCACCGTCATGTCCCCGGTGAGCTTGTCCTTTCCTACCGCGTCTGCGCGAACTTTCACACCCGAAGGCCCGTACGACCTAATCGTAATCTGCGGCTGAGTTTCGTCGAATGTTTTAGGGAGCACGTTTGCCATTGCTTCAGTTTCCCAAGCGTTGCCGGCCGCGTTGTTTGCTTTGAGTTGTTCCCTTCGGCGCGCCGCGAGCTGTTCGGCGGGCGTCAGTGCGGTCTCTGCGGCCGGCGGAGCAACGGGCTCCGGACGAGATGTCGCTTGCTCTTGAGGGAAGTCGCGCCATGCGCTCAGTCCCCCACCTAGAATAGCCCCGCCAAGGCGCGCCCAGGACTCGGCAGCGGTTCGGCGGTCGATGTGTTGGTTGATGCTTGGGGCGCGAAGGATGATGGGCGCCCGCTGTAGTCCGGAGTTTCCAACAATCCGGGCACGGCCAGGGCGCTCGGAAATCCACCTGTCGGCGCCGCAGTGGTCTGGCTGGGTGGCGGGCCGAGGTCTCTGAGCCCCTCGAGAATTCCTGCGTAAGGTGTCTGGCCTGGCTGCGTCCCGAGGTACCTCAGCGACTCAAGAATCCCGCCACGCGGAATATCTGGCCCAGGCAACTGAGGCGGCGGCCGCCCTCCATACGGATCGCCGAACTTGAAGCCCGGCGCATTCGGAAAGATGGGCGGAGCCCAAGCCAAGGGGCCGACCGCGCTCGCCGGGATTTGGGACCAATAAGCAGTGAACGGTCGGGCGGCGGTGGGCCAACAGGTGCGGCGGCGCTCGCGTTAGTTTGTCCGCCGAGTGATACGCTTCCTGGATTCGGATTTGTCTGCGGGGCTCCGGCGATCCAATCGTCGGGAAGGCTATCGTCGCTTCCCAGATCGATCCAATCATCCGGATCATCGGTGCCGTCCGCGAGCTTGCCGAGCACGGTCCATTGATTGACCATTGCTGCACCGCTGAGGCTGAAATGAAAAAGGGCCCCGTTGGGGGCCCTTGGTTTTTTTCGCTCGCATGAATACGCGCCGGAATTGCCGGCAGAACCGGCTGACTGCTGTCAGGCGCGTTTCATGGCGGATTGGCGATTAGGCAATGGAAGGCATGGCGCTGGCCGTAGCCTCCACGCACGCAAAGGCCCAGCGCGGTTTTCATTCCGCAGACCGGGCTCGGGCAGGTTTCAACGATCAAGCAACAAAACCGACCTCAAGGTGCTCCCGAGATCGGCTCACACTTCGCGAGTTTCAATTTCGTCAATAGTCTGATTTGTGGAATCGTGTCAAGCGCAATGCCGCGACCAACTCAAATTACCTTTTGCGTTGCCGCAACATTAAGTTGCGCCATAATCGCTGCCGCCTCCTTGGGGAATGCAATCCCCTCTGTCGGCATCGGAAACCGGCTCAGGATATCGATCCGCAATTCTTCCACTGGGGTTCGGGTAATCACCCATTTTGCGGTACGCCATCCGACATCCTGACAATCCTGCGGGCGACATCAAAGATTTGACCTCTTCACACAATCTCTCCGGATCACCCGTAGCGATGAAAATGTTCGCCTCATCAGACCCAATATCGTGGCCGTCAACTTTGTGCCGCTTGGACAGGGTGGAGGTGAGCGTGCGCTCCTTCTCGATCATGGAATCGTAATCGCGAATCGAAGAGCCCGGCCATTGCAGGACGAACATGTACTTCATTGCGTTCGTACCTAATAGTGGCGGCCTGCCACTGCACGATAATGATGCATCTCATCGACCGAGGAACTTGCTTGCGTCCGACTGAGCACGGCGGCGCAGTGCAGCCAAGCCTTCGGCCTCGCCGATAGTTCCGGTCGCGATTTCATGAAGTTGCCTCAGGTCAACCTGCTGCCTGATCCACTCCGCTTTTACAAGGGGATGCGAGCGAATCCTCTCCTCTTCCTTTCGATCAAAGCGAGCGTCGGGCTTCTGCGCGCTCACAAATTCATGAAGAGCATCGTTCGCATGCCTCGCCGCCCAGATCGCGGACTGAATATCGGATTTCAGTAATGTTTCGATCGCATAGACGGCCGAGCTCACAGCATCTTCCGCGTAATACGCGAGTCCGTCGAAGTAGTCATCCTCTTCGGGTAGCAAGCTCATGCAGGCGTCGAGCCGCTCCCGCAGTTCACCAACCGCCGCGCGGCGCGACTCGAGACCGGCCCAAAGGCAACTCAGCGCGCGAACAAGGATTTGCGAATTGCCTTTGTGAGCTACCTTTGAGTAAGGAGCATAGTTTTCAACTTGCCTTTGCGCACATGCGGCCGCGAAAGCCGTTCGTAGTCGATTGGGCAGTGGCTGGAGTTGCCGCAGCAACTCCTTCTCGTCGTAGTGCGGGGTCGGCATGCTCACCTCAGAGGAGGAAATATGGCGGTGGTCTTGCTGGTCAGGACTCCATTTCGAGATTCTATAGCATCTCGGCAACTCCGGCAGATCGGCCGTGTCGTTGCGAGCGCTCTAGGCGTCAGACCGGCGTTATCCGCTTCGTTGAGAGCCGTGATTTCTCCGTGCGCGCCCGGCAGTTTACCTGCTTGCTCGTCGGATCGTAAGATCGATATCTGCTCGGGAGTTAAGTCCCGCTTGCCCCCAGCTATGATCGTAGGCCCGTCAGTGCTGAGCGCCACGGTCGTCCGCAGTTTTTTTGGAATCCAGCTTAGCGCGCCATGAATTTGATTCGCCCTCTCCGACAAGGCGGCCAATTCCCCTTGGACCAAGAAATTTTAATGCGTTCGCGGGAGGAGCCAGGAACGCAGCGACCGTACGCGCCCAGGGCTCTGCCGCCGTGCCCTTGGTGAGCTGGCCTGCTGTTTCAGCAGACAACGCGGGTACAAGCCCGTGGCGCAGTGCCCTCGCCGCGAATGATCCTTCTGGTACGAGCATCGCACCCGGCAGAAATTCGCCGACGGTCTGGGCGTAATCTCCGGGAACTGTCTTGGGTTGGTAGAACGGACCGGTGAACGACTCGACTGCGTCCTGGATCTGCGCAGAGGTCGGTCCGGCGAGAAGTGGATTCCAGGCTAGGGCCAGTTGGTTTGTAGCCAAAAAGTCGGAGGCCTTGGCCCCGATATTCGGAGCCAAGCCGGGAGCCAGATAATCCGCCGCCTTCTGCACTTCGGTGCCGATGGCTTCGCGTAAGTCGCCCCCCAACCCGAGGAGATGGATCACGCCACGGCCGGTCCCGATGCCGAAGGACTTGGCCACGTCGCCGGCGATCTCACCTGTCGAGTAATCCGCCAGCGGCCTGCGCGCATCTGAGGCCGCGGTCGGCGTGCTTGTTGATGCTTGAGGACCGAAGAATGCTTGGGGCCAGACGTAGTCGAAAGTCTCCGACAATCCGGGCACGGCCGACGCGCTCGGGATTCCACCATTCGGCGCGGCGAAAGCTTCGGCGGGTGGCCGGCCGAGGTCTCTCAGTCCCTCGAGTATTCCGGCGTACGGCGTCTGCCCCGGTTGCCTGCCCAGATATCTGAGCGACTCGAGGATCCCGCCGCGCGGAATGTTTGGCCCGGGCAGCTGAGGCGGCGGCCGCCCTCCATAGGGATCGCCGAACTTGAAGCCCGGCGCGTTCGGAAAGACGGGCGGGGCCCAAGCCAAGGCACCGACCGCGCTCGCCGGGATGCGCGATCAATAGGCGGCGAATGGATCAGGCGGCGGTGCGCCAACAGGCGCAGCCGCGCTCGCGTTTGTTTGCACGCCGATCCAAGCATCTCCCGGATCATCTGGATTCGCCGCCGGCGCAGCCGAAATCCAATCATCGGGAAGGCCGTCGTCGATTCCCGGCTCGGTCCCATAATCGGCCATCGGTGCACCGCTGAGGCTAAAATGAAAAAGGGCCCCGTTGGGGGCCCTTGGTTTGCTTGCTCGGATGATGACGGCCCGGCATTCGCCGGCGGAAATCAGCTATGGGGTGTCAGATCGGTTTCATGGCTTTGTGTTGGTTGACGAATGCAAGAGGCCGGCACGACTTTACGTTTGCGTCCATGCAAAAAGCCCGGCGCGGTTTCTCCGCAATCCGGGCTTCAGACAGGCTTCACCAAACAAGCAACAAAAAGCCGACCTCAGGGCGCTCCCGAGATCGGCTCACACTTCGCGAGTTTCAATTTCGTCAATAGTCTGATTTGCGGAATCGTGTCAAGCGCGGCGCCTCATTGAAGATAGCTCGCGGCCATCCTTCGAGACGCATCGCGCAAATTGCGCGATGCTCCTCAGGATGGAGGACTCCGCTTGCTGCTGATCACAGGTGTCCGTGGCTCGGGATGATGCCCTCACTTAAAACTGCATCAGATCCTTCGCGACCAGCACCTCGCCCGAAAACTGCTTCTTCACCGCATCGGCATAACGCGCGTAGTCGTCATTGGGGTCGGGCGTCGCCGACAGATGCGTGAGCACCACAGTCTTGACGCCGGCACGGCGCGCGATCTCGCCGACCTGCTCAGGCGTGATATGCTCTTCGCGCATGTGGCGGAGGAAGCCTTCCTGCTCGGCCTGAGTGAGCGTGTCCCACTGCCCCGCCTTGATCCTTTGCGCCTTCACATCGTCGAGGGAGGTGACCTCCGATACGAGCGTATCGGCGCCCGTGGCAAGATCGACCACGGCATCGCTCGGTCCGGTATCGCCGGTGAACACGATCACCCGGTCGGGCGTCTCGAAGCGGTAGGAATAGGATTTGTATTTGCCGAAGGCCGGGCTGCCGGGCGGGAAATGGAAATGCGTGTTTTCCGCCGCCGTCACCTTGATGTTGTGGTCCTGGAAGACGACGCCGGTGCCGACCTCGTGCGCAAAGAAGAGTTGCGCGGCCGGGATGGTGTTGTTGCCGTCGCTGATGCGAATGTCGGAATTGACGGTGAGGTAGGCGAGAATTCCGCGGAAGATCGCCTCGGTGCCGGGCGGCCCATAAATGTTCACCGGCTTGGTGCGGCTGAGGTCATACTGCGCGCTCAGGAGCGACGCCAGCCCGCTGGTGTGGTCGCTGTGCGGATGGGTGATGAAAATGGCGTCGATATTGCGAATGGCAATTCCCGCCCGATTGAGGCGCCGCGTCACGCCGTCGCCCGCATCAATGACGTAGAGCGCACCATTGACGGTGAGCAGGTTGGAGCTCTGCGCCCTGCCGAGGCCAGGCCGCGGCCCGGCGCGCGTCCCCAGTGTGATGAAATGCGTGCCGGTTTTTGCAGGCACCGCCGGCGCGCTCTGTTGCGCCAATCCGGCTCCGGTCGCGATCGCCGCCCAAAGCCCAATCGTGCAAGCAAGCAGTGACATTGAACGGCTACGCATCTCATCCTCCAGGTTCCGCGGACGCGACGTCAATAGATAGCACGGAACAGAAGCGTCGTCCGAGACATCAGGCGCAACGTGCCGCGGGTCCTTGCGCCTCCGAGATCGCGCTGTGAGCTCGCTTCCGCGCCTCCCCCGGCTGAGCTAAAGCATGTCTCGACGAAAAAGAATCACCTCAAGCGTCACCCGCGGGCAGCCCGTCGAAGACGGGCGTAAGACGCCCTGATGCCCGCGGGTCCATCTTTTTCGCAAGAAGATGGATTGCCCGGCTCAAGCCCGGCAATGACGCTGAAGCGGATCAGTTCGATCGGGAACCGCTTTAGCTTGTGTGCAACATGCAAACGCAAGGGGGAGAAGGTGAAGGGACCAAGCTTCATAGGGCTGGCGCTGTTCGTCGCCGTCGCATTCGCACCGGCCGCGGTGCGCGCCGATGACATCCGGGTGCTGTCGACCGGCAATATGCAATCGATCCTGGGAGCGCTCGCCGGCGACTTCGACGACGCGACCGGGAACAAGCTCATCTTCGAATATGGCTCGACCCCGAAGATGAAGGCGCGCATCGAAGCGGGCGATCCGGCCGACCTCACCATCAACGAACGCTATGTGTTGGATGACCTCCTCAAAAGCGGTCACGTCGAGGCCGGTACGCTCATCGACATCGCGCGCTCTCCGCTCGGGGTCGGCGTGAAGGCCGGCGCTCCCAAACCCACTATCGCCACCGAGGATGCATTCAAGAACGCGCTTCTCGCCGCCGAGACTATCGCGGTTCCGGATCCCTCCGGCGGCGCGCAGGACGGGGTCTATTTCTTCGGCCTGATCGCCCGCATGGGCATCGCCGATATGCTCAAGCCGAAGATCAAGTTGACGCAAGGAGGCGATGCCGCGGCCCAAGCGGTCGCTTCCGGGGCTGCGCAGATCGGCATCGCCCAGAAGCGCAACTTCAACGCCTTGCCGGGCGTCGAGCTCCTCGAGCCATTGCCCGACATTCCGGGCATCAAGTTCCTGATGGTCGCCGGCGTCGTCAAAGGCACACACGAGCATGATGCAGCGCTGGCCTTCGCCCGGTTCCTGGCTTCGCCGGCGGCGGCGCCCACGATCGTGGCGAAAGGCATGGAACCATACGCGATCGTGAAATGAAGCATACGCGCCGTGCGGATTACCGCCGCGGCTGCTTGAAATATTTGAGATCGGGCGGCGGCTGATCCTTCCGGGTCGGCATCAGGTATCCGTCGGCGCTCATGTAGTAGGCATCCTTGCCGATGCGCACCCAGCTGTTGTCCGCGGGGCATTCCTCCGTGCGCCAAGCCGGCCGCGGATTAGCGTCGCGGATCGTCTTGCGGGTAAGCGTCCACGGCCGCGTGAGCGCGTGGTCCACGACCGTTATGTCGTCGTAGAGCGTGTTGCGGTCCGCCGCATCGAGATGGAAGCGCTCCTTGATGATGCTCTGGTTGTCGCGCGCAAGCGGCAGCCCCGAGGCGTCATAGGCACGCGGCCCACGGAAAAACCGCGTCTCGACCTCGAGCGACGGGCGAGCCCCGTCGGCATCGACCCAGCGTCCGATCGAGTAGCCCGCAAAGGTCGACTGCACATCGGGGGGCCAATCGCGGCCATCCGTATAGATGCGGCGATAGGAATCGTTGACATGACTGATCAGGACGTAGGTGACGGATGGCGTAACGATGATCTCCATCGGATCGTAGAGGTCCATCATCATCGGCATCCCCTGCGGGATGCAGAAGGTGGATGGCACATCGCCAACACCGCCGGCTGACTGATCGGCACGGTTGGCATCGAAGATCGCCTGATATTCGGGAGTGAGCAGGCCGGGCGGCGGCGGCAGATACTGGCGCGGATCGTAGTTTGGATAAAACTGCGCCACGTCCTTGGGCTGCACCCAGTTCGGGCCGCCGACCCTCACCCAGCGGCCGTTGAAATCTGCGTGCGTATCATCCAGGGCCTCTGAACGCCCGACGTTAAGACCGGCGAACGCCGTCAGCGCGAGCGCCACAAACAATCCTCGCCGAAGCCTAGACATTCCGTACTCCCGATTACCCCTGGGCGCTGTTGCCGACTGCCGCCAGTGGCGATCGTCCATCAAAACGCGGCGGCCAGCAAGGCGGACCTGCGTCATCGACATTGGCGGGCGGCTGCGTCCTGCGCTATGGAGCCCGCATGATCGATCACCGTCTCTTCCGCGCCACCTTGAGTGTTTTGTTCGCCGCCATGATGGTCGTCGCCGCGCAAGCCGCGCCCTGCCCCGGCAATCCGGATGCGCTCGGCACCGCCCGCGACCTGCCGGTCGACGCGGCCAGAACGCCGCGCGTCGGCCACAAGCAATTTCCGCAGACTTTGCCGCTTTCGCCCGGCGAAGTGGTGCTCACCTTCGACGACGGCCCCTGGCCCAACACGACCGAACGCGTTCTTGACGCCCTGCGCGCCGAGTGTGTGCGTGCAACCTTCTTCCTGATCGGCAAGAACGCTCTCGCCCGCCCGGCACTGGCCGAGCGCGAGCTCGCCGAAGGTCACAGCATCGGGTATCACAGCTTCTCCCACCCAATGCTCGACCATATGCCGATCGGCGCAGCGGAGTCGGATATCGACCGCGGCATTACCGCAGTCGACACTGCCCTGCATGCGCCGATGGGCCAGGCGGCTGCGCCTTTCTTCCGCTTCCCCTATTTTGCCTCGACCGCACCGCTGCTCGACTGGCTTGCGGGCCGACACATGGTCGTGTTCGGCGCCGACCTGTGGGCGAGCGACTGGAACCGGATGACACCGGACCAGGAGCTTGAGCTCATCCTCTCGCGCGTTGAAGCAACCCGCGGCGGCATCGTGCTGTTCCACGACACCAAGGCGCAGACCGCCGCGATGCTGCCTGCATTCCTGCGGGCACTGAAGACGCGCGGCTTCTCCATCGTCCATGTGGTGGCGGCAGGAGGCGAGCCGCCGACGCAATAAGTTGCCGCGCCCCGGCACAGGCACTCATCTCCATAGCCGGGCGGTCAGCCTGCAGGAATCGGCCCCGTCTACACCGTCGCCGGCGCCGTCCCGGGCTGTACCGTGAGCGCCTCGCGCGCCGCGTCTTTGAACGGCTGATCGGGCGCCAAGATCACTGAGGCAGAGCGCACGCGCTGGTGAGCGAGCGCGACGCCGGGCGGAGTGATGCCCTTCTCAGCCAGCGCCTTGGCGGCCTGGATCAGGCGATGGCGCGCCATGATGATGCCGTTGTCAGTCGAGACCAGGTTCTCCTTGGTGCGGTCGACGATCGGCCCCATGCTTTCCTGCAGCGAGGCATCCTGCATGGCGATGCCTTCGATGCCGCTGTAGGTCTCGCCGCGACGCTGCGCGCCGCGGTTCATCAGATAGTCGTTCTCCTTGTTGGCGACCGGGCGATAGGTGCCCGGAATGTTCTTCACGTGGATGCCTTTGCCCTGACGCATCGCTTCGCGCTCGGCGGCCGTGAGCTCGCGGGTCGGATGGAAATCGTAAGACCAGGCGAAGCAATGCTCGTCGTCGATCGGAATCCAGAAGTGGCCGTGCACAGAGTGGCCGCCGCGCGGCGGAATCATGGTGAAGGACGGCATCACCCACTGGGTGATGCGCCAATAGTAGTTGCCCGCCTCGGCATTGCGGCGAGCCCCGATATAGAGGCCGCCCGCGCTCTCCACCACCTCGAATACCGGCCGCGCGTCGCTGAGATTGTATTGATTGCCCTTGGCGCCCTTGAACAGCGGATCGGAAACGATGTTGTCGCGGTGCAGCCAGGAGACGTGGCTCGAATCGATGCCTCCTTCCATCGCCTGCAACCAATTGCATTCCTGCTGGCGCTTGGAGACGAAGCGCTGCTCAGGGCTGACCATAATGAATTCCCATTCCGGCAGCGGCGGCATGTGCTCCATCGCGCCCATATAGGTCCACAGGATCCCGCCGCGCTCGACCAGCGGATAGGCGCGGAGCTTGATCTTCTTGGCAAAGCCGCTTTCCTCAGGCTCGGAGGGAACCTCGATGCATTGTCCGGTGACGTCGAACTTCCAGCCGTGATAGGGACAGCGCAGGCCGCATTCCTCATTGCGCCCGAACCAGAGCGAGACGCCGCGATGCGGGCAAAACTCGTCGATCAGTCCATAGCGGCCCTTGGTATCGCGAAAGGCAACGAGCCGCTCGGAGAGGACCTTGACCCGCACCGGCGGACAGTCGTTCGCGGGCAGCTCCTTTGCCAGCAGAACCGGAATCCAATAGCGGCGAAACAGCTCGCCCATAGGAGTTCCCGGACCGGTCCGCGTGATGAATTGGTTCTGCTCTGCCCGCAAGCTCATGGTCGTTTACCTCATTCCGTTGCGTAGGCTCGATCTTGGCTGAGGGAACGGACGCCGCCTGCTTCCAGACTTGCGCGCAAGGCGACGCCCGCTTGCCCCCGCCGGCTGGCGCAGGTCGGAGACATGCGCCAGTGCTCTTTCAATCGACCAGCTGCAGGACGCGGCCATCCACGCCCTTTCCTTGCGCGCGGTATTGGCCGATGTTGCGCAGCAGAGATGCATCGGAAGTGGTGTAGAGGACCGCGTCCTTCCTGCCGGTATTGACGTGATGCCGCCACAGGAAGTTGGGCATAACCAAGATGTCGTTTCGCTCCCATTCGAGCCGCTGACCGCCCACTTCCGTGTAGCCCTGGCCTTCCATCACCACCATGAAGGTCGAGCAGGTTTCGCGCTTGGGGAGCGTCTCCTCGCCCGGACGTAGCAACTGCGCCGCATAGTCCATCACCATGCCGACCGGGGTGCCATTGGCCGGATTGACGAATTGCAGGCGGATGCCTTCGTATGCATCGCCCTTCTCATTGCGCAATCCGTGCAGCGCCTCGAGCACGTCGGCGCCACGATAGTGGATCATGGCGTCGGGATTGTGCCCCCATCCGCGCTGGTGCGACACGAAGGTTGGCTTAAGACCGCCATGCCCATAGAGGCGGCTGGAGTACCCGTTGGCGTGGATGGATTTCTGGATCTTGGCGTTGGCCTCAGTGCCGGCGCCGCAAAAGTCCATGTCGACCCACGCGCAGTCGAGCACCTCCATCAGCGGCCAATCGAGCATATCGATCCAGATCACCGGCGTGTCGGAATCATTGCCATGGTCGTGCCAGGTGCCGTTCGGCGTGATGATCAGATCACCGCGCAGAGCTTCGCACCGCTCGCCCTCCACATTGGTGTAGCCTCCCCGCTCGGTGAGGATGGTGCGGCTGGCATTGGCGCTGTGGATATGCGCGGGCGCGACATCGCCCGGCGTGTAGATAGAAATGGCCGTCCGCATCGTTGTGGTGACCTGCAAACGCCCGCCCAGACCTGGATTGGTGAGGAGAATGCTCTGGCGGTCCGCGAACTCGATCGGCGAAACATCAGCACGCTTGGCGATGGCTTCGATTCGCCGCAGGAACGGCTCATAGTCCTTCCAGCGCCATAGGCACGGCAGCGTCTTGAGCTGGTTGGCGGCAACCCGAAGGCCGCCCTTCGCCATCTGACCGGCTCCAGTCGTGCCGCCCGTATCGGTGAACCACGCGCGCTGGGCCGGCGCATTGAGCTCGGTGCGCACCCAGATATTGTGCTTGCCAGCGTCAGCGTTGAGCTTTTCCATCAGCTCGCGCGCCTTGACGGGTGTCTCCGCTTTCGCAGCTGATTTTTGCTTGATGGCAGCAACTGTCATATCAATCCTCCTGAGCTATCATTATCAGGTGCAAGTTGGCTACATGCGGCGCGGCCTCGCATTGACAAGAATCAAAATTTCATGCGCTCAACAAATGAGCTGCTATCAAACCCCTCTGGGGCTGCATCTCGCATCGTTCCCGCATCATCACCGCCCCTGGGAAAGAGAAGCCCCCATGGGTTCCGGCTACTGCTCCAAAAATGGCGACGAGACTCAAGGACAAAAGGAGCCAGTCCTTGGATCATCTCTGTGACCCAAGCTTCTCCGCAGGATCGTCGCGGTGATGATCGAACATCAGTTGAGCCGAACGTATATCGGCAAGATAATTGCCAGCACCGCACAAAGGTAAGCCGCACCGAGCGCAATCCCGAACACGATTTTGTCCAAGGACCAGATTTTGCCTGCCTGACGCGTGTTTTCGGCTTGTCGGTTGCGAACTTCAACTTGCTCCTGCAACGCCGCTGTGTCCGTCATGAGCTCCTCCTGTTCGCTTCGATGCGAAATTGTGCGCATGCCGCAGGTCGGGTCATTGACCTGGATCAAATGCCACATTGCTTCCGGAGAAAGTTTGTTGATGCGGATCAATCGGGGGAACAAATCTTTTCCGCAAAATCTGTCTGGAATTGATCCTTCGCAAGAGGGTCGCCGAAATACGCGCTGCCAGCTTATCCTGCCGGCAATAGGCGCGGCCTTGATTGCGGCAATCTTCACATCACTCCGCAGGCTCAGCGGATGCCTGCGGAGTATCGCGTGACACGTTCCATCTCATCGGGCGTCAGCCTCGCGGCGATCGCGCGCATTCGCGCGTGGACGTCGTTGTGGCGCTGCCCTTTCAGATAGTCCTGTCCAGCACCGCGCCGGCATTGCGGCAATCGCGTCAGATGGCGGCATAGCCGGAAACTGGCACAGCTCGCCTTGATCCAGATCAAGCGAATTCAGGCTTAATCGTCCGATTAATTCTCCGGCGCAGAATTTTTGCGCCGAGTCCTTTTCGAAAAAAGTCCGAGTCTTGTAGGCTCGGTGTGCCAAGCATGAATTCAGACCGCTTCGAGCGGAACCAACCCAATGTCGAGCTATCATCTGGAGCGACTGTTCGCGCCGAAATCCGTCGTGCTGGTCGGCGGCAGCCCGCGCTCGACCTCGCCCGGGCGTGCGGTCCTGCGCAACCTCAAAGCCTCAGAGTTCGCGGGCACGATAGGCCTCGTGAACCCGCACTACGACGAAATCGAGGGAATTCGCTCAGTCAGGGCTTATGACGATCTGCCCGCAGCGCCCGATCTCGCGATCATCGCAACGCCGGCGGCAGCGGTAGCCTCCATCGTCGCGGCGGCAGGCGCCAAAGGAACGGCCGGCGCTATCATAATCACGGCCGGACTTGGTCATGGGGCCGGCTCGCTCGCCGAGACGTGCGAGAGGGCGGCAAGAGCAAACGGTCTACGGCTCGTCGGGCCAAATTGCCTCGGGGTGTTGTGTCCGGCCGCCAAGCTCAATGCCAGCTTCGCGGCCAGCACGCCGCGATCCGGCGATCTCGCCTTGATCTCGCAATCGGGCGCGATCGCCGCCGGGTTGGTGGAATGGGCGGCCGGGCGCTCGATTGGATTTTCGGCCATTGTCTCGCTCGGTGACGGCATCGACGTCGATTTCGCGGATCTCCTCGATTTCTTTTCGCTCGATCGCGCGACCCGCGCGATACTGCTCTATATCGAGCAGATCAAGGACGCGCGCAAATTCATGTCAGCGGCGCGTGCGGCGGCTCGTTCCAAGCCCGTGGTCGTGGTGAAATCGGGCCGCCATCAGCAGGGCGCCAAGGCGGCCATGACGCATACGGGGGCGCTTGCCGGCTCCGATGCGGTCTATGACGCCGCGTTCCGCCGTGCAGGACTTTTGCGCGTCTTGGGTCTCGATGAGTTGTTCGCAGCCGCCGAGGCGCTCGGCCGCATCAAGCCGTTTCCGGGGAAGCGGCTTGCCATCCTCACCAACGGCGGCGGCATCGGGGTGCTGACGGTCGACCGGCTCATCGACCTCGGTGGCACCCTGGCGGAGATGTCGCCCGCCACGATGGAGCGGCTCGACGCGGCGATGCCGCCGATCTGGTCGCACGCCAATCCGGTAGACATCGCCGGCGATGCCGATGGGGCGCGTTACGAGATGGCACTCGGAGAACTGCTCGCCGATCCCGCAAACGACGCGGTCCTTGTGATGAACGTGCCGACGGCGCTCGCTTCGGCGGCGGGTGCGGCGCAGGCGGTTGTTGAGGCGGTCAAGCTGCATCGCGGTCGTACGCTCGCCGCAAAGCCGGTCTTTGCCGTCTGGGTCGGCGGCAGCAATGCGGGGGCCGAGAGCTTCGAGAGCGCCGGCATCCCGAACTATTCGACAGAATCTGATGCCGTCGGCGGGTTCATGCACCTCGTGCGCTATCGCCAGGCACAGGATGCGCTCATGGCGACCCCACCAAGCCTGCCGGCGGATTTCTCGCCCGACACGGCGACCGCGCGCGCCACCTTGCAGGCTGCAATCAAAGCCGGCCAAAAATGGCTCGACCCGGTCGCGGCGACGCGGCTCCTCGCGGCCTATGCGATTCCAGTGGCTCCAGCCTATTTCGCGCGCAGCCCCGACGAAGCTGCGAGTGCGGCGGCGCCGATCCTCGCGAGCGGATCGACGGTCGTCGCCAAGATCGTTTCTCCCGACATCGTGCACAAGTCGGAAGTGGGCGGCGTGCGTCTGAACCTTACAGGCGAGACCGCGGTGCGCAGCGCCGTCGCCGACATCATGTCGCGCGCTCGCGCGCTGATGCCGGAGGCCCGCATCGACGGCGTCACCATTCACCCCATGATCCTCCGGCCCAAGGCGCGCGAGCTCATCGCCGGCGTAGCGGACGACCCGACCTTCGGTCCGGTCATCGTATTCGGACGCGGCGGCACGGCGGTCGAGGTCATAAATGACAAGGCGCTGGCGCTGCCGCCGCTCGACCTTGCACTCGCACAAGAGTTGATAGGCCGTACGCGCGTTTCGGGCATTCTCAAGGCGTACCGAGACGTGCCGGCAGTGGACGAGACCGCAATTGCGCTTGTTCTGGTCAAGCTTGCACAGCTCGTTGCTGATATCGCGGAAATTCGCGAAATCGACCTCAATCCGCTGCTGGCTGATGAAAACGGCCTGATCGCAGTCGACGCGCGCATCGCGGTTGCGCCGGCCGAGGGGGCTTGGCCCGGTCTCCATGGGCAGTCCCGGTTTGCGATCAGGCCTTATCCGAAGGCGTGGGAACGAGACATCGCGCTGCGCGATGGTACGGCCTTGCTGGTGCGCCCGGTGCGCCCAGAAGACGAGCCGCTCTACCCGCCATTCTTTGCCGCCGTCACTGCCGCGGACCTGCGGCTACGCTTCTTTGCCCCAATCCGGCATTTCACGCATACATCCATCGCCCGCTTCACCCAGATCGACTATGCCCGCGCCATGGCCTTCATCGCGATCGAGAAAGCATCGGGGCAGATGCTGGGCGTCGTGCGCCTGCACGCCAACGCTGATTATGACCGCGGTGAATTCGCGATCCTGGTTCGATCCGACCACAAGGGACGCGGGCTCGGATGGCTCCTGATGCAGATGATCCTCGAATATGCCCGTGCCGAGGGCATCCGCACCATCGAGGGCCAGATCCTTCGTGACAATAATGCGATGCTGACCATGTGCCGTGAGCTGGGCTTCAGGATAACGCCGGATCCTGGTGATTCCGACATCTGCATTGCCAGACGCGGTATTCATTCCTGAACCGGCATCGAGCGCCCCACCCGCCCAATTTGGCAAGCCGTGCTCTCGCTGTCTGGCTCCAACGCAGCGCAGTCAGTCTCTCAAATCGTCATCAGTCAGGATGCGCAGCGCAGCGCCGTCCATGTCGTCATATTGGCCGCTGCACAGGGACCACAGGAAGGCTGCGAGCCCGGCCAGCCCGAGGGAGAGCGCGAGCGGGACGAGGAAGATAAGAACGTTCATGCGCGGGTCTCCCGGCGCAAAGAGCGGCGGTTCGCCCGGAGCGCATTTAACGTGACCAGCGTCGATGATCCCGACATGGCGGCTGCGGCGATGAGCGGAGTGACAAGGCCGGCGATCGCCACCGGCACCGCGACCGTGTTGTAGATTACCGCGAGCAGGAGATTCTCGCGCATCAGCCGTCTGGCCGCGCGCGCGGCCCTCAGCGCCTCGAGCACCGGCAGAAGTTGATCGCCGAGAAACACCGCGTCGGCCTGCGCTTGCGTTATGTCGGCGGCGCTGATCGGCGATATCGACACGTGTGCGGCTGCCAACGCCGGCGCATCATTGATGCCATCGCCGACCATGAGGACTTGACGTCCCGCCACCTTCAGCGTCTCGATCGCTTTGATCTTTTCGTCGGGCCGCATCGCGGCGGCGAAGCTCTCAACCCCGAGCGCGGCCGCAACCGGCCCAACCGCGCCGGCACGATCACCGGAGAGGATGCGCACATCGAGACCGAGTTGCTTAAGGCCCGACACGACCGCCGCGGCGTCGGGGCGAAGCTTCTGGCGGAATTCCAGCACAGCCTGACGCCCCGCATGGGAGAATGCGATGGTGGAAAGGCCGTCTTCGCGGCCGGCCTCTGTCGGGGCAATGTCGCAGAACTCGCCCGCGCCAAGTCGCGCTTCGCTCCCGGCAATGACGACGCGCACACCGCGGCCCGGTTCCTCGATGGCATCAGCGTAGGGCGACTGCACGCGGGCTTCGCGCGCAAGGACGGCGGCGAGCGGATGGTGGCTCGACAGCGCGAGCCGCGCGGCCGTCTCCAGCATGTCGGGCGCGATCGCGGCCGCTTTCTCGACCCGCGGCTCCGGCCAGGTCAGCGTTCCGGTCTTGTCGAAGATGACGATATCAACCTCCGCAAGGCGCTCGATGGCATCGCCGGCATTGAGAATGAGCCCGGAACGAAACAGCGCGCCGGAGGCCACCACCTGGACGGTCGGGATCGCGAGCGCGAGCGCGCATGGGCAGGTGATGATCAAGACCGTTATGGCGGTGACGAGCGCATCGTGCACGGATGCGCCAGCGAGGAGCCAGCCGATGGCGGTCAGCGCGGCGGTCGCATGCACGAAGGGGGCGTAATAGCGGGAGACGCGATCGGCCAGGCGCACGGTCTGCGACTTCTGCTCGATCGCCTTTTGCAGCAAGCGCTCCACCTCGTCAATCAGCGTGCCGCCATCGGCCGCGATCACCCGCAGCGTGAGCGCACCGGAGAAGTTCATGGCTCCGGCATAGACCGCGGTGCCGGCACCCACTCTCCGCCGCGCCGTCTCGCCGGTCACCAGACTCTCGTCGATCTCCGATGTCCCTGAAATGACACTGCCGTCCGCCGGAATGCGATCGCCCGGGCGCACCAAGAGGCGGTCGCCCGGCCGCAAGGCGCCGACCGGGAGCCGCACCAGCTCGCCGTTGTCCTCCAGACGATGGGCGAAGTCGGCCTTGAGCGCGGCCAGATTGGCGGCGACCGCGCGCGTCTTGCGCCGCATTGCCTGATCCAGATAGCGGCCGCACAGAAGAAAGAACAACAGCATCACCGCCGAGTCGAAATAGGCATGCTCGGCGTGGAGCGCGGTCTCCACGACCGATAGGATAAGCGCCAGCGTCACGCCGAGCGAGATCGGCACATCCATATTGAGACTGCCGCCGCGGATCGCCTTCCATGCGCTTTGAAAGAACGGCCGGCCCGCATAAACCGCAGTCGGCAATGCGATCAGTGCCGAGAGCCAATGAAAGAAATCGCGCGTCGCCGGTGTCATGTCCGTGCCGGACCACACCGACACCGACAGCAGCATAATGTTCATCGCCGCGAAGCCGGCGACCGCCAGGCATTTCAACAGCCAGCGCGCGTGCCGCGCCTCGTCGGCTTCGGCGCGCGCCGGCTCGAACGGCTGCGCTTTGTAGCCGATGCGCTCGACCGCGGCGATCACCGCCGCCGCGTCGAGCTCACCCTCGCTCCACTCGACCGCGAGCCGGCGATTGGTGAAGTTTAACCGCGCATCGATGATACCGGGCAGCTTCTTGAGGCCGCCTTCGATCTTGCGGATGCAGGAGGCGCAGCCGACGCCATCGACCGCCAGAGTCATATGGGCAGTGCCGGATGCGCCGCGGCTCACGAAGAGCGAGAGATCGGATGCTTCCGCCATGGCGGGCTGTCGCTTGGCTAGCGCAGGACGACGCGATTGCGCGAGCGGAACTGTCGCTCGCCGCCGCGCGCGAGCTCGATCACCAGGTCCCAATTCCCGGGATCGCTCATCGTCTCGCCGCGGAACTGTCCGGCCGCCACCTCGGTCATCGCCAAATCATGATCGAGGCTCCGGTCGGTCGGATGCACGAGCGTTGCGGTAGCAGTCAGACCAGGCAATGGCGAGCCGTTCGCGTCCCGCGCAGACAGCTCGAGCCTCGCTTGCCCGTCCTCCGTCCACACAATCTTGCCCTGCACTTGCCAATGCAGCGCCTGCTGCGCCCGGGCTGCGACGATCTCTTGCTCGAAGGCAAGGCCGGCCAGGTACGGGCTGTCATCTGCGAGTCCCGCGAAAGTCTTGACCGCCGCTGTCATCATCACCGCATTGACCGCCATAACAATCGCAAAGAAGCCGACCAGGCAGGCGAGCACCATGCGCCCGGTAAGCTCGCGCGGCTGGATCGGTTCGCTGGCTGCCAAATCGGCTTGCATCAAGTCAGGCTCGCTCATGTTCAGTCCTCGGGTCCGAAGAAGTGATCGGCGGTTTCCACCTGGTCGCCGGTACTGATGTCGGTGAGATGGAAGGTGACCTGCTCGGATTCCGCGTGCTCTCCTTGGCCGAGCGGTCCGTGACTGGTGACCAACACTCGCACCTCGCGCGTCTGATCCGGGCCAACTTCGATCAGCAGGCTTCCGTCTGCCCGCGGCGGCATGAAAGCGACGGTCGCAGCCGGCAACCCGCTGACGGCGAGCGAGAACTGGCGCGCCTGATGGCGCTTGTTGACGATGCGGATCGTATAGGCGTTGCGCAGGCCGCCGTCGGAGAGCCGTACGAACATGGGATTGCGATCGTGGATGACGCTCACGCCCTCGAGCTCGCGCGTCGCCAGCGCATACACCATGACGGCGCCGACCACTGCGATGATCGCCGCATAAAGGATGGTGCGCGCGCGCAAGACGCGGAAGATCGGCGGCAGGCCCGCCTGCCGCCTTCTGATATTGACGTCGGTCTCATAGGCGATGAGCCGCGTCGGATGGCCGACCCTGGTCATCACGGCGTCGCAGGCATCGATGCAGAGGCCGCATTGAATGCAGCCGAGATTTGGCCCGTTGCGAATATCGACGCCGGTCGGGCACACTGCCACGCACTGCAGGCAATCGACGCAATCGCCGGCCGGCAGCCCACGCGCGCGCAGAGCTTCATTCTTTTTCGCCGATCCGCGTGGCTCGCCGCGATCGTATCGATAAGTTACGTTGAGGGCGAATTCGTCGGTCAGCGCAGCCTGGATTCGCGGCCAAGGGCACATATAGAGGCAGACCTGCTCGCGCATATGCCCGGCGAGCGCATACGTGGTGAAGGTCAAGATCCCGATCCACGCGTAGGCTAGGAATGGTGCCTGGAAGGTCGCCAAATCCTTCACCAGGGTCGGGGCATCCGCGAAATAGAGTACCCAGGCGCCCCCGGTCCACCACGCGACCATGAGCCAGAGAAAGTGCTTGGCCGCCTTACGCCCAACATAATTCAGCGTCCAGGCGCCCTTCTCGCGCAACGTATGCTCGCGGCGGTCGCCTTCGATGAATCGCTCGATCGCCTGGAAGAGATCGGTCCACACCGTCTGCGGGCACAGATAGCCGCACCAGATGCGTCCGGCGACCGCGTTCATCAGGAATAGCGTCATCGCCGCGATGATGAGCAGGCCGGTGAAGTAGTAGACCTCCTGTGGCCACAGCTCGATGAAGAAGAAGTAGAAGCGACGCCCGGGCAGATCGACCAGCACCGCCTGGCTCGGCTCGCCGGCGCCGCGGCCCCAGCGGACGAATGGCAGCGCATAGTAGATGCCTACCGTAATGAGGAGCAGCGCCCATTTGATCCGCCGATAGGTCCCCTGCACGCTTTGCGGATAGATCTTCCGTCGCGCCACGTAGGATGGTCCGTCATCCCCGTCGGGCAGCAGCGCAGGCGTATCGGTGAGCCTGGCGTCCACGGCTACTTTTCTCCACCCCCGAAGGTGAACACGTAGACTGCCAGCGCCTTGATGGTGGTGTCGTCGAGACGCTCCGACCATGCGGGCATCACGCCGCCGCGGCCGTTGGTCACGGTTTCCACGATGGTCGCCTTGTCGGAGCCGTAGAGCCACACGGCGCCGGTGAGATTGGGCGCGCCGAAATCGTGATTGCCCTTGCCGTCGAGGCCGTGGCAGGGCGAGCAATTGTCGGCGAAGATCTTGGCGCCGCGCGCGAGATCAGCCTGCGGGTCGCCCGGCAGTTTGGAGAGCGATCGCACGTAATCCGCGACCGTCGAAATCTGGTCCGGCTTCAGAATCCCTTGCCTCCCGAAAGCCGGCATATCGCCAATATGCGCCTTCGGGTTGCCATTGCGGGCACCGTAGCGGATGGTCTGCAAGATGTTGTCGAGCTTGCCGCCCCACAGCCAGCGGTCGGCGTTGAGATTCGGATAGCCCTTGGCGCCGCCGCCGCCGGCGCCGTGGCATGCGGCGCAATTATTGGCGAAGGCCTCGCGGCCGACCGCGCGGGCGAAATCAGTGAGCGTCGGATCGGCGATGATCTCCTGAACCGACGCAGCGCCGAGGTTGGAGAACATGGCGCCGCGCTGGGCTTTGAGGCCGTCGAGATCAGCCGCAACCGCTGTACGCGAATGCCAATTCAGCAGCCCTTGCGTCGCGGAAGTCGCGAGCGGCCAGGCCGGATATGCGATCCAGTAGCCGACTGAAAAGATGATGGTGGCGTAGAACAACCAAAGCCACCAACGCGGCAGCGGATTGTTGAGCTCGCGGATTCCATCCCACTCGTGGCCCGTGGTGGCGATCCCGGTCTTGGCATCGACGACCTTGCCGTCGCCGAGCTTAATGCTGACATCGGACCGTGGCTCCATTTCAGTCCTCCCGCAGCGGCATGCGAGCGGCCTCGTCGAACCGCCCTTTGAAGGACGGCCACAGCGCGTAGGCCATGCTGACGATGAAGATCACCAGGAAATAGATGAGCCCCCACGTTTGAGCGAATTCGGCGAGCATCTTGTAGGTGTCGGACATGGCTCTATCCCTCACCGGATATTGGCCTGGTCGTCATAGAGCTTGAAGTCGACCATGGTGCCGAGCATCTGCAGATAGGCGATGAGCGCACTGAGCTCTGTGACGCGTCCCGGCTCGCTGCCGCCATAGTCACGCGATTGCGCCTTTGGATAGCGGCGCGCCAGGTCGGCGGCTTTTGCCGTATCGGTGCCGGCCTGAATTTGAACGTCGGCTTGTGCGTCGGCGATCATCTCGGCGCTGTAGGGCACGCCGAGCAGGGCCTGCACTTTCATGTCTTCGCCGATGTGCCGGAAGTCGAGGTCGTTGGTGGCGAGCTGCGGATAGCCGGGCATGACGGAGGTCGGCACCACCGAACGCGGATCCTTCAGGTGATCGCGATGCCAGTCATCCGAATACTTGCCACCGATGCGGGCGAGATCCGGTCCGATCCGCTTGGAACCCCATTGGAACGGATGGTCGTACATGCTTTCGGCCGCCAGGGAATAATGTCCGTAGCGCTCGACCTCATCGCGCAACGCGCGGATCATTTGCGAATGGCAGAGGTAGCAGCCTTCGCGCACATAGATGTTGCGGCCGGCGAGCTCAAGCGGCGTGTAGGGGCGGATGCCGCCAACTTCCTCGATCGTGTTGCTGAGGTAGAACAACGGCACGATCTCGACCAGGCCGCCGATCGCGATCACCACCACGATGCCGATCAAGAGCAGGATCGAGTTGCGCTCGAGGATCGAATGTTTCTGCCACAGCGACATAGCGTGCCTCATTCGGCCGGCTGGATTGCGGGCTGTGCCACCGGCACGTCATGGCCGGGATAGACCGTTCGCCACAGGTTCCAGGCCATCACGCAGGTACCGGCGAGGAATAGCACGCCGCCGAGCATGCGGATGACGTAGAAGGGATGCGTGGCTTCGATGCTTTCGACGAATGAATATTCGAGGAAGCCGAGATTGGTGTAGGCGCGCCACATCAGGCCTTGCAGGATGCCGGCGACCCACATCGAGGTGATGTAGAGCACGATGCCGATGGTCGAGATCCAGAAGTGCCAGTTCACGAGCTTGAGCGAATAGAGCCGCTCGCGATTCCACAGCCACGGAACCATGCAATAGAGAGCGCCGAACGACACATAGGCGACCCAGCCGAGCGCACCGGAATGCACATGGCCGATGGTCCAATCGGTGTAGTGGCTGAGCGAGTTCACCTCCCTGATCGACATCATCGGGCCTTCGAAAGTGGCCATGCCGTAGAAGGCGAGCGACACCACCATCATGCGCAGCACTGGGTCGGTGCGCAGCTTGTCCCACGCTCCCGAGAGCGTCATCAGGCCATTGATCATGCCACCCCAGGACGGCATCCACAGCATCACCGAGAAGGTCATGCCCAGTGTCTGCGTCCAGTCGGGAAGCGCGGTATAATGGAGATGGTGCGGGCCGGCCCAGATATAGAGGAAGATCAGCGCCCAGAAGTGGATAATGGAAAGGCGATAGCTGTAGATCGGCCGCTCGGCGCGCTTGGGCACGAAGTAATAAACAATGCCGAGAAATCCGGCGGTGAGGAAGAAGCCGACCGCGTTGTGGCCGTACCACCACTGCACCATGGCGTCCTGCACGCCGCCCCAGACCACGTAGGATTTGGGCGAGAAGATCGAGACCGGTATCGCCGCGTTGTTGGTGACGTGCAGAACCGCGATCGTGAGAATGAACGCCAGGTAGAACCAGTTGGCGACATAGATGTGCGGCTCCCTGCGCCGGATGATGGTGCCCAAATAGACGAGCAGATAGGCGACCCAGACGATGGTGAGCCAGAGGTCGGCGTACCATTCCGGCTCGGCATATTCCTTCGACTTGGTGATGCCGAGCAGATAGCCGGTTCCGGCGATAACGACGAACAGATTGTAGCCCAGTACTACGAACCAGGGCGCGATGTTGCCGACGAGCCGCGCCCGGCAGGTCCGCTGCACCACATAAAACGACGTAGCGATCAGGACATTGCCGCCGAACGCAAAAATCACCGCGGAGGTGTGCAGCGGGCGGAGGCGACCGAATGCGATCCACGGCAGATCGAGATTGAGAAGCGGGTAAGCGAGCTCAAGCGCGATCCATACACCCGCGGCCATGCCGGCGATCCCCCAGAACATCGCCGCGACAGTCGCGAATTTGATCGGACCGAAGTTGTAGTTTGGCTTGCCATCGACCTCGAACGGCGGCAGCGCCGCGGGACGCTCGCGGTACTGCCTGATCACCGCATATGTCGCAGCAACGCCGGCGGCCGCGAACAGGTAGGCGTGAAATGCGTAGGCCGGCGTATAGGCGTTTACAGCTATGATGAAGCACACCACCGCCCCGGCCGCAAAGGCAAGCGCGGATCCGCCTTCGCCGAAGGTCATTCTCTTTGATTGGATAAGCGCTTGGTTCATCGTGACGACCCCGATGGAGGATGAGCGCAACAGGACGCGAATCGACGCTGACGCGAAGATCCTGTGACGCGACAATGAACAGATGCCGCGGCGGACTCGTCCTTGATGCAGATCAATTCGCGGACCCTAAGTTCGTCCGTTTGGCGAACTCCCGCGGCGCGCATAAGCGTTTCTACGAGGCGCGTGCTCGCGCTTCGTCTTCCGGCGACTGGATCACGAAGCCTGAATTCGGCTCGATCCAGACCAGATGGTCGTGCACGATCTTCACGCCCGGCACATTCTCGGCGGCGACGATGAGCGCCTCGCGCTCGCGCTCGTCGGTGATCGTGCCCCACAGCTCGACGGCGCCGTTGCGCACGACCACGTTGATCATCGGCGCCCAGGGTCGTTTGGCGCATTCATCGAGGATTTGCCGGCGGATGGCTGAGTCGTCGCCGGCCTCGGGCGTCTTTGCTTCCGCTGCCAAGCTTACCATCGCATGCATGATGTTGGCGCGAGTGACAATGCCGACGAGCGCACCGTCGCGCATCACCGGCAACCGTTTGATCCGGCGCCGCTCCATCTGATGGACCACCTCTTCGAGCGGCGTGTCTTCGGTAATCGTGATCGGCCCGGGCGTCATCACTTCGGCGACCTTGCGGCCGCGGGCGTGGACGTACTCGTCGGCGAGCCGGCCCGGCCCAACCAGGAATTCGAGCCATCGACTGCGATGCCGCTCAGTGCCGATCTCGCCGCGGCGCAGGAAGTCGCCTTCCGTCACCATGCCGACCAGCGTACCCTTCTGGTCGACCACCGGCAGGCCACTGATGCGGTTCTGCAGCATCAGGCGTACCGCCTGCATGATCGGCGCATCGCTCCCCACCGATATGACCCGGGCCGTCATCACGTCACGTGCGTTCATGGCAATCTCCTGTCTGTCGCGTTGGGCGGGCGCAGCCCGTCAACCATTGAGGCGGCTGAGCGCGGGGCGATTGCGCAGCACGATCCGCCGGGACGACGACAGCTCGATGGTTGAGGCGTTCACCAGGAGCGTCAGGGTGCGGGAGACGGTCTCGATGGTCAGCCCCAGATAGTCGGCGATGTCCTGCCGCGACATCGGCAGCTCGACGGCATCGCCGGTGGAAACCCGTTGCGACATTTCCAAGAGGAAAGCGGCGACGCGCTCCTGCGCGCTCTTGACCAAGAGCATGATGTGATCCTGGACGCGATGCAGCTCTTTGCCGGTGATGGTCCACAGTTGGCCGGCGACATCGTGATCGCGTGCCGCCAATGCCACCAGCGCGCTGCGCTTGATCACCAGGACGTCGCAGGCGGTGATCGCCTCGGCCCAGAAGGTATGCTCGTCAGTGGTTTCCAGGCCGAAAATATCGCCTGCTAGATAGAACCCGCCGACTTGGCGCCGCCCATCGGCTAGGACCTTGTAGGTCCGCACCGTTCCGCTGACGACCTTGTAGAGGTAGTCCGCCGGCTCACCCTCGCTATAGATCTCGCTGTCTCGTGAGAACGACATCGGAGAGCCTATGAAGTCGATCGCCTCCGCGAGCTCTTTGCCCCACGCCGGCGGCCCTGCCTGCACGGCCTGGCCTTTGATCGAAGTGCTGCGAGCTGCGGCTTGGGTCAGCATGTCGTCCTCCGTGAATTTCATCTGCACGGATTGCTAGCCGAGGCGTCAAAGCCGAGAAATTCCGATAATCTCCATAAGGGATATCCCGGAGGGGCGCAGGAGCTTCCATGCGAGCCTATTTTGCTGATTTGGCGGCCAAGACCGCCCAGGATGGCCCCTGGGGCGCCCTCACGCGCGCCCTGGCGGCACGACAAGCAAGCCTGCGGTATGGGCTGGCCTTGGTCCTGGTGGTCGCAGCCCTGGCGATGCGACTGCTGATTGAGCCGATTAGCGGCAGCCAGCCTTCATATTTGTTTTTTGTGCCGGCAGTCTTGATCGCTGCAGATGCGGGCGGGCTGGGTCCCGGCCTGTTAGCGACGGCGCTGAGCGTGCTGGCGGCGATTTTCGTCGTTGCCGATTCTCAGCCGCTCTCCATCCCGGCAATTGTCAACGGTATCGTCTTTGCTGCAATCGGATCCGGCATTGCTTGGGGTGGGGAGCTGTTGCAGCGAAGTCGATTGCGCGCTCTTACCAGCACACAAGACGCCATTGCTCGTGAAGCTCACCTTAAGTCCATTCTCGATACGGTGCCGGACGCAATGATTGTCATCGACGAGCGCGGTGCCATCCACTCATTCAGCGCTGCCGCCGAGCGCCTATTCGGATATCGCTCATCCGAGGTCGCCGGCCGAAACGTCAAGATGCTTATGCCCTCGCCCTATCGGGAAAATCACGACGCGTACGTCGAGCGTTATCTGCGAACGGGCGAAAAGCGCATCATTGGCGTCGGCCGAGTCGTGGTCGGTGAGCGTAAGGATGGCTCGACATTCCCCATGGAGCTGGCGGTCGGCGAAATGCACTCGAACAACCAGCGTTACTTCACCGGGTTCGTCCGCGATCTGACCGAGCGTCAGAAGAACGAAGCCCGCCTGCAGGAGCTGCAATCGGAGCTTGTCCATATTTCGCGGCTGACCGCGATGGGGGAGATGGCTTCGGCGCTCGCGCACGAGCTCAACCAACCGCTGTCAGCCATCGCCAATTATCTGAAAGGGTCACAACGGCTGCTGCGGGACCGGACGGATGAGCCATTTGCACTCGTCCGTGACGCCTTGGACAAAGCCGCCAGCCAGTCGCTGCGTGCCGGCGAGATCATCCGGCGCCTGCGCGACTTCGTCGCGCGCGGCGAAAGCGAGCACCGAGTGGAAAACGTACAAAAGCTCATTGAGGAGGCGAGCGCCTTGGCCCTCGTTGGAGCCAAGGACCGCGGCGTCAGGACCCGATTTATCTTCGATCCGAAAGTCGACCGGGTGCTGGCCGACCGGGTGCAAGTCCAGCAGGTGCTGCTCAACCTGATACGCAATGCCATTGAGGCAATGGAGGACTCACCTCTGCGCGAGCTGACCCTCGCGGCAGTGCCGGTCGAGGACGACATGGTGGAGATTAGCGTCGCCGACACCGGGCCCGGTATTCCTCCCGAAGTGAGCGCGCAATTATTTCAGCCCTTCTTCACAACCAAGGCGCACGGCATGGGCGTAGGTCTGTCGATCTCGCGCACGATCGTGGAGGCGCATGGCGGGCAGATCAAAGCCGAGCCGAACCCTAGCGGCGGCACTATTTTTCGTCTTACGCTGCGCGGCGTGACAAGAGAGGACGTCAGCGATGCCACCTGATCGCATAGCCGTACACGTTATCGACGACGATGAGGCTGCCCGTGATTCGCTCGAGTTTCTCTTGCGCGCCAACACGCTCGAGGTCGCAACCTATGAATCAGCCAGTGCCTTCCTGAACGCCGCCCCCGACATCAAGTCCGGCTGCATCATTACCGATGTACGTATGCCCGGTATCAGCGGCATGGATCTGTTGCGCCGACTCAAGGAGCTCAAGGTGCATTTGCCGGTGATCGTCATGACGGGTCACGGCGACGTGCCGCTCGCGGTCGAGGCGATGAAGTTCGGCGCCTCCGATTTCCTGGAGAAGCCATTCGATGACGAGGTGCTGCTTTCTGCGGTGCGCTCCGCCCTCAACCGTCAGGATAGCGACGCCAAGCAGCAAGCCGAGCGAGCCGCCATCGAGGAGCGCCTGGCAGGCCTGTCGAACCGCGAACGCGAGGTGCTGGAAGGCCTGGTGGCAGGCCATGCCAACAAGCAGATCGCCTTTGATCTTGGCATCAGCCCGCGTACCGTTGAAATCTACCGCGCCAACCTGATGACCAAGATGCAGGCCGCGAGCCTGTCGGAGCTGGTGCGGATGGCACTGACCGCGGGCATCCTCGTCACCGACAAGGACCAGGGCAAAACGCGTTGAGTGACCGCATTCCGTTGGCGGAATTGAGATAGCTCAAGGCGGCGTCGAACCAAAAGCTTTATGCGTCGCCTACAACCCGGAGAGGCCGGGGAGGACGCGGCGGATGAATCACTCGGGCGAGTTGGCGGTAGCTCCTCCTCTCATCATCGTCGCGGATGATGATGCGGCGGTCCGCAGCTCGCTCAAATTCTCGCTGGAGGCCGAAGGATTTTCCGTGCGGATCTATGCGGGTTGCGCGGAGCTGTTGAATGACAGCGAAGTCAAGCGCGCCGGATGTCTGGTGATCGACCAGAACATGCCGGGCATGAACGGGCTCGATTTGCTGGCAGAGCTGCGGGAACGTGCAATCGCAGCACCCGCGATCCTGATCACCAGTTACGCCAGTGCGGTCTTGCGCGAGCGTGCCGCCAAGGCGGGGGTCGCGATCGTCGAAAAGCCGCTGTTGGGAACCAGCCTGCTCGATCGTATTCGCGACCTGTCCTCGCCCCTTCCAAATTGATCTGAGACTCCTCCGTCGAGGCTCCGATGCCGCAAGCTTGAGTTAGAGCTTGCCGCGCGTCCTTGGCGGGCAACCCTGCGGTGAGCCGCTCGCCGATAGTGAAAGCCCATGGGCACCCAGGCCGAACCGCATGGCCAGATCTGCTGACGATGCTCTCATAAGGACTTTCCCCCCGGGGAACCGAAGCGGCCCTAAAATCGAGCGCCGTGGCGTCCGGCGATTTGATCTAGATCAAACTGAGGACGCGTCGAAGATGTGCGTAAACGCGCTCTTGTATTAGATCGCCAGGGAGTGGCGGGCGGCGTGGTAGCGCAGGTAGGTATCGAACGCTGAGGCTATGACCCGCACGAAGGGCCGGCCGTTTTCCGTCACCCTGATGCGCGCGCCCTCTATCTCGAGAAGACCCTCGCGCGCCAATGGGGCGAGACTCGCAAGCTCGTCGGAGAAATAGGTGTCGGCGCGCTCACCCGCTAAATGCGCCAGCGCGTCGAGATCGGCGCCGAGGTCGCACATCAGCCGCTCGATGACGGCGGCGCGAAGAAGGTCATCGGCCGACAGCGCAATACCCTTGACGGTCGCAAACCGCTTGGAGTCGATGGCGCGCGCATAGCCGGCGATGTCAGGTGCGTTCTGCACGTAGCCTTGCGGGAGACGGCCAATGGCGGAGGCACCCAGGCCAATCAGCGCATCGGCTGCGTCGGTGGTGTAACCTTGAAAATTGCGGTGCAGGCGTCCGTCACCTGCGGCTATTGTCAGCGCGTCGTCCGAGCGTGCATAGTGATCGAGGCCGATCGGCTGATAGCCGAGCTCGCACAAGGTCGCGTGTGCGGCCGCCGCCTGCGCCTGCCGCTCGGCAAAGCCGGGCAGCGCCTCGGTTTCGATCAGCCGCTGGTGGGACTTCATCCACGGGACGTGCGCGTAGCCGAACACCGCGAGGCGGCTCGGCGACAGCGTGTGCACCTGGGCGATGGTCGCACGCACGTTGTCCACGGTCTGCCGCGGCAATCCGTACATCAGGTCGAAATTGATCCTGCCGATGCCGGCATCCCGCAGCATCGCGACCGCGTTCTGCACCGTTGCGAAGGGCTGGATGCGGCCGATGGCACGCTGCACCGACTCACTGAGGTCCTGCACCCCGAGGCTCGCGCGATTGACGCCAATGCAGCCGAGCGCGTCGGCGAGTGCCGGCGTGACATGACGTGGGTCGAGCTCGATCGCGTGCTCGCCAATGCGATCGACGGCGAACGCGCCGGCGAGCTTGTCATGAATCCTCCGCAGCCCGTCGCCGCCAAGGATCGACGGCGTACCGCCGCCCCAGTGCATGTGCGTGACCCGGCGCCGCCCGACCTTCTCGGCGATGAGTGCGATCTCGCCGGAGAGTCGGCCCGCATAGGACTCGATGGGCGCGCGCCGCAGCGTCACCTTGGTATGGCATCCGCAATACAGGCAGAGCTGGGCGCAGAAGGGGACGTGCAGGTAGAGCGAAAGCGTGGCGTTCTCGCGCAGCGCTTCGAGCCAAGACGCATAGGTATCAGCGCCGACCGAGGCGGTGAAATGCGGCGCCGTCGGATAGGACGTGTAGCGCGGTACGTTCCGATTCAGCATGCGGAGCCATCCTCGTGCATCGTCAAATTGCGTCAGCGGTGCGAAGGCTTGATTTGATCCAGGTCAATGTCATGCGGAATATTTTGTGCTGTCGTTCCTTTATCAGATCAGTGCAGACAATCAGGTCACAAGCCAATGGGCCAACAGATCCCGGGCACTCCGATCTTCGACGGCACGGCGGCGCAAAAAGGATATGCGCTGAACCGCATGTGCTACTCGTTCAACAGCGCGGAGAACCGTGCAGAATTCCTTCGCGACGAGGAGGGATACTGCCGGAGGTTCGGCTTGACCGATGCGCAGCGAAACGCCGTGAAGCGCCGCAATGTGCTGGAGATGATCGAGGCCGGTGGCAATGTCTACTACCTGGCGAAGCTTGCCGGGATTTTCGGGCTCGGCGTCCAGGATATCGGTGCCCAGCAGACCGGGATGACGGTCGAGGCATTCAAGGCCAAGCTCGTAGCGGCGGCGAGGTGACCATGGCGACCATCGTCGGCGGTATCGCGACCACTCATGTTCCCTCGATCGGCAACGCGATCGCCAAGGGACTGCAGCACGATCCTTACTGGCGGCCGTTCTTCGACGGCTTTGCCCACGCACATGCCTGGCTCGAAGAGGCGCGGCCCGACATAGCGGTCGTCTTCTACAACGATCACGGGCTCAACTTCTTTCTCGACAAGCTGCCCACATTTGCAATCGGTGCGGCGGCCGAATACGCCCACGCCGACGAGGGATGGGGTCTGCCGGTGGCCCGTCCTTATCCGGGCGATCCGCAGCTTTCCTGGCATCTCATCGAATCTCTCGTCGCCGACGAGTTCGATGTGACCACGTGCCAGGAGATGCTGATCGATCACGCCTTCACGGTTCCGCTGTCGCTCTTGTGGCCCGGGGCGGACAGGCGGCCGGTGCGCACCATTCCGATCGAGATCAATACCGTCCAGCATCCATTGCCGTCGCTCGCACGATGCTTCAAGCTCGGTCAAGCCGTCGGCCGCGCGATCGGGTCTTACGGGCAGGACAGCAGGGTGCTGATCGTCGGCACCGGCGGCTTGTCTCACCAGCTCGACGGCACACGCGCCGGATTCATCAATCGGCAGTTCGACGAGCTGTGCTTGCGGAAAATTGTCGACGAACCGGAGGCGCTGACTCGCTATTCAATTCCGCAGCTGGTCGCTGAGGCGGGCACCCAGGGCGTCGAGTTCCTGAACTGGATCGCGATGCGCGGGGCGCTGAGCCGCCGCGTGTCCAAGGTCTATAGCAACTATCACATCCCGATTTCCAACACCGCCTCGGCCCTCCTGGTGCTGGAAAACCAAGGCGGCGTGGTGGTGCGGGAATTCCGAAAGACCGGGTAGCGGCAGCCATTCCCTACTCCACGCGGGTGCGTGTGGCATTGGCCTGCGGCCGCCGCCGAAGGATCGTCCCGTCGAGAAATAGGACCAGTCCAGATGCACAGCGGCGCGTCGCTACGGGACATTCCTTACGGGCATTATCTGAATTTTCCGCGGAGGCCGCGACGCTTATCCATTTGTATGAAAGTTCCAGATTCTGGAGATGTCCAAATGCCTTCGCCACACGAGCTCAAGCGCATACGGCTCAATCTCGCGCGATCGAAGGACTTCCCATCCGGTTCTGCACAGCATGGGTATGAATTCGTTGCTCCGCTCGATGACCGGGGTCATATCGATCCGCGCCTCTGGCGGAAATATCGTGAGCAATGCCGTGTGCGTCGGTTTTGGGCCGGCACCGATGACGAGATCGGCCATCTGGTGCACAAGCCGGGCGGGTCCGAGCACGCGAGCTGGGCTTTCCACTACGATCCTGCTGCGGATGAGGAGGACGAACCGGGATACCGGTTCGGCACGCATGTCTTCGCTCCCGGCGAATATGTGTCCATCCGCGACCACGACAACGACGAGACCCACACGTTCCGAGTGGCGTCCGTCGAGTCCGCAGCATGATCCACTGTCGCGTGCGATTCAACGCGGACGCGGGTGACCTGTATCAAAGCTGCTCGGACAGGAACTGCAAAGTTAATTGAATCTCAAAGGAGAGGCCAATGACCGCCGGTACGATGCTTGAAACGATCGCGATCGTCATCCCCTTTATGGCATTCGCAGTGGTCCTGTTCTGGGCGGAACACCAAACGCGCGCACTTTGAGAATCGGCTCAGAAAGGGTCGCGGAGCTGCTCCGACCGAAAACTCAAACGTAGAGCGAAAACCAGATGTCCCCAACCTTCGGCCTCAGGGTCCTCGGCTCTAGCGCGTGTTCCAATCGACAAGACTCACTCCAGTCGTCACCCGCGGGCATTAGCCCGTCGAAGACGGGCGTAAACGCCCTTATGACCCGCGGGTCCATCTTTTTCGCAAGAAGATGGATTGCCGGGTCAAGCCCGGCAATGACGCTGAAATGGATCAATTCGACCGGGAACTGCCTTAGCTTGGCACTGGCACTGGCGCTCGCGCTCATTCCGCAGCAAGGGTGGGCAGCGGATGCCGTCAACGGCTCACGCCTCGCGCATCGTTGGTGCGAGGCCTGCCACATTGTGAGCCCGACGCAGCACCGTAGTGGGAGCGACATGGCGCCGCCTTTCGCGACGATCGCGAAACGGCCCGGCAACAGCGCATCGCACATCGCGCTCTTTCTGCTCGATCCGCATCCGAAGATGCCCGACATGTCGCTCAGCCGTACCGAAGCAGCGGATCTTGCCGCCTATATCGCCTCACTGGCGCGATAAGGGTACTTGAGCATGGGCCAATGGCATTCAATAGCGAGCGCTCCTTTCGCGATCGACCTCGAGCTCAGTGTGATCGAGCGAAGCGAGGTGCACGCGCTGATGTTTCCGTGCCGGCGCAGCATGCGCGGATGGATCAATACAGCCACAAAATTGCCGGTTTCCGTGGCGCCTACGCACTGGCGTCTATGGGGCACCAACGGCGACGGACCGCACTCCAAGGAGGGAGGCACCACATGTACGTCGACAGGATGATCATTGCCGTGGCCGCCGCAGCGCTCGTTGGTGGGGTCGTCCAGGCGCAGGAATTCGGCGATCGACAGAAGGGCCGTGCGCTTGCGCGCCAGGTCTGTGCGGAATGCCATGCCGTCGGGAACCGCCGACTGCGCTCACCGAACACACAGTCACCGACCTTCGCCGCCATCGCGGCAACGCCGGGCATGACGGCGACCGCGCTGAATGTTTTCCTCCACACCTCCCATCGCAACATGCCGAACATCATTCTCAGCGCTGATCAGACATCCGACATCGCGGCCTACATCCTCAGCCTCAAGAAATGACGCGGGATGCGTTCCGGGACGCCGGCGCCGCCTCAGACCACCCGGGACAGACCGCCATCCACATTGATGGCGGTGCCGGTGATGTAGGAGCCGGCTTCGGACACAAGAAAGCAGGCTGTATTGGCGAATTCCTCCGCGCGCCCGGGACGGCCGAGCGGGATCTCCTTGGAGCGTTGGCGCATGTAGTCCTCGATGCTGATGCCCAATCGGGCGGCGCCGCGCACATGCTGATCGGCTTCGATGAGGCCGATCAAGAGCGCATTGACCAGAATGTTGAACGGACCGCCCTCGCCTGCCAGCACCTTGGTGAGCGCCAAGCCGGCCGCGCGCGTCACCGTCGTCGGCGCGCTCGCCGCCCGCGGCGCCTTGGCGCCGATATTGAGCGTGTTGATGATGCGTCCCCAGCGCCGCGCCTTGAGCTGCGGCCAGACAAGGCGGGTGAAGCGGATCGCGGCAAAGAACTTCTGATCGAAATCCTCCTGCCACATTGCATCACTCACCTCCTCGAACGGGCCTGAGCGCGAGACGCCGGCATTGTTGATCAGAATATCGATCCGCCCGAATGCGGCCATTACCTCCGCATAGGCGCGCTCAATGTCGTCGCGCAAAGCGACATCGGCTTGCACCGCGAGCACGCGCGCCCGCGCGATTGCGCGGATGCTCGCAAGCGCGGCATCAAGCCCCTCCCGCCCGCGCGCCACGATTGCCACATCGGCGCCTGAAGCCGCAAAGCGCTTCGCGACGCCGAGACCTACACCCTTGCTGCCGCCGGTGACCACGGCCACGCGGCCGCGCAAATCGATCTCCACCTTTGCCTCCCTTGCCGCGTTCAGGGCGGCTCGAACTGCAACCAGCTATGCACCAAGAAGGCGCTCAGGATGACGAGCAGGAGCGAGGCCAACATCGGAAAACCGGCCCGCAAGAGCAGCCACGCGGCAAGCCAAGCGCCAAACAGCAACGCCCAGGGATAAAGGACAGCCCACCGGTTAGGAGCGTGAAGAAGAAAAGCCGATGCAAGGCCTACGATCGGTAAACAGACGATTGCGCTCACGCCCATCAACCCGATAGCGAAGAGACGCCGCCCGCCAGTTGCCACCGGAACCCCGCCGTTCATCTCGCAGGCATGGACCGCTTGGCCCACCCGAAAGGTTGCCACTATACAGTGATTTGGAATACAGCAGGCCTCGACAGAGCGTCCCCGTCACGGGGTCCGACATGATGGGGCAACCCGAGTGACAATATCAGCAGAACCTACTCAATCCGGCGCCAGCTGGCATCCGCAGCGCGAGATCGAGCTCGTCGCCGGCACGCCTGCGGGCGGCGGGCAGGACCGGCCGGCGCGAGTATTGATCGATCTCCTGAAGGGCCCCGTCGGCGGCATGCCGATCAAGCTCACCAATATCGCCGGGCGCGGCGGCGGCAATGCCTGGGATTATTTGGCCGCGCATCCGCGCGATCCGCACATACTGGCGATCAATTCGCCCACCATCATCACCAATCGCCTGCTGGGCGAGAGCACGCTCGACTACACAGCCCTCACCCCGCTCGCCAATCTCTATACCGAATATCTCGTCTTCGTGGTCCGCCCCGGCTCAGCACTCGCCGAGGCCGAAGCGCTGGTGACGCAGCTCGGCAATGATCCGGGCGGCATCCGCATCGCGTTTGCGACCGCGATCGGCAACATCAACCATATGGGCCTTGGTCGCATCACCCAGCAGGCGGGGGGCAACGTCGCCGCCTTGCGCACGGAAGTGTTCGACTCGGCGCGCTACGCAGTCGCGCACGTGGTCGAGGGGCATGCCGATCTGGCGGTCATCACGGCAACCAGCGCGGTGCCGGAATTGCAGTCCGGTATGCTCTCCGCCATTGCGGTCAGCGCGCCGGCGCGCATGAGCGCGCCGTTCGATGCGGTGCCGACCTGGGGCGAGGTCGGCATCGATTGCATCATTGGCACCTGGCGCGGTGTCATCGGCACGGCCGGGATGACTGCGGGGCAGATGGCCTTCTGGGAGGGGGCGCTGAAGACTGCGGTCGACTCGCCGGCTTGGCGCGCCGAGCTCGCACGGCATCACTGGGTCGACACCTATATGGGGGCTGCCGCAACAGGTGAATTCCTGAAGCGCGAGCTTCTGGCGATGCGCGACGCGCTTACCGGGCTCGGGCTGCTGGCCGAAAAGGCCGCCCAATGAGGCTCGCGCGCGGGCGCCAGCATCCTTGAAGGCTCCCGGTGCACCAGCCGACACCGCGAAAACCGTCAGATCGAGCTGTGCGCAGCGACGGAAGCGCCCTTCCGGCGGCGGAATTTGCCGTGATATGCTTTTTCTTTGGGGGCACCGGGGCGCCGCAGGGAAACAGGCGGCGCGCTGCCGGCGGTACTCGACCGATGAGGTTCCCATGAACTCCGGCTTACGCCGCACCGCTTACAAGGCTGCCATCACGATCGCAATGTTGACCGGCGTGAGCGCGCTGGCGGCCGCCACGGCCTTCGCGCAGTCGACCACCGACCCGGCTGCGGCGGAGTCCATGCGGCAGAACCGGACCTGGTGCGAGAACCGCAGCGGCAGCTTCTCGTTCGAGATGCGCATCAAAGGCTGCACCGCCTTGATCGAATCCAACAACCTGACCCGCACCGAGCTTGCCATTTCCCACAACGACCGCGGCACCGCTTACCAGGAAATGCACGATCTCGACCGCGCGATCGCTGATTACGATGAGGCAATCCGGCTGCATCCGGCCTATGCGCCCGCCTACAACAATCGCGGCAATGCGCGCCAGGCCCAGGGCGATCTCGATGCGGCGATCGCCGACTATACTGACGCGATCCGCTTCGATTTCAACTTTGTCCAGGCCTTCACAAACCGCGGCAAGGCCTATCAGCTCAAGGGCGACATCGATCGGGCGATTGCCGACTACAATGAGGCGATCAAGATCGATCCGAGCTTTGCCCGGGCCTTCGTCAACCATGGCGACGCCTCGCTCATCAAGGGCGACATAAACCGCGCACTTGCCGACTACAGCGAAGCGATCGTGCTCAACCCGCGCTCGGCGGCGGCCTTCAACAACCGTGGCACCGCCTATGGGCGCAAGGGCGACCTCGGGCATGCGCTGGCCGATTTCGAAGAGGCGATCCGCCTCGATCCCACTTATGGCGCGGCCTTCCGCAATCGCGGTCTTGCCTACCAACGGCAGAACGATCTCGACCACGCGCTCGCCGACTACGACGAAGCCATCCGGCTCGATCCGAAGGATGCACAGAATTTCGTCGCGCGCGGCAATGCGCGGCACGCGAAGGGCGACTTCGACGGCGCGCTCGCCGACTTTGATCAGGCGATCAGTATCGATCCCAAATATGCCGGCGCCTTCCAGGACCGCGGCGACCTGCACGAGGCCAAGGGCGAGTTCGATGCGGCCATCGCCGATTATTCGGAAGCGATCCGCATCAATCCGCAGAACATCAACGGTTATCGGGCGCGCGGCTTTGCGCATTTTTATGCGGCGCATTTCGGCCGCGCCGCGCTCGACCTCGCGCGTGCCGTCGCCGACAAGCCGGCCGACGCCTATCCGGCGCTCTGGCTCTATCTCGCTCGTGTTCGCGCCGGCGACCAGACCGCCGCCGACGAACTCACCGCCAATGCGCAAAAGCTCAAGACCTCGGAATGGCCCTACGCGGTGGTCGAGCTCTATCTCGGGCGCCGCACGCTTGAGGCGACGCTCGCAGCGCCGGAAAAGCCGGAAGAGCGCTGCGAGGCGCAGTTCTACGTCGGCGAATACCAGCTCATGCAGTCAAATCGGCCGGCGGCGATCGAATCCTTCAAGACTGCGATCTCGACCTGCCCGAAGGATTTCGTCGAGTTCACCGACGCGCAGGCGGAGCTCAAGCGCATTACGCCGTAGGTGGAAGGCACGGCACGACTCAAGGCCGTCGGGCGGGCAAATGCCCGCATATTCGTCAATTCATCCTGTTCGCTCGTCGTGCGTTGCCCCACGGCCCTTTGCGCGTGGCCGAAATCGCGAAGCGCCGTGGTGATGCGTCAGCGCTTTGCCGGCCATTTCGCCTACCCTCCTACTCGTCACGCACCGGGCCCTAGTAATCACACGAACTTACGTAAGCGCGCGTTTCGCGGTAGGTAAATAGAATGCGGTCGCGTGCCGGTGTGGCATTGGCCTGTATCTCATCTCCCTCATCTCCTCCCAACCGCGCCATTTGTGGGGGCTCGGGAACTTGGAGCCCGGTAGTTCTCCCTTCCGGGCTCTATTTTTTGCAGATGCATCTTCTTTCTTGCAGATGCATCTTCGGCACGAATACCCGCGTTCATTCGGGCTTGGCGCCGGAGAACGCGACCACCTTCCTCCAGGTCTCGGTCTCGGCCGCGATCAATTCAAAAAATACAGCGAATGCGGGAATTATCGTTCCACCGACATCGGCAAGGCGCGCCCGCAGCACCGGATCGGCGAGCGTGCGGTTGATCTGCCTGTTCAGTTCATCGACGATTCGCGTGGGCCATGCGGCGCGCCGATCCCGTACCACGCGCCCTCGCCTCGTAGCCGGGGATAAACTCGCTGAGCGTCGGCACTCCGGGCAGAGCCTGCGAACAGTGCGCTCCATAAACAATCTGCTTGTTTCAATCGGATAAGTGGGCGTCGCCCCAACTGACACGAATCCTGCGTGTCGCCTCTTGGGAAAGTAGCTGATTGCGCAAGACCGCCGTTGACCAGAATGCTGATCGCCGGGTGCGTGTTCGCGTGCGTGAGCCAAAACATATTGTGCCCAGCATACCGCTTGCTCAAAACCTGCTCAATCACCGAAGCATCCGTCGTGTCGTA
This sequence comes from Xanthobacteraceae bacterium, assembly GCA_035293945.1. Classification (GTDB taxonomy): domain Bacteria; phylum Pseudomonadota; class Alphaproteobacteria; order Rhizobiales; family Xanthobacteraceae; genus VAZQ01. Next base: position 493,355 of record DATGLV010000024.1, on the reverse strand, counting down.
CGCAGAATCGCAATCTTCGATGATCATGGATTTCTCCCAAGCCGAAGCGGCGGCCTTTGCTACGAGGCTGTGAATTAATTGAGCGCCGCGCGAAGGCTGAACCCCCACCCACGGACAACAACCAGGCTCCCAGCTGGACCCAGAGGTTACGTCAGAACAATCGTATGCGGTCGTTCATTCTCCCTCAATGAGGCTGTTCCAGCGAATGCATTTTGGCATCGCCCGCGAGATCGCGAATTCTTGGGCAGCTTTCAAAGCGTCAGAGAACGGAACCACCGCTTCATTCATGATCCAAGTCGGTTCAATCGCGGTGTCGGGAAAAAAGATCGTATCACCCCCTTTTGGCAGACCCCGCATCGAGCCCGCCGAGGTGTAACCAGGGTGGTGTTCCTCACGGAAGTAGTGGAGATGGGCTAAATCTCCCGACACCATAATATTGATGGCGGGAAACGATTCCGCGCCGTGGGAGAGCCAAAAGCCATTGCGCTCGCCGGCGTAGCGCTTGCTCAGTGCCGCCTCAACTTCCATCGGACTGACGGCGTCACAGATGGAGTTATAGTCCTGAATTCTCATTGCTGCTCTCCATCGAAAATGTCCAGCTGATTGCTTGGGGGCGATTGGATCGGCATCTGAGAGGTGCCTTTGTATGGCGGCGGATTAACTCTAGCCCACGCATTTTTGGGCATAGAGCCTTCGGGCGAAAAAACGCTCAGCAGTGATTCTTCGGGAAGCAAGGTGTTGATCTGACCGTTGCAGCGCCCACAAGTCCCGCCCGTATTGTTCTGATAGAGCACGCCTCCAGTCGAGCCGTGCTCCCGCATCCAGATTGCCGCCTGGCCCTCAACGTGCCCAGCCGAAGAATACGTGCGGTACAGTGGGCTGGGATTGCCGTTTTTTAGCGGCACCACATCTCCTTCGTCGGTTATCAAAATACCGTATGTGTTTTTTCCATCAAACTTCGGAAGGACCGCGGAAACGGCCTCTGGGAGCCCGCTTCCTGTCGCCAAAGCCATTTGTATACCATCCGTCGAAGGGGGCCACTTGAACATGGGCGGTGCTTGCGGGCTGAACCGCCCGGGAGGCGCTATGGCTGTTGTTGTCGCCGCTGCAGTCCCGGCAGGTTTCGAACTCGGCGGCGCCACAGATGCGGCTCGGGGAGCCCCGAGCCCGGCGGCACCTGAGACAGCCGCAGGTGAAGGGCTCGGCGCTACAGGTGATGCCCCTGGCGAACCAGCTTGCGCCTGAGGACCCGGCGGAGCGGCTTGTGGAGCGGACGGAGGCCGGTTGTTCCGGCCCGGCGCCGGGATCAAGAACGGCTCAGTGCCGCCAAGCTGATGCCCGGTGCCGAATGCTCTCTGATCGAACATTTCGAGCTGCTGCTCCAACCATTTGTGCTGCTCTTCTCCCGCCTTGTTCGCGACCGGACGAACCAGAGAGCTGGGGTCCTGATCTTGGTAGTTGTCCGCGGTAGGCAGCAGGAAGGGATGCGAATCGTCGAAATAGCCGGAACCGCCTTGCCTGCTTGCATTGCTCGGCGGCAGATTCCGCAGCGAACCGACGATGCCGCCTTGGCCGAAATTTTCCGGCAATCCGTCGGCAGTGAGTGGTGGATCGGCAAAAGATCCGACAATACTGTTGCGTGCCGCCGCCCAGGGATCGTTGGCTGCTGCTTGCCTCTCGGCCAGCATCTTGGCGATGCTGCCATAGATGCCTCCGCTGCCGATCTCGAGCGGAAGCTCGAGCGGCGTCGGTTGCGGGATTTTCCCGAAGGAATCGGCAAAGATTGGCGGAGCCCCAGCCAGCCGAGCGAGGCTGCTCGCCGGGATCATGGAAAAATACGCGGCGAAAGGATCGGGCTTGCGTTGAACTGATGCCGGCCTTAGCCCGGGATCGTTCCAGGCTGCAAAGAAGTTTGAGTTTGGAACGGTCACGGCACGGCGTGGGCCATGCGGCGCGCCGATCCCGTACCACGCGCCCTCGCCTCGTAGCCGGGGATAAACTCGCTGAGCGTCGGCACTCCGGGCAGAGCCTGCGAACGATGTGTCGTCGTCACCGCGAGCGCGCGCAGCCTCCCCTGTTTTACCTCTTCGGTGACCGCACTCGCGGCCGGAAACACCGGCCAGCATCTCGCCGATGCCGCCGAGAATGCCTCGACTGCTGATCGCAAGAGGAACTCGAGCGGCGGCGGCTGTCGTCCGAACGAATCCGCAAAGACTGGCGAAGCCCCCGCCAGCCGGCCAAGGCTGCTGGCCGGGATCATGGAAAAAAACGCGGCGAAAGGATCTGGCTTTGTCGTTTGAACTAATCCCGGACTTGATCTGGGATCGTTACTCGCAAGTGGGCTTGCACGCGTGGCACAGTTCAAAGTCGCCTGCCGGCGCCGCTCTGGCACAAAATATCCCGTATCGATTGTTCGAGCGCCACTCCCTTTGGATCGGCGTCAAGGCAGACAAGCGCTTCGTAGATCGCCTCAGCGGCCACGGCCCACGATTCGTTCTCCAACAGCTCCGGCTTCGCCGCATATACGACCGCGTTGGCTGCACGGGCCTTGTTGAATTTGACTGCATATCGCTCCAATAGCTCAGAGTCTCTGTCGTGCCTGTCGCCGACTTCATCCCACGCCGCCTCATCCCAGGCCTCCACTACTTGGTCCAAACGCGCCCGAGTTGCTTCATCGATGTCGTGACCGGCGCTGAGCCGCTGCAAAACGCTCAAAGCAATTGCATCGGTCAACTGGGAATATTCGATCGCGCAGCCGCAAGCAGTGAGTGCCGCTTGACGACGGCCCTCGACCGAGCTCGCTTTGACCCGATCGACAAGATCAGCCGACAGCAATTCCAACCGAGTATCCATCATCGTCGCTGCCTCCTGCCGGTGGCCAATCCTCCGGCATCTTTGATCGCATCAGCACAGGCCGGACAATATCCATTTCCGGCGCCGACGGCGATTACCTTAAGGCCATTTGCCTTGGCATAATCTAGGATGTTCGCTTCGGCATGCCCCTCGCCGAGGACAACCGTCTCGTCTGGCCTCCTGAAGGGTACGACTTGGGGCCTCGGATACGGCTTTGTTGTACGCCCTTCACTAGTTCTCAATGAACTGCGTCGTGCACGCTCAAGCCCACCCTACAAATTACAAATCATTTGCCTCCCGTCACACCACGCCGTGTTGCGGATAATCGATGCGCCTATGAAATCCGCCGGCTCCGATCTGCCGATCGAGCGCCATGGCGAGATAGCGGAAGGCGTCCGCCGGGTGCGAGGTCCAGTCATGCACCGGATGCGGCCGCAGCACTGCGTGCTTTTCATCGCGCTCGGCGCGGTAGAGGGAGAGCGCATCGATGCCACGAGCGCATTTCTCTGCCTCGAACCAGCAGCGCGGCAGCATCAGGCGCACCGCACTGATGCCGTCCTCGATGCGATGCGATGGCGCCAGCGTGATGCCCTTGAGGCCGAGCGCGGCCAAAACCTCGAGCCGGCTCTTGCCGGTGCCAAGCTCCTTGGCCTGCGCATCGTGCGGCACGATGTGGCCCGCATACGCGTAAGGCTTGGCGGCAAGCTCCCGCACGTAGTGACCGAGATCGACGCCTGATGCTTCATAGTAGTCGATGAGCCGCACCTCGCGGCCGACGACCTGCGCGAACCAGATCGCAGTCGCATCCCTGATCCCCAAGTCCCAGGCGGTCCACACCGGCGCGGCCGGGTCATAGGGTACGCCGGCGATACGGCCGGTGCGTTCGGCTTCCCGCATCAGTGCCCCGTAATAGGCGCCGATGACCGCCGCGTCGAACGAGCATTCGAACTCCTGCGCATATTGCGCTTCGCTGAGCTCGCGCCGCGCGAGCGCAAGCTCGGCGGCGGCGATCAAGCCTGTCTCGCTTGCCTTCAGCATCAGGGCGAACCAACCGTTTTCAGCGCTTGCGCGCCGCCACAGATCGAAGAAGGCGTTGCGGCCCCTGGGCGTGCCGATGAACACCGCCCATCCGCGCCGGTCGGAAAGCGCCGGACGGATCACTTCGGACCAGACGCGCGGATCCATGTCGGCATATTCGTCGAGCACCACGCCATCGAGATAGATGCCGCGCAGCGCATCGGGATTGTCGGCGCCATAGAGGCGAACCTGTCCGCCGTTCGCATAGTCGGCGCGCAGCTCCGTTTCGTGCGCGCTCGCCCCGACCCCGCGCACAGACCCCATGGCGGCGCGCAGATAGTCCCACGCGACTTGCTTTGACTGTTTGAGGAAGGGCGAGAGGTAAGCAAAGCGCGGGCGTTCGAGCTTGCAGCTCACTGCGCCGCGCTGCAGCTCGTGCACGCAGGCAACCGTCTTGCCGGCGCGGCGATGGGCCACGATGCAGGCAAAACGTTCGCTTCGTTTGTGAAAGGCGCGAAACTGCGGGCGCGCCACATAGTCGATGCAAACTTGATGTTCGGGAGGCTCGGCATCAGAAGACGGCGCGCTGTCGCTCACTCTTCATCGCCCTTCCATCGAAACACGACCTTTTTCGGCTCGTCGCTACCGGTACCACCCGCCGATGCCTTGCCGTCGATGCGATCGAAGATCTCGCGGATGGCCGAAAGATCGCCCTCGATCGCCTTGGCGACGAGCCTGTCGATGATGCGGCGCAGATTCGACGCATTGGCCTCCGGGCTGCTTTCGCTGAGCGCTTGGAGGAGCGCGCGCGTCAGCAACTTGCCGGGTTGACCGGATGTTGGCGTCATGGCGATGTCCGTGAGTTGTTGGCGGCGAATAGCACGCAAAAGAGCCCGGCACGGTTTCCCGTCCGGGCGCAGAACACGAGTTTCAATTTCGCCAATACGCTGATTTGGGTGGAAGCGTCAAGCTGCCCCCCCTCTCAATGGGTCACCCGCGGGCTTGACCCGCGGGTCCATCTTTCTTCGCAGGATCAGTCGTCTAAGATCAGAGTTGAGCGCGATGCGTGGCAAGTAATTCATTTTTGGAAAGGGGATGGACCCGCCCGCGGGTGACGAACGAGAATCGTGCCGGCTTCCTTCCGTTAGCCCATCGTGCGAAAATAATTGCATGCGGCGGCTTGATCGCTACGACATCATCGGCCTGACACTTGTCGGCTTCGTGCTGGCGGTGTGGATCTTGCATTTTTCGCTGCCGGCGCCGCCGCCGGAAATTGTGATTCCCTGATCGTCCACTGGCGCCGAGCACGCAGCCTGCGCGCTCGAGAGTCCTTGGCAAATATGGTCGATCCTCGCCGTATGGGTCCCTGCTTGCGCAGGGACGACTCCCAAGCGTGCCGTCGCGGCCGCAGTGAAGCGAAGAGCCTCACCTCTTCAGCACCACAGCCTCCCGCCTCTCTTCCCAACAGGCGCGCTCAAGCTCTGGGCGGTCATCTTCGCGCTGCGGATAGCCGAGGCAGAAATAGCCGATGAAGCGCCAGGCGGGGGGCACATCCAATATCTCCGTGATGCGCGCCGGGTCGAGGATCGAGATCCAGCCCATGCCGATGCCTTGCGCGCGCGCCGCAAGCCACAGGGTCGAGATGGCGGCGACCACAGAATATTCCGCCATCTCCGGCATGGTGCGCCGCCCCAGCCCGTGGCCGATTTGCGTTGCGCGATCGCAGAACACGGCAAACTGATCCGGGGCTTCGCTCAGGCCCTCAAGCTTGAGCGCTGCGTAGCGGCTCGCCCGATCTCCCGCATAGGCGGCCAGCGCCTCGGCATTGCGCGCCCGGAACTCGGAGCGCACCGCTTCGCGCCGATCCGGATCGGCGACGGTGACGAAGCGCCAGGGCTGGCTCAGGCCCACAGACGGCGCCAGGCACGCGGTCTCGATCAGGCGATCGAGCGTACCTTCGGGCAGCGCCTCGGAGCGAAAGCGCCGCACGTCGCGCCGCCAGGCGAGAAGCTTGAACAGCTGGGCGCGGAAGGCGTCATCAAATGCGGGCCCCATAGCTGCAGGGCTAATGGCGGACGCATGCCCGTTGCCAGGCGACAGCACAGCGGGAGCCGGCACAGAGCTCGGCTCGCCAATCGGACGCATGCTCATGATCAGACCAAACGGTCCACCCTAGACCGCAGATTCATAACAGGGTGTCGCGGCGCAAACAAACGCGGCTAGAGGTCGATCAAAGCAGGAGTCTGGCAAAGCCTGGCATCGCAAGACGCTGTTCAGGTTGCTGCGCCGCATGGGCGCAGCCGCCGCGGCTAGAATCCCACCGCCCAGGTCGTGATGGCGAGAATTCCCACGACCAGGACCACCAATGCCAAAGGGTCATAGTCCGGCCAATGGCCGCTACGCAATTGCATGACACGCCTCCCGGTCGAGCCGGAGCGCCACACGTGCAATGCCTGCTCTTTAGCCGGCAGGCTCTCGCCGGTGGCTGTTTCCCACCGATTAGTCGCCGCGCGTTGCCAAAAGGTTCAACGCCGTCAGAGCCCGCGGGGTCCTTCGGAAGTACGTTAAATTCCGATGAATGCGCCGATCGGGCGGCGACCGGCTGATGGATGCGTCAGCGGCCGCGTTGGCGGCGGATCTCTGCTTCCGTATAGGGCGGGGCATCAGAGTCGAAGGCGCGCCAGCCCGCCTGCCGGTAGGCTGCAACGCGGACCCGTAGGTCGATCGCGCCGCGATCGAGGATCGCCTCATAGCGGCTGCGGTCCTCCGACGGTACCCGCGCGGCGACCAGCGTTGCGCCGCGCCGCAGACACTCGGCGATCTCGTGCGCCTCATCTCCGCTGATACCGGCCTCCGCGATGACGCCGAGCGCGCCGCCCGCCAGGCCGCCGGCCGCGGCGCCCGCTGCAGTTGCGGCAAGCCAGCCGGTCGCGACCACCGGCCCGATACCCGGGATGGCAATGAGGCCGAGCCCGGTCAACAGGCCGGCAAGCCCGCCGACCGTAGCACCGATCTCGGCACCGCGCGCCGCACTGGTGACGCGGTCATCGCGGGTGATGACGGTGATGTCTTTCTCCGGAATGCCGGCTTTGCGCAAAGCCGTGATCGCATCGGCGGCGTGCGTGTGGTCGTCGTAGAGGCGGACGATGGCGACGATCATGATCTTGCTCCTGTTTCCTGCAGCGCATCGGGCGCCGATGAAACGCGAGGAAGGCCGACAAGGATGCACGCGCCTTGATGCAGATCAACGCCGGCAGCCCGCCAGCGCGACGCCAATCCTCCCCGCCTCAGCCGGTGCGGTTCTTCTGTTTCAGGCTACCCTTCGTGCGGTATTCGTGTCGGTTGCGCCCGCTGCGCCACCAAGATCCCGGCAAGCACCACGATGCCGCCGACCGCCTGCCAAGCTCCCAAGGCCTCGCCGAGCCAGATCCATCCCAATACGGCCGCGGTCAGCGGCTCGATCAGGATCACCAGCGCCGAGAACGAGGCCGGCAGATGACCGAGCGCATAGGCGATGAGTCCCTGTCCCATCGCCTGACTGATCCAGGCGAGCGCCAGAAGCGTGATCCACCCGGCCCCGCTCGGTGGCATGAGGCTTTCGCCGGTCGCGAGCGTCGCACCCAACAGCAGCACAGAGGTCACAGCGCTCGAGCAGAACATGATCGCGGAAGCGCTATGGCGATCGCGCAGCCGCGCGACCACCACCACATAGCTGCCGAAGAAGCCGGCGGTGATGAGCCCCAACAGATCGCCGAAGACATAGCGCGCCCCGAGCCGCACGCTCGCGTTCACCAGAAGGGCGGCGCCCGCCATCGACAAAGCGAGCCCAATCACGAATTGCAGCGTGATGCGCTCGCGCAGATAAAGCCAGGCCCCGATCGCGACGATCACGGGTGCGAAATTGGCGAAGAGCGTCGCGTTCGCGACCGTCGTCTTCGTGATCGACCAGTGCCAGAAGAAGATGTCGCCCCCGAACAGGATGCCGGGCACCGCCATAGGTAGGTTCATGGGCAGCCATCGGGGCCCTGCCCGCACGGCCCCGCCCTCCCAGTGCATCCACAGCCACAGCAAGGGCAAGGCCAGGAACAGGCGGTAGAACCCGGTTGCAACGGGGCCGAGCTCCGACAAGCGAACGAAGATCGGAGAAAACCCGATGGCGATGCTGCCGACAATCAGGGCAGGAAGCGCCAGCGGCGGCGGCTGACCCGATGCTTTGCCCGGAGCCATCCTAAATCGCCGGGTTACCGGCTGAGGAAGGCACATCCATCGCGGGGAGCGCCGGGCGGCTCTCGCTATCGACGGCGATCTCGGCCTGCCAGCGCGCGGCCGAGACGGTGGCTTCCAGGCTCAGCCGGCCGACGATCTTCTCCACGTCGGCATCAACGCGGTGCGACGCTGTCATCAATGCATTGACGATGACGCGCCCGGTTCCCTCCACATCGTTGCTGTCGAGGCGGCGGAGAGCCAAGCCAGCGCCGGCCAAGCCCTGCAACAGCAGGGCCCGCACATGCGCCTCATCAGGGCTGCGGCAAGTGACTGAAACGAGATAGCCGACTTCCGCCTCACCGGCGACCAACGGCTGCTTGTTGATGAAGATCACGATAGGCCGCAAGAGCAAGTTGACGAACAGCACAAAACCGGTGGCGAGCGCCGCATAGGCGAGAAAGCCACCGCCGGCCAGAACCCCGACGGCGGCTGAGCACCAGATCGTCGCCGCGGTGTTGAGCCCGCGCACGCTCAGGCCCTCGCGGAATATCAGGCCGGCACCCAAAAAGCCGATGCCGGACACCACCTGCGCGGCGACACGGCTCGGGCTCGCCTCGCCCGGCACGAGCGCCTCGAAGATCACGAAGCTTGCGGCTCCGAGCGCCACCAGCGTGTTGGTGCGCAAGCCAGCGAGGCGGTTCCGCCACTGGCGCTCGAAGCCGATGAGGGAGCTCAAGCCCCCGGCCGCCGCGAGGTCGATCGCAGCCTGTTGAATGTTGATCGCCATGCCGACCCCGCTTCGTGTCGCGCATATCCAGCGCTCGGAGAACTCCTCCGGAGCGCATCAAGCTCCCGCAATCGAGAGTTGGACGATCCGTACCAAGACCAAGCCGGCGGCGATGACAAGATACCCGCGAAGGACGACGAGCCAAGCACGGCTCAGCGGCGTGAGCCGTGCGGGCGGCAGCTCCTCGAGCGGCGGCATGCGCCAAGTCGCGCGTGCGTGCTTGAGCTCCTGACCCGATGCGCCGTCCCACGTCCGCGCGGCGGCCGGCTCGGCGAGCCGCACGCCAACCACCGCAAGGGCAAGCGCAAGGATGCCGCCGCCGATCAGAATGCCGACGATCTCAGCCTCGGAGATATCGGTGAAAAGCACCGACAGGGTAAGGATGAGGGACAGCAGCACCAGTACGGCGATGACGCCGCCGGTGAAGAGATTGAGAGCGCGTGAGTTGACCCAGGGGCCGAGCACGTCCCGGTCGTTGCACAGGAGCAGCAGAAACACCGTGGCACTCGGCAACAGCACGCCGGCCAGCGCCTGCACTGCATTGGTCAGGAGCCCGAGCGGCGTGCCTGGCGTGAGCACCAGAACCGCAGAGAGCAGCACCAAGCCGAAATAGACGCTGTAGAAGCCTTTAGCGTCGCGCACCTTGCGATGCAGGGAGTGGCGGAGCGACATGATGTCCCCGAGCGCATAGGCGGTCGACAAAGACACCGCCGAGGCACCGATGATGCAGGCATCGATCAGCGCCAGCGTGAACAGGATGGCGGGCAGCTTGCCTGCATATTTCTCGAAACCGGCAGCGACTGCGGCGGCGTCGGTGAAGTTTCCCGCCTCGGGACGGCCGGCGAAGACCGCGGCGACGGCGCCCAAGATGGCGATCGCGCCGATGATCACGCAGACGATGCCGATCCACAGGTCGAGCCGCTCATATTTGATGAAACGGGGGGTGATGCGCTTGTCGACCACATAGCTCTGCTGGAAGAAGAGCTGCCACGGTGCGACCGTGGTTCCGACGATGCCGATGATGAGCAGCATGACATCGCTGAGCTCGCCGGTCGCGGGCAGTTGCGGCACAAAAAAGTCGCGCGCAAGCTGGCCAACCGGCGGATGCACCAGCAGCAGCAGCGGGACCAAGAGAAGGCTGCCGAACACGAGAAGCACGGCGAAGCGCTCGAAGCGGCGAAAGTCCCCCGTGCTGACCGCCAGCATCACCAGCAGAGCCGCACCCAGAACGCCCACATTGGTGGGAAGTCCCAAATATTGGAAGGCCAGGCTGATGCCGATGAACTCAGTCACGATGGTGAGGGCATTGAGCAGGAACAGGTCGATGACGCTGAAGGCGCCCCAGAACTTGCCGAACCGCTCCAGGATCAAGCGGGCATGGCCGACGCCTGAGACCGCGCCGAGCCGAAGCACCATCTCCTGGTTCACGTACAGCACGGGGATCAACAGCATCAGCGTCCATAACAGCGTCGTGCCGTAGTTCTGGCCCGCCTGGGCATAGGTGCTGAACGCGCCCGCGTCGTTATCGCCCACCATGACGATGAGCCCGGGCCCGAGGACCGCCAGCAAGGTGGTGATGCGTGCACGCCAGCCGAGCCGGGGCGCGTAGTCCCCGTGCCGAATGGTGCCGAAGGCACCCTTGATGTCGCCGATATGCGCCTCGTCCAAGGCGGCGGTACGGAACAGCGCGGGCTGGCCTTGTGCCGCGAGGACGCCGGCGCCTTCGATGTCTTGATTGAAGATATTCTGATTGAAGTCTTGGTTCATGGCCCACCTCCAGTGCCGCGCGTCACGGCACCGAGGTGAGCCGAGAGCCTATGGGGCTCCGCCCACTCGGTCGCGACCGGCCGCGATCAATCGACCTTCAGGTTTGTTCCCCGTCGGGGTTCCCGCTGCCACGCAAGGCGAAGCAGCGGGGCATCTAGGCTGCTCGTCCATTCTCTGATCCTCGCTCGACCGCGCGGCTGGCGCCTCTCGCCGGCCGCGCGGCTCCAATAGAAGTTAAACACCGTAATGGCGCATCGGTTTCTTCGGCCGGGTCGCTCGCCCAGCTGCATTCGAGCCGGCCAGCCGCATTCATCCGCCAGCGGCAGGTGAGCCGCTGCGGGACCGCGCGCGAGCAGCCGGCGACGACATGGTTGTCATTGTGGTGTGCGAGCGCCGGCCTCGGCAGGCGCTGGCGGCGGACGTCGAATATTGCGAGCTTTGCGAACATCGCTCCCTCCGCTTCGGCTGTGCTTGGTCGTTGAAAACCGCGGCAGGGGAGCGCGAAGGTAAGCGATCCACTAGGGCGTGCTTGTGCCCGGCGAATTGGGTCGATCGCTTACCCTGACGCAGCCTGCGCTGCGGTCGGTTACGATATCTTGCGGAATTGTCGGCCGGGCGAGGCCCGACCGGGCGATGCCGCGATTCGAGACGCTGCTTTCCATTTCCGTGTGGTCAGGTTGAGGTCGCCCAATGCTTGACGAGGCGACGACAGCCCACGTAGTCCCGTTCCACGCTCCTGTCAAGCATTTCCAGCGATCCTCCCCGGAGGATAGGCCTATCCACCCCGCAGGATCGACGGTATGGTCTCCGCTCCAAGTGAGAGAGGCCATGACCCACCAGCATCATCCGGACATCATCAAGCGTCTCAAGCGCGCCGACGGTCACCTGCAGAAGATCATCCAGATGATCGAAGAGGATCGTTCCTGCGTCCAGCTGGCGCAGCAGTTGCAGGCGGTCGAAAGCGCGATCATGAACGCCAAGAAGGCGCTCATTCACGATCATATCGACCATTGCCTGGATCAATCGCTGCGCACGCCCGGCCGCAAGGGGAATGCGGCGTTGCGCGAGTTCCGGGCCGTCACCAAATATTTGTGAGCAAGAGACCAAGGGTGCTGCAGAAGGGCCGCCGCCGTGAGCGACCGCCAAGGTGATGCCCTCTCCCCTACGCACCGGACCGGGAAATGGAGGCACGGCTCCGCGCGGCCGTGGAGAGCGAAGGCGACACGCTCGCCGACCTGCATTTTTGGCGTCTCGGACCCGGGCACCTCGGTGCCATCGTGTCGGTGGTGACCAAGCGGAATCGGGACCCGGACTATTATCGGGCCCGCTTGGCCCGGTTTCCCGACCTGTCGCATCTCGCGGTCGAGATGAAAGTGGCTCCCGCAGCCGAGGCGGCCAGATAGGAGCCCCCTCCGCGCCCCAATCGAAAAGGCTTCGACCATCGGTCCCGGGCGGCGACCGGGACGCGCTCTCGTCATCGGGCTGTCACAGACTCGGTTTTGCTTGACCGCGCGTCCGGGCTGGACAATGTTCGCGGGCGGACCCTTCATCATCTTGTTGGCCTATTGAACTGACTTGGAAGACCGAAGCATTCCTCGCTCCGTAGGCGTGAACGGTTAAAGCTTCACATATCGGCAAGGTGCTGCGCCGTCCCCCGAGCCGTCTCACACGATACGCCTCAGGCGAAGTCGCAAGCCGCCAGCCCCAAAAGGTGATCCCAACAGGTGATCCCCGGACCGGGATCCCGAGCAGGCGATACATGACCGACAATCACTATCTCGCCGTCGGCGGCAACACGCTTCGCGCCTTCCTGCCCAATCGCTGGGACCTGGTCGCCGCGCCCCTGATGCTGGCAGCGCTTGCGCTCGCCTTCATCGGCGTCCGCCAAATGCAAGCGCCCATCGAGGTCGTTCAGGAGGCGACGATCTCGCTCGATCCGACGAACCTGCCGGAATACGCGCTGCGCACGGTATTGCGCATGCTGGCCGGGCTGGTGGCCTCGCTCGTCTTCACCTTCACGTATGCGACGCTTGCCGCCAAGAGCCGGCGCGCCGGCCTCGTCCTCATCCCGATCCTCGACATTCTCCAGTCGGTGCCGATCCTCGGCTACATCTCTTTCACTGTCGTCTTCTTCATGTCGCTGTTCCCCGGCAAGGTGCTGGGCGCGGAGCTTGCCTGCGTGTTCGCCATCTTCACCAGCCAAGCCTGGAACATGGCGTTCAGCTTCTATCAGTCGCTGGTCACGGTCCCACACGACCTGGATGAGGCGAGTCGCTCGTTTCACTTCTCGTCGTGGCAGCGATTCTGGCGGCTCGACGTACCCTTCGCCATGCCGGGCCTGATCTGGAACATGATGATGTCGATGTCCGGAGCCTGGTTCTTCGTGGTCGCATCCGAGGCGATCACCGTCGGCGACAAGACGATCACGCTTCCGGGCATCGGCTCCTACGTGGCAATGGCGATCGACCAGAAGGATCTGGGCGCAGTCGGCTGGGCGATCATCGCCATGACCATTGTCATCCTGCTCTATGACCAGCTGATGTTCCGCCCGCTGGTCGCCTGGTCGGACAAGTTCCGCTTCGAGCAGACCGCCGCGCAAGTGGTTCCCGAATCCTGGGTGCTCGACCTCGTGCAGAAGACCCGCTTCGTGCGGACCCTCGGCACGCCGTTCGGCCAGCTGTTCCGCTATTCGCTGCGCTTCCGCGTGCCGATCAAGCCGATGCGGATCGAGGGGCCCTTGTCCTCGCGCATCATCGACGTCATCTGGTACGCGATCATCGCTGCTGCGGCCGTCTATTGCGTGTCGCAGGTCGTGGATTTCATCAGCAGCGAGCTCTCCTGGGGCGACGTCTGGCATGTCTTCCTGCTCAGCGTCGCCACCATGGTGCGGGTGGTGCTGCTGATTGCGCTCGCGAGCCTGATCTGGGTGCCGGTCGGGGTCTGGATCGGCTTGCGCCCGCGCTGGGCCGAGAAGGTGCAGCCATTGGCGCAGTTTCTCGCCGCCTTTCCGGCCAACCTGTTCTTTCCGGTTGCCGTGGTGGTGATCGTCAGCCTCGATCTCAATGTCGATCTCTGGGTGAGCCCGCTGATGATCCTCGGCACCCAATGGTACATTTTGTTCAATGTGATCGCCGGAGCCTCGGCATTCCCCACCGACCTGAAGGAGGCCGCCAACATCTTCCATATCCGCGGCTGGCAATGGTGGCGCAAGGTGATCCTGCCCGGCGTTTTCCCTTATTACGTCACCGGTGCGATCACGGCCTCGGGCGGCGCCTGGAACGCCAGCATCGTGTCCGAATACGTGAAATGGGGCGACACCAAGTTGATTGCGCACGGGGTCGGCGCCTATATCCAGACCAATACAGAGGCGGGCGACTATCCGCGCATCGTGCTCGGCATTGTGATGCTGTCGTTGTTCGTCACCGTCTTCAACCGGGCGCTCTGGCGTCCGCTCTATCAACTCTCCGAGCGCAAGCTGCGCCTCGACTGATCGCGCGCGCATGTTCCGGAAAGCCTGCCCCGAAGAGATAGAGGGGGTGGATGCCGGTTTTCCGAAATGAACATGCGCCAACCGCAAGGAGTGAGAGAACCATGTCCGTCATCGAGCAGCATTCGGCGGCACCGTCTGCATCGGGAACGGCGCCCGCCTCCGCCACAGTCCTCTCCTGCAAGGGCGTGGACAAGCATTTCCCGAGTCCGTCCGCCGGCGAGATCGTCGTTCTCAAGGATGTCGATCTGACCCTGTACGAGGGTGAGATCGTGGGCCTGCTCGGCCGCTCCGGGTCGGGCAAATCCACGCTGCTGCGCATTGTGGCTGGGCTGATCAAGCCGTCGGAGGGCAACGTCACCTATCGGGGCGGCCCGGTGACGGGGCCGTGCGCGGGGGTCGCGCTGGTGTTCCAGACTTTCGCGCTGTTCCCCTGGCTGACGGTCTTGGAGAACGTGGAGGCCGGCCTCGAAGCGCTCGGCATTCCGGAGGCGGAGATGCGCCGGCGGGCGCTCGCCGCCATCGACACGATCGGTCTCGATGGATTCGAATCCGCTTATCCGCGCGAGCTCTCCGGCGGCATGCGCCAGCGCGTCGGCTTTGCCCGGGCGCTCGTGGTCGATCCGGCGATCCTGCTCATGGACGAGCCGTTCTCGGCGCTCGACGTGCTCACCTCGGAGACGCTGCGCACCGACTTCCTCGATCTGTGGCACGAAAAGAAGCTCCCCATCAAATCAGTGCTGATGGTAACCCACAACATCGAGGAAGCGGTGCTGATGTGCGACCGCATTCTGGTGTTCTCCTCGAATCCTGGCCGGGTCAGTGCCGAGATCAAGGTCACGCTGCCCTACCCGCGCAACCGCTTCGATCCGGCCTTCCGCAAGCTGGTCGACGATATCTACACAGGGATGACGCAGCGCGTCGCGCCGGCCGAGCCGGCCAAGGCTGGCGCGCCTTCGATCACGACCCCGTTGCCGGCAGTAGGCACCAACCTGATGTCCGGCTTGCTCGAGCTTCTCGCTTCGCCGCATTTCAACGGTCATGCGGACTTGCCTGAAGTCGGCGGGCGGCTGCAGCTCGAGGCCGACGAGCTCTTTCCCATCGCAGAAGCTTTGCAGATGCTCGGCTTCGCCGAGCTCGAGCAGGGCGATATTCGCCTCACCCCGACCGGGCGCACCTTCGCGGATGCCGATCTTGAGGTGCGCAAGCGAATATTTGCCGAGCGGTTGCGCGCCAATGTCCCGCTGGCGGCGCATATCCGCCGCGTGCTCGACGAACGGCCCGGACACAAGGCACCGCTCATTCGCTTCGAGCCCGAGCTCGAGGATACGCTGCCTGAGGAAACCGCACAGCAGACGCTGCGTACCGTCATCCACTGGGGCCGCTACGCCGAGCTCTACTCCTACGACGACGAAGCTGAAATGTTCAGCCTGGAGAACCCCTCGCCTGAGGCCGCGTGAGGCGGCGCTTTGCCGCCTCCGACTTCAGGAGTTGATTCCAACTCACAGAGCCCGGGCGAGATCATCAAAAATGTCCTTGCTCGGGTCGCGTGGTAGTTTCACGCCCGCCCAAGGGTGCTGGACCCAATTAAAATAGCCTTGGAAAAAGTATCTCAAGCGCATCGACGGGAAGGCGCAACGACACAGGTCCCTTCGGCGTATCCGAAGCAAGCAATCCTGCCTCGATAACCTCGACCAAGACGCGGCGTGCCGAACGGTCGGGCTGTCCGGTGACCCGTGAAATATCCCCGCGCTCAAATTCGCCACGAATGAGCGCTTCCTCGAGGAGGCGGCTCGCTTCCGGCTTTAGCTCTTGGCGCGCAACATAGGCCCGGAGCCTCTCGATTAGGGTGCCGATGTCAAACAGGCCGGACATGAAACTGACCTGATCGAGGCAGATTTTCAGGAACCAGAGCACGAATTCATTCAGTGCGCGGAGCGAGAGATTGCCTCTTCCGTCCAGTGCTCCCTGGCGGGGCATGTCGGCGTGGTCCATCATTTTCTTATACTCGGTGCGTCCCTCGACACCGCCAGCAAGGCCACGTGCTAGCCCGCGTGAGATCGACCACAGGCCTTGCGCGCCGATCCCGGCGCTATGCGCCATGGCATGACTCATGAGACGGCTGACACGACCATTACCGTCGGGAAAAGGATGGATGTGATTGAACCGATGATGGGCGGCCGCCATCGCGAGGATACGCCCGCCCTGCTTGAGCTTGTCGAAGCGGTACTGCTGCTCAAAATATTTCATGAAGTCTTCAACGCGCGCGCTCGAAGGCGGAAGGTGCCGACCGACCTCAACCTCATGCTCCGGTGCGGCCCGCCATTTTCCAGGCTCCATGGTGAAGGCGCGGTCGCCGGCGCCGATGAGCAGCATCTCCGGTGGCGCGTCCTTATAAAAATCGCGATGAAGACGCAGAATGAAATCGCGTGACGCCGGCTCGGGCAGCGTTCCTTCGCGGGCCATCCGATCGATCTCGGACTGCAAATGCACATGCGCCGCTGCCTCGACCTGAAGATTTCGGCGGTCTTTGTCCTGATCGAATTTGCCCTCGAGCGCGCGCTCGATGTCGCGCGGGCGCGTGTTGTGGCCTTCGATGAGGTTGCTGTAATACGTGTTCATGATGCGCACGAGGTCGGCGAGATTCGCCGCCGTGCGAGAGTGAAGCGCGCTGCCAAGCTTGGCGGACTCTGCCGAAAGACCTGCGATCGCGTCGGAGATCGGCTCGGATATCTCCTCCAGACGGGTAGGCTCGATCCTCTGGGTCTCAATCCGAGTCATTTTGGCCGATCGTTGATGGTCGCAAGACAATGTGAAAACTGCGGAAATTGTAAGCAGTCATGAATTTTGGCCGGTTATTTGGCCGATCTTGGTTTTTGAAGACCTTTTGGCCGGATCCGGCAAGCTATAACCATTTGTATTCACTAGACAATCTACCGCGAGCCATTGCCTTTGGCCGATCCAATTGGCCGATCGTCGCCCGTCCACCGCATCACCACCCACCGCCGCATCATATGGTGGTGATGATCATCATGATGAGCAGGGTCCGGTGATAACGACCATCATGATAACGACCATCATGATGATGTTATGTTGCCGCCGACGCGGCCAACCACCACGGCATTTCCAACCAGAAGCGGCTTCCGTCACCCTCCGGGGCCGATCCACTTTCAAGCTTGGCCCGCCACATCGAAATCCGCTATCCACAACGCCGCCGATATTTACCGCTCACCAATGGCCGGGTTGCCGGAAACCGGCATTGATCCGCTTTCTTCCAGGTTTGCGTGCAGATGATTCGCCTCGACAGTGTCAGCAAGCAGAATGGCCACCAGATCCTGTTCATCGAAGCCTCCATGGCTCTCTATCGGGGAGAGAAGATCGGCCTCGTCGGCCCGAATGGCGCCGGCAAGACCACCCTGTTCCGGATGATCATGGGCGAAGACCAGCCCGACGAGGGCCAGGTCGCCATCGATCGGGGCGTGTCCATCGGCTACTTCAGCCAGGACGTCGGCGAGATGTCGGGCCGCAGCACCGTGTCCGAGGTGATGGATGGGGCCGGCGCCGTGAGCACGATCGCAACCGAGCTCAAGCAGCTCGAAACGACCATGGGCGATCCGGACCGGGCGGACGACATGGAGGCGCTCATCGCGCGCTACGGCGAGGTGCAGGGACGCTTTGAGGAGCTGGACGGTTATGCGCTGGAGGGACGCGCACGCGAGATCCTCGCGGGCCTCGGCTTCAGCCAGGAGATGATGGACAGCGACGTGGGGACGCTGTCGGGGGGCTGGAAGATGCGCGTGGCTCTCGCCCGCATCCTGCTCATGCGCCCCGACGCCATGCTGCTGGACGAGCCCAGCAACCACCTCGACCTGGAAAGCCTGATCTGGCTCGAGCAATTCCTCAAGGGCTATGCGGGCGCGCTGATGATGACCTCGCACGACCGCGAGTTCATGAACCGCGTCGTCACCAAGATCGTGGAGATCGATGGCGGCGCGCTGACGGCCTACACGGGCAACTACGAATTCTATGAGCAGCAGCGCGCGCTTGCCGAAAAGCAGCAGCAGGCGCAGTTCGAGCGTCAGCAGGCCATGCTTGCCAAGGAGGTCAAGTTCATCGAGCGCTTCAAGGCGCGCGCATCGCACGCCGCACAGGTGCAGAGCCGCGTGAAGAAACTGGAGAAGATCGACCGCGTGGAGCCGCCCAGGCGCCGGGCGACCATCGTGTTCGAGTTTCCGCCGGCGCCGCGCTGCGGTGAGGACGTTGTGAACCTGAAGGACGTGCACAAGGGTTACGGCAATCGCCGCATCTACATGGGCTTGGACTTTCAGGTCCGCCGCAAGGAGCGCTGGTGCGTCATGGGGGTCAACGGCGCCGGCAAGTCCACACTCCTAAAGCTGGTGGCGGGCGCGACGCCGCCGGACGATGGGACAGTCGCGCTCGGCGGCAGCGTGAAAATGGGCTACTTCGCGCAACACGCCATGGAGCTCCTGACCGGCGACCGCACCGTGTTCCAGTCGCTGGAGGATAGCTTCCCTCAAGCCGGCCAGGGCTCGCTGCGCGCGCTCGCAGGCGCCTTCGGGTTCTCCGGCGATGACGTAGAGAAGAAGTGCCGCGTGCTCTCGGGCGGCGAGAAGGCCCGGCTCGTCATGGCAAAGATGCTGTTCGACCCGCCGAACCTGTTGGTGCTCGACGAGCCCACCAATCACCTCGACATCGCCACCAAGGAGATGCTGATCACCGCGCTTTCCGGCTACGAGGGCACCATGCTGTTCGTCTCGCACGACCGGCGCTTCCTCGCCGCCCTGTCCAACCGGGTCCTGGAGCTGACGCCGGAGGGCATCAATCGTTACGGCGGCGGCTACACCGAATATGTGGCACGGACCGGCCGCGAGGCGCCGGGGCTGCACAGCTGAGGCGGTCCTCTCCTGTTTCGTAGGGGTGCCCCATGCATATGCGCCCCATGCATATTATGCCGCATTGAGAACGACATATCAGAGGATTCAGGCCGACGTTGCCGATTTTGACTTATCAAAACGGGAGCGCGTCAGACCGCAGTAGTGCTCGATGCTTGCAACGATCCGGTCAATCACAGGCCTTCGCTGATTGCGGGCGGCAAAGTCGTCTCGGAGCTTGCGTGCGGCCGGCGGTAGAGCCTCGGTCAATTCGAGCAGGCGACGGCGCGTCTGCGGGGTCGACAACTCCGCGCTCTGCGCGAAGCGTTCCCAGTGCCGCGGATAGATGTTCGAGAATTCGTAATGCCCGCCGATTTGCATCGCCATCTTGGGGGTCAATTCTCGATAGATCGAAGTGCACAGCACATCATAGAGCGGTGCAAGCTTCGTGCCGCCGCTGCCATAGACCAGCGAGTAGTTCTTGGCGTGCGCATCTTTGTTGCCGACCAGCGTGTTGAACAACAGTGCATCGAGCAGCTGTGGCACGTAGAGGGCTGCCGGCCTGGTCGCTTTGCGCAGCAGCGCGAAGCAATCCGAGACTGAGGGGCCGCCCTCGTTCTGGTACTTGTATTCGGGCGCGACGCCGAGCGCCTGGCAGAAATCCTCTTGATGCTCACGACGCGGCCGATTGTCGGGACCGCGTATCCGATCATAGCGTTCCACGAGCAAATAGGGGCGCCCTTGAGCGTCGCGGATCTCGGCCGCGACGGCATTGAGATCGACTGCCTTGGCAAGCGCGAGGCAGAAACCTTCATTGTGGACGCTGTCCGCGATGTAGCGGATCGCCGGCTTGAGGATGTGCGAGCTCGGCGCGCCATGCAGCGGCAAAGCGATGCGCCCATCAACGACCAGCACAGGCAGCTTGTCCTGGGCGCCTGCGAGGCTGAGCCGGATGCCATCCTCGCCGGCGAGTAGCGGTCGCTCGGGGAGCTTGTCGATGATCGTTGCCAGCTCGTGATCGTCGAGCATGCGGTAATCGAGGTCGGTGCCTTGCTCGATCGGCTTTTCGCCCTGATGCGTGAAGCTGACCGCACCGGCGCAGTCGCCGCCGAGCGCATCAAGCAGCGCAAAATCGTTGCGTTCCGAAACGCCGATCGCTTTGGCGACCTGGTCCCTCTTGCCCTGTTCCGGAAGGAGCCCGGCAAAGAACGGTCGAGCAGCCTGATCCTCGAACGGCTTGTCCCGCAATGGCAACGACGCAGACAGGGGTACGGCATCGGGCTGTCCGAGCCAGCCGGTGTCGTAGGTGAAGGCCAGTCGGCCTGCGGTTTGGTCGAGCCGACCGACAAGCGCGCCGAGCAGCCAGACGTCGAGACTACGATCGGGCATCGGCCGGCTTCACGATGTTCGGTGGTGAAAGCTGCAGCTCGATGCCGAGCGCAGCGAGCACCCGCAGGATCTTGCCGATTTGGGCCGTCGGCTTGCCCTTCTCAATGTCGACGAGGAAACGCACGCCGACCCCTGCGGAGAGCGCCAGCTTGGGTTGTGTGAGGCCGAGCGCCCGTCGCGTCTCGCGGACGAGACGTCCCAGGGCCAGAGGGTCTGAAACAATGTTCGCCATGGCTATTGCCCGAGCGGGAAATATAGGGCGGACCCTGACCGTAGGGAAGAGAAAATTTCCCGTCCGGGTAAATATTTCCTCGGCCCCGCTTAGCAAGGCCGAAATATCCTGCTCGGGAAATAAGCCCATCCAGCGGCCCCGCGTCGGGCAAGACGAATTTATGCTCACGGTCGTGAACAGCCCACGGTGATCGATCGCGGGCTAGCACCGTCGCGCTATGGCGTCTTCGTCGTCAGCCCGAACTTTTTGCGAAAAGCGTGGTCGCAAAGAAAGCCTTGTCCCCCGGTGGCGCATGAGACGCGAGGCAGCGATCTGGTCGCCATCGACCCCGATATCGGTGCTACCCTGCCTTGGCCTGCGCGCGATGCGGCAGCTTCCAGTTGGGACGCGGGAAGTGGCAGGTATAGCCGTTGGGGTAGCGCTCGAGGTAATCCTGGTGCTCGGGCTCCGCTTCCCAGAAGGGACCAACAGGCGCCACTTCGGTCACGACCTTGCCCGGCCACAGGCCGGAGGCATTGACGTCGGCGATCGTGTCCTGCGCAACACGCTTCTGTTCATCGTTCACGTAGAAGATCGCGGAACGATAGCTTGTCCCGATGTCATTGCCCTGGCGGTTGCGCGTGGTCGGATCATGGATCTGGAAGAAGAACTCGAGCAGCGTGCGATAGCTCGTGACCCTCGGATCGAAAATGATCTCGATCGCCTCGGCGTGGGTGCCATGGTTGCGATAGGTGGCGTTCGGCACATCGCCGCCCGAATAGCCGACGCGCGTGGAGATCACTCCCGGCTGCTTCCGGATCAAATCCTGCATGCCCCAGAAGCAGCCGCCGGCGAGAACCGCTCGTTCTGTTTGCGACACCATTTTACTAGTCCTTTCTCCTGAACCACAAAGCATGCCGGTCGTCGCCTTGATCGGCAATCCGGCAAATCCGTCAGGTGATATATAGTAATTTCCCCGTGTCAGGGGCCACCCGAATTGGGATAGCCTGATCAGCCGAAAGGGCCGCCATGAAGCTTCCGCGCCGAGAATTTCTTCGCCTTGCGGCGACTGTCACAGTCCTGCCGGCCGGCGCGCGCCTGGCCCGCGCGCAGGCCTATCCGACCCGGCCGGTGCATATCGTGGTCGGCTTTGGCGCCGGCACCGGGCTCGACCTCTACGCACGGCTCATCGCCCAGTGGCTGTCGGACCATCTCGGCCAAAGCTTCGTCGTCGACAACAAGCCGGGCGCCGGCACCAATGTGGCGACCGAGTACGTCGTCAACGCGCCGCCCGACGGCTATACGCTTTTGATGGCCAACACCGCGGCGTTCACCAATGCGGCACTTTACGACAATTTGCGCTTTAACTTCATCCGCGACATCGCCCCGGTCGCAAGCCTCACCCGCGGTGCTTTCGTGATGATCGTCAATCCGGCCTTCCCGGCCAAGACGATTCCGGAATTCATCACCTATGCCAAAGCCAATCCGGGCAAGATCAACATGGCCTCGGGGGGCACCGGCACCGTGACCCATGTCGCCGGCGAGCTGTTCAAGTCCATGGCCGGCATCGACATGCTGCACGTTCCCTATCGCAACGATGGGGCGGCGATTACCGATCTGATCGCCGGGCGGGTCGAGGTCTATTTCATCGCGCTCGCGGGCGCAGCCGAGTTCATCAAGACCGGCAAGGTCCGCCCCCTCGGGGTGACGACCCAGGCGCGGTCGGCCGCGTTTCCGGACATCCCGACGGTTGCCGAGTTCCTGCCGGGCTATGAGGCGAGCCTGCGCAATGGGCTGGGCGCGCCCAGGGCAACGCCGCCCGAGGTCATCGCCACGCTCAACGCCGAGGTCAATGCCGGCCTCAACGATCCCAAGCTCAAGGGGCAATTCGCCGATCTCGGCAGCGAGACGGTGCCGCTGACGCCCGCCGAATACGGCAAGATCATCGTCGCCGAGACGGAGAAATGGGGCAAGGTGATCCGCGCGGCTGGAATCAAGATCAGCGAATGAGCATGGAAAGCACTTTTTCGGATTCCTTGTCCCGGGCTTGACCCGGGACCGTTCCAAGCTACCAACTCTCAGGTCTGGAACGGTCCCGGCTCACCAGCGCGTTTACGCGCGTCTTCGACGCGCTACGGCCGGGACAAGGAGAAGGTGACCACCCGGCCAACTCCCGCTCGCCACTCAGCTGCCAACTCCACATCGTCCCTGTTCCCACAGAGCACGCCATGACCTCCCAACACGCCGCTCCCCCTATCCTTTCCCTCACGGAACGCGATCGCCGATGGCTGCGCGTGCGCAAGCTGATGCGCGAACGCAACCTCGATGGCTTGTTGGTCGCCGGATTTCGTTCGCGTGAGATGTATGAGACCTATATCAGCGACGACTACAACGAAGGCTGCGTGATCTTTCCGCTCGAAGGCGAGCCGGTCGTCATCACCTGGGCGCACTTGCGGGTGATGCGCGCGCGCTGGAGCCAGGAGCGCGGCTCCAAGCTCTGGGTCGGCGATTACCGGGTGGCGACCAGTGGCGCCGGCGTGGCCGAGGTATTGGCGGAGAAGCGGCTCGCCGAAAGCAGGCTCGGGGTCGTCGGTCTGCGCTCGCAGGCACCGACCGAAATCTACGGCGCCATTCCGGCGAACTTCTGGGAAGAGCTGACAACGGCGCTGCCCCGGGCCCGTTGGCAAGACATTTCCGAAGAGTTCAGCCACCTGATGCTGGTCAAGAGCGACGAGGAAATGGCCCAGGTGCGCTACGCCGCGGCTGCCGCCGAAGCGGCCTGCCGCGTGGTCGTGGAGGTTGCGACCGAAGGGGTCGGCGAGGAAGTCGTGTTCGCCGAGGCGACGCGCGAAATGCTGCGCTTCGGCATCGGGCTGCGATATCCGATGATCGTCATGAATTCCGGGCCGCATACTTTGTCATGGGGACCGCCGCGCTGGACCACGACCGGCGAAGCCCCGCGCATTCTGCAGCGCGGCGACCTGATGCAGGCTGAGCTGATGCCGCTCTGCGGCAATCAGGAGGTCCAGGTGCAGATGACGGTCGCGCTCGATCCGCTCGATGAAACCAACCGCAAATGCGAGCAGGTCGCGCGCGCCTCCTATGAAGCCGGGATCAAGGCGCTCAAGCCCGGGATCACCTTCGCGCAACTGGTCGCCGCCATGGAGGAGCCGCACAAATCCGCCGGCTGCTGGGGCTATACACCGCTGGTCCACTCGCTCGGTCCGCATTTCCTTGCCGGCCGTACGGAAGTGAATCAGGACCAGGCAAAGCTTGACGTGCGCTTCTCCGGCCCCAACGCAGCCCGCCGGCGGCAAGCGGTATTGGAAGCCGGCATGGTGTTCGCCTTCGAGCCCAATGCCTGCATCGGCAATCATCGCGTCAATATCGGGGGCACCGTGATCGTGACCGCGACCGGCTGCGAGGAGCTCAATCACATCCCGACCACCGTCACGCACAAGCAATAAGTCACGGCGCGCCTTCGTGTGCGGCCATGGTCCGAGACGCCGCGCCATCAGCGCATTTGCGTGCGTCTTGGCCGCCCATGGCGCGGCTCCTCGCCATGAGGTCCTGAAATGGCCGGCTAAGAAGGACGCAGAGGATCTCACCCTGGAGGAGGTCGGCGCACTCGCGCCGACCTCCTCGAAGCGTGGCCGAAGGCGATGTACTGCGAAGCAAAATTAGTTTCGGCTGTTATGAGAAATTGGCCGCTGTTATTAGACAGCACAAGACACCTCAGACATACGATTTTGCAGCGATGACAGTGTCGCGACCAGCGACGACTTGATACTGTCTTCCATCGAGGTCCAGACGCTTTCCTGAAGGCCCGTGCGTCCGGCAGAAGGGGATGGATCGCACGCCGACAAAATCAAACCCGCGAATTGGCGCACGCCTCGCAATAGCGGCGCATGCGCCCGCTGCGGTAACGGGAGGACTCTCTATGCACGTGATTCCTCAGTCCTGGTCGCATCTGCATATACTCGTCAGCGTGTTTCCTCCATTCGGGCTTTTGTTCTCGCTCGGCTTCTATGTCGCCGGACAGCGTGCCAAGAACGAAGGCATCAAGCGGACATGCCTGGTCCTGATCGGACTCATCGCGCTCTTGTCCATCCCGATCTATCTGAGCGGCGACGGCGCGATGGCGCAATTGTCCGGCAATGCCAGATACGCCAAGAACGCCATGGCGACGCACTACGGGTGGGGAATTATCGGCTTGCTTGTTCTTGCGATCACCGGCCTCTCCGCCTTCTTCGACCTGTGGCGCACGCGCGGGGTGGGCCGCGCCTTCAGCAAGAAGGGCTACTTGACTTTGGGGCTCGCCGCCCTCGCTCTGGGGCTGACGGCGGCCGCCGGCGGGCTCGGCTTCGCGATCAACCACCGCGAGCTGGAGTCGACCGTTGTCATTCCGGATGTCTCGACCTCGCCGCTCTGGCCGCACGTCCACATCATCCTCAACCATCTCCCGACTGCCGGTTTCGTGTTCGCATTGTTCTTCTTCGTGGTGGCGCTGGTCACCAATAACAACCTGATGAAGCAGGGCAGCCTCATCCTCTTTGTCATTTGCGCCATCGCAGGCATCCCGACCTATGTGACGGGCACCGCCTCGATGTGGGCGCTGACCCAGCCACCCCTGCCCGACATTTCCAAGGCCGCAATCAATGCCCACCGCGACATGGCCTTGTGGACGCTGGTCGGCCTCGCCTTTACCGCGACGGCGAGCTGGATCGAGCTATGGCGCTACCGCGCCTGCGGTCGTTTTTCCATGCTGCCGCTCACTCTGGTCCTGCTGTTTGCATTGGCAACACTCGCCATCATGACGGAAACCGGCCATCGTGGCGGGTTGATCAATCACCCCGAGATCCGCACCGCCGGCGATGTTCTTCCCTCGGATCCCAACGCCGGCATCTCCATGGGCATCGAAGCCGGGATGAAGAACCTCGGCTGGTTCATGTTCTGGCAGATCGTGCACTTCTTCGGTTACTGCGTGATATTCGGCACGCTTGCCGCAGTCATGTTGCGAGTGCTGGGATTCTGGAAGTCAGTGCCGTATGCGGCGGTGCACCGGCTGCTGCCGCTCGCATTCATCGGTGTGCTGATGAACGTCGTCAGCGGCATGCTGATGATGTTGGCGGACAGCTACCGCTACGTCGTGAGCGACGTGATGTTCGCGCCCAAGATCGCGTTCATCTTCATCGCCGCGGCGGCGGTGCTCTATTTCTCGGTCTCCGACCGGCTGTGGAGCGTCAAGGCCGGCGAGGATGCGCCGAAAGGCGCGAAATGGATTGCCGTCATGACATTGCTCGGATGGGCGGGCGTGATCGCCTGCGGCCGGCTTCTGCCTTATGTGTGAGGGCTGGTGCGGCGGTTTTGACGCTCCTGCCCGATTGCGGCAAGCCTTTCGCAGGAACGCAACCGGGAAACCGGAATAGGGAGGAACAACATGCTCGAGAAGCTGGAAGGTACTGAGCTTTCTTCTCTGATCCGGGACGAGCTATGGGGCTGGCCGCTCGCATTGACCCTGCATGCGTTTGGGACAGCGATCGTCATCGGCTTCATGATCATCATCAGCCTGCGGCTCTTCGGTTTCTTTGCAACCATCCCGTATGCGACGCTTGGGCGGCTGTTCCCGGTCATCTGGGCCGCGATCGTGCTGCAAATCCTGAGCGGCGCGGCGCTGTGGATGGCGAAGCCGACACAATACGCGGCGGACATCGCATTCCTGCTCAAGGCCGCCCTCATTGTCATCGGCCTTGTTCTCACACTTTATTTTCAGCGAACGATCAGGCGTGAAGCCGCAGGATGGGAAACCTCTGGCGCCGCTCCTTCACACGCCGCCAGATTTGTGGCTGCTGCGCTTCTGGTCTGGTGCGCCGTCCTGGTGACCGGGCGCCTCACCGCGCATTTAGGCTCGCTCTCGCTCGGGTAGACTCAAGCGTCACCCGCGGCCTTGCGCTCAGTGGACTCAAGTGTCACCCGCGGGCTTGACCCGCGGGTCCATCCTCTTCGAAGAAACTGGATTGCCGGATCAAGTCCGGCAATGACCTGTTGCCCGGCCCATAGCCCGGCAATGACTATGACTTAGGCCGCTATTCGCCGGCCACCAAGTCGCCATTGCGCTGCAGCACGACCTGCACACCCGACTTGTTGAGCGGCGTCGCACCGAGCTTCAACAACAGGTTTGCGGTCTCGGCCCGATAGCGGCGCGGGACCTGCAGGCGCCGAGCGCCGGCCTCCTTGGTGAGCACCGAGAGCGAAATGCTGAGCGGCGTCTGCCCGAGGCTATCCATGACGTCGAGCTTGGCGCCTTTGCTCGCCAGGAACTCGATAACGTCATTCAGGCCCTGATAGGAGGCGGAATGCAGCGCCGTCCACCCGAACTGGCCGGCCGCGTTCACGTCCGCGCCGTGCTCGACCAGATAGCGGGCGGTCTGGACGGCGGTCGCGCGTTCCTCGAGCGACCGCGCTCGCTGCACATCGGTGCCCGCCCCGCAAGCCAGCATCAGCGGAGTGGTGCCAGATTCGGTGCCAACGAGCGGGTCGGCGCCCGCGTCCACCAGCAGCTTGATCGCCTCGAGATTGTTCACCTCGGCGGCGAGCGCGACCGGGGTCGCTCCATCGAGCTCGATCTCGGTGATGGTCATGGCCGAGCGCTTGGCGCGCGCACCGGCACC
Organism: Xanthobacteraceae bacterium; assembly: GCA_035293945.1. GTDB lineage: Bacteria > Pseudomonadota > Alphaproteobacteria > Rhizobiales > Xanthobacteraceae > VAZQ01. The sequence continues at coordinate 466,075 of DATGLV010000024.1, read as the reverse complement.
ACCGGCATTGAGCTTGCGCTCGGCCGCTGCCGCCTCGGCGCTGATCTTGAGCCGCTGGTTCGGATCAGCGCCGTGTGCAAGCAACGCCTTCACGACCCGCACCGCGGTCGCCTTGGTGAGCTGATCGACGCCGTAGTCGGAATCGCGCACCGCATGATGCAAGGGCGCAAAGCCGTTCGCATCCGCGGTATTGGGGTTGGCGCCGCGATCAAGCAGCAGCGTCACGACGTCCGGGAAGCCGATCGAGCTCGCGATGATCAGCGGCGTCGCGCCCGATTTCGGCAGGACCTCATTGGGGTCCGCCTTCGCGTCGAGCAGAATGCGCGCCGATTGCGCGTCGCCCTGCTGCGCGGCAAACATCAGCGCCGTGAAGCCGGTCTTGGAGCGGGCGCTCACGTCGGCGCCGTGGCGGATGAGCTCGTCCGCGACCGCGGCATGACGTTGCGACACCGCCCACATCAGGGCATCTTGACCGCCGTTGACCTCCCGCGCCTGGGGATCGGCGCCGGCCGCCAGCAAGGCGCGCACCGTCGCGATATTGCCCTCGCGCGAAGCTTCCATGAGCGCGGTCTCGCCGGACATCAAATGCGCATTGGGATCGGCTCCCGCCGCCAAAAGCTTCATGGTGACGGTGGGATCGGCATTCGCGGCCGCCGCATAGAGCGCTGTTGCGCCATATTCGTTCGCCGCCTTCGCATCCGCGCCGGCGCCCAAGAGAATGTCCACCATCCGCGCATCATTGTGCTCGGCAGCCCAAATCAGCGCCGCGGTGCCCTCGGGCCCGCCAACCTCGGGTTTCTGCGCTCCGCTGAGCAAGGCCCGTACCGCCTCGTGGTCTCCTTGCTTCACGGCCTCGGTCAGATTCCTGCTGTCCCCGGCAAGCGCGGTGCCAGCAAACAACGGCACGCTGAGCGCGGCCGCCAGAAGCGTTGCCCTGATGCTCATCGCTATTCTCCGATTGGTCGCCGTTTTCCGATTGGTTCTCGATTGCAGCTGTCTCTGATTGCAGCTGTCTCTGTTGAGCCGGTGCGCGGCCGCGAGCGCGCGGCCACGCACCTGCTCGTCTTGTCGGTGACGCCCCTTAGAGGGTCTTTCCCTTCTGCTGCGCGTCGGCCGCGCGCTCCGTGGCAACCAGCTCGAGCCTTCCGGTCGAGTCGCCGAGCCTCTCGACATGCGGCACGTTCGCCTTGTCCAGCATGGTGAGAAGCAGGTTCGTCATCGGCGTACGATTGGGGTAGCGGATGTGCTGTCCGCCCTTGATGCCGCCGACACCGCCGGCGACCAAGAGCAGCGGCAGGCTCGTATAGAGATGCAGATTGCCGTCGCTGAGCGCGCCGCCATAGAGGATCATTGAATGATCGAGCAGCGAGCCGTCGCCGTCGGGCGTCGAGCGCAGCTTGTCGAGATAATAGGCCAGCATGCCGGTGTGGAAGACGTTGATCTTCGCAGTCTTCGCGATCTTGTCCGCATCGCCATGGTGGTGTGTCACGGAATGGTGCGAGTCGCCGAAACCGAGCTCCGGATAGGCGCGCCCGCTCATCTCGTGACCGATCTGGAAGGTCATGACTCGCGTCATGTCGGTCTGCCAGGCCAGCACCAACAGATCCGCCATCACTTTGTAGTAATCGGAGAAGACGCTGGGGATGCCGACCGGGGCCGCGACCTGCGGCAGCTGACGATCGCCCTGCGCCTCGGCGAGCTGCATGCGCCGTTCGACATCGCGCACCGCATCGAGATACTGCTCGATCTTGCCGCGGTCCGGCCCGCCGAGCTTGGCGCGCAGGCGCTTCACGTCCTCGTTCACCGCGTCGAGAATGCTGCGGTCTTCCTGGCGCAGAGACTCGCGTATCTTCGGATCGGTCGAGCCGGAATCGCCGAACAGGCGCTCGAACACCACGCGCGGGCGGTTCTCCATCGGCAGCGGTGTTGTCTCGTTGCGCCAGGAGATCGTGTTGTAGTACGCGCAGCCATAGGCCGACTCGCAGGCGCCGACTACTTCCGGCGTCTCAAGGCCGATCTCGAGCGAGGCGAGCTGGGTATATTTCCCGAACTCCTTGGCGGCGATCTGATCGGCGGAGGTTCCGGCGTGCAGATCCGCTCCCGACGTCATCTTGGCATGGGTGCCGGTGAGCCATGCGGTGCAGGCGCGCGGATGATCGCCGCCCACCTCGAAGGCGAGGCCCGCGCTTTGCTGCTGATCGAGACCGGTCAGCACCAGCATGCGGTCGCGGAAGGACGCGAGCGGCTGCAGCGTCTGGGTGAGCTCGAAATCGGCGCCTTCCGTCTTCGGCGTCCACTCACCGTTCAGGTTCATGATGCCGTTGGGGACCTCGATGAAGCCCAGGCGGATCGGCCGCGCGCTGTCCACCGCGAAGGCCGGCGTCATGGCGTCCAGCAAGGGCAAGGCCAAGGCCGCACCCGTCCCACGCAAGAAGGCGCGGCGCGGAATCGATTTCCTAGTTATTACCATTGCTTACCCTCCTCATTTGAAACGGGTTGCTGTTGACGATACCAAGCACGATGGACGACCATTTGTAGTCGTCCGCGGAAGCCTCACGCACGATCCTGCGGATGATGGGTGCGTCGTACTGCTCGACACCGCGGCCGAGCCCATAGGTCAGGAGCCGCTCGGTGAAGGTCTGCACGAACTGCTCACGCCTCGCCACCAGGATGTCGCGTAAGCCCGCCGGGCCATCGAAAGCAGTGCCGTCGGGCAGAACCCCTGACGCATCAATGGTGCCGGTTCCTTCGTCGCCGGCGAATTCGCGCCAGCGGCCGATGCCGTCATAGTTCTCCAGCGCAAAGCCGATCGGATCCATCAGCCGGTGGCACACGGCGCACTGCGGGCTTGCCCGATGCTCTTCCATGCGCTGGCGCATGGTCAGCGACTTGGTAGAGCCGTCGTCCTTGAGTGCCGGAACGTTGGGCGGCGGCGGCGGCGGCGGTGTGCCGAGCAGCTGCTCCAGCACCCACTTGCCGCGGATGGTCGGGGCCGTGCGATTGGGATACGAGGTCACCGTCATGATGCTCGCCTGACCGAGCAGACCCATGCGGTTCGGATCGGTGATCGAGATACGGCGGAATTCGTTGCCGTAGATGCCCTTGATGCCGTAGTGCTCGGCGAGACGCTGATTGACGAACGTGTAGTCGGTCGTCAACAGATCGGCGACGTTACGATCCTCACGCAACGTGCTGTCGACCACAAGCTCCGTCTCCTCCTCCATCGCCTGGCGCAGATTGTCGTCAAAGTTCGGGAACGCACCCGAATCCGGCTGCACCCGTGGAATGTTGCGCAAGAACAGCCATTGACCGACAAAGTTCTTCACCAGCGCTTCTGATCGCGGGTCAGCCAGCAGGCGCCGCACTTCTTTCTCTCGCACTGCCGGATCGCTCAAGCCCCCGCTCTCGGCCACACTGAGCAGCTCATCGTCCGGCATGCTGCTCCACAGGAAGAAGGAGATGCGCGACGCAAGCTCGACATCGCTGACCGGGTGCACGCTGCCGGGCGCCGCACCCGGCGGATCGAGCTCGAGACGGAATATGAATTCGGGCGAGACCAGGATCTTCTGCAATGCCAGACGAATCCCCGCCTCGAAGCCGCCCGTCTTCGCGCCTTGCCGATAAAGAGCCATGAGCGGCGGCAGGTCCTCGGCCACGATCGGCCGCCGATAGGCGCGGTGTGCGAGGTTGCCGAGGATCTTCTCCGCGCAGGCCTGCTCTCCGCTCGGGTCATCCGGATGGCATATGAATATCTTGTCGCGGCTTTCCGTCGATCCCGGCCCTTGCACGTCGAAGGGACCAACCACCGTGATGGCACCGATGCCCTCAAAGTAGTCCTTGTCATTCCCGTCACGGCCGCGCTTGGGAACGAAATCTTCGGAGACCACGGTATCTTTCACGAACGTCGCCAATAGCTCATGGGAGCCCGCCTTGACGGGCAGGCGGACTTTCATGTGCGCATCAGGATCGTTTCCGCCGCCGAAGCCGCCATAGCCTGCATCGACGCTCCCCTTGCCCTTACTGGCCGCAACGGTGAACAGGCCCAGCCGCCGATCATCGAGCCGCAAATCGACCTTGCGCTCCGTGCCCATGCCTAAGAACTCGTCGGCCTTGCCACGCGCCAGCTGAACCGAAATCTCGTACACGCCGTCGACCGGAAAGCGGTGGCGAACCTCGGTGCCGCCGCGGGAGCCGAGCGGCATCTCCTCGCTCATGCGATCGGATTGATTGAGGCCGTGCGAGATCGGATAGGTCTGATACGCGACCGGGATTTTGGTGTCGCCGACGGCAACCCGGCTGATCTTGGCCGCCGCGGACAGATAGCGCTCCATCAGCAAGGGCGAGACCTGGAGCACGTCGCCGATATTGTCGAAGCCATAGCCGGTGTCATCGGCGGGGAGCATTTCCGAGACATCGACGTCTACTGCGAGCAGATCGCGGATAACGTTGGCATATTCGGTGCGGTTCAGCCGATGCAGCGTCGGATGCCCGGGATTGGGCCTGATCTCGGAGACGCGATCACGCTCGGCTTCGATCGCCTTCACCAGCGCGTCGTAGGTCGCATCATCGGGCCGTGGCATGCCGGGCGGCGGCATTTCGCGGGCACGCAGCTTGCGCAAGAGCTTTTCCCAAACCTCACCTTTCGCATCGAGATTGGCGAGATCGAGGCCCTCGAGGTTGAGGTTTGCGCGCGCCTTGGGGCCAAAATGGCAGGTATCGCAATAGATTTTCCAGGTTTGCCAGACCGCATGCTGATCAAATGCGGATGGATGGGCAATCACCGGCGCGGGAGCAGGCGCAGGTGCAGAATTGGGACTTCCGCCAGACGCATTCTCGGCCGGCCGCGCCGCTGCGAGCAATAAAGACGCACTCGCTATTACCATGCCTACCGTGGCCAGTGCTCGGGTACGATGCATCGCTCCCTCCCACGTCCAAACAAAGTCGCATGTTTAGATTCACCGTACGCCGATGCACCTCGGGTTTCAATCACGCGTTGCCGAACCTACGACAAAAATGTCTGTGTGCTCTGCAGGAATGGAGGTGCTTTGGCGCGCGGTGGTACTTTGGCCATCGGCCATGTATTTGTTTGAATCGATCACGGATTCTCGCAGGCGCATCAGCGCGCCACGCAGTCGTTTTCAGCTATCACAAATAACGCGAGCTTATTTGATCCGTTGCTGCACCTGCTAACAAACAAACGACAGCGTCCTTGTCTGATTTCAAACGCGCGTTCACGGATTAAATGGCGGTGTGCTCAGAGTCCCTTTTGACGCCCAATGATGAGCCCAGCAGCGCCCCCTGTCCCGGGCACAGTGCGGCGCTCCAAAGCGCTCATTCCGCGCTTGACCCGGCATCGTTCCAGGCAAAGGCCTCATGCTTGGAACGGTCTCGGGTTCTGCGGCGCATCGCGGCATTAGCCTTTCATGATATTCAAGCCCTCGGCCGCGCTGCGCGGCACAGGGGGGCACCCCGCGGCGCGATGGTATCTGGGTGATTAACGTATCGCGGTAAATACCTATCAATAGAAGCGCAAATGCAAGGATCGCCTTTCAATCGACCTTGAAGCGAATTTGCCATGCTCGCCGCCGCAAGATCGGGGACGCGAGATGCAGATATCCTTCAAGAAGATTCCGCTGATAATCACGGCGCTGGCAACCTGCGCGGTCAGCTCAGCCCTCACCTTGGCGGTCACCTCGGCGGCGCCGCCCACGGCCGCAGCACTCAATTTCATCCGGGTCTCGTTCGCGCCGATCGGCGATGCCAAGCCCACACCCTATGGCTGGCGCCTGTTTTGCCAAGCCCAGCCGGAGGAGTGCCGCGGGCCGCAGCTCTCGCCGACCTTCGTTCGGCTGACGTCCCAGTCATGGGCCGAGCTCAATCAGATCAACGGGATAGTCAACCGCGAGATCGAGCCGCTCGGCGACGAGGATCACTACAAGATCTACGAACAGGACATCCTCAACTGGTGGACCTATCCGGACGACGGCAAGGGCAACTGCAACGATTACGTCATCATGAAGCGCAAGCTTCTGGTCGAAGCCGGCTGGCCCAAATCGGCGCTTTTGATGACGGTGGTGGTCGACCAGCACGGCGACGGCCATCTGATCCTGATGGTCCGCACCGATCACGGTGACCTCATCCTGGACAATATGCGCGAGCAGATCGTTCCCTGGGACAGGACCGGCTACCGCTTCGTCAAGCGCCAATCGCAGTTCAACTACAACGACTGGGTCGCAATCGACCTGCAGGCCGAGCCGAAGCTCGTCGCGACCGCCGATCGGCGGTAGTGCGGCAGTGGTGCTTTGCAGACTTCAATCACTCTCCGCGAGCGAATAGCTTGTGCTTCTGCCACCGGCGGCGTCCTTGACAAGGATGCCGCGCTTCACGAGGTCATCGATATCGCGCCCTGCCGTATCCTGGGAAGTCTGAGCGATCTTCGCCCATTTAGAAGAGGTGAGCTTGCCTTCGAGCCCATCAATTAGACGACTAAGGATCTTCCGTTGCCGGTCGTTGAATGGCTCACCCGCATGCACCCCCCAGAATTTAGCCTTGCGAAGCACCGAGCCTAAGATCGTCTCCGCGCCGCTGAAGGCACGGTCAAGGCAGCCGAGAAACCAGTCAAGCCATGGGGTGATGTCGAGACTGTCTTTCTGCGTCGCTTCGAGAATGTCGTAATAGGACTTTCGCTCCTGGCGAATTTGTGCGGACATGCTGTAGAAGCGCTGCTTGCTGTTTTCCGAGCGGGCGAGCTGCTGGTCAGCAATGGCGCGGGCAATGCGGCCGTTCCCATCTTCAAATGGGTGAACCGTGACGAACCAAAGATGAGCAATCCCTGACTTCAGAACTGGATCGATCTCGTTATCGCTGTTGAACCACGCAAGGAAAGCTTGCATCTCCTTTTCGAGGCGGGATGCTTCCGGCGCCTCGAAATGCACGCGCCTTCGCTCTTCGGGGTCAGAGACAACCTGCATCGGCCCCGCTTGTCCGGTACGCCACCCGCCCACGGTGATCTTGTGCATTCCGCTGCGCCCGGTCGGAAAGAGTGCGGCGTGCCATCCGAATAGGCGCTCATCCGTTAATGGCTGAACAAAATTCTCGGTCGCATCGAGGATCATCTCAACAACACCCTCGACGTGGCGATCCGCAGGCGGCAGTCCGGCGATATCCATTCCGAGGCGACGAGCGAGCGAGGAACGCACTTGATCCCGATCAAGGGTCTCCCCCTCGATCTCGCTCGACTTGACCACTTCCTCCGTCAGCGTGCGGAGTGTGGCCTCGGCGCGAAGCTGGAACCCAAGCCCTTCCATTCGGCCGAGCAGCCGCCCCTGCCGGTGGCGCACGGCCACTAATGGCTGGGCCAAGCCCTCTCGGTTCCAACGAAACCTGGGCCAATCCTTCAATTCATGAATGTAACGGGTCATTCTCCGCGCCATATGCGGAGATTATGCCGTTTATTCTCCGCAAACGCAAGAGAATTCTCCGCATTAAAAGCGGAAAATAAGGCGGTCAATCTCCGCTAATCTCCGCAAACAGAGCCAAGCGCGTTCCAAAAGCAAGAGGGCTGAGCCTCGCGGTACCCAAAATTGCGTCAAAGTAGCGGAAACGCGAACTCCTCCGGCCGCCGCACCAATTACCGGCACCCGTTGAGCTTCCAGTACTTGTCCACAAGGCCATCGCCGTCGCGATCGAGCAGCGCAAAGCTGCCCGGAACGACGGCGAAGAAACGCTCGAACTCGTCCGGATTGCTGGTCTTCCAGTTGCGGAATTCACCGCAGACCACATAGCCGGGCATGCGCTCGCTGGGCTTGACCACGATATTGCGGAAGGTCGGCACCACGGCCTTGTCGAGCCGGCGCATCACCGCCGCCTTGGCAACATCTGAGACTTCGGGTTCGGCGACCGGCAGCTCGCCCGGAGCCGCGATATTGATGATACCAATCCCGAGCTTTGCCCCGGCGAGCGCAGCGAGCAGCATTTTTCCTCCCCCCCCGACGCGTACGTCATTACCGCCGCCGGCCCGCACCTTCGCAGTGCAGGGTGAATTCTCGACTAAGGGATGTGGCTAACGGCCGGTAAACCGGCGTCGGCAGCGACCTGCCCGGCGTCGACGCCCGTCCGGAGAAACCGGCTCCGGATTCGCGAGGAGCGGCTTTCTGACACGTGCTATCGGGCCGGGTTGCGGCGCGGCAGGCGCGTCAATTGGATCAGCGACTTCTCGGCGTGGGAGACGTCGGTGACGTGGCCATCCTCGGCGATCTTGAAGCGCACCGCCGTCTTCTCCTGGCCCACATATTCAAGCACGGTAGTGTCGGCATAGATAATGTCGACGGTCGGGTTGAGCTTCTCGACCTTGACTTTGACGGGAACCGGCACCGTCGGGGTTTGCGGGTAGTACTTCACATAGTAGTGGACGTTGACCGTGTATTCGCCCGGAACGATGCCGCGCAGGCTGACGATTTCCTGGCGGATCGGGCTCACCACCTTCTTTCCATTGACCATGACGCTGTCGTTCATGGCGCCGCGGTCGTCGCGGTCGAGCACCATGAAGCCGGCCTCGCGCTGGTGGTACCAAGCGATGTTGCCGAGCGGATCCTCGACATAGAGATCGATATCGTCGGGATGATTGTCCGGCCAGTTCATGGTGACCACGAACTCAGCCTTGCTTTCGACCTGGCCTGACTGCGCCTGCGGGTTCATCGCCAGGAGGGCCAGAAAGAAGAGAAACGCGACAACCTGCAGCGCCTTGAACAACATGACGCTGAACGGATCGAAGGGCTTCTCCCGCGGATAATTACCGAAGCTGTCCATCCGATCCCCGCCCGCGGGCCTTTTTGCACCGCAAGGGTGCGGCGCCTTTTTGGATCATAGGCGGTCTCCGGCCTCGGCAACAAGCCGCCTGGGGGAGAACCCCCAGGCCAACACCCGCGAAGGCCACCTTCCGAACGGCGGCTCCTCTTTTCCGGATCATGCGGTAGGTTCGGCCTCGGTCACCTTGTTTGGCCCGCCGGTCCGGGGACCGGCGCCTTCTCGAGATTCCTGCACTGGCGGAGTGTTGCGTTGGAGGTCCTGCCCCCCACCATAGCGGACGCCGAGAGCCTCGGGCTGATCGGCGAGATACTGCGCGTGCGCCCCACCGTGCCGGCGACAAGCGCCCTGCGCGCCAAGCTCTTCCGCAGCAGCTGGCAGCAGCTGGTGGATTTCGCCAGCGGGCACGCAGTTCTGATGCCCTGCATACTCGCTCTCAAGCAGCGCGCCCTGCTCCTGCCGCTGCCGCGGTCGGGCGGAAAGGGCAGCGGGACGCACGTCACCAGCGTGCTCGAGGACGCCTATGCGCGACATCTCGATCGCCGCGCCGCGCTGCGCGAACAGCTCGCCGAGCTGGTGGCCGCGCTCAACCGCCATGGGATCGTGCCGCTGCTCATCAAGGGTGGACGCTATCTCACCGACGATTCGCCGCCCTGGAGCGAGGCACGCGACATGCGCGACCTCGATATCCTGGTGCCGCGGGGAAGCGCTGCGGCCGCCATCGCGGCCCTCGAGGCGGAGGGCTATGCGGCGGCGAGCCGGGAGGCGCCGACTGATCAGCACCTGCCGGAGATGCGACGCAGCGATCGCTGTTCTACGGTCGAGCCGCATGTCGAAGCGCTCGGCTATGCGGGGCGCAGGATCGTCGCGACCGATCTCCTGTGGTCGGTGTCGGTGGCGGGATGTCTTGCAGATCGGCAGCTGCGTGTCTTGCCGCCCGCCTGGCACCTGTTGCACGCGCTTCTGCATCACCAGGTGAGCGATCGCGGCTATGCGCGTCACGTGCTGGCGCTGAAGGATGTCTGGGAGTTCGCTTGCCATGCCGATGGGCTCCCTGCCGAGGATTGGCGCGCCATCGCTCATCATATGCAGCGCGCCGGCGCAGCAGACATTCTCGGCAGCTTGATCGCCCAGGCTGAGCTCTTGTTCGGCCTCGTGCCGCCGGCGAGCGTAACGCCCTCCGCCGCAGCGCGCGCCCATGCAGAGAAGACGCTGCGCCGTGCACAGTCGCCGACCTGGCTCCGACGCTTTCTGTTCGCCGCCGACAAGCTGAGCTTCGCCTTCGCACCGCAGACGCTGGCCGCCCGCTATCCGGGGAGCAAGGGCAATCCGCTCGGCGTGGCGGGGCGGCACATCGGCTTTCTGCTGCGCTTGCATGGCGCAGACACCCTCCGGCGCTTACGTAACCGGCGCGACGGCGCGAATTGATCAGCGCGCGGCCAATCGCGCCTCGGCAAGACGCGCCTTGAGCTCGCAAGCAGCCGGATCGGGGGCAGCCGGCGCGGCGGCGCGGTACCAGCGCGCGGCCTCGGCGAAGCGGCCGGCGCGGAAATGGCAGAGCGCCAGCGCCTCGCGCGACAAATGCGAGAACAGGGCCTTCTCATAGGCGAGATCGGGATCGAAGAGCGTGTCGGCATCGATGGCCGAAAGCCGCTCGAGGATCGGACGGGCTCGCTCATCGTCGCCCGCCTCGATGCTCAGCTTGGCGGCCATCCATTGCAAGGCAAGATTGTGCGGAAAGAGCGTCAGCGCTTCGTCGAGCAGCGGGCCAGGCGACTCTCCGCGGCTCGACAGCAATTGAATGAGAGACATGTGCGGTGGGCTCTCGCTCGCCGTGACGCTTTGCGGCGGCCGGCCACGCACAACCGCAATGCCGTTTGCCCAAGCCTCGCGCGCGCCGGCCTCATCGCCGGCCAGGCGCAGCATCTCGCCGAGGTGCCACCAGCAATAGACACGCGTAGGCTCACGGGCCAGGTAGTCGCGCAGCAGCGGAATATTCCGCCCGAGCTTATGGGTCTGATCGCCCTCATAACCCACGTGGTGAAGCGTCAGGTCCGAGGTCCCGACGAGAAGCCCGTCGCTTTCGCACACCTTTTCGACATGGTCTTGCACACGCTCATGGATGACACCTTGGAAGCGGATGCGCGGATCATTGCGGAACAGGCGTAGCTCCGCGTAGGCGGTCCAGCCCACGCGGGGATGCAGGCGTAGCTTGAAGGCTGCCTTGTCCTTTTCGTCCAACATGGCGCGCAGCCTTGCGCGATCCGGCACCACGAGGCGCTCATCAGCGTCGATATAGAGGATCCAGTCGCCGGTCGAGCGCTCGATCGCATAGTTGCGCGCCGCCGAGAAATCCCCGCACCAGGTGAAGTGATGCAGGGAGATCGGATAGCGGGCAGCTTTGGCGAGCGTGTCGTCGCGCGACCCGGTATCGGCGAGAACGATCTCGTCGACGTTCCCGACGAGCGACTTAAGGCAATCCTCGATGAAGGCAGACTCATCGCGAACGATCAGGGACGCTGACAACCGCGCCGGCATCTCGCGTTCGATGTCAACCGGTAGCGCGGTTTAGACCGGCGTGAGGCCAGATCCATTCGCGGCGCTGGCCTGCGCCTTCGAGATGGTGAGCGCGTCGATCGCATAAGAAGCCACAATCGGGGCCACGAAGGCGGTGCCGGTGAGCAGTCGTGTCAGCGTCGTGCGCTTTTCCGCATCGACACCCGTCAAAGCGGCATTCATATTCTCGTCCGACATACTCGCTCCTCGTCTGGTCTTTCGGCGATCCGTGAACTACGGCGTCCTAAACCGCTCCCGTGCTAGGCGGCGATGGCAGGCGCACGCAACGCCTCGCACTTCTGCCAGTCTGCGTAGGTCTGCATTTCCAGGCCAAGCATGGCGTAATCGACACGCAGAAACCCATCCGGCCCCGCGACCACGGCTCGAGGCATCAGCTCGCGCACCTCTTGGGCCATCACGCCCACATATTCGGTGTCGCTCCACAGATACTTAAAACGATAGAGCCCGAGTCCGCAGGAGAGAGTTGCCAGTCGCTTGATAGCGGTCTTGAGCCGGCGATCACTGGCTGCGATGCCGGAGCCATTCGCGGTCAAGGCTTGCGCCTTCGATATCGCGAGGGCATCGATCGCGTAGGACGCCACGACTGGAGCCACGAAAGCAGTGCCGGCCAGCAATCGTGTCAGGGTCGCGCGCTTTCGTGCGTCGACGCCCGCCAATGCGGAATTCAAGTTTTCTTCCGACATATCGCCTCCCATGATCGTCGTTCCGCGATCCCTGCGCTGCGGCTGCTACTCGCCCCAAGGGGCTCCCGGCTAGGCGGCGATGGCCGGCGCGCGCGCTGCCTCGCGCTTCTGCCAGTCCGCGTAGGTCTGCATTTCCAAGCCTAGCACCTCGTAATCGACACGCAGGAAGCCATCCGCCCCCTCGACCACGGCTTGAGGCATCAGCTCGCGCACCTCTTGGGCTATCACGCCCACATATTCGGTGTCGCTCCACACATATCTGAAGCGGTAGAGCCCGACTCCGGAAGGAAGAGTTGCCAGTCGCTTGATCCCGGTCTTGAGCCGGCGATCACTGATATTGATACCGGACCCATTCGCGGTGACGGCCCGTGCCTTCGATATCGACAGCGCATCGATCGCATAGGAGGCCACGACTGGAGCCACGAAAGCAGTGCCGGCGAGCAACCGCGTCAAGGCCGCGCGCTTTCGTGCGTCGACACCCGCCAAAGCAGAATTCATGCTCTCTTCCGACATGATCGCCACCCTCTCTCATCGGTTGTGACGGCCGCTGGTCCGGAACCAGCAGCGTAGGCGCGCGGAGGCGCCCAGCGAGGACCCACAGCAAAGCTTTCGGCAAAGCCGGCAGGCCGCAATCCGCGGTTGTTGAGAGGTCCCCCCTCCTGCCGTCAGTGTCTCGCGTTTTCGCGACAGCTTCAAGGGCCGAGGGCCGCCGCCGTCTAGATTCTGTTACACTGTGCTCAAGCTGCCGCACCCGGGCTCTGATCAACCGCTCCCGGCCAGCACGCGATCGATCAGGCCAACCGCTTGCGTCGATTCTCCCAGTGAAACATCGAAGGATCGCGCCCTTCCGGTCAGGCCTGCCAGTGCGGCCACCGCGCGGCCGCGCCCGAGCGTTGGAAAACCGATCTCCGCCATGATCTCGCGGCCGGCGGCGATCGGCGAGAGCGGGCGGATAGAGGACGCTCCGCCGTGGTTCGCGTGCAACAACAATATGATATCCACGGTTCCGGGCTGGATCTGCCAGCGGCCGCCGAGGAATCGGGGATCGAGATTGTAGATTTTGCGGCCATTGCCGTCGACCATGTGGGGCGCCTGGGCGATGCGGTCAGCGACCTGCGGCAGCTGGGCGAGCGTCCCCTCCTTGACGCGCATCCCGCGCGGGCGGGCGATGACGCCGTTCGTGTCGACGAAGACGTTCTCGTCCCCCTCGATGTCGTAGCCGCCGAGCATGAGGCGAAGGGTCAGCGTGGTCTTGCCGGCGCCTTCAGTGCCGACCATCAGCAGGCGCCGCCCGTTCCGGCGCAGGCTCGCCGCATGCAGCAGCAGGTCTTTGGGCCGCTCTTCGATGGCGAGCCCGAACAGGCGCCGATGCAGATGGTTGGTGATGTCCTCCGCGGTCAGCAGCTCGCAGACGGCGACCTCCTGCTCGAGGATCCGGTAGTAGCCTCGATAGGGCTCGATGCGGATTTCGAGCTCGCGCGGCGCATCGCCCGCTACCTCCGGCGCGCATTCGAGATAGCGCAATGCAGAATAGACTTGCGCGTCCTCGGTCCGCAGCACGATGCGGCGCTGCAGCGTCCGCGCAATCACTTCGTATGAGATTGGACCAGCCCTTCTTCGATCAGCGAGCCCAGGCAGGCGGCGATCTCGGCATTCTTGGCCGGATCGGCGAGCTCGAAGGCCTGCGCTACACGCGACACAATGCTGTCGGCATCGAGATTGCCGTCGCAGAACTCGAACACGACCGCCGCAGTCTTGTTGAGGTAATGCACGCGGTCGCGCGCCGTTTGGTAGATAATGTATCCGTCCGGAACCTCGTTGACCTCGAGATTCTCCGCCTGGAAAATGACTTCGGCCATAGTGCGTCCTATGCGTTGGTCCCTCTGCTTGCTTGAAGCTTCTACCAAGCCCCCGGCTCCCTGTCATCGATCATCAGTTCCCTGATCAGGTCGATGACGCGCCGGGCCCAGAAGCGGGCATTGTAGTCGAGCCGCACCCGGCGGCGCGCGCGTGCGGCCATCGCGCTGGCCCGCCTTGGCTTCGTGAGGAGTGAAGCGCAGGCCGCTGCAAAAGCGGCTGCATCCTCGGCGATCAGAAGCTCGAGCCCGTGGCGCAGGCCTGTGCCGGAGGCCCCGAATGCGGTCGAAACGACCGGCACGCGGCGCTCGGCCGCTTCGATGAGCTTGATGCGGGTGCCGCCGCCTGCGCGCAGCGGCACGATGGCGAGATCGGCCGCCGCATAGAAAGGCGCGACCTCGCGCACAGGTCCGCTCACGCGGATGCCGCAGCAGCCATCCAGGCGCATGATCGACACCGGCGGATCGGCTCCGACGACCAGGAGGCGGAGCGGTACCTGCATGGTTCGGCGCAGGCGCGGCCAAACCGATCTGGCAAACCACCGGACGGCGTCCACATTGGGCGCATAGCTCATGTTGCCGACAAAAATGAGCGTGCGTGGACGCCGGCGCGCGCTGCGCGGCTGCTTGCTGAGGAGCGGCCCAACCGCGATAGTATTTGGAATGGTGAAGACCGGCCGACTGCCGGCGCGCCGCGACAGCGATTGGCTCTCCCCGGGCGCGGCTGCAAGGAGGCAATCAAAGCGGGGCAGCCATTCGGCGGCGATGCGTGCGAAGGCGCGCGCCTCCATGCGCTCCCAGACGGCACCTTCGCGGTCACCGGCGCGCTCACGCATGCGGGCAATGCGATAGTGCGCGGCTGACTCGTCCTCGTCGCAATCGAGCACGCAAAGCGCATTGCGCTTGTGCACCGTAAGCCAGGGGGCCGCGAGCTCGGCGAGATAAAGGCGCGAGACATGCACGACGTGATAGGTTTCAAGAGCGCACCAGCTCGCAAGCTCGGCGCGCAGCTCAACGGTCACGCGGCTCATCAATGCCGGCCTGCCGTAGCGCTCGAATGCCGTGCGCCGCGCCTCAACATCCTTGAGCCGCGCGATCAAGCCGAAATGACTGTCCGTCGTCGCCGCGGGAAATATTCTTGCGCGCCGCACGCGGCTCAACACGAAGTCATCGAGCTCGGCACCGCCCGCGGCGAGCGGAATGACCGCAAGGTCGACTTGGAACGCACGCGCATATGCGGCGAGCAGAAAGCCGCAGCGCATCGCCAGCCCATTGCCGCGTTCGCCGGGGACGATGGGCGCCAGGAACAGAAGGCGCTGGCGCGGGACCTGCCCGTCCATTTCGTCGGCTCACATCACGCGCAGATAGTGCGCGGGATTGATCCAGAGCGGATGCTCGGCACGGTCGCCCGCGAGTTCAAGGCGGCGATTGCGGGCGGACTCGAGCTCGGTCAGCAGACGGCCGAGCGCCTCGCGCCAATGCGCATCGAGCGGGAGCCGCACGAGATGCGCGGCGAGCTCCTCAGGTATGTCGTCGAACGCGCCGTTGATGAGGCGAAGCGCGGCCGCGAGATCACGCGCGAGGCTTTCATCGTAGCCGGCCGCCATCCCTGCCGCCGTGAGCAGCCCCGCGACCACATCGGCTCCGCTGCGCGTCAGGCGCTTGATCCCCCGATTTGGGAAGGTCTGCGCGGCCGATTGAGCGACCAGGCGCACGGAGAAGTGCGGTGTCACAACGGTGGCGCCGCGCCAGCTGCCGTCGTCGAGCCGAGTGAGCTCAACATGCAGCTGCACGTCGGAATAGAGCTGCAGAACGAGCTTGCCCTCGCGTTCCACCACCGCCCAATGCTGCTCGTATTCGGCCCTCCCCTCCCCAACGCGGTTGCCGGACAGGAGCTCGAGCGTGCGTACCACCGAGCTCGCATAGTCGAAGCGGCGTATCGCCACCAGCTCCGCCTCGGCGGCGCGCGCGGCCTCGCTGCGCGCCGGCGCATGGAATACGGCTCCACTCCACCGGCGTCCGAGCTCGGCCAGCGCCGCCGCGCAGTCAGCATCGAACGCCGCCACGGCGACCGGCCGATTGCGGCTCTTCAAGCTCCATTTCGTGCGCGTGCGGTGATGCAGGAACGCGTTGCCATGCGGGTCGCGCTGCACCAGGTCGGAGTCAAGATCGAACGGTCGATGCGCGATCATGGCCTCCGGGTAATCGATGAGCCGGCAGGCAAGCAGGAAAGTGTCCTTGTCGCCGTGCAGGAGGTCGTAGAGCTCCTCCCAATGCTCGTTCAACAAAACCGCTAGATCGAGCACCGCAAAGGCGCGCGCCTTGTCGACGGCGAGAATGCCGGAATCGACGCTGACGCAATCGCGCGGCGCGAGGCCTACTTTCCTCCAAATCGGGTTCTCGGACTTGAGGTCGAGAATATCCGGCCAAAGCAGCAGGCCGGAATCCCGATAGTCGCTCCAGTCGAAGACTGCGGCGGGATCGGCGAGCGGAACAGTGTCGGCGTCGAGATAAAGCACTTCCTGGAAGCGGCTGTTGGCGATGGCGTACGGCTTGAGTGGCCAGCCGCGCGCGACACGGGCCGGATGGCGCGCGATCACCGTCTCGGCATCCACCACTTCGACGCCCTCCTCTTCCAAGGTGGCGCGCATACCCTCGCTCATCTCGATCGCGCCCAGATGCCAGACCTGAATAGGAAGCGAGGTGCGGAAGACGCGCCGCAGCACCCAGATCAGCACCCAGACGCAGGTGAAATAGCGCGGGCCCCCCGCACAGGTGACGATGCCGCGTCCGGAAAAGCGGCCGCTTGGACAGGCCCGGGGAGAGGACAACCGCTCGTGCAGCCGTTGAGAAAATCCTTCGGGCAATATTTGCTGCATATACGCGCGGCCCCCATGATTCTATCATGAACAAGAAAGCGACTTTCTCAACTGCGTCAAGCCTGGAGCCGCGATGCCACGCCCCGCTGCCACCGCAACCGTCCTCATCCTCACGCCGATGAAGTCGGCGCGTCGGCATCTCGACCGCTACTTCGCGGGGCTCAAGCGGCTGACCTATCCTCCGGGCCTGTTGTCGCTCGGGATTCTCGAAGGCGATAGCGATGACGATACCTTTGCGGAGGTGGAACGGCGATTGCCGGTCGCCTGTGCGGATTTCGCCCGCTATCGCCTATTCAAGCGTGATTTCGGATTGCGCTTGCCGCCGGGAGTGCCGCGCTACTCGCCGGTCTTTCAGATTCAGCGGCGCACGATCCTCGCGCGTGCGCGCAATCACCTTCTCTTCCGCGCACTCGGCGATGAGGATTGGGTGCTCTGGCTCGACGTCGACGTCATTGAATATCCGCCTGATATCGTCGAGACCTTGATCGCATTGGGCAGGGACATCGTGCAGCCCCATTGCGTGACCGAATACGGCGGCAAGACCTTCGATCTCAACGCCTGGTGCGACGGCGGCAGGAAGCACATGGACGATCTGCGCGGCACGGGCCCGGTACGGCTCGAGGCGCTCGGGGGAACAATGCTGCTCGTGCGCGCCGACCGCCATCGCGACGGCCTGGTCTTTCCCCCCTTCTTCTACGGCGCCCGCAGCCGCTGGGTCCGCGACCCTCACCCATTGCGCGGGGTCGCCGCGGGTGAGATCGAGACCGAGGGCCTAGGCATCATGGCCAAGGACATGGGCATCGAGTGCTGGGGCCTGCCCGATCTCGAAATCCTTCACGCGCCGGAATAAGCCGCGCCGCCGGCCCGATTCGCCAGAACGAGCGAACCCGATCGCGGATCCGCTCGCCCCGACTTCGGTGCAGTTGCTGGATTTGGCTTACGGGCAGACCCGGTGCCGCCGGAAGATGATCCGTCCGTCATCCGTCACGATGCGCTCCCGCACCATGTGGCACCATCCGGGAGCGTAAGCAAAAGCACCGCGTGCCCAGCCGCAAGCCGAAGCGTCAAAGCACTGCCCCATGGGGCCGATGTCTGAGCCCCCGCGATTGCGGCTCTGGTTGTCGTTAGCCGCGAAAGCCGAAGTGCCGGCCACGAGCGCAACCGTCGCGGCTGCGGCAATTAGGAGCGTCCTCATGGTCCATCTCCAGTGTTGTTGAACCGCTCTAATAACAAGTCGGGCAGCCCGATAGTTCCGTTAACAAAAATTCATCAATGATGCGAAGCAACAACAAACGACGCGTCGCCCCTGCGAAAACAAGGACCCCCACAATACAGGCCGAGGCGTATGTCCCGGCTCTCCGCTTCGCTTCGGCCGGGACGACCACTCCGGAACTTGGGGCAACGCGCTTAGCCGGAGGGTCCTTCTCCTCGCCATGAGCTCGAGGAGATACGCGACCGCAGTTGGCGCCCGAGTGCAGCCAAGATATTGCGCCCCGCTTCGGCAATATCTGAGCCGCCGCGGTTGCGCAGGATGACGATGCCGATCCTTCGCTGCGGCATGAGGCCGATATAGGCGGCCGAGTTGTAGAGGCCGCCGAACTTGTCGACGATGACCTCCTCGTCCTTGCGGACTTCCCAGGCCAGCGCCTGCGAGACGCCGGGGCCGATGGGCAGCACCGGCGCTTGCGCGCGCCGCATCGCCGCCTGCAGCGCGCCGGCGCCGTCGAGCTCGCCGAGATTCGCCTTGAGGAAGATCGCCATGTCGCCGGCCGAGGCATACATCTGCCCGGTGCCGAGCCAATGATAGTAGCCTTCGAGGTCGCCCGGCATGCCGAACGGCGTTCCATCCGCCGCATAGCCTTGGACGGCGCGGCGGACTAGAAGCGGCGGGATCTCTCCGCGCGGGTTCTGTTCCGGGTTCGCCGAAGGGACCGGCAATGTGGTGGAGGAGAGCCCGAGCGGCCGTATCAAGCGCTGCGCCATCAGCTGATCGAACCGCATGCCGAACCTGCGTTCGAGCGCGAGATGCAGGAGCACATATCCGGCATGGGAATAGATCACCTGCCTGCCCGGCTCGTGCTCAGCGTCGGCGGTCCAGGCCGTGAGCAGCGCGATGAATTGCGGCAACGTGAAGCTCTGGTCGGGGCTCGGCCAGGGTGGATGGTCCTGCGGCAACACGATGCCGGATGAGTAGGTCGCGAGCTCGCGCAGCGTGACTCGGGCGATGTCGCCACCCCCTTGCAGCTCGGTCACGTATTTGGCGACGGGATCGTCGAGCGAGATCTCGCCGGCGCGATCAGCCGCCGCCAGCAGCGTCGCGTCGAAGACTTTTGCCACCGATCCGAGATTGAACAGCACATCGGACGTGACCGGTCGGCCGCGGTCGGCGAGCCCAAAGTTCAAGAGACTGGTGTGACGGTTTGCACGCACCGCAACAGCGATGCCGCCGGCTCCGCCGAGCACGGGACGAATCGCATCGGCGACAATGCGGGCAAGCTCTGCGTCCGACGCGCCGCGCTCCGCAGACGTGGCCAGCGGCTTTCCAAAGAGAATTTGTGCCGCCCCAATGAGTGAAAAGGCGGCAATCAACACGACAATCAGCGCACGGCTTGCTGCTGTAATCGACATGGCACGAATCGCGCTCCGCTCACGGGCAGCTCCGTGCATCCGCCGTGCCAAGTCAATCGGGAATGAAGCGCCGTACTATTTCTGCGGCTTGAAATAGCGGGGGTCCGGCGGCGCCTGGTCCTTGCGGGTGGGCATCAGATAGCCGTCGGCGCTGAGATAGTAATTCTCCTTGCCGACGCGGACCTGTGCGTTGTTCTCTTCGCAGACATATTCCGGCCAGCTCGGCTGGGCTTCGCCATTACGGCGAAAGCGTTTGTCGACCGTCCAGGGCCGCGTCAAGGCGTGATCGATGACGGTCATCTCGTCGTGCAGCAGGTTCGGGTTGGCCCGGTCGAGATAGATCCGCTCCTTGAAGATCGACTGATTGTCGTGATGCAACGGCAATCCGGTCCCATCGTAGGAGCGTGGCCCCTTGAACGGCCCGCGCGTCTCTACTTCCAGCACGTCATAGCGCCCGCTGCCGGTCGCATCGATCCAGCGGCCGATGGAATAGCCCGCGTAGCTCGGCTCGAGCCCCTGCGGGAAGTCGCGTCCATCGGTGAAGATGCGCCGTCCGTGGTCGGCATTGTTGACGAGCACATAGGTCGTCTCCGGGGTGATGACGTATTCCTGCGGATAGAAGGCCATCATCATCATCGGCATGCCGTAGGCGAGACATTCGGCGCCGTTGAAATTGCCCTGTCCGCCGTTCTCCTGATCGGCAAGGCTCTCCTCGAGCACGGCCTTGTACTCGGGTGTAAGCGGCGCTTCCTGACCATAGCCCCAGGGCTTGGTCTGGTCGAACGAGGGCTGGCCAGGCAAGCCCGGGACTATGAAGCGCAGCCACTGGCCTTTGAGATTGGGGTACTTGCTCTCGTCGAACGCGCGCGCCGTTCCGGCAGCAAATGTCGCCGCGGCCAGCGCTGCGATCACAAGCGCGATCGGGCAGCGCGTAATGCGAAACGGCATGGCGTCCTCCCGAGATACGTCAGCTCGTTGGCAACTGCTTCGCACTCGAGTGAGGATAGCGCATCGCTGTGATTGCGGCCATGGTTGAAGATGCGCCGGCGAGGATTCCCGCCGGGCTCAACCAGCCGTTCGACCGGGTCTGGTCGCAGGAGCCCGCTACCCGCCGCGTGCGGACCGCGTCGCCTCGAACAGGAACCACGTGCGCCGCTCGGCCTCGTCGATCCACACCTCGAGGAGGCTCGCGGTCGCGACGTCGCCGTGCTCATCGCACAGCCCATGCGTCTCGCGCAGGTTGGCGGCGAGCTGCCGGTTGTCGTTGCGCAGCTCCGCCAGCATGTCGGACGGCGTCACGAATTCGGCGTCGTTATCGGGAACGCGCTGCAAACGGGCGATGTGGCCGATCGAGCGCAGCGTCAGGCCGCCGATCTTGCGCACGCGCTCGGCGATCGCATCGGTGGTGGCGAAGATCTGCTCGCCCTGCTCGTCCAGCATGAGATGATAGTCGCGGAAGTGCGGTCCGGATATGTGCCAGTGGAAGTTCTTGGTCTTGAGATAGAGCGAGAACATGTCGGCGAGCAGAATATTGAGCGCGCCGGCAATGTCGCGCACAGCGTCCGCGCTCAGATCGGAGGGCGTCTCGAGCGGTGCGATGCGGGCGATCTTGGCTTCACGAACGGTCATCTGCCGTCTCCTCTTGCCGTGTTGGGCGGTAATACCGCTGCGTGCAGGCGAGCCTGCTCGGTTCGGCGTTGGGCCAGCCGTGATTTGGTCATCGATGTGTCCTGGATTGGGCTTGAATTATCTTAGGCTGCCCGGCAGGCGAACAACGCCGGATGCGCCGCCGGGTTCCGCGCGCCTTTTACGCCGGTTGCGCCCGGCGAAACGCCGGATCGAAGCCGAGCTCGCGCTGCGCCTTCTCAGTCGACAGATAGGCGCAGGGCTCTGCGATATTGTAGATGCCGGGATGCGCCCTCTCGATGGCGAGCAGCGCCGCTGCGGCCGCCGCATCGACATGCAGCGCCGGCGGCTCGGCCTTCTCGAAGCCGGTATGTGGGCCATAGAGATGGCCGTAGCGCAGCACCACGCCCTCGATCGGCGGGGATGAAAGCGTCAAGCGCTCGAGCGCCACCACGCCGGCCGCCGAGACGGCGCGCGGACTTTCCGGATCGGCATCGAGCGGATCATCCTCGCGATGCGGCTCTCCCCCGTCGGCATACATCCAGGCGATGCTCTGGGCGATGAGGCGCCTCACGCCGGCTTGCTGTGCGGCGGCGACCAGATTCTGCGTGCCTTCGCGACGCATGCGCGCATTGCGCCGTGCGCCTTCGGCCATGGCGGCAGGATCAAGCCGCGGCGGCAGGTCCGTCAGCTGATGCATGATGAGCTCTGGGCGCGCTGCTCTCACGGCCAGCGTCAACGCGGGCGCATCGAACACATCGACCAGCGCCGGCGTGATGCCGGCAGCCCGCAACGCCTCCGCCTTCGCGGGCCAGCGAGTCGTGCCGGTGACCGTGTGCCCGGAATCGACCAAGAGCGGCACCAATTGCCGCCCGATTGCCCCGGCTGCGCCCGCGAGGAATATGCGCATGACAAATCCTCATCCTAAGCCCAAGGCCAAGTCCTTGCCGGTTGCCATGGTTCGCGACGCCGGCTCCTCACCGTGAGGTCATCCTCATTTCACATCCAAGAGCTCGACGTCGAAGATCAGCGTGGCGTTGGGCGGAATGACCCCACCGGCCCCGCGCGCCCCGTAGCCGAGCTCGGGCGGGATGACGAGCGTGCGCTTGCCCCCGACCTTCATGCTGGCGACACCTTCGTCCCAGCCGGCGATCACCCGATGCATGCCGAGCGGAAACTCGAATGGCTGGCCGCGATCGACCGAAGAGTCGAACTTCTTGCCCTTGGCACCGCCTTCGGAGAGCCAGCCGGTATAGTGCACAACCGCGATCTGGCCGGTCTTGGGCGAAGCGCCCGTGCCGACCTTGGTGTCGGTGATCTGTAATCCTGAAGCTGTGGTCATGGTTGCCCCTGCGTTTTGCGCCGAGGCGCTGGTGAACGAGCTGGTTATTGAGACGCAAGCCAAAACCGCAATGGCCAGTGCCGTGTGGCGGGCAGAGCTGAAGGTCGGCATCAATCTCCTCGCTGTTCTCTTTACAAGGATGTGTACGTACGCCTCTTTACAAGGATGTGTCCGTAGGGCGGGTTAGGCGCCCGCACTGGCGCTTCGTCTCGCCTGGATCTTTGCGCGCAGTAACCCGCCAACGCCGCGCACGGCATAGCGGCGGGTTACGCGCCACGCAAGGCCGTCGTGGTCGAGAGACATTCGCCACGCGCTAACCCGCCCTACGAATGAATTCACTTCTTGAAATATTTCAAATCCGGCGGCGTCTGGCCCTTGTGGGTCGGCATCAGGTAACCGTCGGCGCTCAGCATGTAGCTCGTGTTTTCGATCCAGACGAGCTGCTGGCCCTCCGCGCACACATATTCGATCCAGATCGGGCGCGGATCGGGGTTGCGGCGGTAGCTTTTGTGCACGGTCCAGGGCCGCGTCAATCCGTGATCGATCACGGTGAGGTCATCGTGCAAAAGGTTGGGATTGGCGGCATCGAGATAGATGCGCTCCTTGAAGATCGACTGGTTGTCCCGATGCAGCGGCAGGCCGCTCGCATCATATGAGCGCGGGCCCTTGAAGCCGCGGGTCTCCACCTCCAAAACATCGTAGCGGCCGTCGCCCTTGGTATCGATCCACCGGCCGATGGAATATCCATCGAAGCCCGGCACCATATCCTGCGGCCAATCGCGGCCATCGGTGTAGATGCGCCGATGCGTGTCGCGGATGTGATCGACCCGGATATAGGTCGTGTCCGGCAGCACGATGATCTCCATTGGGGAATGCGCGTTCATCACCATCGGCATGCCGGGCGCAAGGCACGTGCTGGTCGCGTTGGTGCCCTGCCCGCCGATCTTCTGATCCTCCAGGTTGGCTTTGAACATCGCCTCGTATTCGGGCGTGAGCGGCGCGCTCTGGGTCGTGCCCCACAGCTGCGGCGGATCGAAGGAAGGTTGCGCACCGCGAGGATTTTCCCGAACTCCGATCCACTGGCCGTGCAGATCGGGATATTGCGCATCATCGAATGCGCGGGCGCTGCCCGCCGCCAGCAGGACCGTGCAGGTTGCGATCGCAAACCCAGCCGAACAGCGCATTGCCGACCTCCCGCTCTTCCGCCCCCTACTCCCGGCCCGTTGTCCCGGGCTGGGCAAAGTTCCGCAGATCCGGCGGCCGCTGACCCTTGCCCATGGGCATCAGATAGCCGTCCTCGCGTACGAAGTAGCTTTCGCCGCCGATGATCACCAGATTGTTGTTCTCACTGCAGAGATACTCGATCCATACGGCTTGCGGGCGACGGCGGAAATCGCGCGTAACCGTCCATGGCCGGGTGAATGCATCGTCGATCAGGGTCACATCGTCGTGCAACAAGTTGGCATCGGTCGCATCGAGATGGATGCGCTCCTTGATGATCGTCTGATTGTCGAGATGCAGCGGAATGCCGGTATTCTCGATGAGCCGCGGGCCCTTGAAGCCGCGCGTCTCGACCTCCAGCGTGTCGTAGCGGCCGCTTCCCGCGGTGTCGATCCAATGCCCGATCGAGGTGCCGATATAGGTCGGCGCGAGATGGGCCGGCCAGTCGCGCCCGTCCGTGTAGATGCGGCGGAACTCACCCATGAAATGCAGCCGCATATAGGTGATGTCCGGCGTGACCAGGATCTCGATCGGCTCGTAGCCGATCATCGCCCGCGGCATGCCGGGGGGAACGCACCGCACCTGCGGATTATAGGTTTGCCCGCCGGATTTGGCCTCCTCGGCAAGCGATGCGTCATATCTCGTCTGATATTCGGCGTTGAGCGGCGCCTGCTGCCCGCGGCCCGGCGGCTTCTTAGTGTCCCAGGCGACCGGACCGCTGCGCTCCCATTGGCCGCGCAGGTTGGGGTATTTGGATTCTTGTGCGGAGGCGGTGGATGAGAGGAGCAGTGCGGCCGCGATGACGAGAGCGATTGAGGAAAGAGCAGGCCGCGGGCCACCCCCCGCCCCCTTGTGGGGAGGGGATGGGGGTGCGACGAGACTCCGAGGAACAACAACTACCCCCCTCCCCAACCCGCCCCCAGTCGAAGTCGGATATATCCGACTTCGACCACGTTTGGTGGCGAAGTCGGGCAGGCCCGACTTCGCGCGGAGGAGGGAGCGCGCCCAGTTTGCTGCCTGCCCTGGGCAAACAATGATCGGGCCTTCCCTTCGCATCCCGACCTCCCCGGTTATCGAGACCTATTTGAAATATTTCAGATCCGGCGGCTTCTGTCCCTTCTTGGCCGGCATCAAGTATCCGTCGGCGCTGAGCATGTAGCTCTCCTTGCCGATGCGCAGATGCTGGTTGCCTTCGGCGCAATCGCTTTCGACCCAGACCGGGTCCTTGCCGCGCACGAAGGTCTTCATCACCACGTAGGGGCGCGTCAGTGCATGATCGATGGTGGTGATCTCGTCGTGCAGAATGTCCGGGTTGGATTTGTCGAGGAAGAGGCGCTCCTTGACCACGGTCTGGTTATCATCGGCGAGCGGGGCGCCACTGGGATCGAAGGTGCGCGGTCCTTTCAGGAAGCGCGTCTCCACCTCGAGCGTCTGATAACGGCCACTCGCATCCGGATCGGTCCAGTTGCCGATCGAGTAGCCCATGAAGCTCGGCTCGAATTCCTCCGGCCATTTGCGGCCGTCGGTGTAGATGCGGCGCAATTGGGTCAAGTATTCGATCATCATGTAGGTGGTCTTGGGCGTGACCACGATCTCCATCGGGAAGATCACGTTCATGGCGCGCGGCATGCCATCCGGAATGCAGACATAGGTCGGATCATTGCCCTGCCCGCCCGCCTCCTGGTCCTTGAGGCCGGCCTCGAAGCGCGCCTGATATTCAGGCGTGAGCGGCACATGCTGCCCGCGATCCTTCGGCTTGCTGGGATCATATTGATTGCCGACGCCGGGCGGTCGCATCCACTGACCGTTGAAATCCGGGTATTTGGAATCATCGAACGCAAAGGCGCCCGCGAGCGGCGCGCACACAACAAGCACTGAGGCGATCGCGCCGATCGTCGTACGGTAGAGCATGCTGGTTTCTCCCGGTGTTTCGTAGGGGCAATCCTTGTGGTCGCCCCTCTTCAGTCTCTGATCGCTTCAGAATCCGGCAGCCACATAAGGGCGTTTACGCCCGTCTTCGACGGGCTATGGGCTGCCCCTACGGCCGCTTGAAATACTTCAAGTCCGGCGGTGGCTGATCCTTCTTGACCGGCACCAAAAAGCCATCGGCGTTCACATCATAGTTCTCCTTGCCGATCAGCACATGATGATTGAAGTCAGAGCATTGCTGTTCGCGCCAGACCGGCTGGGGATTATTGACTCGCGCGTACCTCTTGGCGGCCGAGAATGGGCGCGTCAGCGCGTGATCCATCACGGTGATGTCGTCGTGCAGCAGGTTCGCATCGGCGGCATCCAGATAGATGCGCTCGTTGATGACGGTCTCGTTATCCTCGTGGAACGGCAGCCCACTCTCATCATAGAGGCGCGGGCCTTTCAGATTGCGCGTCTCGACTTCGAGCGCATCATAGTGGCCGCTGCCCTTGGTATCGATCCATTTCCCGACCGAATAGCCCGCATAGGTCGGATCCTCGTTCGTGGGAAAGCTGCGCCCGTCGGTATAGATGCGCCGCTGATCGTGGATGTGCTGAATGAGGATGTAGGTGGTGCTCGGCGTGACCACGACTTCCATCGGGTCATAGGCATTCATGATGCGCGGCATGCCGGGCGAGATACAGAAATAGGTCGGGTCATTGCCCGCCCCGCCCGCCGCCTTGTCCTTCAGGTTGGCCTGGAAGATCGCCTGATATTCCGGCGTGAGCGGGGCATGCTCGTCATCCCAGTTCGGCGAGCCGACGCGCAGCCACTGGCCCTTGAGGTCTGGGTATTTGGATTGATCGAAGGCGAACGCGCCTGGCGGCGCGAGCAGACAGGCCAAAACGATTGCGCCGATCGCGCCGCGGTAGAGCATGAGGTCTCTCCGAATTCCTTTCTTGCAGGGGCGGCCCGTGTGGCCGCCCCTTTTGAGGTCATTCCAATCGTCGACGGGCGCCCACAAGGGGCGCCCCTATTTCAGACGGCCTTACGGCCGATTGAAGTATCGCAAGTCCGGCGGCGGCTGGTCCTTCTTGGCCGGCATCAGCTCGTCGTTGGCGCTGCGCATATAGGCTTCGTCACCGATCTGGACCCATGGGTTGCCCTCGGCGCACACTTCTTCCTGGAACACCGGCGGATTGCCCGGGTCGCGGCGATAATCCTTCATCACCGTCCAGGGCCGCGTCAGCCCGTGGTCGATGACGGTGATCTCATTGTGCATCACGTTCCGGTTGGCGGCATCAAGAGATAGGCGCTCGAAGATGATGCTCTGCTCATCGAAGGCGAGCGGAAGGCCGCTTGCATCATAGGTGCGCGGACCGCGGAAGGCGCGCGTCTCAACCAGCAGCGTGTCGTAATGACCGCTGCCTTGGGTGTCGAGCCAGCGGCCGATCGAGTAGCCGCTGTACGCCGGCTCAATCTCCTTTGGCCAATCGCGGCCATCGGTGAAGATCCGTCGCTGAATATTGCTGCGGTCGATCAGCACGTAGGTGGTGTCGGGCAGGACCACCATTTCCATCGGCTGGAACAGCGTCATGATGAGCGGCATGCCGCCGGTGCGGCAGGTGTAGCCGCGCGTCGTGCCGGCACCGCCTTCGGCCTGGTCCTTCTCGTTGGCCTTGAAGATCGCCGTGTATTCCGCAGTGAGCGGCGCCTGCTGCGCCTCGGCCCAGCCCTTGCGCGGGTCATAGGTCGGCTGCGGGGTGCGCGGCGCGCCCGGAAACGGCAGACGATTCCATTTGCCGTTGAAGGCCGGATATTGCGCATCGTCGAAGGCGGCGGCCGGCGAGAGGCCGAAGCCAAGCACACCTAAGTGGGCTACGCCCAAGAGCCGGCAAATGAGCGCGCACAGGGGCGCGCAGGTACCGATGGCACCTCGGTAGAGCATCAGGTTCCTCCCTGTCCGGACGCGCCGTTCCGCGCCCGGACGCTGTCGCGTGTTGTTATTTTATTGGCTTCGGAGGCTAGCATATTGCCAACAGGCGCGCTACGCGCGGCTTACGGCGAGCGCTGGCGAGCGGCAGGCACGTCGCATTTGATCTTCGGCGTCACCCGCACCTTCGAGGCACTCCATCCGTTCTATGGGCAGCCATTTCAATGCGAGCGCTCGTCTGCCCGATCGTCTCGCCCGGAACAATCAGAAGAAAACAACTTTGACCAGTTCACGAAGGGCCGGAGTTGCACCAGTTCGACACTTAGAAGACCCGCGGCGACGAGCGGAAGCTTACGCAGGTGCTCATGGGCTTGGGCCGTGTCATCCGCTTCCAGCACGAAAATCACCCGGCTCGGCTCGGCGGTTGCGTAGGCCTCGCGAAGCACGCCTGCTGCAAAAAGCTGCCACGATCCCTTCAATTCGTTTGCCATCTCAGCCCGGATTGTCTCGATCGAAGCACCACGGGCTATACCAATGAGAGCAAGGATCTTCATTCGAAATGCTCTAGCCGGACGCCATCTCGTAGAGGATGCCGATCGCCTGGCCTCCTTTCGGTTGGGTAAACTCGCCTGCGAGCTGCCCGGCGACGGAGGGCACCGAGGTAGTCACGACGCCCGCCTGTACTAACCGGCGCAGCGCCGCGTCTTCGGTGCGGGACGAGAGCCCACCACACGCGTCGAGCACGATCTGTACATTGAGCCCTTGGGCCACGCCGGAAAGCGCGGAGTGCTGCACGACAATTTCCGTAGCTACCCCCGCGATCAGCAGCGTGTTCCGGCCGGTTTTCAGAATGGAGTCGCGCGTTGTTGGATGTAGAAAGGCGTCAGTGGTGGTCCGCGTGTGCTGCGGCAACTCGCCCAGCGCGGCCGCGATCTCGGGGGTGACTTTCGGGGCTCCGTCCGCCGCTGGCGCCGTTGTGATTATCGCGGGTATGTCAAAAAGTTGCGCAAGCTTTGCCAGCGCGGAGACCGCCCGGCGCAGGTGCGACACATCGTTGGTGACGCTTCGTTCGATGATGCCGGCCTGAAGATCGGCAAACAGAATAGCCGTACGGTCGGGCTCGAGAGGCGAGTAGCTCATTACCGTTTCTCCAATTTGGCGAGGGCATTGCGGATCTCTTCGGCAATCTGCTCTCCGCTCAAGCGCGACTCAGCAACCATCCAGGCTCCACCTGCAAGCAGCGGCAGCGTCCCTATGATAGCAAGCCCCGCCGGCAACCAGCCGAGCGAGCCTGTGACGTGGTCGATTACGATAGAGAGGGACGTCAACACGAATATGACAACGCTCACGTAGAGAGCGGCGATTGACCATTCCACATAGCGTGCGCGCTTTGCATGACGATCAAGCGCGATGCGAGCTTGGTCTGGGGTGGCGCCGAGCTTTTCCAAGTTACCCTCATGGACTGTCGCGGCAAGAAGGCGAGCGCGATCGACCACCCGCGCCATTCGCACAAGCATAGTTGCGACAAGTGAGGCGCAGGCAAGGATGAGAAGCGCAGGCGTAACCATGGCGGCGATTAAAGCCACAGCGGCCGAGGACGTGCCCGAGTTTACCATGTCCAGGCCTCGATTAAGCCGAGAACTTAAAGCAGACGGCAAGCGCCTTTGCGGTGCTACGTCTTGTAAGTCTAGTCTAAAGCACAGCCAACTCGAAAGTGGCGCATTCACGCCCACCAGCTTGTTGAAATTGGCGCATCCCTTTGCCAAGGTCGTCCCATCCGGGCGGGGAATGGAGGAGGAACGCGAATGGTTGCCGGAACGATCCTCCTGATCGGTCTCATGCTCCTCGTTGCCCAGCTGATGGCTCAGGGGGCGACCGGCGAATGGCCGAGCATCACGCTCGCCTCGGAGCTGGGCTTGCCGGCGGAGGGCGTCTACTCCGGTTGGATGGCGATCGACACCGTGCTGCGGTTTCTCGTGAACGAGGTGCAGCTGTGGCTCGTCTTGGTGTTCACCGCCGCTGTCATTTACTGGCTCGTCGACTTTGCCGACGAGCAGCTGGCACGCCTTGGCGGGCGGCGGCGGTCCGCACGCGTCCAAGGCGCGCCGGCTCAAGATGCTTCGCCCCTTGCCGGCAGCGGCACGCAGGCGTGACGACCATTCCCGGCCTGCGCCTTGCGCGCCCCGAAATGCCTGGCGAGCGCATCCAGGCCGCGCTTGAGATCGGCGAGCCCGCCGCGCGGACATTGCTCGCCATGCACCGCAACACGCGCGACCGCGCGCGCCGCTTTCTGGCCCGCTTCGAGGACAGCCGCGAAGGCCGCATCGTAGCGCGCCTTGCGGCGCCGACATTCGCAGGCCTCGGGATTGTCGCGGCCGCAGGCAAGATCGCCCGCGCAGGTGTAGCCGCGGCCGGAGCCTGAGGTCGCGCGCGGCGTCTCGATGACGGCCCGATAGTGGCCGACCACGACCGCGTAGCGCAGGCCCGCAAGATATTGCGCATCGCTGATGACGCCGAGCAGGTTGAGACAGCCGAACGGGCTCGCCGCTCGCTCATCGAGGCGCTTCTCCGGCGGCAGCCAGGCCCGATGCGGCTGCAGCGCCGCAAAGCTCTTGGCCTCGAGCTCCCCCCGTTGCACCAGCGTGCCGCCGGGATGGCGAAGGCCGATCTTGCGTTTGCGTCCGCGGCGGACCATGCGATCAATCTCCTGTCTGGTTGTTTTCGCGCGCTTCGGGCAGCGCCGTGCTCGGCGCTCCGCTCTCGGCGGCGCTGCGCCGGGCAAACAAGGCATCGAGCTCCCGTCGCGACCACGCGCTTGCGGGCTTTGCGGGCGCGGAGCTTTGGTCCGACGGCGCCGGCGCCGCGCCGGACGAAGGAGAAGAAAGAGAAGAAAGAGAAGATTCGAATCTGTGATTGTGATTGGTTGGCGGCGGCTTCGCGGTTTCCTGACCTTGCGCTTGCCGGCCGCTTGAGCGCCGCGCCAGCGACCGCTTCTCCTCCGCTTCCGCCCGCAGGATCGCCTCGCCTTGGAGAACGGCGCGCGCGATCCCCGACTTGATCCCGCCGTTCCGGCCGGCCAGGCGCCGCTGCAACAGGGCGCGATCGACCTTGGCGATTTCCGCATCGATGCGCTTGTGCCTCCAGCCCTCGCCGAACTTGGCCTCGATCGCCGCGCGGATGCGCCGCCACTGTGCGACCGAAAGGCCGGCGATCGCGGCCAGGCGCGCATCGTCGGTCGGCAGCGCGTCGTGCTGCCAATAATGCATGATCAAAAGGAGATACGCGCCGTGCTGCAGCGTATTGAGATCGCGCGTATCGCGCAGATAGTCGCCGACATAGAGCGGCATCCAGGCGCGGCCCATGCTTGTTCCCTGGCGATATGGAAAGATTCACGCCGCCCGGCGGCGGCTCTCATCGCAGCTCTGCGGCGCGACGGCGGGACGCATCGGCGCTTGTGTCGCGCTCACCTTATCGTCCGCAGCATCGGGCCGATAGGCGATGAGGCAGTGGACCAAGCAATACGGATAGCGCCGGAACGGTGCGGCGCCGCAGAACACAAAATCGGATTGATTCGGCTCGCCGAGCGGCCAACGGCAGGTGGCGGCATCGAGATCCATGAGGCCGCATGCGGGGCCGAAGGCCTTGCCGGCGTGCTGATGCAGGCCGCCGAGATCGACCTGCGATAACCCCTTGCCGAGGCCCAGGGCCTGGAATGCGGCCATCAGCGCGCTCGGGGCACGAACGGCGCGCGCCCGCGCCGGCCGCGGCGCCCGCTTACGCTTGAGCACCGCCGTTTCCTTGCGCGGATGCCGCTGCTTGAATTCAGGCTGGGCGAGCTTGAGGCGATGAATCTTGCCGAGCACCGCGCACCGCGACACAGCTTCGCCCAGCTCCTTGGCGATCGAGGCGGCGCTCGCGCCTTCGCTCCAGCGCTGCCGCACGAGTGCGATGTGGGCTGCACTCCACGCAAAGCGGGCGCGCTTGACCGCGGCATCGCCAGGGGGCGGGCTCTGATCCTGCAAGATTGGGATGTCATCTGCCTCGGTCATTGCACAACCTCTTCGGGCTTGAATCTGCAAAGGGCGTGGCGCGGCTCACCGGCCGGAGAGCAGACCGGGAGCCGCGCCGGTCCGTCGCTGGCGCGGGAGGGGACGGCGCGACGGACTGTTCTTGGAAGGGCGTAAAGCCGGACGAGCGGCTCAAGGCGGCGGACGCGCAAGCATGGCTTCGACTCTCATAACCGTAATGATAACTTCCGTTATCGAAACGTCAATACAGGTTATTGACCGCGGTTATGGCCGCCGCTAAGGTCAGCGTTGCGCCACCCTCAGGACCCGTTGGAAAGAACCTTGCATGGAACCAGGCGAGATCATCCGCCGCCGGCGCGAGCAGCTCGGCTGGTCGCAGGCGCAGCTCGGCAACCGGGTCGGCATTTCGCAGCCGGCGATCAAAAAGATCGAGGCCGGCGACAGCCGGCATTCCAAGTTCCTTCCCAAGATCGCGCAGGTGCTGTCGATCCCGCTCGTGGAGCTCGATCTCTCGCTTGGCCGGGACAGCTCGCCCGCCACCGAGCTGATGCCGCCCGCGCGCATCCTGGGTGAGCGGAATTTCCCGGTGCACGCCTCGGCCGAAGGCGGGCCGGGACAGATCATCGTGTCGCACGAGGCCGTCGACTTCATGGCGCGCCCTGCCCCGCTCATCCACGTGCGCGATTCCTATGGTCTGCTCATCACCGGCACCTCGATGGAGCCCGAATACCGGCAGGGTGATACGGCGCTGGTCGACCCGCATCTGCCGGTGATCCAAGGTGAGGTCTACATCTTCTATGCCGAGAAAGCCGGCGAAGCGCGCGCCACCATCAAGTTCCTGCGCCGCGCCACCGCCGACAAATGGTTCCTGAGCCAGCACAACCCGCCCGAAGGTGCCGCAAAGGACTTCACGCTGCCGCGCCGCGAGTGGCAATGGGCGCATCGCGTGATCGGCAAATATTCGCGGCGCTGAAGTGCCCACACGGGGCGTTCCTGCGAAAGAAGGCACCCACTCCCAGACGTGTCTTCCAGGGCGAGCGCAGCGAGACGCCGGACCCATTGCCCTCGGCGGGACATGATAGCGCACAGACGTATGGGCTCCTGCTTTCGCAGGAGCGACCGAGTTTCTACACGTTTCGCGCGGACGACCGGTGGGTGGGTGTTACTGCATACCTGCTCGTCGCTGCGCGGCCTTCGCGAGGCGCGAAATCAGGCTACTTCACTTGCGCATTGCGCCGCCGCGCTCCACGACTCACTTTCCCTCTCATGGATGTGCTCACCCTCTTCTTCATCGCCGCCATTTTCATAGTCGCCGGCTTTGTCAAAGGCGTGGTCGGGCTCGGCCTGCCGGCAATCGCCATGGGACTGCTGGCGCTGGTAATGCGCCCCGCCGATGCCGCCTCGCTCCTGATCCTGCCGACGGTCGCCACCAATGTCTGGCAGATGGCGGCCGGACCCAGCCTCAAGCCCGTGGCCGCGCGCCTGTGGCCAACCTTGCTGGCCGCGGTCTGCGGCACGCTGGCGGGTGCCGGCTGGCTCGTCCAGGCGCATTACGCTTCGGCGCTGCTTGGTGTCGCGCTCGCAATCTATGCCCTGACTGCGCTCGCCTCATTTCACATCAAGGTCGACGCGGCGCAGGAGCGCTGGCTCGGACCGCTGGTCGGCGTCATCACGGGGCTGGTCGCGGCCGCAACGGGCGTGTTCGCCATGCCGGCGGTGATCTATCTGCAGGCGATCGGGCTCGAGAAGGAAGACCTGGTGCAGGCGCTCGGGCTCTCGTTCACGGTTTCCTCGCTCGCGCTGGCGATCAATCTCGCCATGGTGTCGGCGCTCAACCTCTCGCTCGGCCCAGCGTCGATCGCGGCGCTGGCGGTCGCCTGCCTCGGCATGTGGCTCGGGCAAACTTTGAGGCTGCGCCTGCATCCGGCCACCTTCCGTCGCGTTTTCTTGTTGGGTCTGTTGGCGCTCGGGATTTATTTGTTCGCCCGCGCCGCGGTCTGAGCTTGCCGCAATCGGAAGCAGGAGCCTCATCGCGGAGGAGCCCCCTCCCTACCCTCCTCCGCTTGCGGGGGAGGGATAAAGGGAGGGGGCGTCTCGAAAGATGTATGCAAGCTTCGAGCTTGCGGCCATCGCAGCGTCAAAGACGCGCGTAAACGCGCTTATCGTTCAAGACGCCGCGCTAACGTAACGAAGCGCGGCTCCTCACCATGAGGTCCTCGGCAGGTATATTCCAAGGAACTTTGAAGGTCATCTGGCTGTGTTCTGACCGTCTCAGATCAATAAACAATCAGCTTTCCTTCCGGAAACAGCCCCCACCAGCCGCAAGGAAAATGTCCGTCCAGATACCACGAGCCGAGCCGCGTAAAAAAGCCAGGCGGACAAATGTCGTCGTATTCGGCTTCCATGCAGAAAATAGCCACGTCAAAGCGAACGCGGGTCCTAAATATATCCGGAAGGGCGTTCTCGCGAATGACCGGGGCAGTCTTGCGCTCGACCAGCGGCTCCGTAAGCTTCTTGATCGCCTGAATTCGTTCATTCCAATCCTGCAACCGCTCTCGATGGTGCTGGTGGATATAGACGCCATACTGATTGAGCATCTCCTGCCGCAGGTCCGTCCACTCTTTTGTATCGCAACAAGTAATCGCCTCTGGCCAGGATGAGACGGCTGCGACCGACGCCCCGGCCGCGACGCCGATGCGTGAGAACCACGAAGCCTTTTCCAGCTTTTCAATTCGCGCGATGGTTCTCGAATACATCACATTTTCCTTCTGCGCCAAATCGCGATCGGAATCTCAGGCACCTTATCGGACAAGCTCACTCCTTTACTCGTAAGTTGGTTGGCTGCTTGCTCCACGAGGTAGGAAGCTTGTTCAGGCGTGAAGCCGGAGGTAATGAGCGCCTGCTTCGCTGCTTGATGGTATTCATTAATCGTAGGCTTTTCACCATAACGGCTGCCGACTTCCTCGCGGAACTGGTCCCAAAAGTCTTCTAAGAAACGATGGAAGATATGGTGGGGCGTTCCCGGTTCGGTAATGACATCTCCTCTCATCGCTACACTGAAACCTTCGTCGTGCGGAACAAGTTTTTTGAATGCCGCAGATTGGTTGATGTGGTTCGCCTGCCACCCCGGCGGAAGGGTCCCCTTGAGTTCTCCATATGGCCCCGTGATGAGTTCTGGAAAGGCCCTCTCACCAGCGCCCAGGCCGAACTCCGCGGCGCGGGCGACGCGACCCTCGGGGAAGAATATCGAGGCCGCGTCGATGGCCGCCGCTAAGCCAAGCGGAGGTTGACTCGGCAGCTTGCCCGCAGCATTGACGGCGGTGACCGACGGGGGTGCCCAGGTGAGGGTGTCGTATGTAAGCGGTGCCAATAGCTGCGCGCCCCCGCGCGCGGCGTATTGGGCTTGCCCCTGCGTACCCAGGAGCGGCGACGTCGGCGGAAAATACGGTTCTCCGGATTTCGTCAGCGGCAATCCGGGCTCTGCGAGCTCGCGCGTGTCCGGACCATTGCTGGTGGCGCCGATGCCACCGAGATCAAAGCTCGACCGCGGGTGCCGGAACAGGATGGATTGATTTGCAGGCGCGGAATCTGCAGGATCGCTTGGCGCCGCTGCTGGTGGTGCAGACAAATAATCTGGCGGACCACCGGTGAAGCGCGGCAAACCGTTGGGGAGGAAATTGTTGTTCAGCGTCGAAGCGGAAAGAGGAACGTCAGCGGGGCCGCTTGGAAACGACTGCGGCTGGTGGCTCGGCGAAGCGTCCGTGTCGCTCGAGGTCGGCAGGTAGGCGAAGGAGCCGAGGAAGCCGTCAGTCGGAAGGCCGTTCGCCCGCTCTTTTTGTTCGAGCTCCTTGGCGAGCCCTTCCCATATGCCTCCGGCGGCCGCGCTGTAGGGCAATCGCAGCGGCGAAAGCGGCAGCAGATATTGCTTGGTCACATCCGATATGAGCGGCGGTGTCGGGGCAAACGCGCCCCAGTTCGCCGCCGGAGAGGAGGCGATTGCGCTCGGCGGGAAGTTGCTCGACGGCGCCTTGAGATAGGGATCGGCCCAACTCGGGAATACAGGAGCGCCAGTGCTCGGTATGGTTGACAGGCTCGGCGCCGGATTCGCTGCAGCACTCGATACCGCCGAAGCATCAGGTGCCGCATTCGCGGCAGTGCCGCTCTTGCCTGCTCCAAACCAAAAGTCATAGGCGGCCTGGACCGCCGGGCTACCTGTCGTCCAATCGTCGTAAAAGCTGCTCGGAACGGACGGGCCGTTGAACGGCAGATTCGACGGGGCATATTGCGGCCAGAGACTCGGCCATGATCCGTCATTTCCATCGAATGGATTCGGCATCGGCGGGCCAATTGGCTGGACAAACAAAAAAGGCCCCCGACGAGGGAGCCTGTGGTTTTGTTGGTGATGTCGACTGAGGGTCAGCTAATGGGGGCCGGCGCGAGGCTTCCTGCTGCGGGCACATCACGGCCCGCTTGAGCGCGACCCGACGCGCGACAGATACAAAAAAACCCGGCGCGATCTCTCGCCCGGGCGCAGCTTCTGATTTTCAATTTCGTGAGTAATCTGATTTGCAATATCGCGTCAAGCGCGGGTGATCAACCAAATGTGCCACGACCTCGCCCAGACGAGCATCGCCGTCAGCAATGAGGCGCCCATAGTGTCGGCCCTTAACCTCTCGCCCGGTTCCGCGTCGATCGCGGGCGCTTGCGGTCGCCTGCCTCGGCATGTGGCTCGGGCAGGCAGCTATCTGGGTGAGACCGGACATGGGCCCCGCGGCGGAAAAGATCTGGGGTTCCTTGGCAGGCTGCAACTCTACAACTCCTGCGAGACGGCCGGCGTTCTACCGTCGGCCGCTCCCTGTTAGAACAGGCGATAACAGGAAATCGTCGTTGGACCTGCACCCCTGTGGTGAGACACGAAACCAGGAAACGGGTTGCGATCGCGATCAACCCTGCTGCGCGGATCGCTTTGGCGGGATATCCGGCGGTAAGGAAACCCAGGGGTGACGCGATTCCTCCCAGACCGCGATGGTCGGCGCCGGGAAACTCGGATCCGCAAAGTTGCCGATCGCAACTGCGACAAGGCCAGGAAAACCTTCGTTCTCCCAGTAGACGGTGGACCCGCAAATCGGACAGAAATGGAAAGTAAGCTTGTTGCCACTTGCGGCCGTCCGCGTCCACGCTGTCGCCCTCCCCTCGAAGGTGATCTGGTCGCGGGGAAACCGAGCCTGGTTGCTGATAACGGCGCCAGTGCGTCGCTGGCACTCCAGACAGTGGCACATAGAGATGCGCGATGGCTCGCCCTCTATGGTGAGATGAAGCTGTCCGCAGCAGCAGGCTGCACGTCG
The DNA here is from genome assembly GCA_035293945.1 of Xanthobacteraceae bacterium. GTDB lineage: Bacteria > Pseudomonadota > Alphaproteobacteria > Rhizobiales > Xanthobacteraceae > VAZQ01. The sequence goes on along the minus strand of DATGLV010000024.1, from coordinate 429,241 downwards.
CGTCGTCATAGGATCGGCTCCGTTGCCGCAATAGACCAATGAATAAGGGTTCTCACCTTCGAGGGCAACGACCTGAGCTTCCTTTGGCTAACGCATGTTCCGATCGAAAAGGTTCGCCTCACTCGTCACCCGCGGGCATAGCCCGTCGAAGACGGGCGTAACACGCCCTGATGACCCGCGGGTCCATCTTCGCAAGAAGATGGATTGCCGGGTCAAGCCTGGTCAAGCCCGGCAATGACCGCTTTTAGCTGCAAACCTGCAGCTTTGCCGAGACGGCCGGCGTACTACCGCCCGACTTTCCGCGGTAGACTAGAGGAAGGGGCGGTGGATCCATATGGCAGCCTCCGGCATCAACAACCAACATCGACGACGAGCGACTGACAGCCTCGAACCCGCCAACGCAAAAATAATCTAATTGGGCATGATGCCGCGTAGCGACTTTCGTTCAACGAATCTTTCCCAGAATTTGGTGCTCATCTTTCACTCTGGCGCGAAGACTCTATCGCGCGCACGCAATCAGATGCCGGGAGACCGCGCGCGAAGTCGCATACGAAAAAGCCCGGCGCGATCTCTCGCCCGGGCGGAGCTTCTGATTGTCAATTTCGTGAGTAATCTGATTTGCAATATCGCGTCAAGCGCGGGTGATCACCAAATGGCCCGACTTCTCATCTCCGCCAGCGATGTCGGCGCTCCGTCGAGGAGCAGACCAGATTTGCTCATATTGATGTCTTCTCTTCGTGTGATCCCCGGGAGCGGGCGGCCACCCTGGTGATCGCCCTCGCCTTTTCAAAATAGCCGATCGCAAGCGGAGACCGGATCAGGCATGTGACACGCTCATGGCCTGCGCCTGGGTCGCGGGCGGATCGCTGATGACCGTGCCGCCATGGCCATCACTCGCCATGACAAAGCTCGATGCCATGTACTGGCCCAGCAGCGCGATATTGGCAATGTGGGTTCCATCGGTCGCGTTCAACATGCCGCCGGTATTGCTGCCGTTCGGCGTGTAGCCCAGCGTTGTGCTGCCACCGAACGCGATATCGGCGAGATCGAGATAGTTGCCAAGAGCAAGCCCGGCCACAGTGCCATTGAACTGTGATGAAGCATCGAGCCGCAGGGTCCCGGTGTCACCCGATGCAAGCGTCACGTTTGCGACCGAGGCCCCGAACAGCTCGAGCTCGGTGCTTCCGCTGATAGTGAAATTGCCGCCGTTCGGCCCGGCCGGACCGGTATTGGTCGTGTTGATCTGCAGGCCGAGACCGGCGCCGGCAGCCGACAGATTGGCATTGTTGCCGGCAAGATCCGCAATCGAGGAGGTCGTTGGCAGCTGAACGCCGCTGACCTGGAGATCGGTCGTCACCTGGCCGGCAGCTACAGTGTAGTTGAACGCCAACGCTGTGGCGGTCGAGTGCACGGCATCGTAGCTCGCGACGCCACCGTCGTTGAGCAGCAGAACCGGCGTGCCGCCAACCTTCACGGCTTCGCTGGTATCCAGGGTAATGCGCATGGCATGTCCCGTGGTCACCTCGCCGCTGGCCGGGGAGACCAGCACCTGCGTGATCGTTGGGGCGGTTGTGTCGATCTTGAGAGTGCCGGGCGGATTCCTCACCGCACCGGAGGTGACCGCATTGTTCCCGGCCGCGTCCACGATCGTCCCGCCATTGAGATCAAGCCCCGCCACCGTCAGGTCGGACGTGTTGTCGCCGGCGGCTACCACGTAGGTGAAGGTCAGGGCGCTGGTGCCGGAGCCTCCCGTATAGCTCGCAGTGCCGCCGTCGTTGAGGGTCAAGAACGGGTTGCCCAGGACCGTCACGTTTTCGCTGAACTTGACCGTCAGCACCACGACTTTGCCGGCATCGAGGTCGCCGTTGCCACTGGTGATCCCGGCCCCGGAGGTTGTGATCGCCGATATGGTGGGTGCCTTGGTGTCGATCTGCAGAATGCCGGGAGGATTGCTAACCGCACCAGTGAGGATGGCGTTGTTGCCGGCGCCGTCCCGGATGCTGCCGCCGTTCGTGCTGACCCCGGTGACTGCGAGGTCGGTGGTGTTCTGCCCGGCCACCACCGTATAGGTGAACGTCAGCGTGCTGCTGCCCGATCCGTTCGTGTAAAAGGCCTTGCCGCCATCATTGAGGCTCAGGTACGGCGTGCCCACGACCGTCACGTTCTCGCTGAAATCGACCGTGAGGGTGACCGTGTTGCCGGCATCGAGGTCGCCGCTGCCGTTGGTGATCCCGGCGCCGGAGGCCGCGACCGAAGACACGGTCGGCGCGACCGTATCGATCTGCGGGCCGCCGGCGAAATTGGCCACACCGGAAAGATCGGCGGTGTCGGCGGGCACGTTGGAGTCGTAGACGGTCGCCCCGTTGGAGTTGAAGCCGGTCACGGCGAGCGACGCGACATTCTGACCGGACCCGAGCGCCCCAATCGTGTAGGTAAACGTGAGGAGTTTGCTGCCCGACCCGGCAGTATAGATCGCCTGGCCGCCGTCGTTCAGGCTCAAGTACGGCGTGCCGCCGCTTACTGTGACGGCCTCGCTCATGGCCACGGTGAAGACGACTTTCTTACCCGCCCCGAGATCGCCCGCCGATGGCTTGGCCGAGATCGAGGTCACGGTTGCCCCGATGGCGAGCCCCGGGAAGGTGACGTCCGCGCCGGAAAGATCGGCTTGATTGCCCGAGCCATCCTGGATGGCGACAGTCGATCCATTCAAATTGTTTCCGGTCACCGCCAACGCGGAGGCGTTCTGCCCGTTCCCGACCGTGTAAGTGAACGTCAGGACATTCGAGCCCGACCCGCCCTGGTAGACCGCCGTCCCGCCATCGTTCAGCGACAAGATCGGTGTGCCCGTGACCGTCACGCTCTTGCTCATCGTGACAGTGAGCGTGATGATCTTTCCGGTGTTCCAGTCGCCACTGTTTGGCGAGGCCACGATCGAAGCGACCAACGGAATCGGGGGCGGCGATGCAATGACTGACGTGTCCTGGTTGTCGGCGGTGGTGGCACCGTCGAAGGCCGCGAGGTTGAAATCCGTCGTCGCAGTGGAGCCGCTGATCGTGGGCGTGAAGACCAGCGCGTCCAGCTCCGCGGTGACGCTTTGGGTTGAGCCGGGCGTCAGGGAGTAGGTGCCGATGCCGGTCTTGACGAGGTTGGCGCCCGAGAGCGTGCCGTTGGCGTCGGTCGGGTTCAGGTAGTTGCTGGACGAATCAAACAGCGTAATGGTCAAGCCCTGAATGGAGAGCCCGGCGGAATCGGTGATCGCCACCGAGCTGAATGGACTGATCGTCTTGCCATCCACCACGGTCTGGTTCGACTTCACCCCGGAAAATATGGGTAGTCCGGTGAGCACCTCGGCTTCGGCCGTCACCGGCGGCGCGATGCCGTCAGACACCGACATGCCGACATAGGAGATGGTATAGCCGGGCACGCTGGGATTCGGCGATGCTGTGAACTGCAGCGCCTGGATCGCCTTGGACACGTCGGCAGGCGTGCCGGCCGACAGGGCGTAGGTGTCGACACCAGTTTGCGTCAGGCTGAAGCCCGGCAACGAGAGCGACAGCACGCCGCCGGAGACGCTGAAGGTCACGCTCTCGGTCGCGCCGAAATCGGGATCGGTGATTGTTCCGGACGCAAACGGATTGAGCGGAACGTTCCAGTAGCCCTCGACCAGAGCGCCGCCGACACCCGAGATCACCGGCGGGTCGTTCAGTGCAGTGATGTCGACCGTGGTCGCGGTCGCGGTCGAAAACATCAAGCCGTCGGTCGCCGACAGGCTGAAGACGGTGGATACGGTCTGGCCCGGAGCGACCTGATAGATCGTCGGAGTAAACACCAGGGCGTCGAGAGCAGCGGTTACCGCCGCGGCGCTTCCACTGACGGTGTAGACGCCCTTGACGGGATCATAAGTGCCGCCCGAAAGGTTGGAGAGCGTGCCGTTCAGGGGTGAGGAGAGCGTCAAGGTGACGGTTTCCGTCTGCCCCGGATCCAGGTCCGAAACGGTAACTCCCGCGAGTGGGCTCAGCGCGGTGTGGTCGTTGCCCGTCACAGTCCCGGTACCGGAGATCGAGGGCGGGAAATCGTTGGCGACATCGGTTGCGGTTACCAGCGTTCCGCCATGGTCGTCGGTCGCGGTCGTGAAAGACTCGCCGGTGAAATTCTGCGCCGGATCGAGCGTGAGCTGGACGGGAGTGGTCCCGCCGGTGACGTTCAGGATGTCACCCGCGCCCAGCACGGCGCTGGTCGCGGTGCCGATACCCTGAAGATCGATGACGTCGCCGGGCAGAAATCCGCTGATAATGTTGCCCGGCAAATCGCCGGCGCCGACGACCAGTGTGGCTGCGGCGCCGTAAGCGAAGGTGATGGCCCCGCTCCCTGCAGCGGCCGGCGCCTGCAAGGACAATGTGCCGGCCTTGAGCGTGGTGCCCCCCGTATAGGTATTGCTGGCGGACAGCACCACCGTCCCGGCCCCATTTATGGTGATGCTCGCAGCACCCGCGCCGCCGACACCGGCTCCATCGCCGATGACATCGCCAATGCTCAGGGTCTGGCCGGAAGCAGGCGCGAACGCCAGGTTGTTGGTGCCCTGGACAAAGATGCCGCCACCAAAGGCAGCACCCGAACCTCCGCCGCCGCTTCCAGCTCCACCCGCGGCGGTGCCGCCTGTGAGCGAACCGCCCGCGATCGTGAGTGAACCACCCTGCTGGACGAAAACATCGCCGCCGGCGCCGAGGCCACCACCGGCTCCGCCGGCCACACCGGCGCCGCCACCAAATCCGCCCGCCGAGGCGCCGCTGCCACCGCCACCCCAACCGCCTGCGCTGTTGGCGCCGCCTCCGCCAAAGCCGGCGGCTTCATTGCCGCTCGCACCCCCGCCGAAGCTGCCGCCTACACCACCGCTCCCGGCGACACCGGGAGCATAATGCGTGACAGGGTCGCGACCGCTGCCGCTCGTACGAACGGTGCCGGCAGCACCGCCGCCTCCACCGAAGGCACCGCCCGCACCGCCGACCGGATAGTTGCCCGTGCCGCTGTTTCCGCCCGCAGCACCGATCACGATGCCGGCCCCGCCAGCGGTGGACCCGGCCGCAGATCCGCCGGTCGCCGACAGGCCGATGCCGCCGCCGCCGCCGTTTCTTGCGCCACCCGTACCGGCGCCGCCGGCACCGCCCGCACCGCCCAGGCCGCCGCCACCACCAACCCCGGTCCCACCCGTAGCGCCGGCCGCGCCGCCGACGGCCTGATCGTCGATGAACGTCACGTTGGAGAGCGTAGCTGCGCTGCCGCTGGCCACGAACAAGCCGCCACCGAGACCCGCGCCGCCACCGCCGGCCACCGCGCCGGCCCCGCCGCTCCCGCCCGTCGCCACGGCATTCTGGATCGCCAGGTTCTCAAGCGTCACGCCGCCGGCGTAGTCGAAAAACCCGCGATATTTGCCGGCGCCGTCGATGGTGTTGCCCGCCCCATCGATCGTCAGTGTGTCTCCGGATCCAAGATTGATCGCGTTGAGGTCGCTCGAGAGAGCAAAGCTCGCCGTCAGGGTGATCGTGTATGCAACATTAGGAGCGGCCCATTTGCCGGAAACGTCGATCGAGGCCAGCGCAGCATTAAGATCCGCCTCGCTCGCCACCAGGAAGGTGCTCTGCACCAGCGTGACCACCGTGCCGGCCGCCGCGCCGGTCCCGGAATCGGCCGTCAGCACGAACGTGTCGGCCGCGTAGTTCTGGGTCGGATCGAGATTGAGCGTCGCCGTTCCCTGGCTGCCGGATATGATCAGTTGATTGGTGGCTGAGAGCGTGTAGCCGGTCGGCGATCCAATCCCGACAAGGTCGATCGTGTCCGCATTCACATGGCCCGTGGCCGCATTTGCGACGAACCCATCGATGATATTCGTGGGCGCGGCGCCGGCACCGGTGATCAACGTCTCGCCCGAGGGAGCCGCGAAGCTGATCGCGCCGGTGCCGGCCGCACCCGCCACCGTCAGCGATAGCGTGCCGTCGATTTGCGTTCCTCCGGTGTAGTGGTTAGCGGCACTTAGCGTGACGGCGCCTTGAGTGACCACCGAACCGGCGCCGGAGCCGAGGCCGGACCCGACCTGGTCGGCGATAACCCCGGTAACGGTCGTGTTGGTCAGGGTGATGCTGTCGTTCCCTTGGATGAAGATGCCGCTGCCGGCTTCGCCGCCGCTGCCGCCGACCGACCCAGTTGAGACGTCGAGCGCGCCGCCTTGCGCTACGAAGATCGCGCCACCCGCCGGTATGCCGCCGCTGACGCTGCCGTCAAGGGTCACTGCGCTCGTGACCACCGAAGCATTCGCGCCTACGTAAAGTGCACCTCCGCCGCCAGGGCTGCCGCCCGCGCCACCCGGGGCCCTCATCCCGGTCAAAGACATATTGGTTATATTGACGGTGCCCGCGTTGACCGCGAAGCCGCGGTAGGAGCCGTCGCCGTCAATCTGAGCCGTAAGGTTGTCGTTGCCCGTATTGCTTCCCTCGATGGCCAGCGCATCGCCAGTCGCCAGATTGATGGCCGCGATGTCCGCGGTCAGCACCAAATCAGCGGTGAGGACAATCACGTAGGAGGTGTTGGTCGCGGAGTCGGTGCCGCCGACATTGATCGCCGCAATCGCAGCATTGAGATCGGCTTCTGTCGAAACTGAAAAGAATGTGGTCACCGACATTTCGTGTGCCCCCCTTGAGACTGGAATTCACAACGTTTGATCGGCTATATCGAACGTGTAAAAAAAATAAAACAGTTTTGTTCTTTGGCCGACTCTCTGGTGGATAAAGACCAAAGCGATCGAGGCGCCCAGAAGTACGTTCATACCGGCGCGCTCACCGATCACAACCGCAGCGACACCATGTTGGCTTGCCGGCCGGGGACGCGTTCACCTCCGCGCCGGCTAAATAAGGCAGGTCGGGTGGTTCTTGATCGGCATCAGATAGCCGTTGAGCGCGACTTCAAGCCACCACGCTATTTCGAGCGCGCATCGCGATATAGGTCCCTGCTATTGCAGGGACGACCCTAGAGTGTCGTCCCGGCCGAGCGGAGCGAGAGCCGGGATCCATACTCCTACGCGCCTTAGGGCGCGCGTCGCGATATGGGTCCCTGCTCTCGGAGGGACGACTCCTAGCTAGAGTGTCGTCCCGGCCGAAGCGAAGCGGAGAGCCGGGACCCGCAGGCCGATGCTGTGAGCGGTGGCGACGCCACATTCATGCGAGGCACCGATCAAGCACGTTATATGACGAGGCGGCGCTACCATGAGCGGTTTACACCTGGAGGCAATTGACGTCGGCGCCCGCACACCACGGCCCGCTTGAGCGGGACCCTGCGCACGGCACAACAAAAACGCGGCGCGCTCTCTCGCCAGTGCGCGGTTTCTGATTTTCGATTTTGGTGAGCAATCTAATTTGCAGGTTCGCGCCAAGCGCTCGGCAACCAAAAACTTGCTAAGGCCAGTTCGGATCAATCCGCGGAAGCGGAGATCGGCACGGCAACGCCCGGTCAAAGGGTGCTCTTTCTCGCGAGCGCGCCGCGCCGATGGAGGTGGAAGCGCCAAGATACGCGGGACACATACGCCACTCACCCCGCGCGGATCGAAGCAGACCAAACGATCACGGCCTATCGGGTGAGTCATGTAGTGAACAATAAACTCTGTGGATTTCTACCCCATTCACGCACCACATCACTACGATTTTGCCTCCTTGACTGCTTCCAACAAGCAGCCACGTCTCAGGTCACGCCTTGATAGATCAAGCAAATAGACCGAGCAGCCCTGCGCGAGTTAACCGTCACAGCAGCACTACGATTTTGCCTCCGCCGTCCAACAAACAGCGTCGTCCCCAACGCGCCTTTGATAGATTGGGCGCGGCTCAACCGCTAAAGGTCGCAACTCGTTCAGCCGCGCCGCTCCGCTTCCCAGACGCCCTCGCAGGCTCCGGCCGATCCTGCGCCACGCCACGTTCCGCTGCCGGAGGTGCTGTTCAGCCGGCCGGCTCCAAATGCTTGCTGTCCGCCTGCGGCGACCATCACGCGCACTGCACCGTTTGGAGCGACATGGCCCGCGAGCGAGACCTGCGCGCCTCCCGCATTGAGCACCTCGCCGTTCTCGATCTCGACGCCATAGCGAAAGCTCGGCTCGCAGGCACCGGCGCGCGTCTCGATGAGCACGCTCCAAGGCCCGTCGAAAGCGCGTGTCGAGGTGCTCGCATAGGAGCTCTCTCCGCGCCGGCGCGCAATGTGCCTGCGGGTGTCGATGGGATGTTTGACACGAGATTGGTCGGTGGACGCACCCGGGTCGCGGTCGCGCGCGAGGTCACGATCCGATGTGCTTTGCGCCGCAACAGGCGTTGCGGCAAGCAACGCCGTCATGGCGAGAAGGCTGAGCATCTTCATGGACTGTTCTCCTTGCCTCACCCACTCTGCAGTGTGCCCACCACCATGCGAGACGGGCATGTAGGAGCCGATTGCGGCGTCCACAACGGCGCCAACCGCTTTCCGCTCCAGCTTGCGAAATCGTGATGATCAAGGAAGGTGACGGTGTGGAAATCGGCGAGCGCGCGCCGCTAACGGCGCGCGTGCAAAGCCCGCACTCATCTTCGCCAGAAGTGAATCAGCTGCGCCGTTCCGCCTGCCACACGCCCGCGCAGGATCCGAGCGAGCCCTCGCCGTGCCAGGTGCCGCTTCCCATGCTGCGGTTGAGGCGGCCTTGGCCGGCCGCCTGCTGGCCGGCTCCGGAGACACTCACCTGCACGATACCGTTCGGCGCCACATGCCCCTGCAAGTCGACCGGTCCGCCGCCGTCATAAAGCACGTCGCCATTGGCGATGCGCACCCCGTAACGATAGGCACGATCGCAGCCGCCCGATTGCGTCATGATGAGCACGCTCCAGTCGCCATCATATGCCGTGTTGTAAGCGGTGTTCACAGGAAGCGGGCGCGGCGGCACCGCCGGCACCGTGACGGCCGCGTGCCTGCTGTTCTTGGGCGTCCTGATCCGCCCGGGCGGAGGCGGCGGCGGAGGGATCTCGCCCAGATCGCGCTGCCAAATGGTGCCGCGATCGAACTGGATGATCATGCCATCCGCCGAAAAGAGCGCGCCCTCCTGCCAGTTATCGGCCCAGAGATGACCGGACCAATCGATCCACGCGCGCGACGGCTGTCCCGCCTCGTTGAGCAGGTTCAAGTTCCATCCATTTTGGGTGACGAAGGTAGGCTGCCCCTGCAGGCCCGGAGCGCACTGGGCGATGCAGCGGAATTGGCCGGTAAGATCGATGCCTTGCGCGGATGCGGTGGTCGGGGCCGATATCGCAATGACGGCCGCGGCGAGGGCGGCCGCCGCAATCCTGATTGTCGGGATGATCGTGAATTTCCGGATGAACGCTCCGGCGAGCGCGGCGGACGGATGCATAATGCGTCTCCAGTTCTCCCCGTCCCGCCGGCTGTTTTTATAGCATAGAAGCCTCGCCGGCGCGCGATCACAATGGCGCAACGGCAAGCAGGCCCCGGCAACCGGGCTGGGTGTTGACATCGATAACTTTGGTTATTAAACCCGGCGCCTCGCGGGATTCGCGGCTGATGCGGATCGCGCGCCAGAGGACAGGCGATGCGCCAGCAGCGTGCAACCGATGGCCCGATCGACGTTTCAAGCAACTCCCCGCTTGGCCCGACACGCCCCCTGCCCGGCGGCGCAATCGCCAAGGCGCATGCCGACTTCGTCATGGCGCTCGCCGCGCGCAAGCCCTGCCCTTTCACCCTCGAGCCGGCCCCCGAAGACTTCACGGCGCGCGCGGTTCTCTGCGAGGAGCTGATCGATCGGGTTAGAACGCACTTGTCCGCTCTGGTCGAGGAAGCGGCCGAGAACGATGCCGCGCAGCTCATTCGCGAGGCCCGCCTCACGCAATCGATCGACGCTTACCTGGGCGATCTTGCCGGCGATATCACCGGAACCCTCGAGCACGTCGCCGAGCGCCTGCGCGAGGAGCGCTACGACGGCTGCCCGCGCGGGCCGTTTTACCGGCGGCGGTGAAAGTCCATGCTCCTACGCGTCTTCGAGCGCGCATCGCGATATGGGTCCCTGCTTTCGCAGGGACGACCCTGGAGTGTCGTCCCGGCCGAGCGGAGCGAGTGCCGGGATCCGTACTCCTACGCGTCTTCGAGCGCGCATCGCGATATGGGTCCCCTGCTTTCGCAGGGAGGACCCTGGAGTGTCGTCCCGGCCGAGCGGAGCGAGTGCCGGGATCCGTACTCCTACGCGCTTTCGCGTGCGCGTCGCGGTATAGGTCCCTGCTTTCGCAGGGACGACCCTAGAGTGTCGTCCCGGCCGAGCGGAGCGAGTGCCGGGACCCACACTCCTACGCGCCTTCGAGCGTGCATCGCGACATCGGTCCCTGCTTTCGCAGGGACGACGCCGTTGATTGATGCTAGCGTGATGTGATCTGCTCAAAGTCCGTTTCAATACCGAGAATGCGGAGGAAGTCATGATCCAGTCTCATCCCGCGCGTCGCGCAGGCCTGCGCTCCATCCTGCTCGCCGGCGCGATGCTCTTCGCCGCGCCCGTGCTCGCCGCCGAAGTGACGCCGGAGCGGCTCATCAACGCCGACAAGGAGCCGCAGAACTGGCTGATGAACCATCGCACTTATGATTCTCAACGCTTTTCTCCGCTCGATCAGATCAACAAGGGCAATGTAAAGAATCTCAAGCTTGCCTATGCGCTAGCGCTGGGCGGCACTGCGGTTGGTGAGAATCTGCAGGCGACGCCGCTGGTCGAGGACGGCTTCATGTATGTCGCCGATGTCTGGGGCATCGTCTACAAGATCGACGTGCGGGCGGGCGACATGGCGCGCATCGTCTGGCGCATGGATCCCAAGCAAGAGAAGTTCCCGCTCGCCAATCGCGGCGTCGCGCTCATCGGCAATCTGGTAGTTTCGGTCGCCAGCTATCCGGCGCGCGTGATCGCAACCGACAAGGAAACCGGCAAGGTCGTCTGGGAAACCAATATCGACGACAAGCAGATCGACTTGCAGATCACCGCGGCGCCGCTCGCCGTCAAGGACAAGATCATCGTCGGAGCTGCCGGCGGCGATCGCGGCGTGCGCGACTTCATCGCCGGCCTCGATGCCAAGACCGGCAAGCTCGAGTGGCGCAACTACGTGGTGCCGGCGCCGGGCGAGCCGGGAAGCGAGACCTGGAAGGACAATCACAACGCCTGGCAGACCGGCGGCGGCGCCATGTGGGTGACAGGCAGTTATGACGTCGCCGCCAATCAGGTGATCTGGGGCACCGGCAATCCGGTGCCGATGTTCGATCCGACCTACCGGCCGGGCGACAATCTCTTCACCGACAGCATGATCTCCTGGGATCCGGACTCGGGCAAGATGAACTGGTACTTCCAGTATCTGCCGGGCGACATGTGGGACTATGACGAGGAAGGCAGCCACATCCTCATCGACGGCGAGATCAACGGGCAGAAGCACACATTGGTCACGCACTCGGCGCGCAACGGCTTCCTCTATACATTCGAGCGCGCCAACGGCCAGCCGGTGCTGGCGAAGCCCTATCTGGACAAGATCAACTGGACCAAGGGCATCGATCAGAAGACCGGCAAGCCCGTCGATTATGAGCCGACACGCGACCTGCAGGTCTATTCGGGCGTGCAGAACCAGACCATGGCCGACCGCACCAAGAAGCTCTGCCCGGCGATGTCGGGCGGCAACAACTTCTGGCCGTCATCCTACAGCCCGAAGACCAAGCTGATGTACATCCCGGCCATAACCTCGTGCAACGAGGTTACGCTCGACCCGAGCCTTTCCAACAAAGCCGGCGACTGGAAGGGCGCAACCTTCCGTCATATCGAACGCAACGAAAGCGATCTCATCGCCGCCGATCCGCTGACCGGTGAGGTGAAGCAGCGCATCCACATCCCCTACCCGGACAACAGCGGCGCGCTTTCGACTGCGGGCGGGCTCGTGTTCACCGCATTCTCGGACGGGACCATCGCGGCCTATGACGATGCCACGCTCACGCAATTGTGGAAGTTCAATGCAGGGACGGGCTTCATGGCGCCGCCGATGACGTTCTCGGTCGGCGGCAAGCAATATGTCGCCATTCTCTCAGGGCTGTCCCGCATTTCGCTGCGGGCTCTTTCGTTCACGCCCGAGCTCCAGGAGCAGCGCAACCAAACGATGCTGTTTGTGTTCGCGTTGTAAGGTCTGGTTAGATCCAGCGGCTGCGGCCGTCCCTGCGAAAGCAGGGACCCAGACCGCGACGCGCCATCGTTAGTGCGCGGGCTATGGGTCCCGGCGCTCGCTTCGCTCGGCCGGGACGACCCGAGGGCTTGACGTGACTGCGCCAGAGTGGCCGCATGAACGGCTCGCCTATCGCCATCAGAAGCGAGCCATCCTCAATGACAAATTATAATTCTTCAACCACCACGCACGACGCAGAAATCGTCGACCAGTTCAGCCGCCAGGCGGAAGCGTTCGCGCAGGCTGCAGCACTGCACAACGAGCGCGCGCTCGACCTCCTGGTTACGGCCGGTGAGCCATCAGCCTCCGACCAGTCGCTCGATGTTGCCTGCGGGCCGGGCACAATCGTGATCGCGTTTGCCAAGCGCGTGCGGCATGCAACCGGTCTCGACGCGACCGAAGCAATGCTGGCGCAGGGCCGGCAGAAGGCGGCCGCCGAAGGCATCGCCAACGTGGCGTGGTCGCGCGGCAGCGTCTATACGCTGCCATTCCGCGACGGCGCCTTCGACATCGTCAGCTGCCGCTTCGCATTTCATCATCTCGAGAGGCCTGCCGAGGCCTTCGCCGAGATGATCCGCGTCTGCCGGCGAGGCGGCCGTATCGTGCTGTGTGATGCGTGCTGCTCCGATGATCCCGCCAAGGCCGCCGCGTTCAATCGCATGGAACGCTTTCGCGATCCCTCGACCGTCGAATTCCGCACGCTCGGATTCCTGCGCGCGCTATTCCGCGATGCCGCGCTGCCCGAGCCGAAGCTCGCGACCTACGCGGTGCCGGCCGACACTTCACGCCTCATCGAGGGGTCTTTTCCGGTCAACAACGACCGCGAAGGCTTGCGGCGCATGATCGAGGAATCGGTTGCCGGCGATACGATGGGAGTAGGCGCACGCTTTGGCGAGCAAGGCGTCGAATTTTCCTATCCGGCCGCCGTGCTCTCCGCCGCCAAGGCGTGAGCGCCGCAGGTTTGGGCAAGCGTCAATTCGTCTCCTCAACCCGCGAGCACGATGGTATTAGACTACAAATAAAATCAGCATGGCAGAGCCGGGCTGAACAAGGGGAAACGCACATGTTTAGTCGGCGCGGAGCAAGGGGTTTGCGCGATTTCTCTTGCGCGCTCCTTGGCGCAGCGGCGCTTTGTACCATGACCTTCGGCAGCATCGCACGCGCTGATCCGGTTTCCGACTTCTATGCGGTCAAGACGCTGACCCTCATCGCCGGCTTCCCGCCCGGCGGCGGCTACGACACCTATGTGCGCCTGCTCGCGCGCCACTACGGCAAGTTCATCCCCGGCCATCCGAACGTGGTGCCGACCAATATGCCGGGTGCAGGCTCGCTGCTTGCCGCCAACTACCTCTACGGCAAGGCCGCCAACGACGGGCTGACCCTTGGCATGTTCGCGGCCTCGGCCGCGATGGAGCCGCTCTTGGGCAACAAGTCGGCGCTGTTCGACGCCGCCAAGTTCAGCTGGATCGGCTCGATGTCGCAGGACGTCGCCTATTGCGGGGTCTGGCAGACGCCGGGCGCGCCCAAGTCGTTCGAGGAGATGATGACCAAGGAGACGATCTTCGGCGGCGGCGCCACCTCCTCGATCATCTATCAGCACCCGATGGTGCTCAAGAATGTGCTCGGCGCCAAGATCCGCATGATTCCCGGCTATCCGGGCACCCGCGAGGTGAACCTCGCAATGCATCGCGGCGAGGTGAATGGCGTCTGCGGCCTTTATGTCTCCACCATCGCGGCCACGTTTCACGACGAGGTCGCGAGCGGCCAGTTGAAGCCGGTCATCCAGATGGGCAACAAGCGCTCCGACGCCTATGGCAATGTTCCGAGCGTGTTTGACTTCGCCAAGAGCGACATGGATCGCGCGGTCCTCGACGTGCACTTCAAGCAATTGTTGCTTGGTCGCCCTATTGCCGGGCCACCGGGCATCGCAGCCGATCGCCTCAAGGCGCTGCGCGAGGCCTTGATGGCAACCCTGCAGGACAGCGAGTTTCGCGCTGACGCCGACAAGATCGGGCTCGATGTCGACCCGGCTTCCGGCGAGGAAGTCGAGCAATTGCTCAAACGTTTTGCCGCCTACCCGCCGGAGGTATTCCACAAGGCGCAGGAAGCAATCGGACGTTGAAGTGCGCAGCAATCTTGCGTGTTGTTGCGTCGCGTTAAAACTACGAGGCATATTTACAAAAACCTGTTGCGAATGGAAATTCTCCGCGGTCGCCATGGAGAAGCACAAATGTTTCGCGGCCGCTCAAGAGATTGGCATGGACCCTCGTGCACGCCACATAGCTATTGGGGTCGCGATGCCGTATGATGAACGAAACGAGGCGGTAAGTCCGCACGACCCGCACAGGGCATATGGGAGACGAGAATTCTTTCCATGCATTTCATTGATCCGCTCTACGTGGTGTCCGGATTCGGAGTTGGCTTTCTGGTTGGCATGACGGGCGTGGGCGGCGGCTCGCTCATGACTCCGTTGCTCATTTTGTTGTTCGGCGTCCATCCGGCGACCGCGGTCGGCACCGACTTGTTGTACGCCTGCGCCACCAAGACCGGTGGCAGCCTGGTGCACGGCTGGGCGCGCAGCATTCACTGGGGCGTCGTGGCGCGGCTTGCTTCCGGCAGCCTGCCGGCGAGCGTGCTGACGCTCTTGTTCTTGTGGCGGCTCAATCTGAATGGTGAGGTCGCTCGCAGCCTGATCAATCTGGTGCTGTGCGGTGCTTTGTTCCTGACCGCGCTGGCGCTCATCTTCCGCGGCGCCATCATGCACCGCTATCGTCACCTGTTCGACTCGTTGAGCCCGACGACCACCTCATCCATCACCATCTTGGTCGGGGCCGCACTCGGGGTGCTCGTCTCCATCTCCTCGGTCGGGGCGGGCGCGGTCGGCGTGATGGCCCTTTTGCTCCTCTATCCGCAGCTCCCCATGGCACGCATCATCGGTTCCGACATTGCGCACGCAGTGCCGCTGACGCTTGTGGCCGGCGCCGGACATTGGGTCATGGGCGCGGTCGACTGGCATATCATCGGCTCGCTGCTGGCGGGCTCGCTGCCGGGCATCGTCATTGGCAGCTATTCGGCGATCCGGGTGCCGGAGACGGCGCTGCGCCTGGTGCTTGCCGCTACTCTCTTCCTGGTGGCAAGCAAGATCGCCACCGACGAATGGAACGCTCCCACCTCGGTGCTGACCGCTTATTCCAAGCGCGCACCGCACTAATCGGTCGGGGAATCGCGTATCATTGCCTTAATTATCGGTGATATAGTTTGCGCTGCGCAGCCGGCCGGGTCGGCGGCACGGCTGAGTTGCAGCTCACAAGCATCAATCCGCAAATTGCGGCACGCAACAGCGAAGGTGCAAGCGAAGGAATTATGAGCGAAACGACTATGAATGGTGGTCCCGGCGGCCCTCCCATCAACCAGGATGTCCACCTAGGCAACGATCTGCCCAAGGCCCAAGCCGCACCGGATTCGCCCGGCAGCGATCCCCAAGAGGGTGGGGACGATATCATCTATCCCTCCACCATTCCGTTCGTGCTCGTGCATCTCGCCTGCTTCGCCGCCATCTGGACCGGCGTTACCTGGCAGTCGGTCGTCCTATGCGTCGCGCTCTACTGGTTGCGCATCTTTGCCATCGGGGCCGGGTACCACCGCTACTTCTCTCACCGCTCCTATTCGACCAGCCGCGCGTTCCAGCTCGTGCTTGCCCTCATGTCGCAATCGACGGCGCAGAAGAGCGTGCTGTGGTGGGCGACCCAGCACCGGCACCATCATCTGCATTCCGACACCGAGCTCGATCTGCATTCGCCGCGGCAGAAGGGCTTCCTCTACAGCCATGTCGGCTGGATCTTCGCCCGCCGGCAGAATACCTGCGACCTGATAAGAATAGCGGACTTCGCCAAGTTTCCCGAGCTGATGTGGCTGCACCGTTTCGAGCTTGCGCCCGCGGTCGTGCTCGCCGTGATCTGCTATCTGCTGGCGGGCTGGCCCGGCCTGGTGGTCGGCTTCTTCTGGAGCACGGTGCTGGTCTTTCACGCGACCTTTTGCATCAATTCGCTCGCCCATGTGCGCGGTCGCAAGCGTTACGTGACGGGCGACGATTCGCGCAACAACTGGTTCCTCGCCATCTTCACCATGGGCGAAGGCTGGCACAACAACCATCACGCCTACCAGAGCAGCGTGCGGCAGGGCTTCCGCTGGTGGGAATATGATTGCACCTATTATGTGCTGAAGCTTTTGTCCCTTGTGCGCGTGACCTGGGATCTCAAGACGCCGCCGGCCGCGGTGCTGCGCAACGAGCATGGGCTCGGCTCGCGGGTGGTCTCACGCGCCGCCGTGCAGCTCGCCGCGAGCTTCAACACCGAGCGCATCGCGGCCGCTGTTTCTTCCGCGCTCGAGAGCTCGAGCCTCGTCACGCTCTCCGAGAAGCTTGTCAGTGCGCAGCATCGCGCCGCCGACGTGCTCGCCGGCCTGTCGCTGCCGCACCTGCCGACGCGCGAGGAAGTGCTGGCGCGCGCGACCACCATGTTCGCCCGCACTCCTTCCATGGACGCGATCGTCGAGCGGGCCTACGAGCTCGTGCTCTGCTCGATTGCCGCGCGGCTTTGCGGGACGCCCCCGATTGCGGCGGGCGCGTAAGACGGGCTCTCCCCAAGGCGCTTTGCTTGTCCCGGGCGCAGTGCAGCGCGGCCGTGGCGCTAGATCTTTCGCGCCGACATCAAACCGCGGTGCGCTGCAGAACCGGGACCGTTACTGGCAGAGGCCTTAGTCTGGAACTGTTCCGGCTCAAGGCCGGGACAAGTAGGCTTATTTCCCTGCCGGCTTGAAATAGCGCAGATCCGGCGGCGGCTGGTCCTTCTTGGTCGGCATCAGATAGCCGTCCGCGCTCAGCATATAGGCCTCTTTGCCGATCTCGACGTGGTTGTTGTTCTCGGTGCAGCTCACCTCGCGCCAATAGGGCTGCGCTTGCGCTTCGCGTCGGTAGCGCTTGGCGACCGTCCAGGGCCGCGTCAGTGCATGATCGATCACCGTCACGTCGTCATGGAACACATCCGGGTCGGCGGCATCGAGATAGATGCGCTCCTTGACGATGGTCTGGTTGTCGGTTGCAAGCGGGATGCCGCTTGAGTCGAACGCACGCGGGCCTTTGAAGCCGCGCGTCTCCACCTCGAGCACGTCGTAGTGCCCGCGGCCCCTCGTATCGAGCCACTTGCCGATCGAATAGCCGATGAGCGTCGGCTCGATCTCGGCGGGAAATTCGCGCCCATCGGTGAAGATGCGGCGGTTGTCGTGGATATGCTGAACCAGGATGTGCGTGGTCTCCGGCGTGATGACGACCTCCATCTGTCCGTAGCCGTTGGCGACGCGTGGCATGCCGGGTGAGATGCAGGTGAAGGTCGGGGTGGTACCCTGCCCGCCTGCCGCTTGATCCTCGAGATTGGCCTGGAATATCGCCTGATATTCCGCTGTCAGCGGCGCCTGCTGCCCCTGTCCCCAGGGCTTGTTGGTGTCAAACCGCATCGGCCCGCCGATCGGCCGCCATTGACCTTTGAGGTTCGGATATTTGCTGTCATCGAAGGCGTGCGCGCCGGCCATGCCAATGCCGAGCATTGCCGCAAGCGCCACCGCAGTCTGCAGCTTCTCCCACATGCCTCTCCTCCTTGATGCGGGTGCGGCACGCGCACCTTGGCACGCGACCGGCGGTTTCCATCCCGAAGCGCTGTTCAAGAACTTGAGTGTCGTGAGCAGAGGCTCTTGTGACGGGGCGGCGATCTTGCGCCCCTTCGCCTGATGAGCTCCGGCCTCTTGGCAAAAAGGCTACCACCCGCGGGCCCGACACGCGAGCGCCGGCTCGCCCGGGCGGGCAGACCGCGCACAGCCGCAGGGCCAGCGGTCTTCCCGTGGAAGGCTGCCGCCCAGGCGGCCGAAGCGCAGGACCTTGCTCAGGTGGATAAGCGCCGCGCCACAGGATGGACCAGGCAAACGCGCTGCCCTATATAGAGCGCTGCGCTTGCCTCGAGTCCGCCCCGCCAGGGGCCCGCATGTTGACAAAAGGCAAGCCATTCCAGTGTCTTACTGGGGAATAGTTCAATGGTAGAACAGCGGACTCTGACTCCGTTAATCTAGGTTCGAATCCTAGTTCCCCAGCCAATGTCCGACCTATCGAATCGGCGAACCATCGCCTCACGCCGTCAGATTGTCGCCGCCGGCACGCTTGCGGTCGGCCTCGCGCTGTCGGCAAATGTCCGAGAATCCATCGCGCAGATTCGCGCTGCGCCGCCCCTGCCGGCATCGCCTCCACTGCCGCCGACGCCGGCCTGCCACGACGGCGATCCGGCGACCAAGGCGCAGGCCGAGGGTCCGTTCTACAAGACGGCTTCGCCGTTGCGTGCCGATCTGCGCGAGCCTGGCATGCCGGGCGCCCCGATCGAGCTTTCCGGCTTCATCCTGACTCGATCGTGCCGCCCGGTCGCCGGCGCTTTCATCGATCTCTGGCAAGCTGACGATCAGGGCGAATACGACAATGCCGGGTTCCGCCTGCGCGGCCACCAGTTCGCCGACCGCAAGGGGCATTACGCATTCCGTACCATCGTGCCCGGTCTCTATCAGGGGCGGACGCGCCAGTTTCACATCAGGGTGCAGGCAGCGGCCGAGAGCCCGGTCTTCACCACCCAGCTCTATTTTCCAGACGAGCCGCGCAACCAGGAAGACGATCTCTACCGGCCTGAGCTCACCATGCAGATGTCGCCCGACATGCAGCGTGCGCGCTTCGATATCGTGCTGGCGATGCGCTGATGCGCAATCTTGCCTGATGCTGTTCTCAAAGAGTAGCGAGCCGCCCCAACATTTTCCCGAAGAGTCCCGGCCGCGGGCCGCTCTCGGTCTGCGCCGAGCCGTCCGCATAGGCGTGGATACGCGCGATGCCCTGCTCCGCCGCGCTACGGAATTCACGCAGCGTGCAGAGCACGGTACGGCAGCGTCGACACGTGACCGGCGCATCGTCGGAAAGCTGCGCCGGATAGACCACCGCTGCCGAGCCGCAAACCCGACAGGCAAATTCGGTCACCGCGTCCCAAGTCTTGTGAGTCCGGTGCTGCAAAGACCGGTGTCGCAAACCCATCGTTTGTCCTCGCATTTCGCCCGGCATACGCCATCCCCCAACGCCAGTGCAGCCGCATTGTTCCGCGCTGAATCGCGATTCGATCCGCGACTCTTACTAGGGCTTTAGCAGAGCCGAACGACTGGAGGGCGGTAGCGGGCCGCAGTTACGCTACAAAATATCCGCATGGACAGGATCCAGCGCGCGATCAATTCGGCCTTGCAACCGAAGCCAAAAATCCTTGCGGCACCTCCCGTCCGTCTTGTGGAAACCAGCGGATCGTCGCGCGCGGCGGCGTCATGAGCCCTTCTTTGACTGAGAATGCCTGCCATTTCACATCGCGTGGTCCAACCATCGCAGCACCACCCCGCGTGACCGATCCGTTCTGAACCACGTACGCGGAGGCATTCATGAGGAGAATGTTGACGTCTTCCGGCGCATAGGCGCCCGACTCGAAACAAGCTTCGTGGTCCGGCACATCGAGCTGCATCATCCCGACCGTATCCATGAGGTCCCACGGGGGCTGCAGGTCTGAGATCGTGAACAAGCGCGTATTGGACCACAGCGGAAGCGGCATGAGCCTGAGGGATGCGAATTGACTCAACATGTCCGCGAATTCACTCGGGCGCTGAATGCACTCACCGTTCGGGTTGAAGTAGCAGAGCGTTTCGGGGAGGTTCACGAGCGCGGCCGCGATGCGCGTCATGAACTCGAGCTCAGGCAAGGGCCGGTAGTCGGGAGGCATCACCGGCGCGTCACTCTTCGTACCTTTCGCGCCAAGCACGTAGCTGCAGAGAATGCGAATGAAAGCACGATGCAGCGGCACGGCCGAGCGCGCTTCCGGCCAAGCGCGGGCGTACTGACCAGCGCGATCGAGCGCGCCCGGCCAGGTCCCCGGACCGAAATAGCCCATGCCCCATGCTGCAAACACGTCGCCATCGCCCTTCGGGTCTCCCATTTGGTCGAGCCAGCGCCGATCCAACACCTCGACCAACACATAGCCGTTGACGTCGGGCCTCCAGGCAACAAGGAGAGATGGTCCGCCTCCGAATGGCCACGTGGTGGAGGCTTCGCTCCGTCTGACGATCGGGAAATCCCTAAGTCGCGCTTCGACCGCGGCAAGCGGCGGCGCGTTGCGAAGCAGGATCGCCATCCCCTGTGTGAAGTATCCTTTGTGCGCATGGTCGCCCCCCACGCATTCACATGAAATTCCGCCCCCGATTTTGGTCGGGGGCGGTTCTTGATTTCACGTCGTTTGCCGCAAGCAGCTTGCGCTATTGCAGGATCTCGATGAAGCCGACGCGACCCGCGATATTGCCGGAAAAGAAGATGCGGTTCGAGTTGGTCGGGTCGATGTCGATGCGGCGCGGATCGCTTTCCGCGTCCGGCAGCGGGAACTCGACCCATTCCTGCGTCTTGGGATCGAAGCGGGCGATCTTGTCGACCTGGTGCTCGCTGACCCAGATGTAGTTGTTCTTCTTGTCGACCACGACCGAGTAGTTGCCGCCCGTCTTCGACGGCGGGGTATAGACGGTCATCTCCTTGGTCTTGTAGTCGATCTTCATCAGCTTGCCGGCATCCCACAGTGCCACCCACAGATCGCCGTTGGCGTCCGTGTTCATGCGACGCGGGAAGGCGTGCCCGCCGACATCGGGGATCTTGAACTCCTCGACCTTGCCGGTTGCCGGATCGACGCGGGCCATCTTGTCGGCCTCGTCCTCCGCCCACCACACCGAGCCGTCGCCGGCGACCGCGAGGCCATACGCGCCAGGCGCAGGACTCGCCTTGGCGCTCGGCGACGGGAAGGCCTTGAAGGTCGCACTCTGCGGATCGAGCATGCGCACTTCCTTGTTGGCGCCGGTCGCCCAGATCGTGCCGTCCGGATGCAGCGCCATGCTGTTGCCGCCAGCGCCGCCCGCCATGTTGCGCGGCCACGCATAGGCCACGAACTTCTCAGTCTTGGTGTCGAAGGAGAGCCAGCGATTGTTCGGCCCATCCGGCACCCACATGATGCCGTGCGCGTCGATCTGCGGATTGCCGAGGCTCTGGCGATCCTCCGCCGCCGGACCGGGCGGGGTGCGGATCTCCGTGAACTCCAGCGTGCGCGGATCGAAGCGGCCAACGCGGCCGGCGCGCTCACCGACCCAGGCATTGCCCTGCGGGTCGGCCGCCACATCGTGCGGTTCAGCGAAATGATCGGCGAGATCGTAGGTAACCGCGCGATACTTCAGCGCTTTGCCCTGCAGCAGATCAGTCGGCAGGCGGCTGTTGCCGTCATAGGGCTGGATCGGCTTGAAGTTCGACGAGAGATACGCAACGATCTTCTTGGTATCCTCGTCATTGACCACCGGCTGGTTCGCGGCCGCCATGCGGGTACGCATGCGCGCGACGATATGGCTCCATTCATCCTCCGAGGAGCGCTTGACCATGATGCGCTGCACGTCATGGCAGGGCGTGCAGGTCTGCGCCACCAGCATCTTGTTCTCGCCGGCGGGGAGATCGTTGAAGTCCTTGGAGGTCTTGTCGGCCTGCGCTTCGGGGATGCGCTGCGGCCAAGCCGGCGGCAGCAGTGGGCCGCGTGCATCCTTGAGCGCGACATCGGCCCTGGCGCTCTGACCGACCGTAACCGTAACGGGAGCCGACACGTCGCTCTGGAACATGCCGCCGACGCCCTGCACCGTGTACTTGCCGACGGGCAGATCCTTGGCCTCGTAGCGGCCGCCATCCTGGCTGATGACCATGAAGGTCAGCCGCTTGTCTGCATTCTTCAGCTTTACCATCGCGCCGGTGACGCCCTGCCCGGCCGCGTTGGTGACAACGCCCTGCACCGCGCCTCTGTCATCGGCCGCGCGAAGGGGTTGCGTGGCGATCAGCAGGATGCCCGCCGCTCCGAGCGCTAGATTTCGACTGACGTTCCGAAGGGACATGAACCTCTCCTTGTGCACGATCTTTTCCGTCGTTGATTGTTTGGTCTTCCCCCGTTGTCCGGGGTGATGATCTTGGCAGAACGGCCGCGCATCGAACAAAAAACAAGCGCGAATATCGAAGTGCAAGTGCCGTCGCGGGATATGGCGCGTATTAGAGCAAATTCGGGGAATCGTGTCATCCGGGATTCGCCAGGAGCCTGTTGCCACGTTTCGAGGCGCCGCTGGCGCGGGTCCTCGTCACGAGGCTTCGGAAGATGAGCGCTTCGTGAAACTGAAGACCTCATCCTGAGGAAGCCGGCGCCCTCGCGCCGGCTGTCTCGAAGGATGGCCGAAAGCGACCACCTTCAAGCGCGTCGCTTCGACAGCGCCGGCAACAAATCGTATTGGCCCGCCATCAGGGCTTCCTTCTTGGCTCGGCTCCTTGACTTGGCGCTCCGCCGCGATTGCGTCGACGATGGTGTCGAAGTGTTCCGCATGAACAAGGACTACCGGTCGGCGCGTCGAGGTGTAGCCACCAAAATGGCCCGACTGATGTTGCGCCACGCGGATTTCTAGGTCGGCTCGCGTGCTGCCGGTGTAGTAGGAGCCATCGGCACATTTCAGAATATAGAGCCACGCGCCCACGGCCTTGCCCTGTTGCTCTCCAGTCGCCCGTATCCATCCTTCGAGACGGCCGGCACAAGGGTGCCGGCCTCCTCAGGATGAGGTCACCGTGCAATCAAATCAGCGGGCCGGGGCTCTTCTTGTATTTGTTCACGATCGCGTCGGCGGTGAAATAAGCGAGCGCCTGGATCGTGAGCGTGGGATTGAAGCCCGAGCCCATGGTGGGGAAGGTCGAGCTGCCGACAATGAAGAGATTGGGCACATCCCAGCTTTGGCTGTAACGGTTCACCACCGAAGTCTTGGGATCGCTGCCCATGCGGGTGCCACCCTCGTGGTGACCGCCGGGCGAGCCTGGTCCGGTCGGCGCCCGCCATACCTTGCTGGCGCCGCTCGCGCGCGCGATCTCCTCGAGCTTGCCGAACAGGAAATCGATGCGCGCCCGCTCGCTTGGCCGCCGCCAGTCGTAGGTCATGCGCGGCACCGGCAAGCCCCAGGCATCACGCGTATGCGGATCGAGATCGATCATCTGATCCGGATACGGCAAGTTCTCGGTCTGCGAGGTGATGCCCACGTAGCGGCTGAAATTCTTGGCCAGGAAATCCCGATACGCGGCGCCCCAGCGCGGTGTCCCGGGCGGCGGCGGCAGGCTCATCGCCGTGCCGATCGGGCCCGCTTCAAGATCGGCCGGAACGACCGAAATCTGCCCGCCGCGGATGAAGCCCAACCCCGAATGATCGAAATTATCGGAGTTGAAGTCGTCGAGGCTGTGCCGCTGCGCACTCGGCCCCATGAAGATATTGACGCGGCGGTCGTCGAAGGTCGCGAACACGCGTGCTCCGATATGGGCCATGATGTGCTTGCCCACCTGCCCGCTCGAATTGGCAAGCCCATCCGGGAACTTGTCGGTCTTGGACAGCAACAAGAGCCGCGTATTGTCGTAGATGAACGGCGACATGATCACCAGGTCGGCTTCGATCGTGTTGTCGGAACCGTCCGGCCCGTAATAGGCGACCCCGGTCGCACGACCGCTATTGTCGCTGTTGATGCGGTAGCACATCGCGCCGGTGATCAGCTTGAAATTGTTGGTCGCATCCGCCTCCGGCAGCTTGGTCACCAGGATGCTCGACTTTGCGCCGATGAAGCAGCCGAACGACTGGCAGAAGCTGCAATAGGAGCAGGCCGGACGTCCCTGATAGGTCTGCGAGATGATGGCGCGCGGCGAGGAGAACGGGTGGTAGCCGACCTTCTCGGCCGCGGCGGCGAAGATCGCGCCGGCTTGATCCACCTGCAGCGGCGGCAGCGGATATTCGCGCTGGCGCGGCGCCTCGAACGGATTGCCGCCGGCGACCTTCTGCCCCTTGATATTGCCGGCCTTGCCGGACACGCCGAGCTCGTATTCGGCGCGGTCGTAGAACGGCTCGAGATCGGCGTAAGACAGCGGCCAATCGGTGAAGGAGGAATCCTCCGGAATGGCTGACGCCCCATAGCGGGCGATCGTCTGCGAGCGGGCGCGGAAATCGTCCTCATGCATGCGCCACGACAAGGAGCCGTAATGCACTGTTCCGCCGCCGGCCTGCCGGCCGTTATTCTGTTGGGGGGTGCGGCGGGCCTCGGTATTGGCGTTGGGCCGCCACATGACCGGCTCGCGCTTGACGTTCGGACGCAGGTCCTGGCGCTGGAAGTAGCGCAGCTCGTCGAGCTGGAAGTCCTCAGTCTTGAGACGCGGTCCGCGCTCAAGCCCGATCACCTTCATGCCCGACTTGGCAAGCTCGGCCGCGATGATGCCGCCGGCCGCGCCGACGCCGACAATGACCACATCGGTTCTTTCTGTCGCCATGGCTTTAGATCCTCTTCGATGCGGCTTTGGCATCAGGTTTGGCTTGGCCCTGCAGGCCGGTGATCGGCGCGCGCGTGAAGGCGTCCTTGCTCTGCATGTCCGCAGTGGTGAACAAGGTCTGCGCGCCCGGGAAGCCCACGAGCCGCCAGCCGGCGAAATCCCTATTGCCGCCGTAAACCGGGTCGGAGAACATACCCTCGATCGTGTGCGTGCGCAGCGTGTTGAAGAAGGCCTGCGCGGTCGGATAGGTGAAGCCTTGCGCCTTGCCCTCTTCGAGCGCGGAGATCACCGCGTCCTGGCGCGCCGCATCGAGCCGCACGAACGAAGTCTTGTAGTTGTTCTGACAGAACGCCTCGAGCTGAGCGAGGCCGCGCCGATAGAAATCCTGCTGATCCTCATAAGCGCCCGCAAGAGCGAGATCGATATAGTTGAGGACATCGGCATCACGCGCACCCGGCATGCCCGGAGCCCCCGGCATCAACCGCTCGGCGAAGGCGAGCACGGTCGCGGCATCTTCGTCGTTGAAGAAGGCGCCATGCCCCTCCCCGCTCGCCCGCTGGTGGGCCGGCGTGTCGGTCGATTCTGCCGCCGCGGTCTTATGCTGATGCTCTTTCTCCTTCTCCTTGGCGAACGCCTGTGTGGCGCTCGCGCCCGCAAGCCCCGCACCCGCGATGGCGCTCGCCCCTACGGCTGCGCCTTTCAGGAATGTGCGCCGCGTCTCGTCGTGCCGGCTCATGCGGAATCTCCTCCTTATTGGCTATTGCAGTCATTATGGCCCATGGGGAAATGGTCCATGAGAAATGGTCCATGAGAAATGGTCCATGCCGAGGTGGCCGATGGCGAATCGTCCGCCGATTACGGCGCGAACCATCCGCTCCATTATGATCGAGGATGCGCCTTTCGGCGAGGCGGAGCAAGGCGCCACGCGGGCTGAGATGGTGTGACTAAACGCGCCGCAGCTTCCGCCGGGTTGCCGGCTGAGGGCCATGGACGCTGGCGGCCGCGCCCCGCGAGACATTGTCGAGCGCGGCCTCCTCGCGGGCGACGCAATGCCCGCGCAGATAGGTCTCGAACTCGGGCGCCGGCAGCGGCTTGGCAAACAGATAGCCCTGCGCTTCTTCGCAGGCTTCCTTGAGCAGGAAGGCCGCCTGTGCCTCGGTCTCCACCCCCTCGGCCACGACGCGCAGCCCGAGATTGTGCGCCATCGCGATCAACGAGCGCACGATGGCGGCATCCTCGCCGCTATTGGTGATGCGGGCGACGAAGCTGCGGTCGATCTTGATGCGCCAGATCGGAAATCGGGTGAGATGATTGAGCGAAGCGTAGCCGGTGCCGAAATCGTCGAAGGCGAGCCGCACGCCCAAAGCCTGTACCTTGCGCAGCGTCGCATCCGTATCCTCGGAATTAAGCGCGGCATTCTCCGTGATCTCGAGCTCGAGGGCATCAGGATTGAGACCACTTGACTTGAGCGCGTCGGAAACATCGCGCAGCAGGTCGGGGTCGTGCGCCTGGTCGGGGAACAAATTGACGCCGATTCGATTAAGCCTGA
Source organism: Xanthobacteraceae bacterium (assembly GCA_035293945.1). Lineage (GTDB taxonomy): Bacteria > Pseudomonadota > Alphaproteobacteria > Rhizobiales > Xanthobacteraceae > VAZQ01. The sequence goes on along the minus strand of DATGLV010000024.1, from coordinate 402,996 downwards.
GCCCGGCCGCCTGCCACGCCGCAGTCTGCGCGCAGGCAGCCGAGAGGATCCAGCGGCCGACGTCTGGGGCGATCGAGGATTCGGCGAGCGCGTCGATGAAGGCGGCCGGCGCGATCAGCCCGCGCTCCGGGTGGCGCCAGCGCAGCAGCGCCTCGGCGCCGACCACGGCATGGTCGGACAGGCGGATTTGCGGCTGGAAATGCAGCTCGAACTCATTTTCCGCATAGGCCCTTCGCAGCTCGATGCCGAGGCCGCGCCGCGCCTGGGCGCGCGCCCGCAAGGCCGGCAGATAGAAGCGATAGGTCTGCCCGCCCTCGGATTTCGCCTGATACAGCGCGAGGTCGGCATTGGCGATGAGCTCGTCCCCCTGCACGCCGTCGCTCGGCGCGATGGCGATGCCGGCGCTGCTGCCCAGATGCAGGATATTGCCATTGACGTCGAAGGGGTCCTTGAGCCGCCGGAGAATGAGATCGACAATCTCGGCAACAGTACGCGGATCGCCGCAATCAGCGACGATGATGACGAACTCGTCGCCGCCAAGTCGACACACCATGGCGGGCCGCGGCAGGCCCGCGCTAACCTCGTTGAAGCGCTGGCATACTTTGATCAAGAGCTCATCGCCGGTGGAATGACCGAGCGTATCGTTCACGTCCTTGAAGCCGTCGAGATCGAACAACGCGATGGCGACCGGGCTCTGCCGGCATCCTTCCAGGAGGCGACCGAGCTCCTTCTGCAAAGAAAGGCGGTTCGGCAAGCCGGTCAGCGGATCGTAGTGCGCGAGCCGAATGAGCGCCTCCTGCGCCCGCTTGCTGTCGCTGATGTCCTCGTAGGCGCGCGCCACCCCACGCACCCTGCCGTCGGGATCGTACATCGGTGCCGCCGCCACCCTGACGTGGACGCGCGTGCCGTCCTTGCGCAGGCGCGTCCCCTCCATGCCGCGCATGGTTTCGCCGGCAAGCGCGCGCTCGAACAAATGCTGCGAGCCCGCCGCGCCCTCGGGTGGTGTCAACACGCTCGGCCTGCCGATCACTTCCTCGGCGGTGTAGCCGAACATCTCTTCCGCGGTGCGGTTCCACAGCATGGTCTTGCGCTGGAGATCGCAGCAGACGATGGCGACCGGCGATGCGTCGATGACCGCAGCGAGCGTATCCTTGGTCTGCCGCATCTCGTCCGCGGCGCTGGCGGCCTCCTTGGCGCGCGCCTCGAGCGCTGCCGCCATGCGGTTGAAGTCGTCGGCCAGGATCTCCACCTCGTCCCCCGAGCGCACAGTGCTGCGGTGGATGAGCTCGCCGGAGGCAAGCCGCGCGGCGTCTGCTCCCAACTGCTTGAGTGGAGAGATGAGCCGTCCGGACAGCACCCAGGCGGTGCTGAATCCGATGATGAGCGTGATCGTGACAAACAGGCTCGCCATCGCGTAGCGGAAGGCGACCAGCGAGAACAGCGCCTGTTTCGGCAGGCCGACCAGAACCACCCAGGGGACGCGGTGGGCAGTGGTGAAGGCGCTGACCCGTTCGACGTCATCGGTCTGCGACCAGTAGGAGACGAAGCTGCCTTCCCTCTCGTCGCGGTGCTTCGCCAGGGCCGGCCAATTGCTGACATCGCGTCCGACCCATTGGGCGCCATCGACGCTGCGGGCGAGCACGACGTTTGTCTGATCGAGGACCGTGACGACCGTGCCGGCGGGCAGCTGCTCCATTCGCAGCGCCTCCTGCAACCGTTCGAGCCAGGTTCCGACAGCAAGCACGCCCTTGAGGTTGCCGGCCCGATCCTTGATCGGCCGCGCGATGCTGACGGTCCAACGCCTGCTGATCGGCCCGCGCATCGCCTGCCCGATGCCGAGACTTCGACCGGCCAGAACCTGCGCGATGTATGCGCGTCCTGCGGCGTTTACGTGTAGCCCCCCGCTAGAGCTTCCAATGCTGGTTCCATCTGGCGTGAACACGTTGATGTTCGCGACGAAATCCGGCAGATCGCCTTTCACGCGCTCGAGCAGCATGTCGTTGGCGTCGACATCGCGCGGATCCGTGGACACCGCCTCGGCAAGCCCGGTGAGCAGGCTTTCGAGATTACCGATATGATCGTCGAGCTGCGCGGCGAGGACACGAGCTTCGCCGACAGCCTGCGCGAACGCCGTCGCCTGGTCGATGTGCCAGCGGATCCAGACGCCGGCGCTGATCAACAACGCGAGCGGGAACACGGTGGCGACCACCAGGGCCATGAGACGCGATCGAATGCTGCGCAGCACTGGGGGGTCTCCCCGGGGGACGGTGTGGCCGGCTTCGCGTGGAAGCCTTGGCATTGCGGCCGCGGCAGGACCGGCCTGCGGGCTGCCTGCTTGAACTAACGAAACAGTGTTCCGCGAGCGTTGCCGCCGCACTCTGCCGCACTGCCAACTTGTGCCTAGGGTGAACGAAAGCTTAATCGCGGACCCAACTTGTCCCGGGCTCTGACCCGGGACCGTTCCAGGCTACCGGGAGGCGATAGTTGGTAACGTCCCGGCTCCTGCCATAAGCGCGATTACGCGCGTTTTCGACGTGCTATCGCTCGGCCGGGACAAGATCGCACACCCTACTCGCCGTTCCGGCGGAGCATCTCGTTGACCTCGAGATCGGCCATCGAGGTGCAGTCACCCTTCCGCTTCATGATGCAGACCGCATCATCGTCGTCGTCCGCGCCCCAGCAATCCACCAAGGTGAAATCGCCCGCGAAGTCGTCAAGCGAGGCGCGCGACAGGATGATGGCGTTGAAGGCCTCGGTCGAATCCCGCGCGGTATCCTGATCGTCAGCCAGGGCATAGATCGGCACATTGCGATGGAGATGCGCATAGCCGCCGGTGGTCGCCCAGTCGTCGTTGTAGAAGAGCAGACCGCACAGATCCGGATCGTGGGCGAGTGAGAAAGAAGCCTCGATCAGATCGCTCGAGTTGAACCAGTTGTCGCGATAGCCGGGCGCGAAGGCGAGCGCCGCCGAGGTGCCGAGCCACAGCGCGGCGCCGCCGGCGATGAGCGCGTGGCTGGCCGCGGGCGCCAGCTTGCGCAGGCGCTCGATCAAGTCGGCCGAGCCCAAGGCCGCCACAACCATCAGACAGGCGAGCGCCGGCACCACAAAGCGATATTCCTTGTGCGGGATCGCCGAGTGGACCGCGATGATGGCGACCGCAACCGCGACCCACGGCGCCGAAGCGCGCGCACGCCAGGCGATCAGCCCCAGCAACAGGGGTAGCGCGCCGGCCCACACTTCGACGAGCTGCTCCAGGAAGAAGACCGGTGACTCCACCCCGTACATCGAAGCCTTGCCATCGAACAGGTCGACGCGCAGCGCCGCGACATAGGAAGAGAACGGCGCGCCCCAGTAAAGCCAATCGGCGGCGCCGAACACGGCGAGCGGAAGCGCGCCGCCGAGCGCCATCGGCGACCAGCGGCCGCGCAGCTCGAGCCGGCCGACAAAGATGGCCGCCACCAGCAATCCGGGCGCGAGATGAATGCGCAGCATCAAGGCAAGCGCGATACAGAAGCCGATCGCCATCAGCCGGCGAAACGTCAATCGCGCGCTCTCGATCGTGGCAAGCGAGAGCGCAATCAGCAGAAACGTGGTGGCAACCGCCTCGGTCAGCGGCCGCGGCGCGAAATAGACGAGCTCGAACCAGGTCGCCGTCACCAGCCCCGCCATCAGGGCATGGGTCGGGCCGGTGCGCTGCCCCATGCGGTAGACTGCGGCAACCGCAATGAGCGACAGGAGAGCAAGGGCAGTGCGCGCGACGATGAGATAGCCCTCCGGCCCGCCAACCAACCGCTCTGCGACCCAGAACAACCCGGCGAGTAGATAGGGCGGAACCGGTGAGCGGATGCCTTCGCGGAATTCCCACGGCACCACCCCATAACCGAAGGCGATGCGATGCGCTTGCTCAAAGAGCTGAAAATTCTCGTCCGGATGATGCAGGCTTGGAAACGCGACAATTGCCGCGAACCGCAAGCCCAGCGCCAGCGCCAGCAAGATGATGAGCATCCGGTCGGCGAACAGGGCTTGCAAGCGCGCAATGAGCGAGGAGCGCTTGTCGGCAGTCATGTGCATGGGGATTTTGAAGAGAGAACCGGTGAAGTCGCCAGCCCAGCCTAGGGGCATTTGCGGCCGATAGGCAAACGAATTTGCGCGCGTCGGCCGCTTTAAGCAATCTCTGTTTCCACGGGGACTATATCCCGACCGACACCACTGCTAAGCTCCACCCACAAAAGCAAGAACACGGATCATGTCGACAACTCGGAGGAAATGACGTGAACGGAAAGCTTCTGGCTCTCGTCGGCGCGACGGTGCTCGCGCTGTGCGGCGTCTCGATGATGGCCTCCGGCCAGCAGGCCGCCAGTGCGGGCGGCCCGCCCAAATACAAATACGATCCGACCTGGCCGAAGGAATTGCCGAACAAGTGGACCTTCGAAGGCATCACGGGGTTGTTCGTCGATCCGCACGACGTGATCTGGGTGCTCAATCGTCCGCGCGATTTCGATGACAAGGAGAACATGGCCGCCGTCAACCCGCCCGCCGGCGAATGCTGCGTGCCGCCCCCGGCCGTGATGGCGTTCAATGCCAACGGCGACCTCTTGCATGCCTGGGGGGTGCCCAACTCGGTGCCCGGCTGGCCGCGCTCCGAGCACACGATCTTCACCGACCGCGCCGGCGCTGTCTATATCGGCGGCGCGCAGGCCGGCGACAGCCTGATGAAGTTCACCGCCGACGGCAAGTTCATCTCCGATTTCGGCCACCGCGGCCCGGCGATCGAATCGGGACAGCAGAAGCAGGACAATCAGCAGACTGATCTACTGCTGCGCGGCGTTGCCGCCGCGACGCTCGATGAGGACGCGCACGAGCTCTATATCGCCGACGGCTATCTCAACCGGCGCGTCATCGTCTATGACTCCGATACCGGCAAGTTCAAGCGCGGCTGGGGCGCCTACGGCAAGCCGCTCGCCGAGATCGACAATAATCCGCAGCCGCCGCACGATCCCAAAGGGCCCCCGGCACAGCAGTTCAAGTCGCCCGTGCACTGCGTGCGCATGTCGAACGACGGCCTCATCTATGTGTGCGACCGCGGCGGCGATCGCATCCAGGTCTTCACCAAGCAGGGCCGCTTCCTGAAGGAATTCTTCATCGCCAATGACACCCTGCGCGGCGGCTCGGCCGGCTCGGTCGACTTCTCGCCCGACCCGCAGCAGAAATACATCTTCGTCGCCGACATCGTGAACAACGTGGTGTGGGTGCTCGAGCGCGAGACCGGCAAGATCGTCGAGAAGATCGGCCATCACGGACATGCCGGCGGGCAGTTCCATTTCCTGCACGTCGCCGCCATGGACTCGAAGGGCAACCTCTATACCGGCGAGGTCGATTCCGGAAAACGGGTGCAGAAGTTCGTGCCGGTGCCGTAGCTCTTCCTGTCGCCCCCGCGCAAGCGGGGGCCCATACTCCGACGCGCTGTCGACGGTCCGCTGATGTATGGGTCCCTGCGTTCGCAGGGACGACCATGAGCTCGGATCAATTGATCGCGAAGCAATAAAAGGTGCAGAAGTTCGTGCCGGTGCAGTAGCTCTTCCTGTCGCCCCCGCGCAAGCGGGGGCCCATGCTCCGACGCGCCATCGAGGGTCCGCTGATGTATGGGTCCCTGCGTTCGCAGGGACGACCATGAGCTTGGATCAATTGATCGCGAAGCAATAAAAGGTGCAGGAGTTCGTGCCGGTGCCGTGAAGTCATACTCGGTCGCCCCCGCGCAAGCGGGGGCCCATACTCCGACGCGCCATCGATGCTCCGCGGAAGTATGGGTCCCTGCGTTCGCAGGGACGACCTTGGATCAATTGATCGCGAAGCAATAAAACAAGCCTGCGCCACCCGTCGCCTTCAGATCATCCTGGCTGCAGCCGCGCGTCGCATGCGCCGAGTTCCATGACGTATTGCCGGCGCCGATGCGGTCGGAGTGGCCGACCTGCGCGGAGCCCGGACCGCTGCTCGTCCAGTTATTGCAGGTGTGGTCGGCGGCGTCCGTATAGGCGCGCCCGTCGGTCTGCGAGCCGGTCAGGATATCGTGCATGTTCGGCGTATCGCCGACGCCGTTGATGATCTCGCCCTTCTCGTTGAGAGCCGACTGCTTGAACAGGTTGCTGCCGAGCCGGGCGAGCTCGATGGTATCCCCGTTGAGCTCGGCGAGATCGGCCGCAATCGGCAGATGCTTGGAGTTGTGCCAGGGCCCGTTGCCGATCCGGTCGCGGGCGTTGATGGCGGCCTGGCCAGGCCGCGCCTGGGTCGAGAGATAGGCGTGCCAGATCTTGCCGGTCGAGCCGACCGCTTCGGCAAGCCGCTGGCAGTGCGCGTCGGCGCCGGCGAGCCCGCCGAGGTCGCCACCTCTGCCGAGCCCGACACTGGTGACGAAGAAGCTCATCGGAAACGGCTGCGGCCCAGGCGCCTGCGCGAGCGCTGGCGAAGCGCCGATCACAGCCACGACCGAGCATGCGGCCACGATCCACAACGTGCGGTTCATCAGTCTCTCCCGTTCATTATTGGTGCAGCATGATCTGTTTCCGAAAACCGGAGACCGCTTTTCGGGATCATGCTCTGGATTTCAGTTGATGGCGAAGCAATAGAACAGGCCGACCCCGTGCGAGCGGGTCAGTGCTTCCTGGCTGCAGCCGCCGGTCGGATGCGCCGAGTTCCATGAGCCGTTACCGCCGCCGTTGCGGTCGGAGAGCCCGACCTCGGCGGCGGCGCCGGTGACATTGCCGCGGATCTGCCCGCTGCCCTCGGCATTGCTGGTCCAGTTGTTGCACGTGCGGTCGATCGAGGCATCCTGATAGGCATAGCCGTCGGTGGTCGAGCCGGTCAGCATCTCATGCCGGTTGGAATTGGGATGGGTCGACGCATAGGCCCAGGTGCGGTCCTTGGGGTCCGGGTTGTCGTTGAGACCGGGAACGATCTCACCTTTCTCCGTCAGGGCCGAGAGCTTGGTGACATTGTTGCCGAGTCGCGCGAGCTCGATCGTGTCGCCGTGCAGATCAGCGAGACCCTTGGCGATCATCTCGCCCTTGAAGTTGTACCAGGGGCCCTGCCCGATCCGGTCGCGCGCGTTGACGGCCGGCTGACCCGGACGCGGCTGCGTGCTCATATAGGCATGCCAAGTCCGGCTGCCGGCGCCCGCTGCGGTCGCAAGCCGCTGGCAATGGGCGTCGGCACCCGCAAGGCCACCGAGGTTGCCGCCGTCCCCGATCGGCACGCTGGTAACGAAGAAAGTCATGGGATGCGGCGCACCCTGTGCGGCTGCCGGTGCGGAGGACCCCTGCGGAGCAGGCTGCTGCGCCTGGGCAGCAGAACCGAGCAGGAACGGCAATGCCCACGCTAAGGCCAGGCTCACTCTCATATGGCTTCCCCCCACAGCTTTTGCCTTTGTGTGGGAGAGCGTAGCGGCGCATCATCTATCGCTCAAGACGCGCCGTTCGGAGGCACTGCCCGTGATCGGGCTTAGCGGCGCTTTCCAGTATCGCGGTGCGAAATGGTCAAGCCGGCGGGTCCGGCTGCCGCCGGAATACAGCAAAATTATGCGCCATTCGGGCTGCGCATGACGTGACAGCCTGGGTCGGGGGCCGAGCTGCGACGATTTTGTTCGAATTTCATCTAGCTAGGCCGACTTTTGTCCACTTTCCCCTTGCCTTCGGCCGTAAACTTTGTATAAATGGACGCCTTCCCTCTTTGGGAAATCTCCAAGCTGTCAGTCTTGCCCCGCCTTCCGGCGGGGCTTTTTTTTGCTGCGCGGCGTCGCGAGCAAACAATCCGACTTTCATGAACGGGTAAAACCGCGTTAAGCAAATTGACGCCACCCAAGGGCACGGCGTCTCGCTAACAAACAAGCGGCTGCCCAAACAAGGCAAAGCAAAAAAAGCAATAATGGCCCACTCAGCTTCTACCATCGATATCCCGGTCCTGATCGTCGGCGGCGGCCCTGTAGGCTTGGCGCTGGCGGCCGACCTCGGCCTGCGCGGCATCGACTGCTTGTTGATCGAGCAGGGCGAAGGGCCGCCCGATCACCCGCGCGCCTCGGCGCTCAATGCCCGTTCCATGGAATTCATGCGCCGCTTCGGCATTGCCGATAGGGTGCGCGCGGCGTCCGCGCCGGAGGATTTTCCTCACACCGCGCTTTACTGCACGAGCCTCAACGGCTTCGAGATCGCCCGCATCGAGCGGCCGCATCACGGCGGCAGCGGGCCGACGCCGCACAGTCCGGAGCGAGCGCAGCGCTGCAACCAGCTCTGGCTTGATCCCATCCTGCGCGAGCTGGCCGCAGGCCAGGCAAGCGTCAAGTTGCGCTATCACTGCCGCTTCGAGGCGCTGCGCGAACAGGCGGACCACGTGGCCGTCACCGCGCGCGATCTTGCCTGTGATGCGCCCGTCTCGATCGCGGCCGAATACGTCGTCGACTGCTCCGGTGGCCATAGCCCTATTCGCCGCGATTTCGATATCGGCATGAGCGGCTCCGCTTATGTGGGGCACAACCTGAGCATCTTCGTGCGGGCGCCTGCACTCTGGGAGCATCATCCGCTCGGCAAGGCAGCGCTGATCAGCTTTGTCGAGCCGGAGGGGCTTTGGCGCAATCTGGTGATGCTCGACGGGCGCGAGCTCTATCGCCTCGGCATCAGCGGCAAAGCCTATTTCGATGCGCCCGAAAGGGTCGACGCCGATCGCCTCTTCGCTGAAGTGGTCGGCAAGGAGGTCCCGCACGAGGTGATCTCGGTCAGGCGCTGGACCGCGCGCAATGTCGTGGCCGACCGCTATCGGGTCGGGCGCGTGTTCCTCGCCGGCGATGCCGCCCATCTCAACCATCCGGCCTCGGGCCTCGGCCTCAATACCGGGCTTGGCGATGCGGTCGATCTTGCCTGGAAGCTCGAGGCAACGCTTGCCGGCTGGGGCTTGTCCGGGCTGCTTGATTCCTACGAGATCGAGCGGCATCCGGTCGGCGTGCGCAATGTCGGGCATGCGAGCATGACCTACGACACCGACCGCACCCGCAAGCCGCACCCGGAAATCGCGCTTGCCACCGCCGACGGTGCCGCGGCGCGGCGCGCCATGGGCGACGCGATCATGCGCACGCAGACCGCCAAGTACCTCACCGACGGGATCGCGCTCGGCTATCGCTACGAGCCCTCCCCGATCTGCTGGGGCGAGGAAAGCCCTGCCCCGCCGCTCACCGTCAGCGAGTATCACCCCACCGCCTATGCGGGGAGCCGCGCGCCCCATGCCTGGCTCCCTGACGGACGCTCGATCATCGATGCGTTCGGGAAAGGCTTCGTGCTGCTCTCCTTCGATGGCGCCGATGCAAGCCCGATCGCGCGAGCCTTCGCGGCGCGCTCCGTCCCGCTCGCTACACTGAGGGTCGATGATCCGGCAATCGCCGCGCTCTATGAGCGCACCCTGGTGCTGGTCCGCCCCGACGGCCACGTCGCCTGGCGCGCGGATACTGCGCCTGCCGATCCGCTGGCGCTCGCCGACCGCGTGCGCGGTGGCGCTTAGCGTGTCCTTTCGATTTGGAAGGTCGCTTTCTAGCGCATGCTCCCATCGAAAAGACTCACTCCAGTCGTCATCCGCGGGCATAGCCCGTCGAAGACGGGCGTAAACGCCCTTATGACCCGCGGGTCCGTAGAAGATGGATTGCCGGGTCAAGCCAGGTCAGCCCGGCAGTGACGCTGAAGTGGATCAATTCGACCGGGAACCATCTAGTGCGGCTTTGGTTTTGACGTTCCTCTGAAAGACTCGCCGCAATGGTGATAGGAACGTCAAAACCGCCGCATTAGAATGATGACATGAGCCGGAAGAAGCCCACAGCCATGCCGTCCGCAGCAGCCGTCCGCCCCTTTCCGGTCTATCTGGAGCTCAAGGTGGGCAACGGATCGAAGCGTGCGCTCACCCAGGCGCTGGAGCGCGACGGCTGTTATGTGGGGCGCTGTGCGCGCGAGATGATCGCGCGCGCAAGCTTCTCCGCCTCCGAGCGGCCGCGCACCCTCAAGATCGCGCGCGTACAGCTGAGCGCGCTCGGCATCACCGATTGGGTGACCTGGAGCGATGTCCTGAAAGCCGCCACCCGCGCCGGCGGCGAGAAGATCACGCCGGACGCCGCCACGCGGCTGCGCCTCGAGCTTCCCGACCAGCAGCCCGGCGATCATTTCTGGATTCTCATGGACCCGCTGATCGGACCGGACGGCGACCCCTATGTGTTTTACCTCGCCTGCCACGACGACGGCGAGCGGCGGCTGCTCGGACGCTATGTCAGCACCATCCGCCGCTTCTATCCGCACCGCGAGATCGTGTTCGGCCTGCCCGGCTGATGTCTCACGCGACCCGCGCCAGGGTCGTCCCTGCGCAAGCAGGGACCCATACAACTACGCGGACTATGGGTCCCGGCGCTTCGGCCGGGACGACCTGTGGTCTGTGGTTGACGTTACTACCCCAAAGCCGCTCGTTACTTCTTTACCCAGCGGCGGAAGTTGACCTCGGGCGGACCGCCTTTGGTGAAGTTGGGCGTGTTGGTATAGCCGCCGTACACATTGCCATCATCGTCGGCGGCCACGCCTTCAAGCGCGTTGAGCTCCTTGGTCTCCGGAATGAAAGCCGCGACCCTGCCGTCCTTGGCGCTGCCGATGCGGATGCCCTGCATGAAGCCCGGGTTGGTCTTCTCGTTCGAGGTCGAGTCCGACACATAGATGATGTCGTTCTTGTTGATGTAGACGCCGCTCGGCCGGCCGAACTGCTTCCATTCGGTCAGATAGCGCCCCTCCTGATCGAAGATCTGGATGCGGTTGTTGCCGCGGTCGGCGACGAACAGACGTCCCATCGAATCCATGGCCAGCATATGCGGGGTCTCGAACTCGCCCGGATCCGTGCCACGGTGGCCCCAAGCCTTGATGAACTTCCCGTCCTTGGTGAGATGCACGATGCGGGCATTGGTCGGCTTGCCGTCGACGATGCCATGGCCGTCGCCGATAAAGATCGAGTCGTCGGGAGCGATCAGCACATTCGACGGCGCGTTGAAAAGATCATGGCTGTCGTTGTCGCCGGCGACCCCGTCCTTGCCGAGGGTCATCAAGAGTTTCCCATCCGGGCTGAACTTCCTGACCGTATATCCCTTGCCGTTCCGGATCTGAAAATCCGTCACCCAGACGTTGCCAGCGCGGTCGGCGAACAGACCGTGCGGCGCAGCGAACATATCGGCGCCGAAATTGGCGATCACCTTGCCGGTGGGATCGAAATGGAAGATCGGGGCCAGGTGCGAGTCACCGCAGAAGGTCTGCTGCTCGCAGCGATCGAAGGCCCACATGCTCCGGCCGTCGCTGCGATCGACCGAGATGCCGAACGTGGCGCCCCAATGTCGACCGGCCGGCAGCTTCGCCCAGCCCTCATCCAGGCGATACGGATTGGGCGCCGCATTGGGATCGGCGCCCGTTTGCGCCGATGACGGCACCGCCAAGGCGAGCATCGCCGCGATGGCGGAGGCGGCAAGCGCGCCGCCCAACATCTTCTCATACTGCATGTGCTTCCTCCTCCACTTGATTGATATTGCTTGATCGAGATCCCACCCTGGCCCCCCGAGGGACCGGGAGCGCTAGTTCTTCACGTATTTCATCAACCGCTTGAGCCCGACCTCGGCGCCATAGATGTTGCCGGCGGCGTCTGCGGTCACGCCTTCCGCCGAGCTTGAGCCGGTCGCCTTCTCGACCGGATCGGGAATGAAGCCGGTGACGACGCCGTCGGCGACCCGCCCGATACGGATGCCGCGCTTCCAGCCGTCATGATTCTTGGACACTGATTCCGATTCGGAATCTGCAACGTAGATGATGTCGTTCTTATCGATGTAGACGCCGCTCGGCCGACTGAACTGGTACCATTGATCGAAGAAGGCTCCGTTCTGGTCGAAGATCTGGATGCGGTTGTTCTGCCGGTCGCCGAGGAAGAGGCGTCCGTGCGAATCCATGGCGAGCGTGTGCGGAATGTCCATCTCGCCCGGGGCCGAGCCCTTCATGCCCCAGGTCTTGATGAACTTGCCGTCCCGGTTGAACTTGACGATGCGCGCGTTGGTGTACTGCCCGTTGATGACGCCGTGTCCGTCGCCGACGAAGATGTCGCCATTGGGCGCGACCAGCACCGCCGACGGCGCGTTGAACTCGTCCGGCGCGTCACCCGCAACGCCGGCCTTGCCCAGCGTCAACAGCACCTTGCCCTCAGGGCTGAACTTGAACACCTGATGGCCCTTGCCGTCCTTGCCGAGCCCGTCGGTGACCCAGACGTTGCCTTCCTGATCCGCGAAGATGCCATGCGGGAAGATGAACATGCCGGCGCCGAAGGCCTTGATCAGGCGGCCCGACATGTCGAAGTGCAGTATCGGGGGCAGATCGGAGCCGGCGCAAGAGTTCGCCCCGCAGCGCTCGGCAACCCAGATGCTGGTGCCGCTCGGATCAACCGCGACGCCGGCCGAGGCGCCCCAGCTGCGCCCTTCCGGCAGGTGCGCCCAGTTCTCGACCGAGTGGTAAGGATTAGGCAACGAGTTGAGCGGCTGCTTCGGCCTTGCCACCGCCTCGCTGATCGGCTGGCTGAATGTTTGGGCATAAAGCGGGGCTGCGCCGACCAACAATGTCGTCGTCAACGCGAGGCCGAGAGCCACGCTGCGAATAGCTCCGTACCCGCGAGGATTTTTAATTCCTGTGGGATGCCACATTCGCTTCTACCTCCCTGAAAATTTTGTGTCAGACTGCGCCTGTTGGGGCTCCGCTGCAACCGCATCTTTCGCATCGCAAAACGTCGTAACCAAACGCGTCACAATCGAAAGCGTCATAATCGAAAGCGTCGTAATCGAAAGCGTCGTAAGCAACAGCGTCGCAAGCAAAACGTCGTAACGCGGTATGCGCCATATTCCACCGTGATGGCGGGAACTTTGTCGCGACGTCATCGTTGAAGGCTGCAGCGGTCGTTGTAGCGCTCTGGGGAACGGTGGTCATGAGGAACGATCATGACAACGCGTGCGGGCCGTGCTGGCCTTAGAGCCGTACTCTTCTTCAGCTGTATCCTTGGATTGGAGGCGCTTTCAACCTCCGCCCAGGCGGGCGGACCGAGCGGGTTGTTGGGCCTTTTGACCGCGCCGCTGCAACTGATAACCCATGGCACGACAAGCCGCGACAGTGCCTCGACCGTGCCACGCAGGCACGTAAGGCACCCACTTGCCACGCGCGAAGAGACCACGGCGGCGCATCAGGTAGCCGTGCCGGAGCCTCCCGAGCCACCCGCTGCAGTCTCCGCCAATCCGGTTGCGGACCCAACGCGGACCAATGCGACTCCCAATTCACCTCCTCCCAATACCGCTCCTCGCAATACCGCTCCGACCGGGACAGCGGTGGAAGCGCGGGCCGAGACCACACACGCGCTCGCTCCCGCGACCAGCGTGGCGGCGGCGCAGGCCGCCATGCCGCCAGCGCCGTGGCCGACCGCATCGGCAAGCGTCTACGAGGAGTTACTGGGCTACGTATTGCTGCCGGGCGAGTATGCAGACCGGCTGTGGGGGCACGGCTACGCCGATATCATGAGCATAGTGCTTGCCCCGAAAACCGGCGAGGCAAGCGCGCAGCAAGCGGCGCACGCGAACGGTATGTGCAGCGCCAAGGCAAGCGAGCTTGCCGACGGCCTGATTGGGCGGACCGCCGCGCTCATCGCCCCGAGCGCGGAGCAGAGGGCGGCGCTCGATTCGCTCGGTGCCGCATTGGGCGAAGCCATCGAGCGCGGCCGCGGCAAGCTTTGCGGCGAGGCCGCCGGCAGCGATCCACTCAAGCGAACCGCTGACGGGCTCTGGATCATGTGGGACGCAACGCTCCTGCTGCGGCCGCCGCTGCAAAAATTCTACGATTCGCTTGATGGCGAGCAGAAGGCCAAGCTTGCCGGCAGCGCTGCCGCAAGCCGGGCGCTGGCGCATGCCTGCACGGAGCAGCGCGCGGACACCTCTGACCGCCTGACACAGGCGCTCCCTGCGGACGCGCGACAGCATCTCGACGCGCTCAAGCAACAGTCCGCCGAGCTGGTCAGGTTCCTGGCGATCTCCTGTCCCAAGGGCGTCGAGACGACGCCGATGGATCGCCTCAAGGTCGCCGGCGCGCGCATGAATGCGCTGCTCTACGTGACCATGAGCATGGGGCGACCGGCCGGCGAGAACCGCCCCGTGGTTGGCGCCGCCGACCACCGCTGATAACGCTTCAGAGTCGTCCCTGCGCAGGCAGGGACCTATACCGCTGCGCGCTCTCACATTTGCTGCGGAGTCTGGGGTCCCGGGTCTCGCCATCAGCGCGTTTACGCGCGTCCTTGACGCGCAATGGCTCGCCCGGGACGACGGGCCAGAGGGCGCGGCGACCGTTTGGTAGCTTACTTATTGTGTTCCCTGTTCGCCTGTGGCACTGCTCGGTTTCCTCCGCGGGATGAGCCCGCTCCCAGAATAAGCTTCAAGCACGAGCCGCAAAGGCCCTCATGACCAGCAAATTCCGCGGCGTGATGCAAAGCCCGGTTACGCCGCTCAACGGCGATTTCAGCCTCGATCTTGCGACCTTCGAGAAAGTGCTCGACTTCCATGTCCGCACCGGCGCGACCGCGATCTCATGGCCGCACCACAAGGGCGAATCGCTCAATCTCACCATCGCGGAACGCAAGCTGTTCGCCGAAGCTGCGGTCAAGACGGTGGCAGGCCGCATACCGGTCACCATCCATGTGAGTGCGCTTGCGGTCGAGGACACGTTTGCGCTCGCGCGACACGCGCAAGCGATCGGCGCCGATGGAATTTTGGCGATCACGCCCTATTTCTGGACCCCGACCCGGGAAGCGATCTATGACTATTTCGTGCGGCTGTGCACTTCGATCGAGCTGCCGGTGCTTTCCTACAACTCACCGAGTTATCTCGCAGGCGTCGAGATCTCCGGCGACCTGATGGCGCGCATGATCGAGAAGCTGCCGAATTTCGTTGGCGTGAAGGAAGCAAGCTTCAACAGCGAGAAATTCCTGGAGATCTCCCGCGCTGCGCTGCCGTTGCGGCCGGATTTCGCGCTGGTGACCGGCGTCGAATTCCTGCTGCCGTCGGTGCCGCTCGGGGGCGTCGGCTCCTATTCGGCGGCTGGCTCGATCTGCCCCAATCTGTGCAGCAATCTGTTCGAAGCCTGCATGGCCGGCGACTGGCCGCGAGCGCGCGAGCTGCAATACAAGGTGTCCAGGCTCTGGGCGCTGTTCCGCAACCAGTATCCGGCCTCCCTCAAGGGCGGCATGGTGATCATGGGACGCCCGGTTGGTCCGACCCGGCCGCCGCTGCCGACCGCGAGCGCGGAGCGCCAATCCTTCATCCGCCGTGAGCTCGAAGCACTCGGCATCCTCGACACCGAGCCGCACGGCTGGTGATCGTACGCGAAAGATTGTCCATGCCTGCCTTCGCACCCGGATTAGTGCACACGCCGGTCACTCCGTTCTCACCCGATCGCAGCATCGACTTCGACCGGCTCGGCCGCCTGATCGATTTCCATATCGGCAACGGCGCCGATGCGCTGGCGCTGCCGACGCATGCGGGCGAATCGGTGAGCCTGACCGATGCCGAGAAGCGTGCGCTGATCGAATTCGCGGTCAAGCACATTGCGGGGCGCAAGCCGCTGATCGCCCATGTGAGCGAGGCCGGCACCGCCAATGCGGCCGCGCTCGCCGCCCACGCGGAACGAGCCGGCGCGACCGCCGTCATGGCTACCACGCCCTATTACTGGACGCCGCCGCCGGAGATGATCCTCGCGCACTTCGCCGCGATCGCCGGCGCGGTCGGCGTGCCGTTCCTGGTGCACAATGCGCCCGAGGACATGGCCGGTATCAGAGTCTCGGCCGAGCTGATGCTCAAGCTCATCGCCCGCGCGCCCAACTTCGCGGGTCTCATCGATGCGAGCCTCGACTGGCAGTTCATGATCGATCTCATCATGGAGGCGCGGCATGCACGACCCGGATTCCTGCTCATTGCCGGCAACGAACTGATGGTATCACCGGCCGCCATCGGGGCTAGCTCGGCGCTTGCTCCGCTCGCCGCCATCGCGCCACGGCTTGTGCGCAGGCTCTTCGATCTCTGCCGGGCCGACAAGCTGTTCGAAGCCCGTCCCGCCCAGGAGGAGCTCGCCAAGCTCTATCAGCTCACCAAGGCAGGCGGCATTGCGAGCCTCAAAGCGGCGCTCGCCGCCCACGGCCGCGATTGCGGCATTCTGCGACCACCGCTGCAGGCGCTGGATGCGAACGCAGCCGCGGAGCTTTCCCGCGGCCTCGGCGCCATGGCTTCGTTGCGCGACGAGCCACGCGGCTGGTGAACAAACATTCAGGCTGAACAAACATTCAGGGTCGCGTTGCGTCAAATTGCCTCGCAAGAGGACTGGATACAAGCCAATTTGGCGCGGTAGATTCGCGTTGGGGCAACAATCGCGGTCGGGGGACCGCAGCCGCAGTTCTGCCGGGTCTGCTGTTTGTTTCGGATCGCGCCTTTCCTGATAATTGCGATCTGAAGGCCTCCTGATCATGCGATCGATCAGGGGAAAGGAGGTTGCCGGCAAATCGCGGCGCGATCGAGCGCAAGCGCATGTCATTCATCTCTCATGGCCGTCGACGCTCCCTTCTCAACATCCGCCTGCCTGCAATCGACACATTTGACTCGGCGAGCACGCTGTTGCTGGCGCTGCTGGTAGTGCTCGCGCTTGCTACCTTCAGGCAGTACGCGGTCTCCAACGACGAAGGGCTGCAGCATCACTATGGCGAGCTGATCATCGCCTACTACAGGAGCGGGTTCACCGACCGATCCGTCTTCGGTTTTCAGAACCTCTACCTCTACGGCGGGCTGTTCGACATCATTGCGGTTCTGCTGTCGCATCTTTTGCCGTTCGACCCTTACGACATCCGCCACGTGATGAGCGCGCTCTCCGGCATCGCCGGCATCGCGGCGACCTGGGCGACGGCCCGAATGATCGCCGGCCCGCGCGCAGGCTTTTTCGCCGGCCTCGCCCTTGCGCTCTGCGGCGTCTGGTACGGCGGCATGTTCAATCACACCAAGGACATTCCATTTGCCGCCGCCATGATGGGGGCGACCTACTATCTGCTGCGCGCCGCGCGCGATCTGCCGCGACCCCGATGGCGCGACCTCATCTGGTTCGGCGTATTGCTCGGCGCCGCGCTGGGCTTGCGGGCAACCGGCCTTCTGATGCTCGGCTATCTGGCGCTGGTGCTGTCGGCAGCAGCGATTGGCAACGCGATTCGCGCAAGAGGCGGGAAAAGTCATGCCGCGGCCTTGGTCGGCTCCCCTTCCCATTCCAAGTCGGATCTATCCGACTTCGATCGCTATTCATGCCGAGCTCAGGTAGACCCGACCTCGGGCGGGGAAGGGTTGGGGGTGGGGGTTGCATTGTCAGGATTCCTCCAACAACAAATACCCCCCTCCGCAGCCCTCCCCCACATCAGCGCGTTCACGCGCGTCTTACGCCGCGCTATGCGGGGAGGGAGCGCGCCTCGCTCTTGGCTGGCGATTCTGCCCGATTTCCCGGGCGTTAATTTGCGCATGGTGACCCGCTTCATTCCTGCGCTTGCGCTCGCCTATGTCATCATGAACGCGTCGTGGCCGTGGGCCTCGCTGGCTTTCCTCAATCCGGTGCGAGCGATCTTCGCTTTCGCGGAGTTCCACTATCCGGTCCGCACGCTGCTCGCCGGCCAGGTGTATTTGATGAGCGACGTGCCGCGCTGGTACGAGCCGGATTATCTTGCGATCAAGATGCCGATGGTGGTGCTGATCGGCGCCGCCGCTGCGCTGATCGCTACCGCGTGGACGGCACTGGTCAATGGCGGCAAGAATCTCGCACGCGCGCACGCGGCGGAGATCGCGTTCCTCGGCTTCACCATCGTTTTCCCCCTCGCCTGCCAGATCATCGGCCACGGGCCGTCATTCACCGGGATGCGGCATTTCCTGTTCGTCGTGCCGCCGCTCACCGCGCTTGCCGGCATCGGTGTCGATGCGGGCCTCGCCGTCATCGCCCCTCGCAGCCGTCTGTTACACGCCGCAGCACTGGTCGGCGTGCTTGCCGCGTTTGGGCAGGATGCGCTCGCGCTCGAACGCCTGCACCCTTACGAATATCTATTCTACAATTCGTTCGTTGGCGGGCTCAAAGGCGCCGGGCGCCGCTACGACACCGATTACTGGGTCAACATCATGCCGGCGGCCGTCAAGCATCTCGAGGCCCATCTCGATGAGCTCGATCGCCAGGCCGGACGCAAGGTGCCGAGGCATTATACGGTCGGGGTCTGCGGCGAGCGCGTCTCGTTCGAGAACGAAGCCGATCGCCGCCTGCAATGGACACCGGACTGGGACCATGCCGATTTCTTCATCGCCCCCACCCAGATGAATTGCGATGAGGTGCTGCGCGGAAGGGTCGTCGATCAAATCAAGCGCGTGGGCGTGTTGATCGGGGTGGTCAAGGACTTGCGCGGCCTGAGCCCGCAGGCGCGCTGGGCGCCGGTCGAGGTCGCGCACGCACCGGCGAGCAACGGGGCGGCACCGACCACGCCACATGGGTGAGCCCATTCAATCACGGTCGTCCCTGCGCAAGCGGGGACCCATACGGCGACAATCTATCATTTTCGCCGAGGACTGTAGGTCCCGACTCTTCGCTGCGCTCGGCGGTGACGCAACGCTTGGGAGGTCGTCCATCGCAAGCAGGGACCCAAATTCCTCAGCCAATGTTGTAGCGCGTCGCAGTATGGATTCCCGCTTTCGCGGGAATGACCGCTAGTGTCCGCATTCGCGGGGACGACCGGTCACACATCTCACGCCACCGTCAATCCGCCGTCCAGCACCAGCACCTGGCCGGTGACCGACTGCGCCGCCGGGCTTGCCAGATACGCGATCGCCGCCGCGACCTCCTCGGCGGTCGCCAAGCGATGCAGCGGGATGCGCTCGAGCATCGCCGCCATGTATTTCGCCTCGGCGCCGGCGCGCGAGGGCGAAGCCGTCTCGAGCCGCCCCGGCGCCACCGCATTGACGCGAACGCCGTGCCGCGCCCACTCAACCGCAAGCATGCGGGTCATCTGGATGATCGCACCCTTGGCGATGCCGTAGGTCGAGCGCTCGGGCGCGCCGATGAGGCCATGAGTCGAGGCGACATTGACAACGGCACCAGGCGCTCCGCGGCTGATCAGCTCACGGCCGAAGGCTTGCGTCAGCAGGAATGTCCCGGTGACGTTGACCTCGATCATGTCGCGCCACTCCGCCTGGGTGACATCGACCGCGAGCTTGCGCAGATTGCTGCCCGCGTTGTTGACGAGCACGTCGAGACCACCGAACGCCGCCGTGATGTCGGCCAGCGCGGCTGCGATTGCCGACGGCGCGCGCAGGTCGAGCGCGAGCGGCAGCGTGCGCACCTCGAGCGCGGCGAGCGCCTTCAAGGTCGCGGTCAAATTCTCCATGGCGGTCGCCGTTACCACGACGTCGAAGCCCGCGCGGGCGAGCGCCAGCGCCGTCGCCGCCCCCAGCCCATAGGAGGCCCCGGTCACCAATGCGGTCTTTCGTTCGGAGGTCATGCACCTTGCCTATCCGAATGCATCGTTCATGAGAAGCGTGGTCGCAGCCCAACCTAGGCGTCACTCCTGCGAAGGCAGGAACCCATACCGCTATGTGCTCAAACAACTGCTGCGGACCCTGGGTCCCGGCCCTCGCTGCGCTCGGCCGGGACGACCCGCGGCTGAGCTCATCCCATGCGGCATCGAATCCTGTGGCGCAAGCCGACAAAGATGGTTCTAATGCTAACGATCCGGCAGGAAGGCCGTGGAAGGATATTGTTGATGCGCAGCTTGTTTACTCCCTTGACCGTCGCGCTCGTCGTGCTCATGGCCAGCGCGCCGGTGCAAGCAGAGACCACGGTGCGGATCGGCAAGCCGCAGGCCGCAACCTTTCCGTTCGTGCCCGTCGATGTCGGCATTGCGACCGGCATCTTCAAGAAACACGGCATCGACCTTGAATCCCATGATTTCGCCGGGGGCCCGCGCGTGCAGCAGGCGATCACGGCGGGCGCGCTCGACATCGCGATCGGCTCGGTGCCGGAGCTGGCGCTGACGCTTAAAGGCGTGCCGGAGATCGCGGTCGCCGCCATGGCGGATGCGCCTTACGCGATCGTGCTGGCGGTGCCGAAGGATGGCGCGAAAAGCGTGAGCGAGCTCAAGGGCAAGACGGTGAGCATTTCCAGCGCTGGCTCCCTGACCGATTGGCTCGGACAAAATCTGTCGCGCCAGCAGGGCTGGGGCACCGACGGGATCAAGCTGGTTCCGCTCGGCTCGACGGCGGCACAGACTGCGGCGCTTAAGACACATCAGATCGACGGCATGATCGTCGAGGCCAATGGCGGCTATCGGTTGGAGGAAGAAGGTGCAGGCCGCGTGCTGGTGCAGTTCGGCGACCTGATCCATCCCTTTCACGTTTATTTGCTGTTCGCCCGGCGCGCCTTCGCGGAGCAGAATCCTGACGCCGTGAAAGCCTTCCTGGCCGGCTGGTTCGAGACCGTCACCTACATGGTCGAGCACCGACCTGAGACCATTGCGATCATGCAGCGCACGGCCGACGTCTCGCAGTTCATCGCCACGCGCGACTACGACGCCATGATCGGCATGTTCAACCGCACCGGCCACTTCAATCCCGAAGCCCTGGAGGTCGTCTCGCGCTCGTTCGTGGAAATGGGCTTGTTGCCGACCGAGCCCGACATGACGAAGTTGATCACCGAGAAGTATTTGCCAATGGGGAAGTGACCTGTCCGCTCATTCGATGGCCAGCGCCGAGGTTGCTCCGGTCGTCCCCGCGAAAGCGGGGACCCAGACATCTCGGCAGAGATAATAGCGCGCAGTGGTATGGGCTCCTGCTTTCGCAGGAGCGACCGAGCTTCTACACGGCCCCTTCCGATGTTCGACCCGCCGTTTCGCACCAAGGGACACAAATGCCGCAACCAACTCGCATCGCCACCCGCCTCGCCTTCGGGGCCGCCTGCCTCATCGCGCTGACGCAATTTGCACGCGCCGACAAGCTCGACGACATCCGCGCGCGCGGCCGTCTTCTGGTCGGCACCAGCGATACCTCCCCGCCCTTCTCATCCCGCGAGAACGGCAAGGTCGTGGGATACGATGTCGATCTCGCGGCCCGCGTCGCGCAGCGCCTGGCGCTACCGATGGAGACCATTTCCATCGTCAACGCCGACCGCATCCCCGCCCTGCAACAGGATCGGGTCGATCTTGTCGCCTCCGGCATCACGCGGGCGGAGAACCGCAAGAAGGATGTCGCCTTCAGCGTCGCGTATCTGGTCTCGCCGCACAAAGTGCTGATCCGCCGGGATGGCGGCATCACCACGGTCGGCCAGATGGCGGGAAGGAAGCTCGCGCTGGTCAAGTCCGCGAGTGTCGATGCCGATCTGATGAAGGCGGTGCCGACGCTGCAGATCGAGCATTTCGAGGATTACGCCACCTGCTTTGCCGCGCTGCGCGACCACAAGGTCGACGGCTTCCTGGCCGACGAGGTGCTGCTCGCCTCATTCGCGCAGAAGAGCGGCGTCCCGCAGGACTACACGTTCATTCCCGATTACGAGCTGCCGCGCACCGCCGGCTTTGCGCTCAAGAAGGACGAACCGCGGTTTGCGCAATTCGTCGATTCCGTGCTGCTTGATCTCGAAAAATCCGGCGACGCGCAGAAGATCTTCGATGTCTGGTTCCCGGGTGCCAAGCGCACCTTCAAGATTCAGCCGGATTAAGAGTGAAGCCGGCCGAGAAGTTGGCCCGCAAATATGCATGGCTCGCGCTGATCGGTTTCCTGATATAACAGGCGCGAAACAGGAAGCGGTCTCCCTGAAGGCGTCGTGAGCCATGCGGTTTGCGCAGAGCTCGGGCCTTCCTGCCGCACCCAATGATTACAACGTGTCGTTCCTGGATTCCAATGGGTCGTTCCTGCGAAAGCAGGAACCCATACAGCGTCGCGCTCCAACATCTGCTGCGGAGTCTGGGTCCCGGCTCTCACTTGGTTCGGCCGGGACGACGCCTGCGGGGTTGGGCTGCCGATTGCGGCAAATCACATTTCGGGAGTTTCAATTTCCTCAATCCACTGATTTGCGTGGTCGTGTCAAGCGCGTGTAGCACCGGCTGCGACTGCGAGAGTTCAGCGCCTTCGCATCAGTCCGCCTTGACGCCGGAAGTCTTGACCACCTTGGCCCATTTGGCGGTCTCATCGACGATGAGCTTGCCGAAGTCCGCCGGTGAGCCGGACAGCACCGAGGCGCCGAGCTCGGCAAGCTTGGCGATGATCTTCTGATCCGCCAACACCACGTTGGTCTCGCGGTTGAGCTTCTCGATCACGTCAGGGGGCGTGCCCTTGGGAGCGCCGATACCGTACCACTGGCTTGCTTCGTAGCCGGGCACGAACTCGGCGATGGTCGGCACGTCGGGCAGCTGATCGGAGCGCATCGCCGTTGTCACCGCGAGCGCACGCAGCTTGCCGGATTTGATCAGCGAGATGACCGCCGGCATGGTGCCGAAGATCACCTGATTCTGGCCGCCGAGCAGATCGGCGATCGCGGGCGCGACGCCGCGATACGGCACGTGTTGCAGCGGGATGCCAGCCATCGCTTTGAACAGCTCGCCGGACATGTGGTCGGGCGCGCCATTGCCGCCCGAGCCCATATTGACCTTGCCGGGATTGGCCTTGGCGTAAGCGATGAACTCCGGAACGGTCTTCACCGGCAGCGACGGATTGACCACCATCACCAACGGCACGCGACCGATGCTCGCGACCGGAGCGATGTCGCGGACGAAGTCGAAGGAGAGATTGTCGTAGAGAGTGGCATTGATGGCGTTCGGCGAATTGGCGAGCAGCAGCGTGTAGCCGTCGGGCGGGGACTTCACCACCACCTCGGTCGCGATATTGGTGCCGGCGCCGGGACGATTGTCGACCACGATCTGCTGGCCGAGGCGTTCGCCGAGCGGCTGGCCGATCAGGCGTGCCATGATGTCGGCGCCGCCGCCGGCCGCAAAACCGACCACCATGTGGATCGGCCGGCTCGGATAGGTCTCGCCGAAGGCGATTGTCGGGGCCGCGACCGCGGCACCGGCGAGAGAAAGGAAGCGGCGGCGAATGAGGTTCATTGTGTGCCTCTGGGTTTGTTGTTTTCCGTTGGTGTTCGCCGTGATTGTAGAATGATCGGCGTGCGGACGAAACCCGGTGTTGAATCCCGGCCGCTCCTGCGAAAGCAGGAGCCCATACTGCGGCGGATCTCTCATTCCTGCAGAGGGCTATGGGTTCCTGCTTTCGCAGGAACGACTCATCGGATCACATCGGAGCACGTCCTAAACCTTCCGCTCCGCGATGAAGCGCGCGGCCTCATTGAGGATCGCGGCGGCCGGCCCGAAACCTTCCAGCGCGGCGGCGGCCTCGGCGACGAGCGACCGCAGGCGCGCCTTGGCGCCGTCGATCCCGAGTATGCCGACCATCGTCGCCTTGCCGGCATCCGCGTCCTTGCCGGTCTGCTTGCCGACCAGCGCTGGATCGCCCTCGACATCGATGAGATCGTCGGCGATCTGAAACGCGCGGCCCACCGCCGAGCCGTAGCGCTCGAGCGCTGCACGCGCCGGAGGCGACGCTTCGCCCAAAATGCCGCCGGCGCGGCATCCAAAGAGAAGCAGCGCTCCGGTTTTCATCGCCTGCAGCTTCACAATCTCGCCTTCGCCCAGGCGCTGCGGACGGCCGGAATCGAAGCGCCCTTCCGCCGCCAGATCCAGCATCTGCCCACCCGCCATGCCGCCCAAGCCCGCGGCACGCGCAAGCGCGGTGACGAGCTCGATCCGCACGGCCGCCTTGGGATGGGTCTCCTCCCGCGACAGGACATCGAACGCGAAGGTCAAGAGGCCATCACCGGCGAGGATCGCGGTCGCCTCGTCAAAGGCCTTGTGCACGGTCGGCCGGCCGCGTCGCAGCTCGTCGTTGTCCATGGCCGGCAGATCATCATGCACCAGTGAATAGCAATGCACGCATTCGAGCGCCGCCCCGACCGCGAGCGCGCGCTCCCGCGGAACGCCGAACAGCGCCGCGCTTTCCGCCACCAGAAACGGGCGGACGCGCTTGCCGGCGCCCAGGCTTGCATAGCGCATGGCCTCGAGCAGCCGCTGCGGCCGCGCCAGCTCCTGAACGACCGGAGCCGACGAAAGGAGCGCATCGAGCAGGCGGTCCGTGTCCTTCGCGGTCTGGTTGAGGTGTTCCTGAAATCCGTTTGCCGTCACGCCTTTCATCCCCTTGCCACCTTAAAGCATTGCTTTAACGCACATCGCCGGGTGCCGGCCAAGTGCTTTATATGGCACGATTTTGCACCCCATCGACAATCCTTTCATACCGCCCTATTTGGCATCCCTGAACCCATGGTGAACGGCAAGGCCTGTTAAGAAATGCTGGCTCAATTCCTCGCTGCCCTGTCGCTCGCGATTTGGGTCTACCTGCTGTTCGGCCGCGGCGGCTTTTGGCTCTCGGCCGAGCGCGATGACGCGCCGCTGTCGCCCGATGCGGGCGTTCCTTCAGACGCACCTTGGCCGAGAGTAGCGGTTGTGATTCCGGCGCGTGATGAGGCAGACGGCATCGCCGCCTGCGTCGGCTCGCTGCTCGGCCAAGACTACAAGGGCGAATACAGCATTATCCTGATCGACGATGGCTCGACCGATGGGACCGCTGCGATTGCGCGGCAGGCAGCGCTCGAGGCAGGCGCGGCAGAGCGCCTCGTGATCATCACCGGGCGCCCACTGCCCGCCGGCTGGACCGGCAAGCTGTGGGCGGTACGGCAAGGCATCGAAGCAGCCGCAGAGCTTGCTCCCGAATATCTCCTGCTGTCCGACGCGGATATCATCTACGCGGACAGCGTGCTCGCAAGCCTCGTTGCACGGGCGCGCGCGGGCTCGCTCGTGCTGACCTCGCTCATGGTCAAGCTCCGCTGCGAGAGCCTCGCCGAGCTGGCGTTCATTCCGGCCTTCATCTTCTTCTTTGAAATGCTCTACCCGTTCGCCTGGATCAACCGCCCGCGCAACGCGACCGCCGGCGCCGCCGGCGGATGCATGCTGGTCAAGACCTCGGCGCTCGCAAAGGCCGGCGGTATCGATGTGATCCGCAACGCCCTGATTGACGACTGCGCACTGGCCCGCAGCCTGAAAGCGCACGGCCCGATCTGGCTGGGTCTCACTCAGCGCGCGCACAGCATCCGCCGGTATCCGGGGCTGAGCGACATCCGCCACATGGTGGCGCGCTCCGCCTATGCGCAGCTCAACTACTCGCCGGCTATTCTCGCCGGCGTCGTGGCCGGCATGGCCCTGACTTATCTCGCGCCGCCCCTTTTCGCCTTGCTCGGCTCAGGCCCGGCGAGCGCAATGGGGCTCGCGGCTTGGGCGCTGATGGCGATCGCCTTCCAGCCGACGCTGCGGTTTTACGCCGTCTCCCCGCTCTGGGGGGTGGCGCTGCCGGCCATTGCATTCTGTTACACGCTGTTTACCCTCGATTCGGCGCTGCAATACGCGCGCGGCCAAGGCGGATTATGGAAGGGCCGCGTGCAGGCCGGTTAACAACGGGTGCGAGATCGGTGAGTGATGTGACATTCGCTTGCGACATTCGACGAGTCGTCCCGGCCGAGCGCAGCGAAGAGCCGGGACCCGGACCGCTGCGCGCTATCGATAGAACAAGGCGGCATGGGTCCCTGCTTTCGCAGGGACGACGCGAGCGGTTTGATGAATTAGAGACGAAAAACGATGACTGAAGCTCCCGCCGCATTGCGCTCCGGCAAGTCCCATCGAGACGAGAATTTTCCCGTCGCCTCGCACCTCATTCATCCGCGGCATCGCGGCGCCATCCTCGCGTTCTACGAGTTCGTCCGCATTGCCGACGATATTGCCGACCACGCGTCTCTTGCGCCTGCGGAGAAGCTCGCGCATCTCGATGCGCTGGAGGCTGGCCTTCTCGGCAGGAATGACGATGTTCCCGAAGCGACGCGGCTGCGCGACGCTTTGCGCGAGCGCAACCTTTCGCCCAAGCACGCGCAGGACCTCTTGACGGCCTTCCGGATGGATGTGACCAAGCTGCGCTATCGCGATTGGGAAGACCTGATGAACTACTGCAGCTACTCGGCCATGCCGGTCGGGCGCTTCGTGTGCGATGTGCACGGCGAAAGCCGCTCGGTCTGGGCCGCCAATGACGCGCTGTGTGCGGCGCTGCAGATCATCAATCATCTGCAGGATTGCGCCGCCGATTATCGCAACCTCGATCGCGTCTATGTGCCGCTCGATGCGCTCGCGGCAAACGGCGCCAAAATCGAAGACCTCGGCCGGGACGCCGCTGCGCCAGCCCTGCGCGCAACCTTGCGCTCGCTCGCCGAGCGCACCGGCAAGCTGCTTGATGACAGCGCGGCCTTTTCGCCGCAGATCGCCGATTTCCGCCTCGCCATGGAGGTCGCGGTCATCCAATCGCTGGCGCGGCGTCTCGTGGGTCTCCTGATCGCGCGCGACCCGTTGCGCGAGCGCGTGCATCTCAAGGGCGCAAGCGCCGCGATTCCTGCTCTCGCCGGCATCGCGACTGGCGCCTCCCAGCGCTTGGGCAGAGCGCTCGCGCCACTCGCCAGGTCGTACCGGGCGTGAGCGTGGCAGCAAGCCCCACCCCGGCGAGCTCCCCCGGCCAGGCCTCGGGGAGCTCCTTCTACACGGCGATGCGCATATTGCCGCCCGCGCAGCGCACCGCAATGTTCGAAATCTACAGCTTTTGCCGCCGCGTCGATGACGTCGCCGATTCCGACCGCCCGCGCGCTGAGCGCCTGATCGAGCTCGCCGCCTGGCGCTCGGACGTGAATGCGCTCTATGCCGGAGAGACGCCGCCGCGGCTCGCCGCCTTGAAGCAGCCGGTCGCTGACTTCGATCTCGCGCGCGAGGACTTTCTCGCGCTGATCGACGGCATGGAGATGGACGCCTTCGACGACATCCGTGCGCCCTCCTTCGCCATGCTCGATCTTTATTGCGATCGCGTCGCCAGCGCGGTCGGACGCCTGTCGGTGCGCGTGTTCGGCATCGAGCGCGAGGCCGGGATTGCGCTCGCCCATCATCTCGGCCGGGCGCTGCAGCTCACCAACATTCTGCGCGATCTCGACGAGGACGCGGGTGTCGGCCGCCTTTATCTGCCGCGCGAAGCCCTGAACGCAGCCGGAATCCAGATCAATGATCCCAAGGCGGCGCTGCGCAGCCCCACACTGCCGGCGGCGTGCGCCGTGGTGGTCGAGCGGGCGCGCTCCCATTTCGCCGAGGCCCAGGCGATCATGGCGCGCCTGCCCCGCGCGAGCGTGCGCGCCCCGCGCATCATGGGCCTCGTTTATCGCTCGATCCTCGACCGCCTGGTGGCGCGCGGCTGGGCAGCGCCGCGAACGCCGGTCCGCACTCCCCGGGCCCGCCTTCTCTGGATCTTCCTGCGTTACGGCCTGGTGTAAGCCACCGGTTATGCCGCGCACCATCCATGTCATCGGGGCTGGACTTTCCGGGCTTGCGGCCGCGGTGCGCCTTTCCGGGCGCGGCGAGCGCGTCGCCGTGCACGAAGCGACGGCCTTCGCGGGCGGCCGTTGCCGCTCCTATCACGACGCGACGCTCGGCATGGTGATCGACAACGGCAATCATCTGCTGTTGTCAGGCAATCGCGCCGCGCTCGCCTTTTTGGAGCAAATCGGCGGCGCCGATCGGCTGATCGGTCCAAGCGAGGCCGCCTTCGATTTCGTGGATCTGAAAAGTGGCGAACGCTGGCGGCTGCGCATGAACGATGGCCGGCTGCCGTGGTGGATTTTTGCCGCGGACCGCCGCGTGCCGGGCACGCGCGCGCGCGATTATTTGAAGCTTGGGCGCCTGTTGTTTCCGCCGGCCGGGAAACCGATCGGCGCCGTCATCGCCCCCGAAGGCATGCTCTATAAGCGACTGGTCGAGCCCTTGCTGCTCGCGGCTCTGAACATCGATCCGCCGCTCGGCGCCGCCAAGCTCGCCGGCGCAGTACTCCGCGAGACGCTGGGCGCGGGTGGCGCTGCCTGCCGGCCGCTCATCGCCCGGGAAGGTTTGGGCACGACCCTGGTCGAGCCGGCGCTCAACTATATCGCCCAGCGTGGGGCCGAGCTTCGCCTCGGCCATCAGCTCCGCGCCTTCGGCCTTGCCGGCGACCGTGTCGCGGCGCTCGATTTCGGCAGTGACAGCATCGCGCTTGTCGAGGATGACGCGGTCATCCTCGCGGTCCCGCCTTACGCGGCGACCGCGCTCGTCGACGAGTTCACGGCGCCGACCGAGTTTCGCGCCATCATCAACGCGCATTTCCGCGTTGCGCCCGCCGCTACCCAGCCGCCGATCTTAGGGGTGCTCAACGCCACCACGGAATGGATCTTCGCGTTCCCGGGCCGCGTCTCCACAACCACCAGCGCGGGCGACCGGCTGATCGATGTGCCCCGCGAGCAGCTGGCGCGCACGATCTGGGCGGAGGTGGCGGCCGCCACCGGCCTTTCCGCGGAACTGCCGCCATGGCAAATAGTTCGGGAGAGGCGTGCGACTTTCGCGGCGACGCCCGCGCAGGATGCGCTGAGGCCGGGAGCACGCACGCGATGGAAGAACCTGATGCTGGCCGGCGATTGGACCGATACGGGACTGCCGGCGACCATCGAAGGCGCCATCAGGTCGGGCAACCGTGCCGCCGAGCTGGTGGAAGGATTGTGAATTTGTTGAAAGCAAGCCGCGAGCTGGGCGCGCTCCCTCCGCCCCTGTGGGGGAGGGCTGGGCTGGGGGGCTTGGGTTCGCGCGCGCGGTGCGCAAACCCCCAACCCCTCCCCACAAGGGGAAGGGGAGCCCGCCTAGTCTGCGCCACGTCTTGGCCGTACGGCGAACTCACATAAGTAAGCGAGGGAACCGCATGCCTAACGCGTCCGCCGCCGCACCGCTGATGGATCGCGATCCGCGGCTCGAGGCCGGCATCGAGGCTGCGGCGCGCGCGCTGTTCGCGCGACAGAACGCCGACGGCCATTTCGTCTTCGAGCTCGAGGCCGACGCCACGATTCCCGCCGAATATGTGTTGCTGCGGCACTATCTGGCCGAGCCGGTCGACACCGTGCTCGAAGAGAAGATCGCCGTGTATCTGCGCCGCAGGCAGGGCGCGCACGGCGGCTGGCCGCTGTTCCAGGACGGCGAGGTCGACATGAGCGCGAGCGTGAAAGCCTATTTCGCCTTGAAGATGATCGGCGACCCTGTCGATGCGCCACATATGCGGCGCGCCCGCGAGGCGATCCGCGCACACGGCGGCGCCGAGCAGTCGAACGTCTTCACCCGCATCATGCTGGCGCTGTTCGGCTTCGTCTCCTGGCGCGCGGTGCCGGCGATGCCGGTCGAGATCATGCTGTTGCCGAAATGGTTCCCGTTCCACATCGACAAGATCTCCTATTGGAGCCGAACCGTCATCGTCCCGCTCCTGGTGCTGATGGCGCTCAAGCCCACGGCGCGTAACCCCAAGGGCGTGCGCATCGACGAGTTGTTTCTAGGCGACCCGCGGAAGCTCGGGCTTTCCCCCAAGGCGGCGCAGCAGAAGCTCTCTTGGTTCCTGTTCTTCCGCGCGGTCGACGCCGTCCTGCGGGTCATCGAGCCGCTCTTTCCGAAAGCCTTGCGTGCGCGCGCGATCGAGGCTGCGCGCGCCTTCACGGTCGAGCGCCTCAACGGCGAGGATGGTCTCGGGGCGATCTTTCCGGCCATGGCCAACAGCGTGATGATGTTCGACGTGCTGGGCGTGTCGGCGCACGACCCGTTGCGCGCCATTGCCCGCAAATCGATCGAGAAGTTGTTGGTGGTGCATGAGCACGAGGCCTATTGCCAGCCCTGCGTCTCGCCGGTCTGGGATACAGGACTTGCCTGCCACACGCTGCTCGAGGTGGGCGGGGCGGATGCAAACGAGCGCGCCCGCCGCGGGCTCGATTGGCTCGCGCCCAAACAGATCCTCGACGTCGCCGGCGATTGGGCGGTGCGGCGCCCGACCTTGCGGCCCGGCGGCTGGGCGTTCCAATACGCCAATCCGCATTATCCGGACGTCGACGACACCGCGGTCGTAGTCATGGCGATGGATCGCGAGCAGCGCCTTTCCGGCCACAAGGATTTCGCGCCCGCGATGGCGCGCGCGCGCGAATGGATCAACGGCATGCAGAGCCGCAATGGCGGCTGGGGCGCATTCGATTCCGAGAACGAATACGAATATCTCAACAACATTCCGTTCGCCGATCACGGGGCGCTGCTCGATCCGCCGACCGAGGACGTCACCGCGCGCTGCCTGTCGATGCTGGCGCAGCTCGACGAAGAGGGCGACCAGCAAACACGCGCGCGTGCGCTCGATTATCTGCGCAAGCTGCAATTGCCCGACGGCAGCTGGTACGGGCGCTGGGGCATGAACTACATCTACGGCACCTGGTCGGTCATGTGCGCGCTCAATGCGGCAGGCATCGATCATG
Source organism: Xanthobacteraceae bacterium (assembly GCA_035293945.1). GTDB lineage: Bacteria > Pseudomonadota > Alphaproteobacteria > Rhizobiales > Xanthobacteraceae > VAZQ01. The sequence goes on along the minus strand of DATGLV010000024.1, from coordinate 372,409 downwards.
CGGCACCGGAGATGCGCAAGGCGGTCGAATGGCTGACCGCCATCCAGAATCCCGACGGCGGCTGGGGCGAGGACGGCTCAAGCTACAAGCTCGGCTATCGCGGCTATGAGGCCGCGCCCTCGACGGCCTCACAAACCGCCTGGGCGCTGCTCGGCTTGATGGCGGCGGGGGAAGCGGATCGCCCGGCGGTGCGCGCCGGCATCGACTATCTGATCCGCACCCAAGGCGCAGACGGCTTCTGGAACGAGCCGCGCTATACGGCGACCGGCTTCCCGCGCGTGTTCTATCTGCGCTACCACGGCTATCCGAAATTCTTCCCGCTGTGGGCACTCGCGCGCTACCGCAACCTCAAGGTCCAGAACCGCCCGGCCGTGTCATTCGGGATGTAAGACGCGTAAGTCCGCAGCGCTTCCCAATTGAAGGTGTCGCAGAAAACCGGGTTCAAACGGCCAGAGTGCGGGTAAGGTAACACCACAATGCGCTGCGTGCCGCCGAAGCGGCCAGCAGATCACGCGATCGCCGGGAGCGCGGAGACGACCTGCGCAAATGCGTCGTCTGCGCTGGCGAAGGCGCCCTCCCCGCTCGCGAGCCACGCAAAGGCGTCCGCTCGTGAGAAAAAGCCGTCGATCATGTGATAGCCGAGCGCGCGGTACACCTCGAACTGTTCCTCCGAGAAGAACTGATCACCGGTCGACTCGTGCGGGAAATCCGCATAGCGCTTCTTGTAGTCGAGGATGTAGTCCTTCTCGTCTCCGCTCAGCGACGACTTGAAATAGATCAGGATTCCCTGCGCCCCGCTCTGGTAGAGGATACGGCCGACCGCACAATGCGGGCCCTTGCTCGGCACATTCCATCCCGCGGCAATGTTCTTTGCGGTGGCTTGCGTCATCCGGGCGATCTGCTCCCAGGGCAGCGCGATGCGCACGCCGAGATCGATGCGGGCGTATCGCTCGAGCGTCAACAGCGACCCGAACGCCATGGCGGGGTCCGCCTCCGCATCGATCACGATGATGCTCTCGCAGCCGCGTTTGAGGAGCTCGTAGATGCCGAGATTTTCGATATGTCCGCCGTCGGTCAGGTAGACATTGCGCGACTTCTCGTCGAGCAGGTTGAGCATCTCCACGAGAAGATAGAACTTGTCCACGAACCAGGCTATCGCGTTGTGCAGCTGGTCCTGCACGTTGGGCGACCGCGCCAGGTCGCGCGGGTTGCGCAGCCAATAGCCCAGACGAATATTGAGCAACGCGAGCGTAGGCGAGAGCAGCCGCACCGTGCTGGCGCCCATATTGGCCGAGACCGCAGCGCCGGAAATCGCCATCGCGGTGCCGAGGTTGAGCCGCGAATCGATTTCCTCCATTTCGGTGGTCGCTGCCAGCGTCTCCTTCGTCGGGGCGTACAGCGTGAGGTCGCTGCCAACGAAGTCGCGCGTCAACATGAAGAAGTCGGCGTTGCGCCCGCGCCGATTTGCTTCGGCCGATCCCTGAACGTTCATAGCCGAGTTGATGATGTGATAAGGTCCCATCGCGCCGTGCAGGGCGGAGAGCTTGAGCGCGTCGAGCGGCGGGGGATCGTCGTCGGCCGAGATCGGCGCGCCGGCATTGAACAGGAATGCCTTGCTCAGACGATCGCGATAGAGCCGGTGCAGCGAGTACCCGTTCGCACAGAGAAGGACCGATACGAACGTGAGGACGGCGAACGCGCCGAGATAGATTTGCCAGATCGGCAGCTTTGCCTCGCCAAACGCTTGCTGGAGTGATGTGATTGCGCCGGGAAGGGGTTGCAGGCCGATATTCCAGGCCGACAGGAACAGATAGAGGAGCCACAGCGCCAGCGGCAGCACCAGCGAGGCGATGAGCAGCGCCGCAAAGGTCACCACGCGCAGAGCGATCGTGGTCCGGCTGGTGGTCCGCTCGCTCGTCTTCAGGAAATGGCCGAGCCAGCTGCTTAGAACCGACGTCACCGTGCCGAACGCCGTCAGCACTTCCCCGATGGTCTTGAGGGATGCGGTACTGAGCAGGTTGGCACCCTCGATCTTCTCGGGCAGGTGCATCAGGAATTTGATTGCGACCGGCTGCAAGTCGAGAAACGCGATAGCGGCGGTGCACACGACCAGGAGACGGGCCACGGTCAAGATCGGGCTGTCGGTGTCATCACTCCATGGATCGAATTGCGGGAATGAGCGCAGGACTGCCCAGACGAGCAGAACCAAAACCAGTGCCGCCACCAACCATAGCGTCAGCGCAAACGCCCACGCACCCACGGCGCCGTTGAGCGCGCCGCCATCGCGGATGATGCCGTCAACTAGCTGCGGCAGAAAGCTTCCGGCGGTCAGGGCGTCCTCATTTGGATACGCCAGATAAGTCAGCAATGCGCAGCCCAGCAGCGTTGCGACAACCAATACGATGTTGGCGAGAAGGCCGCGCGCCAGCACCGCGGCGGCCTCGGCGACATTCCTCACCATGCTGCGCCCGCGCGGAAGCAGATAATTCGAATAATTGCGCAGGTGGGCCACCGCACGGCTGTCGAACACGTCCGCCCCGAAGGGAAATCCGAGCCCACCGGATTTGCTCATTGCTGCGCTGAGGCAGGCTCCCGTGTAGCCGCCGCCCGAAACGGTGGAGAGATAGTCGACGGAGTCGATGCGCCCATGTTGATTGAGCGCCTGAAGGGCGCCGAGACACACAGCGGCGGACCTTATGCCGCCGCCCGACAAGGCAAGCCCGTTGACAGTGCAGGGAACCGGCTCCGGACGCGTGCGGTCGTAGTTGGGATTTTCTGGGTCAGCCCCGCCGGGCCGCCGCGGAGGGCCACCACCGGCAGCCGCCGCAGGTCCCCGAGGTCCGAACGGCAGCTGCGCCGGATCCGGCGACGGCCTTCTGCTCGAATGCCGCATGTCGGGCAGCACATCGGCGCGCCCCCGTAATGCCGAGGGCTCCGCAGGCCGCAACGGCGTGATCCAGCCGCGCGCCGGATTATCAAGCGAACGGCCGATTGCCTGACGCCGACTGACGATGGCCTCGAACTCGACCGGCAGGATGTCCTCGAAATAGCGAAGCTGAATCCGGCGGCCGGACGGCCTTACAATGCGTCCGCTCCGATCCGGATCTCGGTGTACCGTTGCATCCGCGCTCATGCTGGCCCCCAATTTCCTCGAGCGCGTTCGCGCTGTTTTTATGTGCTGCTTTAGGCGCTGCTCTTCAGCGCGGTTCTGGCGCGCTGCCCATTACGTCATTGCTGCGAGCGAAATTGTGCTGCAGCGATCTGCCCTTGGCATCCGTGACGCGAGCGAGCCGAATTACAAGTGAGCTGCGTCTCCGCAGTAACGTCAGCACGGCTGGCGAGCGCCCCGTCATGCCGACCGTGTTGATGTACCCAACCTGCTTGGGAGATTTGCACGTTATACGAGCCAAATCCATAGGCTCGCGTGGCAGCCCACAACAAAGCTGGCTGAGGTTATTTGGATGAGCCCTGGGCCGGCATCAACAACGCCGCCTACCCTCTCCCCGCGCGCGAAGCTCATTGGAGCTACTTGCAAACTACGGGCGCGATGAGGGCTGTGCGCGGGAGCGCACTTGTGCCCCGGTTGCGGCACTCGCGTTTACGAACGTCGGAACCAAAGGGACGCTAGCAAGTATTTGATTTCTAGTGCGGCTTTGGTTCTGACGTTCCTACGAAAGACGCGCCGCAATGGTGGTAGGAACGTCGGAACCGCCGCACTTGCGTCAGGCCCTGCGAGCACGCCTCAAGGGCGTTGCGTCGATGCCTTCCGCCCCTACCGGCTTGCGCCCTGCCCCCGCCTCGTCGCCGGTGCGGAAGAAAGCCACCCGATCCGACATGATCTTTGCCTGGCGCTCGAGCGTCTTGGCAGAGGCGGCATTCTCTTCGACCAGGGCCGAGTTCTGCTGCGTCACCTCGTCCATCTGGGTGAGCGCCCGGTTGATCTGATCGATGCCGCTCGACTGTGACTGGCTCGCCGCGGCGATCTCCGCGACGATATCGGCCACCTGCTTGATCGAGGCCATGATCTCGGCGAGCGAAGTGCCGGCCTCGTTCACCAGTCCCACGCCCTCCTGCACCTCGCCGGAGGAATTGATGATCAGGTCCTTGATGTCCTTGGCGGCCTGCGCGGAGCGCTGGGCGAGGCTGCGCACCTCGGACGCCACCACCGCAAAGCCACGCCCGGCATCTCCGGCACGCGCCGCCTCGACCGCGGCGTTGAGCGCGAGCAGGTTTGTCTGCCGCGCGATCTCATCGATCACCCCGATGATGTCGGAGATTTTGCGCGAGGATTCCTCGATCCGCGCCATGGCGGTCACTGCCTTCGCCACCACCTGACCGCCGCGGTTGGCCACCTCGCGCGAACCCGAGGTGAGATGATCGGCCTGCACGGCATTCTCGGCATTCCTCCGCACCGTCGCCGATATCTCCTGCATCGAGGCCGAGGTCTCTTCCAGGCTGGCGGCCTGCTCCTCGGTGCGCTGCGACAGGTTGGTCGTGCTGGTCGAGATTTCGGCGGAGGCACCCGCGACCTCACTGGCCGCCGCGACGATCGCCTCAACAGTCTCCCGCAGACGCGCGACCGCTGCGTTGAAGTCATCCTTGACGCGCGCGTAGGCGCCACTGAATCCCTGATCCAGGCGGCAGCCGAGATCGCCCTGCGACAGGCGGCTCAGTGCATCTGCCAGGGTCTCAAGCACCACGGCCTGCTCCCGGGCGGCCCTCTCCCGCTCTTTGGCCAGCCGTGCTTCATCTTCCGCGACTCGCGCCCGCGCTTCGGCTTCGGCCTTCTGCCTTTGCAGGATCTCATCGGCTTCGCGCCGCGCCTTCTCAACGGCCACGACCTTGACCTCCTCCACCGCTTGCGCGATGTCGCCGATCTCGTCTTTGCGGCCGAGGCCCGGCAAAATCACCTCGAACTTGCCTGAAGCAAGCTCGCGCATGGCGGCTGCCAACCGCGACAGGGGTGCCGAGATGCTTTTTTGCACGGCGACCTGGAAGGCGATCACGCTCGCCGCCATGATCACCAGGAAAAGAGCGAGGCTCAGCTTGACGGCGAGGTCCGCAGCATTTTTCGCTTCGGTCGCCTGCGCGGAAGCCTGCGCGAGCAGGAGGTCCTTCGCCTTGGTCAGAAGATCGGTCGGGGCGCGATCCATCCCCGCCACGGCGGCATCGCCGACGCTGCTGTCGAAGCCGCGGTCACTGAACTCCTTGAACGCCCGCCGATAGGCTTCTCCCATCTTCTCGTGGGCGGACAGGAATTGCGTCACCAGCTGCGCGGTCTCCGGATCGGGAATTTCTCGGCTCAGCCGCACCGCCTCTCCGTGCACGTCGGTTTCGCGCTTCTGGAAATTGCCCCAATATTGCTGCAGCGCCTCCGGCTTCTTCCCGCGCAGCAAAGTGTCTTTCCACTCCTGGACTTGTTTCTTGAAGTCCGACTCCAGGGCCTCGATGTTGATCGCATCGCTCTGGCTCAGCATGACCTCATGCTCGAACATGCGCAGGCTCGAATAGAACTCCCAAAAGCTGAACGCAGCCGCGCCAATAAGCAGAGCCGCGCTGATCCCGAAAAGCGTCAGGATCTTGCCCCGCACACGAAGCGAATGCCCGGTCGATGCCCTCAAAGCCCCCTCCCCCGGCGAAACTTGCTAACCGAACGGTATGGAATGGCGTAAAAGAACCGGTTAACGCAGACGCTGGTTGCGCTGATGAGCATGATAAGTACGACTGATGGAGCCAGGAATCCCCAGCAACATCGCGTAGATTTGCTGCTGATATCATCGTTGCCGAGCTTACTTGGGCTTCTCACGAGACTGTTTGTTTGAGTCCCGCGCGTCACCGGCCGCATTTGATCAAGGTTGGGCGCGGCGCTCCGCTCAGGTCGAATTCCCGCCCGATGGCCTGCTGCGCCGCCTCGAAAGAATCGAGAGCTTCCCGGAGAGCAATTGAAGGCCGGCACGAAGGTCATTAAGAGCTTGAGTCATTCTGGCACTGACCCCGAGGAACCCCAAGGAAATCCCAAGGAAATCCCATGGCAGATGAGATGCAACGGCCGAAGTTCCGCTATCAAGACTTACCCGATCTTAAGGAGACCTTCGCGGATTCGATCGGCGGGTGGACCTATGACGGCCACACGCTACGCATGGAATTCATGGTGTCGCGGCTCGATGCGCTGAAAGCGGGTGATCAGCCGACCGGGCGCGCGGTGCCGGTCTGCCGCCTGGTGCTGACGACGGTCGCGGCGGTCGAGCTGATCCGCGCGGCGAGCCAGATCACCACCGCACTGACACAGGCCGGCGTGTTGCGGGCGGGCGAAGCCGCTCCCCCCGGCAAGCCAAGCTGAGACCGGATGATCAAGGAGGAAGACAATGCGTAGCCTGATGGCCGCATCTGTGCTCGCGGCACTGCTCGCGCCGGCCGCCGCCGCCGAGCCCGCGCCGACCGACAAATATCCCGATCTCAAGGGCCAGTGGAACCGCTTTGTGGTCAAGGGCGTGCGCGGGCAGCCCTCCTACGATCAGACCAAGTCCTGGGGGCCGGAGCAGGACCCGCCGCTCACGCCAGAATACCAGAAGGTGTTTCAGGCGAGCCTCGACGATCTCGCGCACGGCGGTGTCGGCAACAATATCGACCGCGTTCGCTGCGGCCCCGCCGGCATGCCGCTCAACATGGTCGGCTTCCGCCCGCTCGAATTCGTGGTCACGCCGGAGCGGACCTATGTGCTGGTGGGCGACCAGGATCAGCCGCGTCGCATCTTCACCGACGGCCGCGACTGGCCGGCCGAGATCACGCCGACCTACAGCGGCTATTCCATCGGCCGCTGGATAGATACACGAGGCGACGGCCGCTTCGATCTGCTCGAGGTCGAGACGCGCGGCTTCAAAGGCCCGCGGGTGTTTGATTCCTCGGGCCTGCCGATGGCCTACGACAATCAGTCGATCTTCAAGGAGCGCATCTATCTCGACAAGGCGAACGCCAACATCCTGCATGATGAGATCACCACGATCGACCACGCGCTGACACACCCCTGGTCGGTCGACAAGCGATATGTGCGCGACGCCGATCCGCTGGCGGAATGGTTCGAATCGGTCTGCACCGAGTACAATGCGCAGGTCTTCATCGGGAAGCAGAACTACTTCCTCTCCGCCGACGGCTATCTGATGCCGGCGCACAAGGACCAGCCGCCGCCTGATCTGCGGTATTTCAAGAAGGCGACGAAATAGGCCACTGCTTGCGCAGGGACGACTCCCAAGCGTGTCGTCCCGGCCGGAGCGAAGCGAAGAGCTCGGACCCAGAGTCCTTCACAGATATGACGCATCGTCGCCGTATGGGTCCCTGCTTGCGCAGGGACGACTCCCAAGCGCGTCGTCCCGGCCGCAGCGAAGCGAAGAGCCGGGACCCAGAGTCCTTGGCGGATATAATGCATCGTCGCCGTCCGGGTCCCTGCTTGCGCAGGGACGACTCCCAAGCGCGTCGTCCCGGCCGCAGCGAAGCGGAGAGCCAGCACCCACGGTCTTTGGCAGATATGATGCATCGTTGCCGTATGGGTCCCTGCTTGCGCAGGGACGACCTCTAGGCCTGTCGCTGTCGCCCATGTCTTACCATGTCTACATTCTCGCCAGCCGCCGCCACGGGACGCTGTATATCGGGATCACCAACAACCTCGCCCTACGATTGGAGCAACACCGCCAAGGACGGGACTCTGAGTTCGTCCGCAGATATGGCGTGAGCCGGCTTGTCTATGTCGAATCCTATTCGGACGCTGTGGAGGCCATTACACGAGAAAAGCAGCTGAAGAAATGGAAGCGAGATTGGAAGATCCAACTCATCGAGAGGGACAATCTCGAATGGCGCGACCTGTCGGACCTTGTGGTCTAATATCCGACGTGTTGTCCCGGCTCTCGGCTTCGCTCGGTAGGGACGACACGCTTGGGGAGTCGTCCCTGCGCAAGCAGGGACCCATACGGCGACGATGAATCATATCTGCCAAGGACTCTGGGTCCGGGCTCTTCGCTGCGCTCGGCCGGGACGACACGCTTGGAAGGCCGTCCCGGCGCAAGCAGGGACGCCGGCGAGCATGTATCATGGCCAAATCGCATTTCGGTGAGCGAGCATGCCGGTTCTCTCCGTCGACGGCGCCGAACTTTCCTACCAAACCTACGGCGAAGGCACTCCCTTCCTGTTTCTCGCACGCACGGCAGGGCATGGCGAAGCCTGGAAGCTGCATCAGGTGGCGGAGTTCTCGCGCGACCATCGGGTCATCATCTGCGATCAGCGCGGCACCGGAAAATCAAGCGCCGGCGGAACTGATTTCTCGACCCAGCGCCTTGCCGATGATGCGGCCGCGCTGCTCCAGCATCTCGGCGCGCGGAATGCGGTCGTGCTCGGCCATTCGAACGGCGGCCGGGTGGCGCAGGCGCTCGCGCTCGATCACCCCGAGCTGGTGAGCAGGCTCATTCTGGCGTCCTCGGGCGGCGCGCACCACTCCCAGGGCATTCCCATCAGAATGTGCGTCGAGCTCGTGGAAAAAGGTTATGCGCGCTATGTGCGCGAGCATTCTCTCGACGTCGGCTTCACGAGAGGATTTGCCCAGGCTCATCCGGATATCGTCGCGCGCGTTCTCGGCGTCCTGCTCGCCGATCCGCCGCCGCTTTCAGTCTTCCTCGGGCACGTCGTGGGCCGCCAGGGCTATGATCCAACGCCGCGTCTCAAGGATCTGCGGATCCCGACTTTGGTCATGGTGGGCGATGACGAGAATCGCGGCGCCCAGCACGGCACCACGCACAAGCAATTCGCCGAGCGACTTGTCGCCGCAATACCAAATGCGCAGCTGGCCGTCATTCCCAATCAAGGCCATTATTACCTTTATGCGGACCCGGCGACCACCCACCGCGTCATCCGCGAATTTCTCGCCGCCAAGGGCAGGCCATGAAGAAAACTCGAACCATCCTCGTGATCTCGGGCTGTTTGGTCATGCTCGGCTTGCGAGGAAACGCCGGCGCCGCCGATCAGGCCTGGATCGATGCCGCCAGGAAGGAAGGCGGGCTCAACTGGTATACGACGCAGATCATCAATCAGTTCGCGCGTCCGGCGGCGGAAGCCTTTCAGAAGAAGTACGGCATCAAGGTCAATATGGTGCGCGGCGGCTCGAGCGAGGTGGCGCTGCGCCTCCTGAACGAGCATCAGGCCGGGCGCGTGCAGGCGGACGTCTTCGACGGCACATCGACCAGCGGTGAAGTCAAGCAGGCCGGCATCGCGATGAAATGGCAGCCCGATGCGGCCAAAGAGCTCGCCGCCGAGTTCAAGGACCCCGCGGGCTATTGGGTCGCCACCAACGAGTTCGTGCACACGCCGGCGTTCAATACCAATCTTGTTCCGCGCGGAACCGAGCCGAAGACCTGGGATGACCTCATCGATCCGAAGTGGAAAGGCAAGATGGCCTGGACCGCGCACGCCACCACATCGGGCGCTCCGGGCTTCATCGGGCTGGTGCTGCGCGAGCGCGGCGACGACAAAGGAATGGAATATCTCAGGGCGCTGGCCAAGCAGGACATCGGTCGCGTCGGCGGCTCGGCGCGCTCGCTGACCGATATGGCGATCGCCGGCGAATACCCGATCGTGCTGCAGATATTCAATCATCAGCCGGTGATCAGCGCCCGCCTGGGCGCCCCGATCGACTGGATTCCCATGAGCCCGGCGATGGTGGTGCTCTCGGTCGCCAGCGTCACAGCCGGTGCGCCGCACCCGAACGCCGCGAAGCTATTCGTCGACTTCCTGATCTCCGATGACGGCCAGAAGCTGTTCCGCGACCGCGGCTATATCCCGGTCGCGTCCGCAATCCCGCCGCTCGAGCCGAAGCTGCGCCCGGATGGAAAGCAATTTCGCGGCATCTTCTTCACCCCGGAGGAGATCGAGGCCGCCATGCCGCACTGGATGGAGGTGTTCAACCAGGTGTTTCCGTGAGGTTGCGTCGCCTTGTCCCGGGCGCAGCGCAGCGCGGCCAAGGGCTTGAACTTCGCTATGGCGGTGGTGCCGCGATGCGCTGCCGAACCGGGACCGTTCCAAACGAAGGCCCAGCTTGGAACGGTCCCGGCTCGGAGGCGGGGACAAGCAAGTATCCGAAACCGCCTCCAGCTACTGCTGTCTGCTCAGCACCACATGGGTCGCGGCGGCGGACGCAACGTGCTCGGTAACCCGATAGCCGAGCTTCGGCAGATCAAGCCCGGACAACAGGTGCTCGCCGGCGCCCAGCAGCACCGGCGAGATCACGACATGCAGCTCGTCGATGAGCGCGGCTGCCAGATAGGCTCGAACGGTGGCAATGCCACCGCCGATCCGCACGTCCTTCCCGCCCGCCGCTTCCCTCGCGGCCCGCAGCGCAGCCTCGATGCCGTCCGTGACAAAATGAAAGGTGGTGCCACCCTCCATGGTGAGGGGCGCGCGCGCATGGTGCGTCAGCACAAAAACCGGAACATGAAACGGCGGGTTCGGCCCCCACCAGCCTTTCCAATTCTCATCCTTCCATGGCCCCCGGATCGGGCCGAACATGTTGCGCCCCAGGATCCAGGCGCCCAGATTCGCCGCGCCGCGCGCCGCAAAGTCGTCATCGATGCCGGTCGATCCTCCCTCCTTGCCGATCATCTGCTGAAACGTGCGCGTCGGAAAGAGCCAGTTGTGCAACACCATCCCGCCGACACCCAGCGGATTGGCAAGGTCCTGGCTCAGGCCTGCACCATAGCCATCGAGCGATATGGAAAAACACGCAACCCGGACTTTCGGCATGGACTTTCCCTCTTACGGCCATGGCGTAAGGGCATATCATATACCGGTCGCCGCTTTGCTCGCTTGAGGGAACATCATGAAACGCCGAACCTTCCTGCGGCTTGCCGCATATGCTGCTGCGCTCCCGATGCCGAGGATTGCGCAAGCGCAGACCTATCCGACGCGGCCGGTGCGATTGATTGTCGGCATCGCGGCAGGCGGCACGCAGGACACGATCGCCCGCCTCTTGGCACAAGGCCTGTCAGAGCGGTTGGGCCAGCAGTTCGTGGTCGACAACCGGCCCGGCGCCAATGGCAATCTCGCGACCGAAGCCGTGGTACGCGCAGCGCCGGACGGATACACGCTGATCCTCGCCAACACGTCCAATTCCATCAATGCCACGCTTTACGAAAAGCTGAGCTATGATTTCATCCGCGATATCGCGCCGGTTGGAAGCATCGGACGCGGTAACGGCGTTATGCTGGTCACCCCCTCGTTTCCGGCCAAGGACATCCCCGAATTCATCGCCTACGCCAAGGCAAATCCCGGCACCATCAACATGGCGTCGGGCGGGGTCGGCAACATCACCCACATGTCGGGTGAATTGTTCGCGCAAGTCGCCGGCATCAAGCTGGTGCACGTGCCTTACCGCGGCGAGGCCCTCTCCTACCCGGACCTGCTCTCCGGGCGGATGCAGGTTCTGTTCGGCGGCATTCCGCCCGCGCTCGAGCATGTCCGCACCGGCCGGCTGCGCGCACTGGGTGTCACCATCAAGGAGCGGTCGAAGGTGCTGCCCGACGTGCCCAGCATCTCGGAGTTCCTCCCCTCCTATGAGGCGAGCGCCTGGTACGGCATCGGCGCGCCTAAGGCCACGCCCGCCGACGTCATCAACAAGCTCAACCAGGCCATGAACGCGATCATCAATGACCCGAAGCTGGGCGCGCAGTTCACCGACCTGGGTGTCCTCACAGGCACGAGTTCGCCGAGCCAATTCGCGAGCTTCATCGCCGCCGAGACGGAGAAATGGGCCAAGGTGATCCGCACCGCCGGCATCAAGCCGGAGTAAGCGCGTTGGCGCGTGGTTGCATGTGGCCATGGCGCGTCGAAGACGCGCGTAAACGCGCTAATGGTTCGAGACGAGGGGCTTTCAGCCCGCCCTCCTCACCATGAGGCTTAAAGGGAGGCGCTTCACAGCGCTGAAGACCTCATCCTGAGGGGCCGGCGTCTTCGCCGGCCGTCTCGAAGGATGGCCAAGCGGAACAAAAAACTCGGCGCAGCGATAAAGCAGCGCCCATAAATGTTGGCTTGTTCAGCGCCTTCCGGCATTGCGCCGCAGCTTGCAGGCATCCTCGATGATGCGGATCAGCAATTTGAGCGCCGGCGAAGCCGGCTCGTTCTCGCGACGCACGATGCCGATCGGCCGCAGCATCAACGGCGAATCGATATCGATGCACTTGATGACCCCGGCGGAAATCTCCCGCTCGACGCCGAGACGGGCGATCATCGCGATATGATCGCTGATCATGACGATCGACTTTACGATTCCCGGATCGCGGCTTTCGATCCGCGCGCGCGGCACCGGCAGACCATTCTGCTCGAAATAAAGCTGCAGGCGGTGCTGGCTCCAGGTATCCGCATCGGCAAAGACCCATTTCTGATCGACGAGGTCGGCAGCCTTGACCTTGCGCCGCTTGGCAAGCGGATGATCGGGGCGCATCACCAGCGCCAGGCGATCGTCGAACAGCCATTGCTTGGCAAGTCCTTGCTTAGGCATCTCGTTGTAGAGCATCGCTACCACGATACTGAACCGGCCCTCGAGCAGGTCCGTGAACAGGCTCTTGTTTTGCGTGACAATGCGCACCTGCAGCTTCGGCCGCTCCTGTGACAGGCGCACCAGAATCGGCGGCAGGAGCTCGGTCGTGATCAAAGGCGGGCCGGCGACCGTGATGATGCCTTCGGTGCCATTGCGCAGCGCCGCGATCTGGCCTTCGGCCTCCGCCATGCCGATGCAGGTTGCGGTCGCGTAGCCGCGCAGGCTCTCCGCATAGAAGGTCGGCTTCATGCCGCGGATATCGCGCTCGAACAGGCGCACGCCGAGCTGCCGCTCGAGCCGCTGGATGCTCTTGGTCAAGGCTGGTTGCGAAATGTTGAGACGCTGGGCCGCCTTGCCGAGGCTTCCCTCCTCGATGACCGCCAGCATGTTGCGCAGGTGTCGCACGTCCATGGGTCAGGCCGACTGATTGTTTGGTAAGAGCAAACGGAAGCGCCCCCTCACCCCGACCCTCTCCCGCATAGCGCGTCGGAAGACGCGCGTGAACGCGCTAATGCGGGGAGAGGGAGCAGGGCGCCGCGCTGAGAATCACAAAGGCCAGCCGAAAAATTCAGCGGCGGCGCGGCCCATGATCCAGGTCTTGTCCTCCGCGCTCAGGAACTCGAGCTCCTCCGTAAAGTGGGTCACGCACTGCCGGTAGGTTGCACGTTCCAAGGCGTGCGACAGGTCGGTGCCCCAGAAGCAGCGGCGCGGCCCGAAAGCGTCGATAACGCGCTTGATACGACCTTCCATGTCGCGGAACGGATAAGGCGCGCGCGAATAGACCGGCGCGGCCGAAACCTTGACGCAGACATTCGGCAGGCCCGCAAGCGACACTGTTTGCTCGATGCATTCTTCCGCGCGGCCCTGGTTCACCATCGGGGTCGACAGACCGAAATGATCGATCACGATCTTGAGGCGCGGATGCCGTTCGGCGATCGCCTTGACGCGATCGAGCAATCCGGTCGCATGCAGCGTGACCGGGACACCGGCCGCCTCCGCGGCCGGCCAGAACCAGTCCGTGACGCCGTCGCGCAGCCAGGCGCGTTCGCGCTCCTGCACGAAGGTGAGCCGCACCCCCAGCATGCCGGGTTGCTTCCTCCAATCAGGCAACAGTCTCGCGTTGGCAGGCGCATCGAGCGCGATACGGCCCATGACGGCAAAGCGATCGGGATATGCGGCCGCGTTCGCCAGGGCGTGGTCGTTGCGATCGCCCTCCCACGACGGCGGCACCAGGATGGCGCGGTCGACGCCGGCCTCGTCCATCATCGCGGAGAGCCTGGCGCAGTCGAGCGCATAGGGCAGCTGCGCGCGCGCCGCGCCGCCCGCAGGCCACGGCCGCTCCGGCGTCTCCGGCAACCACACATGCACCTGCGCATCGATGATCTTCATTGTTTCTCCCGCTACGCGTTTGCTCCGGAGTCGTCCCTGCGAAAGCAGGGACCCTTGCCGCGACGCGCTCCAACATCGGCCACGAACTATGGATCCCGGCTCTCCGCTTCGCTCCGGCCGGGATGACCGGGACGGGCATTCCCTTTGGTTATGACCTTGGGACAAATCTATACTTTCTTGCCATGTAGCAAGACGCTACTCTCAACCCCGAAGTCAAGAGTTGCCCCCTCCCCTTCTCTCCCCCGCATGCGGGGGAGGGTTAGGGTGGGGGAACAGCCGGAGCCAATCATGAGCGAAGAAATATTCGACGACACGCCGCCGCCCGGTCGTCTGCCCAATGACAACGCCACGCCGACCATCGAGCGCGCGGTCAACTCCTATCCGGCGCGCCGCCGCTACAAGCCCTATATCCAGACGCCGCCGCGCATCGAGGCGGTCGGAGGCATGATCGACATTCACTGCCATGCCGAATACGGCCAGCAGGATGCGATGGCGGTGGCGAAGCTCGCCTCCGCAAACGGCATGTACGGCATCCTCTACAAATCGATCGGCAAGGAGGACAAGCGCTCCGCCGGCCCGATGGAGGATGTCAACAAGCTCATCGTCGAGCTCGACCGCTGGTCACAGGAGACAGGTGTTGCGCCGATCAAGGCCTGGGGCGGTTATGCGCTCTGCCGCGACAACAAGCCGCCGAGCCGGCAGAAGGTGGAGACGCAGGTCAAGGCCGGTGTCGCCGCGTTCTGGCTCGCGCTCGCCAATCACGCCAACACTTTCCACATCGTCGGCGGCAAGGTGCGGCGCTGGGATCCGACCGCGGATCCGAAGCTGCATTCGGATCCCCTTCCCTGGGATCTCGCGTTGAAATACGGGCACTATGCGCTTGACCCCAAAGGCAAGCTGAAGCCCGAGTACGAAGAAGCAATCCGCATCATCGCCGACAACGACCGTGCGCTGTCGTTCGGGCACTCGACCCACCAGGAAATCTTTGCGCTCGCCGAACTGGTGGACAAGCTCAACTTCAAGCGCGCCTTCATCGATCATCCGTTCAGCCCGTTCGTCAACATCACGGTCGAGCAGATGAAGCAGCTGTCGAGGATCGGCATCCACTTCAACTTCACCTATGACGAGCTGTCGCCCATGCTGGGCGTCGATCCGGGCAAGATGTATGCGGCGATCCGCACAGTCGGCGTCGAGCACTTCACGCTGTCGAGCGACGCCGGCGACACCGTGTTCCCGAACTCGGTCGAGGCGATGCGGCAGATCACCGGCTACATGGCGGCGTTCGGCCTCACGCAGGAGGAGATCGAGATCGTCGCGATGAAGAATCCCGCGTTTATTGTCGGCGCGAACCCCGCGGAAGCAGTCGAACGCAGCAGGGAGCTGCAAGCGGCGGCGTAGCTGTGGAATTTCATCCGCTGTTCGTAGGGACGGCCCTTGTGGCCGCCCCTTCTGCCTGGCCTACGGGCGGCCACAAGGGCCGCCCCTACAAACGGCAAAAATGACTCTGCTATCGCACCGTATCGGCTGCTGCTTTTTCGCCGCCCTCCTCGGCCTCGCCGCGTCTGCAGCCATGGCGCAGGATTGGCCCGCACATCCCATCGTGATGGTGGTTCCGTTCGCGCCCGGCGGATCGGTCGATCTGCCGGCGCGGCGCTCAACCGCCTCATCGGCACCAAATTCGTGATCGTGAAGGGCTATCCTTCCGCGAGCGATCAGGGCCTCGCCATGGAACGCGGCGAGGTCGACGGCATGGGGTCGGCTTCGGAAGAATATCTGCTTGACCGCGGCTGGTTCACGCAGAAGCTGGTCAACATCATCTACACGGTCGGCGAGGTGCGGCGCGCAAGCGCAGGCGACGCGCCGACGGTCGTGGAGCTGATGCAAAACGATCGTGACCGCAACGTCATGAGGCTGATCGCGGGCGAAACCGAGATCGGCCGCGCGTTCGTCGCACCACCTGGAATTCCGACCACTGCGGCGGCGGCCCTGCGCACCGGTTTTGCCAAGATGCTGCAAGATCCCGACTTCCTCGCGGACGCGAAACAACGCAACATCCTGGTCGAGCCGCTCGCCGCCGAGGCGCTCGGCCGCACCGTCACCGCGGCGATGGCAATGCCGGACGACGTCATGACAGAGACGCGCGCAATCCTGCGATAGGCCGGCACGCCGATATGGACGCAACCATCACCTCCATCGATACGATCGGCTTACGCATCCCCTTCGACATCTGGGCGCCGCCGCCGATGTCGCACGGCGCACCGCGTACGCATATCGAGAGCCTCTATGTGCGCGTGGAGACGAATTGCGGCATTATCGGCTGGGGGGAAGCGTTCGGTTCGGCGCGCTCCATGGTGGTCGCGGCATTCGACATTCGCTTGAAGCGGCTCGCCATCGGACAGAGCGCGACCGACACGAGCCTGGTGCCACGCCTTGAACGCATGCTGTTGTCGCTCGGGCGCGCCGGGCCGGTGATGCACGCGCTGTCCGGATTGGATATCGCGCTGTGGGACATTCGCGGCAAGCTCGAAGGGGTCTCGGTGTCGACCCTGCTCGGCGGACAAAAGCGCACGGAGATCGCCTGCTATGCTTCACTGATGCAATACTACGGCAACGCGGAGCACCTGAAGCGCAACACCGCGCGCGCTCTCGAACGCGGATTCAAGGAGATCAAGCTGCACGAGCGCACCGCGGACGCGGTTGCCATCGCACGCGCGGCGATCGGAACCGACGTTCCGCTGATGGTCGACACCAATTGCGCGTGGACCGCCGCAGAAGCGCCTTCGATGCTCGCCGCCATGGCGCAGTTTGATCCGCTCTGGGTCGAGGAGCCGCTCTATCCGCCGGAAGATTTCGAGACGCTTGCCAGGCTCCGGCAAGCAAGCGGCGTTCCATTGGCCATGGGCGAGAATGCGACCAGCATGAGCGACTATCGCCGGATGGTCGCAACCGGTGCAGCGGACTACGTGCAGCCCGCGATCGTCAAGATGGGCGGCATCACCGCGCTGGCGAAAATCGCGGCCGAAGTCGAGACAGCCGGCGCCACTTGCGTGCCGAACGTGTTCTATCTAGGCCCCGGATATCTGGCGGCGCTGCATTGCCTCGCCGTAAAGGAAAAGCAATCCCCGCTCGAACGGATGTTTGCTGATCTCGGCGCCACGCCTTATGCCAAGTCGGTGCCGATCATCGACGGCAAGGTCGAGGTACCGCGCTCACCCGGCCTCGGCGCGGATCCGGAAGAGGAGCTGATCCAACAATTCAAAGCATAATGCCGGCCGAGGATAGAAGAGACATACGGGAGACGACGCACATGACAGCATCGGATAAACCGCCGCCTGATGAATCACGGCGTGCGTTCCTCAAAGGGACGGTCATAGGCGCCAGCGCGGTCGCGGCCGGGGCGAGCCTGGTAGACGCCGCTCAAGCGCAGATGCCCGCCATGGATCATGCGCATCAATCCGGCACCGGCGAATCCGGCGTCAAGATTGGCGCCTTCCTGTCGCTTGCCGACAGCGCTGTAGTCGATGCCTTGAGCGAGCGGATCATGCCGGGTGCGCCCGGCAAAGCTGGCGCGCGCGAGGCTGGCGTCATCAACTATATCGATCTTGCGCTCGCCGGCGCCTATGCGGATTTGCAGGAATTCTACCGGCGCGGCTGCGCGGCGGTCGACCAGCACTGCCGCGCCTCGCACGGCAAATCCTTCGCAGAGCTGGCGCCAACCGAGCAGGACGCAATCATCACGGCGATGATCGACGGCAAGGTGCCGACTTTCACCTGGCCCACATCGCAAGCGTTCTTTGCGACGGTACGCACCCACACGATGGAGGGGATGTTCGCCGACCCCGTCTATGGGGGCAACCGGGACTTCGCCGGCTGGCGTCTGGTCGGTTTTCCGGGCGCGCAGCCGCTGTTTACCGAAGCCGATATGGCAAGCCGCAAAGCTTTCACCCGCGGCCCGATCCTCGGCCTGCAGGCGCAAGGCCGGAGGACCTGAGCCATGTCGACAGCAGATGTCGTGATCGTCGGCGTCGGTGGGACCGGCGCGATCCTCGCGGCCGAGCTTGCCAAAGCAGGCCTCAAGGTCATCGGCCTCGAGCGCGGACCGCGGCACCAGACCGCCGATTTCGCCGGACAGGATGAGCTGCGCTATTTCCAACGCCAGGACCTGCGCCCCAATCCGAAGCGGCAGCCCGTCACCTGGCGGCCGAACGCGAATGCGCGTGCAGTGCCGCTCGCGCCGCTCAACTACGGCAATCAGGTCGGCGGCGGCACCGTACATTACGGCGCCGTCTCCTGGCGCTTCCACGAGAGCGATTTCCGCGTCCGCTCGCAGACAATCGAGCGCTATGGGGCCTCCGCCCTGCCGGAGGACTGCTCGGTGATCGATTGGCCGCTTGCCTACGCCGATCTAGAGCCGTTCTACGATCGAGCTGAATACGATCTCGGGGTTTCCGGCAAGGCCGGCAACCTCAAGGGACAGAAAATCGACGGCGGCAACATTTTCGAAGCGCCGCGCGAGCGCGAATTCCCGTTGCCGCCGCTGTTCGTCGACAACTCGGCGCGCATCTTCGAAGAAGGCACCCGCAAGCTCGGTTACCACCCGTTCCCGACGCCCCGCGCCATCCTCTCGCAGCCGTACAAGGGCCGGCCCGGATGCGCCTATTGCGGCTTCTGCTCGACGCACGGCTGCCATGTGGGCGCCAAGTCATCGACTTTGGTGACCAAAGTTCCGGAAGCCGAGGCGACCGGCAACTTCACGCTGGTGACCGATGCCATGTGCTATCGCATCAACAGTGACAACGCGGGTCGCATCACCGGCGTCTCCTATTGGGGCCCGGACGGGTCCGACAACACGGTCGAAGCCGAGATCCTCATCCTCGCGCCCTTCATCTACGACGTGGTGCGCCTGTTGCTGCTCTCCAAAACCAGCAAATTCCCGGATGGTCTTGCCAATTCGAGCGGCCATCTCGGACGCCACGTGATGACGCATATCGGCGGACGCGTGTTCGCGGCGTTTGATGATCGCTACGTCAACATGTTCATGGGACCGACCGCGCAGAAGCACACGATCGATGATTTGAATGGCGACAATTTCGATCATTCGGGCTTGGGCTTTATTCTCGGCGCGCAGATCTCGGTGCAGGGTCCGGGCTTCGATGCCGGGCCGATCGCCGCAACCGTTGGCATGAACCCGCCGCCTGGGATTCCGAACTGGGGCGCTCCCTATCGCGACTTCATCGAGAAGTATTTTGCGCGCCACGCGGCCCTCAACGCACAGACCGACAACCTCCCCTTCGCCGACCAGATGATCGACCTCGATCCGAATATTCGCGATGCCTGGGGCCTGCCGGCGCCGCGCCTGACCTACGACTGGCGACGGCCGAGCGAGCGGACGCGGGTCGAATACATGCTGCGCAAGACTGAAGCGATCGGCCGCGCCATGGGGGCTTCCCATGTCTGGCGCGCCAACGAACGCCCCGGCTCGCCCGGCGGACATCATCAAGGCGGCGCCCGCATGGGGGATAACCCGAAGAACTCGGTCGTCAACCGCTACGGCCAGAGCTGGGACATTCCCAACCTGTTCATCGCCGGCGGCTCGATCCACCCGACCATCAGCGGCTTCAATCCGACGCTCACCATGCAGGCGCTCGCCTACATGACGGCGGATGCGATCGTGAACAAGTATCGGAAGAGCCCCGGGGCGTTGTTGTAGACCCTCTGGGTCGTTCCTGAAAGCAGGGGCCCATACCGCCGCGCGCCACCATGTAAGCCGAGGCGTGTGGGCCCGGCTCTCCGCTTCGCTCCGGCCGGGACGACAAGCGCCGGGGTCAATTGCGGAACACCGACTTGGGGATCATCGCATGCACCCCCTTGGTGCCGTCGACGATCTCGGTGACGTGCAGGTCCATGGCGGCGCTGAGCAGCATGAGCGCGTCATCGCGGGGAATGCCTTTGGTCTCGACGATGAAGTTGAGCATCTCCCGCGTGGCGATCTTGGCCGCCTGATTGAGATCCTCATGCAGCCCCATGGTCATGTAATGCGTCGGCGTCTCGGCTCGCGGCCAGGTGATGTGCATGCCCTTGTGCAGCACGACCTGGATTTCGCCCTTGAGCGAGGTTTCGACCGCCGACATGCCGACCTCGCCATCGCCTTGCACCGCATGCCCATCGCCGATCGATATCAGTGCGCCCCGCTCGTGCACCGGCAGGAACAGGCTCGTGCCCGGCTGCAGATCGTGATTATCCATGTTGCCGCCGAAGACATTGGGCGGGCCGCTCGGCACCCGTCCCATGGAACGCGGCGGCGCCACTCCGATCACGCCCCAGAACGGCTTCACCGGCACGTTCACTCCCGGGGCAAACTCGACCGCGCGCTTGGCCAGGTCGAGAAAGAACACGCGGTCGCGTGAATAGGGAAAGTCTTCCGGCAGCGAGCCTTTGTTGGCGCGGAAGCTCATGGCGGCGATCGGCAGCCACAGATCGATTGCCCTTATCCTGATCTCGACGGTGTCTCCGGGCTCGGCGCCGCGGACCGCGATCGGCCCATCGAGATTGTGGTCGTCACGCCCGTCGTCCTGCACGCCTTCGTAGGCGGTAAACAGCTCGGGCGGGATTTTCTCCTTCGCTATGCCGAGCGATTCGAAATAACGCGGATTGCCGGTCGCGGTCCACAGCCGCACGATGTCGCCGCTGTCGATGGTCAGCACCGGCTTGAGGGTCGCATCAAAGAAGCCGCGGTGCACCGTCGCGGCGGAAGGCCTGAGCTCATAAATCTGATCCGCAGCCCGAGCCTGCACAATCGTGAGGATCGCCGCAGCACCTAAACCAAGGGCCAAAGCCTGCCGTCGCATGGTTCGTCTCCTTGTCGGGGCTTGTTGTGGGTATTTGCCAAGAGCAGGTGCAGTTCAGGAAAGAGGCTGGTCCGCCCGCCAAGACCATTACGAAGACTATACTGGCGCGCCGCGACACCCGCGAGCGCTCCGGCGCTCAGCTTTGTCTCCGCGGCTGCGGACCGGCGAGAGGTCGCTTGAGGTGATAGGAATCCTGTCCCTTCCGCCCCGGGCGGCGCGCGGTTATAGCTTGCGCATTCCCGATCCCGGAGACGGCCACACATCATGCGGGCAAGCGACGCGCACCATCATCTGGCTTCAAGCAACATCATCACGTTCGAGAAGCTGGAAGCGTTGTTCAGCGGCTCGGACGCACCGGGCGCACCCCGCGGCTTGGAGCTGGTAGGCCGACGCTATCTCGATCTGCTGGCCGAGCTCGCCGCCATTACCGAATATCAGTGGCGCTCGCCCTCTCCGCGCGGCCTGGTCAAGGGCTTTCTGTTGAGTGGACCGCCCGGCACCGGCAAGACCACATTGGCCAAGCGCCTTGCCTATGAGCTCGGCCGCCGCTTCCGCTCCGACAGCGAGCCCCCGATCGTGCTGGCCTTCGTGGACGGCGGGGAGATTTCCCGCTCGCGCTATGGGGAAAGCGAAGAGCGCATCCGCGACATCTTTCTCCATGCCCGCTCCGGCTTCACCGCCCAGGGGCAGCGTTCGGTGCTGCTGTTCGACGACGTCGAGTCGATCTTCATGGCCAGAGGCAGCCAGCACGCCAAGGAATGGCATTTCAGCCAGGACAGTGTGTTCTTCCATTCGATCGACGAGCTCGACACCTCCCGCTCGACCATCGTGCTGACCAGCAACCGGCCCGACCTGATCGACCAGGCGATCCAAGACCGCTTCATGAGCTATCTGGTCGACTATCCGGATCTCGCCACGCTGACGCAGGTGCTCGAGCAGACGCCCGCCATCGCCCAGCTCGGCGAGGCGGAGCGATCAGCGCTGAAAACCGAGCTCGCGGTGGCAACCAAGAACGGATCTGTGCGCAGCATGCGCGATGCGCAGCGCTTTGCGGTGCGCCAATTCGTCTCCCGGGTGCTCAAGAAAGACTCGCTGGCGCAAAATTTCGGCTAGAGCGGGATGATTTTGAATCATCATCCCGCTCTACAAACCGGCGTCCACCCCCGACCACATCGAGGGCAGGCTTTTTCGGGATCAGGCTCTAACTAATCCTCCCATTACCGACGAGTGCAAGCACCATGGCAAAGACCTTCTACGACGATTGGCTGGAAACCCCGAACCGCATCCAGGACGAGCTCGAAGCCTGCCGGCTGGTGGCGCGCGACAAGGACATTCCCTGGGTGTCGACCCCGCACGATGCCAAGGTGAAGCTCATGGTCGCCAATCATCTTGGCTTCTCGACCATGGGCAGCAATGTGCTGAAGTCCGAGATCCCGGTCGGCTGGCACACGGGCAAGCACCGGCACGGCGAGGAATCGATGCACATCCTCGAGGGCGAGGGCTTCAGCATCATCAACGGCCAGCGCTTCGATTGGCACAAGAGCTCGACGCTGCAGATTCCGTTCTGGGCCGAGCATCAGCACTTCAATACCGGCAACGTGCCGGTGCAGATTCTGCACGGCATGTGTTTCGACCTCGAGCGCTTCGTGCGCATCGCCCGCATCGAGCAGATCGAGACCTGCGGGCCGAATGATCCCGCCATGATCGCGGCCGTTCCGCCGCAGACCTCGCAATATTATCCCGACGGCGCCCGCGCCGTGATCCATCTCGAGCAGGCGCCGACCAACAGGGAGAAGCTGCCCGAGGGCGAGAGCTATAATCCGCAGGGCGCCATCGCGGCGACCAAGAACCAGCACGATTTCTCCAATTATCTGGTGGTGCCCAAGAACGGCTTCCGCGCCGTCAGCGTCGCCATCACCAATCGCTGGATCGAGCCGCCCTATCACCAGAGCGGCCGCCACAAGCATCTCGAAGCGGTGGTCTACGCGATCGAGGGCGAAGGCTATACGGAGATGCAGGGCAAGCGCATCCCCTGGGAGGCCGGCGACGTGCTCTATGTGCCGCCCGCGATGTGGGAGCACCAGCACATGAACGACAACCCGAAATCGATCACGCAGATCCGGATCGGGTTCAACATCCGCCAGTGGTTCACCTCCGTTTGGCCGGAAGGTTTCACCTCGACCCGCATCTACGACGATGCCGGCAATCCGATCGAGGCCGGCCGCATCGTCCGCACCCGCGAGCGGACCCGTTAGAGTTCACGACCTCATCCTGAGCCGCGGTCCGCAAGGACCGTGCGTCGAAGGATGGCCCGAAGCTCTTGGTTTGCATCTATCCTTCGACACGGCCCCTCCCTATCCCTCCCCCCCCCCCATGCGGGGGAGGGATAGGGAGGAGGCTCCAGGATGAGGAAGTAAGAGGCTCATGGTGAGTGGAGCACGTCCCGAACCGTGCCCGGAAATCCAGATAGCCAGGGGGGACAGCCCATGCCTTCGTTCAGCTTGAGCAGGATCGCGGTTGAATGGGCCATTTTGGCAGCGCTGGCAGGATCGCCGACGCTGGCAGCGGCGCAGCAGGCCGCCCCGCCGAATTTCTCCGGGCCCGGTGTCGCGTGGATTGCAGTCGGCGGAGGCGCCGGCGGATTTGCTCCAATTCCCGGCGCAGTGCCGCCGCTCAGCGACGACCCGCTGCATCCTTACGTGCCCAACAACAATCGCGAAGGGCGCCAACCGACCGATCGGATCGCCGATCTCTCCAATCCCAACCTCAAGCCTTGGGCCCGGGAGATCATGAAGAAGGACATCGACGAAGTGCTTGCCGGCAAGATGGCCTTCACGCCGCGCTCGAGCTGTTTCCCGACCGGCGTCCCGAGCTTCATGGCTTACGGCGGCGGCGCCTTCGCGACCTCGTTCCTGCAGACGCCCAAAGAGGTCTGGATCATATTTTGGGGCGAGCAGGAGGTCCGACGCATCTATCTGGACGTGCCGCACACCGCCAAGCCGAAACCATCCTGGTACGGCGAATCGGTCGGGCACTATGAGGGCGACACGCTCCTCATCGATACGATCGGGCAGAACGCCAAGACATTCGTCGACCCGTATCGCACCCCGCACAGCGAGAAGCTGCACGTGGTCGAACGCTGGCGCATGCTTGACGGCGGGCAGGCGCTGGAAGTCGCCGTGACGGTGGACGATCCGGACACCTATTATCAGCCATGGTCCGGCGTGCGCCGCTATCGGCGCGTGCACCAGGACTATGTCGAGCGCGCCTGCGCCGAGAACAACCAGCAGCTCGTCAATTATCATATCCCGGTAGCCGAGAAGCCCGACTTCTGACGGGAGACATCCAGCGCAAACTTCGCCAAGACACGTCGGCGCCGGATCGAGAAGCCGCCGTCATCGAAAAGCTCACGCACGCCGTCGAGGTCAGAGATGTTGAGACCCGCGGCCAGCGGAAATAGCGGATAGCTTACGGGGTCGTCCCGGCGAAAGCAGGGACCCATACGCGACGCTCTATCATGTCTGCCAAGGAGTATGGGTCCCGGGTCTCGCCATCGGCGCGCATTTGCGCGCGTCTTCGCCGCGCTTTGGCTCGCCCGGGATGACGCGCTTCAGGATCGCTCCGGCTCCTGGCGGATCGACACCTCCAGGACAATTAGCGCGTGCGGTTGAAATAGCGCAGATCGGGCGGCGCCTGGTCCTTCCGGGTGGGCATCAGCAATCCATCCGCGCTCAAGAAATAGTGCTCGTTGCCGATCTTGACCTGCGCGTTGTTGTCGGTGGTGTAGAACTCCTCCCACATGGGCTGCGGATTGCGGTTGAGCACATAACGCTTGTCGACGGTCCAGGGCCGCGTGAAAGCGTGGTCGATGATGGTCATCTCGTCGTGCAGAATGCGCGGATTGATCCGGTCGCGCCACATGCGCTCCTTGAAGATCGATTGATTGTCATCGGCAAGCGGCAGCCCGGTCTCATCGACCGCGCGCGGCCCCTTGAAGGCGCGCGTCTCGACCAGGAGCGTGTCATAGACCCCGCTGCCCTCCGTATCGATCCAGCGGCCGATCGAATAGCCCGCATAGGTCGGCTCGATCTCGGCGGGCCAGTCGCGGCCATCGGTGAAGATACGGCGAAAGTGATCGTGCCACCCGATCAGGACGTAGGTCGTGTCCGGTGTCACCACCCACTCGAGCGGCCCGAACGCCATCATCATGTAGGGCATGCCGGAGGCGCGGCCGAACGCAGTCGGAAAATTGCCGATGCCGCCCTGAGCCTGATCGGCCATGCTGTCCAAGAGCACCTGCTTATATTTAGGCGTCAACGGCGCTTCCTGACCCAGTCCCCAGGGCTTGGTCTGGTCATGCGACGGCTGGCCGGGAATTCCGCGCACCACAAAGCGCTCCCACTGCCCCTTCCAATCGGGATATTGCGGCTCGCCTGCTCGTGCGCAGCCGATCGTGACGATCAGCGCGGCGGCAAGGATGAATGCGCGTGAGTTCCGCATGATCTGCTCCATGCGAATTTCCGCGGAGTCTAGGTCCAGGCGGTCTTCGTGATCAAGCCGGGGGAGGAATGAACCCTCCGCGTCCCTGCGAAAGCAGGGCCCCATAAACCTTGGCGCAAATTGCAGCGCGTCGCAGTATGGGTCGCCGCTTTTCGCGGGGACCACCCAGAGCATGGCGACTATGCGGCGGCGCGTGAAGTTACCGCGGATGTGAAGCGGAACGCGGCGAGGCGCTCACTCACGGCCTGCGACTGGTGTTCCAGGGTCTTGGCGGTTGCGGCATTCTCCTCGACCAGCGCGGAGTTCTGCTGCGTCACCTCGTCCATCTGGTTCAGCGCCTTGTTGATCTCATCAAGGCCGGTCGCCTGCTGCGAGCTCGCATGGGCGATCTCGGCGACGACACCGACGACCTGCTTGATCTGCCCGACGATCTCGCCGAGCGCGTCGCCCGCGCGGTTGACCAGCTCGACCCCCTCCCGCACCTCGCCCGAAGAGTTGATGATCAGGTCCTTGATGTCCTTGGCGGCCTGTGCGGAGCGCTGGGCGAGGCTGCGTACCTCCGACGCCACCACCGCAAAGCCGCGTCCGGCATCACCGGCGCGCGCTGCTTCAACCGCGGCGTTCAGTGCCAGGAGATTGGTCTGCCGCGCGATCTCGTCGATGACGCCGATGATGTCGGAAATCTTGTGCGAGGATTCGGCGATGCGCGACATGGCCGCGACCGCCTGCGCCACCACAGTCCCGCCGCGATCGGCAGCCGCACGGGTGCCGGCGGCGAACTCGTTCGCCTGCCGGGCGTGCTCGGCATTCTGGGCGACGGTCGCCGATATCTTTTCCATCGAGGCCGAGGTTTCCTCCAGGCCCGCCGCCTGCTCCTCGGTGCGCTGCGACAGATCGGTCGTCGAGGTGGCGATTTCACCGGCCGCATTGGCGACCTCACCGGTCGAGCCGGCGATGCCTGCGATCGTCTCCTCGAGCCGGGCGACGGTGCGGTTGAAGTCATCCTTGATGCGCTGGTAGCCGGCTGCGAAACCAGCGTCGAGGCGTACAGTCAGATCGCCGTCGGCCAGTGAGGCCAGCCCGCCGGCGAGCGCCGTCACTGCGCTCCGCTGTTCCTCGGCGGCCCGCGCCTCGGCCTGCGCGTTGCGCCGCCGCTCCTCCTCGGCGCGCTCCCGTTCCGCATCGGCTTGTGCGCGCTGGGCGGCAGCCTCCGCTTCGAGCGCCGCCTTGGCGAGCGCAGCGTCGCGAAACACCACCACCGCCCGCGTCATCGCGCCGATCTCGTCCTTGCGGGAGGTGCCCTCGATCGCGATGTCGTTGTGGCCCCGCGCAAGCTCGCTCATGGTCGCCACCAGGCCGGCGATCGGGCGCGTTATGGAGACCGCGATCACCAGCGCAAGGGCGACCGTGATCGCGAGCAGCACCACGAAAATGAGCATCACGCTCCAGAAGCCGGTCTTGGCCGCATCGGCGACGGCGCGCGCGACCGCGAGAACGTCTGCGGCCAATCGATCCTCGACCCGCTTCAACAGATCGATATTGGTGGTCGCGGCGTTGAACCACTGCGTGCCGCTCACCTTGGCGACGGCGGCGGGATCGAACGGCGCCGCGGCGCCGATCGCGCGCAGGCGCGCCACCTCTTCGGCCGCCGGATCCTTGAGCGCGGTCTCGAAGGCGGCGATCTGATCCGGCGTGGCATTACGGCGAAATATCTGCGCCTCCTCGTCGGCCAGCGCCCCGAGCCGGACGAATGCGCGGTAGACCTCCGGCGCAAAGCTGCCACTGGCAAAGCCTTGCGCGCCGGCCGCGCGCTCCTGGCCCGCGTATTCCTTACGCTGGACAAAGGCCGAGAAGGCGATCGACTGGCGCAGAATGCGAGGGTCCTGGCCGGCCTCCCCGGCGGCCTGGATCGCCGTCACGAGATTGCCGATCGCGCCGGTGAAGTACGCCGCCGCCTGCGGGCCGCCGACCTTGAGCGCATCGATGTCCTCACGCATGGGGGCGATCCTGCCGAGTGCCGCGCCGGCGTCATCGAGGCTGCGCGCAAACGCGCTCGCGAGCGTGGCATGATCGAGCCCGGCAAGGCGCGCCCGGTAGGCACCCAGCGCCTTGTCGGTGGCGGGGCGCTGCTCGCGCATGGCCTCCGCCAGCGCCTGCCCCTTGGCGGCGATGAAGCCGAGCGAGCTGCCACGCTCCTTCTGCAGCTCGTGCACCAGCGAGGAGATCAGCGGAGCCATCTCGATCAGGGAAGCGGCCTCATCGGCCGCGTGCAATTCCGCACGCTTTTCCATCAGGTCCTTGGCGGCAAATCCGGCAAAGGCGAGAAGCGGGATGAGAGATGCGACCGCGATCCGCGATCGGATCGGCCAATCGGCAAGCCGCTGCGTGATCTTCGTCATGGATGCAACGTCCCCTCGAGAAGCGGCGGCGCGAGCGCCTGCCGGCGAGATCAATCGGGCGGCTTGGAGCACCGCGGCGTCTCGAGCACGGCAGGGATTCGCGTCTTTCGATCTGTGGAAACTACGCGCCGCGTATTAAATTTGTATAATTGGGCGGGGGCGAAGGACCGGCAAATCTACCAAACAAAGCTCAGAAACCGACAAAACATATATTCCTGTAGCTGCACGAAATTTATTTGTTTCATGCTTGCTTGTAGGCGCGCCGCGTTTGTCCCCGTCTTCGAAGGGCTCCGGCAACAGATTGCAGAAGCGACCGGAACGCGTGTCGAGCGAGGATGCTAAGCCGCGGTTGCGGACTTGCGCGCCTTTTCCTGCGCCTCGGCGGCGCGGATCTCGGAGAGCTTCTGCTGCACCTGACCGGAGAAGACGTACTCAGCCGGACGTTGGCGATCGAGCGAGATCTCCGGCGCCATCTCGCCTTCGGTGCGCGGGCCCCGCATCGCGACGCGCATCGCTTGCACAGGCGAGGAGAACATCGCCTCCGCGGCCGTCGCCTCATAGCCGCAGTGGGCCATGCAATTCGCGCACTTCTCGTAGGCACCGGTGCCGTAGGAATCCCAATCGGTGGTCTCCATCAGCTCCCGGAAGGTCTTGGCGTAGCCTTCGCCCAACAGATAGCAAGGCTTCTGCCAGCCGAAAATGTTGCGCGTCGGCATCCCCCACGGCGTGCAGTGATAGGTCTGGTTGCCGGCTAGGAAATCGAGGAACAGCGAGGAGTGGAGAAACTTCCACTTCTTGCCCTTTCCGAGCGCGAACACCTTGCGGAACAGCTCCTTGGTCTTGCGCCGGTTGAGGAAGTGCTCCTGATCGGGCGCCCGCTCATAGGCATAGCCTGGCGAGATGGTGACGCCGACGCCGAGCTCCTCGGTGAGATCAAGGAACGCGGCGATATCCTCGGCCGGATGGCCGTCGAAGATGGTGGCGTTGACGTTGACGGTGAAACCCTTGGCCTGGGCGGCCTTGATGGCGGAGACGGCGCGCTCGAAGCCGCCCTCCATGCACACCGACTTGTCGTGATGCTTCTTGATGCCGTCGAGATGCACCGAGAAGAACAGATAGGGCGACGGCTTGAACAGATGGAGCTTCTTCTCGAGCAAGAGCGCATTGGTGCAGAGCGAGACGTATTTCTTGCGCGCAACGAGCCCCGCAACGATCTCGCCTATCTCCTTGTGGATCAGCGGCTCGCCGCCCGGAATCGCCACCATCGGGGCGCCGCATTCGTCCGCGGCTTGCAGGCACTCCGCAACCGAAAGCCGGCGATTGAGGATGGCATCCGGATAGTCGATCTTGCCGCAGCCGGTGCAGGCGAGATTGCAGCGGAACAACGGCTCGAGCATCAGCACCAGCGGATAGCGCTTACGTCCAGCGAGCTTCTGCTTGAGGATATAGGCGCCGATACGCATCTCGCGGTGGAACGGAATGGGCATGCTGTTTCTTTCTGCGTCTCTGTCCCGTCTCAAATAAGACGGAGAAGGAGATTTCCATTAATTGTAGCCCGCATGAAGCGTAGCGCAATGCGGGAACAGCGGTCCCGGATTTCGCTGCGCTCCATCCGGGCTACAGCCTCTAAGCAACCGTCGCGAGCTCCGCCGGCAGGCGGAACTCGATGTTCTCCTCGCGGCCCGGCAGCACCGAGACGTCGACGGATCCAAGCTTGCGCAGCGATGAGATCACGTCGTCGACCAGCACCTCCGGCGCCGATGCGCCGGCCGTGATGCCGACGGTCGCGGCATCCTTTAGCCACGCCGGGTCGAGCTCACTGCCGTCGGCGATGAGATAGCTCGGCACGCCCTCTTCGCTGCCGATCTCGCGCAGCCGGTTGGAGTTCGACGAGTTGGTGGCGCCGACGACCAATATGACGTCGACGAGCTTCGAGAGCTCGCGCACCGCCGACTGGCGATTCTGCGTCGCATAGCAGATGTCGCGTGTCTCCGGGCCGACGATATCCTTGAAGCGGCGATGCAGCGCGCTGATGATACCCTGAGTGTCGTCGACCGAGAGCGTGGTCTGCGTCACATAGGCGACCGGCGTATCGGGCGATAGGTCGAGCTTCTCCACATCGGCTTCGTCCTGCACCAGGATGACCGGCGCGGAAATCTGCCCCATAGTGCCGATGACCTCAGGATGCCCGGCATGGCCGATCAGGATGAGCTTGCGCCCCTGCCCCACATAGCGCTTGCCCTGATTGTGCACCTTGGTGACCAGCGGACAGGTGGCGTTGAGCACCGGCAGGTCGCGTGCTGCGGCCTCCTCCTCGACGCTCTTGGCGACACCATGCGCGCTGAAGATGGTGACGGCGTTCGGCGGCACCTCGGAGAGCTCCTCGACAAAGCGCGCCCCCTTGGCCTTGAGGCTCTCGACCACGTGCTTGTTGTGCACGATCTCATGCCGCACATAGACCGGCGGGCCGTATTTCTGCAGCGCGCGCTCGACGATCTCGATCGCGCGCACCACGCCGGCGCAAAATCCCCGCGGCTGAGCCAGGATCACTTTCATCGGTCTGCTTTCATTCCGTTCAGTCTTCCACCACATGTAGGGTGGGCAAAGGCGCGTTCCAATGCGCCGACCGCGTGGGCAAAATCGCCAGCATGCGCCTTTGCCCACGCGTCGAGCTCAGTGCTAGGGCGATTTTACCCACCCTACAGTTGCGCATCGACCTCACCGCTTCAGCGCAGCTTGGCGAATTCGCGGCGGGCATCCTTGCCCAGCGCTTCGAAGACCTTGGCGACGATTCCTTTGGCATCGAGCCCGGCCGCCGCATACATCGCATTGGGACTGTCGTGATCGATGAACGCATCGGGCAGCACCATGCAGCGCACCTTGAGGCCGCCGTCGAGCGCGCCGTGCTCGGTCAGCACCTGCAGCGCCTGGGCTGAAAAGCCGCCGATCGAAGCCTCCTCGATCGTGATCAACACTTCGTGCTCGCGGGCGAGCCGCAGCACCAGATCGGCATCGATCGGCTTGGCGAAGCGCGCATCCGCCACCGTGGCGGTGAGGCCATGCGAGGCGAGCGTCTCCGCCGCCAGCAGGCATTGCTGCAGGCGGGTTCCGTAGCTCAAGAGCGCGACCGAGGAGCCTTCGCGCAGGATCCGGCCCTTGCCGACCTCGAGCGGCACGCCCTGTTCCGGCATGTCGACCCCGACGCCGTCCCCGCGCGGATAGCGCAGCGCGCTCGGCCGGTCATCGATCGCCGCCGCCGTCGCCACCATGTGCACAAGCTCGGCTTCGTCGGCCGCCGCCATCAACACGAATCCGGGCAGGCAGCCGAGATAGCTCAAGTCGAAGGCGCCCGCGTGGGTCGGGCCGTCGGCACCGACCAGGCCTGCGCGGTCGAGCGCAAAGCGCACCGGCAGGCGCTGAATCGCGACGTCGTGCACCACCTGGTCGTAGCCGCGCTGCAGGAAGGTCGAATAGATTGATGCGAACGGCTTGAAGCCTTCGGTTGCAAGCCCCGCCGCGAACGTCACCGCATGCTGCTCGGCAATGCCGACGTCGAAGGTGCGCTCCGGGAATGCCTTGCCGAAAATATCGATGCCGGTGCCGGATGGCATGGCGGCCGTGATGGCGACGATGCGCTCGTCCTTGCGCGCTTCCTTCACCAAGCTCTCGCCGAACACCTTGGTGTAGGACGGCGCATTCGACTTCGGCTTGTCCTGCTTGCCGGTAGTGATGTCGAACTTCACCACGCCGTGATATTTGTCGTCCGAGGCTTCCGCCGGCGCGTAGCCCTTGCCCTTCTGCGTCACAACGTGCACCAGCACCGGCCCTTCGCGGGTGTCGCGCACGTTCTTGAGAACCGGGAGAAGGTGATCGAGATTGTGCCCGTCGATCGGGCCGATGTAGAAGAAGCCGAGTTCTTCGAACAATGTGCCGCCGGTGACGAGCCCGCGCGCATATTCCTCCATCGCCCGCGCCCGCTGCTCGAGGAACTTCGGCAGGCGCTTGGCGAGCTGGCGGATGGTCTGCCGCAGCGACCGATAAGGACGCCCGGAGACGAGCCGCGCGAGATAGGCCGACAGCGCGCCGACCGGCGGCGCGATCGACATATTGTTGTCGTTGAGGATGACGATGAGGCGCGAGTCCATTGCGCCCGCATTGTTCATCGCCTCGTACGCCATGCCGGCCGACATGGCCCCGTCGCCGATGACGCAGACAACGTTGTTCGATTCGCCCTTGAGGTCGCGTGCGACCGCCATGCCAAGCCCGGCCGAGATCGAGGTCGAGGAATGGGCTGCGCCGAACGGGTCGTACTCGCTCTCCGCGCGCTTGGTGAATCCGGACAGCCCCCCGCCCTGCCGCAGGGTGCGAATGCGATCGCGCCGACCGGTCAGGATCTTGTGCGGATAGGCTTGATGGCCGACGTCCCAGATCAGACGGTCGCGCGGCGTATCGAACAGGTAATGCAGCGCCACCGTCAGCTCGACAACGCCGAGCCCCGCCCCCAAATGGCCGCCCGTGACCGCAACGGCGCTGATGGTCTCGGCGCGCAATTCGTCGGCGACCTGCCGCAGGTCGTTTTCCGGCAAGCGCCGCAAATCGGCCGGGGTCTTGATCGTATCAAGCAATGGAGTGGGCGTGACACCGATAGGATTTGCTATAGTCATGATCACCACAAGTCCTGCTAGCACACAGTGGCAGACAAGCGACGTAAGACGGAGAAGCCACTCAAAACGAGAAGTCCCCAAAGCCCTGGTCTAAAGCACCAGAACGCTTAGCTAGCGGTAGCGCGTTCCCATGCGCCGAGGCATCCCGGAGGCCCCCCCGGGACCCCAGGCAGCGGGGAACGGTAAAGCTTTGAATACCCGGATGGATCGGTTGGTTCAATGGGTCTGGGCCCGATTTCGCATACGAAGGTGAGAAAGAACGAATCATGTTGAAGGCTAGACTTGCTTCACTTGTCAATATTTGCACGCGAAAAGCTTGGTCTGTGATCGTCATTGCGCTCGTTCTTTCTGTCAGCTCCGGTATCTATGCAGTACGTAACTTTTCCATCAACACAAATGTTAACCAATTAATCTCTCCCGATCTGCCCTGGCGCAAAAGAGAGCTTGCTTTTGTTGAAGCATTTCAGGGCAATCACGAAAAAATTCTTGCTGTCGTCGATGCTGCAACCTCGGAGCGGGCTACCGCCGCCGGCAAGGCCCTGGCCAAGCGGCTGCGGAACGATTCGGCCCTGTTCCCTTCGGTCAACGAACTAAGCGAGAACCCCTTCTTCACCCGTAATGGGATACTGTTTCTACCCGCCGACGAAGTCACCTCATCCATCGGAGGGCTCGCACAATCCCAACCGCTGCTGCAGGTACTGGTTTCCGATCCGTCCTGGCGGGGGCTTGTGCAGGCGCTCACTTTTTCGTTCCAGGGCATACAGGTAGGCAAGTTCACCCTCGACGACATGGTGCGCCCGCTCACCATGTTCGCGCAGCCGATCGAGGATGTGCTGGCAAACAAGCCGGCGAGCTTCTCCTGGCGCGAGCTGATCAGCAATAAGAAGCCTTCCGGGAACGACCTGCGCCGATTCATCGAGATCAGCCCGACGCTCGATTATGGGGCGCTCGAGCCGGGCAAGAAGGCGACCGACGCCATCCGCCGCGCCGCGGCCGATCTCGGCCTCGATTCGCAGTATCACGCACGGCTGCGTCTCACCGGCGCGATCCCGATCCAGGACGAGGAGTTCGGCACCATCAAGGATAATGCTGCGCTCAACGCGATCGGCACTGTCATCGTCGTGCTGACCATCCTGTGGCTGGCGCTCAAATCGCCACGCATCATCCTCGCGGTTTTCCTCTCGATCGCCATGGGGCTTGCCATCACGGCGGCGATCGGCCTGCACATGGTGGGCTCTCTCAACCCGATCTCGATCGCCTTTGCGGTGCTGTTCGTCGGCATCGGCGTCGACTTCGGCATCCAGTTCAGCGTGCGCTATCGGGCGGAGCGCTACGAGATCAACAATTTACGTGTCGCGCTCGCCAACACCGCCAAGCATGTCGGCGTGCCGCTCACACTCGCCGCGACAGCGACCGCGGCCGGCTTTCTTTCGTTCCTGCCGACCGACTATCGCGGGGTCTCCGAGCTCGGGCAGATCGCCGGCGTCGGCATGATCATCGCCTTCGTGTGCAGCATCACGCTGCTGCCGGCGCTGCTCAAGGTGCTCAACCCGCCCGGCGAGAAAGAGCCGCTCGGCTACACGGCGCTCGCCCCGGTCGACCGGTTCATGGAGCGCCACCGCATCGCCATCATTGTCGGCACCGCGGTGGTGGTGCTGGGCGGGCTGCCGCTGCTCACGAAGCTCCAGTTCGACTTCAATCCGATCAACCTCAACAGCCCGAAGGTCGAATCGATCGCCACCTATCTCGACCTGCGCAGCGATCCGGCGACCGGCGCGAGCACCATCGAGATCCTGTCGCCGAGCCTTGCGGCTGCCAAGCAGGACGTCGCGCGGATCAGCAAGCTGCCGGAAGTATCGCGGGTTATGACCATCGAGAGCTTCGTGCCGGGAGACCAGGAACAAAAGCTCGAGGTCATCGGCAACACCGCCAAAGCACTGGGCGCAACACTCGCGCAGAAGCCCGTGCCGCCACCGACCGACGCCGAGAGCGTGACTGCGCTCGAGGCTGGCGTCGAATCGCTGGGCGAGGTGGTCGGCGACCAGGAGGGGCCGGGCGCCGCGGCGGCCAAGCGCCTCGCCACCGCGCTCTCCGGGCTCATCAAGGCCGATGCAGCGACGCGCAAGCGGGCAGAGGATGTCTTCATCATGCCGCTGCAAGTCGCGCTCGACGGCTTGCGAAGCGCGCTGCAGGCGGAGCCGATCACCGACATGTCGCTGCCCGCTGACCTGACCGCCCAATGGCTCAAGCCGGACGGGCGCGCGCGGATCGAGGTCTATCCCAAGGGCGATCCCAACGATAACGAGGTGCTGCGGCAATTCGCCCGCGCGGTGCTCGCCGTCGAGCCGAACGCGACCGGCGGCCCGATCTCCATCTTGGAATCGGGCGAGACTGTCATCCACGCCTTCTTCCAAGCCGGCGGCTGGGCGCTCGCCTCGATCGCTTTCCTGCTCTGGGTGGTCTTGCGGCGATTCACCGACGTGCTGCTGACGCTCATTCCTCTGTTGGTCGCCGGCGTTGTGACACTCGAGCTGTGCGTGCTGATCGGCATGCCGCTCAACTTCGCCAACATCATCGCGCTGCCGCTGTTGCTCGGCGTCGGGGTTGCCTTCAAGATCTACTACATAACCGCTTGGCGCGCCGGGCAGACCGGGCTGTTGCAATCAAGCCTCACGCGTGCGGTGATCTTCAGCGCCGCAACCACCGCCACCGCGTTCGGCAGCCTGTGGCTGTCGAGCCATCCGGGAACCTCGAGCATGGGCAAGCTGCTGGCGCTCTCGCTGGTGTGCACGCTCGCGGCGGCGGTGCTGTTCCAGCCGGTGCTGATGGGACCGCCAAGAGAGATTGGGGAGTAGAACGCTGCGGCGTCGTCCCTGCGAAAGCAGGGACCCATACGCCTGTGCAAGCGTGATGGCGCGTCGCCGTATGGGTTCCTGCTTGCGCAGGAACGACTCATAGTGCGATGTCACAGCCCTCGGAGAATATGATAGCGCGTCGCGGTATGGGTTCCTGCTTTCGCAGGAACGACTCTTCGGTGTGTTGTCCGAGCGCACCTAATATCCGCGCACCCTTCCGGCGACCGCGCAAACCTCGGCCGCGCTCTTGGGCGGATTGGTGGGCGTTTTGACACGCGCCCAATTCTGACCGCCGCAGAACAGGCCGCCGAGCACGCAGCCTTCGAGATGCAGCGTATCGGCGTCGACCGGCTTGATGTTGGCTTCGTAAGTCGAGCCGTCGCGCGCATTGTAGATGTGGCCGCGCCAGATCCCTTCACTCCCGCCCGCTCCCGATGACGCGGCAGGTCGCATGCCGAGGAGGATGGGCATGCCGAGCGTCGGCCGCCCGCGCAGAGCCGGGTTGGGGTTTTGGGTGTCCCGCCCGGGACTGCGTTCCCACGCGACGACACCCCAGAGCACGCCGTTACAGCTTTCGATCTCGATCTGCGCGGATTTGTCCTCCACAAACCAGAGGCCGCGCGGATCCATAGCGGGAGCCGCAACGGCGGCGCCGGCGCGAAACAGATCGAAGCTCATCAACCCCAACAGGATCAGCAGTCGCATTCTTTGGCTCCTCCCCGGGAAAGCGGCGCGATCAAACGCTCTCGCACCAGATTCGCGCCGAATTCAGACCTTGCAACAACCGCGCCAGTCGTGTGGCCCTTTCTGCACTATGCGTGGTCAACAATCCGGATGCGTGGTCAACAATCCGGCCTCGCAAAGACCCAAACCGCCGCCTCAAGCGAGCGGCGCCACGATATTGAACCTCCAGCGAGTTTCTCTATCCGGCCCAATGCCCCTTTCGAGCCGATGCAGGATCACTTAAACAAGCAGCCTGAGACTTTGGTTCCGCGGGAGGAAGCCAATGAGCCAGGCCAAGCGCGAGCAATGCTGGGTGATCAACAACGAGGTGGTCGAGCCGCGGCCGGTCGCGGCGCCGGCCCAAGAGGAGCTCGCGCGGCATCATCATGCCTTCATCGACGAGCTCGAAGCCAAGGGCATCCTGGTCGGCGCCGGTCCATTCCTCGACGAAGCCGGGACACGCTTCGGCACCGGCATGATCATCATTCGTGCCGCGACCCGCCGCGAAGCGGAGGCAATCGCCAACCGGGAGCCCTATATTGCGCACGGCGTGCGCCGCCTCAAGCTGCTGCCCTGGCAGCGTATCGCCGGGCACTGAAGAAGCTCGAAAGGAATGCGCCATGAACATCGCGGTGAAAATCGACGACCGCTTCGTCAAGGTTGACGGCCGCAACATCCGCTACCTCGAGCAGGGCAGCGGCGTGCCGGCGATCCTACTGCACGGCAGCTCCCTTGGCTCCTCCGCCGACGTGTTCCGTCGCAATTTGCAGGCGCTGGGCGCAAGGGGCATTCGCGCCATCGCGGTCGACCTGCCCGGCTTCGGCAAGAGCGATCCTCCCGACGGCATGAGCGCGGCCGAACGCAAGAGCTTCTTGCTGCGCTTCATGGATGCGCTTGGCCTTCCCCGCGCGGCGCTCATCGGCCACTCATCCGCCGGCAGCACGGTGGTGGCGCTGGCGCTCGCGAACCCTGAGCGGGTGTCGCACGTCATCATTCTCGGCACCGGCAGCCTGTTGCCGCCGCTCGAAGGGGCGGCAAAGGTCGGCGCGCGCGGCGAAGCCGCGCAAGCGCGGCTCGAGGAGCGCATGGTGAAGCAGGAGCCGACGCTCGCGGATACGCGCGCCCTGCTCGAGGCGAACCTCTTTCATCACGAGCTGATCACGGACGAGGAGCTCGCGCTGCGGCACCAGAACAGTATCGGGCGCTGCTTCGAGCAGTTCGTGCTGCGCCATGCGGAGCAAGCGGAGGGAGGCGGCCCCCACCCCAACCCTCCCCCGCAAGCGGGGGAGGGAAAGGGAGGGGGTGGCGTGCCGCTGTGGCAGCGCCTGACCGAGCTCAAGATGCCGCTGCTCCTGATTTACGGCCGGCAGGATCGCGCCCGCGCCGAAGCGCGCGCCACGCTGCTGCACGAGCGCTATCCTGAGCTCAACTTGCACTTCGCCGAGGGCTGCAAGCATATGGTGCCGTGGGATGCGGCGGATTTGTTCCACGAGCTCGCCGTGCCGTTTCTGATGAAGTGAGGAACGCGAGTCGCTCCTGCGAAAGCAGGAGCCCATGCCGCGACGTGCTCTCATATCTGCCCAGGACCTGGGTCCCGGCTTCGCTTCGCCCGGCCGGGACGACCGCTCGTGGCAGGGATCCGTACGGCTGCGGAGCCTCACATCTGCTGAGGGTTATGGGTCCCTGCTTTCGCAGGGACGACCCGTCGCTTGTTGCGAACGTGCAGAAACGCGGAGAGGCGCCCCCTACTTCGCCAACGCCTGAAGCTGCGGGACATCGTCCTCCTTGGGCGCTACCGCCTTGGCGGTGATCAGCGTCATCGCCACCGTGTCGTAGTAGCCCATGGTGGCGACCAGATCGATGAGGCCCTTCTCGCCGAACGCTTTCACAGCAGCCGCATAGGTCGCATCCGAAACCGCCCTGTCGCGATACATTTCGGTCGCGTAGTCGTAAAGGATCTTCTCATCGTCCTTGAGCTTCTCCGGGTGCTTGCCGGCCGCCATGTCGGCGCCGACGCTCGGATCGAGACCGCCTTTCAGGGCCAAGCGATAATGACCGCGCCAGATCCATTGGTTCGACCATTGCCGCGCGGTGATCATGATGGCGAGCTCCGTCAGCCGCGGCGCCAAGCCCGTGCCCCAGCGCACATAGTCCGACACTTCCTCGAGCTTGCCGGCCAGCGCGGGGTCGCGCATGTAAACCTTGAACGGCGGGTTCTTGATACCGGTCGTGTTGTTGCGCGGCGGCTGCGCGAGGTGCTCGAGATAGGCCTTCTGCTCCGCGCTCAGCTGGTCCGGCTTGAGCTCCGGATAGCGCTCCTGGGCGGCGGCCCCCAAGGGCAGCATGAAGGCGATAGCAACGGACGCAGTCGCAATCAGATGCTTCATCGTTTCCTCCCAGTTTGCCCTACCCTCCCCGGCTACGCCGGTTGCGGCGGGACGTCAGTTCTGCACGCTCATCGACTCGCGCAATGATCTCACCACTCCGGGCGAAACCTCGGCGAGCGAGCGAACGATCGCACGCCCGTGCGCAACGTCGACGAAGGTGTACGGAACCCCATTGGTCGACGTCGCCTTGGCGATGAATTCCGGATCGCTGGCAGCAGCATCGAAACCGGCGCGCAAGGCCGCGAGCGCGTCGGCACGCGTGCCTTTCGGCGCGAACGCCGTATAGGCGAGCCCGCTTGTCTGCGTGGTCAGCCAATTGAGCGCGTCCCAGGCTTCGCCCGCAGGCGGCTTGCCGTGCACTTGCGCATAGAGATCAGGAAACGCCGGCACCTCGCCCATGAACTTGTTACGCTCGAAACTGCCGTCGGGGCCGACCGAGGCCAGATAGTAGATCCCGAGGCCTTCGCCCGAGGAAATGAACGTGCCGCTACGCGTCTTATAGGTCCCGATGCTGGTCATATGGAATTGCACCTCACCGCGCTGCATGGCGAGGAAGATGTCGGAACCGCCGCGATAGCCGACCACCACCTTGTGCTTGACGCCCAGCACCTCCAGCGAAAGGTGGGACAGCGTGCTCTCGTAGTCGGTGTGGCTATAGCCGCCGACGACCAGGTTCGGCGCGCGCATGATGTCGGCCGGCTTCTTGGCACCGCCCGGCACCGCATCGGAGCGCATATAGGCGACGCGCGTGTCGCTGAGCCCGCCCAAGTATTCGAAATTCTCGAAGCGCGCGCGCAGGCTGGGGTCGCCGAGCGCCTGCGCCAGCGCCTGATAGGGCGAGTACACGATGGTAAGCCCGTCGGGCGGCGCCTTCTCAGCCAGGTAGTTGTAGGTGATGTTGCCGCCGGCCCCGGTCATGTTCTCGACCAGCACGGTCGGATTTCCGGCGAGATGCCGGTGCAGAAATTCGGAGAACATGCGCACGGCCGTGTCGGCGGTGCCGCCGACCTGAAGCCCGACCAGCACCCGCAGCGTCTTGCCCGCGTAGTAGCTGTCCGCTTGCGCGGCCGCCCTATTGACCGCAACGGCCGACGCGAGCGCCAGGAGAGCAGCAAAGAAGAAGCTACGTGTTACTGACAGGCAAGGCATGAAAAGTCCCTTGGCAATTTGTGGCGCGAGAGCCGTCATTCTCGCGAACACTCTGGAAGATGCAAGGGCAGGCAGCGAGGCCCCCCTAGGCGAGTCGTCCCTGCGAAGGCAGGGACCCATACCGCGAGGACCTATCGCATCTGCCGAGCTTTATGGGTCGCGGCTCTCCGCCATCAGCGTGTTTACGCGCGTCTTCGACACGCTATGGCTCCGGCCGGGACGACGCATCGCCGGTATGGCAAGCTGGTGTCCTCTGAGGAGGATCGTATGCCAAAGACCTTACTTCGTTTGTCGCTGATCGTTGCACTCACGCTCTTTGCCTTGCCGCGACTGGCAGCCGCGCAGAGCAAGCCGGAATTCATCCGCTTTCCGGGCATCGCGGCAGGGGCGCTGTACCGGCCCGATGCCGGCGCTGCCCCGCATGTCGGCATCCTGGTGATGCACCGGACCGCGAACTATCTCGCGCATCGCGCCTGCACCGAGTTGTCGCAACGCGGTTTCCTCATGCTGTGCATGAACACCCGCTTCGAGAACAACGAGGCGCTGGTCGACTTCGAGAAGCTGCCGCTTGATGTCAAGGCGGGCGTCGCGTTCCTGCGCGCGCAGCCCGGCATCACCAAGGTGTTGCTGTTTGCACACTCGGGCGGCGGGCCGCTGATGTCGCTCTATCAGGCGGTGGCCGAGCACGGGCCCGCCTATTGCCAGGGCGAGAACAAGCTCAGCCCCTGCGGCGATGATCTTGCGGGACTGCCTCCCGCCGACGGCATCATCTTCGCAGACGCCCATCCGGGTAATTCCATCAACACGCTGCGCGGTCTCAACCCGGCAGTCGCCGACGAGAGCAATCCGCCCGACGCGCCGCTCGTCGCCGACATCGATCCGTTCAGGCCTGAGAACGGCTTCAATCCGAACGGGTCCTCGCACTATTCGGCCGAGTTCCAGGCGCGCTACTTCAAGGCGCAGGCGGATCGCATGAACAAGCTGATCGATATCGCCCGCGACAAGCTCGCGCGGATGAAGCGCGGCGACTATCCGTATCCGGACGACGACATCATGGTGATCCCGCGCGGTGGCAATCCGGGTGCGGGTCCGGGCGCCTCGGCGGCCCTGTTCATCGCCGAGCCGGACATCGCGGCCGTCAACTCGACCGCGCGCCCGGAGAAGCTCCTGCGCAACGACGGCACCATTGCGCGCGAGATGATCTCGAGCGTGTTCGTCGCCAATCCGAAGCTCGCGCGCGACAATCTGCGCTTTCGCACCGGCACGAAGATCTACACTTTGCGCTCGTTCCTGAGCGCGCAGGCGATCCGTGCCGGCAACTCGATCGATGACATCGATTATTGCTCGAGCAACAATTCGACCGTGTGCGCGGTGCAGTCGATCTCGGTTCCGGTCCTGTTCGCCGCCATGGGGGCGCATTATTTCATCCGCGACAACGAGCGCCACTACGACATGTCGGCGAGCAAGGACAAGGACTTCATCGTGATCGAAGGCGCGGTGCACGGATTCACGCCCTGCACCGCCTGCGAGAAGACGCCCGGGCAGTATTCCGACAGCGTCAAGAACCTGTTCGACTACGCGGCGGCCTGGATCAATGCGCGGTTTTGAGCCCGAGCACGCCTGATCCAAGCTCGACCGTCTGCCTTGCGAAAGCAGGGACGACTTCCCAAGCGTGTCGTCCCGGCCGCAGCGAAGCGGAGAGCCGGGACCCGGAGCCCTTGGCAGATATGATGGATAGTGGCCGTATGGGTCCCTGCTTGCGCAGGGACGACCTCCCAAGGGTGGGTATGGGTCCCTGCTTGCGCAGGGACGACCTCCGAAGCGTGTCGTCGCACGCGTCGCCGATTTACCGCGACGCCGAGGTCGCGGATCCCGCCGCAAACAACGCCGCCAGTTGCCGCGCGCCGGGGAGTTTCGCCTCCTCGTCCATGCGCGCGTCGGTCGCGGCGATCAGCTTAGCCACCACATTGTTGCGGATCGCCACCGGATTGCGCTCGTAACCGCCTGGTTGAAAGAAATTCGCGGTCGGCACGCGCTCGCGCCAAGCCAAAGGCATCGTCACCATGTCGAAGCCGTTGCCGTCACCGGTCAGGTTCATCATCTCGAGCTCGGCCGCGGTCAGGTTCGCCTCATAGCCTTTGGCGCGTGCGAAGACGATCGAGTCCTTCAGCTTCTGCGTCTGCAGCAACGGCCCGACATCGATATCGAGATTGAGCGCATGCACGCCGAGCCCTTTGGGCGTGTTGGCGAGCTCGTCGTGCAGCTTCCAATCATCCGGAACGCTGCG
The DNA here is from genome assembly GCA_035293945.1 of Xanthobacteraceae bacterium. Taxonomy (GTDB): domain Bacteria; phylum Pseudomonadota; class Alphaproteobacteria; order Rhizobiales; family Xanthobacteraceae; genus VAZQ01. Next base: position 330,637 of record DATGLV010000024.1, on the reverse strand, counting down.
GGAAAACTGCACCATGGCCCTGACCACGGCGAGCTTGTGCGCGAGCTTGTCGCGGGCATCGCCGTCGAGCGCGACGGCCTTGGCGCTGAGCGTCCGCAGGAACTGATCGCCCTTCTCGGCCAAAAGCTCGACCGTGTTGGTGGCAAGCAACTGGTTGTAGCCGAGCGCGGTCGAGATCGCGTGCGCGCCCGGGTGCGGATATTCGAGGCCGGCCTGGACGTCGAAATCGCCGTTGCCGCCGGACTCGAAGCCATAGACGCGCACCGCCTGCTGCGGGGTCAGCCCGGCGGCGGACGCAACCGCCGCATAAGCACTCTTGTAGGCGATCTCCGACTGCGGCAGCTCAGGCTCGAAATTGAAGTGCCTGGCCGCCGACTGCAGGAAATCGGCGACCACCGGCACATAAGCGCGCGGCGGGCGCTCAACCGGCGGAGCCGAAGGATCAACCGGTCGCGGCGGCCCGCTATAGACAGGCGGCTGCGCCAGCACATAGTCGTCGACTGCGAGCTCCTTGTTGCTGTGGCGCTTGGCGGCCCGAATCTTTCGTTTCTCCGCGATCAGGGTCCAGTACGCGTCGGCTTCGCTTTCGTATCTACGCCGTGCCGCCATGTAGATCTCGAGCTGACGATGATATTCAGCCATCGCCGCCGGCGAAGCATCGGTTGCGGCGGGCGCAACGGGCACGCTGCCTGCACCAGCGGCGCCGAGCAGCAAAAACAGAGAGAGACCTCCGCCGAGGCACAACGCGAGATGAGTCGAACACCGCCGCATTCCTCGTCTCCCGAAGGACAAAAGGTTGCACTCCCGAACCTGGCCTCCCGCCAGTTGGCGGCCGGCGGCGCGCAAAGTCAATTAGCCTTAATCACCCACATTAAAGTTAAAATTTGATTGTCGGGCGGGTGCCGAGCGCGGGCCCTAAATTAGGAGTGCCTCTCGTCCCGCTAAAAGAGAGGTGCGGTCCCGGCCACTCCAGTATTGCGTACCGTGGCCGGGACCGATCATTACACATTCTTGTCCCGGCCATCGCGCGTCGAAGACGCGCGATATTGGGCGGGGGCCATTCCAAGCTGAGGCCTTTGCCCGTAACGGTCCCGGGTCAACAGCGTGTTTACGCGCGTCTTCGACGCGCTATGCCCGGGACAAGATGTCGGTTGCTCACGCCTGCAGCAGACGGCGCAAGCCGGAGATGGGACCGAAGCTGTCGAGATTGCCGATCGCGGCGATCAGCTCCTTCGCCCGCGGCTCGCCCAGGATCGGCGCCATGAGGTCGAGCGCCTTGGCATCGACCTCGCTCTGATTCATCGGATTACCCGGCGTGCCGCGCACCTCGTAGGTGCGGTGGCTGAGCTTGCGGCCGTCGAGCGTCTCGACCGCAACGATCGCCTGCCGCGCAGGCACCGCGGTCACCAACTCCTGGTTGGGCACGGCCTCGACGAGCCGGCGCACCGCCAGCACCTTGGGATCGCTCATGCGGGCGAAATCATGCACGCTATCGAAGCCGACGCCACCGTCGACGATCATCAGCGCCACCAGGTGCTGCAGGCAGATGTCCGGAATTGTCTTGTTGTCGACGATATGCAGCCGGTCGGCCGGCATGTCGACGACGATGCGCTTGATGTTGCCTGGACGCACATCCGGGTCCTTCAACAACTCGGTCACAGAATCGAGCACCGACTGCAGCGGCGAGCCGACGCACCATTTCTTGATCGAGGTATCCATGACCTCGTAGCGCTTGCCGAGCTCGGAAATGAGCTCCTGCGGCTGCGGCTTGTCGCCGAGCGCCGTGAAGAGGTTCTTCTCTCCGCTCAACGGATCGTCGACGCCGGTCATGCCGGAGCCGACCATGGTCGCGGCGGTCACGCCGTTGCGCGCCCCCATGCCGCCGAAATCGAACGACTTCTCCACGTGCTCGCGGTCCCGTTCCCAGTAGGGAACACCAGAGCCCTGCTGGGCCGCGAACGAGATCGCGTGCCGCACCTGCGTCGGATTGAGCCGCAGCATCGCGGCGGCCGCCGCCGTCGCCCCGAAGTCGGTCGCGAGGCTGTGGGTCGAATGCCGCTCGGTATAGAGCTTGCCGAAGCCGAGCGCATAGATCGAACGTGCCCCGATGTCGTAGCCGAGCGCAACCGCACGCAGGACATCGTTGCCGCTCCTGCCGGCGAGCTCGGCGGTCGCGAGCGCCGCCGGCACGATGCCGCAGCCGGGGTGAAAGCGCGCCTTGAGGTGCGAGTCGTCGGTTTCGTCGCCATGCGCCGCCATGCCGTTGGCTAGCGCCGCATTGACCGATGAGGTCAATATGTTGGTGCCGATCACGGTCGCCTGCGGCTTGCCGCCGAGCCCGTCCATATAGCGGGCGGCGGCGATGCCGGCCTTGAGCCGCGAGCCGGAGACCGCCGCCGCGACGGTGTCGAGGACATGCATCTTGGTCTTGGCAATGACCGGCGGCGGCAGATCGCGATCGAGCGTGGTCGCTATGTAGTCGGCGAGCGCGACGGTGACCGGCGAGAGCGGCTCCTCCTTGACGGGCCCCTCACCATCGCCGCCGCTCGGTTTTGCTTGTGGCGTCTCTTGCGCGGCGGCGGATGCCGCGGGCAGCACGCTGGCGAGCAGCGCTGCCCCACTCAAATTGATGAGCGCCCGGCGGGTGGGATCTACTTGGTCGGTCATGAGGTTTCCTCAATACGTGTTGTCGGTTTTCGTCGCGCTGTTAATTCACCTCCGTGTCATTGCCGTGTCATTGCCGGGCTTGACCGGCAATCCATCTTTTTCGGGAGATGGACCCGCGGGTCATCAGGGCGTCTTACGCCCGTCTTCGACGGGCTATGCCCGCGGGTGACGACCGGAGCACGTCATTGGCCGAAAACATGCGCTAATGCTGCATCGGCTTGACCTCGCCGCTCTTGAAGTATCTGAGATCCGGCGGCGGCTGGTCCTTGCGGGTCGGCATCAGATTGTCGTCGCCGCCGCGATAATAGGTCTCCTTGCCGATCTTGATGAGCTCCTGATCGCCCGAGCAGGGATATTCGAGCCACGTCGGATAGGGCGCGGGATCGCGCCGGTAGGTCTTGTGCACCGTCCACGGCCGCGTGTAGGCGTGATCAATCAACGTGATGTCGTCGTGCAGGAGCCCCGGAGTCGCCTGGTCGAGATAGATGCGCTCCTTGACGATCGATTGATTGTCGGCATGCACCGGCAGGCCCGATGGATCGAGCGAGCGCGGGCCGCGCAGGAAGCGGGTCTCGGCCTCGAGCGTGGTGTAGTGCCCGTCGCCTTTCTCGTCGATCCAACGTCCGATCGAATAGCCCATGAAAGAACGCTCGACGTTGGTCGGCCAGTCGCGCCCGTCCGTATAGATGCGGCGATGCGAATCGTGCGCGTGATCGATCCGCACATAAGTGGTCTCGGGCAGCACGATGATCTCCATGGCCTGGAACGCCGTCATCATGCCGGGCATGCCGGGCGGCAGACAGTCGGCGCCGGTACGCCAATTGCCTTGGCCGCCGGCGGCCTGGTCGGCGACGCTCGCCTCCAGCACCTTCTGATATTCCGGCGTCAACGGCGCCTGCTGGCCCAATCCCCACGGCTTGTACGGATCAAAGCCGGGCTGACCGCCCACCGGCGGCCGCACCCCGAGCCATTCACCGGAGAAATCAGGATATTGCGCATCGTCGAACGCGAATGCAGCCCCAAGGCTCAAGCCCAGCGCCGTGAATGTCGGTACCGCAAGTGCCGTCAATGCGCCGATGGCGCTTTGCTTCCGCATGATTTCCTCCCTGCAAGGCGTTCCATTGCTGCCGGCGTTGTTAGCTTCGCCGATCGAAGGAATGCGTATGTGTAGTTCACGTCCAAGGACCACAGACCGAGACGATAGCGCAATCGGGGCATGTCTGGAAGGCGCTCCCGGTCGCCGCCTCCATCAGCGTCATGACATCGGCATCATCAACCGCGCGCGGATGTCGGGCTTGGTGCGCCGCGGCACGGCTTGATGCGGGAAAATCCGGCCCGGGTGTGATATCAACTCCTATCGGGAGGCCACAGCCTGCTCAGGTGACCTCATTGCGGCTGCCGCTCCTTCCGGAGCGTGCGCACCGGATTGCGACGAGCGCCTTGCCATGACGATGTTTCCGCCCGAACAGCTGCCCCTCGTTTCGATATTGATCATCAATTGGAACTACGCACGATATCTATCGCAGTCGATAAGATCAGTTCTCGCACAGGACTACCCGAACATTGAATGTATCATCGTCGACAACGGATCGACCGATGACAGCGTCGAGGTAATACAGGCGGAGATCGCCGGGGATCCGCGGTTTCGCCTGGTTCGATTTGAGGCGAACCTCGGTCAGCTGGGAGCATTCTTCACGGTGTTTGGGCAATGCAAGGGTGATTTCATCACCGTGCTCGACGCCGACGATGTCTTGTTCGCGTCATTCGTGTCGAGCCATGTTCAGGTCCATCTTGCTCTGCCGAGGCCCGTGGCCTTCACGTCGAGCAACATCATGGAGATCAATTCGGCAGGACGTATTCGAAGCGGACGCTATCCGCACTTTGGCTCCGACACCTTCTGGGAGGCGCCAGCTCTCGTCGACCGATCTCTGGCGGCAAGAATTCCAGCCGTCTCCGATGCCGACTTCGATCGCCTTTCAGTGCGTACATGCGCGGTTCCGTTCCACCAGACGGGGTGGTTTTGGTCGCCGGGCTCAGCCGGAATGTATCGGCGCACCGTCTTGCGCGTGGTCCACCAGGTGAGGACGCCGGCCAAATACCTGCGGCCCGCCGACGCCTATTTGAGTCCGTTCTGTCACGCTTTGGCCGGAAGCGCCTTGATCGATGTTTCGCTGTCGCTCTATCGGATCCATGACTCCAACTATTTTGCGGCACACGAGACCATCGCCGGCCTCAAGGCCGGACGTCCCGAATTCGTGGCGCTGCAAACAGAGCTGGCCGAGGAGACGACCGACTTTCTCCTGGCGAACAGCTTGCGATTTCAGCAGCTCGTGGGCCTCGAGCGGTTCTGGGAGCTTCTCGACCAGCTGACCGGATCGATGATCGCCTCCAAGGTTTACCGATCGCCAGCGTTCATCGTTTCCGTCGTCCGGCATCTACCGGGCTTGCGCAAGGCATTCGGTGATGCGCGACTGGCGCGGGCGCTGATAAACAGGCTCAAGACGCCGCGGCTCTTCGATTTGCTCGGCAAGTGCGCCAGCTCCCCGTCAAACCTCGGTTTTGTTGCTCAGTCGCTCGGGCGCGTCATCATCGAGCCGCTGACCGGCAAGCGCCGGCGTGAGCGACTGCGGTCCCTGGAGCGACACCGGCCGATGCGAGCGGACGGCTACCCCGCGAAACCGCATGACAGCGGACCGGTGGCGCTGATCTCGCGCGATCCGCCCATTTTCTTGACGGCGATCGCCTTCGACGAGTGGATCGGGATTGCCGGAGCATTTGGCCGCCGCTTCGGCGACTGCCCGGCCGGCTTTCTCATTTATCCGGCATGGTCTATCGAAGACTCCGGCAGAGTGGCGGCGACCGCCCGCGCTGTGCGCGAACATCGGCGACGCTATCCAAGTCATCGACTCACTTACTTGGCCAACTCGCTGCGGGAATCGTCGCTGCTTGCGGCCGAGGGAATACCTTGCGTCTTCCTCAACAAGAACTTCACGGTCTCGGAAAGGATATTTCGTCCGCTCCCCGACGCAGAGCCGGAATTCGACGCGGTCTACAATGCCCGTTTCGTTCCGGAAAAGCGGCACGAGCTCGCAGCGGCGATCGAAAAGCTGGCCTATGTCACTTATATTTCCGATGTCGAGGATGAAGGCCGGAAGCAGATTGACCTGATGGAGCGGTTTATCCGCGAAAATCCGCATCATGCTCTGCTCAACCCCATAATCGGCGGGCATCCGAAACGCTTCAGCCCGACAGACACGAACGTGCAGATCAATCGCGCACGGATCGGACTGTGCCTTTCGGCTGTCGAGGGCTCGAACCGAGCATCGATGGAATACATGCTCGCCGGGCTTGGCGTCGTCAGCACGCCGAGCACCGGCGGGCGCGACGTCTATTTCGATCCCGAATTCTGCATCGTATGTGAGCCTGATGCCGAGGCGGTGCGGGACGCGGTTGCCCGGCTCAAGGCCCGAAATATTCCGCGCGACCATATTCGACGCGCAACGCTGAGGCGGGTTGAAACCGAGCGTCGCAGGTTTCTTGACTTGGTCGAGGATCTACGCGTGCGATTGGGGGGCAAGCCGGGACAAAAGATGGACTGGAGCGCATTCGCGGATATGGGCGGGCTGGCGAGCTGGAATACGTTCGACGCGCATCTAGAGGAATTCGAGCGTGAGGAAAAGTCTGCGGAATTGAAGGCGCAGTCATGGGCGCTGGCGGAGTTAACCGCATTCGAGCAGACCGGCATCCAGTTGAACCCCGCGGAATTGCTTCCGGTCGTCCGCACCGTGCTTGCGGTTTCCGGTTGCCGATTGCTGGTGTTCGGCTGTGGGAACGATTCCCAATTCTGGGAGACGGTGAATGCCGGCGGAACAACTGCGATTGTGGAGGATGATTCCGCCTGCCAGGAAACAACGCGACCGAAGCTGACATCCAGCATCATCGCAAGAGTGCAATATCGGACGCGCGTGGGCGACTGGCCGGCCTATCTGGATGCCGGCGACGCACTGCTGCTGGACCTTCCTGACGACATCAAGAAGCTATCCTGGGACGTCATTCTGGTGGACGGTCCGGCGGGAGACCGGGACGACCTTCCGGGGCGGGCGCAAAGCATTGTTACGGCGAGGCGGTTGGTGGCACCGGGCGGGAAGATATTTGTCCACGACTGCGATCGTCCGTTGGAACGGGAATTTTGCGCGCGTTATCTAGGCGAGCAGAGACGCTTTGTTTCCATTCGAGGACGTGCGATCTTGAACGGATACTCCTTCTAAGCGGCGTGAGATCCTCGCGAGAAATTGCATGACTGACAGCTTCGAAAGCGCCCTCGGCGAGCGCGTCGGCAACATGATCGACGCTTGCACGCGCTGCGGCAAATGCGTCGAGGCCTGTCCGGTGACCGAGCCGGGTGGCGTCGTGGCCGAGCCGGTATCCGTCATCGAAGGCGTGATCGATATCCTGCGGCAGGGCGACGGCACGGAGGCGGCGCGCAAATGGGCCAGCGCCTGCGTGCTGACCGGCGCCTGCATTAAAGCGTGCGACTACGGGGTCAATCCGCGCTTTCTGCTGAGCATGACACGGCTCGCCCTCGCCCGCCGTGAGAATGAGCCGGCGGAGCGACGCAAGCAGGGCGTCGACGGCTTTCGCAAGGTCGCACGCGAGGTCACCCATATCTCCCGCCTGCAGCTCGACGACGTGCTGCTGAGGCGGCTCGGGCAAAATCCTGCTGCCGGCGCGGTCGCGCCCGGCCCGCCGGCGGACTTCGTGTTCTACACCGGCTGCAACGTGCTCAAGACCCCGCACATTGCGCTGCTCGCGCTCGACATCATGGATGCACTCGGCGCGTCCTATTCGGTGATGGGCGGCCCGAGCCATTGCTGTGGAATCGTGCAGACGCGCACCGGCGACCTGGAAACCGCCGGCCGGTTTGCCGAAAGCACGATGAACAAGCTCGCCCACAGCAGATCAGGCCAGGTGGTCTCCTGGTGCCCGAGCTGTCATGTGCAGTTCACCGAGGTGACGCTGCCGGCGGTCGAGAAGATGCGCGGTGCGCGGCCCTTCGAGATGACGCCGTTCCTTCTATACCTGCGGGCGAATCTCGATCGCCTGCGGCCGCTGCTGCGCCGACGCGTCGGGATGCGCGTGGCGCTGCACCGTCACCCGGGCATTGCCGGGGTGGTCGAAGCTGCCGAAGATCTCCTGCGTGCCGTGCCGGGCGTCGAGCTCATCGACCTCGGGCAACCAGCGGTCGGGCTGATGAGCAACTATTTTCGCGCGCTTCCAGCTTTACGCCGGCAGCTGCAGGCGAGTGAGCTCGCAGCGGCCGAGCAGGCACAGGTCGATGCATTGGTCGCGGTCTATCATGCCGATCATCGCGAGCTTTGCGCGCATGAGCGCGATTATCCGTTCCGCATCCTCAACCTGTTGGAGATCGTCGGCGAGAGCATGGGCTTCCAGCACGCCGACGCGTTCAAGCGGCTGAAGAAGCTGCAGGACGTCGATGCGATCGCCGCGGATTGCCGCGATCTTGCGGCCAAGCACGGGCTCGATCCCGCGGCCACGCGGCAGGCGATCCAGGCGATGCTCGATGAGCAGCCGCTGCCGTTGCGCAACCCCTGAGGCTTGGAGCTGCGCTCAAGCTCACGCAGGCCACGGCCTCAGCCCGGAGATATGAGACCTGTCGCTCAGACCAGCTCCCGTTCCATTGCGAGCTCGGCCTCGAGGCTCTCGCGGTCGCGATAGATCGAGGCGACCGCGAGCACGCGGCCACGCTGCTTGTAGCGCAGAATGCAGTCGCGCGAGGCGATGTCGCCTTCTATCGCGATCTCGTCCCACTTCTCGGCGTGCCCCACATAGTTGATCGGCACGTCGTAGTGCTGGCTCCAGAAGAACGGCACCTCGGCAAAGCGCTGCTCCGCTCCCAGCATGTTGAGCGCGGCGGCCGCACCTTGCCGCTCGGCCACGACCCAATGCTCGACCCGGATGTTTTCGCCGCTGTGCGGGTCGGGCCAGCGCGTGATGTCGCCGGCGGCGAAAATGTCGGGCGCATTGGTCTTGAGAAGCTCGTCGACCAGGACACCGCGGTCGAGCGCGAGGCCGGCGGCTTCGGCGAGAGCAACGCGCGGGCGCACGCCAACGCCGACGACGACCAGGTCGGCGGACAGCGTCTTGCCGCTCTTGAGCACGACGCGATCCTTCTCGATTGCTTCCGCCGTGTCCTCGAGATGGAAGTTCACGCCGTGCTCCTCGTGCAGCGCACGCACGAAATCGCCGATCTCGGGACCGAGCACGCGCTCCATGGGGCGCCGCTCCGGCGCCACCACATGCACCTCGAGCTTGCGGGCCCGCAGCGAAGCCGCGACCTCGAGGCCGATAAAGCTTGCGCCCAGCACTACGGCGCGCCGGGCGCCGGAGGCGAGATTGATGATCGCCCGGCAGTCGGCGAGCGAGCGCAGCAGCCGCACATGCGCTTGATCCGCGCCCGCAATGGTGAGCCGTACCGGCTCCGCGCCGGTCGCCAGCAGCAGTGCCTCGTAGGAGAGCTTGTCTCCGTTGGCGAGCATCACCTCGTGCCCGCGCGGATCGATGGCGGTCACCTTGGCGCTCCGCTTAAGCTCGATCCCTTGCTCGGCATAGAAGCTGTCGGGGCGCAGCGGAACCCAATCTTCCGGCGCGTTGCCGGCGAGATAATCCTTGGAGAGATTCGGGCGGTCGACCGGCGGTGCATCGTCCTCGCTCAGCATGACGAGGCTTCCCTGCCACCCTTCGCGCCGCAATCTTTCCGCAGCGGCAAATCCGGCTGCGCCACCGCCGATGATCACGATTTTCTGCGGTTCCGACGCGCCGACGCGGCCGCGCCCGCCGGCGGGCGCTTCCTTCTTGCTGCGGACAAAAATCTTGTCGTCACGCCGCTCGACCGACCAACAGGCGACCGGGCTCAAGGCCGGCGCGCGCAGCGCCTCTCCGGTGCGGAAACTGAAGCAGGCGTGATGCCAGGGGCAGCGCACCGTGTCGTCGACCATCAGACCTTCGGCGAGCGGACCGCCGTAATGGGAACAGGTGGCCCCGATCGCGAAGAGCTCCTCGCCACGGCGCGCCAGCAACACCCCCTCCTCGCCGACATGGCCGAGCAGCATCGACCCGTCCGCCACATCCTTGGCGGCAATACCGTTGGCGAAATCGGGGCCGGTGACATTCGATTGCGCTTCGCTCATTGGGATGCTCCCGCATGCGATCGCTCAATGTACCAGATCAACGAGCCGCGAATTGGTTCCCGAGGCGGTGGTCATTGAGCCGGCCCACTCCGCTGCGCCGTCACAACCATACCGAGCTGGCCGACGCATTACCGCCAATAGGCCGATCATAATCGCTGATGATCGATCTCCCCGATGCGCAGGCTCGCCGAGGAGGCGCTCGCCGCGGCACGCCGACAAGATCACAGCGAAGCAGACGGGGTTTGAGAACGTACTCTTCACTGGTAATTGCTTGATCCCAGATTTCGAGTCTTGCGTCGCAGCGGGCCGCAGCTGCAGCCCCCAATCGATCAATCCATCCAAAAATACCTTTAGCCAAAAGGTGGCGCCTGACTCTCACACGCAGGCGCTGCCGATTTGTTGCAAAAATCCACCGCAAGAATTTCGTGATCTCCATCCCTCGATAGTGATCCGGCCACGATTCTGCTCCCATTGCGTTCGATGCTTCGCTTTTGGGGGTTGGGGCAATATCATGTGCGCACTGAGCCTCGGCAGCTCTTCTCGCGTCGGCATTGACGCAGCTCGGATCTATCTTCGGCGCGGAGGCTCCAGTGCTCTCGTGGACAAGGCTTTTCCTTTGATGGGAGTTGCCTTGGCTGCGGCCACGCTGGCGGCGTGCGCGCAGACCTCGCTCCCACATGACAAATTCGCATCCTCAACTATCAGCCGACAGGCCCCGTCGGAATCCCACATCAACACATCATTTGTCAGTCGCCGGAGTGAAGCGGCCACCGCGAATGGACAGTCTGCGCAGGCACGCGAACGCGCAGGAGAGGCAACCGCCTCTTTCGGCCTCGCGAGCTCCTACAGCGAAGGAACGCAGACCGCGAGCGGCGAAAAGTTCAACGCCAATGAATTGACCGCTGCTCACCGCACCCTGCCATTCGGGACGCGTGTGCGCGTCACCAATCGGACCAATGGACGCTCCGTGGTTGTCACGATCAACGACCGAGGACCCTTCGTGAGGGGCCGGATCATAGATGTGACGCCGGCCGCTGCCCGGGCGCTCGGCATGTCCGGGTTGGCGAGTGTCACGATCGAGCACGAATAGCAATTTGAAGTGCATTTGCTGCTGCGGGCAGTTGCGCCAACTCGGGGAATAGGTTTCCTTCAATTCCGGGGCTGGCAGGTGCGAGCTTGACCAATCGCACTACGGCCGTGGGGCCATCGGAGCTGAGACCTGCAATGAAGCTTGCGTTCGTTCTTCTGATCGCTGCTGCCGCGCTCTGCAACTTTACCAATGAGGCGGCCGCAATCGATAATGCCGGTGATTTGGCGAGCTCTTGTCACAGCCTGGAAAAGGGCGCCAAAGGCACCGGTCGACAGATCCGAATCCCAAACACAAAGTCGGCACTGCTCTGTTGGGGCTATATGCGGGCAATGCAAGACGTATCGGTTCTCACCGATGAGAATGGGCGCCGGCTTATCGGATCGTGTCCGCCAGAGCGCACTACCCTGCTCCGACTCATCCGAGCATTTTCGACTTATGCAAGGTCCAAATCTGTGAAGCTTCAGGGCAATGCGGCGGTTGCGGTCATCAAGGCATTCCAGAAAGCCTTCCCATGCCGGCACGAAGCTGCGCCTCCCGAAAATCTCGCAGGCAAAGGCTAGCGCATGTTCCGATCGAAAAGACTCGCTCCAGTCGTCACCCGCGGGCATAGCCCGTCGAAGAGGGCGTAAGACGCCCTGATGACCCGCGGGTCCACCTTTTTCGCGAGAAGATGGATTGCCGAGTCAAGCCCGGCAATGACGCTGAAGTGGATCAATTCGACCGGGAACCGCCCTAGCTTAGCAGATCGGCTGCCAGGCGAGCGGCTATGTTTTCCGGCCCGTTCACGCCAATGAACGGGGGATACAGCTAGATCCTGCACCCGGCCCATCCTTGCCATGCTGGTCACTCGCCCGGAACGGCGGCCAGCGAGACTTCAGCGGACAGCGGACCTGAATTGCTCGACCTGAGCTTTGCCGGATCTGCCCCCTGCCCGCTTCGCTTGGCGCGACCCTGCTTCCGAAGTTCGTGATACATTACGGCAACCTATGTCACGACTTCGGAAACAAGGGAGGAATCAGATGAAACGCCAAGTCTTGTTCTTGAGCGCGTTCACGGTTGCAATCCTCACCTTGCCGGCATTTGCCGATGACGGCGCGCCCGGCATCCTTGGGTTTCGGTGGGGCAAGAACGTGTTCAATTTCGAGGGCATGCCATCGGGGCCGCAGCCGTTGCGCAATCTGAGCCGGCTGCGCAACGGCAAGGCCAATAACGGCCGACTGGTCGGAGATTATCACAATCCGATTCTCACGCCCGAGGCCGCCGCGATCGTCAAGGCGAAGGGCGAGCTCGCGATCGCCGGGAAGGGCTTTGCGAACGCGCAGGACCAGTGTCACGTGATGGGGCCTCCTTTCGCCCTGGCGATGGGGCTCACCTTTGCGATGCTGCCCACGGCGGGCGCCAATATCACCATCCTCTACGATGGGAACATGAATGTCCGCCGCGTTCGCATGAACAGCACGCATCCGGCGAAGCTTCAGGCTTCGCCGACCGGCGATTCGGTCGGCCATTGGGAAGGCGACACGCTGGTCATCGACACTATCGGGGTGAGGGTCGACGACCTCACCACAGTCGACCGCTTCGGCACGCCGCAGAGCGAGGCCATGCATGTCATCGAGCGCTACCACCTGATCGACAACGCGGTCGCCAAGGCGCAGATGGACAAGTTCGAGACCACCGAAGGCACCGTCGGCGGCGGCGAGCGTGTCGCCGGCTACAGTCCCGACACCAGCCTGAAGGGATTGCAGCTCGAAATCATGATAGAGGACCCGAAGGTGTTCGTCACGCCCTTGACCGCCCGCGTGACCTACCGGCGCGTGATCTCGGAGTGGCAGGAAGCGGTCTGCGCCGAAAACCCGGTCGATCATTATCCGGGCGAATGGGCCTGGCTGCCCAAAGCGGACCGTCCGGATTTCTGAGAGATTGTCATCATGCAATCCAATCGAGGCATTTGGTCGAACCGAGCTCGCCGCCGGCGTGGCGGTGCGACGGCAGCTTACTTTCTCTTGTTTGCTTGCCTCGGACTTGGCGTCACATCAGGCACGCGCGCCGACGAAGCCGCAGGAGCCTTCGTTGATCTGCCGAATGCGAAGCTCTGGGTGACCGACACCGGCGGGACCGGCGAGCCGGTCATCATGCTTCATGCCAATACGGGCACCTCGGAGAATTGGCAAAAGCAGACCCCGGCATTCGTGCAGGCCGGCTACCGCGTCATTGCCTTCGACCGCCCCGGCTGGGGGAAGAGTGCGGTCCATCAAGGAATGAAGCCGGCCAGCGTGGCCGAGGACCTGGACGCGCTGGCCGATTATCTCAAGCTCGGCAAGTTCCACCTGCTTGGCGTCGCCGGCGGCGGCTATATCGCCTTGGATTACGCCGCCTGGCGGCCCGAACGCCTGAGAAGCCTGGTGGTGGCGGCGAGCGGTCTCGGATTGGCCGGCGATGAGGAGGCGGAGACGTTCCGCAAACGCGCGGCAATTCCCGGCTTCAGCCAGCTGCCGCCGGAGATCCGGGAAATGAGCCCGTCCTATCGGGGCATGCACCCGGACGGCGTGGCGCAATGGAAGGAGATCGAGGCGCACGCCATGCAGGCGGGCGCGGTCGTCCCGTCGTTGCGCACCCCCAACACGGACGAGAAAATCGCGTCCATCACGACGCCCATCCTGGTGGTCGCAGGCGACGTCGATCTGACGACGCCGTCGGCCGCCATCCGGCTCTGGGCCAAGCACTTGAAGTCGTATGATTGGCTCCTGGTCCCCGAAGCCGGTCACTCAGTGGCGTGGGAACAACCCGAGATTTTCAACCAAGCGGTCCTGGCGTTCCTGCGCAAACATTGAGGCGATCGCCGCGCGGACGACTGGCCGCATCGCTAGCGCATGTTCCGATCGAAAAGACTTACTCCAGTCGTCACCCGCGGGCATAGCCCGTTGAAGACGGGCGTAAGACGCCCTGATGACTCGCGGGTCCATCTTTTTCGCAAGAAGATGGATTGCCGGGTCAAGCCGGGTCAAGCCCGGCAATGACGCTGAAGTGGATCAATTCGACCGGGAATCGCCTTAGCGTTTGAAATTCGGGCAGCAAGCTGATTTGCCGCAGTGGGTCAACCAAGACTGGGGCCCGACCGACGACAAGACCAGGATGGAAATTGTCTGGCAAAGGAGCCGTTGATCTGGCATTTCCTATCCCTTCGCGCGACCGCTTGCGCATGAGGCGGACCCCTTGGCGGCGCGGCCAAAAGATCAAGGTCAAGCCTTGCCCCAAGCGTCCGCTCGCCCGCAATCCGCTGTTGAGCATCTCCCGCACCGACGCCTGATCACCGCCGCCTGCATGATGGCGATCTTCATGGCGGCGGTAGAGGGCACCATCGTGGCGACCGCGATGCCGACCATCGTGGCCGAGCTCGGTGGATTTGAGCTCTTCAGCTGGGTGTTCACCGCCTACTTCCTGGCGCAGGCGGTCACCACCCCGATCTACGGACGGCTCGCCGACCTGTTCGGCCGCAAGCGGGTGTTCTTCGCCGGATCCTGCGTTTTTCTCATCGGTTCGACTGCCTGCGGCCTCACCGCGAGCATGCTGCCGTTGATCACGTTTCGCACGCTGCAAGGGCTGGGCGCCGGCGCAATCCAGTCGATCGCCACCACGATCATCGGCGACATCTATACGCCGGCCGAGCGCGCGCGACTGCAGGGCTGGCTGTCGAGCGTCTGGGGCTTTGCGGCGGTGATCGGGCCGGTGCTCGGCGGCTTCATCGTCGAGCATCTGCACTGGGCCTACGTGTTCTGGATCAATCTGCCGATCGGCATCGCCGCGATCGCGATTCTTGCGCTCTTTCTGCACGAGCGGCTCACGCCGCGCCGCCACCACATCGACTATGCGGGCTCGATCCTGCTGATGGTCGGCGTCGGCGCCGTCATGTTGGTGGTGGTGCAGGCCGATGCCCTTGCACCGATCATCATCACGTTGCTGCTTGCCGCCGGCACGCTCGCCCTGATCCTCCTGGTCGTGAACGAGCGGCGCAGCCGCGAGCCGATCGTGCCGTTCGCGCTTCTGGGCCATCGCATCATCGCGGCCGGCAACCTCGGCGGCCTCGCGATCGGGGCGCTGCTCACCTGCGTGGTCGGCTTCCTACCGACCTATGTCCAAGGGGCAATGGGCGAGCCGCCGACCACCACTGGCATCGTCATCGCGGTGCTGTCGGTCGCCTGGGCGCTGGCGAGCATCGTGGCGGGGCGTTTGATGGTCAAAACCTCCTACCGGTTGACCGGCGCGCTCGGCGCGCTGGCGCTGATCGGCGGCTGCGCGCTCCTGATTGCACTCGACCAGAGCACCTCACTCGCCTTCGTGAACTCAGGCGGCACGCTGATCGGCATCGGCATGGGATTTTGCAACACCACTTTCCTGGTCGCGGTGCAGACCAGCGTCGGCTGGAGCGAGCGCGGCGCCGCGACCTCCTCGGTGCTGTTCATGCGCACCATCGGCCAGGCCCTGGGAGCCAGCATCGCCGGCGCGATCCTCAATTTCAACCTGGCCCGCACCGTGCCATCGGCCGGCGAGACCCTGAACCAACTGCTCGAGCCGGGGCGGCGCGCGAGCCTCGATCCGCAGACGATCGATCGGCTGAGCCACGCCATCGCCAGCGCCCTGCACCAGGTTTACGTGATCGCCGGCGTGCTCGGCGCACTCACACTCGCGCTCGTCGCCCTGCTGCCGGCGGGCGCCAGCCCGACCCGGTCCGAGAAGCCGAGCGGACCGAGCTGAGACCGCCCGAGCCCTGGTGCCTTTACCTCGAGGGCGATCGCAATCTGATCGCTGGCGAAGGCAGGTTCATACGCACTCGATCAGGCGCGCGCATTCCGACGTCACGCCGAATTCGCGGATCATCGAATGCCCGCCGCACCACCGCGTAGTGATCGAACGATATCGTGGCTTGGCGAATGTAAGGCTCCGGACAGCCGCGACGCGCCGGCTCTAATCGCTAGATGCCCCAGAGCCGTTGGTATCGCCTCGTGCGGCATCGGAAAATTTGCTGCCCAACCTTGCTATAGGTTACAGGAAATCAACATCCTCACGAACCCTCAGCCTTCTCCCCCACTTGGAATAGCTCAACCTTGTTCCCATCGGGATCCGCCACGTAGATGGTCAGGCCCAAGGGGCCATCGTGCAGCTCGTTGAAAAACTTGACCTCCGCACGCTTAAGGCGCTGGGCGATGGTGCGCACGTCATTGACGCGGAATGCGATGTGATCAATTTGCAGGGGCTTTCCCGGCTTTCCGGACGTAAGAGCGATACCCTGCGTGAAAGGCACCACGGGACGGCCATCCGCCAAGGGGATTGCCCGTCGCGGCGTGAGGCCTACAAGATCAAGATAGAAGTGTTTCGAAGCCTCGATATCCCCGACCTGCAAAACCATGTGCGCGAAGTTGATTTCCGGATCCATCTTTCTCTTCTTTCTCCGCAGGTAAGCGGCCCAAGCCGTCAGATGCGCGGAAGGGCCGAGGCACTGATACCAAGCATGCCATAGCGAAGCAAAAGGCGGAAGCAAACGCCAAGCGGAGCCCGTCGCCTCTCTAATTCCGGGTGATGGATTTCAAATCGGCTTCCCACCGCGCGGCTTCCTCGCGCAATTCCTTTCGGAATTGTGCCGGCGTGCTTACCGAGGGCGTAGATCCAAAATCGGTCATGGTCTTTTCAATCTTGGGGTCATCCGCCAATTCAAGCATTATCGCTGACAGCTTATCAAGGATTGGCTTGGGGGTGCCGGGTGGCGCGAACAGGCCGTTCCAAAGCGAGATGTCATAGTCTCTTATACCCTGCTCCATCATGGTCGGCACGTCGGGCAGCAGGGGGCTTCGTGCTGCCGTGGTAATGGCTATGGGACGCACCGTCTTCGCCGCCACTTGGCCCAAGACGTCGGACATAATTGCAAACACAAGCTCAATTTGCCCAGAGATCAGCGCCGTTGTCGCTTCGGGACCCCCCCGAAAAGACACATGAGTCATTGTGGCCCCAGTCCGGTTCCGGAATATTTCGGCAGAGTTGTACATTATTCCACCCACGCCGCTGGACCCGTAGTTCAATCCCCCGGGTTTTGACTTGCTCCACGCGACAATATCCGCAACGCTCGTCGCGGAGGAATTCGAGTTGACAAGCAATACCAGAGCGCTGTTGTTGATTTTACTAATTGGCGTGAGATCCGCCAGCGGATCGTACATCTTGTCGATCAACGACGGAATTGTGATCGCTCCGCTGGAGCACACACACAAGGTATATCCGTCGGCGGCCGATTTGCTCACGATGCGGGTACCCAAGATGCCACCCACTCCGGGGTGGTTTTCAACCACAACAGGCCAGCCTTTCAGCGCAGCGCTCAAGTACTGGGCAACAACCCGCCCAACCGCATCAGTGTTGCTGCCGGCCGCATAGGGAACGACAATATGGATCGGTTCCCTGCTGGGCCAATCGTCAGACCTCGCTCCGCTCGCATTAAATGATATGAGGACCCAGACAAGCAGGGCAAAACGCACGGGATTCCAGATAAACTGTCGCATTATGTTGCTCATGCCCAAGGAGGACTTCAGGGCCAAACACACCAAGCAAGTCTAGCACCAGCCGCAATTGCACGATCCAAGCTCTGTCAAAAAAATACAAGCAATATCGTGGAGCTTGATAAGGGCATCTGAGGTGCCCCTACTGGGGTCGTCGGCATCGAGTTGGGGCGGAGGCGCCGCTACGCACGATCCGTGAGCCGCACGTCCATGACGATCGACACCGGGTGCAACGACGAGCTCATGGTACGCCGGGCATCAATGAAGGTGGTGGCGATCCCGTCGGCGCTGGACACCACCTTGCAGGGAATGCGCAGGCTTGCCAGAAGATCCGGCAGCACCGCGCCAGTATGTGCCGCGTACCATTCCTGGTCGCCGAGTCCGCCGCGATAGGTCGACAGCATCAAGGTGGGGATGCCAAAGGTCGCGTGGCAGCGCATGAGCGCGTATGTCGACAGGAGGATTCCGGACGTCTCCAGGATGATCACCGGCATCTTGCCGGCGAGCCAAGCTCCGGCGCAGATCGCGCATCCCTCGCCTTCGTTCGTCACCGCGACCGTCTGGAAGCGTTGGCTCTTGGTGACCCAGGCTTGCAGCGCGTGAAGCTGATCCGCCGGCAGCGTGGCGGCGAAATTGAAACCCGCATCGGCGAGCGCGGTCCCAATGGTCTCGGCGTCGGATTGGTTCATGGCTCAGTTGTCCTTGCGGCCGACGACCGACGGCTTGAGGATGACCGACCCTTCGCTCTGCTCGATGTAGCGAACGAAGCGATACTTGTTCTCGCGGCCATCCATGAGCTTCGGCTCTACCGGTGGTTTCTCCGCGACCACCTTGGCCACAATGAACCAGGGACCTCGGCCGGCCAGCGCCTCGGTGATAACCGCGGTGAAATCTTCGATCTTGCCGACCTCAACGGCGTTGCTGATCCCGGCCGCCTTGGCCATCTCGACGAGCTTTGTCTTGCCGGCAGTTGCGGTCGGCAGTCCTCCGGTCGAAGCGTAGGATTCATTGTCGAAGATGATCGATACGAGATTCGGCGGCGCATAGTTGCCGACGGTGGAGATCGTGCCGAGATTGAGCAGGATTGAGCCGTCGCCGTCGAGTGCAATGACGCCGCGATGCGGCAGCGCGAGCGCCAAGCCCAGCACCACCGGCGTGACCAGCCCCATGCCCATGGTGTAGAGATTGCCCTCGCGCGGCATCGCCATGTGCGTCTCGAAGCCGGTACGGGCGACGTTTGTCACCACCAACTGGTCGGTAAGCAGAGGCGCCAGCGTCTGCAAGCACTCGGAGCGTCGCATGAGATATGCCTCGTCGCCTAGGTCGGGTCGAATCCCGCGCCGGCGCCCGCACGCACTTCACTCATTCCTCTTGGCTACTAACCGACAGCTTTGTGGCGGTCAAGCTGTGATCACACAGCGCGACTGGTCCCGTGGCGCTTGGTGCCGCTCAATCCGTTGAACCATCGTCGATTTCGGGTATGGTCCATCGTCTGCCGCGAATCGTAACAGCCGCTTGAATTTGCGGGCGCGCGGTCAAGACGACGGTTCCCATGATTGGCGGAAAGATCTCGACAGATGAAGCGCACGAATCAATCCACTCGCCGGCGTGCGAAGGGCAATCGGGGACCGGCGCATGCAGACAAGCTGATCGCGACACCCTCCGAGCCGTCGAGCCCGGAGCGCGACACGATGCGCGTGCGGGTCTATCGCGCCTTGGCGCGCGGTCTGATGGCCGGCTTGTTCAAGCCAGGGGAAGCCGTGACGCTGCGGAGCCTGGCGAGACGGCTCGGCACCAGTGCCATGCCGGTGCGAGAAGCCGTTAGCCGGCTCATCGCCGAGCGCGCATTGGTGTTGCTGCCCAATCGCTCGGTGATCGTGCCGCGCATGTCCCGGGCAAGGTACATCGAGCTCACCGAAACGCGCCAAGTGCTTGAAGGCATGGTGACCGAGGCCGCCTGCGCGCGCACGACGCCGGCTCGGCTGCGGAAGCTTTCCGAGATTAACGAGGCCATGAAACGCAGTATCGCAGAAGGCTGCTTCCACGAGGCGCTCTCGCACAACATGGCGTTTCATTTCACGCTGTACCAGACGGCGGATAAGCCTGTCATTCTGGCGCTTATCGAGATGCTATGGCTGCAGGCTGGCCCGTTTCTCGCGCTCTCGCTCACCACGCCAGGTGTGCGCTGGACCGCACGCCACCATCAAGCCGTCCTCGCCGCTCTTCACGCCGGCAATGCCACGACGGCGCGACGCGCCATCGAAGCCGATATCGCGGACTCGCACGAGCAACTGCTCAAGAAAGCAGTGTTCGAGGACAGCCCCGTCCAAGTGCCGACCGGCAACCATCTGCTGCTCGTGACGTCGCACTGACCAAGGCACCCCGGCAGCGGTTTACAACCGGGCGACGCTTGCGCTAGGGTCCCCGGCCTGTGATCACAGATCCCGTGCCCATGCCCGAACGACCTATTGCTTCGATTGAGCTCTATCACATCGCCTTGCCGCCACGGCGTGAGCACAAGTGGACCGGCCTGACCGAGCCGATCGGCGGCTATGTGCTGGTAAAGATGACCGACGAGGCCGACGCCGTTGGTTGGGGCGAAGCGCCCTCTCTCAAGGATTGGGGCGGCGATTTCGGCCGCTATTTCGGTGAGAGTCCCGGGACCACCATCGAGGTCATCACGCGGCATCTGGCGCCGGCCGTCAAAGGCCTCACGCCCGGCCAGGTGGTCGAGCTGCACGATCGGATGGATCATGCCATCAAAGGCTATCCGTACGCGAAGGCCGCGGTCGAGCTCGCCGCCTACGATCTCGCCGGCAGGCAGTGCGGACTTCCAGTGCACAGGTTTCTTGGTGGCGCAATTCGGCGCAGGATCCCTGTCACTCATTCGATTGGCCTGCTTAGCCTTGAGGAGGCCGAGCGCGAGGTCGTGCAGGTCGCGCAAGAGGGCATTCGCACCATCAAGATCAAGGTCGGAGTGGATCCGGACCGCGATGTCGACATGGTGCGGCGTATCCGCAATGCCGTGGGCCCGGGAATTGCGCTCTGCTGCGATGCCAACCAGGGCTATCGCACCCCCGGTGACGCAATCCGCACGTTCCGGCGAATGGAGCGCTACGATCTCATTTATTTTGAGCAGCCGGTCGAGGGCATTGCGGCGCTCGCGCAGGTGGCGCGGGCCATCGACACGCCGGTGATGGCCGACGAAAGCGCCTGGAACGCGCACGATGTGATCGAGATCGCCGAGAAGCGGGCGGCGCAAATAGTCTCGATATACAGCACCAAGCCGGGTGGGCTCTACCACGCCATGGAAGTGGCGGCGGTGGCGCGCGCAGCGGGGCTCATCTGCAACGT
Organism: Xanthobacteraceae bacterium; assembly: GCA_035293945.1. Lineage (GTDB taxonomy): Bacteria > Pseudomonadota > Alphaproteobacteria > Rhizobiales > Xanthobacteraceae > VAZQ01. The sequence continues at coordinate 309,779 of DATGLV010000024.1, read as the reverse complement.
CAATGGATCGGTCGAAACCGGCGTTGGCAACCTCGCGAACATTCACCTCGCTGCGTCGGCGCCGGCCGCCGTGCTCTCCTGCGTCGTGCCGGTGTCGACTCCGGCGGAGGCGCAGAGCGGCCAGGTTGCCGGCATTTACTACAAGGATGATCTGATTGCCGCGCCGATGCGGCTCGTCGATGGCGCAATTGAGTTGCCGACGGGGCCGGGCATGGGAATCGCTGTCGACGAGGCCAAGGTCCGGCGCTATGCCGTTGCACACCACAAGACCGGGTAGGACGAAATGCGGCAGGACGTGATCGCGCGCCAGATGCGCGCCGTTCGGGATGCCGGGCTCGACGCAATCGTCTCGATCACACCGGAGAGCTTTGCCCACGTTACCGGCTTCCTCTCGCCGACGGCGCCGATTATGCGCTGGCGTCACGCGATCGCGGTGGTGACGCTGGATGGAGCTGTCTCGCTCGCCGTCGTCGACATGGAAGCCAACACGATCAGGGCAAGGTTGCCGCCGGGCACGGACATCGCGGTCTGGCACGAGTTCAAGTTTGATGCCATGGACGTCCTGGCGGACGTCCTGCGCAAGCGCGGGCTCGCGAAAGGCCGCATAGGGATTGAACTCGATTATCTACCTGCGGCCGATCATGCCGCCCTACAGGCTTTGTTGCCTGAAGCCAAATTTGAGGCCGCACAAAATATTCTGGCGCGGCTGCGCCAGATCAAGACTCCGGCGGAAATCGACATCCTTCGCCGACTGTCGCGGATCGCCGACAAGGCTATCACCGATGCCTATCTTTCGGTGCGCGCTGGCGCAACCGAGATGGACCTCGCCGCGGCGCTCACGCGCGGGGTCTACGCGCAAGGCGCCGAATATTTCAAGTTGATGATTGTGGCGACCGGCGAGCGCAGCGTTTTTCCCAATGTCGGCCCAACCGAGCGTGTGCTCAAGCGCGGCGATGTCTGCCGCGTCGAAATCTTTCCAATGATCGGCGGCTATCACGCGGGCGTCTGCCGCACGGCAGCGGTTGGCGCCCCTCCCCCCGAAGCCGAACGCATCTGGGCCAATCTGACGGCGTGCAAATATCTTCTTCTGGCGGCGATCAAGCCCGGCGCCTCCTGCAAGGGGATCTATGATCTCTATCGCGCCAAGCTCAGCGAGCTTGGCTTGCCTCCGATTTCCTTCATTGGGCACGGCATCGGCCTGCATCTGCATGAGGACCCCTACCTCGGACCGACCGACGATCAGGCTCTCGAGGCCGGAATGGTGCTCGGGATCGAGCCCCTCGTCTACGAGACCGGCTTCGGCTTTGGCATGCAAAACAAGGATATGGTCCTCGTCACCGACACCGGTTGCGAGCTCCTGTCGGATTATGCCGACACCGACCGGCTCATTATTGTACCTTGAATGGCCCGCGCTGTGCGCATTCCGTGCTCTCGCAGATGGCATTAGTCTTGCTCCCCGCTGGTGAACCAAAAGGAGGTTGCACCAATGCGAAGACGCGACGCTCTCACCCTGGGTCTTTCGACTTTGTCCTGGTCCGCATTCGGAGCGCCGTTTGCGCAGGCCTTCCCCGACCAGCAGATTCGCTTGATCGTTCCACGCTCCGCCGGCGGCGTGGTCGACCTGGTGGCGCGCCTGTGGGCCGAGCAGGTAAAGGCACAACTCGGCAGCATTGTCATTGAGAACCAGGGCGGCGGCGGCGGCATCATTGCGGCGCAGGCGGTGGCGCGCGCCAAGCCGGATGGACACACGCTGCTCGCCGGCACCACCAGCGAGCTCGTGACCAGTCCCGCGATCATGGACACCCCGACTTACGATCCCGTCAGGGATCTCGCTCCGATCGCCATCATAGCGAATTCGGTCTCGGCGCTGATGATCCACCAGTCGGTTCCGGCAAGGACGCTGCAGGAATTTGTGGCCTACGCCAAGGCCAATCGGGGCAAGCTGTCCTACGGCTCCGCCGGGGTGGGTACATCTGCGAATCTGTGTGGCGAGCTGTTTAAGCAGCTCGCGGGCCTCCCCGACATCGTGCATGTGCCGTACAAGGGCGCCAATCCGGGGCTCGTCGACTTCTTCGGCGGGCACCTGCCAATGTTCGCCGCGAGCATTTCGCCGCAGGTGCTCGATATGCATCGGCAAGGAAAGATTCGAATTCTCGTTGCCGGCAGCCCTCGGCGCCTCTTGGGGGCGCCCGATATTCCTATCAGCTCGGAAGTCGGATATCCGGATCTGATTACGATGCAGTTCATGGGCATATTCGCACCTGCCGGCACATCGCGAACGATCATCGACCAGATCGCCGACGCGACGCGCCAAGCCGGCGCCGACGACGATTTCCAAAGAAAGCTCATCGCAGCCGGCTTCGAGCCCGTCTTCGATTCGGGGCCTGAGCAGACCGCAAAATTCGTGCACGAAGAGCTGGTGCGATGGACGCCGCTTTTGAAGGCGTCCGGCATCAAAGCGAATTAAGACATCGCCTCTTAAGACATCGCCTCCATGGCTGCCTTGATGTCGGGCCTCTCGAACGTGCCGGCCGGCACCAAGACTGCAAGACTGTGATCACAGGTTGACGGGACATTGTCATTGCCATAGCTTGGGCGCGCTTTTGATCTTCCATCCATAAGGCGAGCAAGATTGAAGATGGACGTCAACGAACGAATTCACGCGCAGCTGGTGAAAGCCGGTGTGAAGCTTGCCGCGAGCTTACCGGACGATTGGGTCAACAATCTCATCAGGCAGGTGGAACATGGCAATGAGATTCGCCATGTGCGGGTCGGGCGTGAGGCGGAGACCATCGCGATCTGTGCCGGCGCATTCTTTGGCGGCGTGCGCTCGGTCGCGATCATGGGCAATACCGGGCTTCTCACTTGCACCGGTGAGATGGCGACGCTGTGTTTGCGGCACATGATCCCGGTGTTCTGCATCGTGAGCGGCCGAGGCTCGATCGACGACCACAAAGTCTATCAGGAGGTGCAGGGCCGCCGCACCATCCCGCTGCTGCAGGCCTACGACTACCCCTACAAGATCATCGACAAGGACGAGGAGATCGATGACATCCCGAATGCCTACGAATGGCACCGCTTGCAGAAGCGGCCCTTCATCCTCTTCCTCACCAAGAAGCTGCTTGGAACCAACGCATGAAAGCGAATGAGTGCATGAAAGTGCTGGCCAAGCACCGCGGCGATGCGGTGGTGGTCTGCGCGCTCGGAATGGCGGCAAACGAATGGTGGGCAGTCACCCACAGCGAAGACAGCTTCTACATGCACGGCGGCATGGGGCTGGCGTCATCTTTCGCGCTTGGCTTGGCCATATCCATTCCAGAGACGCCAGTCTGGGTCATCAACTCGGACGGCGGGCTCTCCATGAACACCGGAACCCTGTTGACGGAGGCGGGACAGCAGCTGCGCAACATGAAGCACTTCGTGGTCGACAATCAGTGCTACCAGACCGTCGAGAACATGCCGATGGTGAATCAGAACGGCGCCGACTACACGATGATGGCGCGGGGCGCCGGATTCCAGCGCGCGATCACGATCGACAATCTCGAGGACCTCGACCGCAAGATGCCGGAGATCGTAGCCTCCCCGGGCCCGTACTTCATCCGGCTGCGGATCGAGGCGGAGCAGAACTACCAGCGCACGCCGCCCGCGAGCTACGAGGGGCCAGAAATGAAGTATCGATTCGGCCGCGCGATGGAGAAGAAGCTCGGCGTCAAGGTCTTCGGGCCAAGGGGATACTGATCGTCTCGCTCTGCTCCAAGTGCGTCCGCTATGCGGCGCCCGGAATAACAACGGTGTGGGTGCCGGCTGCTCACGGCATCTTTTCGTTTTCCTCGTACAGCTCGATCATGTTGCCGTCGGGATCGTATACGTAGATCGTCAGCCCGTAGATCCCATCATGCAGCTCGCGGTCGAATTTCACGCCGGCCGCCTTGAGCCGCGCCGAGACGGCGCGGACGCCCCTCGTCTTGAAGGCAATGTGGTCGATCTGCGGCGATGTGGTCGGGCCGCCATTCGTCAACGCAAGCCCCTGAGTGAAAGGCACAAACGGCCGGCCGTCGGCGAGGGGCTTTGCGGGACGCACCTTGAACCCGCACAGATCGACGTAAAAGCGCATCGAACGGTCGATGTCGGAGACCTTCAAGAGCATGTGCGCAAACTCGGTCGCCCCGGCAAACGCGGTTGCGGTCGTGTCGTTCGTCATGGTCAGTCCTTTCTCTCGTCACCCATTACTCCCGCGAGCGCCCAGTCCTCCTTGGGCACTTCCTGGATGATCACATGAAGATTGGTCGGATTCGCGCCGGCGTGCTGCACCATGGCGTCGGTGATCGCGCGGCAAAGCGCTTTTTTCTGCGCCGGCGTCCGTCCGGTCCACATTTGTACCGTCACAACTGGCATACGTGTTTCTCCTCCGTCACGCTTCCTCCCGCAGGATTGCCTCGATCCGTTCGCGGATGCCGCCCCATTGGCTTGCCCCGACCGTGACCGGTGCGCGGCTGCCGAGCCCACGTCCCCAGATCGCTTTTAACCCGAGCCGATTGGCGGCCTCTAAATCGATGCCACCGGGGGGCGCCGCCAAATCGACCACGAGCGCCGATTTCGGCAGGAGCGCGAGGACATCCTCGCCGACGACCCGCGAAGGCACGGTCGAGAATACGAAGTCGAGCGTCGGTGCGAGCGCCGGCAACTCCTCCAGGCGGTGCGGGGTCGCGCCCGCCACATAAGCGGCGGATCGCTGCTCGGGACTGCGCGCGGCGACGTGGGTGTGCGCGCCGAGCGCGACCAGGTAGCGTGCGAGCACCGCGCCGATCGTGCCCTGCCCAACCACGCAGGCGTTTGATCTATGGATCGTGATGGCGGAGTTCTCGATGGCGATCCGGAGCAGACCCTCGACAATCGCCGGCGTCCGCTGCAGCATCAGGCTGCGATCCCATTCATATTCGTGCAGCTTGATCGAGAGCGCCTCGCAATGCTCCTTCAGGTTCTTGTCGGCCCAGCCGAGGATGATGTGTGCATGCGGCGCCATGCCCGACAGGACCGCGCGATCCGGGAAGATCGGCGCCGCCGCTGCTGGCGCAAATAGCGCCCCGTTCGGAGAGATGCCGGGGATCGGAAAGAGCGCAAAGCGCGCACCTTTGAGCACGGCTGCAGGATCAGCAAGGTGCTTGACGGCCGGGATGCCTTCCGCCGGCCATGGAAAACCATAGGCGCGCACGTCCGCGCCGGTCGCCGCTGCGCGCCGCGCGATTTCCTGCTCGCGCTTGTCGCCGCCGAGCATGCCGATCGTGAGCTTCGACCAATCGACCGACGCTTCAGCTGCCATGACGCTTTCCTCCGACAAGCTCCAATAGCCCGTTCCGATCCAGCCCGGCAATGCCCATCCTTTCCGCCGTACGGCCGTCGGTGCGGAAATCGAGCCCGACGAGCGCCTGTGCGACGCGCAGAAGCGCGTGCGCGAGCGGAACCTCGACTCTGGCGATCGACGCGAGCTCCGTGAAAGGCAAAAGGCCGTGGCCGAAATCCTCGCGGTAGTAGCGGTGCTCAAGCGAATCCGGCGCCTTGATCTTTTGGTTGGCTTCGCCCGATGCAATCGCCGCTACAAGATCGTGCAGGTCCGGCAGCGACGCCTCGACCGTGCCGATAGCCTGCATTTCTGCCGCGACCGACGGCAGCTCGTGACCGAAGGCGAGAGCGACCGCGCGTCGCTCCTCGTCGAGCGCGCGCATGACGCGGCCGACGCCGGGAGTCATGCCCTGAACGTAGAAGGTAAAATCGCCGTGCGTCGCTTCCACCCATGCGGCAGCGAGCACAGCGCCGGGCGCATGCAGGATCATGTTCACATTAGCCAGATCGCAGGCCAGCACGTCCCGCGCCGGCACGGCGCTGCGGAACAACCTCTGGCCAGCCCTTAGGGCCGGCTCGCCGTCGGGCAGAGCCGCAAGCCGCACGCTCTTGGCGACCCCCGTGATCGTCACACGGGCTGGCGCGTATTTGCGCGCCACATAGGTAAGGGTCGAAAACTCGGCGATCGGTGGAGGTTCTGCCCCAAAAAGGCAAAACGCCTGGCGAAACGCCAATGCGCCGCCCGTGTGGCCCGGATTGAGCAGCACAGGCACCTTCGCACTCAGCTTTGCCAAAGCGCCCGCGACATCAGCGTGAGCTGAAGTAGGAAGACAAACCAAGATGACGTCTGCAGCGTCGATCGCAGCAGCGAGATCGCCCGTGATGAGCTGTGGCCGCGCCAAGCCGGCGCCCAACACGCCCTCATAGGCAACGCCGCCCTGGTCCCGGAACGGTGCGAGAGTTTGGAGCGAGCGCGACCAGAATCTGACGTCATGGCCGGCGGCGACCAGCTCCGCGACCGCGGCAGCTCCGCCCGCGCCGCCCCCCATCACCACAACTTGGCTCAATCGCCCTTCCTCTCACTGTTTTCGCTGGATTGTGATCACACACAGTTGCATACTGTGATCACAAATGCCAGGCGCGGATCGCGGCAGCCGACACGCGCGTTTTCGGCCGTGCGCGTAGCTGGGAAATCGAGGATGTCGTACAAACGCAGCTAAGCTTGGAACGATGACAATTCGCCATCGTTTCAGGGGAGCAACGCCATGCTGCAAAAGACGAGCGCAACCGCGGTTTTCCTGGCCGCAATGGCGGCTGCTCTGCCCTCTGCATATGCGCAATCTGTCGAAAATTTCTACAAGAGCAAGACAATCAGCCTCATCATCGGGTATCCGCCGGCCGGCGCCCCCGACGTCTACGCTCGCTTGGTGGCGCGCCATCTCGGCAAGTATATTCCCGGAAATCCATCGATCGTTGCCAAGAACATGCCGGGGGCCGGAAGCCTTCTTGCTGCCAACCATCTTTTCAACTTCGCGCCGCGAGACGGCACCACCTTGGGGCTGACATCGCCGACCATCCCGCTCGAAGAAACGCTCGGCGCGCCTGCGTCCAAATACAAAGCGGCGCAATTCAATTGGATCGGAAGGCTCGCGACCAACCCGAATATTACTTTTATCAACAGCACCTCGCGCGTCAAAACCATAAAGGACGCGTTCGAGAAAGAAGCGATCCTGGGGGCCACCGGGCGCAGCTCCACCAATGCTGTCTACCCTGCCGTTCTCAATAATGTGCTCGGCACGAAGTTCAAGATCGTGCCCGGGTATCCAGGCACAGCAGCCGTCATGCTCGCAATGGAGCGCGGCGAAATCGAGGGGAGCTCGGCGACTTACGATGGGATAATGGCGCTGCACCCGGATTGGATAAAATCCAAGAAAGTCAACGTCGTCGTTCAGTATCTCTTGAAGCGGCATCCCGACTTGCCGGATGTGCCGACCTCGGTGGAAGTGGCGACCACCCCGGAACAGGCTACGATATTGCGGACCGTATCGAGCGCATCCGAGATCGGCAAATTCCTCCTCACGACACCGGACGTTCCCGCCGAGCGCGTCGCCGCTCTGAGGGCTGCTTTTGACGCCGTGGTCAGGGATCCTGAATTTCTCTCCGAGGCGGCCAATCTGCGCGTCGAGATAGATCCGCTACCCGGCTTGGAATTGCAAGAGATCGTGCGCGAGACGCAGAGTATTCCTGCCAGCTTGATCGAAAAGGTCAGAGCGATCTATCCGCTGAACTGATTGCCGTCTCAAGCGCAGGGGCGTTTTGCAGCTCGGTATGACGGCTGTGCGGCAAACCGCGCACCGGAATGGGATGTTCGCTGACCATCAGGCTTTCGCAGGCCTAGTCTGCCAGTGCAGGCAGGAGAGACCGTGACCGGCCCGCTGGACCGGCGCCGAAGCAGCAACCGCCTGGAAACTCTCAGGCCCAAGGAGCGTCTGCCGAGATACGCTCTGAAAAGAGAGCCGATTGGCTCTCACCGACGGTGTAAGCCGCGCCCATGGGCCGCGCACCGCGCGTACGCTGCTGCCGTGCTGGCGAAAAGCGGTCGGCTTGACTCTTCAAGGCAACTTGAACCTGCGTTGCAATTCATCGACGAAACCCTCCTGCCCAATCTCCTCGAGCAGGCTACCATCGATATAGTCATCGACTCGCGTGCTGATGCCCGAAAAGGCCGCCAAGGTGTTGGCCGCGGCCTTCGCTGATAGGTCGACATTCAGCGGTGTCTGGTGCTTATAGTCATTGTAAGCGATCTCAATTGCCCGCGGATCGCTGACTTTCAGTTCTTTGGCCAAAGTCTCCTTGGCAAGCCTCGGGTTGCTAAACGCCAGATAGTTCCCCTCAATCGTGGCCCGCAGAAATTTCTTGAAGTCAGCTCGACGCGACGCAATCGCTGCATGCTGGACGGCAATGCCCGTGAACAGCCAGGGAATGTTCTGGGCGTTGAGATCGATCAGCACATGGATACCTTGGGCGCGTGCGAGGCTGGTGAATGGCTCGCTCAACATCACCGCCTTCACCTCGCCGCTCTGTACCGCCGTCATTGCCCGAAGGCTTGGGCTGACTTCTTTGATGGTGACGTCATCGCGTGTGAGGCCGAGCTGCTTGAGCGCGAGCGTGGCGGCACTGTCGCCCTCCGAGCCAAAATTACTTATAGCCACAGCACCACCCTTGAGGTCAGCGCTGCTGTTGACACCAGGAGCGGAGAAAAAGACGAAACGTACTTTGTCTCCAAGACAACCGATCAGGCGCAGATCGCCGCCCGACCTGTTGACGTTGACAATGTTTGATAATCCGCGGTGCATGATGTCGATGCGGCCGGCCTGCAAGTCTTTGAGACCGCGGTTGCCGTCGCCTGGGATGAATTCGACCTTCAGCCCCTGCTCGGCGAAGAAGCCGCCGACATCGGCCATCCACCAGGCAAGGTCGCTGTTCGATGGTTCGGCAATCCCGGCCTTGAGTACCAGCGGATCGGCGCTGGCGAGGGGCGCCTTCGCGCACAGCCCGAGCAAGACCATGGCTAGGGTCGGCAGGCGGGAAAACTTGGAAGAAAGCTGGAGCATGACAATCCTAGCCTCCACGGCTGTAATATTGAAAGCTGTTCTGCAACAACGCCATTGTCACCTCGCACCGCAGAGCAAAGTAATGGATTCGCGCCGCCTGATAGCCAGCCCTTCCCGCCGGGAAGCAGACTACCACATCCTCAATCATCGGTGTGTCGTACGTCAGCAAAACAGCAGCCGTCGATGGCAGAGATGGATCAAAGAACGAACCCGCTCGCGCGGGAGCGCGCTGGCGCGAAGGGGAAGCGGGCTGCGAGGGTAGCGCTAACCAATTAATCGATATGCGGTGACGGAGGCGGCGTCCCGTCCTGAGAATTGGGGGTTCCAACACTCCAACCTCAGGACGGGAGCCTTCGATGAGCGACAGGCCTATCAGCGATCTTCGCCGCCGCCTGATCACGGACATGAAGGTGCGAACCTTCGGCCAGAAGACGCAGCACGACTATATCCGGCATATTGAGGCATTTGCCAAGTTTCTCGGCCGTTCGCCCGACAGCGCGACCGGTGATGACATCCGCCGCTTTCAGCTTGCGCAGATCGAAGCGGGCACACAGCCCCCGAAGATGAATGCGCAGGACTCGGCCTTGCACTTCTTCTTCACAACACTCTCGACCGCGCCTATCTTGCCCATCAGCTCGCCCGCACGAGCCATCCGCGGGGCCAAAGGCCGTGCTCGCCTATCTGTCCCGCTACACCCACCGTGTCGCCATCTCGAAAGCCGCCTTCACAGAAGCAGAAGTTGCCCCCCCTTTCCTCACGCTTCGTCAGCGTGCCGGGCGACGCAAAAGAATTCATTCCGCTGCCGGGGAGAGGTTTACGCCTTGCACATCCGCGGCGGCCCGGGACGCCTCGCGCCCCGCAGCGCGGACGAGATCATGCACGGCAGCGAGCTTCTCGATCACCGGGGCCGACAGCACGAATGGATAAGGGTCGGGCAGCCCCATGGCGCGGTTGAGGCTGTTAAGCACATTGCTCAACGGGATCCATGCATCCACGATTCGGACAAAGTCCTTTACCCGGTAAGGATCGATTTCGATCTCCGCGTCGAGCGTTCCATCCCGCGCCTCCTTGGGATGAACATTCAAGTTGTAGGAATCCGCCATCTCCAACGTGTCGACTATGTGCAGATAGTGGGCGAACGTCTCGGCGAAATCTTCCCATGCATGCGAGGCTGCATAGGCGCTAATGAAGCGCTTGGGCCAATCCGGCGGCGCACCGTGCGTGTAGTAGGCCTGCAAAGCGCTGCCGTAGTCAATGCGCTCGTCACCAAACACCCGGCGAAAACCGTCCAGCTTGTCTCCGGTCCGCACCAGCCGATCCCAGTAGTAATGCCCAACCTCATGACGAAAATGGCCGAGAAGAGTGCGATACGGCTCGTGCAGCATGACACGGCGCCGCTCCCGCTCGACATCGTCTGCCTCCTCGACTGCGAGCGTGATGAGGCCATTGTTGTGTCCGGTCAGGACTCGCGCTTCCGCACTGGGAGCACTCGTCACGAAGTCGAAAGTTAAACGCCGGTCAGCATCGTCGCCGGCATCTCCGAGCGGCAGCCGCAGCTTGAGCAGCGAATAGAACAGCCTGTGCTTGGCCGCCTCTATTTTGCGCCAGGCTGAAAGATTGGCCGGGATGCCGAGATCCGGAATCGCGCGGTTGTGGCTGCACGCAACGCAATAGGGATCGGGCGCCCCGTCATCAACCATCCAGTTGCATGCCTCGAAGTCCGCATTGGCGCAGAACCGATACTGGCGTCCGGACGCCGCTAATGCGCGCCATTTGTCCTTTTGCGGCTCCAGCGCCGATAGACGAGAAAGCTCCGGAAGGTAACCGAGCCGACGCGAGCACCTGATGCAGGTCGTGTTCTCGAAATAGATGATCTGTGAGCAAGATTGGCATTTGAATAGCTGCACGCGTCATCTCCGCTGCCCCCCGGAGCGCACTCCAGTGCAGACGCATTACAAAGCCAGGAACCGCGGCAAAGTTCCAAGCTTGCGCTGACGAAACATCGCCTCGTGAAACCCGAGCCGTCGCATTGCCACGAATTACGACGCGGTCTTGCGCTACGTTGATCCGCCGGGCCTGTCGCAGGAGGTCCTTGGACCTCAAGGCCGCCGCACAAATGTCTCACACGCGGACGGCCGAATACGTTCAATAGTGGCCGAACTTGGCCGAAACCTGGTGACGCGCAAAGGGGGCCAGGGAGCAGACATGCCGTGCGTCCTTCAATACGGCAAGCGAATGAGTGTGATGGCCGTCACGGATCGCGCGATCAGCGCGAACCAAAGGCGAGCGTGACCGCACCAAGAGCTGTCACCAATCAGCAGGAGACAGCCATGTTGGTCCGGATCGTTATTTGCTCCCTCGCCACTACCTCCACACTCGCCGCAATGTTGTCGCCTGGCGCGGCCTACGCCTCGGGAAAGCGGCAGCACATCCCGCTTATTCATACCGAAGCACGCAGCTTTCAGCCGCCCGATCCGTGCAGAGCACACTGCGGCAGCGTCTTCGCAGGCCAGCTCCCCGGAGAAGGCTTGCGCAGCGAGAAGGGCGGCAGATTCTCTGGCACTGGACTTGGTAGAATAGCTGGTGTCGGAAACGGGCTCGCTGGAAAGATTGACAAGATTGCCAGCAATCCAAATGGCGGCGGTGGATTCGGCAACTTTGGCGGTGTCGTGCACGAAGCTGGAAACGTTGTCAGCGGTAGCAGCACCGCTGGTTTCGGAAGCGGCTTTGGTTCGCTCAGCAATCGTTCGCCCGGGAACGCAGGCGCTCTTGGAAACGTAGCCGGAAATCAATCCGGTACCGGCTGCGGCAGCAGTCTTGGCAGCGGGCTTAACAGCGGATTCGGCAATGTGGTCGCGTGCGTCGCACAGGGAGTCGGAAATGTCGCCGGCGGCGGCAGTGGCGCCGGGGCTCCTGGTGGCATCATCGGCACCGGCAACGTGACGGGCCCCGGTAATTTGAGCGGTGGTGGGTGGGGTGGAGGAAGCTGCGGCGGTTGGATTGGTTGCACCGGAGACCCGCTCGGCATCTTGGGCGCGAGCGGCGGCGATCCCATCGCGGGCACACCCTGAGGGGGCTTGCCGGCCGCGGGTTTTTTCTTTCCCGCCGATCGCACCGTCATCTACATGACCGACGCCCACATTTGCTGTTCGTAGTGTCACCGCCCGCATGCCGTCGGCGCCAGGTCGTGTGATGATGCCGGATCGAGACAGTTACAGGGGTAGAGCGCTCGAGTGCACGGCTGCCGCAGAGCATATCCGCGACCTCCAGGAGCGCGCGGCTATGCTGGCAATCGCCCAAGCCTTTTTGAAAATGGCCGATCGCATCGGAGCCCGTTACGAACGGGCGACAGCCCATCGTGTCAATAGCGATCAACATCCCGACAAAGACAGCTAGGTCGCCTCAGTAGGACCTCATCGAAGACGGCCTGACCGAGCCTCTTGCGCTGCTCCTGCTACCTCGGCGCTGGTGAGCACCCGGGCGGCCCAGCGGACTGAGCTTACCTGAGCAATCCAGCGGCCTTGAAGGCGGCGGCGATGATCGGACCAGGGGCGGTGCGCGCGGCCGCATCAGGCGGCATTTTCGGGATCGGGAGGCCGGCCGCCTTGAAGGCCCTCGCGATTACATCGTTCGGGTCGAAAGCAGTGCTGTCTCGTTTTTCCTCCCCATCAAGCGACTGTTCGCTGTGCGCTCCGGACAGGACAAACGCCCGGCCCTCGGTTGAAGCCTGGACCGGCGCAACGACTGCGTCTGCGGCCAACCCCGCTTCAAGCGACCATTCATTCAGGCCCCAGAAGCGCGCTATGTGATCTGTCGACGATATCCCCACATTCAGGAAAAAAGCGCCGGGCATCCCGTACCCGTCTCTGCTGGCAGTCGTCGCGAGTGGAACGCCATGCCCCATGCCGCTGATGGAAAATGCCTCGATCAGCGCGTTCCCGCTTGCGTCATTCCAAATACGGCGCGAGTGAGGGCCGATCAGTTGTTCAAATGGCGGCTCTGAAATGCCGTGCACATTGATCCATTGGCGAATGATGTCTTCGCCGTTAGAGGGCTTCACGATCGGATCGTCGGTGCCGTGCCATATTGATACCTTCGGCCACGGCCCCTGATAGCTTGACGCTGCCCGTACGCGGTCACCAAGCGTTTTCGCGGGACGATCTTGCTCTGTGAACATGGCCTCGAAAGCTTGTTGAACATTGCTGGCGCAGCCATAGGGCAACCCGGCGATGATGGCGCCTCCGGCAAAAATCTCCGGGTAAGTTGCGAGCATGACCGAAGCCATGGCGCCGCCAGCCGAGAGGCCGGTCACGAATACCTTGCGGCGGTCAGAACCAAATAATGCAATTGCGTGCTCGATCATTCGCCTGATCGAAAACGCTTCGCCGTTCCCACGTGTGATATCGTCCGTCAAAAACCATGAGAAGCAGCTCTTCGGATTTTTTGTGGGCTGCTGCTGCGGATAAATAATCGCCACGCCCAGATTATCGGCAAGCGACGACCAGCCGGTGCCGTTATCGTATTCCTCCGCAGTTTGCGTGCAGCCATGGAGCGCGACTACTAACGGCGCCATTGGTGACAGGCGTTCCGGGGTATAGGCGAACATACGGAGATTACCCGGATTTGGACCAAAGCCCGTGAGCTCCCGAAGGCGTGACGGGCGCCCGCCGGGTTGGGCCGGAGCGCGAGGCGCCTTTCGGCGTGCTGACGCCAGAAGAGCCTCGAATTTGCGTCGGAGATTCAGAACCCGGTCGAGAGCCTCGCGGAAATCGCGCATCAGTCACCTGCTATTTATGTCGCCCACGTCATTGTGCGATGCAACATGGGAAGCCACTGAGATGGAATCAAGGAGCAGCAACTGCTCGTTTTGCGGCACGTTATGATTCAGCGCGTAATCCTTGGTATTTTATTGCACTGCGCGCGGAACAGGACGGAGGGGCAGAATTCAGACAGTCACACAGGGACGCAAGGCGTCACGCTTGACTGGATGAACTTCGGACGGAGCCGAGCGCAAAGGAACTTCGATCAGATCAATCGGCTGCTTCGGGCCCCGCAGGATCTTCTTGCCGCGCAGAATGAGTTGATGAAAAGCAACGTGGAAGAATGCGCCCGACACCGCGCTCGCCGTCGAAGACACCCAAGTCGTTGTCATCCCAGTCGCCAGACGGGCGTGAGAGGCAGGCGCGGCGGAGGATCAGCGAAGAACCGAACATTGGCGGAATGGCGGGGCCGGCAGGCGCAAGGCGGGCGGTCCTCGCCATGCGGACCCCTGAGCGGACGCGGTCGGACCTCCGCGTGCTTCCAATCTGTCCAATAAAAGTTGCCCCGCGGCCCTGCCGGTCGCGAAACGTTTTGGCCCGGCGCCGGAAGGAACCCGCCGGCCCGATGCGGATTAAGCTTGCATGACTTGGCTGCTCGTCTTGCTTATGCTTACCGTGCTGTCGACTGGCGCGGAAGCAGCCGCACATCATGCACCGGCACATAAGACATTTTCAGCGGGTACATCTTCAGCTCTTGCTGGCGCTAGGGTTGAAGCGGCCGCCCCGAATCAAACAAACCAGAAAAGCACTGCATTGATCGTTAAAACCGAGGTGCTGCTTGATCGCGCGCACTTCTCGCCCGGTGAGATTGACGGGCAGGACGGTGACAACCTCCATAAGGCCATTCGCGCATTCCAACAGGCAAACAATCTCCCAGATACCGGCAATATGGATTCCGAGACGTGGAGCTCGCTGACCGAGTACAGCTCGCAGCCAATACTCAAGACCTACCAGGTCTCGGCCTCCGACGCTTCCGGTCCATTCACGAAGCGGATTCCTGACAAGCTCGAGCGCCTCGCCAGGTTGCCTGGGCTTTCCTACGCCAGCCCGGCCAAGGAGCTCTCAGAAAAGTTCCACATGAGCGAGAGCCTCCTGCGCCGGCTCAATCCGGGCGTCGACATCGGCCGTGCCGGCGCGAACATCACGGTGGCCAATGTTGAGCCGATGCGCCTCCGCGATGGGCGCACGAGCGTCGAAGCCGTGCCCCCGGCGGGACGGGACGTACGCAAAGAGGACGTCGCGACCATCGTGGTCGATAAGCCGGCCCGCGAGCTGCGCGCCTATGATCAAAGTGGAAAGGTGCTGGCCGTCTATCCGGCGACAATCGGCAGTGAAGAAAAGCCGGCGCCGAGCGGTACATTTGCGGTCAAGCGCATCGTCTGGAACCCGGATTATCACTACGATCCGAAGTTTGCCTGGAAGGGAGTAAAGACCAAGCGGAGGTTGACCGTCAAAGCCGGGCCCCAGAATCCGGTGGGGCTCGTCTGGATCGATTTGACGGCGCCCTCGTATGGCATTCACGGCACGGCGGAGCCTGCGAATATCGGCAAGACCGAGTCGCACGGCTGCATCCGCTTGACCAATTGGGACGCGCTCGATTTGGCGGCGGCTGTCCACCGCGGAACAGTCGTCGATTTCGCGGACCAGGATTCCCCGGTGGCGCCCCTTTCGAGCTCAGCGTCCACGCGGCGGTAACTGACCTCATTCCGTCCCACCTCGCCGAGCACGTGTTGGGACCGCCAGGCTTACTTTGAAGCCGTATGCGTGGCTCTTCGGTTCAGCAAGGCTGCATACAGACCGCAGAGCGAAAGGGCCCAATCTCGACAAAGCGGAACCGGCGTTCCGGTTGGCCTGTTGTAAGAGCACCAAAGGAGGCGTCTCATGTCGCTGCTCAAATGGGCTCTGATCTTTCTCGTTATTTCAATAATCGCCGCCATCTTTGGATTCGGAGGAATTGCGGCGGCGAGCGCCGACATCGCGCGGATTCTCTTCTACATTTTCGTCGTGATCTTCGTCGTGTTGCTGGTATTGGGCCTGATGGCTGCAAGACGGGTTTGATAGCCCCTCTGATTTCGCTCACGAAAGTCGAGGGGTCGGTCGACCGGCGCTTGGCGATAGGAGAAGAGGGCTAGGAGCTGCCCTCGCCAGCCCCTTGCGTACGCGGCTAGGTAGTATACCCTCCGATATTATCTGCATCAGGAGGGGGGACCGATGCTCACCAACAAACTGTTACTTGCGATTGTCATCACGCCCGTCCTGGTTGTTTCCTCTACAATGGCACAGCAGGCCAACATCAAGCGAACGGTCCTCCGCAGCATTGATTACCCGCCGGGCTACACCACGGTGACTGCCATTGCGGAGATTGCTCCTGGCACTTGCGCTGGCCGTCATACCCATCCCGGAATCGACAGCGGCTATGTCATGGAGGGTGACCTACTCCTGAAGGTCGATGGGAAGCTCGACCAGACACTAAAAGCAGGCGCCTCATTCGAAACGCCGCCGTACACTCCCCACGATGCCTGCACGACGTCAGGCGTCAAAGCGCTCGATACGTATGTGGTGGAGAGGGGTAAGCCTTTGGCCTCTCCAGCGCCGTGACGCCCACCACGCCGCCGATGACGGCCGCTTCGCCCTCGATCGCTTCCATTGCCACGGGAGGGCGAGCACAGGCAGGATGGGCCACAGAGGCAAGGCACACATCATTGCTGCGAAGCAATTTCCGGTGCCTCCGCCTGCTCGATCACCTCATCGGCGGCTAGAGTAGGCCGGGCGGTGCAGTGAGGCCTCTTGCGTCACGACAAGCTGCAGCCGAGGAGAGAGCACGTTTGGCACGGCTCTACTCGCAACAACCACCAACGATGCCGTCGGTCCGAGCAGGGACAAGACATCCCTGATCGCTGCGTCTACTGGCCGAGCGCCGTCTGGATTACCTTGGCGACCTCGGCGGAGGGGTGATTGTCCGCGCTGCCGGCCTTCCCGGTAGCCGCATCGAGCGGCGATACGTGGCGGTCATCCGTGACGGCGACGTCCGCACCGTGATCCAGCAGCCACTGGGCCACGCGGGGCCAGGCCCATTGCACCGCGCCGAACAGCGCAGTCTGCCCGCCACGCTCCGGCAGCGTGCCGCCACGCCCCATGCGCGCGGTCAAGCTCGTGACGTCGGTCATCCGCGCATTCACGCCGCCCTTTTCGCCGGCGCCGGCCGCCCACAAGACTTCGAGCGTCGCGAGCGCACGATCCTGCGCATCTTTGCTGGTCGGATCGAAGCGCGGGCTGGGTGTTCTCATGCCCAGCCCCGATGCGGCCATCAGCGGCGTCACCCCCATCACGTTGGGCACGTCGATACGCCCTCCGTATTTCAGCAACAGCTTCACCGCCTCGCTGTCCTGTCCTGCGGCGGCGCGCAACATCGGCGTCGCGCCGGTGGTTATGATCTCGTCGACAAAGCGGCCGGAATTGCCGCCGCGCCCGGGCCGATGCATGTTCAATTGAGGATTGGGATTGACGCCGGCGTCGAGAAACATCCGTGCGAGCTCGAGCGGCGTGGTCTTCGTCGTCACGATCGGCGGCCCGGTGCGCTCTGCATAAGCATCCAGATTGTACGTATTCATGTCGATCGCGACGTACAGCGCAGTGCGGCCCCACCAATCCCACAGATTCGGATTGGCGCCGCGCTCGAACAGGAGCTTTGCGGTGTCGAATGCGAAATTGTCGATGGCTACCATCAGCGGCGTCACACCCTCGGGGCTCGGCCGGTTGACATCGGCGCCGGCGTCCAGCAGCGCCGCCACGCATTCCGTGCATCCCGAGCGCGCCGCATAGATGAGCGGTGTCAGGCCGCCGACCGGACGATACTGATTGCGCGGCTCGCCGGTCATCTGGCTCGGCCAGTCGATTGCCATCGCCCGGGCATTCACGTCGGCCTTATGGTCGTTGAGAAACCGCGTCAGCGCGGCTGAGTGGGCGTCCGCCGCCCACATCAGCGCCGTCTGGGCGCGCCATTTTTCTCGTGCATTGACGTTGGCGCCGTGGCGCACCAGCAGGTCGGCAACCTCCACGGATCCTGCGCGCGCGGCCAGCATCAGGGCTGTCTGGCCGTCTTGGTTCGCCTCTTCGACGTTGCTGCCTGCATCGAGCAGCATTTCGACCAGTTGCGGATTGGCAACCTTGACGGCCTCCGCCAATGGGCTCGAGCCGTAATTGTTGATGACGTCCGCCTTCGCCCCGTGATCGAGCAGCGCGCGGACAAGGTCCGCGTCGATCTTGTAGACAGCCCAGTGCAGCGGGGTTGTACCGTCTCCCTGGGCCGCGTTCACATCGGTCCCCGCGGCGATCATCTTGAGCGCGGCGTCCCGATTGCCGGCCTCGATCAGACCGGCGAGGCTGTTATCGGCGGCGGCCGCCGTGCCGGCGGCTGCGAGGGCAAAAACGACTGCGAAAATGGCACGCTTCATGACGATGTCCATCACAGCACATTCGGTGAGAGAGAATTGTGATGCGCCCAAAAGCCCTTATGGGCGTCATAGGCGAACTTGTAGGGGTCGTGGAAAGTCCGATTAAGACCTTTCATAAGTCCCGCATCGAGGGCGTCTTGGGCGCTCATGCCCTGCTTGACGTAGTCGAGCATGCGATCGAACAGCATGCGCGTCATGTCGAACTCAGCCTGCAGCTCGGCGCGGCCCACCACCGGACCGTCGCTCGGCACGATCCGCGTCTTCGCGTCGGTGAGCTTCAGGAGCTTTTCCTGCGCATCGGCGCGCCCGCCCAGCCAGCCGCCGCCGAACCAGTCAAGCACGGGATCCTTCACGGGCGAGATGGCATGACCCGCGGCCAGCACATTGGCCTCGCGGAAGTACACGTAGATATCGCCGTCGGTGTGGGCCTCGAGCAGGTGGCCGTACTCGATCCGCTCATTGCCGGCCAGCGTCTGGTCACCCGTGAAGAAGGTCACGGTCGGCTGAGCCGCTGCGGGCTGCGCTTTCTCGTACCGATCCTCTTTCTGCAGGTAATAATCGGTCGCCAGATGCGCTCGGGTCTTTTCGTGCGCGATGATCGTCACCCCCGACCTTCCGAAGGCGAGGTTTCCGCCCACCTGCTGCCGGTGCCAGTGCGTGTTGAACAGCGTTGTGGCATGGCCACCTGGCAGGGCGCGCAGGTCTGCAAGCACTTGATCGGTGAACGCGGCAGCGCCTGAGTCCACCAGCACCTGGCCGGTGCTCGCCGTGTGCACCAGGACATTCCCCCCGGCGCCGGTGAGCATCACGAAACCTTCGCTCACCGGGACGACAGTTGGACTTGTTTGAGGGCTTGCTTGGGAGAAAGCCGAGCGCGCAAAGCCCGGCAGGGCGAGGCCCAGGATGCCGCCCAACGCGCCTTTCACGATTGCCCTGCGATTCATGCTTGCCGTCCGGTTCATGGCCATGTGTCCCGAGCGCTCAGACACCGGCGATCTCGCCGGTAGAGTCCCCGAAGCTCTTCATCTCCAATCCCGCCTTGTTGAGCAGCGTGAGGTGCAGGTTGGAAATCGTCGTGTGCTCGGGCAGCTCGACCTGCCGTCCCCCTTTGAGGGCGCCGGCGCCGCCGCCGACCAGGATGGTCGGCAACGGATAATTGCTGTGCAGGTTGCTGTTGGACATGTTCGAGCCGTAGAGCAGCATGGAGTTGTCCAAGAGCGTGCCTTCGCCGTCGGGCGTGGCGGCGAGCTTGGCGACGAACTCCGCGAACCGCTCCATGTGATAGCGCTGAATCTTGACCAGCTTTTCCAGCCGATCGACATAATCGGCATGATGCGACAGCGGATGGAAGGAGTCCGGCACGCCGATGTGATTGTAGGTCCGGTTCGTGCCTTCGCCGATCATGATGTAGGAGGCCACGCGCGTGAGATCGGCCTGATAGGCAATCGCGATCAGGTCGAACAGCAATCGCACCTCCTTGTCGATCGCGATATCCTGCTCGGCCACAGGTATCTCAGGCGCCTGCACGCCTGAAAGATCGCGGCTCTGCGCCAGCTGAACGCGCCGTTCGATCTCTCGCACCGTGTCCAGGTAGCCGTCGAGGAGCACTTTATCGCTCGGGCCCAGCTCCGCTTGCAGCGCATGGGTGCGCTCGGTGATGAAATCAAGGATGCTGCGTTTCTGCTTGACGATGGCCGCGCGCTCTTGTGCGGTGGCACCTTCACCGAACAACATTGCGAAAACCTTGCGCGGGTTGGACTCCATCGGCAAGGGCGAGTGCGCATCCCGGTACGACAAGGTGGAGCTGTAAAGGCAGCCGAATCCCGCCTCGCACGCGACTGCCTGGGTTTCACTCTCCGAGCGGACTTCCATCGAGGGCAGTGCTGTCTCCTGACCGATGCGCCCGGCGATGATCTGGTCGATCGTCGGCGACATGCTGGGACCGGGCGCTTTGAGATCGGGCTTGACCCCGCTGAGCCAAGTCGCCGGGTTGTATTTGTGCACGGAAGCGACGCTGGCCTTGTTCTCGAGATTGGAGATCGAGGTCACGGCGTGCTTGTGCTTCTCGAGCGGCTCGAGAATTGGGCTGAGCTTGAAATCCGCACCGGCCCCGCTCGGGGTCCAGTGATCCATCTCCTTCCCATGCTTCGTATTCCACATGATCGCGCCGTGCGGAATATAGAAGAAGCCCACCCGCAGCTTCGGCGCGGCGTCGGTCTTGGCAAGCGCGGTGCCGGCCGGGATCATCGCATCGAGCAACGGCAGCCCGACGGAGACGCCGGCGCCGGCGAGCACGGTCCGGCGAGAAAGATGCTTTCTGGTCAGAATCATGATCTTCACTCCTCCAGTGCCTGCATGCGGAATGCATCACTCGATACAATCCCCTCCACGAGCGAGGAGAACCGGTAATCGTTCTTGGCGGCATCGCGCACGATGGCGCGGACCTGCGGCATGTCGTAAGGCGAGATCTCCCTGCCCAGCGCGTACATCATGAGCTGCACGGTCATGGCCTGCACGAACTGGCCGGGGCGCTTCAACAGATAGCGGCGCAGGTCTGCCGGATTTTCGACGACCGTGCCGTCCGGCATCGTCACTTTCGAGTCGATGGGCGCCTCAGCCTCCCAATCGACATCGCGCCACTGCCCGGTGACGGTGAAGCGCTCCAGCGGCAGTCCGTTGGGCTCGATCACACCGTGGCACATGTTGCACATCGGAATGGAGCGATGCTGCTCGAGCATCGCCCGCATGGTCTTCGGCTTCGCGCCCGGCGGCGTGCTGAGATCCGTCACCACATTCGGCGGCGGCGGCGCCGGCGGCGTGCCGTTGAGCTTGCCGAGAACCCAGGCGCCGCGCACCACCGGGGAAGTCCTGTTGCCATAGGAGGTGTGCAGCAGCACGGCACCCTTGCCGAGAAGGCCATAGCGATTCTCGTCCTCGAGATGGACGCGGCGGAACTGCGCGCCGTGGACATTTGTGATGCCGTAGTGTTTCGCCAGCCCTTCATTGAGGAAGGTATAGTCGGCCGTCAGCAGCTGCTCGACGTTCTTGTCTTCGAGCAGGATGCTGCGCAGGAAGAGGTCGATCTCGGTCGCCATATCCTGGCGCAGCTCGGCGTTGAATTCGGGGAAGATTTGCTTGTCCCACTCGAATTTGTCGACCTCTTGGAGGTCGAGCCAGCGAAGCGCGAAATCCGTCACCAGGTTCTCGGCCTGCGGAGCGGCCAGCATACGCCGCACCTGGGCCTCCAGCACGCCGGGACGTCGCAGCTCGCCCTCATTCGCGAGCTTGAGCAGCTCCTCGTCGGGGGCCCGCTTCCACAAGAAGAAAGACAGACGCGAGGCCAGCTCCAGATCGCTCAGCGCATAGAATTTCGCGCCTTTCGTATCCCGCGGCTCGGCGATACCGCGATAGAGAAAATCCGGGCTCGCCAGGACCGCAGTCACCATCTGCTCGATGCCGGCGTTGAATCCGCCGGGTCCTTCATGGCCGGCGTCATAGAAGGCCATCAGGGCGTCTGTATCTTCCTTGGTGACAGGTCGGCGGAAGGCTCGTTCGGCGAGATCGGCCGTGATGCGCTCGGCGCAGGCGCGTTCCTGCGCGGGGGCTTCCGGCTTGCAGATGAACAGCTTCTCCCGGCTGGGTATACGGGTCTCGCCCTTGGCCGCGTACGGCCCGACGACCTCGATGGGCCCCATCAGGCGCGGCAAACGCAGATAGCCTCTGATGTCAAACCCGGAAAACAGGGTGCCGCCCGCAACCAGGTCATCGGTTGCCACGCGGGAGCGCTCGATGAACGTCACCACGACCTCGTGCAAACCCGCCGTCACCTGCACGGGGATGTTGGCAAAGCGCTGCATGAGCTTCGCTCCCGCCGGTGCACCGCCGCCGCGATCCACGAACTCGCGATCCGCCTCACCGCCGACCTTTACCCGGAAAACTTCCTTGCGGTCGATCAGCCCGACCACGGTCGTCTCGTTCTCGACCCCGCGCGGGTAGAGCCCGAAATCGAGGTCAGTGACAGAGAAGCGGTACTCCCCGTCCGCCGGGAACAGGTGCTCGAACCTCGTGCCGCCCCTTGTGCCGAGCGGCATGCCGTCCACATAGCCGTCCTGGTCGCCGGTAGCGGCCGTAGGCGGAGGGAAAGAGGCTCTAACGACTTCCGGCACCGGATTGCCCACCGCCATATGGGCAACGACCCGCGCGACATTGACGTACTGCTCCAGGAAGGCGGGTGACACGGTCAATGCCGCAGCGATGTTGTTGAAGCCTTCGACCGAGATATCGGCCGGCAGGTACTGGGTGGGGTCGATCTCCACAGCCAGAAGGTCCTTCACCGCATTGGCATACTCGTTGCGGTTCAAGCGCTCGACGCCGACGTGGCCCGCAAGGTGCCCCTTGCTGCTCTTGTCGAGCGTGCCTTCGAGCCAGCCAATCAGCGCGTCGACTTCCTTCTGCGAGGGCTGGGGCGCCCCCGGCGGCGGCATCTGGCGCCCGCGCAATTTGCGCACAGCCTTCTCGAAGATCTCGGGGTGCTCGGGCACAGACTCGGCGCTGAGCTGGTTCAGAAAAAGGTTGCCGGCTTTGACGAACTCGTTGTGGCAACCGAAGCAGTAGGTCTCAATGGTGGACCACTGCGATTTTGGAGGCTGAGCGACCTGGTTCGCGGTTTGGGAGAAGGCCTTGGAGTCGGCCGAAACGATACCGACGAAACAAGAAACGCCGATAAGCCATCCAGCAAGCTTCATATGAGCCCCCACTAGCGAGTTTCATACCGGGCCGCGGCACTATAGGTGATTGTGACACCGGGAAACAGGGGTCGACACTCGGATACGCCAGAAATTCGCGCGAGCAGACCGTCTCTGCGCTGAGATGCAGGACTGCTTATGACGCTGCGTGGACTGCTTATGACAGCAAACAATCCCGCAACGGCAAAGGTAAGGCGCGGGGCTCCCGTGATTCTGTGTGCTCTGCACAAAAGTTTTGAAGTCGACGCGCCGATATCGTCCTATTGTGGCGGCCCAGGCTCATTGCTGAGGGTGTCAGGCCGCCTCCAACCATCGGTGAAGTCGAATGACTGCTGGAATCGGAAGGCGTCCGCGGTCGAGCCGCCGGCCGGCACCGTCCCCTCAATCTGATAAAGCCGCTGATTGTGAACGAAAACGGAAACATAGGTCTGACTGCCGTCGACCCCTTCGATGCTCGCTTGCCGACCAATGACCCGGCGGGTCGCATGCGCAATATTGAACTTCAGCTCACCCCGTCGCGACAGCATGAATACCGCATAGGCCATGACGTTGCCCGGTGATTCCGCGATATCGGACAAATCCGCCACGGTGACCTTGAACTCGCCGCTCATCTGCAAGACGGAATAGACCCGCGCTTCAACCAAGCGGCCGCCGGGGGCCTTGTATGATGTGGTTTCGACCTTGGGCTCGGCAGGAAAGTCGGCCGTAAAGGTCTCGCCCGAGTAATCGTATTCCTTCCAGCTCTGTGCACCGGCTGGGACACTTGCGGCAAATATCGCGACGATCAAGGCGATGAGGCGCATACTTAAGTATTCCCAGGCGAGAGGGGCCGCCGCCATCAACATCGTACGCAGTTGCCCGGACGGTTGGAAGCAGGATTGGGAATCTGAGGCGGGCCGCGCCTGATTTGCCCGCGCCACCATCATGGAGGCATGAAAAATCTCATGTAGAAAGCTCCGAATACCAAGACAAGGCCGATATTTACGGTCAGCCGTTCCCAGAATCGGTTTCTGAAGAACACCACATCTATACCGACGATAACGGCTACCATCGCCAGCACGTAGAGCGCCACAGCTATTCGTCTGTCCATGCCGAAAGCCTTTCGTCGCTCTTAAGAGTCCGTCTCAAGCCGTACGAGCTCTTTCCCGCTCAGAAATCCGCCTTGTCGGCGATCGGCATGTGATACTCGGAATGGGCGTTGTTCTCGGCGCAGACCTCCTCGGGAAGCGCCTGTTGGATGCGTCGATAGCGCTGGATCGCCGACCACGGCTGGTAAAAGGTATCCGGATCGTCGATGCGGATCAGCACTTCGAGCTCTCTGCCGCCTTCGACGAGCCTCCACCGCTCGACGACGTGGAGCTTCTCGGTATGGGGCGTGCGGAAATTGTCGATCGTGGTCCGGTCGTTCAGGCCGACCGTGTCGATCACCAGCGTGTCGCCTTCGTAATGGCCGACCGACTCGCCGTACCATGAGGGTTTCGGCGCCTGCGAATGCGGCACGTCAAGATAGATGTGCCGCACTTGCATGTCGCCCTGGAAGATCATCAGGACCTCCTTCGGCGACTGGACGAAGAAGATCGGCTCGACCACGAACATCATGAAATCCGGAACGCCCGCCGGCATGCAGCTCGAACGCGCCGTATAGCCGACGCCGCCCGCGAGCACGACCTCGTTCGCCTGCTTCATCCGTTCCTTCGCCCACGGCTTGATGTTCGGGTTGGTCAGATCGGCGACCCGGTAGGTCGGCTGCTGTCCGCGGGTGCCGTTGAGGACATAAGGGTGGGCGGGATCGTTGCTGGGAGGCGGCGGGCTGCCGGGAACGGCGAGGAAGTCGCGGTTGATCGCAATCCAGGCCGCGCTATGGGAGGAAAGGTCCGGAATGGATGCCTGAGCGGCGACTTTCTGAACGAAGCCGGCGCAAAAGAGGCCCAAAAACGCAACTATGAACGCAACTATGGATGCAGCCAAGAATGCAGCTGATGCAAGGAAGCTTTTGCCGGCTGTCGCGAACATCCACCTTCTCAAATGTTTGTGGAAGCAACAACGAGCTCGCAGTTCAAGACGGAATTGGTCGGAACTGGTGTAGCCTACACCAGCTTGTTCGTAGACGGGTGATTGGCATTTGCGCGGAAAAGGAAATTTTTGCAGGAGATTTTAATGCAAACGGATCCGCGGCCACACCCGCTTTTACCCCCAGGCTGATCCCCGGGGTTGGCCCCCGGCCTGATCTTGATGGGCGGTGCCCTGCTCGGCTTGTGGCGACACAGGAGGTAGACGGCCGCCTGATCTCCCGGCAATCGACGGTATAAACCCGGCTCCCGCGCCAGCGTGCGGAGCCGGCATCGATCTCAGCGTTCCTTGCGGTGCTCGGCGGAAGCCGCGACTCTGCGGTCTGTGCCGGAGCGGCGATCGAGCTCGGAGCGTCGTTCGCCGAGCAACTCTCGTTCTTCGGCAGTTCTGGTATCGATACCGCTGCGTCGATCTTTGGAACGCCGATCGGTCCCAGAGCGTCTATCGGGATGGGCCATGTCGTTCCTCCATTATGGCAAAATGACTCCGTTGCGTGAACAGACTCTTAATCTGTGGTTGCGTCGCTTGAAAAGCTCTCTCGCCGCCAATTGGCAGGCGCGGAGAGCCTGACCGGAGTGCAGTGGCGGCAGGGGTCTGCGGCGGCTCTGCGGCGGCGCTTCACTCGGTTTCAGCGCGCAAACGATTTGCGGATGAGGTACGATCGGGACCACCTTCCCCACGAAGGCGCGGTCCCGATCGTCCACCCCGACCCCGTCGATAGCCCCGGCGGTCGTACCGCTTTGGGACTACTCCCACCCAACGTGCAGATCGATGGCCGCGGAATGGGGCGGAACGTTGATCCAATTCGCGACGCCAGACTGGCCAATCCGACTGCCGCTATCTTGGAATCCGTCCGACTGGGCCGACGTCGGCGCCTTTCACCCCGCAATTGACGGCCGGCACGGCATCGGCGTCGGACAATTTGTAACGAACTGTATACTGTGGAGCAGCACACTGCTTGGATGCTTTTCCGAGTCGCAGTCGTCTTGATAGGTCTCTGTGCGGTCGACGCCTATTTCTTCCGCGGCCAATATCTTAGCGCCACCGTTCAGTTTGTGCAGAACTTCGGTAGCAATATGAACGACGGCATCAGCCAGTTCACCCGCAAGCTCCAATAACGTGCGATCAGACGCTCGGGCATCGTGAGGCCGCAGTGCCTGCTGTCCTCGCCATAAGGGCCGCCCGGGCAGCTCCAACGGTCAGCCGCTGACGGATGCTCAATCAGCGCGGACAGGTGCAGCGTGGCGAGCGTCGTTGAGCGCCACCGCGTCGCCGTTCCGCTAGCGCCATCGCTGCCGGCACGGTGCAGGCACTTAGGCCGGGCACTGGCCTTTCGCGTAGTCATGCGCATTGAGATTGTGCGCGATGATCAAAGAAGCCTTGCATGCGGCGTGGCACGATTTGCCTGTCTCGCCTTGGCGACAGCCGGCAAGTCGGGTGTGCTTAGGGCAAGCGGAGTAGATCCATGCCAACAACTCTGCCAATGCGGTGCCCGGTCGCGCGCCAGCGATCGGGATCGATCCTTCTCCCAATCCTCGGCGTCTTGGCAGCCGTCACGATTGCGGTCTTCCTTTCGGGCGTTATGAATGATCGGCCGGAATCGGAAGCTAATCCGTGGATGGTGCCGTCGATGGCATTTTCGCCGTGATACGACGTCGAATTGGGGCGCGGGTGCCCTATTTTGGCGAGCCCTGCTTTTGGCTGCCCTACTCTTGCGGTGCGTCGAGCTTCAACCCGGTCGATACGCGTTGCTTTCTCCTGATCTCATAGCCCGCCACATCGAGCCGTTCCAAAAGCTCGAGAACAATCAGGTCTTCGTCCTTATCGCTGATTTGCCGCGTCAATCCCCTGATCAGCCCAAACGCCTTGCGCAGAGCGAGCTTTAGGACAACGCGAGACGCTTCCTCGCGCATGATCCCCACGTCCTGTCGCTCACTGACCGGCAGCACAATTTGTCGGTAGTATTCGGCGAGCACCAGCAGCGTTTCCCGGCGCTGTCTGTTTTGCTCGCCCTTGGCACGCTCTTCGAGCTGCGCCGCACGCTGCAAAAATATGGCAGCCTGATCGCGCTGCGTTCGCGCCATTTCTTCGCCCCCTGGACCCGACGGGCCCAACACAAAAAACTACAACAAATGCGCTACCGCAAAATCAGACAATAAGCCGCACATTGATCCAGCATTCAGATGCGCCGCGCCAAACACACTCTGCCAGAGGCGGACGCCGACCCAAACAAATGCAACATGTAGCTCAAATGCAACATGTGCTGAGCGCGATAGCCGACTCGTGGCCCAGCGCTTAGCTGTTGGATGGTCGCTTGCTTCGGCCAAGTCGCACAAAAGTGCCGATTCGTGACGCACGAGCGTAACCCGCGCGCCTTCGCAGCGAAGAAATTCTGACATTTTGATGTCTTCGGCGCGGCCGCCGCTTCAATCCCCAACAATCAGTCTTGGAGCGGCTCCTCGAGGTGCGTCAACATGCCACTAGCTCCATCGAGAGCCACCGCCCGGAGAAAAACGCGAGCACACCAAGGCACTTATCGTCGGCAATTTCCGAATAATAATCCGCCTTTTACCGCAAAATTACTCCTCAGCGAGCGCTGATTTGTTAGCTTCAAAAAATTGCTGCAGGTCGGGGGACCACTGCAAAAAGTTGTTCTCTGCTCGACGACGCTCTCGCGCGCGCTTCGACAATGCGCGACCCGCTCTTTTGTGGAGGCGCAAGCTTGAGGTCCGCCGTCCGACCTGAATCATATCGTTCGCAGAACGCCGGGGGGCGGATTTGATTGAGGGCGGCGGGGAAAATCTGGCTTTTCTTCTTTCCACACCGCGCGCTGGGTCGACCCTAGTCAGCGCCATTCTGTCCATGCATCCGCAGGTATGCAGCCCCAATGAACCTTGGTTCCTGCTCGGGCTCGCTTCGCTGTACGAAGGCGGAAACATAACGCGTGCGCGCTACGAGCACGGCGGGGTGGAGTTGGCGCTGCGCGAGCTGCTGTCCGAATCGGAGTTTCGTCAAGCGGCGCGCGCTTTCGCAGTTTCAGCCTACAATCAGGTGCTGGCACGCGAGGGCCGGCGCATTTTCGTCGACAAGACGCCGCGCTACTATCACATCACCGATTTCATCGAGCGGCTGTTCCCCAGCGCCAAGAAAATCTGGCTCAAACGAAATCCGCTGGATGTGGTGGTTTCTTATCGGACCTCCTTCAACGTGTCCGTTCAGCAGATGTTCGATCCCGAGTTCGGGCCGGTTGCGCTCGACTTGCCGCTTGGGCTGCCTCGCCTCGAGGCTTTCTTCCGCGGCCAGCCGAGCACATTCGAGCTCTTCTACGAGGATCTGGCGGCGCAGCCGGCAGACACGGTGGCTAGGCTGTGCAATTTCCTGAATATTTCTTACGCCGACCGGATGGAGATTTACGGCAACGATCCGCAGGCTCTCGCTCGCCGCAAGCGTCTCTCAATGGGAGATACCAAGCTCTTCGCAAGCTCAGCGCCACATAACGCCTCCGTCGGACAATGGGAGAAGTCTCTCACCAATGAAGAGATCCAGACCGTGCTCCACAATCTCGGCCGGCGGATATTCGAGCGCATGGGCTATTTGGACACAATTGAGCTCTTGACCAGAAGGGGATTCGCGTTTCCGAGCGAGGCGGAGGTGGCTGTCCGTCGGCGGGTTTTCGTCGACGCGGCGAAATCCCTCACCTGGACGTCTCGACGAGACCTCAGATTGCGCGAAATGACGGCGGAAGTGTCGGCCATGCTGAACCTTACGTCCTGGCATCGAGCTGCGCGCCGGCTGATCCGGTTCCGCAAGCGAGCCTGAATTACGCAATTCGCGCAGGCTCTACGGCCCGGGCTGCGCTGCGCCGTGGCAAGCGAGCTGTCTTGGCGCCCATGCGACCGAAGCAATGGAGCTTGTGGGCGGACGGTTGAGCTTCCCATATCCGGCTGGCGACTGAACCCGCGAGGCCAGTGTCCCCGGTAGGCGCAAGAGTGCGCGCGTCATAAGACTCATCGCATAAGACCAAAGCATTGCCGGGGCGTCTCGAAAGCAGGTTGCGGCATGCAGTCGATCGTCGAGCCGTGCGTCCGCGGCATTTTGGATGCGGAACGATGCCCGCGCGAGCTCGGCCGCGAGATCGCGCCGCGCCGCCGCCAGATGGTGCTCGCCGCCTGCGTGCTGGCATCCTCGATGGCCTTCATCGATGGCTCGGCGCTGAACGTCGCGTTGCCCAGGCTGCGCGCCTCATTCGGGGCCGATCTCGCGTCCGTGCAGTGGGTGCTGAACGGTTACGTGCTGGCACTGGCGGCGCTTACGCTGGTCGGGGGAGCGCTCGCAGATCGCTTCGGCAAAGCGCGCATGCTCCTGCTCGGCTGTCTTGGGTTCGGCCTGGCCTCGGCGGGCTGTGTAGCCGCGCCAACGCTAGGATGGCTCATCGCCGTCCGGGCCGCCCAGGGTGTCGCGGCCGCGATCCTGACGCCGTCCAGCCTCGCGCTGATTGGCGCCACCTTCCCCAGAGACGAGCGCAATCGTGCGGTCGGCGTGTGGGCCGCCGCGTCTTCGCTGACCACAGCCGGCGGCCCGGTCCTGGGCGGGTACCTGACTGATCATTTCGGCTGGCCGTGGATATTTGCCATCAACCCGCCGCTGGCGGTGATCGCAATCGCGCTCCTCATCGCCTACGCGGCTCCCGATCGCCGCGAGGCCCGTGGCTTCGACGTTTTGGGGGCTGCCATCCTTGCGGTTGGGCTTGGCGTGCTTGCCTGGGTCCTCAGCGAGATCGGGCCCACCAGTTCCGCCGCGGTTGGCGGCGCGACGCGGCCCGCGGCCGCGCTGTTCAGCGCCGTCGCGCTTGCCGGATATGCTTTGTGGGAGCGCCTGAGCGCGCACCCGATGACGCCGCCACGGCTGATGCGCAACCGCGCCTTTGTCGGCCTGAACATTGCGACCCTCTTGCTCTATGCGGGGCTCGCAATGATGTTCTTTCTCATCTCCTTCGATCTCATCGACCGGCGAGGTCTTATGCCAACCCAGGCGGGCCTTGCCTTTCTGCCCTTTGCGCTTGCGGTCGGCATTTTGTCGCCGGCCTTCGGCGCGTTCGCCGACAGGGTCGGCGCGCGCGCCATGTTGATCGCAGGCGAGCTCGCCGCCGCATTTTCATTTCTGCTGCTGGCACTGGGCCGCGGTGCATCGCTTGCCGCAGGCGTCATCGGCCCGATGGCGCTTTTGGGCATTTCCTTTGCGCTGGTTGTGACGCCGCTGACCGCTTCGGTGCTGTCGAGCGTAAGCGACGCCGACGAGGGGCTCGCCTCCGGGATCAATAATGCGGTCAGTCGCGTTGCGCAGCTCTCCGGCGTTGCGCTCGCGGCCGGGGTCGCATCATTTGCGGCCGGCTATCCCGCCGGCCTGACGACCGCCGCTGCGCTTGCGCTCGCGGCCGGATTGATCACTACGGTCATGCTGCCATCGGCGGCACGGCAAGATCGGAAAGCAGGCTAACGCCTGGCGCCACGTGTGAGGTCTGTGTCTCGCTAGGCTGAGGACGGCGCGCCGGACCAGGCGCTTGCGGCAAGCCCCGTCGCCGCCGCGCAAGCCTCGACCTGGGACGGCAGGATCGTCCGCGCTCGGAATAGCTCATCAGGATCATCGCCGGCGGCGCGGCATGAGAGCGCCCGTTTGATCGAGCCGAGGTCGAGCCCGGGCAGATTTCGTTCGCTCAAATAGGCAACCGCCGCGTCGTTTGATCCCATGCGGCCGGTCGACCAGCTGTAGCAAAACCGCGCCGGATAGAGCAGCGCTTTCAGATACGCCTTGTGATCCTTGCGCGCGAGCACCGGGGCAGTCGCGAAGTTCCGTGCGCGATCAGCCCAGCTCGCAAACGGGGCCCCACGCAGATAGTGACGGACCTCCTCGATCGTCGGGCGGGCGGGCTCGACCTGCTGGCGCTCGAGGAGCGTGACCGCGCAATCGAGATAATCGATGCGGTCGAGCGGCGGAAATCGGCCGCAAGAGAAATTCCGATCGGTCCAGAACACCGAAACCTTCGCGCCCCAATCGGCGGAAAGCGCGGCCGCTTCGCTGCGCAGCGTAGCGAGCGCCTCCGTGGTCAGTCCCGTCTCGGTGATCAGCGCGATATCGATATCGCTGTAGCGGCGGCTGAAGCCGCCATGGGCGAGGCTACCCATGAGATAAGCCCCGAGCAATTCAGCACCGAGGAGCTTGTCCCAATGCTGCACCAGGCGCCTGGCAAAATTGCTCGCCTCAATCGCTGCGCGCTCGTTCGGATCAGTCTGTGCATTCGCCGACATGGTCGATTTGAGCTTCGTTCCTTCAACCGCGAATCACTCGGCCTTGAGGCCGGCGAACTTCACCACCTTGCCCCATTTCTCGGTCTCATCCCGGACGAGCTTGGCGAACTCGGCGGGCGAGCGCGACAGCGGAGTGAGCCCGAGATCGGCGAAGCGCGCCTTGATGGTGGGATCGGCAAGGCCCGCATTGATCTCCCGGTTGAGCCTGTCGACGATCTCGACCGGCGTGCCCTTGGGGGCGCCGAGACCGCCGATCGCGCTCGCCTCGTAGCCGGGCACGAACTCACCCACGGTGGGGACACCGGGCAGCGCATCCGAGCGCTCCGCGGTCGTCACCGCGAGCGGGCGCAGCTTGCCGGCACGGATATATTCGAGCGAGGACGACATGACGTCGAACATGACTTGCACCTGGCCGGCGAGCAGGTCCGTGAGCGCAGGCGGCGAGCCGCGATAGGGCACGACCAGGAGATTGACGCCGGCCATCATCTTGAACAACTCGCCGGTCACGTGCGTCGAATTTCCAATACCGCCGGTCGCCATGTTGATCTTGCCCGGGTTGGCCTTGGCATAAGCGATGAACTCTGGGACGGTCTTGGCCGGAAACGACGGGTTCACCTCCATGACCAGCGGCACACGGATGAAGCCGGCGACCGGCTCGATGTCACGCAGGAAATCGTAGGGGAGCCTCTCGTAGAGAGTCTGATTGATGACATTGCTCGAATTGACCGAGAGCAGCGTGTAGCCATCGGGTGGCGAATGCACGACCAGCTCGGTCGCCGTATTGCTGCTGGCGCCCGGGCGATTGTCGATCACGACCGGCTGACCGAGACGCTCCGACAGCCACTGCCCCATCAGCCGCGCCACGAGGTCCGCGGTCTGCCCGGCCGGAAAGCCGACCACGATGCGCAGCGGCCGCGACGGATACGCCTGCGCCGAGGCGAGGCGCGCGACGACCGGAAGGCCCGCGGCTCCCCCGGCCAATTGCAGGAATTTCCTGCGAGGAAATCTCATGAGGCGCTCTCCCCGGCACGTCTGCTGGACTGCTCGCTTCGAGGCTACACTTCCTCGCTCCACGTGTCAGCGGCGGATGTCAGTTGCGGCGTCGCCGCACTTTCCGTTAATTGCTCTCTTGCGATAATATCCAACGATCAGAAAACCGAGAATCCCCACATGCCCTCGTTCCTGGCCGACGCCGCCGCAAGCGCGGTCTTCTGGATAGTGCTGGTGACGATCCTGCTGATCGCCGTCGCCGGCTACGTGCTCCTGCGCCGCCGCGTCGAATTGTTCCCGGCTCCGGCAACCGACAATTCAAAGATCATTCAAGACTGGCTCCCGACCGGGCGGATCGACTTCACCGGTCCCTCGCTCGACCCGTCCGCGGCCGACACCCCTGCAAGCTTCTATCTGCAGGCAGAGGAGATGCGGCTCCTCATCAGCATGAGCGGCATCGAAAGGCGGGAGATCCGCTGGCGCAAGGCCACGCTCAACGAAGCCAAGAGAATCGTGAGCGTCTTTCATCGACAGCTTCCGAAATCCCCGCTCAGGGCGGTGGAGAAGGAGCCGCTTCCCGAGCCGCCCCCGGTCAAGGAGCAGCCTGCCGAACCCATTTCGGTGATCACGGATGAGGCAGGCGTGCACGCCGAGGAGAACGCGTTGCTGGAGAAGCGCTAAATCAGCTACTAATGCGCCGCCAACGCGCAAAGCAGCTTGCAAATACGAAGAAGCCTCAGCCCGAGTTGGTCTTGGGGCCGAGGCTTCCGCGGTTGCTGTAGTATGCGGGCGATTATCGCCGCGCGCGATTACCAAACTCTAAACATGGGCGGCGCGCTGGTGTCGTCCCTGTGCAAGCATGGACCACAGCCTGGGAGTCGTTCCTGCGAAAGCAGGACCCTATACCGCTGCGCGTTCTTGATGGCGCGTAGGTGTATGGGTCCCGGCGCTTCGGCCGGGACGACTCGGTGTGCAGCCGCGCTACCCTCCGTATTCCAAACAGGTTGCTGATTGCGCTACGCTGCGCGACAGGGGAAGGAACAACCAAGGACACGGCGCGAGCCATGCGCACGCAAGTCGCGATCATCGGCGCGGGACCGGCCGGCCTGTTGCTCGGGCAGCTGCTCTATCGCCAGGGCATCGACAACATCATTCTGGAGCGGCGATCGAGCGAGTACGTGCTGGGCCGCATCCGCGCCGGCGTGATCGAGCAGGTTGCGGTCGAGCTCCTCGACGAGGCGGGTGTAGGGGCCCGCATGCATCGCGAGGGGCTTATCCATGACGGCACGCAGCTCTGCATCAACGGCAATCGTCATCGAATCGATTTCAAGGCGCTCACCGGCAGGACCGTCATGGTCTACGGGCAAACCGAGATCACCCGCGATCTGATGGAGGGCCGCACCGCCGCCGGCCTGCCCACCGTCTATTGCGCGGCGAACGTGACGCTGCACGATA
The DNA here is from genome assembly GCA_035293945.1 of Xanthobacteraceae bacterium. GTDB lineage: Bacteria > Pseudomonadota > Alphaproteobacteria > Rhizobiales > Xanthobacteraceae > VAZQ01. Next base: position 275,986 of record DATGLV010000024.1, on the reverse strand, counting down.
TCCTCGATGAGGCCCCGCGCGTGACCTACCGCAGCGGCGGCGAGAGCCACGAAATCACTTGCGATTTCATCGCCGGCTGCGACGGCTTTCATGGCGTCAGCCGCCCGAGCGCTCCGCCGGGAGCGATCACGACTTACGAGCGCGTCTATCCGTTCGGCTGGCTCGGGCTGCTCGCCGATACCCCGCCGGTATCTGCCGAGCTCATCTATGCGCGCCACGAGCGCGGCTTCGCGCTCTGCTCGATGCGCTCGCCCACGCGCAGCCGCTACTACATCCAGTGCAGCCTCGCCGAGGATATCCACGCCTGGCCGGACGAGCGTTTCTGGGACGAGCTCAAGCTGCGGCTCGACGAGGAGGCACGCGCGCACATCGTCACCGGGCCCTCACTGGAGAAGAGCATCGCGCCGCTGCGCAGCTTTGTGGCCGAGCCGATGCGTGTCGGCCGCCTGCTGCTGGCTGGCGATGCCTCACACATCGTTCCGCCCACGGGAGCCAAGGGACTCAATCTGGCCGCCAGCGATGTGCGCTATCTCGCGCAGGCGCTGTCCGAATATTATCACGAGAAGTCGGATGCCGGCCTTGAGCATTACTCGGCGCGGGCGCTCGCCCGGGTCTGGAAGGCGGAGCGCTTTTCCTGGTGGATGACCACGCTGCTGCACACTTTTCCTGACAACCAGTTCGATCGTAAGATGCACCTCGCCGAGCTCGACTATCTGTTCGACTCGCCCGCCGCATCGACCGCATTCGCCGAAAATTACGTCGGCCTGCCGTTCTGACGCCCCTTTTCCAGACAAATGGCGGCCTCGCCTTAAACGCGGATTAAACCTAAGCAGAAAGATCGGTTGTTCGGCCGGGACCGCACAACTAAGCAGAAATCCCATTCCCATTACCCTTCGTGGGCAGACCTGACCGCGTAGGGCTTTGGTCTCGCGACGATCGGCTTCGGGATGGGAATGGGCGATGCTGCTGCGCAGCATTCGATCACGGCTTTTGTTGCTGGTGTTTGCGACAGTGGTGCCGTTTCTGGCGCTGATCGCCGCCGGACTGTGGAGTCAGTGGCGCGACGATCAGGCGAAGGGCACCCAGCGCGCGCTCAATGAAGCGCGCCTCATCGCCGCCCAGCTCGACGACCACATCGGCAACCTGGAAAACCTGATGGTGGGCTTGAGCCGCGCCGTCTCGGCCAATCCCGCCGACACAGCCAAGAACGACGCGCTGCTCCGCCAGGTCAGAAGCAAGGAGCCGGACTATCTCGCCAGCATCCTGGTCTATTCGCTCGATGGCACAAATATCGGGACCTCGGGCGACCCGACGAGTCGTCCCAATGTCGCCAGGCAGAGCTTCTTCAAGGAAGCGGTGGCCAACCGGGGCCTATCGATCGGCCAGGTATTTCATACCGCGCATTCCCAACGTTGGCTCCTGACCGTTGCTTATCCGGTCGAGGACGAAGCCGGCAATCTGCGCGCCATCATATCGACCGGCACCCAGCTCGCGCATTTCCATGAGGCGTTCCAAACCGAGGGACTGCCGGCCGGCGGCGTGCTGCGCATCTCGAACCAGGACGGCATCGTGGTCCTGCAGAGCAATGACCCGCATTATGAGATCGGCAGCGATATCAGCCATCTCCGCCAGATCACACGGCACCTGAATGAGAGGGAATGGACCGACATCGGAACCTGGTCCGACGGCATCGAGCGCATCACCGGCACCTCGACCGCGCACAAGGTCCCCTGGCTCGTCTCAGTCGGGCTGCCAACCCATGTTGCCTTTGCGGCCGTGGCCTCGCGGCTGCGCTGGGGCGCGTATCTTGGCACTGCCGCGCTGATCGCCGCCTTCGCCATCGCCTGGATGATTTCCGGGCGCATCGCACGCCCGCTGCGTCAGCTCGAAGCGGATGCCTCGGCCCTTGCCGCCGGCGCGCTCAACCATCGCAGCGCCGTTGCGACGCGCGACGAGGTCGGCAAGCTCGCCGACGCCTTCAACCGGATGGCCTGTGCGCTGGAGCGGCGGCAGTACGAGGTGCAAGAGTCGAACGACACGCTGTCCGCTGTCATCGACGCTTCGCCGGTCGCAATCGTCTGCTCCGGCCTCGACCGGCGCATCATGCTGTGGAGCCGCGCCGCCGAGCGGCTCTACGGCTACACCGCCGAAGAGACCATCGGCGAGCCGATACGGGTGGTGCCGTCGGAAGGCGAAGCAGTGTCATCTGAAGTGTACCAGCGGGCGCTCAATGGAGAGAGCATCCACGATGTCGAAGCGCGGCGGCACCGCAAGGACGGCACGCTGGTCGAGGTCAGGATCGCGGCGGCGCCGATGTACAATCCCGACGGCACCGTGCGGGGCGTCGCCTGGGCGCATGAAGACATCACCCGGGCCAAGCAGGCCGAGGAGCAGTTGCGGCGGCTTGCCCATTACGACCCGCTCACCGGCCTGCCCAACCGCCTGTCATTGCACAAGGAGCTCGAGCGCCTGCTGGCGAGCCTCGACGCAACACGGCCGACCTCGGTCGCATTGTTCGATCTCGACGGCTTCAAGGACGTCAACGACACGCTCGGCCATTCGATCGGCGATCGCCTCTTGATCGAGGTCGGCCAGCGCATGAGCCGCTCGATCCACAGCCATGGCCAATGCGGGCAGGTCTATCGGCTCGGCGGCGACGAGTTCGTGGTGGTGCTGCCCCATTGCGGCGATCCGCGCACCAGCAGCAAGGTCGTCGAAGCGATGCTGCGGGAGCTTGCCGAGCCGTTCCGCATCAACGACCAGACACTGCATCTCGGCGGCAGCGCCGGCATAGCGGTCGCGCCCAACGACGCAGGCAGCGTCGACGATCTCATCGCCAGCGCCGACCTTGCGCTCTATCAGGCAAAGTCCGAGGGCGGGCGCACCTATCGGCTGTTCATGCCGGTGCTGCGCGCCCAGGCGCAGGCGCGTCGCGGGCTCGATCTCGAGCTGCGCCGGGCCTTCAGCGAGAATGAATTCGAGCTCTATTTTCAGCCGGAGATCCGCTTGCGCGACCGCGCGGTGATCGGCGCCGAGGCGCTTCTGCGCTGGCGGCATCCGCAGCGCGGCGTGCTGGCGCCCTGGTGCTTCATTGAGACGCTCGCCGACAGCGCCATTGCGCCGGAGGTGGGCCGCTGGATCATCCAAGAGGCCTGCGAGAAGGCCGCGGCGCTGCGCGCCATGGGGCTGCCGCTCGCCCGTATCGGGGTCAATCTTTTTCCGGCGCAGCTGCACGGCGAAACCCTGCTGCAGAGCATCGAGGACACGCTGTCGCGCACCGGGCTGCCGGCGGAGGTGCTCGAGCTCGAGATCACCGAGAACGTCGCGCTCAACTACGAGGATGCGCACGACCTCATGGTCCGACTATGCGCGCGCGGTGTGCAGCTCGCCTTCGATGATTTCGGCACCGGCTATGCGTCGCTCTCCTATCTTACGCGGTTCCCACTTTCGCGAATCAAGATCGACCGCAGTTTCGTGCGCAACATCCCGGAGGACGCGGAAAATGCCGGCATCGTGCGCTCGCTGATCGCCATGGCGCATAATCTCGGGCTCACCGTGATCGCCGAAGGGGTGGAGACCGAGGCGCAGGCGGCATTCCTCCTGGAGCAGGAATGCGAGGAGGCGCAGGGCTTTCTGTTTGCGCGGCCGCTGACCGCGAGCGAGCTCGAGGACTATCTCAAGACGCAGCGGCAGGTCGGGACGGACGCTGTGCGCGGCATGGACGATGACGCACGGACCTTGGATGGCGTGATCGAGCCGCAGAGGAAGCGCGCGCAGTCCTCTAGGCGCGGACGAGCGCCGAAGGTATAAGGTCAACCAGATTTGCTGCTGTGACCGAAAGGTCAGCCGGGTCGTCTCCGCGAAAGCGGGCACTGGTCCCGGGCGCGGCGCAGCGCGGCCCGTGAGCTTCAGGCTTTTCGAAACGTCCAAGCCGCGGTGCGCTGCAGAACCGGGACCGTTACAAGCTTAGGCCTTTGCCTGGAACGGTCCCGGCTCAAGACCGGGACAAGTTGAGATGGCCATGCACCGCCGCCAGCTTTTGCAGCGCTGTCGCAGTGCTATCCTGTTCTCCGCCTTCGCCTCGGCGCGCCAGGCAAACGCGCAGTCCTATCCGAGCCGCCCTATCCGCTGGATCATCTCGTTCGCGGCTGGCGGCGGCAACGACATCGTTGCCCGCGTGATGGCGCCGTTCCTCACCGGTGAACTCGGGCAGCAGATCATCGTCGAGGATCGTGCCGGCGCCGGCGGCAATATCGGCATGGCGGCGGTGCTCGCCTCGGCCCCGGACGGCTACACGATCGGCTACGCGGCGCCCAACAACGCCATCAATGCCACGCTTTACGACAAGCTCCCCTTCGATTTTATCCGCGACAGCGTGCCGGTTGCCGGCACCATGCGGCTCGCCAATGTGATGGTGGTGCATCCTTCATTGCCGACGCACACGGTCGCCGAGTTCATCGACTACGCCAAGGCCAATCCGGGCAAGCTCTATTTCGCGTCCTCCGGCACCGGCGCCTCGCCGCATATGTCCGGCGAGCTGTTCAAGGCGATGACCGGCGTCGATATCGTGCACGTGCCGTATCGCGGCGCCGGGCCGGCAATGTCCGACCTCATTCCCGGCCGCGTGCAGCTGATGTTCGACAACCTGCCGAGCTCGATCCCGCATATCCGCTCCGGCGAGCTGCGCGCACTCGGCGTGACCTCTGCCAAGCGCTCCGCAGCCTTGCCCGACGTCCCGGCGATTGCCGAGACCGTGCCGGGCTACGAAGTCGATGTCTGGAACGGGATCGTGGCACCGCGCGGCACGTCGCCCGAGATCATCGCCAGGCTCAATCGCGCCGTGAATACGGTTCTGTCCGAGCCGCGTCTGCTCGCGCGCTTCGCCGAGCTCGGCGGCACCCCGATGCCGATGCGCCCGGAAGAGTTCGGCGCGCTGCTTTCGGCTGAGGTCGTCAAGTGGGCCAAGGTGGTCAAATTTGCCGGCATCAAGCCGGAATAAGCGAAAGTGCCCGCGCTTGTCCGGCTGACGTGCCGCTCCCATCTCAGCCCTCTGGTAACGCGAGATTTGCGACATGAAACTTCCCGGTCCCGACCATCCGATCACGATTGAGCCGAACGCCAAGCGCGTGCGCGTCATCTTCAACGGCCAAGTGATCGCCGAAACGACGCACGCACTGACGCTGCGCGAGGCAAGCCTGCGTCCGGTACATTACATTCCGCGCGCCGATGCCGACCTGCGGTTCTTCACGCGCACCGCGCACGCGACCCACTGTCCCTACAAAGGCGACGCCGCCTACTTCAGCTTGAGCGCCGACGGCCGCGCGAGCGAAAACGCGGTGTGGACCTATGAGACGCCCTATCCGGCCGTCGCTGCGATCAAGGAGCACCTCGCGTTCTATCCGGACCGCGTCGATCGCATCGAGGAGCTTGCCTGAGCAATACGACTTGAGGAATTCTATTGCCATTCCCGCATCGCCGGGAGGTATTGGCCACGGACCAAAGGGGGCTCGAACATGAAGCGTGCCACGAAACTCAGCGCTATCGCGGGCCTCACCATGTTGATGGCGCCGTTGGCAACCTCGGCGCAGGCCGCCGAGATCATCCTCACCTCGTCGACCGCCATGCGCGAGGTGGTGGAGGAGCTCGCCGCGATGTTCGAGCGCGCAAGCGGCAACAAGGTGACGATGAGCTTTCAGTCTGGCGTTGAGACTTCCGCCAAGATCGACGCAGGTTTTGTCGGCGATCTTGTGGTGACCACGCCTGCCGCGATCGACACATTGACCGAGGCCGGCAAGCTCGTCGCCGGCAGCCGTGTGAACCTCGTGCAGTCGGGGGTCGGCGTCGCGGTGCGGGCGGGCGCGAAGCATCCCGACATCAGCACGACAGCGGGATTCCGCGCGGCGCTGTTGGCCGCAAAATCCGTCGGCATCAGCGAAGGGCCGAGCGGCGTCTATCTCATGACCATCATGCAGCGCCTCGGCATCGCCGATCAGGTGAAGGCCAAGGCGGTCACCCCGCCGCTTGGTCAGCGTGTCGGCAACCTGATCGCCCGCGGCGAAGCCGAGATCGGGGTGCAACAAGTGACGGAGCTGTTGCCCATTTCGGGCATCGATTTCCTTGGGCCTTTGCCTGAGGAACTGCAGACCAAGATCGGCTATGCGACCGCGCGCCTTGCGACCGCCAAGGAGCCGCAGGCCGCCGCCGCATTCGTGCAGTTCCTGGCGTCGCCCGCAGCCGTGCCGGTAATGAAGAAAATGGGGCTCGAGCCATGGTAAGGCGCGGCAGCGGCTGATGCCTATGTTGTTCGCAGGGGCCCCCTTGTGGGCGCCCGCAAAACTTCCCGCGCCAGGGGTGGCCAACAACAGGGCGTTTACGCCCGTCTTCGACGGGCTACGGGCCGCCCCTACGCTGCGCTGTCCTCGCCCGGAGCTTAGCGCTCGGCGCGGCTGACCACATTCATCAGCTCGGCGATCTTGCGGCGCTGCTCGGCCTGGTTCCCCGAGGCGATCGCGCCCTCGACGCAATGGGCGACGTGATCGCGCAGGATCTCCTCCTCGGCGCGGCGGAGCGCGGCGCGCACCGCGGAGATCTGCGTGACGATGTCGATGCAGTAGCGATCGACCTCGACCATGCGGGAGAGGCCGCGGACCTGTCCTTCGATGCGTTTGAGCCGCTTGAGCGCGGACGCCTTGATATCGCTTCGCATGCCCCGTATATACCCATACGGGGTAATGGTTTCAAGCCCGGTGGAACGCTCAATGGCCGAGGACGCCCATACGGGAAAGGCAGAGGCGAAGGCAGAGACCGGCGCGTGTCGCGCCCGGCATGCGGGACAGCATGCGCACCGCCCCGGCTCGAGCCAAGTCGGGAGCACCGATACGACCAGTCGGGCGACCGATCCGGTGTGCGGCATGAAAGTCGACCCGCACATGGCCAAATATCGCCATGCGCGCGAAGGTCGCACCTATTACTTCTGCTCCGCGGGATGCCGCGAAAAGTTCATCGCCGATCCGGCCAAATATCTGGGCGCCACAGCGGCGCCGGCGCCGCTGCCTGAAGGCACCATCTACACCTGTCCGATGCATCCGGAGGTGAGGCAGGCGGGTCCGGGAAGCTGCCCGATCTGCGGCATGGCGCTCGAGCCGGTGCTTGCGACGGCGGATGCGGGCCCGAATCCCGAGCTCGCCGACATGACGCGGCGGTTATGGGTGGGCCTGGCATTCTCCGTTCCGATCATGGCGCTGGAAATGGGCGCCCATCTCGCCAAGCTGCATGGGTTCGTCTCGCCGGCGCTTTCCAACTGGATCGAGCTCGCGCTCGCGACCCCGGTTGTGCTCTGGGCCGGCGCGCCGTTCTTCGTGCGGGGTTGGCGCTCGGTCGCAACACGCAATCTCAACATGTTCACGCTGATCGCCATGGGCACGGGCGTGGCCTTTCTCTACAGCGTCGTCGCAACGCTCGCGCCCAATCTGTTTCCGCCGACATTCCGCGCGGATGGCGCGGTTGCGGTCTATTTCGAGGCCGCCGCGGTGATCACGGTTCTGGTTCTGCTCGGGCAGGTGCTCGAATTGCGTGCCCGCGAGCAGACTTCCGGTGCCATCCGAGCGCTCATCGATCTCGCTCCCAAAAGCGCCCATCGCCTAAACGCTGACGGACGCGACGAAGAAGTCGCGCTCGACCGGATCGCGGTGGGGGACCGGCTGCGCGTGCGCCCGGGCGAGAAAGTTCCGGTCGACGGCGTGCTGCTTGAAGGCGGATCCTCGCTCGATGAGTCCATGGTGACGGGAGAATCGATGCCGGTCGCCAAGGGGGCGGGCGACAAGCTCATCGGCGGAACCATCAACCAAGCTGGCAGCTTCGTGATGCGGGCCGACAGGATCGGGCGCGACACGATGCTCGCTCAGATCGTGCAAATGGTGGCGGCCGCGCAACGTTCGCGGGCGCCGATCCAGCGTCTCGCCGACCAGGTCTCGGCCTGGTTCGTGCCGTTGGTCATCCTCGCTGCAGTGATCGCATTTGTGGTCTGGGCGGTTTATGGCCCGGAGCCGCGCTTCGCGTTCGCGCTCGTCGCCGCCGTGACCGTGTTGATCATCGCCTGCCCGTGCGCGCTCGGGCTCGCCACCCCGATGTCGATCATGGTGGGGGTTGGCCGCGGCGCTGCGGTTGGCGTGCTGATCAAGAATGCCGAAGCCTTGGAGCGCATGGAGCGGATCGATACGCTCGTCGTCGACAAAACCGGCACGCTGACCGAGGGCAAGCCGAAGGTAGTCGCCATCGCGCCGACCGATGGTTTCGATGAAGCAGAAGTGTTGCGGCTTGCCGGCAGTCTCGAGCGCGCAAGCGAGCACCCTTTGGCCCGGGCAGTGACCGATGCGGCCGCCGCGCGCGGCATTTCGCTTGGCTACCCCGCAGACTTCAACGCTCCAAGCGGCAAGGGCGTGACCGGCACGGTCGCGGGCGCCAAGCTCGCGCTCGGCAATGCGCGTTTCCTGAACGGGCTCGGCATCTCGACGGCGGCGCTCGATGAAACAGCCGAACGGCTGCGCCAACAAGGCGCAACCGTGATCTATCTCGCTGTCGACCTTAAGACCGCGGGTGTCCTCGCCATTGCCGACCCGGTCAAGCCCTCAACTCCCGAAGCGCTCGCGTCATTGGCCATGGACGGCGTGCGCGTCGTCATGCTGACCGGCGACAACAAGACGACCGCGCAGGCGGTCGCACGCCGCCTCGGCATCGCGGAGGTACAAGCCGAGGTTCTGCCCGAGCAAAAGAGCGCGGTGATCGACAAGCTTCGCCGGGAAGGCCGAGTCGTTGCCATGGCGGGCGACGGGGTCAACGATGCGCCCGCGCTCGCCGCCGCCGAGGTCGGCATCGCCATGGGAACCGGCAGCGATGTGGCGATCGAAAGCGCCGGCGTCACGCTCATAAAGGGCGATCTCACCGGCATCGCGCGGGCGCGCCACCTGTCGGCTGCGACAATGCGCAATATCCGCCAGAACCTCTTCTTCGCATTCATCTATAATGCGGGCGGGATCCCGATCGCGGCCGGCGTTCTCTATCCGTGGTTCGGAATCCTGCTGTCACCCATCATTGCGGCTGCCGCGATGGCGCTGTCGTCGGTCAGTGTGATCGGCAATGCGCTGCGGCTGCGCCGCGTGCGGATTTGAGCGATGGAACGCATCCTGTCCCGGCCTTGAGCCGGGACCGTTACAAACCAAGGGCCTGTTTGCCCGGAACGGTCCCAGCTCAAGGCTGGGACAATAGGTGAGACGCCATGAAAAGAGCCGCAGGGACTATCGCCGATATTATCGTTGGTGTCGCTATCGGCTCGCTTGTGTTGCAAGCCGGCGCCACCGCCGGATCGGCCGAGCCAAGATTGGAAGCGCGCCTCGCCCGGATAAAGACCGAGACCGCGGCGCTGGTTGCCGCCGGGCTGGCGCAACTCAGCCACCTTTCGGCGAAAGACCGCCTCGCCGCGCCGGCTGCGATCTGGCAGGTAGCCGGCCCGCGTGTCGAGTTCAAAGACTGCGCAAAGTGCCCGCAGATGGTGGTGGTGCCGGCCGGAGAGTTCACCATGGGCTCGCCGCCGTCCGACATGGAAGCTGAGGCGCAGCACCGGGTCACCATCGCGTATCCGTTCGCGGTCAGCAAATTTTCCATCACGTTCGACGAATGGAATGCTTGCCTGCAGGATGGCGGATGCGACGCCTACCGTCCTGATGACCAGGGCTGGGGGCGCGGGCGGCGGCCGGTGATCGATGTCTCGTGGGACAACGCCAAGAGCTATGTGGCCTGGCTCAGCCGCAAGACCGGAAAGCCCTACCGGCTTCTCTCCGAGGCGGAATGGGAATTTGCGGCGCGCGCCGGCACGACGACACGCTACTCCGTCGGCGACAGCATCACGCCCGCGCAGGCGAACTACAATGGCGCCGAGGAAGGTTCAGGCCCTTCGGCGGTCAACCGGCAAAAGACCCTGCCGGTCGGCAGCTTCAAGCCGAACGGCTTCGGCCTCTACGACATGCAGGGCAACGTCTGGGCATGGGTCGAAGACTGCTGGCACGACGACTACACCGCAGGTGTCCCGACCGACGGCTCGGCCTGGCTTGAGGGCGAGTGCGACGGCCGGGTGATGCGCGGCGGCTCGTGGCAGGATTCCGATAGCGAGCTGCGCAGCGCGGCGCGGATCGGCGAGTTCAAGAGCCAGTCTTCCTATACGGACGGCATTCGGGTCGCGCGCGGTCTCTAGGCAATTTCACAAGCAGCACTATTCACGCCGCCTGGACGGATGATCCCGGCAAGCAGGGCAGCAACAAATTCACCGGCGAGCCCCCTTGCTTGCATTCGCTTTGCTCTGACGCGACAAAGCGGCGCACGCGCCCTCTCGGGTGGCCATTTGGAGTTATCTTTTGGACGTGGGGCGAGAAGAACAGCCATTTGGTTGGCGCTGGGTGAGGACAAAGGCCATGAATGCACCTCCTCCCAATCAGAACCCTGATCGTGTTGCTCGCCCGGAAGTGCCGGGCAATCCAAGCGACGCCTATCCACCGAGCCGGCCGGGCCCGATCATCATCGCGATTGCGCTCGCCTTGATCGTGGTTGGCTTCAGCATCGAAAATTGGTCGGACGTGTCTGCGCTCGCGCGCTCCGCCGGGCTCTGAGTCGCGGGCACTGTGCTCGTAGGGGTGCCCCTCGGGGTGCCCCTTGTGGGCGCCCGGCATCTACCAGCGCGCAACGGGCAACGGGCGGCCACACCAGGGCGTTTACGCCCGTCTTCGACGGGCCTTGGGCCGCCCCTACAGGACAAATTGCGCCCCACTTTCTCGGCGCTACTTTGCGCTTTGCTTGAAGTAGCGCAGGTCGGGCGGTGCCTGATCCTTGCGGGCCGGCATCAACAAGCCGTCGGCGCTCAGGAAATATTCCTCTTTGCCGACGGCCACGTGCACGTTGTTCTCGGCGCAGACGTCCTCGCGCCACCAGATCGGCCCTTTGGCGGCGAGACGGCGATAGGTCTTGAGCGCACTCCACGGCCGCGTCAGCGCATTGTCGATGACGGTGATCGCATCATAGAGCGTGTTGGGATTTGCCTGGTCGAGGAAGAGCCGCTCTCTGATGATGGCGCGCCCGTCGGCATGAAACGGAATGCCGGTCTGATCGTAGGTGTGCGGGTTCTTGATGCCGCGGGTTTCCACCTCGAGCGCCGTATAGCGCCCTGCCGGGTCCGCATCGACCCATCTGCCGATGGAATAGCCGGAGAACTGCGGGTCATCATACATATTGTCGGGCCAATCCCGGCCGTCGGTATAGATGCGGCGGCTGTCGTGGATATGCTCGATCAACATGTAGGTCGTGTCCGGCGTCGCGACGATTTCCATCGGCGAATAGACGTGCATCACCCGCGGCATGCCGGGCGGAAGGCAGCGGTAGGTCGGATCGATCCCCTGCCCGCCCTTCGCCTGCTCAGCAAGGTTCGCCTGATAGATCGCCTGGTATTCGGGGGTGAGCGGCGCTTCCTGCTTCGGCCCGAGCCCCTTGGCGGGGTCAAACCGCGCCAGGCCCGGGTAGCCCCTCACCCACTGGCCCTTGAGGTCCGGATAGCGCGCATCGTCGAACGCGTGCGCGCCGCTGCCGCCTCCCACCAGCGCAGCGATTATCAGCAAGTGCGCGATCAGGCCTTTATGGCTCATGGCAACCCCCATGGCTTGCCGGGAGGCCAACGGCCTCCCGGAATGCACGAAAGGACCTGCCGGAATCCTTGCTAATCAGCTGTTGTCCGGCAAGGCAAACACGTAGAGCGCGTTGCTGTTGCGAACCGTCTTCACGCTGGGCGCCATCTCCAGCAAATTGCGCGAGCCCGACTGGCCCTCGCCGGTGAAGATCGCGACATATTGCTTCCCGTTGACCGCATAAGTGATGGTCGAGGTCATCACCATGCCGCCGACGATCGCCTGCCACAGCACCTTGCCGGTGTCCGGATCGAAGGCCCGGAAGCGGCGGTTGAGATCGCCCCAGAACAACAGGTCGCCGGCGGTGGTCAAAGCCGAGCCATTGCCGGGCGCGGCCTGCGAGAAGATGCGCTTCATCTCGCCGGTCGCCATGTCGATCTTCATCATGCCCATGAACTTGTCCTCGTCGACGCCGGGCCGACGCACGCCGAAGCGCGGGCCGTAGCCGAGCGGCTTGGAGGTGTCGGCCGTCATGTCGAGACAGGCGTCCTGGAAGGGCACGTAGAGCGAATTGTTCTTCGGGTCGTAGCTCGTTGCCCAGTATGAGCGCGTATTCTGGAAGCAGCCGAGCGAGCGATCTCCGTCCTTGCGGAATACGAGCGCATCGTTGATGAAAGTGCGGCCGGTCTTTACGTCGATCGCCTTCATGTTGACGTTCGGCACATCATAGGGAAACGGCGCGGCCCAGAGGAATTCTCCGGTCTTCTGATCGAGCGCAAAGATATCGCCGGCCTCTGCCACATCGACAACGATGTCGCGCTCCTCGCCTTTGCCGATGGCCGGATTGATCCATTTGAGGAACTTCGGATCCGGGCTGACCTTGGTGTGGATCAGCGTGCGCTCATGGATATGGTCGGAATCCCAATCGTCGCCGGGCAGGTGCTGGTAATACCAGATGAGCTTGCCGGTCTCGATGTCGATTGCGAGCGTCGAATTGCTGTAGAGCTCTGAAGGCGACTCGTACGGCACCGCGTCGGGGTTGCCGTTGTGCCGCTTGAGCCGCGTGTACGGAATCGGATTGGAGACCGCCCAATAGAGCACCTTGCGTTGGGGATCATAGGAGCCAGGCAGCCCCCATGATGAAGCAACGCGCTCCTCGTCCGGAATGCCTCCCCAGGTATCGCCGCCGGGCTCACCGGCCGCGGCGGTGTTGTAGAATCGCCAGAGCTCCTTGCCGGTCTTGGCATCATGCGCGGCAATGAAGCAGCCGGAGCGGGCCACACAGGTGCGATTGCTGATGACCTTGCCGTCGGCGACGATCAGGCCGCCCGAATGCTCGGCCACCTTGGGCTCGATGTCGAAGACCTTGGTCTGCCAGCGCAGCTTGCCGGTCTTGGCATCGACCGCGACGATATAGCCGTCGGGCGCCGTGAAGTAGACCATGTCCTGATAGATCGCCGGCACCTTCGAGCGCGACAGTGTGGCCGGGCGGAGCTTGGTCGCCATGTCCTTGGGATAGTCGCGCTTGTACTCCCAGATCTGGTCACCGGTGGTCGCGTCGATCGCGAGCAGGTTCGCGCCAGGCTCGATCATGTACATGACGCCGTCATGCACGAGAGGCGTGGATTCCTGTGTGCCCGGCGGCAAGCCGCGCGCGAAGACCATTTGCAGCTTGGAGACGTTGCTCTTATTGATCTGATCGAGCGGGCTGTAGCGCTGCTCGTCATAGGTGCGGCTGATCTGCAGCCAGTCTGCGGCCGGCGGGTTGACCAGCATCTCATCGGTGACGGGCTTGTAGTCGGCGGCGCGCGCACTGGCGAGACCCGCCGTCAACGCAGCCACGCTGACCATGCAGACGAAACGCACGAATTTTGGCATCAGACTCCTCCTTGTTGCGCGCCGAATCTTCTTATGCGAGCGGCGCTAAGTTTCTTTGGTATCACTCCGGCTTGATGTTGGCGGCGCGGATCACCTTCGCCCATTTCTCGGTTTCCTCGGCCACAAGCTTGCCGAGCTCGGCGGGCGTCATCGGGATCGGCACGCCGCCAAGCTCGGCGAGGCGCGCCTTGAGCTTCGGATCGGTGAGGCCGGCGTTGATCTCCCGGTTGAGCTTTTCGATCACGTCGGGCGGCGTGTCCTTGGGGGCGCCGATGCCATACCACTGGCTCACCTCGTAGCCGGGCACGGAATCGCCCACGGTGGGCACGTCGGGCAAGAGCGCCGAGCGCATCGCCGAGGTGACCGCCAGCGCCCTGAGCTTGCCCGCCTTCACGTAAGGAACGGTCGAGATCGTCGGCTCGAACATCACCTGGACCTGCCCGGCGATCAGATCAACCAGCGCCGGCGCGCCCCCGCGATAGGCCACCGGAACGAGATTGACGCCGGCCATCTGCTTGAACAGCTCGCCGGACATCTGCGGCGTAGTGCCGAGGCCCGCAGTCGCCATGTTGATCTTGCCGGGATTCGCCTTGGCGTAGGCGATGAACTCGGGAACGCTCTTGGCCGGCACCGACGGATTGACCACCATGACGTTGGGCACCCGCATGATGGCCGCAACCGACGCGATGTCGGTGAGAAAATTGAAATTGGACTTCTCGTAGAGCGTGACGTTGACGGCGTTGGATGACGTCGTCAGCAGCAACGTGTAACCATCGGCAGGCGAATGCACCACGCCTTCAGTCGCGATGTTCCCTCCGGCCCCCGTCCTGTTCTCGACGACGAATTGCTGGCCTAGCCGATCCGAGAGCCATTGCCCGACCACACGCGCAACCGTGTCGTTGGGTCCGCCGGCCGCGACACCGACGATGAGGTGCACCGGGCGCGACGGGTAGGTTTCGGCATGGCCGCTCGACGCGAGGCCGAGAGCAATGAGCGGCACAACGGCAAGACATAAGAGTGTGCGGCAGAGTGTGCGGCGGGGCAATTTCATCCCGGTTCCCCTTTGTGACCCGACGATCAGAGTCTGCTCTATGAGCCATGCCCGCGCATTGTCGTCGGCACCCGGCCTTGCTTCGCAAGACGTGGATGGCCGGAAACAAGGGCGTTTGCGCCTGTCTTCGACGGGCCGGGCCATGACCCCTGAGCCGGCTCAAGCCTCACCCGCCGCGCCGACGATTTCAAGCCGCCGTCAAGGTCCGGACGGGCGGCAGTTGGGAAGCACCGAGCTGAGGCCAGGCGGACAGAAAATCGACAGGAATCCGGGTGTCGGGCTCGTAGGCGCAGCGGGGCTGGAGGGTTTCGCCTCCGGGGCCGCGAGGGCAACCGGCGGCGCACGCCGCGCCACCTGGCCGGTGCGCACGGGGTCGACCTCCCGCGTTGGCGGGGGCGCAGCAGCGCCAATCCCGAGATCGGCGCCCTTGGTCAGAGCGCGCGCGTCGCGGTCCATTTCCAGACAGGTCAGCAGCTCGACATAAGAGCCGGTCCGGTTTGTGCTCGAGAGCCGCAGGCAGCTCGAGCGGCCTGCCGCACCGAAAGTGCTCCATTTCCGCGTGAGCTCGGCGCGCGCTTGCGCTTCGTCCTGCATGCAGATCGCACGGTCATCCTTGAGCCCGAGATCGATGCTCGCACTGTCCTGGCAGATGGGCTCGTAGTTGAGCTCGGGCACGGCGGAGGTTACCTGCGCCACCGCAGCCGAGAGCAAATGCCCGCCCAATGCGAGCAGCGGAAACAGGATCATGGCGAGGCCTGCTGGAGAAAAACTATATCCAATCAGTATCCGGAAAAATCGACGCCACGACAAGCCCGAGCGCTGGATGACCACCGCTCCGCTCAGGTGCGGCGGCCGAGACGGCCATGATAATTCGGGAGGCGCAAGCCGGACTGCTGCAGTCCGGCACCGCCGATGCCGCGACGATCTGCCCTTCTCTGCGCCAAGGACAATAGTATACTCAGATATACAAAATTATACGAAACGCAGGAGGCCTCGGATGGCCACACTCGCATTTGACTGCCCGCCGGCTCGGCGCCGGGCAGCCGTGTCGCTGCTGGTTTTGGCGCTGCTCGCCGGCACGGCGCGTGCGCAGGATGCAAGCCCCGTCGATCCGCGCAGCGGCAGCGTGCGCATCTACGTATCGCTCGCGACCAGCGCCATGACCCGCCTGGTCGCCGCCATGAGCCGGCATTTCCCCAATCTCAAGATCGATTTCGTCCGCGCCGGCTCGGTCGAGACCGTGAAGCGCTTTGTGGCCGAGCGGCAGGCCGGCCGCATCGGCGCCGACCTGATCCACGGCGCCGACCCGGGCGGATTCGAGTATTTCGCCCAGAAGGGATGGCTTGACCCGCGCCTTGCGGCCTTGCCGCTCGCCCAAGACTATCGCGACGGCTTCGTCAACAAGCAGGCCGGCTGGGTGGCGCTGCGCGCAACCGGGATCGCGCTCATGTACAATACCAAGCTGGTGGCAAAGGATGCGCTGCCGAAGACCTGGAAAGAGCTGATCGAGCCGAAGTGGAAGGGGCGTATCGCCATCTCCGATCCGACACGCGCCGGCTCCTCGTTCTCGCATCTCTATGCGATGTGGAAGATGTACGGTGGGGACTATCTGGACAAGCTCGCCAAGAATGATGTGTTCGTCGCCGGTGACGGCAGCGCGACGCGCGAAGCGGTCGCCAACGGCGAGCGCGATGTCGCACCGGTTTCCGAATATGATGCTTTCGAGCTCAAGAAGAATGGCAAGCCGGTCGACATCGATTGGGTCGCGGACGGCACCATCATGGTGCCGGCCCCGCTCGCGGTGGTGAAGGGGAGCCCCAATGCCGACAACGCGCTGGCGCTCGCGCAATACATGCTGTCGCGCGAAGGGCAAGAATTGATCACCAACGTCATTCTGTCTTGGTCGGCCCGCAAGGATGTCAAGGCGCCGCAAGGCAAGCCTGACCTCGACTCCATCAAGCTCGTGAGCTTCGACTGGGACAAGGCTGCCGCCGAGAAAGGGCAGCTTCTCGACCTCTACTTCAAATATTTCCAGTCGCGCTGAAGCATGTCTCGATCGAAAAGAGGCAGATCAGTGTCACCCGCGGGTATAGCCCGTCGAAGACGGGCGCAAGACGCCCTGATGAGCCGCGGGTCCATCATTTTCGTTAGAAGATGGATTGCCGGGTCAAGCCTGGTCAAGCCAGGCAATGAGGCTGAACTGGATCAGTTCGACCGAGACCCGCTTTGGCGTCGCCTAAAGCCAACAACTATCCGGGTCATCCATGCAGAATACGCAGCACGTCGTCGACTTCATCGTCTCCTCGCGATTCGATCAGATCCCGCCGCAGGCGCTCGCCGTGGCCAAAGGAGCGATGCAGGACTGTGTCGGCGTGGCGCTCGCAGGCGCCCGTCAGCCAGCCGGCGCAATCACCGGCGAATGGGCGCGGCAGAGCGCAGGCACGAACCAGGCGACGGTCTGGGGTGCGGATTTCAAGACATCTCCCCACGATGCGGCACTCGTGAACGGCACGGCCGCGCATGCGCTCGATTATGACGATGTCACTTGGGGACTGATCGGACATCCGAGCGTGTCGCTGGTGCCGGCTGCGTTTGCACTGGGCGAAGCGCTCGGCGCGTCCGGCCGCGATGTGCTGCACGCCTATGTGGTCGGCTTCGAGGTGATGGCGAAGCTCGGACGCACCACGCAGCCGCGCCATTCGCTCGATGGCGGCTGGCACGCGACCGGCACGATCGGGGCGTTCGGGGCGACCGCCGCCTGCTGCAAGCTGCTGGGTCTCGATGCGGAGAAGACCGCGCATGCGCTCGGCATCGTCTATTCGATGACCAGCGGCAATGTCAGCAACTTCGGCACCATGTGCAAGCCGCTGCATGCCGGCCTTGCGGCGCGAAACGGGGTTGAGGCCGCGCTCTGGGCGCAGGCTGGATTCACGTCGCTTCCGCATCCCTTCGACGGCCCGCGCAGCTTCCATGAGGTCTATTCCCGCGGTCTGCCCGCCGACATGGCGCCGCTTGCCGAGCTCGGCAAGGCCTACGAGCTCGTCGTGCGCGGGGTCGTGATCAAGCCCTATCCGTGCGGAGTGGCGCTGCATCCGGCGATCGATGCCGTGCATGCGCTCAAGCAAGAGCACAAATTTGCCGCGGACGATGTCGTATCGGGCGAGGCCGGCGTCACCAAATATACCTTCGACAAGCTCTGCTATCTGGTGCCGCAGACCGGATTGGAAGCAAAGTTCTGCATGCCCTACACGATCGCGCGCGCGATCCTCGACGACCGCATCGGCTTCGACACGTTCACCGATCCCCTGGTCAAGGAAGAGAAGGCGCAGGCGCTGACCCGCCGCATCACCATGTATGTTCACGACGGTATCGAGTCCGCCTGGAAGATGGGCAGCCGGCCGGTCAACGTGCGGCTCAAGCTCTCCGACGGCCGCGTGCTCGAGCGGCAGGTCGATATTTCCAAGGGCAATCCGGAGGTCGCGCTCACGCCCGCCGAGCTCAACGTCAAGTTCGAGGACTGCGCTCGCTTTTGTCTCGATCCCGGAGCCCTGAAGGCGGCCGCACAGGGACTGCAGAACATCGACAATCTCGCGAGCATCGCCGAGCTGACGCGGCATCTCAGCGGGCGCAAACAGGCGATCGCCGCCGCGTGACGAGACTGTTGTATACGAAAGTATACCGTAGTATACTCTGATCCGTTCAAAAACCAGGAGAGGCATCATGGCCGACATGCAAACGGTGCTGCTTCCGACCGGCGCGCCCGCCACCGCGGCGATGCGTCCGGCGCCGCGCCCGCAATCGCTTCAAGGCTTGCGCGTCGCCCTCCTCGACAACGGCAAGGAATTCTCCGATCAGGTCCTGGAGGCGCTCGCCGACGTGCTGCGACGCGATCACGGCGTTACCAACATCAAGTTCTGGCGCAAGGGCTTCCCGGCCAAAGGAGCGCCATTCATCGCCGAAATGGCGGCGGAGAGCGATGTCGCCATTAGCGGGGTGGGCCATTGCGGCTCGTCCTCGCCCTGGAGCGTGATCGATGCCGTCAACCTGGAAAAGGCCGGCGTGCCCGCAGTCGCGCTCATCAGCCGTTCATTCTGCCCGCTCGGTCAGATCGTCGCCCGCGGCGAGGGTCACGGCGCGATCCCGATCGTGATGCTGCCGCATCCGATCGGCGAAGCCGACGAGAAGAAGATCGCGCAGAAGGGCGCGGATGCGGCGGCCGAATGCGTACGCCTGCTGACCACGCCTTCCGACGCGGTCGCTGAGGAATATGTTGCCAAGAAATTTCCGCTGCCCGAGCACGCGGTGCCGCGCGGTTGAGCGCTGCGCCAGGGAAGTCAAGCATGTTGGACAGGGTCGAGCTCGCCAAGACCAGGACGCTGGAGCTGCCGGATTCGCTCGAAGCGATCAATGACCACTTCTATGCGCAGGGCTGGACCGACGGCCTGCCTATCATTCCGCCGACGCCCGAGCGGGTCGAGCGCATGCTGGCCGGCATGCCGTGGCGCGACCCCGACGATGTCATCGGCATCGTGCCGCCCGCGATGGGTCTCGCGACGCTGCGCAACATCGCGGTCAATGCCGTGATGGCCGGATGCAAGCCGGCTTATCTGACCGTCATCGTGGCGGCGCTGTCGGCGGTCCTGGAGAAATCCTATGGGCTCGCCCATCGCCAGACCACGACGCATGCGGGCGCACCCCTGCTGATCGTCAATGGGCCTATCGTACGCGACCTCGGTCTCAACTACGGCAATGGCGTGTTCGGCCCGGGTTGGCGCGCCAACGCCACCATCGGCCGCGGCCTGCGGCTTGCGCTGGTCAATCTCGGCGGCGCGATCCCGGCGGAGGTCGACTTCTGCCAGCATGCGCATCCCGGAAAGTACACCTATTGCATCGCCGAGCACGAGGCCGCCAACCCGTGGGAGCCGCTGCACGTGGAGCGCGGCTTTGCGGCGAGCGAGAGCGTGGTCACGGTGGTGAACGCCGAAGCGCCGCACAGCATGACCGAGAACGTGCAGACCGACCCGATCGAGATCATGCGCACCTTCGCGGATTCGATGTCGACCTACGGCGGCAATAACCTCTATTCGCAGGGCCATCCGGCCTTGATCTTCGGGCCGGAGAATGCGCAGCATGTCGCCGCTGCCGGCTGGAAGAAGCTCGACGTGCAGAAGGCCGTTTTCGAGATGGCGCGCAAGCCGTGGGGCATGGTCAAGAACCGCGGCAAGTCCAAAGGGCCGTTCTTCCCCGTCTGGGTCAACCAGAATGATGAGAATGCCATGGTGCCGATCATCAACGAGCCGCGCGATCTCATCGTCGTGGTGGCGGGCGGTGCCGGCGGCAAGTCGATGTGGTGTCCGACCGCCGGCGCGCAGAGCCTCAGCGTCAGCAAGCGCATCGAGCGGCACGGGTGAACGGCAGCGTCGCGGTCACGAGAGAGGCGCACGATCATGACCGCCCTTGACCAGCTGATCGATCGCCTGGCCGGCGCCGGCAACGCGGCCGAGACCGCCTATGCGGTGCTGCGCGAAGCCATCGTGTCGAACATCCTCAAGCCCGGAGCGCGCCTGCGCGCGGACGAGCTCGCCAAGAAGCTCGGCGTCAGCAAGACGCCGGTTCGCGAGGCACTGCGCAAGCTCCAGGCCGAGGATCTGATCACGCGGCAGCCCGGCAACGCACTCACCGTCAAGACGATCAGCGAGGAACAGCTGTTCGAGATCTACTACACGCGCGAGGCGCTCGAGGGCATGGCCGCACGGCTCGCGGCGGAGAATGCCGGAGCGATCGAGCTCGCCAAGCTGCGCGCTATCCAAGATGAAATGAAGTCGCCGGGCGTGATCGCCAACCTCCGAGAGTTCCGTCGTCTCTCCGGCGAATTCCAGCTGGCCGTCTTCCGCGCCGCGCGCAACGACACGATCTACCGCCTGCTCAAGCACCTGCAGGAGCAGATCCGCCAGTTCGGCGGCACCACCCTGACGCAACCGGGACGCGCCAAGGAGGTTGCCGCCTATACCAAGGCGCTTCTGTCCGCGATCGAGAAGCGCAATGGCGATGCCGCCGAGAAGCTCGCGCGCGCGAACCGCAGGCGGACCCTGGAGCTTCGCATCAAGGTCTTGCGCGAGCCTCCTTCATCCCCCTCCCCTGCGGCCGGCAACGGCAAAAGCCGGCGCGGGGCGCAAGGCTAACCGTGTCGAGCGTTCGTCTCGACAGCCTGCGCAAGCAGTTCGGCGCGACAGTTGCGGTCAACGACGTGTCGGTCGAGTTTCGCGACGGCGAGATGACCTCGGTGCTCGGACCATCGGGCTGCGGCAAGACCACGATGCTCAATCTCGTTGCTGGCTTCATCGAGCCGGATCGCGGCAGCATCCATTTCGGCGAGCGCGTCGTCGCGGATGCCGCGCGCGGGCTCGCCGTACCCTCGAACAAGCGCGACATCGGCATGGTGTTTCAAAGCTATGCGCTCTGGCCGCATCTTACCGTGGCCGACAATGTCGGCTACGGGCTCAAGATGCGCAAAATTCCGCGGCCCGCACGCGAGCAGGCGGTGCGCCATGCGCTTGAACGCGTGCGGCTCGAGCAGTTCCTCCAGCGCTTTCCCCATCAGCTTTCCGGTGGTCAGCAGCAGCGCGTGGCGCTGGCGCGCGCGATCGCCTATGCGCCGCAGATTCTGCTGTTCGACGAGCCGCTCTCCAATCTCGATGCCAATCTGCGCGAGGAGATGCGGCTCGAGATCAAGAGCATCCAGCGCGAAATCGGCATTACCTCGGTTTATGTGACGCACGATCAGGCCGAGGCGATGGCGCTCTCCGATCGCATCGTGGTCATGGGGGATGGACAGGCGCTGCAGGTTGGGACCCCGCGCGAGCTTTATGCAGAACCGGCGGATGTCCGCGTCGCGCGGTTCCTTGGGCGCACCAACCTGTTTAGTGCCTGCATCGTGGAAGCATCGGCGCCGCTTGCAAAGGTCCGCATCGATGGCCTCTATGCCCCGGTTGCGTGCCGCGCCCCGACCAATTCCGCGCCCCCCGCCCGGGGCTGGCTTTCGGTGCGGCCCGAAGGCATCTTGGTGCAGCCTCCCGATGTTCCCGCCGCGGGATTCCCGGGACGCATCTCCGCGACCATTTATCTCGGCGGCACCTCGCAGCTTCACATCGCGCTCGCCATGGGCAAGACCGTCGAGGTTCAGACGGCAGCGCAGAGCACCTGGCGCGTCGGCGATGCAGTCAAAGTCGCCTTCGATCCGCAGCAATGTTATTTCATCGGCGAGCGCCCCACCAAAGCGGCGCCCGGGTCGACGGCTTGAGCGCGATAGAGAAGATATCGCCGCCGCTTGCGGCTGCGCTGCCGCAGCGAGGCCGCCGCTGGGCCGGCAAGCTCGAGCGGCTCGACGCCGCGAGCCTGGTGATGGCGGTGGCCGTCGCGGCTCTCTTCTTCCTGGTTCTCTACCCGCTATTCTGGCTCTTCTACGGCAGCTTCACCTACGGAGATCAGCTCGCGCCCGCCGCCGCACTCCAAGCGCTCGCAACCTTGCCTGGCCTTTCGCGGGCGCTCGACAACACGCTTCTGCTGCTCCTCGGTGCGGTGCCGCTATCGTTCCTTTTCGCCCTTCCGCTCGTCTACATCGTCAGCCGCACCGATACGCCGCTCAAAGGGCTGATCGAGATCGCCGCGATCCTGCCGTTCATCACGCCGCCACTGATCGGCGCCGTGGCCTGGGCCTTGCTCGCCGCGCCGCGCACCGGGCTCATCAACCTGGTGGCGCGGGAACTGGGAGCGCGTGGACCGATCCTGAACATCTATTCGATGGGCGGCCTCATCTTCGTGATGTCGCTTTATGTCAGCCCCTATGTATTCATCACCGTGCAGGCGGCGATGCAGCGGATGGATGCGAGCTTGGAAGAGGCTTCGCTGATATCCGGGGCGAGCGTAGCCAGAACGGTGCGCAATGTGGTGCTGCCGCTCTGCTTGCCGGCAATCCTGTCCGCCGCCATCCTGGTGATAACCCGCGTGCTCGAGGAATTCGCCATTCCGGGCGTGCTCGGCGCACCGAGCGGCATCTATACGATCACAACTTACATCTACTACCAGGCGATCAGCTACGTGCCGCCGCGCTACGAGGTCGCCGCACTGCTCGCCAGCATGTTCATGGCGGCGACCGCGATCCTGCTTGCCGTGCAGGCGCGCGTCTTGAGCGGCGGCAGGAGCTTCACGACGGTCTCCGGCAAGGGGCGCGCACCGCGCTTCACACGGCTCGGACCTTGGCGCTACGCCACGCTCGCCTATGCGCTCATTTATCTGGGGCTCACTGTCGTGCTCCCCTATCTGGTGCTGCTTTACGCGGCTTTCGCCGCGAGCTGGGACGCGGCGCCTTCGCTTTCCAATCTCACCTTTGCGAATTTCGCCGCAACCTTCTCTCCCGAGCTCAGCGTCGGCACGGGTCTGATCAACAGCGTGGTGCTGGCGCTGTCGGGAGCGAGCCTCGCGATCCTCCTCACATTGATCATCAGCTACATGATCAACAAGGGGAAACCGTGGCTGCGCGCCGTGCTCGATTTCGTCAGCTCCATCCCGCTGGCAATGCCCGGACCGGTGCTGGCGGTGGCGATGTTATGGGCTTATCTGCACGAGCCCTTCGTCCTCTACGGGACGCTGTGGATTTTGCTGGTGGCCTATATGACCCACTACCTGCCCTACGGGGTGCGAGCCATCGCCGGGTCATTCCGGCAGCTGAGCACCGAGCTCGAACGTGCCGCTGCATCATGTGGCGCAAGCCGGATCGCCTCCTTTCGCGACATTCTCTTGCCGCTCTTGCGCCCCGGCATCCTCGCGGGCTGGATGCTGATGTTCGTCTCGATGATCCGCGAGCTGTCGTCGTCGATCTTTCTGTTCGTGCCCGGAACCGAGACCACGAGCGTCGCCATGCTGGAGATGTGGCAGGAGTCGCGGTTTGCCGGCGTAGCGGTGCTGTCGCTGACTTTGATCGCGATCTCGCTTTGCGTCGTAATCTTCGTGCGTTGGCTCGCCGGTGCGGCTTATCTGTCCGGACCGCGCTAGGTTCAAGCTTCGCGTGGGCAACGCCCCGATGCACTATCGCTTTGGACGGTTCTGAGATGGCGCGTTGCCCGCGACTCACTTGATGCCCAACACTCCAGGACAAATGGCCCCGGCGCTAAGCTTTCTTTGGCGACCAGCCGTAAGCCTTGGCACAGGCGCCGCCCATCAGCGTGGCCCGTTCAGTGTCGCTCAGGCGATCAGTCATCAGGAATAGCTCGACGGCCTGCTCGTAGTTGACGACCGCGAACGCGCGGGTCCAGTCGGTGCCCCACAGGCAGCGATCCAAACCCCAGGCGTCGAACACGCGCGCCAGCGGGTCCCAGATATCCGGGAACGGGTACGGCTCCCGGGACAGCGTGCAGGCGCCGGTGATCTTGATCACCGCGTTTTTGCGCTGGGCGAGCTCCAGCACCTTGGGAAGGTCGGCCCAGGGTTGCGGCGGCGCCGGCGGCACGCTCGGCTGAAGGATGCCGAGGTGATCGATGATGAAGCGCACATCCGGATGGCGGTCGATCAGCGCGGTGCCAGCGTCGATATTGCCCCAGAACAGGACGTTGACCGGGAAATCGTTTCTGACTGCAGCGCGCAGGATGCGATCAAAGCCGGGGTCGTCCGGCGCACGCTTTGATTCCTTGGTCATGATGATGCGGATGCCGACCGTGCCCGGCGTCTTTTTCCAGTCGGTAATGACATCCGCGACCGCCGGATCGTCCGGGTTGACCGGCTTGATCAGCGCAAACTTGTCAGGATGGGCCTTTTGCTGCTCGACCGCATAACTGGCGTCGTACTGGTACATCGAAACCGGCGAAATATAGATCGCGCCGTCGACGCCGACCTTCTCCATCGCCGCCACCATTTCGTCCCCGGTGACGTGGGCAGGCCAGTTAGGCACGCTGTGCCATGGCCGCTCCGGCGTGTTCGCCGCGTAAGCGTGAACCTGGGCATCGATGATCATCATCGGCGACGCTCCACGGGGCCGCGGCTGCGCTTGCGCTTCGTGCAGGAGCGCCGGCCCGGCCGCAGCCAACCCGGCCCCGGCCCGCAGCACGTTGCGGCGGTCGATAAGTCTGCCCTCGGCAATGCGTTGATTGACCATTTCTTCCTCCATCGCGCGTAGGCGTCGCGCCTTGGCCTCCAGCAAGACTTTCCACCGGTCGCGGTGCCATCTTACACAGCCAGAGAGGCGACTTCCACGCGACGCAGACGCATCCAGGATACTCGATCATCATTGTCCAAAGCATGATTGCCCACAACATGCGCGGCAAGATCTTCATCAACTATCGGCGCGAAGGCGATCCGGTTCGCACTCGCACTCTTTGGCCACCTCAAGCAATGCTTTTCGCCCGGACAGCTGTTCATGGATGTGGATGGCAGCATCGCGCCGGGGCAGGATTTTCTCCGCGTGATTGAGGAGCAAGTCCAGATTTGCGAAGTCATGCTGGCGTTGATCGGGTCCAATTGGCTCGACTCTGCCCGTGAGAGTGGGGGCGTCACCTCGAAGATCCATAAGATTTCGTACGGAGGCCGATCTGCCTGAGATCGTTGCCTTCTGTTGGAGAATACGGTGGTCGCTGTGATTGGCGACAAGCAAGATGCTCGCTTCGGGTGACGAAACCGAAGCCCTCGGCCCTGCGGGAGCGAACGGTTCGCCCCGATTGCGATTATCCAACCGACTTCCGATTAGGGGGCGAGGCCTCGGACAAGTCCGACCTTTGACGACTACGAGGGGACTGGCTCCCTTCGCGTTGAATTTTCTCATCCGAAAGGATCGACTCCAGGTGCGAACGAAGAAGACCAATATGGACTCTCATCGTATATAACGAGCTGTCATAAGCATTCGGAATCCTCGCACGTATCGCACGCTGCTCGAGTTGATCAATCTTAGCCTTCATAGCAGACGCATCCAGTCGTCGAGACTTGTCTTCCATTGTATTCTCGACCGATCGCATTTCTCTATAAAACCGCTGAATCTTCAAAGACATGATCCAATCGTACGTCATCGGAATAAACTTGAAGATTGGGTATGCTACCGCGGCCAGAGGAACCAAGGCGAAAAGTGCTCTTCCGATGAGCACGGCGAGCCAGAACGGCAGCTGTTCTTGCAAGAATGGCCGGCCGGATTTGTAGAAGCGCTCTGCTTCGGCGCTCAACGGCAGATCGAGCGATTCAGCTATTGGGAATTGTCCGACGTTTTGAAAAATTCCGTTTTGTGAATGAATCTCCGTGGCAGCGGTAAGCAGCAAATATTGCAACGCCGAGTGCATATCCGCGCGCACGGCAAGGATGGACCTCGAACCCAAAAGCACGATGTCGGAGGGCGGGCGGTCGGCCGAAATATCAAATACTCCGCGGGGCACCGACAATTTGGTCAGAAATGGGTAGAGAACGACCAAGGCGTCTGCCCTGGGGAAGCCCGCGAGCTCCACGCCTTTGGCGTTAACCAGCGACTGCACCGCGGGCGAGTCCCATCCGGTCACGATAAACGCGGCGTCAATGTCGCCCGCGATCAATTTCTCCGCCGCAACTTGCGGCGCATATCCCAGCAACTCGCCAATTGTCCCCTCGGTTTTAGTTCGTTTCAGGATGTTCAACGCAAAGGCTCGGGCACCGCTCCCCTCCGGACCGATCGAGACCCGTCGGCCGGCCAGCCCGCGGAGATTTCCCTCAATCTCGCTTCGGTGGAATAGCCACAATGGCTCGTAGCCAACGGTGCCGAGGGATTCGATGCCCGACGATCCCCCGCCACCCGCGTCGCCTCCCTGAACCAGCGCGACGCTCACGCCCGATTTTGAGTCGCGGAGCAGCTCCAGATTTTCCAGGCTTCCAGCCGTCGGCATCAGCTTCAGTTCGACGCCGGACTTGGCGAGGAATTCGCGGTAGCGGTCGCCCAACTGGTAGTTCGCCGCCCCTTTCGGGCCTGTGGCCATCACGATCGTTCGCGGCGGCAGTGTTGCGACGACAAAGACTCCCGCAGCGAGTAGGAGTATGAGTATCGCGGCCACGGAAAAAACGAGCCAATATCGTTCTAGGAGCGATCGGATCATCATATGGCCTGTCGAAGACGCAGGCCCATCCACGTCGCCACAACGGCCGCGACCGCCACGGTCGCAAGGTTGCCCGGCCCGGTTCCGCAAAGCCAAGTCCGATTAGCGCCGACGCGCTCAGGAGCATCCGACTTGACCAAGTTGCCAAGACTCTGCCACCGAGCACGTCCAGGGACTGCTCGGCGGGTCAGGCTCCGTCCAGAGCCCGGCTGACAGTGCACCATGCGGTCACCTCGGACTTGGGCCCCGAGGGCTGCGCGTAATGCCGGCAATATTGGCTGCATGCCGGCAATATTGGCTGCAGCGGAAGGTACCACGGAGTTCGCCTGCGCGATATTGGCCCTTGGTGCAATTGTCAAAGCGCCGACCAGCGCAATCCGAGCGAGCACATATCTCGGCTGCAGGACGAGAAGTAAATGACGTGTGAGGAGGCCGAACCCGCGCGAGCGCGTCGCCCGCTTGCGACGCGAATCTATTCCGTGACGTGCTGCACGAAATAATCGTGATTGGGCATTTTCACCTTCGGCAGCGTGTCGGCATTCATCACGTCATCTTCGCCGATTACACCGTTGAGATAGAGAAGATAGGCCGTGACCGCATAGGTCTCCTCATGGGTCAGTGATTTGGTATTTTGGAACGGCATCGCGGTGAACACATAATTGAAGATGGTCGTCGCATAGGGCCAGAAAGTGCCGATTGTCCTCACCCGCGCGGTCTTGGCGCCGATCGTGCCTTGGACCCCTGCAAGTCTGGTCGCCGGTCCGCCGGCACCTTTCTCGCCGTGGCAGGATCGGCATTGGGCCGCATAGACCGCGGCGCCCTGTCGCGCGGTCCCGCTGCCCGGCGGCAGGCCTTCACCGTCCGGTTCGGCGGTGATGTCCCAGGCTGAGATTTCTTCAGAGGTCGCAGGCTGACCGAAATGCGGTTTCTCCTGCGCGTATGAAGCGCCGCACGCAACGACCACTGTGGCACCAACAATAAGCCGGCAGCGAACCGGTGCTCGAGGCTCGGGATTCTTAAGCATAGACATTGCTGAGCTCCCCCTTTTCATTGACCGCCCAGCTGATGATGCAATTGGTCATGTAGTTGCCTGCCGGACCGCGCGCGGCCAGCATCTGGTCGCGCGTCCACTGCGTGTACCCGGTCTCGTCGGTGGCGCGGCTTTGCAGCACGGCGGGTTGCCCGTCCCACCGCCAGAGCATCTCGAAGCGCACCAGCGCCTTCGGCATGACCGGAGAGGCAATCATCGCCTCCGCCCAGCTTCGGCCTGCGTCGGCGGAAACCTCGACCCTCTTGATGATGCCGCGCCCGCGCCCCGACCAGGCGAGGCCGGAAATCTTGTAGAGGCCCGGCCCCCGCAGAGCGAGCTCCGGCGCCGGCTGCGTGATCACCGACTTGGCGTCGAACTGCAGATAGAACTCGGTCGTGATCCCATCCGCCCCGGTGATGGCATAGCGCGCGGTCTCGTCGCGCGTTTGCGCCGGACCTTTGATCAGCTTGATCCGGCGCAGGTACTTGATGTTTGCGGTGCCCTGGTATCCGGGCAGAAACAGGCGCATCGGATAGCCGTTCGAAGGCCGCAGCCGCTCGCCGTTCTGATAGAGGGCGATCAGTGCGTCGTCTGCGATCTTGGCGAGCGGAACGCTGCGTGCCATGCCGGCAGCGTCGGCGCCTTCAGCAAGAATCCATTTTGCCTCGGCCTTGACGCCGGCCTCCTCGAGCAGGGTTGCGAGGCGCACCCCCGTCCATTCGGCACAGGATATCTGCCCGTGCAATCGCTCCACTCCCGCCTTCAGCGGCTCTTTGGCATAGAGCTCGATGCTGTTGCCGGTGCACTCGAGAAAATAGGGATGCGACTCCATTGGATATTTGGCCAGTGCATCGAGCGTATAGACGAGAGGCCGATCGACCAGCCCGTGCAGAAGCAGGCGATGCCGGTCGGGATCGATATCCGGCACGCCGCTGTGCAGCCGCACATGATGCAGGCCATTGGGCGTGATGGTCCCGTTGAGGAGGTGCAACGGCGTGCGGATCGAGCCGGTGCCCGAGGTCGGGCTGCCGGCCGGTTCATTGCGGCCGCCGCGCACGACCTTGCTTTCATAACGGGAAGGCGCGCCATATGGCTCCAGGCCAACCGCGGTGGGCTCTCGCATCCACGGCTCAACCGGGAGCGGAGCGGCTTGCGCAGGCTCGCGCAATGTGTAGCCGCTGAGCGCAGCTGCGATCCCGGCGCCGCTGGCAAGCAGGGCCCGCCGATGCAGCAAGCCGTTGCCGGCAGCTAATTCCAGATCGGCTCGCGCGTCGTTCCCATTTCCAACAGCCTGCATGTTACCAAGCCTATCCTGTCTCTCGACGAGCCCACCGGCGGCGCGCCGATCCTTAAAATCACCTTGGCGAGTTCGCGGTGATTTTGTCCATCATCACTGATCCAGGAGATTGATGATATCGCCAGAAAATTCGATCCGTCCGGCCGCCGATAATGCGACCGCCCGACCTGCGCTATTTCAAGGCTGCGTCGAAGCAGCGGTCCGGCCGTGATCCCGGCGGCAAATGAACTTGCACACGGTCGTAGCAGTTGCCGGCTTGCCTCCCCGCCCGAGTGGTGTCATCTTACCCAAGCGCCGTTCCCGGGTTGCTGCAGGCGCTCCACACATGACCGAGGCTTGCTTGGAGTTTTCGCCTCGCGGCCTTCTTCGCGCGCATGACCAACTCATCGTGCCCAATCATCGTTGTTCCGGGTGCCGGCGGCGAGGAGCTTGATCCGGCGATCTTTGCAACCGACGCAGCCGAGCCGCCTCAAATCAGGACGCTTCGGTACCCCGGGTGGCGACGCTATGTCGGTGACGGATTTGCAGGCGAGACTTTGATCGCAGACTTGGCAGCCCAGGCCATCGAAATGGTGCCGGACGGACCGATATATATAGTTGGCTATTCAATCGGCGGCCATTTCGGTTACGCACTCGCCCAGCATCTCCAAGCTGCCGGCCGAGATGTCCAAGGCTTTTGCGCAATCGACTCTTTCATGATCAACCCGGCGCTGCCTGATCCTCAGTGGAAGAGGCGAGTCCGCGCGCGCAGCGTCCAACTGTTGCGTGATGGCCGCATCCGGGAATTCGCGAGATTCCTGCAATCGCTTTTGCTCGGAACCATCATCAGAATGATGGGCGGCCAAATTTCACGCCGTCTCCGCAGCCTCGCCGCTTCGCGCGGCCTACGCGCATTCTTGAATGCGGTTCCTTCTCTCGAATCCGAAATAGATATGCGGCTCTTGATCCGCTCAACAGCTCCATGGCTTGCCTCGCTCGATCAAAAAGCGGCACCGCTGAAGGTTCCGGCAAGCCTCATTCGCGGTCGGCTCAGCACCTCCAGGGAGGCCGCCTGGAAACGTCGATGTCCGGACATCGAGATTCTTGAGACATCCGGACATCATTTCGATCTGTTCGATGCGGACAATATCAAATCATTCCGGGCCGCATTCCGCAGCGCGACACAAGATTGGCGCACGAAGATTGCTTGAGCACGTTTGCGACAGTCGGTGACTTCACGGGCGATCTCGCCCACCCTACCGCGTCCCGGAGAGGTCACGAGCATATGGCCGCGACCCGATGCGGGGACCTCAGCGGCTCGGCAATTTGGCGAAGAAGTCCCAGATTGCAACGGGCGAGTCCAAGTCCTCGCCTGCGAGCGGCATGGCGTGCCCGCCGTTCTCAATCGAATACAAGATGACCACGGGGGTACCGTCTTTCACCCAGGTCATGCTGTCGACCGAGGTAGGGCCGCCTTTATGCGGCAGCTTCCCAAGCTGCGGCGGAGCCGTCACGCCCAAGAGCTTGGCCCAATATTTCGCGGTGTCTTCGCTGGACAGCACATTGCCGAGCTCCGCGCCGCCCAAATTCACCATGCCGCCGCGAAACGGATTGATCGGATCCGCGGTGCCGTTGACGATCATCACGGGTATCGGCCGGTCGACTTGGCCGCAATCGAGACTTTCTTTCACCGGCACGCTCGCCGAGACGGCGGCGACGCCGGCAAAATCTTCAGGGCTTTCCAGCGCCAGGCGGTAGGCGAGTTGCGCGCCATTCGACCAGCCGGCAGCGAAGACGCGCTTCCTGTCGACCGCATGCGACATTACCTCAACATCGATGAGGCTTTTGATGAAACCGGCGTCGTCGATCTTCAGCCGCTTGGAGGGAAATGGCGAGCCGCCGCGACAATCGTTCCAGGTATTGCCGACCCCATCCGGATACACGACCAGGAATCCCTGCTTGTCCGCCAGCTCATCAAACTCATAATTGGAAAATTCCTCGCGCATTCCCTCGGCATCGCCGCCCGACGGATGCAGCACGAACAATAACGGCGCGCCCGCCTTCAACGTCTTGGGAACATATTCGACGAAGGTTCGCTCGCGGCCTCCGACCGTACCAACGTAGCGCGTCGCCTCACCCATGGGCTCGGCGGCGGCAGCGCTGGCAACGAGCGCCAAGGCAGCGCCGATCGTCCAATACCGGAATGCGGTCGCAGGCATGATTTCGCGGCTCCGTTTTCAAGCGCGCTTAACATACCACCGCCAAGCGATAATGTGCGCACATTTGAATGTACGGCGAGCGGAAGGCGCGCGCGGCTTGGATGCGTAGCGGCAAAGCCCTGAAGATTCAGCAGCCATTCTCCCGGGACATTCTCGTTGATTCGAGCTTATTTGACCCCGGCCGCCCCCAAGTAGCTCACATCGACAAACTCGCCGGCCGCCGGGTGAGGCTGGGGCAGCTTCTCGTATTTGTCCATGAGCGCGATGTTTCGCGCAAGCGCCGCCGCATTGAGCTCCGCATGGGGAGCGAGGATGTGCTGGTCGGGATCATAATAGGAGTCGAGAACCTTCTCGGCGGTCGCCCGATTCGCGTTCGTCAGCTCCATGACGATCGGGCGGACAGTGTCTCTGTTCCTGCGATCGCCGATGAAGTCAAGGATTGCGGCAGCGGCGCGAACATAGCGCACGACCAGGTCCTTGTGCGCGCGGCCCCATGCCCGCATGATGGTATCAACGGTGAAAAGCAGCGGTCCGCCTTCGATTGCCGTGCCGAGACGGTGATAGCCCCGGGCGACGAGATCGAAATCGAGCGGCTGGTTGACCGGGACCGCTGCGCACTCGCCCGACATCAGGCATTGCGTGCGGGCTTGCGAGCCCTGAATGAGGCCGATGTGCACTTCGCCGTCCTTGAGGCCGTGGTTCTCCATCAGCTGCCGCATCGACAGCGTGATCGCATCGTCCACCAGGGTCAGCGCGATGGTCTTTCCCTTGAGATCCGCAAACGAAGCCACTTCGGGCCGCGACATTAAGGTGTAGACCGGGTTGACCGTCGCACCCGCAATGGCCACCAGATCGGCGCCGCGCGTTGCGCGCACCGCCATGAAATCGAGCTGCGTCGGCACGACATCGATCTCGCCTGCGGCAAGCCCGTCGAGCAAGAGATTGACGGTATCCATGGGCAGGGCGCCCTTACGCAGCACGGGCTGCAGGTTGATCCCTTCGCGTTGGTAGAAGCCCTGCCGCAACCCCACCGTGAGCGGCAACCGGCTCAAGCCGCCGCCCTCCCCGATGCCGTATCGGAGCGTCTCCAGCTCTGCCGCCGAGGTTCCCCGGATATCTGCAAGCGCCAGCAGGGCCAACGCGAGGAGAGTGGGCTTCAACATCGCGTGCGTTCTCCGGCGTGGTAGAGCCAATAGCGATCTAGCGGGCGAACGCCGTGGGTTGTTCGACTGCAAGATCAAATTCGCAACTCAGACCTTGGGCGAGGTAGAAAATGCGGGCACCGGGAAATGTAGCGCTCAGCAGTGTCGTGCCAAAGCCGCGGCGCCTGGGGGGTGCGACCGGGGGACCGCCGCGCTCGGACCATCGGAACTTCACCGCCTGACCATCGCTCGCCATCTTCCACGAGACAGCGACGGCCCCGCTTACATTGGACAAAGCGCCGTACTTGACCGCATTCGTGGCAAGCTCATGCACGATGAGCGACAGATCCTGGGCCGTCTTTGCCCTCAATGCAACATCGACGCCGTCGATATCGACGCGTTCCGCAAAGGGTTCCAGCTCGGAATGGAGAACCGTCTTCAATTTGGCCGCGCTCCACTTGTTGGTCCCCAGCAGGCGGTTCGATCGTGCCAGCGCTTGCAATCTCCGCTCGAATGATTCTCGCAGCTGTTGCGGGGAAGAGCCCTCGGACAAGGTCCGATGCGCGATCGCTTGGATGACGGCAAGCAAATTGTTGGTACGGTGATTGAGCTCGTGGCGGAGCAAGTCTTGAAACGCTTCGGTATGTTTTCTCTCTATGTAATTTGCGGCGAGGCTGACCAGAACATCGAGCAAATGCAATTGTTGCTCATCCGGCCGACCTGGGTGCTCGAAATGCACCGAAACTATCCCGAGCAGGTCTCCCTTGCTGCCGATCAAGGGCGAGGAGACAACCGCCCGAATTCCAGCCTGCAGGAGAACATCTTTGGCCGGCTGGCCGGCGAAGATCGCGCTGGTCTCGACATCTTCCACGATGACCCGTTCGGCCCGGTCCATCGCGGCCGCGCACGCGGAGCCGTCGCGGCGTGCGACGGTCTTGAAGAATTCCAACCCTTTTTCAAATCCTCGCTGCGCCACGAGCGTCAGTGCGCCGCGATCCGGATCAAACAGCTGAATATTGCCCTTACGGGCGCCGGCGATCTCGATGGCGGCATCGACGACCGCCGTCATCGCGTTGCGGCCCTCTTCGTCCGTGCGCACCAGCTGACTGCCGAGGCGGTTGATCGCGCCCATGCCGAGAATGGAGCGCCACAGAGACGCGGCGATGATGTTCAGCTCGCTCACATTTCCTTGCGGGGCGGCCGACTGGGATTCAGCCTGGTGCATGACAAGGCCCTGCAATGCGTCGACCGGTTTGAGCAATCTGCGCGCATAATAGGACGCCAAGGCAATCGACAAGGCGAGGCCAAGGAGAACAATCAGGGCCAAAGAATAAAGCAAGCGATATAACGGCGCGCTGAACACATCGATCGGGATACCCGCGCCCAGACGCCAGCCTGTCAACGCAGAGCGGGTGTAGACATCGAAGACTTCGACGCCATCGCGCGACCGGACCAAGAAAGTGCCCGAATTGCCCCGCGTCTGGTCCTTAAAGGCCTGCGAAGCTTTTTTGCCGACGTAACGCTCGGCCTCCCAGTTGCGGGCGATGATCGTATCGTTGTTGTCGATAAGACCGGCGAGCCAATCGGCGGATCTGAGTTGATCGGCCAAGATATTTGAAAATCTTTGGGCGGGTACGTCGATGCTGAGCAGATACCTTGGATTGTCGTCCCCCATGACGGCAAGCACGATGCTGATAAATTGCGTGCCATCCGGTCCGGCGAACAAGTCGCTGACCACAGCGTCCCGGCTCTGCATCGCCTTGCGCTCCGCGGCAAGGACAGTTTGATTATCGGGTGGGTCGATTTGCACCCCGAGCGGTGCGCTGGTGGTGATCAAGCCCTTACCGTCGGGCTGGCGCAGGGCAATGTCCCAAATATCCGGCAGCGTCTCGTCAAATCGTCTTGCCAGCTCATAGAAGGCCGAAAGATTGTCTTGCGCTAGATCGGGCGACGCCGCCAGGACCTTGAGCGCCAGTTGGTAGCGTCCAAGCTCTTGATCGATTTGAGAAACGGCGCGCTGCGAGAACTCGATGGCCTGATCGCGCAAGGAGTCCTCCTGCGTCTGCACAAAATAAGAACTGACCACGGCGCCCGCGAGCAATAGCGGGCCAATGATCAAAATGCCGAAAATGGCAAGGTGCCACCTGAGAGGAAAAGAACGCCCGGACATGACTCCTCAAAGAGAGCAGGATCAATCATAGAGCAAAGACCGCAACCGACCAAAAACCGCAACCCCTCGAAAACACGCGATTTTTTTGAGTCTCATAGCCGACATATAGCACCGGCTTGCCCGTTGGTTGCGATCCGGATCGAATTACAGAATAGCGTCGTACCAATGCACGAACGCGAACAGGAACAACATCGCGGCGCCAATCAGTACCGCAGTTATTGCTGCCGCATAAACGCCCGGCAAAAGCCCGACAGGCACTGCAGTTGCATTGGCCGCGAGTGCCAGCGCAGTGAGCGCCATAGCGGCCACAAAAATTATCACCTGTATCGGCAAGCGCGTTGGGTTCGTCGCGAGCCGGCGCCGCGGGAATGTCAACGCCCAGCAGCCGAGAATAATCGCCATCAGGCCGCTGGACATGCGCCAAACCACTGGCGTCGGGAGCTCAAACAAAGCTAACAGCGGCGGCAGGATTGAGCCGAACGTGATCATGAACCCCAGATGAACCCAGCTGCGCGCAACGAAGCTGTCGAACTTGGTCATCTGCCCGCCGAGTATTTGGCGCAGGATCATTGTCAGCACCGACAAGCCGGCGAAGGACATGCCGACGGCCGCAATCGTGTAGAGGTAGCCAGACGCCTCCATTGCTAGCCCCCATGCGTGCAGTCATGCATGCAGGATAGCAGATCGCTGGACTTTGAGTATTGCAGCTCAGCAGGTTGCGCGAAATCGCCCGGCGGGGCGCGCCTCGCGCCCCCCCCCCCTCAATCACGCGTGGCTTGCGGCCAGCGTGGCTATGTTGGGGAAGAACAGATAGGCGCAAACGCCGATGATGATGAGATAGCCAAGCAGGAACAGGCACCATCCGAAATTGTGGCGGATGACCTCGCCTTCGTTACGCACGAAGCGGCTGGTGGAAACGCCGACGCTGGCGGTTTGCGGCGCGACCGGCTTGCCGATCTCGGCGCCCACCGAGTTGAGCGACGGCAGGAGCAGCAGCGGGAACCCGAGCACCTTGCCGACCAATGCCTGGAATGTGCCGAACATCGCGTTCGTCGAGGTATTGCTGCCCGACAATGCGACGCCGATGAAGCCGAGGATCGGCGCCACGATGATGAAGGCCGCGCCGATCTTGGAGAAGGCGTAGGCGAGCGATCCAGCCATGCCGGAATAATTGAAGACATAGGCCAAGCCGAAGATGAACACGCCGACCAGGAGGGCGCCCCACATTTGCGACCAGGTCTTGTTCCAGATCTGGCGGAGCTGAGCGCCGCTCACGCGCAACAGCAGCGACACGATGATCCAGGATGCCAGAATGGCGCTGCCGGCGACGAACGGCGTCCAGTTGAAGATGGCCGAGATCGTTGCGCCGCCGGGCAACGCGGACTTCGCCGCGACCGCATAATGCAAAAGGACGAAGGACGGCAGATGCGACCACGGCCCAGTCCAAGCGACGACCACCGCGATGAGCACCGCAATGGGCATGAAGGCGACGGCGATTTCGCCGCCGGAGAGCCCATGCGCCTCGGCCTGCGCCTCCACGGTGGCCGCCACCGGTGCGCCGCCGTAGGCGACCACTTGTGCGGGCCGCCAGACCTTGAGCAGAAGCAGCAGCAGCACGAAGCAAACGATTGAGCCGATCACGTCGGGAAGATAGGGCCCAAGGTACACGGCGGTCGGCAACTGGCCGGCGATGTAGCCGAGCGAGCCGACGATGGCGAGCGGCCAAGCCGACCACATGCCTTTGCGGCCCGACACCAGGTACAGCAGAATCCAGGGCGGCAGCAGCGCCAGGATGGCGACGATCTTGCCGACGGACGCCGAGTAGATCGGCAACAGATCGGCGAAGCTCATGCCCAGAGTGCCGGCGGTGACGGTGGCGAGCGCAATGATGGGCGCGCCCAGTGCGCCGTAGGAGACCGGCGCATTGTTGGCAATGGCGGCCACCCGGATGGCATCGATGTCGGGAATGCCGAGCGTGATCAGGATCGGTGCCACGAAGGCCCACGGATAGCCGAAGCCAACCAGCCCTTCGAGCAAAGCGCCGAACGCCCACGCAAACAGGATGGTCTGCACGCGCACATCGCGCGTGCCCTGCTGCACCAGCCAGCGCCGCAGCTTCTCAAACGCGCCGGTGGCGACCAGCGTGTTGAACAGCATCACCCCCCAGAACGTGATCCAGTTGACGTTCCAGATGCCGGTCGCGGCGCCATAGATGTAAGCGAGCGCGCCGTCGCCGACCGGCATATCCCAAACCCATATCGCAAGAAGGTAGGTGACTATCGAGGCGATCAACACCGCGAGCCAGGCCGACAGGCGCAAGCCCGCGAGCAAGACCAGCAAGAGCACGACCGGGATGAGTGCGACCACCCAGGTCCAGAACAGGTTGCCGGTCGGATTGAGAATTTGCATGAACATGGGAGGACCCTCCCCCACGCGGCGGCCGCGGCCCTATCGGCGGTGGCCCTTGAATGCCCGAGGGTTGGGGCGAGGATCACCCTCGCCGCTCACACGACGATTGCTCTCTATTTGCCGCCGCGTACCTGTAGGCGGCTTTGGCTTAACGCCGGCCAAGCGCTACGGTTCTCAGCGATCTTGGTGCTCCGCGCGTTTCCAAACGCGACAAATGGTTCCACCTCCTGTTGGCCATGCGACAAGGCTGGACAAGTGACCAGGCTGAACCTGTCAGCGTGATCTGTCAGATTGCGACCGCTAAGGTCCGCGCGAGCGACTTGATTGGAGGCCGGCCGTCGGGTGGCGAGAAGCTCGTCATGGTAGGAGCGGACCGTCCCCCCGTTCGGTTTCATCGGTATTCGGCGAGAAAGATCCTCTCACATAAAGAGTGACAAAGCCTAGAGTGTGACAAAGCCGGTCTCAGAAATCCGGCATGCGCGCGGTCGGCACGAATGCCTCGTTCTTCCCGGCGAAGAACTCAAAGCGATTCTCTGCGCAGACGATCTCCGTCCATTCCATCGCCGGGCGCTCATAAGTGATGACCCCGGACCACGGCATGGTGAAGACGCCCGCGTCCTCCACCGTGAAGGTGAGCTGCAAACGTTTGCCCTTATAGGTGAGATCGGACGCGGTATCGGGAACCCGATTGTTCTCTCTGAGATTGCGCGCCACTGCGGCCTGAGCCGTTGCATAATCGACCATGCGATAGCGCTCGACGACATGCAGCGCCGGGCTGAAGGGTGTTCCGTACATATCGACCATGGCCAGCGGCCGGTCGGCCTTGATCGCGACGGTATCGACCACGAGCGAGTCACCCTCGTAATGGCCGACGGAATCCCCGTACCAGGACGGCGTCGGCTTGGCGGGATGCGGCTCGTTGAGGCGCACATGGCGGAATTCAGGGCCGCGCATGTAGAGGAAAACGATCTGTTGCGGCTGTTGCAGGACTTGCACGCCCGGTTGGAAGAAAATGTAGGGCACACCGGAGGGCCAGCACCGGTTGCTCGGGGTCGGATAGGTCATGCCGCCGAGCGTTATGTCGCCATGCTTTTTTACGATGGCGGCGGCCTCGGGCTTCAGGATCGGATTGGTGTAATCGCCGACGAACTCACGGCCGCTTCCCGATCCGTCCGGACGGTGCAACCGGTTGAAGACCGGCCCCGGACCCGATGCCGGCGGCTCGATGCCCGGGAAATAGGGATGGACCCACATTCCGGTGAAATCAGGGATGGAGGCGTCTACTGCGGCTTTCGGCGTCTGAGCGCGTGCACTTGATGCCGCGACCGCGAGCACGACCGAAATGACCAAGCCGAGCCGCTTCGCGCTCATGACCGACCTCCCAACGTCGCCGACTGCGCCCCGAGCATTTGGCGAGGCCCACATCGAATGGACGATCCGTTCGACATTTGGGCTGGCATTATGTGGGGCGCACGATATTACCCGGATCGGGCCGCAATGCACGAATTGTCATGCGACTCTATCTCGTGGATAGGCCGGCATGATAGCAGCCGCGCAAAGACATTGTTTAACTTTCGGGCGATAACAAGAGAGGAGCGGCCGAAAATGCAATCCTGGCGACGCAATATTCGCAGGCTTCCTCACATCCGCGCCGCCAACAACCACGCCGCCCGCAACAGATAAACTCCGCTGATCGCAAAGATCACCAGGCGCGACCAGCGGCGAAAGCCGTGATCGGTCATGCGCTCGATCACAAATGGTGCGAGCGCGGAGCCTGCGATTGCGAGCGCGATCGCCGGCAAGGTGGCCGCAAGCGGCACCTCGGAGAAGCCCGCAACCGAGCCGTAATACGCCGCGCGCACCACATGGCTCAGGCATTGCACCACCGCCTTGGTGGCGTTGGTGGTCTTGCGGTCGAGCATGCTCTTCTGGAAGAACACGTCGAGAAAGAGGCCGCCGACCCCGGCCAGGATCTGGATCATCGAGGTCAGGACGCCGGTCACGAACGGCACGCCGCGCCACTCGATATTGGGACGCATGTGCTTGGGCAGCACTTCGATCGCGAACGGCATCAGCCCCAGCGTCAGATACACGAAGGCCTTGTTAGGTACGAACGAGATCGCGAACATGAAGGCGAACGCGATCGTTGCGCCGGCGAGGTACCAGAAGAAGATCGGCCAGCGCACATAATGCCGCCAGTGCAGCGCGCGCCAGCCGTTGGCGAAGAGCTGCACAATCGAGAAGGAGATCATCCCGGCCGCAACATCCATGTAGTTGAGCAGGACGCCGAGCAGGATCATGCCGCCCGCCATGCCGAACACGCCGGAGACGAACGAGCTGACCAAGACTGTGCTGGCGATGATGAGATAGGTGAGCGGGGTCATATGCAAGTTGCTTCACGCCGGCGGAATCGGACGGCGCCGCGCAGCAGTAGCCGCCAGGGAGCAATATGAAAAGCGTGGCCTGCGGTGATCAGGCTTGCCCGCATCGCAGGACAGCAGCCATCTAGCGGGAGCCTGTCTGCTGGGCTAGCATTCCGGCGGCAAAGGGCGTCAATTACGAAAAGACTCAGACAAAAGCAGGAACGCGAAGATGAGGGAAACCATGACCGACATCGGCAGGCGTGAAGTGTTGCAGAGCGGAGCGGCCTTGCTCACCGCCGCGGCGATGGCGCCGGAAGCAGCCCAGGCGCAAGGCGCGAAGGGCGGCAAGTACGAGTTCCTGGTCAAGGACATGGTCTATCAGCCCAACAGCGGCGGCAAGGAGCGGCTGGCGCGGCTCTATCAACCCGCCGGCACCGGCCCGTTCCCGGCGATCTTGCAGGTGCATGGCGGGGCCTGGACCAACAAGGATCGCACCGACGGGCAGAACACCGCGCTCGACCTCGCGGCCGCCGGCATCGTCGTGGTGTCGATCGATTTCCGCAACTCGGGCGAGGCGCCTTATCCGGCTTCGCTGCAGGATATCAATTACGGCATCCGCTGGCTCAAGGCGCATGCGAGCGAGTTCGGCAGCAGTGCCGATCGGGTCGGCGCGTATGGCACCTCGAGCGGCGGCCATCAGATCCTGCTCGCCGCGATCCGCCCCGACGACCAGCGCTATACGGTGCTGCCGCTCAAGGAAGCTCCCGACATGGATGCCAAGCTGGCCTTCGTGGTCTCCGGCTGGGGCGTGCTGTTTCCGCTGGTGCGCTACAATCTCGCCAAGGCGGCGAACCGTCCGGACCTCACGATCAACCACGACACGTTCTTCGGCAGCGAGGCAACTCAGATCGAAGCGACGCCGGCGCTCGCGATCGAGCGTGGCGAGAAGGTGTACCTGCCGCCGGCGCTGGTGTTCCAGGGCACCAAGGACGAGTGGACCACGCCCGAGCTCGCCCAGCGCTTCGCCGACGATTATCGCAAGGCCGGCGGGACCATGGAGCTCGAGATCTACGAAGGCGCGCACCACACCTTCGTCAACGAGCATCCCTTCGACCCCAATTCCATCAAGGCCGTGAAGGCGACGATCGCGTTCGCCAAGAAATACGGCGCCGGGCGGCAGACGCAGGCGGAAAACAAGGGGTAGGTACGCCCTTGTAGGGTCGGCAACGCGCCACCTCCTCGGCCGACTCCCCTCCCCCTTGTGGGGAGGGGTTGGGGGTGGGGCCTCTTCAAATCGGCCTCAGCCAGACAACCCCCACCTCCCCCACAAGGGGGGAGGGAGCGCGCCGAGCCAGCGGCGCGCGCTACCCTCTACACCAAACATTCAAAAATCCGGCTTGTCGGCTTGCGGCACGGCGGCGTCGCGGCCGGCAAAATATTCGTGGACGTTCTCGGCGCAGATGAGGTCGGTCCATCCGCCCACAGCCGGGCGATAGGTGATGGTCGCGCTCCACGGCATGGTGAAGACGTTCACGTCATCGACCGTGAAGGCGAGCTGCAGCACCTTGCCACGATAATTGGCATCGAAATCCGCGCCTGGCGTGCGCGTATTCTCTTTGGCGTTCCGCTCGAATGCGCCCTTGGCATCCGCGTAATCGATAAGCCGATAGCGCTCGACCACATGCAGCGCCGGGCTGTGCGGCGTGCCGTACATATCGACCATGGCAAAAGGTCCGATCTTGACCGCGACCGTATCGATCACCAGCGTATCGCCCTCGTAGTGGCCGACCGAATCCCCGTACCAGGACGGCACCGGCGCGGGAGGATGCGACGCATTGAGCCGCACATGGCGCATCTCGTTACCCTGGCGATAGAGCATGGTGATCCGATCTCCCTCCTGGAACATCTCCATCAGGAAGTCCCAGAAGACGTAAGGAACGCCGCCCGGCCAGCACTGATTGCTGGGTGTCGGATAGCCCTTGCCGGCGAGCGAGATCTCGCCATGCTGCTTGACGATCTCCGCCGCAGCAGGTTTCAGGATCGGATTGGTATAGTCGCCGACGAGCTGCTGGAAGTTGCCGGTGCCGTTGCGCCGCGAGCGGTTGGTGATGGGACCTGCGCCCGATGCCGGCGGCTCGAATCCCGTCAGATACGGATGCGCCCAGATGCCGGAGAAATCCGGGATGGACGGGTCACCCTTGCCGGCGTTCCCGGGCGATGCGAGCGGGAACACAATGAAAAGCGCGCAAACCGCCGCCACCACGACCTTCCAGTGATGCTCTCGCGTCCGCATGGTCGCCTCGCTCCCCTATCGCGCGGTTTCATTATAGCGGGAACCGCGGCAAGAAGTCCCGAACCTTACCGGGCAACACTTGGAGAGGCTTGTGGATTCCGCTAGCGTCACGGTAGCCGAATTCGAGAGACTGGACGCTGAGCATGCGCCTATCCAAGCTCAAACTTCTGCTCATCGCCGCAATCGCGGGCGGAGCCTTGTTCATCGAGCACGGCAATCGTATGCGGATCGAAGCACCCGAACCGGTCGATACGCCTTCGGCATTGGTCATCGCCTGTCTCGTGGATGCGAGCGGTCACCTCAGCCAGGAATGCATGGACCTCATCCACGGATTCAAACGAAGCGGAAGCAGCCGATAGCGGTGGGATCAAACGATCGGCCGACGGCGGTCGAGCGACGGCCTTGAACCTCTCGACAAGGCCCCGGGGCTAACGCGAGTCATGCAAGCAGAAACCACGGCTCCCGGCGCAGACTTACCGGTTTCCGATCAAACACGTGCCGCCAAGATCGCCTGGC
This sequence comes from Xanthobacteraceae bacterium, assembly GCA_035293945.1. Taxonomy (GTDB): domain Bacteria; phylum Pseudomonadota; class Alphaproteobacteria; order Rhizobiales; family Xanthobacteraceae; genus VAZQ01. The sequence goes on along the minus strand of DATGLV010000024.1, from coordinate 233,881 downwards.
GGATCGCGCCGCTGCTGATCCTGTGCTACTTCGTGGCGTTCCTTGATCGTGTCAATGTCGGCTTCGCGGCGCTCACCATGAACGCCGATCTCGGCTTCGATTCCGCCGTATTCGGGCTGGGCGCCGGCATCTTCTTCGTCGGCTATTTCCTGTTCGAGGTGCCGAGCAATCTCATCTTGGAGAAGCTCGGCGCACGCGTGTGGATCGCCCGTATCATGTTCACCTGGGGGCTGGTATCGGGGGCGACCGCCTTGGTGTGGAACGAGACGAGCTTCTACGTCGCCCGCTTCCTGCTCGGCGCCGCCGAGGCCGGATTTTTTCCCGGTGTGCTTCTCTACCTCACCTATTGGTTCACCGCCGAGCACCGAGCCCGCGTGGTAGGCGTGTTCATGGCGGCGGTCCCGGTCTCGGGCGTCATCGGCTCTCCGCTGTCGGGCTGGCTCTTGGGGCTCGACGGGACGCTGTCTCTGCATGGCTGGCAATGGCTCTTCATCCTCGAAGGGCTGCCGTCCATGATCCTTGCGGGCATCGTCTGGCGCTATCTGCCGGATCATCCACACCAAGCCGGTTGGCTGTCGACGCGCGAGCGGCTCGAGCTCGAAGCGGACCTTGCGCGTGAGCGCGACCATCGCGAAGCCGTGCACCGCTATCGCCTCGGCGAAGCGCTCACCGCTCCGCGGGTGCTGGCGCTCGCTGTTCTCTATCTCGGTCTCGTCACCGGTCTGTACGGGGTGACGTTCTGGCTGCCGCAGATCGTCAAAGGATTCGGCGGGCTCACCAATCTCGAGGTCGGCTTCGTCACCGCGCTGCCGAACCTCGCAGCCGCGGTCGCCATGGTGGCTTGGACCCGCCATTCCGACCGCGCGCGCGAGCGTCCCTGGCATGTCGCGCTTCCGGCTTTGCTCGGCGCCGCCGGGCTCATCGGCTCGGCTTTCGCCGGCGATCCGGTCTCCTCGATGGCCGCGCTTACGCTGGCGCTCGTCGGCATCTATGCGGCGATCGCCACTTCCTGGGCGCTGCCGAGCGCATTCTTGACCGGCACCGCCGCCGCCGGCGGACTGGCACTCATCAATTCGATCGGCAATCTGGGCGGCTTCGCCGGGCCGTATTTTACCGGCTGGATCAAGAGCGAAACCGGCGACTACGCAGTCGCATTCATCATCATCGCCGCGGGTCTTGGCGTGTCTGCGCTGATTGCGCTCGCGCTGCGCGGCGCCGTTGCGCATGAACAGCCGCTCAAACACCCTGCCGAAGAGGCGGCTTGATGCCTGATGATGACAACCGCGGGGCCAAGCTGATAGCATCATCCTAGAGCTACGCGCGTTCATTCCAAGCAGCCAAGCCGTGCCCAGGGGGATGATCATGCTGTATGGAAGCTCGGCGATCTTATTTGCAGTAATGGCCACGCTTCTCGTTGGCGAGACCGGCGCCCGCGCCTTCGACGATTCGAAATATCCGAACTGGAAAGGGCAGTGGTCGCGCTTCAACACCAACCCGCAGGGCCAGGCGGTCAAGTTCGATCCGTCGAAGCCTTCGGGGCTCGGCCAGGAAGCGCCGCTGACGCCGGAATATCAGAAGGTGCTGGAGAACAGCATGGCGGATCAGGCCGCCGGCGGATTGGGCAACTATCCCTCCGCGCGCTGCTATCTCGGCGGCATGCCGCGGACGATGTCGCCGTCGATGCAGGAATACGTCATCACCCCGGAGACAACCTATATCTTGACCGTCATCGACCTGCAGGAAGTCCGCCGCGTCTTCACCGACGGGCGCGATTGGCCGGCCGAGATCGAGCCGAGCTATCTCGGCTATTCGATCGGACGCTGGATCGACGAAGAGGGACAAGGCCGCTACACCACGCTCGAGGTCGAGACGCGCGGCTTCAAGGGTCCGCGCGCCTTCGACCACACCGGGCTGCCCATGCATTTTGACAATCAGTCGATCTTCAAGGAGCGTTTCCACCTCGACAAAGCCGACCCGAGCTTCCTGCACGACGAGATCACGGTGATCGATCATGCGCTGACCCGGCCGTGGACAGTGGACAAGAAGTACAAGCGCAGCGCCGATCCGCGCCCGACCTGGCTCGAGTACAATTGCGCCGAGGGCAACGAGCAAATCGTGGTCGGCAAGGAGAACTATTTCCTGAGCGCGGACGGCTTTCTGATGCCGGCCCGAAAGGATCAGGCCCCGCCCGACTTGCGCTATTTCAAGAAGCCGCAGACGGGCCGGTGACGGCGTCGCTTGGGCCTGGATGACCGCGCCGGCACGCCTGGAGCTCGCCGCCGCGATATCCCTTAGGTGAGCCAATGCGACTGCGAGAAGGGCCTCCCGCCTTCCGATAACCACGAAGTGACGCGCCGCAATCCGGCGTGGGTGAGCCCTTTCGCCGAAAGCCTTGGGCGGTGTATCTTCGAAGCCAAGCAAAAAGGAGCGACCCGAGGAGGATGTCCATGCGTTACGCGATTCCGATCTCCGTCTTGGCCATGGCGGCTGCGCTTACGGCCGCGCCCGCCGCCGCGCAAGTCATCGACTTCGGGAAATATCCGAATCTCAAAGGGCAATGGGTGCGCACCGGCAACCCCAACAATTGGCGCGAGCTCGCCGGCCCGGCCCCGCTCACGCCCGAGTACCAGAAGGTCTTCGAGGCCATCACCGAGGATCTCAAGGAGGGCGGACCCGGCAACTGGCCATCGACCTTCTGCGTGCCGGCCGGCATGCCGGCGATGATGAGCTTCTATGATCCGGGCGAGATCATCGTCATGCCGAACATCACCTATATCCTGATCAGCCACAATGACGATTCCTACCGGCGCATCTACACCGATGGCCGCGACTGGCCAAAAGACCCTGAGCTCACCTATGCGGGTTATTCGATCGGCCGATGGACCGACCAGGATGCCGAGGGCAAGTACCATACGCTCGAGGTGGAGACGCGCTTCCTCAAGAATCCGCGCGGATATGACACCTCGGGACTGCCCTTCGATAAGGACGGCCAGACCGTGATCAAGGAGCGCATTTACCTCGATCCTGCCGATGCCAATACGCTCTATGACCAGATCACGATCATCGATAACGCGCTGACGCGGCCCTATACCAAGCTGCAGAAGGTCACGCGCAATCCAAATCCGCGCCCGGCCTGGCATTCGGATGTCTGCTCCGAGGACAATACCTGGGTGAAGATCGGCAACGAGCCCTACTACCTCAGCGCCGACGGCAAGCTGATGCCTTCGAAGAAGGGCCAGAAGCCGCCGGACCTCACCTATTTCAAGCAGACGCAGAAGTAGCGGTTGCTCATGCAGGGGGCAAAGCCCTCGCGAGTGCAAACCGGCCACTACGACAGGCTCTCCTGACAGGCTGCTGACGGATGAATTGCCGAGAGACGCCTGGGCACCCGCTGCCTCGCGCTTCTTGCGGCCCTGATCCGCAAAATAGCTCGCACAGATGATGACCATAACCTGTGCCACAAAGCGGCGCGGTACCCCCGAAGGTAACCGCGCCGCCTGGCCCGCCGTGACCCCGAGCGAGATCACGACAGGCATGTAGTTTGTTGCGCGTTCGACGGGACTTCGCTTTGATAAAGATCAACTTGTGAGCGGCGCTGCCAAGTTGGCATGGCATTTACTCGTCATGCCGGATTCACATCGCGAGGTTGTTGCCTGAATGCACCACCGCGACGAAATCTCATCCTTCGCCGCATTTTGCCTTGGCTCACGCCGACGGCATCTCCTAATGTTGTATCGCCCCCGAAGCCAACCCCCGTGCCTTGCACGGAGGTCGTGAGACATGCGCCGCGCGGATGCCTTTTGCATTCGCGTCCCGGCCATTTCCTCACGCGACGGCTCGGACGCCATGGCTGCCAAGCGCACCCTCTCCCTTGGTCTCCTTCGACGGATCTGGGTCGTTGCTGCGGCCGGATTTTTCGGCCTCGCATGGGCACCGCCCGCGCAGGCGCTGCCCAGCTTCGCCCGCCAGACCGGGCAGCCATGCGGCACATGCCACACCGACTTCCCTGCCCTCACTCCCTACGGCCGCCGCTTCAAGCTGCTCGGCTATACGGTCGGCGGCGGCATGTTCCGCACCACCCCGTTCTCTCCGGCCGCGGACAATGTGCGCGCCGAAGCTGCCAAGATGGGCCTGTACCTCAAGGCCGCCAAGGCCCCCGCGAACGACGACAAGGACTATGTGCCGCCGGTCGCCCTGATGGCGATCATCGGTTACACCCACACGCAGGCGGACTTGGCCCCGCCCACCGATCCGTGGAAGCCCAACGACAACATTGTCATCTCGCCGGTCAGCGGCTTCTGGGGCGGCGCCATCGCGGACAATATCGGCGCCTTTGCGCAGGTGACGTATAACGCACCTGGCCCCGGCGGTTTCTCCGATCCGTTCGGACACACCTGGACCTGGGACAACACCGACGTCCGCTTCGTTAAGACCGCGCACATTGGCGGGATTGATGCGATCTTCGGCCTCACTGCCAACAACAATCCGACCGTGCAGGACGTGTGGAACACGACGCCGGCCTGGGCCTTCCCGTATGCGGTATCCACCGTTGCGTCGACGCCGGCCACCAAGACTACGATCGAGGGGGCATTCTCCGCCCATGTCGTCGGCTTCGGCGCCTACGCGTATATCGCCGATCTTCTCTATCTGGAGGCAACCCTCTACCGCACGCTCGACTTCGGGGCGCAAAACTCGCTTGGCGTCGATCCTTATGGGGCTGGCGGCCTCATCGACGGCGTCTCGCCGTACTGGCGCCTCGCGCTCGAGCCGCACTGGAACAACAATTATCTCATGGTCGGCACCTTCGGGTCGCAGACCAACGTGCACAACTGGATCAACCCGGGCACCGGCGATACATCGACTTTCGCGCAAACCGACAAATTCACCGATATCGGCTTCGACGCGCAGTATCAGTATCAGGGCGACAACTACTGGCTGACGCTGCGCGGCAGCTACATTCACGAATTCCAACAACTCGATTCTACCTTCAGTCAAGGCGGCTCCGCCAACCTCAACAACGATGTCAATTCGCTGCACCTGCAGGCTTCGTTCGCCTATGGGTTGGACAACCGGATCGTGCTGACCGGGCAATACTTCAACGTCTGGGGCTCGAGCGACCCGATCCTCTATTCGGGCCTCGCCAGCGGCTTCAGCCCCAACAGCGACGGCTTCATCGCCGAGATCGCCTATATCCCGTTTTCCGCCAGCAAGGCGCCGGGCTGGCCATGGGGCAATGTGCGCATCGGCCTCGACTACACGTTCTACAACAAGTTCGACGGCACCACTGTCGGCGCCAGCGCCAACAATACGCTGTTCCTGCACCTGTGGTTCGCGATGTAGGCGGCGGAGCGCGGAGACCGGAACCATGCACACCCTGATGAAGACGCTGCTGATCGCCGCGACAGGCTCAACCCTCTTGCCAGGACCCGCGACCGCCGCCGACATGTCGCTCCCGTTCAAAGCTCCCATGCCGCCTCCCGCCTTCAGCTGGACCGGCTGCTATCTCGGCGCCCATGTGGGCGGCGGCTGGGCACACAAGGAAGCAACCGATCCGGTCAACGCGATCCAGAGTGCCTTCACCGAAATGACGACCGGCGTCACGACCGTCACCGTCGATCCGATCGGCGTCGTTGTGGGAGGACAAATCGGCTGCGATTATCAGTTCGCCCCCACCTGGGTCGTGGGCGTGGAAGGCGCGGCCTCAGGCTCGACCATGAAGGCCAGCGCCAATTTCGCACTTCCGGCGAGCGGCGATACCGGTGAGTTCAGCGCGCTCACGGATTTCGTTGCCAGCGCGACTGGCCGGTTCGGTTATGCCGCCGACCACTGGCTGTTCTACGCCAAGGCGGGCGCCGCCTGGGTCGGGGACAAATACGACTTCACCGGCAGCGTTACCGGGACGCCCGTTGCCTTCGAGGGCCTGGACCAGCGCCTGGGCTGGACGGTGGGCGGCGGAATCGATTGGGCCTTCTATCACCATTGGTCACTCGCGCTCGAATACGACTACTACCAATTCGGCAGCCACACTGTGCTGATGATCGATCCGAACAATGCTCCCGCTGGTGTGCCGGTTAATTTCAAGCAGAGCGTCCAAATCGCCAAGCTTGCGCTGAATTTCCATATGTGGGACGGGCGCTGAGATGGTGAAGCAAGGCGGCACCGTAGGGTGGGCAATGCGCTTGACAAAGTCGTTCCAAGCGCAACGAGCTCTCTGCGCATTGCCCACGCGCGGGAAGCCCATCATGCGATCGCGTGGGCAAAATTGCGTGAGCGCTTCGCACCAATCAATTTCCTTACGAAGCAATTTTGCCCATCCTACCAGGCTCGGCGTCGCGCTGGCGGCGTTGATCGCGCTGGTAAGCGGCGGCGCCGCGGGGGCTGCGAACGATGCTCCCACCGGCCAAGAGGTCCAAGCCAAGCTCACGTATTGCGAGGTCTGCCACGGCGTCTCGGCGCAGGGCTTTCTCGGTTTCTCTCCGATCCCACGGCTTGCCGGCCAGCAGGTCGCCTATATCCGGAACCAGTTGCAGGGCTTCTCCGAGAAGAAGCGGGCCAACAACATCATGTTCAATGTCGGGCACGTGCTGAGCCCGGCCATGATCACGGCGCTCGCCAACAGCCTCCACGACCTCAATCCCAAGCCGCTCGGCAATGGGCCGAAGGACCTCGTCGACGCGGGCAAGCAAATCTATGAACAGGGCGTGCCGAGCGCCAATGTTCTTCCCTGCGCCACATGCCACGGCGCCGACGCCAAGGGCAGCGATCAATTCCCCCGCCTGGCCGGCCAGCTCTACGCTTATGTGATCCTGCAATTGACCAACTGGAGCAAGGAGCGCGCAGAGCACAACTCCGACATCATGGCACCGATTGCCCGCGGCCTGACCGACGCGCAGATCAAGGCGGTGGCCGCCTATGTGAGCTACCTGGAGTGATTACCATGCGGCTCCATGGCGGATTGCACATTGCTCTGCTCGCCCTCCTGCTTGCCGCTCCGGCACACGCGGAAAACGCGTCGCGCGGCAGCGTGCAGGCCAAGCTCAGCTACTGCAAGGATTGTCATGGCGCTTCGGCACAAGGCTTCCGCGGCTATTTCCCGATCCCGCGGCTTGCCGGGCAGCAGACCGAGTATCTGGAAAATCAGTTGCGTGCCTTCATCGAGCACCGGCGCACCAACAACATCATGTTCAATGTGGCGCATACGTTGAGCCCGGCGATGGTCTCGGCGCTGGCGGAGAGCTTCCACGCGCTCAATCCACCACCGATCGGTGGCGCGCCGCGGGGCCTGGTCGAGGAGGGCCGGAAGATTTTCGAGGACGGGGTTCCTGACGATAATATCGCGGCCTGCGCGGCCTGCCACGGACCGGATGCGACGGGCACCGGTGAAATTCCGCGCCTCGCCGGCCAGCTCTATCCCTATCTCGTCAAGGAGCTCACCAACTGGGGCAAGGAGCGGGGACAGAACCCATCCCAGCCCGACACCTCCGCGATCATGAGCCCTGTCGCCCACAGCCTCAGCAAATCACAGATCGAGGCGGTCGCGGCTTACGTCAGCTATTTGAAGTAGCTTATCAAGCTCATGTCTCGGATGAAGTGCAACTATAACAGTAGCCAGAGGCAATTGATCAAAGGCAGATAGATGACAGGCATCCGGTCGACACTGCTGATCCTGGCGGCTGCGTGCCTTGCAGTGTGCGCGAGCGCCCGCGCCGAGAGCCCGGCCGTGCGCAATTGCACCTGGTGCCACGGGAGCGGTGGGCAAGGTTATTCGCCGGCGCCGCGATTGGCCGGGCAGCGGGCGCAATATATCGAGAATCAGCTCGCCGGCTTCCGCAGCCACGGGCGCGACAATCCGTTCTCGAAACAATACATGTGGGGGGCCGCGGAAAACCTGAACGCCGGCGCCGCGCATGAGCTGGCGCTGTATTTCGCCAGCCTCGCTCCGCGCCCGGCCAATGACGGCGATGCCGACCTCGTCGCCACCGGGCGCACAATCTACCAACAGGGGATGCCGGAAGAGAACATCGTGGCCTGCGTGGTCTGCCACGGTCCCAATGCGGAAGGGGTTGGACAAATTCCACGCCTGGGCGGGCTCGGCCATGCCTATCTCAAGCGGATGCTCGAGCAGTGGGGCCAGGGCTATCACTTGAATTCCGGCCCGCCGATGCCCGATATCGCCAGTAAATTGTCGGCAAGCCAGATCGAGGCGCTCGCTGCCTACCTGAGCTTCATCAGGTAGGGGCATCCCTGCGGAACCGAGACAGCGGCCAAACCGGGCGGACCGTCGGTGCAACGCTGCGATCGCAGGTCGCTCCGATAGCGTCGAAACCGCCCATCCCTAGCCACAACCTCCTATTGCAGCCCGACCGGGTGGCCCCCTCTCCTACCCGCAAGACTAAAATCGAATTTAGTTTTGTGACACGCAATTTAATGGGCGCCGGCTGTGCAATCCAATACGTACGAGGCCTGAGGGCAACCTCAAAAAAATTAACTCAAACAACTTGGAGATTACCATGAAGAAGCTCAGCATCGTTGCCGCTGCAATCCTTCTCGGCCTCGGTGGCGCGGCCATGGCCGGTGACAGCGGCGAGAACCATCAGGACAACACGAACACGGCTGGCGTCAATCCGTACATGCCTGAGTTCAGTGTGCCGGCTGGCAGAGGAGCCTTCGCGAAGGTGGAGCATCCGCAGGTTGTTCACCACGTCAAGAAGTAGTCTCCCAAAAGTAGTTTGGATCGACTTAGAGCCTCGGCGGGTCGGCCCAGTGCGAAGCTTGCGCACTGCCGGCCGCGCCTGAGAGCATGTGAAGAAATCGCGACTGCGATTTTCCGCTCGTTCCCGCGCAAGCGGGATCCAGCGCTTTGCCGCAAGAACTGGACCCGCTTCCGCGGGATGAGCGGAGGTGGGGTATGTCTTCACAAGCACCGAGGAGCGGAGTGCGGGCGAACGCATGGATTTGCGTTTAGCCTCGCACACTGAACGAGCTTGAATTGCAGCTCAAGCGTCCAGCTACGCTTTAGAGCCCACCGGAGGCAACCTCATCCTCGCTGCACATGCGCTTTTTCTTTCTCACTTTCTTTCTCCCGCTTCCCAGCCCACCGACACGCGCGACCTGAAAGGCCGCTCCAGGGAGGCTGAGCGCACCTGGCGGATATGCGCAGCACGCGCGCCAGGCTTTATCGTCGTCTCTACGGCGCTAAATCGCACTCCCAGCGCACGCAAATCGCCATTGCGCTCTCGCACGCCCGCCCTCGCGCGTGTAAGGTGCAAGCGGGAGGCTGCTCGTTTCATGGCTGCACGAATCCGGATACCGACCTCGACCCCCTTACGGGTCGTGATCGTGCTCGCGGCTGCCGTGGTCGTATTCCTGATCGCCGCTTGGATTTCGGGCGCAACGGTCCAGATCTGCCAGCTCGACCAAGCCGGAGAGCAGACCAATTGCGCATCTTACAATCTTGCATTGTACGCCATCCTGCGCGCCGGCGAGATCATCAACTTCTACAGCCCGATCGCGACCGCGCTCGCCGCCATCGCCATTGCGCTTCTCACGTGGACGCTGCGCCAAGCCCAGGAGCGGACGCTTGCTTCCGCCGGCGCGCAGGCGGACGCCGAGAAGGAGAGATACAGGCTTCTCGACCGCGCCTATGTGGCGGTCGAGGCGCACGGGGTGGGCCTTGCTCCCGTCCCTGACAGCCCGGGCAAGATGCGCACCGTCGCCGGCGTCGCCATCGAGAACAATGGCCACACGCCGGCGCTCCTGAAAGAGCTCTACGGCGAGTTCCGCGACAGCTCGCCGATCGGCGAGACCCCGTCATATGCGGACGGACAGACCTGGTCGCTCAATTTCCAGATCGGTGGGCGCAAGCCGCAAATCTTCCTCGATAAGGAATTTCCCTTCTACAGCAGCAAGACCACCCACCACTATTTCTTGGGCTATGTGACCTATGTGGATGTCTTCGGCGAAACGCACACGTCGCGATTCTGCGCGATGATCATGCCGCACCGGGAAAAATGGAGCCACGCCGGCCCGAGCGCCTGGAACGCGTGGGATTAGGGCCGGCGCAACGAACCCGCGCTTATCGCCCTCCTTAATGGCGAAGAATCCGCCCCGCGGAGCTTTGCTTGAGCCCGCCCGCATCCAGAACCACGTTGCCATTGATGATGACGTAAGGAATCCCGCGCGGATAGCGGTGCGGGTCCTCGAAGGTCGCCTGGTCCGAAACGGTTGCGGGATCAAAGAGCGAAAGGTCGGCAAAATAGCCCGGACGGAGGAGCCCTCGCGCGCGCAGGCCGAGCTTTTCCGCCGGCATGCCGGTCATTTTCGCGATCGCGCCTTCCAGCGAGAACAACCGCGCCTCGCGCGCGTATCTGGCGAGAACGCGAGGAAAGGTTCCATACATGCGCGGGTGCGGATGACCCGGATGCGGCCCTTCTCCGCCGGACAAGCCCAGGGAATCCGAGCCGATCATCACATAGGGCTGCCGGAGCGACTTTTGCACATTGTGCTCCGCCTGCGTAAACAGCACGACGGACACCGCCGCATCATGCGCGACCAGGAGGTCAAGCATCGCCTCGGCGGGCGGCTGGCCCCGCCGCGCCGCCAACGCGGCAAGCGTCAGCCCCTCGACCGCAGCTTCCGGACAGGTCGCGATCATGATCTCGTCCCAACCGATCGCGCCGTGCGTCGTCCCCCATGCATCGCCCGATCGCGTGTTCTCGGCGATGATGCGTTGGCGGGTTGCGGAATCGGAAATGCGCTGCAGCAGTTTCTCGATGCCGCCGTCATGCACCCATTCCGGGAGCATAGCCGTCATGAACGTGCTGCTCGCCGCATAGGGATAGACGTCCGCGGAGGCCGGCACGCCGCGCCGGCGCGCCTCCTCGATCTGCTCCAACGCGCGGTCGAACAAATGCCAGTTCTCGCGCCCCTGCGACTTGAGATGCGCGATCTGCAAGCCGACGCCGGCCTGTTCGGATATCTCGATTGCCTCCGCGATCGCCTCGAGCAGGGTCTCGGCCTCGCCGCGCATGTGCGTGAAGTATTGACCGCCGCGCGCCGCCATGGATGCGCACAGTGCGATGAGCTCATCGGTCCCGGCAAACGCACTCGGCGGATAGATGAGCCCGGACGACAATCCGAATGCACCGGCGTCGATCGCCTCGGCGAGCAGGCTCTTCATGGTTTCGAGCTCCGCACGCGTGGGCGCGCGGTTCTCCGCCCCCATGGCGGCGTAGCGGATCGGCCCATGCCCGACAAAATGCACGACATTGACGCTGGGATGGAGCTCTTCCAGCGCCGTCAGATATTGTTGGAAGGTGGACCAGCGGACTTCAAGCTTGGCGCCGAGCGAATGCGCGGCTGCCTCCACCTGCCGCCGACTTTCCGGGACGCAGGGCGCCGGAGAGAAGCTGCACATTCCGACGACCTCGGTCGTCACGCCCTGGCGGATCTTCGATTCCGCCGATGGACACTGCGCGTAGAAGAAATCCGAATGCGAATGGATGTCGATGAAACCCGGCGCGACGACGAGCGCCGCCGCATCGATGACGCGTGCGGCATTGGCGTCAGGCAGCTCGGGGGCGACTGCGGCGATCGTGTCGCCGGCGATCGCCACATCGGCCTTCTGTCGCGCAGCGCCGGAGCCGTCGATGACGGTGCCGTTCTTGACGAGCAGCGACCAGGACATGAGCAGTCTCAGACTCCGCCCGGCCGCGGGCCGGAATCGGCTTCCGAGAAATGCGCATGCACCACGCGCCAGCTGCCTGCTTCCTTGTGGAACACCATGGTCGAGCGGGTGATGAACTTGTCTCCCTGATAGTGGATGTCGCGTGGAGGACTGGCTTTGCCGACCCAATTGCGCCTGGTATCGCGATGGCACCAAATCACGGCCATCGCATCGGTAATGACGCCGCCGATGTCGAATGGCGTCCAGTAGGAGCCCTTGACGTTCTCTTTGTAGAAAGCCCACAGCGCCCGCCAATGATCGGAGCCGTTGTAGGTATGACCGTTGAGATTGAAGAATGTCGCTTCCGGCAGCTCACTCCATATCGGCTTTATTGCCTCCCAGTCGAAGTGGCCGTTGGCGACGATATATTGCTCGAGCAGCTGCAACAGCTCCGTGCGGTCGCGTTCGGAACCGCCAACAAGCTTTGCATCACTCAGTTTCAGCGCGCTCATGCATTGGTCTCCGGCATTGGGGCACCTCATCTTCGAGCTAATCCGCGCGTGCGCCGGATTTGTCAACAACGGCACGCCACTTGGCGGATTCCAGCCTGACGAACCTGCGCGCCTCATCCGGCGTATCGCCGACCGTCTCCGCACCCATTTCAGCGACCCGTGCCCGGATCAGCGGGTTCGCCGCAACCCGACCGATTGCCTGGGCAAGCTTGTTCACGATCTGCTCCGGAGTGCCGGCCGGTGCGGCGACCATCTGCCAAGAATAGGCGGCGAAGCCCGGCAGCCCGGACTCGGCGATCGTCGGGAGCTCCGGCAGGAGGTCGGAGCGCCGCTCGGTTGAGATCGCGAGCGCACGAACCTGGTTGCTGCGAATAAGCGGCACGATCGGCGGCAGATTGTCGATGACGAGCTGAACGCGGCCGGCAACCAGATCGATCAGGGAAAGTGCGGTCCCCCGATAGGCGACGTGCTGCATCTTCACATCGGCCATCGACTTGAACAATTCGGCGGCGATGTGGGATGTGGACCCGATTCCGGCCGAGCCGTAATTCAGGCCGCCCGGATTGGCCTTCGCATAGGCGATCAGCTCCGCCACGCTGTGCACCGGCACGGACGGATGCACCACCAGCACGTTCGGAAGGATCGCGAACAAAGAGACCGGGTCGAGATCGCGGTCCGGATCGAACGACATGTCCCGGTAAAGGGCTTTGTTGTAGGCGAGCACGCCGGGCGCCGACATCAGCAGGGTGTAGCCGTCCGGCGGCGCTGCGGCGACGATCGCCGCCCCGATATTGCCGCCCGCGCCGCCGCGATCATCGACCACAAACGAGGCGTTGAGCTCGCGCGCGAGTTGCTCACACAAAAGGCGCGTCAGGAGATCCGTTGCCCCGCCCGCCGCGAAGGGCACCACAAAGCGCACCGGTCGCGTCGGCCATTCCTCAGCCATGCTTCCGGTCGGGGCCGCCAGCACAGTCGCAATTGCCAGCAGACAAGCGCAGATGCGGTTCATGGGACATCCATTCAGCCGGCTTTGTTAGTTCAGCTTTGCCCCCGTCTTGGCAATGACCCCTTGCCACTTCACTGACTCGGCCTTGACGAAGGTCTCGGCCTCGAGAGGGGTGTCGACCGCGGCCTCGGCGCCCAGCTCGGCAATGCGCGCGCTGAAGTCCGGCGCCTGCGCGACGTCTTTCGTCGCCTTGGCGAGCGCAGCCACGATGTCGGCCGGGGTGCCGACCGGTGCCGCCAGCATGATCCAGGAAGAAGCCTCGTAGCCGGGGATGCCGGCTTCGCTGATCGTCGGCAGCGAAGGAAACAGGGGTGAACGCGTGGCGGTGCTGATGCCGAGCGCGCGCACGCGCCCGTCGCGAATTATGGGAAGAAACGACGTCAAATTGTCGATCACCATCTGAATGCGTCCGGTGATGAGATCGGTCTGCGACTGTGTGGTGGCGCTGTAGGATACGAATTGAATGTCGACCCCTGCCAGCGACTTGAACAGCTCGGCGGATAAAAACGAGGTGGCACCCACGCCGATGGCCCCGTAGTTGAGCCGGTTAGGATTGCTGCGCGCGAAGGCGACGAGCTCAGCCACGTTGCGAGCCGGCACCGCAGCGTTCACCACCAGCACATTGGGAATACGGGCGTAGAGCGCGACCGGCCTGAGCGAGCGGTCCGGATCGAACTGCGAATCGCGATAGAGCGCCTTGTTGTAGGAAAGCACGCCCGGCGCCCCCATAAGGAACGTATACCCGTCAGCGGGTGAAGCGGCTACGTACGCCCCCCCGATATTGCCGCCGGCGCCGCCGCGGTTTTCTACGATGAAGGGAACGTTGAATCGCGCCGCCAGGCGCTCGCACAAAAGGCGCGTCAGCACGTCTGTTGCCCCGCCTGCCGGAAACGGGACGACAACGCGCACCGCGCGTTCCGGCCACTCGGCGGCGCTGACAGGGGCGGCGGTGACGACCGCAAGAGCAATCGTCGCAAGGCTAGCGCAGAAGCGTAGTACCGGGTGGGGCACGCGTTCCACTCTCCGAGATCACCGGCCGGCACCCGGTGCTGCCGCCGCACGTGGTAGAGACTGGCAAGAACGGCCCGCAGCCGTCAAGCAGATGGGCAGCAGGGTCGCGGCGGCGTCTCAAGCCGCGGGAGATAGGGCTCGGCATCTCAGCTCAGGTCGGGTGCAACGCGCGGCCGAGATAAGCGATCTCGGCCAACGGATCGGCGCCCACGAATGTCAGCACGAGCTCGGTGACGCCGGCGCGCGCATAGATCTCGATTTGCTCGATGCACTCGCGTGCCGAGCCTGCGACCGCGAAGGCGTCGACGAAACGATCGTCGAGCGCGATGTCCGGCGCCTCTCCGCCGGCAACACGCTCAACCGCGGCGAGCAGATCAGACTCCGGGATATTGCCCAGACGCATCGCCGCCCGAGCGGTGGGAATGGCCCAAAACTGACGCAACATCGGCGCGAGTGCTCGCTTGACCATCGCACGCGCCTGTGCGCCGTCGGGACTGGCGACGCAGGGCAGATATTGCACCACGTGGCGGATGACGCGTTCCGGCGCCGCCCGGCCGGATTCGACCGCAGCCGTGAGAACGATGTCGCGAGCGCGTGCCGTGAAGCCCGGCGGGCACATATTCGATATTAAAAGGCCATCGGCTATCGCCCCGCACAGCTGCAGCGCCTTGTCGCCGCGCGCCGCCATCAGGATCGGCATGTCCGGGCGCGGCGGCCGAGACCCGAGCTTTACCGCGCGAGCGGAGAACACCTTTCCGGCGTAAGTGACCTCATCCCCACGCAACATGCCACGCACGATGTGAAACGTATCGGCAAGTGCGGCCAGCGGCTTGTCGCCCAATGCAAGCTTGGATATTGCCGAAACAAGCCCGGAGCCGATGGCCAGGCTGATGCGGCCCTCGGCGAGCTCATCGAGGGCACCGATCTCCATGGCGATGAGGCTGGGATGGCGATTGTAGGGATTCCACGCGCCGATCCCGATGCGCGCTCGCGCCGTGCCGATCGCGCAGGCGGTTGCCGCCGGCAACACGCCACGCTCGAATGGATTTTCTGCAAACCAAATAGACGCGAGATTGCTCGCTTCCGCGGCCTTCGCCAACTCCAAGCATCGCTGCGGGTGCAGCCCGCCATGCAGCCGTATGCCCACATTAATATTATTCGTCATCGGAGAAATCTGAGCAGAAGGTTGGAGGGCGCCCGGTTGCGGGCTATCGGCAGACTACGGCAGCCGGAGCCAAATTCAATTGCCGCCCAGGTCCTCCGTTCCCGGCGGCAAGGTGGGCAGGCCGACGATGAGCACAATGATCGCCGCTGCGTCGATCACCGAAGGTACCTGAAGAAGATGTTGCTCATCGTGCTTCCGCTTTGCCCACGACGAGCGGCGGTAGCGGGCAGTCGAGCGTGTCGCAGATGGCGCGGAGCAGCTCAGCTTCGCGGACGGTGACCTGCTGGTTCGCCAGGATGCAGGCCGTGCAGGCGACAACGATCCGCCGCTTTATGGCCGGGGTGGATTGATCGAGCGTTTGCAGCGCCGCGTCGAATTCAGCGAGGGAGCATTCCTGGCGGGACGGCAAACGGTGGGCGTGGTCGCCGCCCACATAGCTGCGCATGCCGGCATCGAAAGCCCGGGAGGCCCGGCCGGGTTCCGCCTCGCCTTCCCAGGCCAATAGCGCCAACACCGTCGCGACCTGGTGCGCCAGCTTTTGCGGCGAGCTGTGCACGGGATGCCTCTGATGCTGCGGAAGGAACTGAGCATCGAGATGGCGACGCAGCACACAGCGGAGGGTGTACTCGAACAGGCTCAGCCGCTGGTCGGCCATCATGAGCGCCTCGACCTGGGCGCGGAAATCCCGGTACTGGCGGGGCGACATCTGCCGCAGGGCCGGCATGGCGAGGTCCAGGAGCGGCAGCCGGTACATGTCCGGGAGGGTCTGGACGGGGGCGACCAGCCGCAAGGTTTCGGCGAAATCTTGCGGTTCAACTCGAGACTTCAGCCGGGTCAGCTGCAGGTCTCGCAGATCTGCCCGTGGGTCCAGGAGAAGCGCATACACCAGGGCGTGAGCACTGAATGGCTCCTCGGCGGCGACCCGGAGCACGTCGGGCATGCTGTCGTAAAGCGCCTGGGCGCAGCCGATTGCGTCCGGATCGATGCGGCCGACCCGGGACGCAGCTTCGTCAGCGAATCCCAACACCGGCAACGGCACCTGCGGCAGCCCCGGTAACCTCCGTCTTCCGGCGAACGGTGGGAGGCCGCTGGGGCGAGGACCTCCGCGTTCTCCCCGATCGACAGCGACCGGCCGCACCGCTGGGAACTGGCCGTCGAACTGGGGATCGAGCCGGCGGATGCGCTCGACGAGAGGCGGGTGAGTGGCCAGGAGTCCGGCGAGCCCGCGGCCGGCGAAGGCGTTGGCGAAAAACATGTGGCCGGCCTCGGCGGCCTGCGGGTTGTCGATGCGCGACCCCTCGGCCAGTCCGCCGATCTTCTTGAGCGCCCCGCCAATGCCGTCGGGGTTGCGCGTGAACTGGACGGCGCTGGCGTCGGCCAGGTACTCGCGCTGGCGAGACACCGCCGCCATGATCAGCCGACCGAACAACGCTCCCACCAGGCCAAGCACAAACACGCCGAAACCGAGCAGCACCAGGCCGCCACGAGAATCATTCCTTCCCGACGAGCGTGCGCCGGACGTGAGCATGAGGGTGCGGCCGATGATCGACAACGCCATGATCCCGAAGATCAGGCCGATCAGCCGGATGTTGAGCCGCATGTCGCCGTTGAGGATGTGGCTGAACTCGTGCGCCACCACACCCTGCAGCTCGTCGCGGGTCAGGTAGTTGAGGCAGCCCTGGGAGACGGCGACCACCGCATCGCCCGGGGCATAGCCGGCCGCGAAGGCATTGATGCCCGGCTCATCCAGAACATAGACGGTGGGCACCGGAACTCCCGCGGCGAGGGCCATCTCCTCGACGACGTTGAGCAGCCGCTTCTGGCGCTCGTCGGTCGTCGTGCCGGGCACCTCTACACCGCCCATCATCAGGGCGACGGCCTGGCCGCCGGAAGCGAGCTGGGCCACCTTGAACGCGCTGGCAGCGCCGACCACAAGCGCCACCCCCGCTGCGGCGAGCAGGAGCAGCTCCGGCTGCCACCAGGACACCGGCTCGTGGACGCCATGCATGCTGAACGCCAGCAGCAGCCCGTACACCAGGGCAATCAGAATCACGATCGCCAGGACGAAATAGATCACCAGCTGGACGGTCTTGCGTCGGGCCGAATCCTGCTGCTGGAAGAAATTGCTGGCCATGTCAGGGCGGCTTTGGGGAGCACGGGACCGAAAGCATGGGACGCATAGCGGTGGCGCTTCTGGGTTTAAGGGAACGACACTTTGGGCTTTGCGCGCTCGGTCTCTGCGGTTTCGAGCAGTGCCGCCTCCTTGAACCCGAACATACCGGCGACAGTGACGGCCGGGAAAACCGTGCGCCGGATGTTGTAGTTGGCGGCAGCGTCGTTGAACGCTTGCCGGGCGAAGGCGATCTTGTTCTCGGTCGAGGTCAGCTCCTCCTGCAGGGCGAGCATGTTCTGGTTGGCCTTAAGGTCCGGGTACGCCTCGGACAGGGCGAAGAGCCGGCCCAGGATGCCGCCCAGCTTGGCCTCGCTCTGGTTGAGCTCTCTCATGGCCGCCGGGTCGCCGAGGTTGGCGGCAACTTTCTGCTCAGCCGCCATTGCGTTGTTGCGGGCCTTGATGACGGCATCGAGCGTCTCCCTCTCGTGGCCCATGTAGCCCTTGACGGCTTCGACCAGGTTCGGAATCAGGTCGTAGCGGCGTTTGAGCTGCACGTCGATCTGGGCGAAGGCGTTCTGGAAGCGTTGCCAGGCGACCACCAGCCCGTTGTAGATGCCCATGAGCCACAGCGCGAGCAGCAGCCCGACGCCGAGCAGCACGAGCAGAGTGATGATGAGAGGACTCATTGGCCCTGACCTCCTGCAAGAGGACTGTCGGTCTGGTCCATCGCACGACGACTGGCGCAAGACTTGTCTTATAGAATGCTGCCGGTCTTATAGAATGCCGCCGAAAAAACTTGGCACAGTCCGCCTGCGGTCGCGTAAGGACGCTACCACATTTGTCGTGCCGCCCACGACTCTTTCCCGCTCTCCTTTGTATGTTCGCTGGGCAACATTCCGCTTTCATATGTGCCGAGGCACATGTCCAGAAGCTCGCTTGGAACGCTTATTCTCCCTCACAAACGACGCACAACGCAGAGACAGGCATGGTTCGCGAGAATGAGATACGCACCGGCGAGGTCGCCGTCAGCGTGCCGCCGCCCGCCGACGCTGCTGTGCGATTCATCGGCCGCATTCGCACGCCGTGGACCTCGCGCATGGTCACGCCAAGGCAAGGGCGCACGGATGGCCCGGTGTGTCGCATCGAAGTCTTCGAACCTTGGGTGGCGGCTCTGCGTGGGCTCGAATGTTATGAACGTGTCGAGGTGCTCTATTGGCTGCACCTGTCCCGCCGGGATTTGGTGCTGCAGAGTCCGGCAAACGACGGCAGCGCCCGCGGAACATTTTCCCTGAGATCACCCGCGCGACCAAACCCGATCGGCACCTCGATCGCCGTGCTGATCGGAATAGAAGGCTCGACCGTCTTGGTGCGCGGCCTGGATTGCCTGGACGAGACCCCTTTGCTTGATCTCAAGCCCGACCGGGCTCTCTTCACGCCGATCGCCCCACCACAGGCGGGGGACTTCCAAACTGGCGAGTGACTGCAGAAGCCCCGCCTTGGTACATTGAATGTCTTCGATTTCGAGCTCGAACTGCCAGAAGTATTGACCAATTTCTTGATGAGCCAAGGACAGGCGACACGATCGACTTTGACGCGCTAGCGGGTGATCCATTTCATGTGTTTGCCTCGTTGAAATGGAGCCGTTCGCCTTGCCTCATGGGATCGGCCGGTAAACCCAGACGGCTGCCGGCTCGGAGCCACTCGCGCGCGCCGCCAGCTTGGTACATTGAATGTCTTCGATTCCGAGCTCGAATTGCCGGAGCAGAGTATTTCAATACTGATCTCGACACCTGACGCCGCCCTCAAGCGATGCACATGCGCTCACGCATAATCATGATGATGCCGGCGCCTCAACGTTCGGCAGCGCGCAACAAAACGCCTGGATGGCGACCGAGATCGATCGCCATGTGATCGATCCGCCCACGTACCGCTCCTAGCGGAATCTTTGCTTCGAGCAGCAGCGGCGCCTCGCTCGGCTGCGCGGAAGCAGGCGCGCAGCAGAGGATTGTCAAAAGGGCTGCGCAGGGAGGCGTTGAGAATCGGCGAGCGCATCCCAGCATCTATCTCACCATGACCCAGGCGGGCTGCAGCAACGGAAACGCCATCAGGCCAACAATGGCGGTCGCCCCGATCAGGAGTGGGTTACTCACCTTCCATCGAAAAAGCGCGCCAAGCGATACAAGGCCGATGAGGGCGGTCAGCCAGTCGCCGATGGCGATACGGCTGAGCAGGATCGAGGCGCCCAGAATGGTCCCGATCGCTGCCGCATAGGCGCCCTTCACGAAGCCCTGGACGTTGGGATTGGCACGGTGACGCGCCAGTAGCGGGGCCGCTACCAGGATGAAGATGAAGGAGGGAAAGAAGATGCCGACGGTCGAAACCAGCGCCCCCGAGAAACCGGCGACCAGATAGCCGACGAAAGTCGCGGTGATGACGACCGGCCCCGGACTTATCATTCCGATCGCAACCGCGATAAGGAACTGGCGCTCGTCGAGCCAGCCGAACTGCCGCACCAACCCCTGCTCCAGAAATGGCACGATCACCAGCCCGCTGCCAAAGGTCAGCGATCCCGCTTTCAGGAAAAACAAAAGAAGCTTGCCCAATGTGGATCCCGATGCGACCGGGGCGATCTGTGCGAGCGCCGGCGCGGCGGCTATCTGCAGCGCGGCCGGAGGCGGACGGCGGAAAATGCTGCCATACCAGGCGATGCCGACAGCACCCGCGCCGATAAACAAGAGTGCTACCTCTGCCTGCAAGATCAGGGTGACGATGAAACACACACCGGCAATCGCCCATTGCACTGCGTCCTCCATGCCAAGGCTCGCCAAGCGAGAGCAGGAATGCAGGATCAGGGCGATTACCGCTGGAGCGACCCCGTAGAAGATGGCGGTCACGGGCTGGAGATCGCCGAAATGGACGTAGAGGGCGCCCAGCGCCGCGACAATGAGGAAGTTCGGCAGGATGAAGGCCCAACCGCCGGCCCAGGCTCCCCAGAATCCTCCACGCAAATAGGCTATGTAGATGCCGACCTGAATCGCCAGCGGTCCGGGAAGCGACTGGCAGATCGCAATCGCTTCGCGCATCTGATCCTTGCTGAGCCATTTGCGCTCGGCGACGAGGTCGCGCTCCATCTGCCCGACCAGCGCCACCGGCCCGCCGAAACCCATGAGTCCCAGGCGAAGGAAATAGGACACCAGTTCCCGCATCCGGCCGTGGGGGATTTGCTTGCTCATGCTTCGTCCTGCGCGGGCCGGATCGCAAATGGCGATCGGATCCCCGACATGCCCGATCAGTTCTTGGCGATCGCGGTCTTGTCGAGCGCAGCGCGGACGCCTCTGGCGAGCTTGAGGGCGTCGTCGTTCGCCCAGAAGTGGATGAAGATCATCCGCGGCTGCTCATCGAGCATATGGCTGTGAATGGCGGTCACCTCGATGCCGTTCTGCCGTAGTGTGCGAATCAGCGGATTGACCTCATCGCCGGTCACCAGAAAGTCGCCGGTTATCGCAGCCTTACCGCCGCCGGTGGGCTGGAAGTTGATGCCGTTGGCGAGGCCCATGGGTCCAGGCGGAGTAATGGCCATGCCGCCCTGGCTGATCGGGTCGCGGCGCGGCACACCGAACGCATAAACGCCGCCATTGTTTGTTCCCGTTACGCCCATGATCTGGTCGAGCTGGGCGGTGTCGAGGTCGACGGCGGGCGGAGTTCCGGTCGCCGGCGACGCCGCGAGCGGCGTCTTGCTTTCGGCCAAGGCGGTACGGATTGCGGTGGCGAGCTTCACCGGGTCACCATGCGCCGCGATATGCATGTAGAAGGTCGCGGGGTTCGAACGCAGCAGGTGATTGTGCACAGCCGTGATGTCGATGCCGTTCTCCAGCATCTTCGCCATGACCGGGTTGACCTCGGTATCGAGCAGCACGAGATCGCCCATGACCATGACCTCACCGTGCATCGATTTGAATGCCGCCCAACCGCCCAGCGCCAGGGCGGGCTTGATGGTGACGCCGTCGAGGGTCACGTTGAGATCGGTGCGCGGGAAACCATAGCGATGGACGTCGCCGCCGACAGCCGCAGTGCGTCCAAGCACCTCATCAACCTTCTTCCAGTCGACTTCCTGGGCTTGCGCCGCCGTGCAGAATGCGGCCATCGCGCAAATCGTGATCAAGCGTCGCATGACTTTGTCTCCTTTTGCGGCCCGGGCCGTGTTGTTGCGCGCAAACGCGCGCCCCCGGGAGCGCGCGCTGTGGAAACTTGAGATGGTCGGGAGGCAGACGGACGGTGCAGCAACCAAGCAAGCCCGCGCGCGTCTCCAATCGTCGGCGAAATGCGATTGCAACAACGATTTGAGAGGAAAATTCCCGTCCATGCGCAATCACCTCGGCGAGAGCGAGTGTTGCGCAGAGCTTGGACGGCGAGCCCGTCTGATGGGGAGCCTGCGTTTCCCCGACCAAGGAAATAGCCGGTCACGGAGCCGACCGCAAGACAGCGAACGGAGATAAACGGAATGTGAAACCTGGGCCTGGACCCACGAATTATTGCGAGCCGAGCCGTTTTCTTGTAGTCATCTTGTGCGGGGACACTGCAGTCTCCCCGTCAGATGGGGCACCCATCCAAGCACTGCTCGCTGCGCTATGGAGGCGAGCATGGATGGCAAGATCGCAGTGCTATGGCGTGGAGACCGCGACGCGCGTCTCAATGTTACGCCACAGAACAATCGGCTCAGTCGCGTCTTCCAGGCACTATCTGGGCTGGGGATCGAAGCCCAACCCGCTGTCTACGCAGACGACATGGTTGACGAGCTGCGTAAGCAGCTTCTCGCGGTCGACGGCGTGCTGGTCTGGGTCGATCCGATCTCTGAGGGATGGACCCGATCTCTACTTGATCCTCTGTTGCGAGAGGTTGCGTCCAAGGGGATCTGGGTCAGCGCGCATCCCGACGTCATCCTCAATATGGGCGTGAAGCAAGTTCTTTATCGCACAAAAATGCTCGGTTGGGGCACCGACACGCATGTCTACGCGAGTGCCGACGTGTTGCGCTCGCAATTTCCCCCTCGACTCGCCTCGGCGGGGCCTCGGGTCCTCAAGCAGAATCGCGGCAACGGCGGCCAAGGCGTGTGGAAAGTCGAGCTGTTGTCCCCCTCGCCCACGGATCGCGCCGTCGTCCGCGTGCTGCACGCGCGGCGCGGCTCCGTACCGGAAGAGATACCTCTCGCCGAGATGATGGCGCGTTGCGAGCCGTACTTCGCAAACGAAGGCTGCGTGGTCGACCAGCCGTTCCAATCGCGGCTGTCCGAAGGCATGATCCGCTGCTACCTGGGCGCGGACAAGGTGGTGGGCTTTGGCCATCAGTTGATCAAGGCGCTTATTCCACCGCCGCCGGAGGGACCGGACGCACCCTCGGCGCAGCCGGGTCCGCGCATCATGCATCCCGCATCAGCCCCGCAATTTCAGGCGCTGCGGGTCAAGATGGAGAGGGAGTGGGTGCCGCAGATGCAGCGCTTGCTCGAGATCGATGCCGAAGCGCTACCGCTGATCTGGGATGCCGATTTCCTTTACGGGCCGCGCACCCGCGCAGGCGAAGACACCTATGTGCTATGCGAGATCAATGTGAGCTCGGTCTATCCGTTTCCGGAGGATGCGCCCACCGCGATCGCCCATCTGGCGCAGGCCAAGTTGCGCGCAATGAACAAAGGATAATGTGGCTACGCCGGGGCTGCGATTGCCCAGGCCGCACAGCGCCAAGAGGTTCGCAACCTGTGCCGCAGGGAGGAAATGAAAATGAGGAACAATCTCACGCTCGCACTCATGTTCCATGCATTTCTTTGGCCAAGTGTGCTGATGGCCCAAACGCCGTCGGCCCTGGAACTGAAGGGCCGCATCCCCCTGGCGAAGGTCGATGGCCGCATGGACCATGTCGGGGTCGATCTCTTGGGCCAGCGGCTTTTCGCCGCCGCGTTCGACAACAAGACAGTCGAGGTCATAGACGTGCAGGCCGGCAGGCAGGTGCACACCATTGCGGGCCTCGAGCATCCGCAGCAGACCTATTTCGACGCAGCTACCAATCATCTGTTCGTCTCCTCCGAGGGCGACGGCACCGTAAAGGTCTTTGACGGCAGCACGTTTCAGCTTCTGGTGACGACCAAGCTTTCCGCCGACGCTGACAACATGCGCTTCGACGCGCGCAACAAGCATTTGGTCGTCGGCTACGGTGGCGAAAAGTTCCTCAACGGGCAGGTTGCGCGACAGGCCGGCGCGAAGGACGGAGCGCTGGCAATTCTCGACACCGCGGGCAAGAAGCTCGGTGAGATCCCGACCGACGGACACCCCGAGTCACTCGCGGTCGACAAGAACGGGACACGCGTCTTCACCAATGTTCCGGACAAGAAGGAGATCGTAGTCGGCGATCTGACGAGCTACAACGTGCTGGCTCACTGGGCGCTTCCCGGATGTGAGAACTATCCGATGGCGTTCGACGAAGGCCATCACCGCGTTTTCGTCATGTGCCGCGCCTCCGGTGTCCTGCTTGCACTTGATAGCGACAGCGGCAAGCAGGTGGCGATCATGCCGCTCACGCCGTCAGCAAGCTCGGATGACATGTTCTACGACGCCGGCAAGAGCCGCCTCTATGTACTGGCCAGGATCCTCCAGAGGGATACGCCCAGAGCGCCGGGCCCGGGCATCATCGAAGCCTTCCAACAGACAAACCCGGATAGCTACGAGAAGATCGACAGCTTCCAGTCCGGGTTCGGAGCGCAGACCGGGCTTTTCGTGCCGGAATGGAGCAAGCTCTTCGTCGCGACGCGCCATCAGCCGGGCGGGGCGAGCGGCGAGATCCTTGTCTACGACACGAAGTGAGCCGAAACACGCTCCAATCAGTGGGGCCGGTCGGATAGTGGCAAGGGTTTGAGCCATCGCTCGACAGCGCTGACCTGCACGGACTATCCTCGCTTGCGTCGGAGGGAAGCGTGGACACGATCTTCGCCTTCATCGAAGAGAGCGCGCTCAGCGAGTGGATCCGCGGCTCGGATTCGCTGCTCGCCTTCCCCACCATCATCACCCTGCATGCGCTGGGCCTAGGATTCCTGGCCGGCGGCGGCACAGCGATCGACCTTCGTCTTTTGGGCTTCGCGCCGGCCATCCCGCTCAAGGCGCTGGCCCGATTTTTGCCGGTGGTATGGCTCGCCTTCGCGGTCAACGCCGTCTCCGGAACCCTGCTGCTGATCGCCTATCCGACCAAGGCATTCACCAACCCTCTGTTCTACGTAAAACTCGGCTTGATTGCCCTTGCGCTCTTCCTCGTCCATCGCATCGGCACCATCCTGCGCATTGGCGAGGTTGAAGGTCGCCCGCTTGCCGGCGGAGCCAAGCCGCTGGCGGTTCTGTCGCTCATTACCTGGGTTTCGCTGATCCTGGCCGGACGGTTCCTCGCCTATACGCATCGCTGGGAGCTCCTCGGCGTACCGGCGATTCTTTAGGGCACGCCACCATGGAAATCGCACCATGGGAAGCATTCATCCGCAGCACGGCGTTGCACGCGTTCGTGCGCGACCACGAGCCGTGGCTGTGGCCGCTGATGCAAGCCTTGCATTATGTCGGGGCCTCGCTGCTGATCGGCACCGTCGGGCTGTTCGATCTACGGGCGTTGGGACTTGCGCGCGGCATCGCGCTTTCGGCATTCCATCGGCTGATCCCGTTCGGGATTGCGGGCTACGCCTTGAACCTCGCGCTCGGCATCGTGTTCTTCTTCGGGCATCCGGATCAATACTTCTACAACAATGCGTTTCGCCTTAAGATGTCGCTGATGGCGGTTGCCGGGATCAATGTAGCGCTGTTCTACGCGAGCAGCGCATTCGCCAAGGCGAAGGCAGTCGCGCCCGGCGCCGATGCGCCGCGTCGGGTCAAGGTCATCGCCGGCATCTCGCTGGCCATGTGGGTGGCGATCCTGATCTGCGGTCGGCTCATCACGTTCTTCCGCCCTCCGTTCTTTCATTGAGGACCAGCGGCCTCATCCTGAGACGGGTCCGAACGACCACGTGTCCAACGATGGCCGAATCCGAGGCGCGGCTTTTTGCCCGGGGCCATCCTTCAAGGCGCACACTTGTGTGCGTGTCGGCCGCACCGCCACGGCGACGTTCTTCAGGATGAGGTGAAAGTCGCGGCCGCGAAAGCGTGGATTCAGCCTTTGTTAACCACGTTCCGATTTAGTCACGCCCGTTGACCAAGTAGAAAATTGCAGAGGTGTGCGCCAGCGCTGATTCGGCTGCGCCACAACAGGGGCTTTGCTTTGCTCAAGCGGGCGGGCTACGGCGGATTGATCGTTTTGCTCCTTCTGGCCGCCTCTCCCGCAAGGCAAGCCGAGGCGGTGCCGGCCTTCGCGATCCAGACCGGCCAGCCGTGCGCGGCCTGCCACGTCGGGGCCTTCGGACCGCAGCTCAAGCCGTTCGGGCGCGACTTCAAATTGCACGGCTATGTCGGCAACGACGGAAAGAATCACGGGCTGCCGCTCGCCACCACGATGCGGACCTCGTTCACGCATACCTCTGCCGCGCAGGAAGGCGGTGCCGCGCCCGGCTTCCGGCCCAACGACAATGCCATCATCGATATCGTGTCGCTCTATTACGCGGGAAAGATCGCGCCGAATCTCGGCGGCTTCATCGAGGTCACCTTCGACGGCGTGGCGCAAAGGCCGCATCTTGATAATGTCGATGTTCGCCAGGTCTGGGACGGACAGATGTTCGGGCATGACCTCCTATGGGGGGTGACCGTCAACAACGGCCCAACGGTTTCGGATTCTTGGAATTCCACGCCGGTCTGGGGTTTTCCCTATAACCGGTCGCCGCTGGCGCCGACCCCAACGGCCGCAACGTTGGTCGACTGGGGACTTGCCCAGCGATCCGTCGGTGTGGGCACCTACGCGCTATGGGACGACCTCCTCTACACGGAAGTTGATGTTTACCGAGGCCTGTCGGCGCAAAACCTGAGCATGCTGGGCCAAATCCCGGACGATGGCGACGTGACCACCGGCTTTCTGCCCTATGCGCGCGTCGCCGTGATCAAGGACTGGACCAATCACCATATGGAGCTTGGCGCCTACACGCTGTCAGGCAGCAATATCTCGCCTTGGGGATGGTACCAGAACTACGGCATCACGATGCGCGCGACCGACATGGCGCTCGATGCGAATTACCAATACATATTCGATCCGACCAAGGCCGCGAGTGACATGCTGTCCGCGCACGCGACCTACATCCACGAAGACAGCGCGATCGATGGCAATGCACAGGCGTGGTGGTTCGCTTCGGATCACCATTCCCTGGACACGTTGCGCTTCGATGTCTCCTTTACGATCGGAGCCACCGTCACGCCGACCATCCAATATTTCCGCACCACCGGTCCGAGCGACCGCACCTACTGGTGGACCCAAAACGGCAGTCCCAACTCGGACGGCATGATCTTCGAGGTGGCTTATGTGCCGTGGGGCAAGCCGAATTCGCCCTTCCCCAACATGAACCTGCGGCTCGCCGTGCAATATGTGAGCTATTTTTCCTTCGATGGTTCAACCGCCAACGCTTCCAACAACAATAACTTCTATTTCAGCCTATGGACTGCACTCAAGCTGTAGCCGCAAAGGCTCAAAGCGAGGAATCCCCATGCAGGTTCGGCTAACTGTTGCCGCCGCGGTCGCAGCTCTTGCGGGTGCCATTCTGGGAGCCCGGGCGGCGACCATCACGGTCGACCAGCGGGGACTCGTCTTCACCAGGTCGTCGGTGGCGATTGCGCGTGGAGACCGGATTGTCTTCACCAACCAGGACGACGTCATCCACAACATCCACATCTTCGGGCCGGGCGACGAGGACAAGGACGTCGGCCTGCAGAAGCCAGGCGCGACCCTTGCCTACACGTTCGAAAAGTCGGGCGCCTACACGGTCCGCTGCAACATCCACCCATCCGTGAAGATGTCGGTGAGCGTCAGGTAGACCGCGGCAAGCACGGCCAAACCGCTGTATGGTCAACGATTGCTGAACGCGACGAGTGCCCAGGTTCTAACGTTCGCGTCAACGGGGCTATCTCGCCTTCTACACGCGTTCGCTTTGCCATCCGCCCCACCCGGTGTCCACCTTGCCTTAAGGCAAAGTGTCTATTGGGTATCCGTTCCCGTTTGGGGCAGCGGAGTGGGACAGCGTGTCCGTGACCGAGATCAACGCCGGAACGAAAGCCCCCGCGGCGCGCCGGCGTCGTCGGGCCGTTGACCGGTTCCAAGACGCATTTCGCCGGCGATTGCGCGGCGTGGCGATCGGCTTGCTCATGGTCAACCTCGCACTCGGCCTGTTCGCGCGCCAGCAGCAGCACGCGACCATAGACCGCGCCATCGACATATTCGACACCGCCTTCATATCGACCAATTACGTGCATCTGGCGCAGATGTCGTTCCAGCACTTCATGGACGTGCGCAGCCACGCCGCGACCGCAGCCGAGATTGCCAAGGCCCATGCGCTGCTCGACGACGTGCTATCGGACATCGATGTCGCTATCGAGCGCTCGACCTCGCCTCGCAACCGTGCAGAGGGACAAGAGGTACGATCCTATATCGCCGCCCTCCCCTATCTGGATCTCGAGGGGCAAACGCTGGCGGACCGGCTCACCGACATTCAACAAAGATTGGAGCGGCTCGCCACGCGCAACACCGCCGTCGGCCTGATGGCGCGCGACGAGATCGAGAATCTTTCGTTCAAGTCCGACCTGCTGTTGCTTGGCTCGATCGTCACCAGCGTCATGCTGGCCGCTCTCGCACTGCTGCTGCTCCACCGCATGATCAATTCGCTGAAGGAACGCTCGAGCGCGCATCTCTCAGCCGCGCTCGAAGGCATGCCGCAGGGGCTCGCGATGTATGACGGCGAGCAGCGCCTGATTGTCTGCAATGCGCGCTATGCCGAAATGTACGCGATTCCGGCGGAGCTTACCGAACCTGGGACGCCGCTGCGCGCTGTCCTGGAGCATCGCGTCGCCAGCGGGATGTCACCGGTCAGCTCCGACAGCTTCCTCGAAGCGACGCTCACGCGCGCGGCCAGCACGAGCGTCAGCGTGCACGAGCACCAGTTGCAGGACGGCCGCATCATCTCCGTGATCCGGGCGCCGCTCTCCACCGGCGGCGTCGTTGCCACCCACATGGACGTCACCGAGAAGCGCAATTCCGAGAAGCAGATCGCATTCCTGGCGCATCACGATGCGCTGACCGGGCTTGCCAATCGCGTGCAGCTGCGCGACCACGTTGCGGCGAACCTGCCGGCGGCGCTTGCAGGTAAGAAGTTCGCCGTGCTCAGTCTCGATCTCGATCATTTTAAGGATGTCAACGACACGCTGGGGCATTCGGTCGGCGATGCCCTGCTGTGCGCGGCCGCCGATCGACTGCGTGGTCTCGCGGATGAAGGCGATCTTGTCTCGCGCACCGGCGGCGACGAGTTCTCGTTCGTTCAATCCGCCGTCGAGCAGCCGGTAAAGGCCGCAGCCGCGCTTGCCGGGCGCATTGTCGAAGCCTTGAACGCGCCGTTCGATCTCGGCGATCATCAGGTAGTGATCGGCGCGAGCGTTGGCATCGCCATCGCGCCCGACGACGGCGGCGACGCCGATCAGCTCCTCAAGAATGCCGACATGGCGCTTTACCGCGCCAAGGACGCCGGGCGCGGAGGCTTCCGTTTCTTCGAGGCCGAGATGGACGCGCGGGCGCAGGCGCGGCGCCTGCTCGAGCTCGACTTGCGCAAGGCGACCGCCGGCGGCGAGTTCGAGCTCTTCTATCAGCCGATCGTCAACCTGGCGGAGAACCGCATCAGCGGGTTCGAAGCGCTTCTGCGCTGGAACCATCCCGTGCGCGGACGCGTGTCGCCCGACGTGTTCATCACGCTCGCCGAGGAGACCGGGCTCATCGTCACCATCGGCGAGTGGGTGCTGCGGCAAGCCTGCGCCGCAGCGGCACGCTGGCCGTCAGGCCTGCGCGTGGCCGTCAATGTCTCGCCCGTGCAATTTCGCAATAAGAATCTCGTCTCGGTCGTCATGTCGGCGCTTGCCGTTTCCGGCCTCGCGCCGAACCGGCTTGAGCTCGAGATCACCGAGACCGTGCTGATGCACAACAATGAAGCGACGCTCGCGATGCTGCATCAGCTGCGTGAGCTTGGTGTCCGCATCTCGATGGACGACTTCGGCACCGGCTATTCCTCGCTGAGCTATCTGCGTAGCTTTCCCTTCGACAAGATCAAGATCGACCAGAGCTTCGTGCGCGACCTCATCGCCAAGCCTGATTCGATTGCGATCATTCGCGCGGTTGCCGGGCTCGGCCAGTCATTCGGCATGGCAACGACCGCGGAAGGCGTGGAGACCCGCGAGCAGTTCGACCAGATGCGCGCCGAAGGCTGCACCGAGGTGCAGGGATTCTTTTTCAGCAAGCCCATGCCGGAAAGCGATATTGCGGCACTGCTGGCCGCCTTCCAGAAGCGCGCACAGGCCGCGGCCTGATCCGCCGCCTATCCGGCCAAGCACGCATAGAATTCCGCCAACGCATGCTCCACATGGCGGCGGGCATCGGCGATCCCGCCCCGTGGCGCATCAAGGACGTGCCGGATCACCTGCCGCAGATGCGCTCGGGCGACCTGCCGCCCTTCGCGGATGCCGCCACCGCAGTCAGCCGAGCCTCCAGCACCACAGCCCGTCGATATCTGATATGTTGTTTGTTGTCAGCAACGGACAACATCGTGCGCCATGACGTTCCCGGATACGCGCTACACCAGGAGCGGCGAGTCCTGCATCGCCTACCAAGTCACCGGCAACGGATCGGTCGATCTCCTTGTAGTCCCGGGCTTCATCTCAAACCTGGATGTCAATTGGGAAGATGCGGGCTTTACCCGATTGATGCGGCGCTTGAGCGCGTTTGCGCGGGTCATCCTGTTCGATAGGCGCGGCAGCGGCCTGAGCGATCGGCTCGCCCCAGAGGAGCAGTGGAGCCTGGAGTCGCCCCTGGATGACCTTCGCGCCGTCATGGATGCGGCCGGCAGCGGCCGAGCGGTGCTGTTGGGCCTGTCCGACGGTGCGGCGCTATCGCTTGCCTTCGCCGCAAATCACCCGGAGCGGACCCGCGCGCTGGTCCTCTTCGGCGGCTATGCGGAGTTTCATGCCGGCGTGATGAGCCGCACGGCGCTTGCCGATTTCGTCCGCCTGATCGAAAGCAAATGGGGTACCGGTGTCACCCTGCCCTATTTCGCCCCACAACGCGCCAAGGATCGGCGCTTCCAGTCCTGGTGGGCGCGCTTGGAGCGACAATCGGCGAGCCCGCGGGCGGCGGTCGCGCTCCTGCGCATGAACGCCGAGACCGACATACGCGCGACGCTTGCCCGCGTCCGCGCCGCATCACTGGTGCTGCATCGGCGCGAGGATGCCTGGGTCAAGGCCGCTGCCGGACGGCATCTCGCCGAAGGAATCCGCGGCGCGCGCCACATTGAGCTCACCGGGCGCGATCATCCGATCTGGAGCGGCGAGATCGATCGCGCGGCGGACGAGATCGAGGAATTTATCACCGGCACAAGGCCGGCGCCGTCGCAAAACCGGGTGCTGGTGACCATGCTGGTGGCGCGCCTCGTGGCGCCGGAGCGCCTCGCACGCCGGCTCGGCGACGGGCCCTGGCGCGAGCGCTTGGAGCAGCTCGGCGAAGCGGCCAAAGGAACGGTTGCGCGATTTTACGGAGAGTCCTTTGTGGCCGGCGCGGAGGAAATCTGCGCCCGCTTCGATGGGCCGGCGCGCGCGATCGAGTGCGCATTGGCGTTGCGCGAGGCGGGCGAGAGGCTTCAACTGGAGCTTGCCGTAGGTGTGCACACCGGCGAGGTTGAGCTGCACGACGGCACGCCCTCGGGCTATGCCCTGCACATGGCAGAGCGGATATCCGCCGCCGCCAAGGCCGGTGAAGTGGTCGTGTCCGGCATCGTTACCGATCTCGTCTCCGGCTCGGGCCTGCGCTTTGCTGGACGCGCAGCCGATGCGGACGGCGAGCTGGCCGCCATGCGGCTGTCCTCGGTCATGATCGAGCAGCATCTGGAGCCTGCCGCGCGTCATACCGGCACGCCGACGCTCGACGTCTTGAGCAAGCGCGAGCGGGAAGTCTTAGGCCTCGTTGCCGACGGCCTGAGCAATGCGGCAATCGCCGCCGAGCTCGATCTCAGCGACCACACGGTCAAGCGCCATGTCGCCAATATCCTGGTGAAGCTTGATCTGCCGACGCGCGCCGCCGCGGCTGCGTTGGTCGCCTCGCAGCGGTCCGTTTGAGGCTAGCCTGCTTGGCCCGAACGGGCCATGCGGGCCATGGCCTGATCGAGCGAAGCGCAAGCGCCGGCTTTCTCCTATCAATCGGCCCATCGGACATTCTTCACAGGAGATCAATATGCGCAGATCAAGCAGGCTTCGCTCCACACTTGCTGCCACCATCTCGGTCGGCGCGCTTTGCCTGGCCGCGCCTTCGGCATCCGCGGAAGACAGCGGTGCGCAGGCGACCTATCAGGATATCGAAAAGACGCTTGGCACCGTTCCGGGCTTCTTCAAGCTGTTCCCCGAACTCGGCATCGCCGGCGCCTGGGCCGAGTTCAAGTCGGTGCAGCTCAATCCGGCGACCAAGCTCGACGGCAAGACCAAGGAATTGATCGGGCTCGCCATTGCGGCGCAGATTCCCTGCCAGTACTGCATCTATTTCCATACCGCCGCCGCCAAGGCCAACGGCGCGAGCGACGAGGAGCTGCGCGAGACCGTGGCCATGGCAGCGATCGTGCGCCACTGGAGCACCGTGCTCAACGGCATGCAGGTCGATCTCGCCGGCTTCAAGCACGACACCGACACGGTGCTGCGTCTCGCCGCCGAGAAAGCCAAGAGCGCGCGGCAATAATGTGAGCCAGCACTCCATCTCCAATCAAACGGGGTGGAGTGCTGATATGCTGGCAACTAGACCACCAGGAGGACATCATGAGTGTGAAGACAGATAGCGTGACCGGCGCAGCCATCAAGCGTGCAATCGAAACCCGCGATGGCCGCATGCTGGCGAGCTTCTATGCCGACGATGCCGTCGTGCGGGTCGTCGACCGCAACAATCCACCAAGCCGTCCGCGCGAGGTGCGCGGCAAATCGGCGATCTCCGGTTTCTGGAACGACATCTGCAGCCGCGCCATGACGCATGACGTGGCGTTCACGGTGGCGGAGGGCGATCGCCTCGCCTTCAGCCAGGCATGTACCTACCCGGACGGCGCGAAGGTGCTCTGCCTGGCAATGGTCGATCTCCAAGACGGCAGGATCGCGCGGCAGACCTTGGTGCAGGCTTGGGACGAATAGGCCAAGTGCTGCTCTTGACCTGCATCAAGGTCACACCTGTTCACCAGGGTAGATTCTCCTGCAGGACCGGCAGGAGGACTTGCCATGGACCAGGAGATCAAGCGGAAGATTCTGGCCTTGCTCGATCAGCATCGCATCATGACGATCGCTACGCTGCGGCCCGATGGCTGGCCGCAGGCGACGACCGTCGGCTACGCGAACCAGGGCCTGACGCTCTATTTTTTATGCGGCCCGGACAGCCAGAAGGCAGCCAATCTCGCCCGCGACAATCGCGTGTCTCTGACCATTGATCACGACACCCCGCAGGTGATGGAGATCATGGGCCTGTCCATGGCGGGGCACGCGCAAGTGGTCACCGATCCCGCGGAGGCCGAGAAGGTCTTACGTCTTTTGCTGCTGAAGTATCCGCCCCAGGAAACGCTGCCTCCGCCCATGCCAAAGCCGGCCGATGTGCGCCTATTTCGTGTCACGCCGATCGTGATCTCGGTGCTCGATTACTCCAAGGGATTCGGGCACACGGACCTGGTAGATCTCGAGCCTATGGTTGCGTCGGCGGCGTGACCTGGGGCGGCGGAGCGGGCGGTGCAACCTTACCGCCCGGCGCCAGGAACGGCAGCTTCGCGGGATTCCCACTGCGCCCGCCGAAGAAAAACACGTGCCGTGGGGGCCGGCAGTAATTGTCTCCGTGATCGGCGAGGTCGGCGATCAACTCGTCGGTGATGTTGATGACCGTGATTGGCGGCCGCTTGGCGCTGGCCCAGAACTTCTTCACCGCCTCGCGCGTCCGCTCACCGAGCTTTCCGTCGATGCGGCCATTGAGGCAGTCGAGCCGCTTGAGCTCGACTTGCGCCCTCTTGATTTGCTCGGGCGTGTTGCTAGGCGCCGCCGCCGCTGGCGACGTGCTTGCCTCGGCGCCACCTTCCTCCGATGCTGCAACCGGCAGGGCGCTAAGCAAGGCCACGATCGCCGCCGCTCCGACCGAGCAAACAATTCCGCGCATTGCCAAATCCTAGCCCTTCGACCTTAAGGTCGCGGACCTTAATATCGATGTTCCGGCCGAGCAATTGGCGAGATTCATGGTGCGCATCGTCCTTGCAGCGTTCCTGCGAACGCGTCGAAAACGCGCGTAAACGCGCTAATGGCGGAGAGCCGGGACCCAGAACCCTTGGCCATGTGATGGATCGTCGCGGTATAGGTTCCTGCTTTCGCAGGAACGACCCGTCGGGCGTGTTCGCGCGCTCCGCTTAAGCCAACAGCGTGATCAAATCCCGCACATCGGCCTGCTTCTCCAGCGACCAGATGAGATCGCGGGCGCGCTCGGTCCGCGTCGCACCGATCACCGGCTCGGCATTGGCGAGATATTTGGCTTCGAGCGCCGCATCGCTCATGGGATTGGCCGCAGTGCCGCTCGCATGCGGAATATGCATCTCGAAGCGGCGGTTGCCGACCGCGACCATCGCGAAAGCTTCGTCCTTGCCGAGCCGCTCGTCGCCCTCGACCACGACTTTCTCCCTTAAGCCCGCCACCAGCGGATCACGCGCCCGCGCATCCGAGTATTGGGCAATGCCGGCCGCGCCATCGACAAGCGCGACCGCGGCCGAATGCAATGTGCTGAACTTCGACTGCAGGCCGGTTGCCGGATCGACCACATCGGTGATGGAAACGACGAAGGGGTGAACGCGCAGGCTGATCTTGCTCACGCTCGCGGGATCGATGCGGTCGCGGTTGCGGATGGCAATCACGGCATCGATCAAGGGATGTAGGACCACACCACAAGCATAAGGCTTGTGGCCGTTGGTCTCGATCAGCCAGCCTTTGTCGAGGTCGGCATTGAGCTTCTCGAGCGCCGCCGCATCGCTGTAGATGCGCGAGAAGCCTTTGCGGCCTTCGACGATCTCTTGCGTCGAGTCGAAGCCGCCTTCGGCGAGCAGCGCGGCCAGCACGCCGTTGCTCGCCGCCTTGCCGGCATGGAAGGATTTGCACATCGTGCCGCGGTTCTGCTGCATGCCGGCGGCCTGCGTTGCCGCAATGCCCATCGCATAGGTCAGGCGCTGCGCATCGAGCTTCAAGAGCTTGCCGCCAGCCACCCCGGCCGCGATGGTGCCGAGCGTGCCGGTCAAATGCCAGCCACCCTTGTGATGGCCGGGCGCGCTCCAGCCGGTACGCACGCCGGCTTCGAAGCCGACCGCATAGGCGAGCATCAGCTCGGCGCCGCTCACCTTGTTGCGCTCGGCGAGTGCAAATAGCGCCGCCAGGACGGGCGAGCTCGCATGCAGCACGACCCCGCCCATGTGGGTGTCGTCGAAGTCGAGCACGTGGCCCATCTGGCCGTTGGCGAGTGCCGCGTCGCGCAAGCCGAGCTTGAGCTTGCGGCCGAGCACGGTCGCCTGTGGGCTGCTGCCGCTGTCGCGCAAGACATTGATCAAGGTGGAGACCGTCTTGTGGGAAGAGCCGGCGAGCGCGCAGCCGACCCAATCGAGCACGCCGCGGCGCGCCTCATGCATGGCGGCCGGCGTCAGATCGCCGAATTGCGCAGCCGCAAGGCGCCCGCACAGGGTCTTCGTCAGGGTGACGTGCTCGGGGCTGAGATTCTGATCCATTGGGTTCGTCTTGGCGCCATCCAGGTGCGATTCGATACCGGCGTTATATCAGACTGCGATTACCTGCGCCCAACCATACCGATCGGGCTATGCCCTTGCTCTTTGACTTGGCTGTGCCCTGAAACTTCAATTTGCCGATTACGAATTTGTATGATCGCGCCAAGGCCCTGGTAAGGCCCGCCGGCCACATTTAACCGTTGGGGACGAACAAGCCAAGGAGGGCGAGGATGAACGCTCTCGCAGCTTGCACGGCGCTGGCGGTGGCCGTCGCCATCGCTTCCGCAGCATCGGCAGGGCCGGATCGCTATTTCGGGCCGCGCGGCTACAAGCCGCAAACTTGGGCCGACATCGAGCGCGACCGCGAGGAAATCCAGCGCTTGGTGCAACAACGACAACACCCCGGCACTCGCGACAGCGTCGCCTTCCCCGACTTCGTGGCACACCCCTCGTACCCGCCGAGCGACCGGCGTTAGCGAAGCCGGGACGCGCATCAAGTAGCGGCATCGAGGGTCGCGCGCAGGCGACCGAAAAGATCGGCGAGGCGACCGCCCTCGCTGCGCCCCATCCCCGTGATCAGGCGTTCCTGCGCCCTGCCAATGCGGTAGAGGGGGCGTTGCCGACCCGAAGAGCATTCCGCCGGCGCTCCTTGCCGAGATGAATGCGGTCGGCAATCGGCGTGGACATTAGCGCGCTTTCATCAGTCTGATCCGTCACGCCGCCAGCTGGGAAGCCGCAACCACGCGCTATCCCGCGATCGATATTCCGGTGGCGCTCGTCTGGGGGGACTGCGACTGGGCTCGCGTGTCAGAACGCGAGCACGACGGCGATCTGCTCCCTAAAGCGCAAGTCGCCACGATCCGGGGCAGCGGGCACTTCCTGCCGCTCGATCGGCCGGAGGAACTGAGCGCCTTGATTATCCGATTTGCCGGAGCCTGAGCGTGGAGAGCCGCCACGCTCATCGTGTGCGCCTGTTTCCTCAACAGCATCGTCGCGTTCTATGTGATGAGCGGCGATTCCTTTTTCCTGGCGCTGCCCGCGATCCTGGCCTCGGACTCGCGATGGCGCTGGGCTCTTACCTGAGTGATCGCAAGGTAATACAAGATGCCGGTCGCCCTGCTCCGGCTCGATACCGGGGTCGCGAATGACTTTGGTCCACCGCGCGACCCGGCCTTGATCCCATCCGGCGCTCTGCCCGCTTCTTCTTCAAAGCGGCACGTTATGGCGCCGTCGCGGTCTTCGTCGCTGCCTTGGTAAAAGCGTCGGATATCCGGTGGTACACCGTGACCGTGTTCCTATTATCGTTGACCGCGGCGAAGTCGAAGTCGGAAGAATCTTCGAAGGTCGGGGGATTGTCGGAGTCCGAACGATCTTTGAGCACCGTGGCGAGCCCGAACGGCGCTGCCAAAGCAGGGTCGAGGCTGAATTCCCTGACGAATTCACCCCGCTTGGTGAACTCTACAATTTCGCTCGGGTGAGCGGGATCCGGGTTTACGGCGTCGCCATTGGCGGTGATCAGGTGTCCATTGGGCGCGAACACCAGTCCCAGCGGACCGTGCAGGTGCCGTTGGTCGGCAAACACGACCGTTCCTTTATTTCCGGGAGTAAGAGCGTCCCCTGCGTCTGCCACGGCGAAGATCTTGTTATCGGCTGTTGACGCCACATAGAGAATATCCGTTTCCGGATCGTAAGCCAGTCCTGTTGGACCCAGTTCCAGCGCCGACGGGTCTGGCCGGAAGGTGTATCCTTCAGCGACCGTAACCATGTTCGCTATCGCGATACTTGATGCGTCGATCATCACGTCAAGACGTGAGACAGTGCCGTTCAAAACGTTGGAGACGAAGATCTGCGCCGAACGGCCTCGATCATTGATGGTCAGATCCCACGGACCGTCGAGGAATTTGGGATGGGTGAGTGTCGTCACGACATTGCCGCTGGCGTCGACTATCTGCAGGGCACCTTGCTGGACAGTGCCGCTTGTCCCATCCGTCGTCGGCATATTGCCGACCACGAAGAGTCCGGCTTGCAACACGCCGAACGCCGTGGTCAAGCCCCGCAGCGGGCTTTCGAAGAATGTAACGGCATGTCCAGGCTGACCGACCGGCACGGGCTGCGCCACGGGGCCGTCTGGGTTCAGCTTGATGATGGTCGTACCCAGTCCCTGTAAATTGGCTTTATTGTTGAAGTTTGTGACCAGCACATCGCCAGGCTTCAAACTCCCCTGCTCTCCCTCTCCCCTCTGCTCCCTGCTCTCCCTGTCACCGAATCCGTCTGGCACAAAAACAATCCCATACGGATTAAGATCGCCATTTTTGGGTATGGTCGATGATATGACTCGGCGAGGGTCATTGTCACCGGCTGCAACAATCGACGGAAAGTTGGTGATCACCAACGCAGCTGCCGCCAGAAGCCGTACACGCTGAACCGAAGTTCTCATGATACCACCTCTCTGCTGATACCACCTCTGCACAGACCAACGCAGCTCTGCCGCCGGATCACATCAGCATGTATCGATGACGACGATGTCAAAGCCGGCAGCGTCAATTAGGCCGGATGAGCGTTCCGCGTCTCAATATTCGGTCAATCCCCCGCATTAGTGCGAATGCAAAGGGCGACCCGGTTCCAACCAAGGCAGATGGCCTTCGTTCCCTGGATCGTCAAAAACAGGCAATTTCAGTCAAAAGTCCGCAACTTCAAAACAAACGTGCGTCTCATGCCGCCACAGCGCAGCGCACGATCATACCTAGACTTTAGCTCTCAACAAAATTTCATATCGAGGTTCGCGCCACGAGAATGCAGCAGTGCGCGGATAGTTGCGGAATACACCGAATGGCGGAAAAAGCTCGAGGATGCAGGCCACTCCGCTCAGACTTTTGCTCGAGTCGGAACGCCGCGTGATGCCTGCTTATTGCGGCTCGATGCCGGCGTCGCGAATGACTTTGGTCCAGCGCGCGACCTCGGCCTTGATCCATTGGGTCGCCTCTTCCGGCGTTCCGCCGACCGGCTCATAGCCTTGCACGCGGAATTCCTCGATCAGCTGCGGCTGCTTGAGCGCGCTGTTGGCGGCTGCATTGAGCTTCGCAATCGCGGCCGCAGGGGTAGCGACCGGCGCCGCAAGGCCGTACCAGCCGACCACGTCGAAGCCCGGAATTCCGCTTTCGGCGATGGTCGGCAGGTCCGGCGCGAGCGCCGAGCGCTTTCCTGATGTCACCGCCAGCGCCCGCAATTTTCCGGCCTGCGCGAGCGGCAGCGTATTGACCGCCGGACCAAACATCATCTGCACCTGGCCGGCCACCAAATCAGTCGTCGCCGGCCCCGAGCCCTTATAGGGCACATGCACGATGTCGATGCCGGCCGCGTGCTTGAAAAACTCGCCGGCGAGATGCACCGTCGAGCCGACGCCGGCGGACGCGAAGGAGAGCTTGCCAGGATTGGCCTTCGCATAGGCGATGAGTCCAGCAACCGAATCGAATGGAACGTTGGGATTGACCACCAGCACGTAGATGCCGGAGACCGCCGTGATGATGCCGGCGAAGTCGGCAACCGGGTCGAACGCCAGTTTCCTGTAGAAGCCCGGCATGGCGGCAAAGCCCGCGTGCGACACCATCATGGTGTAGCCGTCCGGCACCGCATGAGCGGAAGCTTCCATGCCGATGATGCCGCCGGCGCCGCCGCGATTTTCGATCACCACCGGTGCCCCAAGGCTCGCCGTCATCGCATTGCCGAGCAGGCGCCCCACCGCATCGACCGCGCCGCCGGGAACGAACGGCACGATGAGCCGCACCGGATGATCCGGATAGGCGGCGCGCGCACGGCGGAAGCCGAGCGCCCCGGCGGTGGCCAGCAGTGTGCTCTTGATCAGCGTGCGGCGGGTAAGCATCAGTTCGTCCCGGAGTGCATTCCCTATGATGCCATCGCGACGTCGTCGAGATTCGGATCGCGCGGGCAACCGCGTCACGATAGGCCGCCAAACCGCAATTTCTCAAGCTTTAATCCAAGGCAGCTTCCGCTTTTACGCTGTGGACGCCCGCTGCCGGGGCCACCGGGGCTACTCCGCTTGACGTACCACGCGGCGCGTTGTAGATACGTTGCGTGATCCGTTCGTGGGGCAATTCGGCGACGCGCAGGTTGTTCGAGACCGGCAAGTCCCGATTTCGCGGCCTCGATACCGGTTCAGCACTGGAGCTTCTGGCAATCTTGAACGCAGCCGAACGACTGGATCACATCAGCCCGCTCAGGAGCGTTGGGCTGCATGCTCTCAAGGGCAGCCGGAAAGCCCAATGGGCGGTCACAGTCAACGGGCCCTGGCGCATCTGCTTTCGTTTCAAGGACGGCGATGCGCATGAAGTAGAGATCGTGGACTATCACTGAGGCGTAGCAATGGTTCCAATCCATCCTGGCCGGATCCTGAGACGGGAGCTGAGTGCACGGCGGCTCTCTGCCAATGCACTCGCGCGAGCGCTGCGTGTGCCGTCAGGCCGTATTGTCGACATACTGAACGGCAAGCGCTCGATCACAGCGGAGACCGCATTGCGCCTCGGCCGTTATTTCGGCAACGCTCCGCAGTTCTGGGTCAACCTGCAGGCTCAATACGACCTTGCCACCGCCATGCGCGATGTTGGCCGCAAGGTGGAGCGCGAAGTAGAGACGGCGGCGTAACCGGGAAACGCTTTTGCGGCTGGGCTCTCTTTCCTCTTCCAACACCGGCGCTCCTGGACACCGTAAAGGTGATTGCGCGACTGCAAAAGATTTTGGCGTTAATGAAGAGCGACCGGCGGGCGGCTTAGACCGTCGTCCCTGCGAACGCAGGGACCCATACTCCTGCGCACTCACGAGAAAGCGTAGCGGTATGGGCCCCGGATCAAGCCCGGGGCGACCAAGCGTGCGGGCCGGGCAAACACCTCCACAAGCGTCGTTCCTGCGAACGCAGGAACCCATACTCCTACGCACTCACGAGAAAGCGTAGCGGTATGGGCCCCGGGTCAAGCCCGGGGCGACGCAGGTTGCGGCTCCGTCGTCACCCGGCGATGCCGCCCCAGTTCGCCGCGAGCTGCTCGGCCCCGCGCAGCGACAGGGCGTTGAGCGTGAAGGTCGGATTGCACGCGCTCTCAGTCGGGAAAATGCCGCAGCCGGCGATGTAGAGATTGGCAAGCTCGTGCGTCTGTCCGTAGCTGTTGACGACCGAGTCCGCTGCGCTCGTCCCCATAACGGTGCCGCCGAGCAGATGCTGCGGCCCGATCCCGCGCGCCGGATAGATCTCCTGCGCACCCGCGCCTTTGGCGATGGCAACGCCCTCCTCGATCGCGGCTTTCCAGAGGCCAAGCGTATCGGGAGTGAATGTGTGCACGATCTTGATGAGCGGAAAGCCGAACTCGTCCTTCTCCGACGCCAGCTCGAAATGGTTCTCGATAACCGGCATCTCCTCGCAGATGGCGGTGATGCGGGACAGCCGTCGCGCCTTGCCTTTAAGGAACTCGTCGAGATCGGCGCCGAACAGATCCGGCCGCACATTGGCGATGCCGCGGGCATCGTTGGGCTTCTGCGCGGCGCCGGTATTCCAGAAAGTAGACCCGAAGGCATCCTTGCGCGTGGTCTTGGGATGGCGGTCGTAGGACACGAACTGATAGCCGTTCGAGCCCATATGGTTCTCCAGGTCCTCGCCGAACACGGCGGAGACTTGGCCCCCCGCATGCGCCATGGCGTATTTGCCAAGAAGCCCGCTCGCATTGGCGAGCCCGTTCGGGTGCTTGTCGGTCGCCGAGTTGAACAGGATGCGCGGGTTCTGCGATGCGTAAGCGGCAAGCACCACGACGCTTGCCTCCTGCACCTGCCGCTCGCCATTGGCATCGTAGTATTCAATGCCGGTGACGCGCGTGCCCGCCGGATTGGTGAGGACGCGCGTGACCGTGCACATCGCGCGCACCTCCGCGCCCTTAGCTCTTGCCTCGCCGAGGAAGGTCGCCTGCGGATTGGCGAGCGCGCCGGTCGGGCAGCCGGCTCCGCACCAGCCGTCGTTGATGCAGGCGGCGCGGCCTTTGTACTCGATGC
The DNA here is from genome assembly GCA_035293945.1 of Xanthobacteraceae bacterium. Classification (GTDB taxonomy): domain Bacteria; phylum Pseudomonadota; class Alphaproteobacteria; order Rhizobiales; family Xanthobacteraceae; genus VAZQ01. The sequence continues at coordinate 192,414 of DATGLV010000024.1, read as the reverse complement.
TGTTCACCCCGACGGCTCCGGGCGCGACCGTGATGCCGACCGAATTGAAGCCCGGCACCCAGACCTCGCCATGGCGAAACGTCTTGATCGGCGGCATCGGATAAGGCTCGCCCGCCGGGCGCCAGCGCTCCTCGGCCTTGGCATCCCCGGAGACGCCGATCTCGCGGGCAATGCGGTCGTAGTAGGGCGCGATATCCGTGTATGAGATCGGCCAGTCGAGCCCGCGGCCGTGCTCGCTTTTCACTTTGAAGTCGGCCGGCAACAGGCGGGGAAAATTGGCGGAATAGTGCAGCGCCGCGCCGCCGGTGCCCCAGCCGTGATCGGAAGTGCGGCCGACTGCATCGCGCCCCTCGTAGATGATCGGTGCGCCAGCGCCCTTGAGCCGCCTCCCCCAGATATCGGAGCTGATGAGATCGGAAAGCTGCCAATCGGGTCCGCGCTCGAACAAGACGACTTTCTTGCCGGCGCGCGTGAGCACGGCCGCAAACACGGCACCCGCGGCACCGGCGCCGACGATCGCCGCATCGACTTTCTCGAGCGCCATGTCACCAGCTCCTCTGCGGCAGGATATGCGGCATGTACGGAACATTGATGCGCGCAAAGCCTTCGACGGTGCCGTAGACCACGTCGACCGCATCGTTGCGCAGCATCGCGTAGACGAAGCCCTGCGCCGGCCCTTTCCAGCTTTCGAGCTTGCCTTGGCGCAGCGCATCGACGAACGCCCGCTGCGCCGCGGCATCAAGCGCCGCATAGCCGCGCTGGTGCTGCGCTTGGCTCGCACCATCGATGCCGGCGAGCGCCGCGCGGTAGAAATCTGCATAAGGCGGGCGCACTTCCGTGACCCGCAGGCTCAACAGCGCATGCGCCGGCGGCTGCGTCAGTTGCTGATCCACGAAATGGGCGACGCCGTCCGCGCGCGCCCCGATCGCCAGCGTCTCGCCGACCGCTTCGAGCGTCTCGACTTCGTGCGGCTTGAGCACCTGGAACGGCACGCCCTCGGCGCGGGCCTGCCGCGGCGTGAGCCAGACCTCGCGTCCTGCGACCGTGAAGAGAAGCGCCCCCAGGCCAGCGCCCCTGACGAAATCCCGCCGTCCAAGCTCCGGCATCGGGCTCTCCTCCCTGAATGTTTGTTGCCTTACTTGAAATAACGCAGGTCGGGCGGCGGCTGGCCCTTCTTCAGCGGCATCAGATAGCCGTCGGCGCTCAGGTAATAGCCATCCTTGCCGATCTGCACATGCTGGTTGCCGACGGTGCAGATATTGTCGAGCCAGATCGCGGTCTTCTCCAACCGATAGGTCTTTTGCACCGTCCAGGGACGGGTGAGCGCATGGTCGAAGGTCGTCATCTCGTTGTACATGAGGCGGGCATTGGTCGGATCGCGCCAGATGCGTTCCTTGAGGATCGTTTGATTGTCCGGCGCGAGCGGAATCCCGGCGTTATCGAAAGTACGCGGCCCGGTGAAGTTGCGAGTCTCGACTTCAAGCAACGTATAGCGGCCGTCGGCACCCTCCCCGCTCCAGCGGCCGATCGAATAGCCGGCAAACGAGGGCTCCTCATTCTCCGGCCAATCGCGTCCGTCGGTATAGATGCGGCGCGGCATGGCGTTGTCGAACAGCACGTAGGTGATCTTCGGGGTGATGACGAACTCAAGTCCCTGATTGCCGGACATGTCGCGTGGCTCGCCGCTCGGCAAGCAAGACGAGGTCATGTTGGTGCCCGAGCCGCCTTCCTTCTGATCCGCGAGGCCGGCCTCGAAGATCGCCTGGAACTCCGGTGTCAGCGGTGCTTGCTGAGGGAGGCCCGGCGGCTTGGTCGGATCATAGCGATTGGGCCCGCTCCCGGGCCGGCGCCACTGGCCGGACCAATCCGGATACTTCGTTCCATCCAGCGACTGCGCGGCCGCCCCCACGGCTGACCCGCACAGAGCCGCCGCCAGCGCCGCGGCGGCAAGCGACTTTTTCTCAAGCACGCTCTATCCTCCCTGAGCGGCGGGCCTTGCGCCCGTTTTTCTTCATTATGCCATGGTCGGCGCGCGGACGCGATGCGTCTTGTCAATGCGTCTTGTCAATGTCACCAAATCGGCCGACAACGCGCCCGCCGACAATCGGGTGGACAAAGCGCAACGACAGCAACAAACCGGGAGGCTTTCATGAGCAACTTACAGGTCCGCGCCTTGGGCGCGCTGGCGTTTCTCTCCGTCCTTTCAGCACTTACCGCACCGGCGCACGCCGATGGTTCCGTCTCGGCGTTGGGTATGGGCATGGGCGCAAAGCCGGGTCAAATGCCCCGCTTCGATGCGGTGGTGGCGCAGTACAATGCCTCGGGCGAGCGCTTCCGCATCGACAGCCACTGCCAGTCCGCCTGCACGATCTTCCTGTCGATCCGCAACGTGTGCGTCACGCCGGATGCCACGCTCCTGTTTCACTCCGGCGGCGACCCAAAGAACAATCGTCCGAACCCGGCTTCGACCGAGCATATGCTCAGCGCCTACAATCCAGCCTTACGCCAATATGTCACCGCCAATCACTACATGGACACGTTCGAGCTACATGCGATCTCCGGGAAGGACATCATAAGCCGGTTCGGCTATCCGGCCTGCAAATAGCGATGGGCGCGGCCGGACGGATCGCTCTCGTCCCGTCTGCTCTCGTCCCGTCTGCTCTCGTCCCGTCTTGTCGAACCGCGTGGAAAGGAGCATCCTACGCAGCGTGAAGCATTGGTGCAGGCGGCCCTAAAGACGGCCGCCGCGCCCCGGGAGGAAAGGGCGTCTTCATGAAATCCCCCGCATTCTCAGCGATCGTTTTGTCCGCTCTCGGCTTTGCCACTTTCGGCATGGCAAGTGGAGCAAACGCGCAGCAGGCGAAGCTCTTCTTTGAAGGCGACATCGTCCGCCACGCGCTGCCCGACCAGGTAGGTCCCTTCTGCGTGCTGGCGAACCAGTTCAAGCGCAAGGAAGCGGTCGCTTGGCGCATTCGTGTGCTGCAGCCGAGCGGCGCTGTCGCCGACAACACGGTGCTCAAAAGCGTGGTGGTGCGCCTTGGCAATGGTCTGACGCTTCCGGCGCATTTCGGCGGCCACGGCACCCCGCCGACCGACCACTTCTGGTCGCTGCACTGGGAGATCCCGGCGGACTTCCCAACCGGCTCGCTCGGTTACAAGGTGATCGCCACGATGATGGACGACTCGACGGTAACCTGGGAGCCGTTCAATCGCGCGACGACCCAGCTCATGGTCATCGCCGGCGAGCCAGCAATGAAGCAGGCTGCCACGCAGCAATAAGAATCGCAATGGAGGCTGGCATGTTGATCAGCACCGGCCGCCGGGCCGGGCTAACCGCGTTTGCGCTGGTGTGGCTTGCCGGAGCCGCGTCCGCCGCTCCGCTTGCGTCCGCGCTCGGTCCCGAAGTGCCGATCGCCGAGCCACAGGACGGCTTCATCGGCAGCTTGAATGTCACGCCGGATAGCGGTCCCGCCGGCACACCCCTCACCGTCACCGCCGAGAAGCTGCCGCCCAACCAGGAATTCCAGCTCATCTGGCGCACCGTGAAGGGCAGCTGGAAGGTCGCCGACGCGGAGTATCACGGGCGCGACTACGCGCCGGTCGCCTATCAGATCGCCAAGGTCAAATCCGATGCGGCGGGGCGCCTGACCGCAAGCTTCGTCGCGCCGGAGGATTTCGGCTTCGGGCATGATATCGTGCTGCAGCAGCCTGATCGCATGTTCACGCAGGTCGGCTTCTCCCTCGACATGACGGTGAAGATCTCGCCTGAGAGTGGGCCGGTCGGCACCCCGATCACGGTCGAGGTGAAGGGCATCGGCTGGCGCTCGTTGTTCAACTCGTGGGACCTGCTCTACGACAACCATTTCACCGGCTGGATGTCGGCGGTGACGACCGCAGGCTCCGCGACCTTCACGATTCCGGCGACCGGGCGCCCGGGCGTCCACGTGCTTGAAGTGCTGCACGGCGAGCTCACCTTCCCGTACCGCAACATGCAACAGAATCCGGAGCCGGACCGGCCGCGCTGGGCGATTCCGTTCCGGGTGACGGAAGGCGCCGCCGTGCTGCCGCCCGCCCCCGAGACGCAGGCGCAGCAAATGGTGCGCAGGTTGCCGGCTTCAGGCGCGCTCGTCGCAACGCCGGCTTTTTCCGGGATCAACGAGCCCGTCACGGTGCGCGGCGAGGGATTTACGCCGGGCAAGACCTACGCGCTCAACTGGACCCACGTGGTCGGCAATCGAATGACCGGCGCCGGCTGGGAGGAAGGCTCGCACGTGGTCGCGGAGGCCAAGGCCGATGCTTCCGGCCGGGCCGAATTCTCCTTCAAAGTCCCGGACGATCTCGGCGGCGTGCACGGTCTATGGGTGGATATGGGCGGCGGTGTCAAGCAAACCGGGAGCTATTGGATAAAGACGACCGCACTGCCGATCGATGTCGGGCACGGACCCGCGAACACCACGTTCCGCATCCATCTCAAAGGTGTGGGCTGGACCGAGACCGCCAACATCTATCACGTGGTCTACGACAACGATTACATCGGCTACGCCTGCGCGTTCAACAGCCAGGGCGATGTCGAGCTGATCATGAAGGCGACCGGAGAGCCTGGCTGGCACTTCATCGATCTTTATCCGGGCATCTACAAGGGTACAGAGACGCGGCCGAACAATTTCCGCATCCCGCAGCTCACCTATGCGCAGGATCATCCCGGCGAGGATTTGCCGGCCTTTCACTACGCGTTCGAGGTGACCGGCGAAGCCAAGGCGGCGGAGCGGTAGAATCAGGCCCGGCTTTATGCCGGGCATTCAAGATTTGCTTGGCCAAAAGAAAACGTGGATGCCCGCGCGACAACGCCGTTTCGCCCGTCTTTCGACGGGCGATGCGCAGGCATCACTCTACCTGGACAAGCCGCGCTTACTGCGTCTCGGCCGGCTTCGGGGCGCCGCCGGGACCGTCGTTGACCGGCTCACGATTGGGATTGCCGAGCTCAGTGCCGTCCGGCAGCTTCACCGCCAGGAACTGGCCGCCGTGCGTACCGTCCTTGAGCGGATGAATCGTCAGCGTGATCGGCATTCCGGGCGTCAACGTCTTCGGTCTCCAGCCCTGTCGAACCAAGCCGCTCGGGCCGTTCATCTCGATGGCCCACGGCTGCGCCACTCCATTTGAATCGGCGACCGTGACCATGATCCAGGCATGCGGGTTGGTCCATTGGAACTCTTTGACGATGCCTTCCAGCGTCACCTTCTTCTCGGCATCGAACATCGCGAACGAATGATGGGCAAGAACCGGGCTCGCGAACAATGAAACTGCGATGCCCGCAAGGCTCAGCGATTTCATATTGAGGTGCATGGGCGTCTCCAGCGGCTTTCGGTTCTTTGACCGAATTATTTGTCGCCTGTTCTCTTCTAAGAACGGGCTCATCGTGCATTTTTTCATAGCTCGCTGCGGGAGTAAAGGCGGTTGCACCGCCGCGAGTGGACAAAAAGCCCAAAAAACATCTTCTCATGCGTACGCTTTTTTTTCCGCGCTCGCCCTGCTAGCCTCTACTAAATCGCACCCGAGGCGAGGGCCGGCTTCGGCTTTGCAAACGCGGTCGGGGCGATAACAAAAAATAAGATGGCAAAACCTGGCGCTATGGGAGGAATGAATGCTTGATCATCGCCTGTTTGGGCGCGCGAGCTTGGGCGCGCTGTTCGCGCTTTCCCTTTCCGGAATCGCATACGGGGCGGATGCACCGGACATTTCCGGCATCTACTGGATTACCCAATACAACGCCAAGATCCAGCTCGTCGACGGCGGCGAGCTGCCACTGACCGCCGCCGGCAAGGCCGCCTACGAGAAGAACATGGCCGGCCTCAAGGACGGCTCGATCGTCGACAATGCGCGTAAATTCTGCGTACCCGACGGGCTGCCGCGGGTGCTCGCCAATCCCTATCCGTTCGAGATCATCCAGGCGCCGCCCGGACAGGTCACCATCATCTACGAGCTCAGCCATCAGGTGCGTACCATCGCCCTGGACAAGCCGCTGCCGAGCGACGAGGACCTCCTGATCCTGCCGTTCTTCAACGGCCATTCGGTCGGCAAATTCGAGGGCGACACGCTGGTGGTGGAATCGGCGGGCTTCAAGGAAAACACCTTCCTGGACGCGACCGGCGCGCCGCATACGGACGAGCTCCACACCGTTGAGCGGATCCGCCGGACGAGCCCGACGCAGCTTGAGGACGTGATCACCATCCACGATCCTGACTACTATTCGCGCGATTGGCAGGCGCGCTTCGTCTACAACCTGCACAACGAGCTGCGCATCGAAGATTATGTGTGCGGCGAGCCGCATCGCGACATATCGGGCATCCCGGGCGTGCACCGGCCGTAAGGCCTACCACGGTCGTCCCTGCGAAAGCAGGGACCTATACCGCTGCGACCTCTCGATAGCGCGTAGGCGTATGGGCCCCTGCTTTCGCAGGGGCGACCGCGTGCTATGTGATGACAAGAAGCATCAAACAAACAAATGGCGATCACAATGCGCAACATACTGACAGTTCCAGCTTTGCTTTGCGCCGGCGCAATCATCACGAGCGCCGCGGCGCAGACGCCGGCAAAAATTCCCGCTTTGGGCTCGGCCCAGTTCGCCTGGCTCGCGATCGGCGCTGACTGGCACGATCCGCCGCCGGGCACCCCGGGCCACGGTCCGATGAAGCAGGACCCGGCCTACCCGTTTCACGGCAATCTCGATGGCCCCGGCCAGGTGACGGTGCGGCTCGGCAACTTTCGCGATCCGGTTCTCAAGCCCTGGGCGGCGGCATCGATGCAGGCCTCGAACGAGGAGACGATCAGCGGCAAGCTGCCGGTCCCGTTCACCGCGCAAGGGCGCTGCTATCCGGGCGGCGTGCCCGGGCAGCTGCTCTATCCGGCCGAGCCGTTCTATTTCATTCAAACCCCGAAGGAGGTGTGGATGATCTGGCAACGCGATCACCTGGTGCGCCGCATCTATCTCACCGACAAGCATTCCGACAACGTCAAGCCGTCATGGTTCGGCGAGTCGATCGGCCATTACGAGAACGGCGATACGCTGGTGGTCGACACCATCGGCCTTTCCACCAAGAACAGCTACATCGATAATTTCCGCACTCCGCACAGCTTGAAGGAGCACGTAGTGGAGCGCTACACGCCGTCAGCGGACGGCAAGATGCTCAATGTCGCGGTGACGGTCGACGACCCGGATACATTCAACGAGCCGCTGAACCTGCGTCAGTCGTGGCGCAAGGTGCCCAACCAGCTTCTCGAGACCGCCTGCGCCGAAAACAATTTCGATTACTTCCACCAGAACCTGTTTCCGATTCCGGAAGCCGACAAGCCGGACTTTTGAGAACCTCAAGCGTGTCGCCCCGGGCTTGACCCGGGGCCCATGCTGCTGCGCCGTTTCGATGGCGCGTAGCTTATGCCGCGCCATATCCATTGCGCGTAGGTGTATGGGTCCCTGCGTTCGCAGGGACGACATCCCGATGAATCCTAATTCAACCGGTCCTTGATCTTGTCGACGCCGGCTTGGGCGCAGGCTTCATCCTTATCACCGCCCGGCGCGCCGGCGGCGGCGATCCCGCCGATCGTGTCCTCGCCGGCCTTGATCGGCACGCCGCCGGCACCGGTCGCGAGTTCCGGATCATAGACACCGGGATTGAACGCGCCCGGATTGGCGATGCGCTTGGTGTAGTCACCGGTCGAAACCCGCAGCATCGCCGCCGTGTAGGCCTTGCGGCGCGTTGATTCCGTGCCGACGCCTTGCGGTCCATCGCGGACGATCACCACCTTCGGAGTTCCGTTGCGGTCGGCGACCGTGACCGTCACGTTGTAACCTTGCGCCTTGCAGTGATCTATCGCCGCCTGCGCGGCTTCCACCGCGAGCGCCGCGGTCAGCACCTTGTGGCTGTCGGTCGGCAGCGGATCAGCTGCGCCGGCGTTCGAAGCGCCGAGCGCGAGCGTCACTGCGGTCGCGGCCGTTATGCAGGATCGGAGCATGATTTCCTCCCTCGAAATGTTGGCGGGATTGGCTCCCAGGCGGGTGAGCCTACGCCAGGAGCCGACCTTTCGCCACGCCCGTAATTCAGGATTCGGCCGTCTTGCCGAATGGAGGAAATGGGCGAAGATGTGCGGAAAGGATCCGGGAGGAAAGTACGATGCGAACCGCTTGGCTCATGTCGATCCTCGCAATGGCGGCTTCTTTCGTGACGAGCGCCCGCGCGCAGAACCTCGACTACAACAAGATAGAGATCCTCACCGAGCAGGTCGCGCCGGACCTCTACATCCTGTCCGGCTCATCCGGGCTCGATCCGGCACACGAAGATGCCGCCGGCGGCCGCATTGGCGTGCTGGCCGGAGGAGACGGCATATTGATGGTCGATGCCCAATACGGACAGCTCGGTGACAAGGTGCTGGCCGCGGTCCGGCGCATCAGCGCAGCTCCCATCCGTTTCCTGGTCAACACCCACATCCACCGCGACCATACGGGCGGGAACGCGGCCTTCGCCAAGATGGGCGCCGTCATCTTCGCGCGCGAGGAGCTGCGGCAGGGCATGGTGCGCGCGGCAGCAAGCACAGCGAGCGATCCGGCTGGACTGCCGGTCGTCACCTACGGGATGGGGGAGCCGATCAAGCTGCACCTCAACCGCGAGATCGTCGATCTCATTCCGGTACGTGCCGCCCACACCGGCGGCGACACCATGATCCGTTTCGAGAATGCCAATGCGATCATGATCGGCGACTACTACCGCAACTTCGGCTACCCGTTCATCGATCTCAACAATGGCGGATCGCTTAAAGGCATGTTGGAGGCGCTCGACCTGACCATGAAGGTCGCCGGTCCCGACACGCGCCTCATCCCGGGGCACGGCACGCTCGTCAAGCGGGCGGACCTCGTGCCCTATCGCGACATGGTTTCCGCCGTGGCCGGCAGGGTGCGCGAGCTCATCGCGCAGGGAAAGAGCCTGCAGGACGTGCTGGCCGCGCGCGTCACCGCCCCTTACGACGCCACCGTCCAAGGCGGGCTCCTGCCGGCGGCCGGCTCCGCCAGCAGCGCCGACCGCTTCGTCACCGAGCTCTATCAGGATCTCAAGGGCAGCCGTTAAGCCTCCGCTGCCGGCCTTGCTTTGCCCGCGGATAGACGCCGCACTGACGATCGGCGCTGAGCGCGCGACCATCTCGTTCGTCTCGGGAACCGGGCTCGACAGCCTTCTCTTTGTGGGCGATCATTTGCCAAAAGCGCGGGCCGCAAGCCCCGCGCCTTCGGGAGCGAAAGGCAAAAGCAAGGAGAGAGCTCGATGCGGACCGGCCTGGCGGTTGCCCTCACCACATTCCTCACCACGTTCACGGCACTCGTTGCCCCGGCCTGCGCGCAGAGCGAGCCGCTGCCAAAGCTCATCGGCTACATCCCGCTGACCGATGTCGAAGGCTGGATGGACCACATGGCGGTGGACGTAAAAGGTCAGCGCCTGTTCGTCCCGGCCGAGCAGCAACGCGCCATGGAGGTGATCGACCTGCGCGCCGGCAAGGTGATCCATTCCATCACCGGATTTGACGGCAATCCCCGCAAGACGATCTATCTGCCGGATGTGAACCAGATCTGGGTGGATGACGGAGAATCGGTCAAGGCGTTCGATGCCGCGACCTATCAGCTCATCAAGAACATCTCGTTCAATCTCGACAAGAGCGCCAAGCTGATCCCGGACAACGGCGCCTACGATCCGGCCAGCGGCCTGTTCTATGTGACCATCACGGCGGACGCGAATTCCGCGACCGCAACCGAAAAAGGATCGGTCGAGATCGTTGACACCAAATCCGGCACGCGGGTGGGCAGCATCAAGCTCGACGGCACCGATCCTTCCGGCATTGCTTTCGACGCCGCAACGCGGCGCATGTTCGTGATCCTCGGCGATACCGCCAAGGTGCAGGTGATCGATCGCGACACGCGCAAGATCGTCGACAACTGGGACATCACCGGCGGCACGCAGCCGCACACGGTCGCGATCGACACCGCCCATCACCGCCTGTTCGTGGGCGCGCGTGTCAAGCCCGGCCACATCTTCAAGCCCGGCAAGATGGTGGTGATGGATACCGACACCGGCAAGGTGGTGGCGGCGCTCGATGCCGAGGGCGGTGCCGACGAGATCCAGTACGACCCGGCAAGCCAGCGCGTCTATTTCACCGGCACCACCGGCCATGCCGACATATTCAAGCAGGTCGATGCCGATCATTACGAGCACCTGGGCAAGCTGATCACGGGGGCGGATGCCAAGACTTCGCTGTTCGTGCCGGAGCTCAAGCGCTTCTATGTCGGCGTGCCCAAGCGCAATGTCGCGGTGCCGCCGAGCCGGGATGTCATCACCGAGGACTCCGAGGTCCTGGTATACGAGGTGCCATGACAATCCGACTTGTCCCGGGCGCAGTGCAGCGCGGCCGTGCGCGTTGCCTTCGGCGATCCACTCAAGCCGCGGTGCGCTGCAGACCCGGGACCGTTACGAGCTACGAAAGCTCGGACCGATACGAACGCCAAGCTTGGAACGGTCCCGGCTCACCAGCGCGTTTACGAGCGTCTTCGACGCGCTATGGGCCGGGACAAGGACTTGGAGTGTTCCGCCCTCTACTCGCTGCCTTCTTTGCTTGCCTCATTCTGTTTGGGTCCGCGCATGCGGAGGAGGCCTATCAGGCGGACCCGAAGCTCGTCGCAGCCGCACAAAAGGAGGGCGAGGTCGTTCTCTACACGACACTCATCGTCGATCAGGCGGTGCGGCCGATGATCAAGGCGTTCCGTGCCCATGTGCCCGGTGTCGACGTCAAGATTGTGCGCGCCGACAGCGCTCAGCTGGTGGTGCGGCTCATCAACGAGGGCCGCGCCGGCCGCGTGCAGGCCGATGTCTGGCACGTCGCCGACGAGCTCGCGCCGTTATTGCAGAACAACTTGGCAGCGCCTTTCGAATTGCCGAGCGCGCGCGGGCTTCCCCCAGAGCTCGCCGATCCCAGGGGCTATTGGGTCGCCACCAACCTTTCCACGCGCTCGCTCGCCTACAACACGCAGCTGGTTCCCGCCGATCGGGTGCCGCACACCCACAAGGATTTGCTCGATCCGCGCTGGAAGGGCCAGATGGCCTGGCATCCCGATTCCATCGCCGGCGGCTACGGCTTCATCGGCGTGGTGCTCAAGTCGATGGGCGAAGACGAAGGCATGCGCTATCTGCGCGCGCTCGCCAAGCAGAACATCGTGCCGCTGGCGGTTGCCGCCCGCGCCGTGCTCGACCGCGTCATCGCCGGCGAATATCCGATCGGGCTCGATATGAATTCTTCACATGCGGCGATCAGCGCCGCGCTCGGGGCGCCGGTGCGTTTCGTTCCGCTCGATCCGGTGACCATGACGACCCAGATCGCCGGAATGAGCCGCGGGGCATCCCACCCCAATGCGGCGAAGCTGTTCCTCGACTTCATGATCTCACGCGCCGGCCAAGAGGTGTTCCGGGATGTCGACTACGTCCCGATGCGTCCCGACGTGCCGGCCAAAAGCCCCGAGCTCAAGCCCGATACGGGCGGCTACAAGGCGCTGATGCTGACACCCGAGGAGATTGACGCCGACGGCCCGCACTGGGCCAAGGTTTACGAGGAACTGTTCCGGTGAGGTGAGGTTTCCGTAGCCCGCATGAAGCGTCAGCGGAATGCGGGAACAGGAACCCGGATTTCGCTTTCGCTCCATCCGGGCTACACAACAGCGGCGTTTACGCGCCCTCCGCTCCGGGCTATGCGAGGCACCGGTCTAAATAAATCAAGGATAGCCGCGAATGCGCATCATGTTTCTCAACCAGGCGCCACGCAAATCGGCCGCCTATGAGGCGGCCAAGATCGAGGCCCAGCTCACCTCCTATGCCTCCCCGGGCACCAAGGTGGAGATCGTATTTCCCGACGAGTACGAGGGCTCGCAGCTCTATGACACGATCGGGGCTCAGAGCGTGCTCAACGGCTTGCATCACATGATGGAAACGCCGGCGATCGTCCGCAAGATCTTCTGGGCGGCGCAGAACGGCTACGACGCGGTGATCTCCTCCAACACCTTCGATCCGGGCGTGGACGGCGGGCGGCTCGCGGTCGATATCCCGGTCATCGGCCTGTTGCGCACCTCTATGCACGCGGCGCTGACGCTGGCGGACCGGGTCGGGATCACGGTGCCGCTGGCCGGTCACGTGCCCTATACCTGGCGCATTCTGCGCTCTTATGGCCTTGACCGCTTCGTCAGCGACATCCGCCCGCTCGGCGTCTATGGCAAGGACATTGCGCAGCGCAAGCAGGAGATATTTGACATCACCACCAAGCTCATCCGCGCGCTGATCGAGGAGACGCGGGCCGAGATCATCCTGCCGCTCGGCGGGGCGCTGATCCCCTACGTGGTCAATCCCGACGATCTCGCCAAGGCCACCGGCGCGCAGGTGCTCAACACCAAAGCGATCGGCATCCGCTTTGCCGAAATGTGCGTCGCCTTCGGGATGACGCAAAGCGCGCTGACCTACCCGCGGGCAAAGCTCAGCTACGAGGACTTCGTCAACAAATAAGTCCGAAGCGGGGCTATCACATGAACCGCAGATGAACAGCGGCGGCAGTGCGGCTGCTTTGAAGTTTCTGCTGCGGAAGCCGACAAATTTGCAACGCACACGCGAATCCGACGCATTTTGGCCATGCATCTCGGAGATGATGCGTTATCGATTTCACCTTCCCGAATCAAACAACCCGAAGTGACCAGGAACCTGGTCCCCTCTTTCGGCCCTAACCACAATCAAGCTTCTCGAGGAGAACACGTATCATGTCAGACCGCACCACAAACCCTTCGCCTTCCGGCAGAGCGCCGCGCATGCTGGCGGCGTTTGCAACCGCCCTCGTCCTGCTCGGCACCACCGCCATCACCCCACCGGCGTTGGCGCAGGACCAGTCGACCCAACCGGCTGCCGCGCAGCTGCTCACCGCCGAGCAGCTGGATCAGCTGGTGGCACCGATTGCGCTCTATCCGGACAATCTGCTCGGGCAGATCCTCACCGCCAGCACCTATCCGCTGGAGGACGTGATGGCGGCGCGCTGGTGCCAGGCCAATCCGGGTGTCAAGGGCGCGCAGCTCGAGAGCGCCATGCAACAGGAGAACTGGGACCCGAGCGTGAAGGCGCTGACCGCGGTTCCGCAGGTTCTGGCGATGATGAACGACAAGCTGGACTGGACGCAGCAGCTCGGCGACGCCTATCTGGCGCAGCCCGACGATGTCGCGGCCGCGGTGCAGCGCTTGCGCCTGAAAGCGCAAGCGGCCGGCAACCTGCAGAGCAATGCACAGCAGCGCGTGACCTACGTTCCGGCGCCCGAGCCGATCGTGATCGATAACGTCCCGCAGCCCAACTATATCGCGATCGAGCCGGTCGATCCGACGGTTCTCTACGTGCCGGTCTACAATCCGGTCGTGGTCTACGGGCCCTGGGCCTATCCGGCCTACGTGCCGTTCTTCTGGTCACCGCCCGGCTTCGTCATCGGCGTGGGCGTAATCGCGTTTAGCGCGCCGTTCGTGGTCGGCCCCGCGATCTGGGCGACCTATGACTGGCACTCGCACCACGTCGACGTCGACGTGGAGCGCTTCAACCGTTTCAACCACACCACGATTGTTGCCAACGCTCCCGGTAACAAGTTCGTCTGGCAGCATGATCCGAGCCACCGCGGAAATATCCCGTACAACAATGCGGCCCTACAGCAGAAGTTCGGCAGGGGCATCAACAGCAATGCCAGCTTGAACCCGAACCTGAAGGGGCCTCTGGGCAACCAGGGCCAGAAGGGCGGCAATCCCGAGCTCAGGGGCAATACCCTGACCAACATCAACAGGAACAACCTGGGCGGCCCCGGCGGCAATCAAGGCACTCAGAGGGGCAATTCCGAGCTCAGAGGCAACACGCTGACCAACATCAACAAGAATAATAATGCCGGCAATCCGGGCGGCAATCAGAACAAAAACACCAACTTCGAGAAGCTGAGCACCGGCAACCCTGGCGGCAACAACGGCAACAGGAACGTCAACACCAACATCCACACTGAAGAACACAACATCCACACCGAGGAGCATCACGTCGACTTGAATCAGGGCAACCGGAACATCAACAACAACGTCATTCACACTCCGACCAACAATAATCCGCCCCCGCACATCCAGCAGCAGAACTTCGCGGTTCAGCACAATAATCCGCCCCCGCCGCCTCCCCCGCACATCATGGGCGGCAATCCCGGCGGCAGGCCCGGTGGCGGTGGTGGTGGCGGCAACCAAAACAATCAGAAGGACAAGAATCACCACTGAATTTTCACCTGCTCGCTTTCGGCAAAGTCAGCGCGGCGCCTCGGCTGGGTTCGGGGCGCCGCGGTTTTTTTAGCGCTTGGTGCGCGGAAGGCCCCGAGGGTAAGGTGCGGCGTTCCTCGCCCCCCTCTTCCGATCGAGACGCCCCATGACCTCTCGCCACAGCTGCGACATCGCCGTGATCGGGGGCGGCAGCGCCGCACTCGAAGCCGCAATCGCGGCACGCGAAGCAGGGGCCGACAGGGTGGTCATGCTGGAGAAGGCGCCGGAAGAGCAATCCGGCGGCAATGCCCGATTCTCCCACACCGGCTTCCGCTTCGTCCATGCGGGTGCTGCGGAGCTCAGGGAATTCCTGCCCGATGTGAAGGAAAGCCGCTTCCGCCGCATGCAGATCCCGTCCTACGGGCGCGACGATTTCCTCGGTGATCTCGCGCGCGTGACGCAAGGGCGCATCGATCCTGTGCTGGCCGAGTGCCTGGTCGATCAGTCCAACGCGGCCGTGCATTGGATGCGCGCCATCGGAGTCAGATGGGAGCCGGAGAAGATGACCGAGGTCGACGGCAAGCTCTATCTGCCGGGCGGCCACCACATTCACCCTGTCGGGGGCGGGCCCGGAATGCTGGCGCAGCTCAAAGCGCTGGCGCTTACGCGTGGCGTGGACATCCGCTACCGCGCGTGTGTGCGCGCCGTTCACGGCAACGACCGACGGGTCGAAGGCGTGCGGGTCTCGACCCCGGAAGAGGAATATGATCTTGGAGCGCGGGCGATCATCGTCTGCAGCGGCGGCTTTCAGGCCAATGCGGAGATGCGGGCGCGCTATCTCGGCCCCAATGCCGATCTCATGAAGGTGCGCGGCAGCCGGCACAATACCGGCGAGGTGCTCGCTGCGCTGCTCGCGCTCGGCGCCAAGCCTTCCGGCCATTGGCAGGGCGCGCACATGTCACCGATCGACGGCAAGGCGCCCGACGTGGAAACGCCGGTGCGCGCCGACGGCCGCGGCAACACGATGAACCGCTACGACTATCAGTTTGGCATTACCGTGAATGCGCTCGGCCAGCGCTTCTTCGACGAAGGCGAGGCCAAGCACGCTTATACCTACGCCAAGACCGGGCGCGCGGTGTTGCAGCAGCCGGGTGGCGTCGCCTATCAGATCTATGACCAGACCGGCATCGATCTGTTCCGCCACGGCCGCGATTATCCGGCCACCATGGTGGAGGCGCCGACGCTTGAAGCGCTCGCCAAGGCGATTGGAATCGAGCCGGAGCCGTTCCTGCGCACTGTTGCGGAATTCAACAAGGCCTGCCGCACCGACGTCGCCTTCATGCCGGGCGAGCTCGACGGCAAATGCACGGTCGGCATCAGCCCGCGCAAGTCGCATTGGGCCGAGCCGCTCACGCGCGCGCCGTTCCGGGCCTACCCGATCACCGCCGGTGTCACCTTCACCTTCGGCGGCATCAAGGTGGACACGCAGGCGCGCGTGATCAGCACCGCCGACGAGCCGATCCGGGGCCTCTATGCGTCAGGCGATGTGATCGGGCTCTTCTTCCACAATTATCCCTCCTGCACCGGGCAGACGCGCAACGTGGTGTTCAGCTATCTAGCGGGGCGGAATGCGGCTAGGCAGTGATGTATGCAGCTTTGTCAAGAATCTCCCCGCAAGGACGACCTCTCTCCGGGGTGTCGTCCCGGCCGTAGCGAAGCGAGGAGCCGGGACCCAGACCGCTGCGCACTCTCGATGGCGCGCAGCTGTATAGGTCCCTGCCTTCGCAGGGACGACCGAGTCGTTATGCGCGAGACAAACACACCATGACCAAGCACGTCGCATCCTCCGGCCCCGGCATCATCGAGCAGCTCGCCCATTGGGTGCTGAGCCTGCGCGCCGAGGACATCGCCGATGCGGTGATCAAGCAGGCAAAGCTGCTCATCCTCGATACGATCGGCTGCGGTTATGCGGCGCTCGAGGAAGAATCCGCCCGCGCGGTGCTGGCGACGCTCGATGATGTCGGCGGTGCGCCCGTTTGCAGCGTGATCGGCCGCGCCGGCAAGACCAGCGCCCCCAACGCGGTGCTCGTGAACGGCGCGCTCATCCGCATCCTCGATCTCAACGATTACGTGAACAACCGCAGGGGCGAGATCGGCGGCCATCCGAGCGATAATATTCCGGTCGCGCTCGCCGCCGCCGAGATGTCCGGCGCATCGGGGCGCGAGCTGATTGCCGCCATCGTGCTCGGCTACGAGCTGTTCGGCCGCGCCAAGGATCTGATCGAGCGCGACTCGGGCTGGGACGGCGTCAGCATTTCCGGCCTGGTGGCGCCCGCGATGGCCGGGCGCCTGATGGGTCTGGATGCCGGCACTCTCGCCCAAGCGCTCGCCCTGAGCGGTGCCCGCGCCGCAACGCCCCTGGCGGTGCGCCATGGCGCCATCTCGGCCGCCAAGTCGTTCGCCAACGCGCTGGTCGCCCAGAATGGCATGCAGGCAACGCTTCTCGCCCGCCACGGCGTCACCGGCCCGCTCGATCTGATCGAGAACCCCCTCGGGCTGCGCCCGGTCCTCTCCAACACCGCGGCGCTCCCAGCGCTGACCGCGGCGATGCCCAACGAAACCTACATCATGCGCGCCAACATCAAGGCCTATCCGTGCCTCGCCACCGGCCAGGCTATAGTGGCCGCGGGACTGGCGCTCCACGCTCAGGTCAAGGCCAAGCTCGGCGGCGATGTGAGCCGGCTAAAAGCCATCCGCGTCGCCATGGCGGACATGCCGTTTCTGCGCCGGCAGAAGGATGATCCGGGGCGCATCAATCCGACCTCGCGCGAGGCGGCCGACCACAGCTTCAATTTTCTCGCTGCTGTGTCGCTCAACGACGGCGAGTTCGGCCTCGCCCAATTCCACAACGAGCGTTGGAACGACAAGGCCGTGCGTGCCATCATGGGTCGGCTCGAGATCGCGGTCGATGCCGAGCTCAATGCGCGCGCACCCGGTAGCTTCCCGTGCCGAATGCAAGCCATTTGCGATGACGGCAGCGTCATGGTGGCGGACATTCCCGACCCGCCCGGATTCTCGCGCCATGGCCTCGACGCTGATGCGGTCTTAGCCAAATTCAACCGCGTCACCGCCACTCATCTCGATGCCGCTTTGCGCGACCGCATCATCAGTGCCGTGATGGAGCTCGACCGCAGCGCCTCCTGCGGTGAAATCAGCGGTGCGCTCACCGGTGCTTCTGTTGCGCGCCGGTGAGCCCACCCTACCTGTGCTTGCGAAACTAATATGGCCGCCGGTTCATCGCGCCGCATGCCGGCGAGACTTGCCACCTGCCGTCACGCCCGCGGACGAAACCATAGGAGCGCGCGACCTCGGGATTGCCGAATATGTCCGGGTGATAGGCCGGATTGACGCCGTCCAGACTGCACGGCTTCACGAAGCCGCCTTTCCATCCGTAATTATATTGCGCCTGCGCGGCCGGCACCGCGCCGAGAACGATCAGGCCCGCCGCCAGCGCAATCAGAGATCTCTTGCTCATGACAAATCCTCCTGCCGCTTAGATAAGCGGCGGAAGAGACGAGGCAATCGGCGTATCGAAATAATGCGCTTGGCTCGCGCATGTTTGTCGCAAGACCGCGGTGTCGCGGCCCGCTCGTAGGGCGGCCCGCCCTCTTTCCTGAGGGTCCTGCCAGCGGGCGGCCACAACGGCCGCCCCTACAAGAGCCAACATTCTCCTTGGTGTCGAATGGTCCCGGCTCGTCAGCGCGTTCACGCGCCTGTTCAACGCGCTATGGCCCGGGACAAGACTGGCGTCATCGATCAAATCGGCGACGGCGGCGCAACCTCGGCATCAGGCTGGTTGCTGCGCTTGAGCGCATCGGCAACAAAGCCGGAGGCCTTCATCTCCTCGACGAAGGAGCGCAAATAGCGGGCCGCGTTCGGCCTCCCTTTCGGGGTCCCCATCGCCTGCTCGATCACCTGGAAACGCCCGTCCATCACCCGCACATTTGGATCGGTCTTGGCGTATTCGACCAGCGGCTGCTTTACGCCGGCCGCCGCTTCGAGCTTCTCCGACAGGAACAGGTCGATCATGGCGCGCCCGCCGCCGGTCTTGGCTCGCACCAGCTGCGCATTCTTCAGCGTGCGGGTGAGATAGAGGTCATAGGCCGAGCCGACCCCGACCGCGATGCGCACGCCGGGCCGGTCGACATCGGCCACCACCTTCAAGGGCGAATCCTTGAGCACCATATAGGTGCCCTCAATCAGCACGTAGGGCGCGGTGAAGTCGACTTGCGCCGCGCGCGCCGGCTCGATCGCGAAAAAGGCGACATCCCAGGCGCCGGTCTTGAGCGCCTCGAACACCTTGCCGGCGGCTTCGAAGGTTACGAATTCTACCGGCACGCCGAGGCGGCGGCCAAGCTCGCGCGCGAGATCGACCGTGATGCCGCGCGGATCGGAGGCCGGCCCCTGCACCAGCACCCCGTTGCCGAGGTTGAGGGCGGCGCGCAACTTGCCGGTGGGAGCGAGCTCTTTGACGACTTCGGGCGAGACTGGAGTCACGGTGCTTCCTTTTGCGGTTGGGCTGCCGGCCTCTTGAGCAAGGGCGCTGAACGTTCCGGCAGCAACGGTCATCGCGGCGCCAAGCAGCGTACGTTTACTGACCAGCGCGTTGTTCAGCTTGTGGTTCATCTGTTCGCGCAATTTCGTGTGTTCGCGCATGTGTCTTCTCCCCTTAATTCGCCGCCGCGCGCCTTGGCGCCCGATACGTTTTGCTAAAGCCGTTGCGGATGTTGCCGGCCGTGAAGGTACCAATCAAATATTTCCGCACCGTTCCAGTGCACGACGCCTTCGAAGCGGTCGACATGCTCATAGATCGCTTCGAGATATTTGATTCGATGCGGCTGACCGCTGATATAGGGGTGGATCGCGAGCGCCATGATCTTGGCCCGCGACGCACTCTCGGCATAGAGACGTTCGAACTGATCGACGGCGCGTTTGAACAGGTAGTCGCTTTGGTGATGCTGCACGATCATCATCGGTATGTCGTTGAGCTCGACCGAATAAGGGAGCGTCACGAGCTCGCCGTGGGTGGTGCGGACCGTCGCCGGCTCGTCATCATGCACCCAGTCGGCGATGTATTTGATGCCGGCCGCGGCAAGCAGGTCGGGTGTCTCGAGTGTCTGCGTAAGCCCGGGTCCGAGCCAGCCCAAGGGTTTGCGGCCGCATGCCCGTTCGAGAATCTCCAGGCAGCGACGGATGGTGGCGGCCTGGTCCGCAAGCGCGTGCATCGGCACCTGGTCATAGCCGTGCCCCATGAACTCCCAGCTTGCGCGTCGCGCCTCCTCGGCGACGCGCGGATAGTCCTCGCACACGCGTGCATTGACGGCGAGCGTCGGGCGGATGCCGCGCTTGGCAAACAGATCGAAGAAGCGCCAGCACCCGACCCGCATTCCGTATTCGTGCCAGCTCCAGTTGGGAACATCGGGCAACAGCCCCTGCCCGATCGGCGGCGGCAGGACCTGCCGCGGCATCGCCCGGCCGATTTCCCAGACCTCGTAATTGACGATGGTCCAGACCGCGAGCCGCGCCCCACCAGGAAGCTTGAGCGGCGGCCGATCGATGATGGCCGAAAAGTCACAGCGCTCGCGCGGCAGCATCGGCCGCTTCGCCGGGTCCGAATCCACGGTCATTGCACCGTTATATGGGCGGCGCGGATCACCTGCCCCCAGGAGACGATCTCGGACTTGATGCGGGCACCGAATTCCTCCGGCGAGCTGCCGACCGGGTCGTAGCCGAGCTCTGTCAAGCGCGCCTGCATGTCCGGCGTCGCGATGATCTTGGCGATCTCACGCTGCAAGAGATTGATGATGTCCTTCGGCGTGCCGGCGGGAACCAGCACACCGACCCAGCTGTCGCCCATGATCTGCGGATAACCGGCTTCCGCCATGGTTGGAACATCGGGGAATATGCGCGAGCGCTTGGCTCCGGTGACGGCGAGCGCCCGCACATTGCCCTTCTGGATCTGCGCGATCGAGGCCGCCGGCGAGGAGAAGCCGATCGGCGTGTGGCCGCCGACGACGGCCATGATCGCCGGCGCGCCGCCGTTATAGGGCACATGCACCAGATCGAGATTGAGCAGCAGGCGGAACTGCTCACCCGCAAGATGCGCCTGCGTGCCGGCGCCTGCAGTCGAATAGCTGAACTTGCCGGGGCTCGATCTGATCAGCGCGACCAGCTCCTTGACGCTATGTGCCGGCACCATCGGGTTGACGGTCAGCACGGTGGTCGAGGTGACGGCAAGCGTGACCGGGTCGAAATCCTTGGCCGGATCATAGGGGATTTGATCGAACAGCGTCGGATTGACCGCGTAGGATGAGAAGGCGAAGTAGAGCGTATAGCCGTCGGGAGCGGCCTTCGCGGCCTGCGCAGTGCCGATATTGCCGGAAGCTCCCGAGATATTGTCGACATAGAACTGCTGGCCGAGGTCCTCGCTCAGCTTCTGCGCGACCAGACGCGTGAAGGTATCGGTCACGCCCCCCGGCGCAAAGGCCACGATCGCGCGCACCGCACGCGTCGGGTAGCTCTGTGCGTCGGCGCCATGGCCGCCGGCCAGCCAAAGACCCATCAACAGCGGCAAGCTTGCAAGGAAACGTTTGATCATGGCGCCCATCCTGCAGGCCAAGTGTAGGCCGCATCGGGCGCCAGTGAAACCCTTCTCCCGCCCGCGCTATCGCATGTGGCGTGACCTCTCCCCGCCTGCGCGGAGAGGGAGATGCGCCCGGCCTTGAAAACAACCAAATGCGACCGGTTGCGGAGGACACAAATTCGAAGGCTTTGCGCTCAGGCATCCGCCGCGGTCGCGACCTCGGCCTTGCCCTCGCCGCGGCGCTGCAACAGATTGCCGGCGACGTCGGTGATCGTAGGGGGCGGCAGCGCCGCGAACGGCAATGGCCGCGTGACCTCGATAGCGGCAAGGCCGACGCGCGCGGTGAGCAGGCCGTTGAGCACTCCCTCTCCGAGGCGCACCGAAACTTTGGCGGCGAGACCATGGCCGAGGACCTGCTGGATCAGGCTGTCGCTCGCCGCCATCCCTCCGGTGAGCGCCAGATGGGCGATGACGGCGCGCATGAGGCGGAAGAGGCCGAGCGTGCCGGGCCGGCCGCCATACAGATAGGCGAGCCTGCGCACCAGCGTGACGGCGGTCACCAGTACGAACAGCATGTCGATTGCGGCGCGCGGGCTGACCGCGGTCACGAGCGAAACCCGCTTGGCGGCATCGCCGACCAGGCGTCTGGCCTCGGCGTCGAGGGGTTCCAACAATTCCCGCTCGGCGAGCCGAACGAGATCGGCGCCGTCAATGATGTCGCCGAGATGCTCCTCGAGGCGCGCGCGCCGGCGCGCCAGGCGCGGCATCGGGCGCGCGAGCGCCAGCACGTCGCGGGCGACAGCCCGGCCGGCGACGCGATCGTCGCTCGCGAGCGTGTCGACACCGCGCTGCCGTAGCTTCTCGATGGCACCGAGCCGCCACAAACCGAGTGCTTCGCGCAGCACGATCGCGCTCGCTGCGACCCCAGCTACGGCGGCAAGCCCCAGAGCCAGCCAGCCGAGCGCCAGGTCGCGATCGAACATGTCTGCGATGAGGCGGGCCACGCCGGCGCCCAGACCGAGCGCGGTCAGTCCGCCAAGCGCCGACCAGAACAGCGTGCCCCAGCGCAAGCGGCGCCGTGCCGGCACCTCCGGCGCGAGGGCAACCGGAAGCGCGGGCTCGCCCTCCATGGTCACCCGCACGCCGGCGCGCGGGAAAGTCGTCTCATCCAACGTCACTACGACGCGCGGATCGTCGAGCCGGAACGCGGCAGGCCGGCGGGGATGCTCATTCATGGCGCAGCTTCTTCATCGCGCAGCTTCTTCTTGGCGCAGCTTCTTCTTGGCGCAGCTTCGTGCATGGGAGAGCTTCGTGGCACGGCCTTAGGGCAGGGCGTCATGGCACGGCCTCATGGCATCCGATCTCCGAGCAAAAATTGCAGCGCACGGTCCAGACGAATATGGGGTAGCGCTGCGGCGCCGTCGAGCTGTTCGAGCTGGGGCGGACGCAAGCGCAGGAAGCGGAAATCCGCCTCCTGCGCGGTTACCGCGGCAAGGCCGCGGAACGCCGAGCCCGTGCCGAATACGAGGTTCGGATCCGACGGCAGGTCGCCCGGGAACATAGCTGCTTCCGTCGCGCCATCGAACACTTCACCACCCACCACTTCCCCGGCAGCCGGAACGCCGATGATGCAGGGCAGTTCGTCGCGTCCGCGTCGCACCTTGGCCTCCCGCGTCGCCCGCACGGCCGCGAGAGCAACCACGTCCACCGGCACCCCGGCAGTGTTCGCACGTGCGGCGGCGCGCTCGATCATGCGCGCAAGTATCGCCTCAAGCCGCTCGTGACTCGTGTGATGCAGCTGGTCGGCCTTGGTGGCGGCAAACAAGATGCGGTCGACGCGCGGGCGAAAGAGCACGCTCGCGAAGGTCTTGCGGCCGACACGGAAGCATTCGAGCACGGACGCGAGCGCGCCTTCGAGATCGCGCACCGCGTCCGGACCGGCATTGAGCGCAGCCAGCGCATCGACCAGGACGATCTGCCGGTCCAGGCGGGCGAAGTGATTTTCAAAGAAGGGACGCACGACAACGTCCTTGTAGGCCTCATAGCGCCGCCGCATCATGGCGGCGAGCGAGCCTGAAGGCGGCGCGCTTTCGTCCTTGTAGATGAGCGGCGAGAATGTGAGCGCAGGCGAGCCGGCGAGGTCGCCGGGCATGAGAAAACGGCCGGGCGGAAGCAGGCTCATGGCGTAGTGCTCATTGCGGCACGTCTTGAGGTAATCGGTGAACAGCGCCGACGCCCGCAGTGCCACCTGCTCGTCTTCCCGGGCGAGCGGATCCAAATTCTCCACATAGGAGCGCCACTCGGCCGCAATCTGCGCCCGCGGCGCTTGCGATGAAAGCGCAAGGCTCTCCGCCGACCATTGCTGATACGACCTGGCCAGCAGCGGCAGGTCGAGCAGCCATTCGCCCGGATAATCGACGATGTCGAGGGTCAGCGTGCGTGCCGCGCCGCGCTGCGACTGGTAGTCGATGACCAGACGCAACTCACTGATACGGTCGGTCGATTCCGGCCAGCGCCGCTCCGTCGTGAGCGCCCGCACATGGCCCTCATAGTCGAAGCGCGGCACGGCATCGTCCGGCTGCGGGGCAAGGCGCGCGCGCGCGATCCGGCCGCGCGAAAGGGGCTCGAATACCGGAAAACGCCCGCCTTGGGTCAGGCCATGCACAAGCGCGGTGATGAACACCGTCTTGCCGGAGCGGGACAGGCCGGTGACGCCGAGCCGGATGGTCGGCTCGAACAGGCCTTGGCCGAACTCGAGCAGGGCGCGGCCGGCGAGCCGGGCCTCAGCCAAGATGTCAGAAAGCGGAGGCGCCATGCTGGTGTCGGGATGCGCCGAAATAACGGGGCATGTTGCGAGGGTAAGCTCGCACCTAAGATCACCATCCACAACAGCTGTCGCAAGAGCACTGCGGGGCACCGCCTATGGATTCGCGTCCCGCGCCCGCGTGCCGCGCTTGGCCGGGCAGCCAAGCTCCTGCAGGCTGGGATCGACCTCGTCGGCTTTGTCACTGATATCGGCGGCCATCGCCACCAGCGTCGCCGCGACCGATGGATTTTCCACCGCCGCGGCCACCCGCAAGCAGCGTGCTGCCTGTCGACGAAGATCCGTTGCGCTCGGCATTGCGGAAGTCCCCCCAGAATTCCGCGTCAACGTGGGAGGGCGCGGGGGAGTTCCGCTGCCGGATAAATCGAGGGGAGGATAAGCCGAAATCGTGTGATCATACCGCCGGCGGCGCGCCGGGCGGACAGGTTGCAGTCATGCGCCCGTTTGCGGGGCGATGGCGGTATCTGTGGTGGGGGCTTCGCTGCGGCCGGGTCGCGGATCGATCTCGTCGGCTTTCATGCTGAAATCGTCGGCCATCACCACCAGGGCTGCGACCACGCTCTGATCATCGACCGCGGCGGCGATGCGAAGACAACGGGCGGCTTGTCGACGCAAGAACTCGGAACTCAGCATGCGTCAGATCCCCTACTGATTGCGCTCCAAGGGCCAAGGCAAGCCGGCATCACCCAGGCGTATTGGAGCTTGCTCGGACGCCCGCGCGGTGAAGCGCGTTCTCCTCGATGCTCGGCAATTTTGACCCAATGACGGCGGCCTGCCTGCGCACAGCCAAAGCTGCACGCCGGCATTGACGAAATGTTCACCAATCCGTGCACCGGTATTTTTCCGCATGCTCACGCTTATCGGCCATTACGAATATCGTGATTGGATGGTCGCAACCGGGCGGGGCACAAGCGCAAGCCCACCGCGGAGGACCTTCCGATGAGACCCAATCGTTGCGATTGTTGCGGCGGCAAGTTCGGGATGGTTTCACGCAGCCTGTGGGGCCGTCGCTTCTGCTCGCGGCTCTGTCGCCGGATCTATCTGTTCGACAAATGGCGATCCGCGCATTGGATCGACTCGCTGTCGCTGGCGATGATACGCGCAGTCACCCGGATCAAATCGACGGCTCAACATCGCGATTGCCCGAACCATCTTGAGAATGCCGGCTCATCACGATCCGGATGAGGTCGGCGGTGTTCTTGGCGTCAACCTTTTCCATGATCCGTGCCCGGTGAAATTCGACGGTCCTCGGGCTGATTCCCATTTTTCGACCCGCTTCCTTGCTGGAGGCTCCGGCGAGGATCAGGTTCAGCACGTCGCGCTCGCGGCGGGTGAACGGCTCACGGCCGGGAACTGCCAAGGCGGCCGCACCGCTTGATGCACTCTCTTGCTGGCGTCGCGCCCAGGCGACGATGCTCTCCTTGATCCGCTCGACCACCTCAAGGCCGCGGAACGGCTTCTCGATGAAATCGAGCGCCCCGCTGCGGATCGCACTGACCGCCATCGGGATGTCGCCCTCCCCCGAAATCACGAAGATCGGCGCCGGATAGTCCTCGGCATTGAGCTGCTTGAGGATGTCGAGCCCGGAGCGCCCGGGAATGTTGACGTCGAGGATGATGCAGGCTGGGACTGCGAGCCGCGCCCCGGCCAGCAGAGCCGCGCCATCGGCGAAACAGGTCGGACGGAATCCGGCTTGCGCGAACACCATCGAGAGGACCTCGCGCACCGCGGGGTCGTCGTCCACAATGAACACTTCTCCACTGGGAGCAGATTCCTGGGCCATTGATCGAAGGCTCCCTCTCTCTTCTTTTGAACCCTATGCTCCGCCTCTTTCTCTCTTCGCGGTTAGGCGAATCGCGAAATCTTCAACGCAACCCGGACCACTTGACCCACGGTCCAGCTCGACAGCATAGGCGGGATGCGGGCTCTTGCAACATGCCGAAGAATTTTCCGGCGCGCTCCTTGAGCTCGGCATGTCTCCACCAACTCGGCGCGATGAATCTTCAAGGCGTCAAAGTATACGGCAAGGTATACGGGCAAGCTTTCGCCAGGTTTGCAAATTCCAAAGGTCGGCTCAGCGACCGCGCACCACCGTTCGGAAAAGTGCGGACAAATCCCAACCCGAAATTGTACAGTACGCAGTTGTGCCTATGTGCCTGCAGCCGATTTCTGGCGCGCGTCCGCTGGAAGCTCGGCCTCGTCGGCGATCAATCCGAGAACGCCTTCCGCGACCAATTCCGCAATCATCGCCGGCGTCATTCCGAGCTCGTGCGCGATATCACCGCTATGCTCGCCCACGCGCGGAGTGTCGCGACGCTTTGGCAGACGTCGTCCGTCCATCTCGATCGGCAAAGCCGGGAGCAAAGTCGTGCCGCCTTGCGGCAGGCTCACCTCGATCATGGCCCCCGCGCATGCAAGCTGCGGATCGTCGAGCAATTCATCGGGTCGCCTTATCGGCGCAAAACCGATATTCGAGGCTTCGCAGATCCGGCTGATTTCCGCGAGCGGAAGAGTTGCGAACATTTGGCGTAGGCGCGGCAGCAGCCGATCGCGCGCCGCAACCCGCAAGACGTTTGTTGCAAGCGCGCCATCCGCCAAAAGATCCATCTGGGAAAAGCCGGTGCAGAACGCGCGCCACTGGGTATCGGTGACGACTGCGATGAAGATCTGCTTTCCGTCGCCGGTGTCGAACACGTCATAGACACCCCAGGCCGAGATGCGCGCCGGCATCGGCGGCGCAGCGACACCCGTCACGGCGAATTGCGCAATGTGCGGAGAGACCAGAAATGCGTTGTTCTCGAACAGCGCGCTGCGCACGAGCTGCCCGCGGCCGCTGCGCTGGCGCTCGGCCAGCGCCGCCAGAATTCCGATGACGGCGAACATTCCTCCCATGATGTCGTTGACCGGAGCGCCGGCGCGCAACGGGCGACCCGGCGGTCCGGTCATGTAGGCGAGCCCGCCCATCATCTGCACCACCTCGTCGAGGGCGGCACGATTCTCATACGGTCCGCCGAGGAAGCCCTTGAGCGAGCAATAGATGAGGCGCGGATTCTCTTGGCCGAGCGCCTCGTAGCCGAGCCCAAGCGCCGCGAGCGCGCCGGGCCGGAAGTTTTCCAGAAACACGTCGGCGCGCGCGATCAGCGCGCGGGCGAAGGCCAAGCCTTTGGGCGATTTGACGTCGAGCGCGAGGCTGCGCTTGTTGCGATTGAAGGCGTGAAAGAAGCCCGCGCCCGAGCCCGGCAGCCGGCGCGTATTGTCGCCCGCGCCGACCGGCTCGATCTTGATCACGTCGGCACCGAGATCCCCGAGCACCAGCCCGCAGCTCGGACCCATCACCATGTGGGAGAATTCGACGACACGGATCCCTTCGAGTGGCAGCGTCATGCCGCCCTCCGCCCCGCCGAAAAGGCAAATCCCTTCGGCAGTCCGGCCTGCGCGATGTGGCCGTGTAAGGTTTCACCCGGCAAGGCGGCGGCGAGCACCGCGCGCGCCTCCAGAAGACGCATGAAGTCGACCCCGGTCGCCAGCCCCGTCGACTCCAGCAGGAACACCAGGTCCTCGGTCACAATATTGCCGCTGGCACCGGGCGCGTAGGGGCACCCGCCAAGCCCTCCCAGCGAGGAGTCGAAGGTGGTCACACCCGCCTCCAGGGCCGCCACCACATTGGCAAGCCCAAGGCCGCGCGTGTCGTGCAGATGCGCGCCGCCGCTCTTCTCGCCGATCACCTGCCGCAGCCGGGTGAAAAGGCGCCTGACCTGCACCGGATTGGCGTAGCCCACCGTGTCGGCGAGATTCACGGTGTCGACCCCGCATTCCGCCATGGTGACCGCCATGCGCAGCGTATCATCCTCGCTGACCGGCCCCTGAATGGTGCAGCCGAATGCGGTTGAGAGCCCCGCTTCCACCTTGATCGACGGATAGCTGGCATTGCGCAAGGCTACGATCGCCCGCACATCGGCGATGATCTCGGCATGGGTCTTGCGGATATTGCTGACGGAATGCGGCTCGCTCACCGAGACCGGAATGGAGATGAGATGCACACCGGCCTGGAAGGCCAGCTCGGCGTATTTCAAGTTCGGCACCAGCACCGCGACCCGCAGACCGGGAATCGTCAACGCCTCCGCAACCACCTCGGCGCAATCCGCCATTTGCGGCAGCGCCCGCTGCGACACGAACGAGCCAACCTCGATCTCGCGTAATCCGGCCGCCGCGAGCGCCGCGATCCAGCGCTGCTTGTCCGCAGTCGGCATGATGCGCTTGAGGCTTTGCAGGCCATCACGCGGGCCGACCTCGCTCACCAGGATGTCCATCAATTGCTCCTAATGGAAACGCGGGTACCGCTCAGATCAAATCATAGCGTTTGACCGCGGCGTTCCAAAGAGTGCCGCGATGCATCAGCGGGCAACCGCCCACTTGCCCATCTTGGCACGGATCAGAACGGGCAGATTATCAGCTTCGAACGTGAGCCGCCTCACACACCCGAAATCTATCTGCAGCTACAATTCACCTAAATCGGCTCGATCAGAAGCAAGAACATTGACTCGTGAGCCACGGACCTCCGTGTTATGGTTGCTGGGTGGCAAGCAAAGAGGCTACGGGGCGCCATGCTGCAAGCGGGCAAATCCGTCCGCAATGAATTCGATAAGCGGGCAATCCTCCGAAATCATCCGATTTTTGGAGGGCTTCGCCCGGATTTGCTTGAGCGATTGACCGCGCATGCGGTCCGCCGAAGCATTGGAAGCGGGACGACTATATTCGCGAGAGGCGATGCAGGAACGTGTCTGTTCGCGATTTTGTCCGGCACCATCAGGATAAGCGCACCGTCGCCCGGCGGCCGTAGCGCTATTTTCAACCTGCTTTCGGAGAAGGCCATCTTTGGTGAGATTGCGCTCCTCGACGGCCTTCCTCGCACCGCCGACGCGACGGCCATTACCGACTGCGAGCTGATGGTGATCGAGCGGCGCGATTTCGTGCCGCTGCTGCGCGAGCAGCCCGACATCGCCCTCAAGGTGATCGAAGTGTTGTGCGGGCGGCTTCGGCACACGACCGAGCAGCTCGAGGACGTGATGTTCCTCGATTTGCCCGGCCGCCTTGCCAAGACGCTTCTTCAGCTGGCGAAAGATTCAAGGCCCACACCGCGCGGCCGCAAAATTGCGTTGACGCAGGACCATGTCGCCAAGATTGTCGGTACATCAAGAGAGAGCACGAACAAGCAATTGCGCGAGTGGGAGACACGGAACTGGCTGGCGCTCGAGCGCGGCGGCATCGTGATATTGGCACCAGAGGCGCTAGCGAAAGTCGCACCACCGCCCGAGGACGAATGAGCAGGAGCTCGCGGATGCCGTACGCCGCCTATTAACGGAACCGCGGTGGCACCCGCGAAACCAGATCGCCACGACCGGTCAAGTCGCCGCGACCCGTGAGGTCACCGCGACCCGTAAGGTCACCGCGGCCGGTCAAGTCGCCGCGCCCCACCAGCTCGCCGCCGCCCTCCGTCACCAGGGACAGCAGGATATCCTCGAGCCACCCCGCCACGACATCGATGCGAAGCGACATGTCGGCTTGATCATAAGCCCACATGCACACGCCTTCGGCGAAATATTCCGCCTTGTACTCGACACCCACGATCCCGAGATTCTGCTGCTTGTCAGGGATGCCAGGAGTGACCGGTTCCCCGTCGCCATGCACCAGAAAGATCTGCGGGCTCGGCAGCTTGTAGTAGCGCCCCTCGTAGCTGAAGCCGTAGATACGAGCGAGCTTGGGATCGAGCTCCTGCGCGAGCTTGACGGTCAGCAGATTCTGGAAGGGTGGTCCATCGTTCTTGTTGTCGGCCCTTTCCGGTTCGAGATCGCTGGCATCGATTTTGAGGCCACCAAAGACACGGCCGAACAGACGAACCAATCTCGGGGCTAGTAGGGTTTCGCCGAGTCGCGGATTAGCCATGATGCCCTCCTGCGGGAACCCGACAATGTAACAACCGGCGGACCGCAGGTCACGCAGGCATTTTATGTGATTTCATGTCAAATGCCCGGCATCGCGATGGGTTTGACGCAGCAAACGATTGATAGGCCGGACCCGCCGCACCTCGCCCTGTAGGCTCGCCTGCTGCAGGCCGGCAAGCCGCCGCGCCCGCCGCCCCGCCTCGATCTGGTCGGCAAAGCACGCAGGCCTCGGGCGCGCCGGGAGCCGCGTCCCCCGCTTGATCGGGACCCGCAGGCGCCGGACCGGCAGTTCGGCTGCGATGTCCCGTTCCAGGAAGTTCTCCCGGAAGGCCGCGATACGATGCTGCTGGCCGAGGTCGAGAGCCGCCTCCAGAAACAGGCTTGCCACGCGCGCGAAGGTCAGGTCGTTGGGATCAATCAGGTCCATGATTCGCGCGAGGATGCGACCTACCACGTCGCGCGCCTCGATGACTGCAGCGCGAAACTCGCCCTCGAAGCGGTCGAAGACCGCACCCCATCGACGATCGAACCATCTGAGCGCCGCTTCCGCCTCTTCCCGCCTCCAGCCGCGCGCATCCCCACCGGGCGGAATGACGCCCCGCTCCGCCAAATGATCCTGGAAGATCTCAACCAGGTTGTCGAAAATCGCTCCGGTCAAAGGCTGCGCGAGATCGTGCGCGTTACGGCCCGCGCCTGTCGCATCCGTCCACTCGCCGCTGAACCGATCGAACCGCAAACCCGAGAGGTCACGCAGGCGCGTTTCATTGTCGGCAATGCGAATTTGCTGCGTTTGCGATATTTCGCCGATCCTATTGAGCAGGTTGAGGACATAGAGGCTGCCATGGGTGGCCCGCAGCAGCTTGTTGATGACGGAATCAAAGAAGCTCACCGAGATCAGCGCAATGAGATCGGAGAACGATTCTTGAAACGCCAGATAGTCCGCGGTCAGGCGCTCAGGATCCGGCACGCCAGCGGTCGAAAAAGCGATCGCATGTCCGACCTCATGCGCGATCACCTCGAAATTGAGACAGAACAGGTTGAGCACACCTTCTTCGTTTCGGCGGGCTCCCATTTCGATGAATCCGCTACCCGACTGCGCGTTGTTCCAGTGGACGAAAGGAATGAGCTCCATGGACGGATACTCGGCGACGTGCCACCACTCGATGCGGCGTCCGAAGAAAGCCTCCCATATGTCAAGAACGCGCCGGGTGCTGGCATAGGTGTGCGCCAACAGAAAAGTACGATCCTCGAGCGGGATGTGGTCGAAATGGCCGTCGCGGGACGGTAGCGCGGGACGACCGATCGGACCGCGATAGGGCGGCCCCCACACGGGTGGATCGTATGGGCCCTCTTTCGCGAGCGCGTCGACGACATGCATGCGCCTGTCGACCGGGCCCGGCCCGATCGAGCCGGGCGGCGGAGAAAGCCAGACCGTCTCGGGCTCGAGATAGCCCTGATAGGCCTTCGGGAACAAGCGAAAGCGCGTGCCGCCGTGCTGGTGGTTTGCAACCATCGATGTCACAGCTCCGGCTTCGCTTTCTCGGCCGCCTCCCGCTGGCTGTACATCCATTCAACATACAACTTTTCGACAAAGGCATCGATGTCGGCAGCGCCGAGGCGGGCGGCAAGCGCCTCGGGGCTCGACGGCGGATTCATCTCTTGCCCCAGCCGCTCGGATACGAATAGGTCGATCAAATTTGCCAGGGAGGCGCCCGACGGCCGGCGACCAACGATCCCCGATGCGGCCGCAAAACTCCGCTTCGCCTCGCTGCGCTCGATGAGCTTCCTGAAGCGGCCGGTAAGACGCAGGTGATCGGCAGCCGCGCCCGTCAAGCAGTTTGCGTCCTGGTCTTCCAACTGATGGAGCAGCGCTTCCTCGCGCACCAGGCGCGCCAGACTTTCCTCACCGAGGCCATTCTCGGTCGCCCAGGCCTCCAGCGCCTCCCGGGTCATGAGGCCGAAGGCAAGTCGCAGGCGGTCGAGGCTCATTCGCAGCTCGCGCGGCGAGGGTTCGGCGCCGCCAGCAGCGGCTTGCGCCACGGCGGCGCGACGCAACACGGCCTGACGCAGGGCTTGCCGCCATTCGGCGGGCTGCCAGCGCAACTCGTCCATTGCAGTCCGCTCGGCGCTCGACCCGGCGCGCGCAAGTCCTTCGCGCTCCAGGAAACGTATCCAGACCGAGGCCCGCTCGAGCCGGAAGGCCGCCGCAAACGGCCCGGGATAATCCGCGAGCAGGCATTTGATCTCGCTCAGCATGGCGGCCGCGTCCGTCCGCTTGAGCGAGGTTGGATGGCCAGCCGACCAGGCCGCCAGAGCGGCCAGCTCCGGCGAGGACATCCCGCTCGCCGCGGCCTCTTCGATGATCCGCGCGAGGCTGCGCGTGCGATACGGCATCGCCTTGCCTAGCACGACCAAGCGGTCGCGCGTGTCGCCCGCGATAATTCCGGCCTCGGCGGCGCGCGCCAGTGTCGCGCGAATGTCGACCATCGCCTCGGAGAGAAGCACAAAGCCCGTCTCGGGCGGCCCATGGGTGACCGCAACCTCGTCGTCATCCTCGAATGCATCGTCATACGGAGCGAAGCGGCCGTCACGGTACGCCTCGAAGATACGCCCGACCCCGCGCATGCCGAACGTGTGCAGCTCGGCGGCGCGCAGCGCGCCCATGCTGGCTGCGCCGAGCACATGGATGCCTTGTGTCATCGCCCACAGGATCTCGCGGTGCCAGATCGAAGCCGATTGATGGAAATAGCCATCCACGACCCCGACCACCGCGGGCTTGTAGAGCTTGATCGCGCGGTATACGTCGCCTTGCCGTGCGGGCGGCAGGATCATTGCATCGACGAGCCGGCTTGCCTCGGCGGCCGGCATGGTCGGTCCCAGAAATACGATCGCGCCGGGTGTCACGGCGGACCTCCGCCGCGGATCATCTCGGCGCGCATGTCCTCTGCGCTCCGCAGCGCATGCGCCCGGTGGCCCGGCTGGGCATCGGCCTGATGCGGCCCTTCGAGGCCCGGGACGATCACACGCACCACCGGCAGGTCGAGGCCGGGCTTGGTGAGATCGACCCAGATCGTCCGGTCGAGTCGGCACGCGCGCAGCCGCTCCATAACGTGTGCAATATCGGTTCCGATGTCAGAGCTCGAAAAGTGCGGCACCGCGTTCCAGTCGGCATTGGGCCGCCCGCCGTGCCAGTCCCGCGCCAAGGCCAGCCGCTCCGCCCGGCGGGCCCCATCAAACAATGCCGGATCGAAATCGTCGCGCGAGCCCGCGATGAAGGTTGTGCGCACCTGCGCGGCCTCGGTGATCGCCCGCAGTGTTGCGATCTCGCGATCCGGATGACAGCCGGAGCCGAGCTCGGGATCGCTGCCGGCTTCGCTTGCGCGGTCATCGAGGGCGAGGCACACGACCGTCGCCACCCCGATGTCGCTGGTTGCATCCCACAGGCCAAGCCTGATGCCGGCGGCCGCGAACCGCGCCAACAGATCCCGTACGGTGGCGGCCCCGATCGATTGCGGATCGATCCGCCGAGCGTCGCGCGCCCGTGGTCCTCCCATGCGCCAGAGCGTGATGGAATCGCGTTCGATCACCTCGTAGAGACCGTGCGCGATCGCTTCGAGATGATGGTTGCCGGCGCCGAGCCCATTGGTCGTCGCCACGAAGACGCCGCTCCCCGGCGGTTGCGGCGATGCATAGTCGGCGCTGACAATCTCGTAGGGCGCCCACACGGGTTCATCCGACTCGAGGTCCCGCCCCTCGATCCAAAGGAACCGGGCTTCGGCACCGAGCGTGGCGTGGCGCGGCCGGGGAAGGAGCTCAGGATCGATGGCGTGGAACCGCGCCCGCATCTCCGCATGGCTCGCGAACCGCAGCGGCGCCTCGATGGTCTCGGCGTGATAGGCTTCGGCGGCTTCCATGAAGGCCGAAACCTTGGCGGCGGCGAGCGTTGATCCCTTGCCTTGAAAGACCGCGAGCGAGCGCGAGTTCGGCCGGCACGCCATCCAGACTGGAATACCGAGCACGTCGAGCCCGGTCAGGTTTCCGACGCGGGTGACGCCCATGCGGCCTGCCAATGGCAGGACGCGAGCGAGCGTGTCTTCGGGCTTGGCGACCCGATGCGTCCCCGCCCGAAATATCTTCGCCGCATTCCCGAGCCTCTCGATACCGGTCGGAATGCAGCTACCGTTCCGCACGGCCAAGCTCCAGAAGAAGCCGCTCGGCCCGGCGCTGTTCCTCCGAGTCCACGCCGCCTGAGATTGTGCGGAGGAGCGGCGGCAAAAGATCGACGGCGCCCGGCATGTCACCCTGTTTCCGGCGCAAATCAGCCAGGTCGAGTGCGGCGCGCAGCTCGAGCATGACCGCATTCTGGCGCCGCGCGAGATTGAGCGCCTCCAAGAAGCGGCCCTCGACCACAGTGTCGTCGTGACCGGCCCGGCGCTCGATGGCGCCCAGCCACCGCCACAGCTCGGGCAACCAGATTTCGAGCCCGGTGGTTTCCGAGTCGCGTCGCGCCTGCACGACGATCTCCCTGGCACGATCGACGCGGCCCGCCATCAGGCAAGCCTCCGCCAGCATGCAGTGATAGATCGGAAAATCCTCCGTCGTTCCGATATCGCGTTGGCGCATGATGCCCGCTTCGACCTCCCCAAGCCCGCCCGCTATGTCACCGAGGAGAGTCCTGGCCCAACCGCGGAAGATGAAGCCCTTGGCCTCGGGGTCGGAGAAGCCCTGATCCTCGGAGAAGCGGATGATCTCGTTGGCGAGCGTCAGGACGCGCCGGGTGTCGCGCCGATAGACGCGATGCATCAAGGCGAAGTCCATTGAATGCGAGCGGCTGCCCGCGTGGCCGGTTTCCCTCGCCCAGGCGAGCGAGCGACGCTCCTCGTCGACAGCGCGGTCGAGGTTTCCTGAGAGCCAGTAGATCAGCGAACGTTCGCCGTGGGCGCAGACCTTGGCATCGTGATTTCCGTACAGCGAGGCATGCGACCGGTATTCGCCGGATTCGTAGATGCGCAGCCCACTCTCAATATGTGCCGCCGAGCCTATGAAATCGCCCGCGTTGAAGTGACTCGCCCATTGGCAGTGGTGCGCCTGCAGGAGCAGCGCTTCGTCCCCGCGCGCCTGCGCGCGCTTGAGCAGATCGTCGGCCCGTTGGCGCATCGCCCGGAAATCGTGCGACACGCGCCACCAGCCCCAATAGACTGGAAAGTGGGCGGAGGACTCCGGCAGCGAGCGGCAGATGTTTACGGCCTCCGCGTAGAGCCGCTCGACCTCGGCGGTCCCCGGCCCCATGACGGAGATGAGAGCGGAGGCGAGCAGAGTGAGAAACTGCACGCGCATGTCCTGCCACTTTTCGGACTCCGGCAGCGTATCGAGGATCTGCAGTCCGCGCCGCAAGTGAACCGCGGCCTCGAGATTGGCCGAGTGCTCGAGTTCCCGGCGACCAGCTCGCAGCCAATACTCGATTGCATCCTCGCCGCGGCCGGCTTCGGTCAGGTGATGGGCGAAGACTTCGGGGTGCAAATCTACGGCCTCAGGCGTCAAGCGAAGTTGCGCAACCGCGACACGGGCGTGGAGGTGGCGGCGCCGCTCTCGGATCAGGCCCGCATATGCTGTCTCTTGAATCAGCGAATGCTTGAAGACGTATTGCTCCCCCTCATTGCCGGAGTTCTGCGCTATCAGAATGCCGCTGCGCTCCAGGGCGTCGCGCGCCCGATCGAGCTCGGCGGACTTGAGATCGCCGACGGCCTCGACCAGATCGCGACCCGCCGTACGTCCGATGCAGGCGCATATCTGCGCGAGCTCCTTGCCCGGCCCGGCATGATCGAGCCGCGCCATGAGCGACTCGCGCAGTGTCGCCGGGATCGGCGGCTCCGACGAAGAAGCGCCGGTGACCGACAGATCAAGTGATTCGACGACCGATTGCGTCAACTCCTCGATGAAGAGCGGGACGCCCTCGGCTTTCTGCAAAATCTCGCGCACCACGGGTGGCCGCAGCGCGCGGAGGCCGATCACCTGACGGATCATCTCGTTCGAGTGTTCGTGCGGCAGCCGCCCCACAGCGAGATGCGTCAGCTCGGACCGGTCGCGCCACGCGGCGGCGGGCGCTTCACGCGACGTCAACACCAGCATTATGGGCCGACCGCCGAGTCGATCGAGGAGAAGCTCGATATATTCGAGCGTGGTCGGGTCCGCCCATTGCAGGTCCTCGATCACGACGATCAATGACTCCTTGCCGTTGTGCCGCAGGGACTGCTCGGCCAGACCCTTGAGGGCCCGCGCACGCCGCTGGCGCGCGCTTAATTCCGCGGCGCCCGCAGGCGGATAGGGGAGCGAGAAAAGCCAGGCCAGGCTCGCCAGCGATTCCTGTCGCTCGCGGTCCGAGCCTTCCACCAACGTGGTCAGCTTCTCAAGCTTGGTTCCGGGCAAGTCATCGCGGTCGATCTCCGCGCGCTGCGAGAAATACAGCGTTGCCGGACCGAGCGGGCTCGAGCTAAGGAAGGGCGAGCAGAAGAATTGGCGGATCTCCGGCTGCGGATCGAGGTTGCCGAGGAAATGCGCGAGCAGACGCGATTTCCCGATCCCGGGTTCGCCCACGATTAGGAGCGCGCGGCCCTGTCCGGCTTGGGCACGCGACCAAATCTCCAGAATGGTTTGCAGCTCGATCTCGCGGTCAACGATTGGGGTCAGGATCAAGAGCGGCCGAACGCCCGCCGGTCGGCCGGTGTCCCGACGCTCTCCGAGCACGTGCCAGACATTCACCGGCTCGCCCAAGCCGCGCACCTGACGGCTCCCCATGTCCTCTGCATTGAAGAGATTGCGAACCAGTCGCCAGGTCGTCGACGCGACCACGACTGCGTTCTCGGGCGCGAATGTCTGCAGGCGCGCGGCGAGATTGGGCATCGTGCCGACGATTTCGTGGCGCGCATCTTCGCCCGCCCCGAACAGATCGCCGACCAGCACGGACCCGGTGGCAATGCCGATGCGCACCCGCGGCTGCACCGGCATTCCCACAACGGGCGCCGCGAGATCGGCGACGATCTGGAGTGCAGCGCGGGTCGCGCGCTCGGCGTCGTTCTCATGCGCCATCGGGTAGCCGAAATAGGCGAGCACCCCATCTCCGATCAGGCGTGCGAGCAGCCCACCGTAGCTTTCCACGGCCTTTCGACAGACGGCGCGATACTGGCGCAGGACGGCGAGCAGATCCTCGGCCTCGAGCTGCTCGCTCAGCGCCGCCGATCCGACCAGGTCGCAGAACATGACGGTCAGGTTGCGTCGCTCGGGCGAGCTCTCGCCAGCCGTCGGCGCCGCGGCTGCGGCGCGCGCGCGCAGGAAACGCTTGCGATCGCCGATCGATAGTCCGAGCTCGCGCAGATCCGCCTCAGTCAGACCGCCGAGATCGTCGCAGGATATACCTTGACGCTCGAACGCATCGGTGTAACCGCCAAGACCGGTGGCCTCGAGCCACTCCCCGAGAGTCGGCATCCGCCCTCCTCAGGCCGTCGAGTCGAGGCTAGTGCGGCGGCTTTGACGTTCCTATCACCATTGCGGCGAGTCTTTATAGGAACGTCAAACCAAAGCCGCGCTAGAACAGATACTTGCTAGTGTCCCTTTGGTTCCGAGTTCGTAAACATGAGCGGGCAAACTGATACGAACGTCGGAATCGGGACACTAGCAGCAATCGGATAAAATTAACAACCGAGGATTGCGTATATGCCACGCGGCGCGATCGACCTCAAGATTGCCATTCAAAGCATGAATTGCCACAAGAAGCGCTTAACCGACTGACTGCTGCACTCGCAGGCTACCGGCGGACACCGATTGCATTACAGAGGCGATTTGATCAAACTTGCGATTGAGCAGGTTTAGCTCGGACACGCTCGCCCCCCCCCCGTCCCCCCTCAGGGGAGAAAACGGGTGCATGCTTCGGAGTGACCTCCAATGAAATGGTTCCGGGGCTGGCTCATCCTGGCGATCTTGCTGACCGCGGCGCGACCGGCGGATGCGCAAGAGCTGCGGATCGGGCTCGCAACCGAGCCAACCTCGATCGATCCGCTCTTTCACACGTTCAATCCCAACAACCAGATCATGCGGCACATTTTCGACCGCCTGGTGCATCAGGATTCCCGGCAGCGGCTGGTTCCGGGGCTGGCGCTGAGCTGGAGGCCGATTAGCGAGACAACCTGGGAGTTCAAGCTGCGGCCGGGTGTGCGGTTTCATGACGGTACGCCGCTCACCCCCGATGACATCATCTTCTCGATCGGCCGCGCCGATAAGGTGCCGAACAGCCCGGCGTCGTTTGCGATCTATTCCAAGGCGGTCAAGCGCATCGACGTGATCGATCCACTGACGCTGCATATTGACACCGGCACGCCCTATCCGCTGTTGCCGGCGGACCTGTCGACCATCGCGATTCAGTCGAAGCGCGCAGCCGAGGGCAAAAGCAGCGACGACTTCAACAAAGGTCCGGCTGCAATCGGCACCGGTCCGTTCAAGTTTGTCGAGTGGGTACCGGGCACCCGGCTGGTGCTGGTCCGCAACAACGACTATTGGGGGCAGAAGCCGGACTGGGCCAAAGTCACCTTCCGTCCGATTTCCAACAGCGCCGCACGGGTCGCTGCCCTGCTCGCGCACGACGTCGATTTCATCGAGAGCGTTCCCACGCCGGACCTCGGCCGCCTGAAGGGCGATCCCGCGGTGCATTTGGTCGAGACCCCGTCGAACCGGGTGATC
This sequence comes from Xanthobacteraceae bacterium, assembly GCA_035293945.1. Taxonomy (GTDB): domain Bacteria; phylum Pseudomonadota; class Alphaproteobacteria; order Rhizobiales; family Xanthobacteraceae; genus VAZQ01. Next base: position 153,952 of record DATGLV010000024.1, on the reverse strand, counting down.
TTCCTTCATCTCGATACCGATCGCGACCGGACCCCGTTCGTGTTCGACAATGAGGGCAAGCCGCTCGATCGCAATCCACTCAAAGACTTGCGCGTGCGTAAGGCGATGTCGAAGGCGATCAACCGCTCGGCGATTGTCGAGCGAGTGATGGAAGGCGCCGCGATCCCAGCCGGGCAGCTGCTGCCGGATGGATTCTTCGCGGTCAGCCCAAACCTGCGGCCCGAGCCCTACGACCCGGATGGAGCAAAGAAGCTGCTCGCGGAGGCGGGCTATCGCGACGGTTTCCGCGTGACGCTGCACGGTCCCAACGATCGCTTCGTAAATGACGAGAAGGTGGAGCAGGCGGTCGCCCAGATGCTGTCGCGGGTCGGGATCAAGACCGAGGTGGTGGCGCTGCCCCAGGCGATCTATTTCAGCCGCGCCACCAATCTCGAATTCAGCGTGATGTTGCTGGGTTGGGGTGCCGACACTGGCGAGCCGTCGTCGCCGCTGAAGTCGCTGCTGGCGACATTCGATAAAACCAAGGGTTTCGGTACAGCCAATCGCGGCCGCTACTCGAATCGTGCGCTCGACGCCACGCTCACCGAGGCGCTCGCCACAACCGACGACGCCAAGCGCAGCCTCTTGCTGCAGAAGGCGACTGAGATCGGCATCAACGATCTGGGCATCATTCCGCTGCACTATGAGGTGACGGTTTGGGGCATGCGGAGCGATCTTACTTTCGTGGGCAATTCTGATCAGTATGTCCAAGCATTCGATATCCACCCGGCCGGGCCGCGCTGAACAAACGGGCGGCACCCCCTCCCTTCCCTCCGCGGCAAGAGGGTTGAGTGGGGGGCCTCCGTGGGCGGCGGGCCCACCTCGGTGAGACGCCTCGGTGACCGCCTTCCTCATCCGCAGGCTGTTGGAAAGCGCGGCTGTGGTGTGGGTCATGTCTGCGCTCGTATTCGTAGGCGTCTTCGCGATCGGCAATCCGGTCGAAATCCTGATCAACCCACAGGCCGACCAGGCGGAGATCGCGCGCGCCACCCACGCGCTGGGCCTCGATCGGCCGCTGTGGGAGCAATACTTCGTGTTCCTGGCGAACGCGCTGCGCGGCAATCTCGGCAATTCGTTCGTGTTCAATGTGCCGGCGCTGCGGCTGATCATGGAACGGCTGCCGGCGACGCTCGAGCTCGCGGTATCGGCCCTGGTGCTTGCGGTTGCGATCGGGCTGCCGCTCGGACTCCTGGCCGGCATCAAGCCGGACAGCCTTGCGGGGCGGATGATTTCAGCCGCTTCGATCCTCGGCTTCAGCCTGCCGACCTTCTGGGTCGGTATCATGCTCATCACAGTGTTTGCGGTCGAGCTCAGATGGCTGCCGTCGGGCGGACGCGGCGCTACCGTTCACGTACTCGGCATTGACCTCAGCGTGCTGACGGTCGACGGACTCACCCACCTGGCGCTGCCGGCATTCAACCTGGCGCTCGCCCCGATGGCGCTGGTGACGCGACTCGCCGCCTCGGTCACGCGCGAGGTCGTGCACATGGACTTCATCACCTTCGCGCGCGCGAAGGGATTGGCGCCTAGCCGCATCCTCTTCGTTCACGTGCTGAAGAACATTCTCATCCCGCTGGTCACCGTGCTCGGCCTCGAAATCGGATCGCTCATCGCCTTCTCGGTGGTCACCGAGACGATCTTCGCCTGGCCCGGCATCGGGCGGCTGATGATCTCCTCGATCACAGTGCTCGACCGTCCGGTCATTGTGGCCTATCTCATGCTGACTGTTTTCCTGGTCATCATGATCAATCTCGCGGTCGATCTCATCTACGCCGCACTTGATCCGCGCGCGCGCCACGAGGCGTTGTCATGACGGCGGCGACGGGCGGCCTTGCAACCAGCCGCGATGTCCTTTCCAAGGAAACGCCGTTCGGACATTTGCTGCACGATTTCTTGGCCTCCAGGCTTGCCGTTGCGGGCCTTGTAGTCTTCGCAATCGTGGCTCTGGTGGCGATGCTGGCGCCGTGGTTGGCTCCGCAGAACCCTTACGATCTCACCGCTCTTGACCTGCTCGACGGACGCCTGCCGCCGGGCGCGCATTCGCCCTCCGGCCTCACCTATTGGCTCGGCACCGACGATCAGGGCCGCGACATGCTGTCGGCGATTGTTTACGGTCTGCGCACCAGCCTCGGCGTCGGATTGGCGAGCGGGCTGCTCGCGCTTGCCATCGGCACATCGCTCGGCCTTCTCGCCGCGCAATCGGGGCGCTGGGTCGAGCGGCTCATCATGCGCGCCGTCGACCTGCAACTCGCGTTTCCCCCCATCCTGGTGGCACTCATCCTGCTGGCGCTGCTCGGCCAGGGAATCGGCAAGATCATCGCCGCCCTGGTGACGGTTCAATGGGCGTATTATGCGCGCACGGTGCGCGCGTCCGCGCTGGTCGAGGGCGGCAAGGACTACATTCGGGCCGCACAGGGCCTTGGTCTGAGCAGGATCCGCATCATGCTGCACCATCTTCTGCCCAATTGCCTGCCGCCGCTCCTCGTGGTCGCGGCCGTGCAGGTCGCGCATGCGATTGCGCTCGAAGCAACGCTATCGTTTTTGGGGCTGGGCCTGCCGATCACGCAGCCGTCGCTCGGCCTTCTGATCGCCAACGGCTTCGCTTACATCTTGAGCGGCAAATATTGGATCAGCTTCTTTCCGGGTGTCGCGCTCCTCGTCACCATCGTGTCCATCAACCTGATGGGCGACCGGCTCCGCGATATCATGAACCCGCGATTGCGGACGTGACCATCACAGCCCGGGCAATGAGGGCAGCCGAGCCACTGCTCGTGATCGAGGACCTGCGCGTTCATTTTCCGACACGCGCCGGTATCGTGAAGGCGGTCGACGGCGTGAGCTTGCGCATCAGGCCGGGCGAGATCGTCGGCCTGGTAGGCGAGTCGGGGGCCGGAAAATCGGTCACCGGACTTTCGATTCTCGGCCTCGTCGACCGGGCCGGCCGCATCGCCGGCGGGCGCATCCTGTTCGAAGGCGCCGACCTGTTGCCTCGGCCCGAGGCGGAGCTGCGACGGCTGCGCGGCGAGCGCATCGCGATCATCTTTCAGGACCCGATGATGACACTCAATCCGGTTCTGCGCATCGACACGCAGATGATCGAGGCGATCCGCGCCCACCATCCCGCGGTCGGCCGGCATGAAGCGAGCCGGCGCGCGGCCCGGGCGCTGGCGCAAGTCGGCATCTCGGCGCCTGAGCAGATGCTGAAGGCCTATCCGCACCAATATTCGGGCGGCATGCGTCAGCGCGTCGCCATCGCGATCGCGCTCATCAACGGCCCGCGCCTGCTAATCGCCGACGAGCCCACCACCGCGCTCGATACCGCCACGCAGGCGCAGGTTCTGCATGAGATTCAAAACCTGTGCCGGCAGCGCGAAACCGCCATCCTCTGGATCACGCATGACCTCGCGGTCGTCGCCTCGCTCGCCGACACGATCGCCGTGATGTATGCGGGCAAGATCGTCGAGCAGGGTCGGCTCGACGCCGTACTCGACCAGCCGCGACATCCCTATACGCGCGGCCTCATCGGCTCGATTCCAAGCCAGAGGCGGCCCGGCGAACCGGCGCAACAAATTCCCGGCATGGCTCCGCCGCCGCTGGCGGTCCCCGCCGGCTGCGGCTTTCGCGACCGTTGCGCCCGCGCCGATGATCAATGCAGCAACGTGCCGCCGCCCGTGGCTGCCGCCGCCGGGCACTGGGTGCACTGCTTTCACCCCCATCTCGACGCGCCATGACCAATAATCCCCTCATCGAGCTCAAAGGCGTGTCGAAGTCATTCGCCGGACCCTCCGGCCTCGCCGAGACAATCGCAACAAAATTCCGCCTGTCCGCCGCCGGCAGCTTGGTTCACGCAGTCGACGGCGTCGATCTCGCGATTGCGCCCGGCGAGGCGGTGGGACTGGTAGGTGAATCCGGTTGCGGCAAGTCGACCCTTGGCCGCATCGTCGCCGATCTCGAACAACCCTCCACCGGCGCGGTGCTGGTGCACGGCATCGATCGTTCGCATCTCGACGAAGCCGCGCGGCGCCTGGCCAGGCTCCCGGTGCAGATGATCTTTCAATCGGCGTTCTCTTCCCTCAATCCGCGCTTCACGGCGCGGGAGACGGTGAGCGAAGCGCCGCGCGTTCATGGCCTGGTCGCCTCCGAAAAGCTTGAAGGATTTGTCGACGATTGCCTGCGCCAGGTCGGCCTCGATCCAGCACTGAAGGGTCGCTATCCGCATCAGCTCTCCGGCGGTCAGATTCAGCGCCTCGGCATCGCCCGTGCGCTCGCCGTGAATCCGGAATTCGTGGTCTGCGACGAGCCGGTCTCCGCGCTCGACGTGTCGATCCAGGCGCAGATCATCAATCTGTTCATCCGGCTGCGCCAGGATAAACATCTGGGCTACCTGTTCATCAGCCACGACCTCTCCGTGATTGCGCACGTCGCCGACCGGATTCTGGTGATGTATCTCGGCCGCATCATCGAGGGGGCACCGGCCGCGCAGTTGCTGGCTTCGCCAAATCACCCCTATACGCAGGCGCTGCTGGCCGAAGTCCCGCGCCTCGCCAACCGCCGCCGTCAATTCGCCCCGATGAAGGGCAGTGTCCCCTCGGCAATCGATCGGCCGTCGGGCTGTCATTTCCACCCACGCTGCCCGCATGCCCTCGATCGTTGCCGCAGCGAAGCGCCGGTTCTGAAGGAGATCGGGCCGGGCCGTATTTCGGCCTGTCATCTCAACGACCGTGCCTGAAAGGCGCGGCCGATCATCAACTCGGCCGGCATCAAGGCAGAGTGATGCGCCGTGATACCCCACGGTGCAAAGGGGCATTAACAGAAACAGACATTGTCGGCCCAGATCGAACGACCGCCTCTCAAAGACTTGCCCCAGACGAGGGGTCAGGTGTCCGACGCAGGCGGACTTTTTCGTCTTGTGAAGTAGCTCACGTCTTGTGCGAGCGGGCTGCTCTAAAAGGCAAACGTTGCGCGCAAGCGCACGATCAAACCGAAAGGAACCAGACCATGATCACCAAGATGAAGATTGCTCTCGCGGCCGTGATCGTCATCGGTACGGCGGCTGCAGCGATGGCGGGCGACCAAACGGACGAAAGGGGCGGCTATCTCGTGCCCGGAAGCATGGAGGGCGTCAATCCGGTCTATCATCCCGAGATCTTCAACGCGTACGCCAAAGGTCGCATCTCCAAGCCGACGGTCCAGCGCGACCGATCTTCTTCGGGGAAGCCGGCCACCACTCGTTGACGGCCGCGGCGCATCAACAAGCTGCGTTTGTACTTGAAGCTGCTTCCCGGCCCTCTCTGTCTTTGACAGAGAGGGTCTTCTTTTCACCGGAAACACATTAGCCGCAGATCAAGAAGCGCATTTTCTTTAGTTGGCCGGCGATTTGCTTGGACCAGCGCTGTTTGAAGAATTGTCGCCCGCCAGCCGTCCGGCCTGGCGAAATATTCCAGAGACTGTGAACCAGCTCACGTTCGGGGCGCGTCCGAAGGCTTAGAACCCATGGGTGACGCAAACAAATGCGTCAACAAAGCCATAGGAGAAGGACGATGTTCACCAAGACGAAGGTTGCCTTAGCACTGGCCGTCTTTGTTTGCGCTGCGCCTGCGGTTCACGCAAACGATATCGATCAAAGTGCAAGTGCGGCTCAGGTCGAGCGGGAATGGCAGCAGTGGCTGGCAAGCTTGAACCAGAGCACCAAGGCGGTGAATTCGGCTCGGGCCGGATACGCCTACGTGGCGCCGAAGCCCGGGCACAAGACCCATTAGGGCACCGCATGGCTCCCGGCGGACACGAGGGTCAGCTTCCCTCCCCCCGTAAAGGCGGGGAGGGTTCCTCGCGGTGGATGCTGCGCCGGCAAGATCAGGCGTCCGCTCTGAAATAAACAAATCGAACGCACGTTTCTCTAATGGGAGAAATGATCCGTGAACAAGATCATGTTCGTTGCACTTTATATTGGATTGGCGGGCCCACCGGCCGCCTGGAGCCTGCCCACCGACGAGACGTGCAAGTCTGTCGCGTTCGGCAGCTCGCAACCTTTCAACAATGCGTTAGAGCTTATTGCTCACGAGGCGGTCGGCCTCGTGCCGTCGGCTTGTCCGCTCCAGAAATCTGGCCGCGGACACATTCAGGCTGCCCGGCTGGATGGGGGTCCTTCGGGACTCGGCTGGCCTCGTTTGCAAGGTTCACGTACCGAGTACGATGATGTAATCGCCAGTTACAACCAAAGACTCATGCTGGATCCCCGGGATGACGATGCGTACTTTCGCCGCGGCATCGCAAATTTCTACGCCGGATCGATTGGCGAATCGATCGCCGACATCGAGAAGGCGCACGAGCTTGATCCCTCGTATCCGTATTATCCTATGTGGCTTGGGATAATCGGCGGACGAAGCGGCATGCCAAGCCATCTTGCTGAGGAGGTTTCACACCTGGACATGACCAAGTGGCCGGCGCCGATTATCAGATTGCTTCTCGGTCAACTGGCGGTGTCGGCAGTTCTCGCGGCGGCGGACGATCCTGATACGACAGTTCAGGCGGGACAAATATGCGAAGCCAACTTCTATATCGGGCAGCTTGATATGCTGAAGAGCTCGGTGAAGGAAGCCGAACACAGGTTCCGGTTGGCAGCGATCGGTTGTCCGCAAGACTTCGTCGAGGGGCCGGCTGCCAGGGCGGAGCTTAAGGCACTCGGTGCGGGACGATAGCCGGCTAAACACACTGTCTTGACGTCGGGCGATCCATTCCCATGAACCTGTAAGTGCAAGGGTCGTCATGCAGCGCTTCGTTTCGACATTTGACCCGACGCCGCAACTCAGTTTATTTGCGAAATTGAAACTCGCGAGCTGCGTCAATCAACGCGTCTACGCGCCGCAAGCTGGCGGGAAACCGCCGGATTTTTCTGTCGACCTTGATGATTGTTGCCGCCGCCACGCGGGGCGCCGCGTTGGGGTTAAACGCGGATGGGGTACGAAAATACCGCCGCTTTGGCAATTCGAACCCAAGATTGTTAAGGCAAATCAAGGGTCCGGCGAGACGGCCTCAGTCTCATCGATGGGGTGCACTCCATTCTAGCGGTGCGCGCCATCCCCGGTTTCCTGTTTTTCGCCTGATAAAACAGGGAGCGGCTGGCGGCATATCGCCTGACCACTCGCGACAGTTGTGGGACCGCAAGCGGCCCGGCGGCGTGGCATAACACGGCAACGGCGCAGCAAGGAGTCACCCAGGCCGATGCACGATCTCGAGTTCGATCACCAGCACATGCAGGCCGCCGAGGAGTCCAACGAGGTCGCCTGGGCATCCGACAACGTGGAATTGACCACGATCGGCATCGACATCGGCTCCTCGACCTCGCACCTGATGTTCGCGCGCGTGCACTTGCACCGGCTCTCCCCGGCGATGTCGAGCCGTTTCGTCGTGGTCTATCGCAAGGTGCTGTGGCAGTCCCCGATCGCCCTCACGCCGTACCTTCCGGACTACACCATCGATGTGGACGAGCTCGCCGGCTTCATCGGCGGTTGCTACGCGTATGCGGGCATCGAGCCGGGTGACATCGACTCGGGCGCGGTGATCCTCACCGGCGAAGCGATCAAGCGCCGCAATGCGCGCGCCATCGCCGAGTTGTTCTCCGAGGAGGCGGGCCGGTTCGTCTGCGCGTCCGCCGGTCATCATCTCGAGTGCCAGCTGGCGGCGCACGGTTCGGGAGCGGTCGCACTTTCGCGCGGGCACAATGCGCGCATCCTCAACGTCGATATCGGCGGCGGCACCACCAAGCTCGCCCTGATCGACAACGGCCGCATCACCGCCACGGCAGCCATTGCGGTCGGCGGCCGTCTGTTGGTCGAGGACGCGAAGGCGGGCCTCACCCGCATCGAGGAGCCGGCGCGGGCAATCTCTGAAAGCCTCGGGATTGCGCTTTCGCCCGGCCAAGCCCTTCCGCCGGCTGACCGCGAGCGGATCGTCGAGCGCATGGTTCGCCTCATCATGCGCATGATCGACCGGCGGCCGGCTGACGCGCTCCCCACGCGACTTCTGGTGACCGAGCCTTGGGCTCCGGGGCTCGCCAATGCGGCGCTCGATGCGCTGACATTCTCAGGCGGGGTCGCCGAATATCTCTACAAGCGCGAGAAACGGCAGTTCGGCGATCTCGGCCTCGATCTCGCGCACGCGCTCGCCCACATGCTGGCACGCCGACGCGACCTGCCGCCGGTCTGGGACCCGGGACAAGGCATCCGCGCAACCGTTATCGGGGCGGCGCAGTTCTCGGTGCAGGTGAGCGGCAACACCATCGCGATCACGCGCGGAGACGAGCTGCCGCTGCAGAACCTGCCCGTGCTGGCGCCTGCCTTCGAGCTCGGCGAACGGATCGATCCCACTTCGGTCGCCGCAGCCTGTCGCGCCGCGCTGACGCAGGCCGACATCGAGGAAGGGGTCGATGCGGTCGCATTCGCCATCACCTGGCACGGCGACCCTTTGCATGCGCGGCTGCATGCGCTCGCCGCCGGCATCTGCGCCGCCGTCCCAGCCACGATCGCGAGCGGCTATCCGCTGGTGCTCCTGATCGACGGCGACGTCGGCATGAGCCTCGGCCGCATCATCCGCAACGAGATCGCACCGGCCGCCAACGTGATCGCCATCGACGGCGTGCAGCTCAGGCAATTCGACTATATCGATATCGGACGCATGATCGAGGTCACCAACGTGGTGCCGGTGGTGATCAAGTCGCTGTTGTTCAAGTGAAGCGGGTGAGGAGCGCGGTTGAATTGCGTGCATGAGCGTATATGAGGATCGGCTCGTGTCAGCTACCTGGCCCGCCCGAGGACTGAGATGCCCGCGAAGAAGCCGCCGCCCCCCCGCCTGCCTGACATCCCGCCCGAGAAATTCACCCCGGCCCAGCAGGCACTGATCGATGCCATTCGCTCCGGACCGCGCGGCCAGGCCACACAAGTGCGCGGCCCTTTCGCGGTGTTCATGCACGCACCGGACTATGGCCAGCTCGCGCAAGCGCTGGGCGGCTTTTGCCGGCTCAAGACGCGGGTGCCGCCGCGCCTGTCGGAATTCGCCATCCTGGCGACTGCCAGGATCTGGCGCTCGCAATACGAATGGTTCGCCCATGCCGGCCACGCCGCGCGCGCCGGCGTCAGCGCAAAGACCATCGCGGCTCTGCGGGCAGGACGCTTGCCATCCAACCTTCCCAAGGATGAACGCGCCGTCTATGACTTCATCAAGGAGCTCTACCGCAGCAAGCGCGTCTCCGATCGCGTCTATGCTCGCCTGCACGCCTTCCTCGGCGACGAGGGCATGGTCGAGTTCGTCGGCCTACTCGGCTATTACGTCCTCGTCGCGATGTCGCTCAACGTATTCCGGATGGGGCCTCCCGCCGGCGAGCCGCTTCCGTTTCGCGAATAGCTTGGATGGATCAGTGCGCGTGGTTCATGTTGCCCATGCTGCCGCCCATATTGCCCATGGTGCCGTGATCCATGCCGGGCATTGCGGGCGCCGTTGATGCTGCGCTCGGGCCTTGCGCTCCGATCGATTCGACCACGTATTCAACGTCGAGTTTTCCGGCCTTGGCGAAGTCCAGCGTCGCCTTGACGTGCTCGCCCTGCGTCAGTGGCTGCTTGAGCCCCACCATCATGATGTGGAACGACGAGGGATTGAACACGACGGTCTGTCCGGGCTTGATCTCGAGCCCGCCCTGGACCGGACGCATCGACATGACGCCATTGTTCATCGACATCTGGTGAACCTCCAGCTTGGCCGCTGCAGGAGATGATCCGCCCGTAAGCCGATCTGGTTCGCTCCCCTTGTTGGTGACGGTCATGTAGGCGCCACCGACCGAGGCGCCTTTCGGGGTGGCGCGTGCCCATGGGCCGGTGACCTCGATTGATCCGACCGTGAAGGTCTCGGCCGCCGAGGCGGACGCAACGCAGAGGACGACAGCGATTGCTGAGAGCGCGTGGATGGTGGCCCTGAAGTTCATGGAATTGGCTCCGTTCTCGAGCGGGCACGATGGACAAGCCCGCCATTCAATTGGCTTTGCGGTGCGATTGGCTTGCGGATCAGCCAGGCGGCGGGCCGCGGGCGAGGCTGGCGCTGACAGGACTGGGAGCGCGCGGCCGGACATCGGGCGGAAGCAGGACCAGCCCGATCGATACCCAAGCCGGCAGCGCAGCACCCGGGGGTCGTTCCGGTACCGCGGTCGCGGCGCAACCGGACATTGCGCAGACCCCGCCGGCGGGACAGCAGGGATGCGGCTGCTGCGGGGCGGCAGGCATTGACCCATCGCCACCAGGGCCGCAAATGATGGCTGGAGCCGCGTCCGCACCGGGGAGTCCCAAGAAGGCCAGGATCGGCAGGAAAGCGCCGAGCCCCAAGGCATAGGCGCAGGCAAGCGCTAGCAATCGATGGCCGAGCGTGCGGTTCATGGCGCCACTTTACGGCCGCGACGGGGCGCGCGTCCATCCAGCGGAGAGCGGTCCCGCGCCACAGCGGCAAGCGCGAGGCCATGAGGCTCAAGGCGCCGACGAGGAAATAAGCTTCACAATTGCGGCCGTGTGGGAATTGGAAGCCATTTTCATGCTATGCTTCGACCAACCCTGTGATGCCGTCAGGCGCCCGTGAAAACCGATCCCATAAGCCCCCCTTCTCCGCCTGAGCACAAGGGCGCCCAAGTGCTGCGCTTCCGGCCACGTGGCGCGCCGCAGAATGGCGGCTGGCCCAGGCCTCCGCCAAATGCGGAGAGGGATTCGCCGGTCGAGGATCTGGCCAAATATGAGCGCGGTGAATCGATCGACGATTACCGGCATCGCATGATCATGAACCTGTTGACGCTGCTGATCGCCGCGATCCTGATCTCCGGCGGCGTCTGGCTGAGCAGCAAGCTGATCGAGAATCGAAACCTGCAGGACTGCTTCTTGTCGGGCCGGCGCAACTGCGCTCCGATCACCGTGCCGTCCAGATCACAGCAATAATCCAAATATCGGCAATTCAAGTATTGGCAATTCAAGCCTCTACGGTTCGATTCTCTCACGCCTGTCCGTGGCGCCTCGTCAGGAGCCGGAGCGGTTCGCGGGAGGAGCCGCTCCGGCAACCTTAGCAAGCTTTGATTCCCGCGATCGGGTTCCCCACGCGCATCGCGATTGCGGGCTTGCTACTCGCGCTCGACCGTAACCGGCGCGGTGCCGGAGAAGCCCAGCGCATGCGCCGCCGCCGGCGTCACGTCAATGATGCGCCCGCGCACGAACGGTCCACGATCGTTGACTGTCACGACGACGGAACGCCCGTTGGCGCGATTGGTGACAACCACCCGCGATCCGAACGGCAACGAACGGTGCGCAGCTGTCAGAGCCCTCGGATCCAATCGCGCGCCGCTCGCGGTTCGTGATCCGCTTTCCGTTGAATAAACCGATGCTATACCGCTCTGGGCCAAGGCCTGCGACGAAATCGTCGCGAGGGGCAGAATTTGAAGAACTGCGGTGACCAAACAAATCGATCTTACTTTCAATGCACTCTCCCGTGCTGTCGTGACGATCTGAGACCGTCGTGGCGTGGACGTGTTTTGTGGGGAAGAGGGCCGTTTGATGGGCCAATGTGTCAATAAAAGGGCAGCAATGATGGCTTGTTGGATACCCGCCTCCCCGATCATGCATAAGTGGCACGAACTCCCCTGCCAACGCCAAGCGTAAACTGTAGTTCCGCAACTCGTCAACCGATCGCCAACAAACAACTTTCCGTTCGCTTCGATGCGAGTCGGATATTTGTTAGGAGCGGCATGAACATACCGCCTGCTCCGGAAACTAATCTTGGGCCGTGATTCGCATCTTCCGCCAGTTCGAGTGCGCCTCGGCGCAACGCGAGACGACCACGCGCTCCCTTGTGCAGAGTTGGCGTGCGACTCCTCCGGGTGCTTGCGCAAAGTCCCACGTCATTGCCTGCCCGTGTCCTGATTGCGAAGCTCGCTTGCCTTGCGGCGGGCCACCGAGCGAATTTCGGAATCAAAGGGACACTGGCAAAATCTATCAAGCCGGCGCGCTTTTGGATTCGAGCCGTCTTCGAAAGACTCGCGGCGAGAGCGGCAAGAATGAAAGGAGCTCCACCGCACTAGGCTTGCCGAACGCGCTCCGCGCCGCGCCAGCGATGCTTCGTGTCCGACGCACGCTGATCTCGCCGTCCTGCAGCCGCGTCCCCGCACGAAGCCCTCAGGCGCCTCGATCGCGAACGGCCTTGCCATTGAACTCGACGACCCTCTTCGCTATGACGGGCGCTCGCCTTCAGCCGCGGATGGGGCGGTCCGGGGTGCATCGATCCGGGAGCATCCACAGTGCCTTTGCGAGCAGCCGGACGGCCGTCGAAACGCGTTGCGAATCAAGGACTTGAAAATGTCATCGACCTTCGACGCCGTGGCCAATATCATTGCCGAGACGTGCGATATTCCCCGCGATACGATCAAGCCCGAGAGCCATGCGATCAATGATCTCGGCATCGACAGTCTCGACTTTCTTGACGTCGCATTCGCGATCGACAAGGCGTTTGGAATCAAGATGCCGCTCGAGCAATGGACCCAAGAGGTCAACGAGGGCAAAGCAACGACCGAGCAGTACTTCGTTCTGAAGAACCTGTGCGCGCATATCGATGGTCTCGTCGCCGCCAAGAGCGCATGAATCCGACGCACATGCATGAATCCGACGCAGATGAATGCAACGGCGCATGAATCCCAGAGCGCATGAACACCGGGTATGCGTTTCGAATATTTTCAGCTGATCGATCGGGTCCTCGACCTCGACCTGGGTCACCGCACCATTCGCACGCTGGCCACCGTTCCGAGTGAGTCGACGATTTTCGAGGGCCATTTCCCCGGCCTGCCGCTGATGCCGGGAGTGCTGCTCATCGAAAGCATGGCACAGACCTCGGGGTGGCTCATTATCGCGGCGACCGGATTCGCGCGCATGCCGTTCCTGGCGGCTGTCAAAGAGGCGAAGCTGCGCGCCTTCATCAAGCCCGGTGACCGGCTCGAGGTCACCGCAACACTCCTGCATGAAGGATCGGGGTTCGCGCGAACCAAAGCCGAGATCCACAACGGCGGCAAGCTCGCCTGCAATGCCGAGATCACCTTCCGGGTGGTCGAATTCCCCAACCAGGAATTCCGCGCGCATATGGAGCGGGCGGCAGCCGCCCTCGCCTTCCCGATGGAGCAGCCAACCAATGGCTGAGAAGGCGACGCCGGCGGAGCGTGAAGCTTGGATCACCGGAATCGGCATCGTGTCGACGCTGGGAGAAGGGCTCCAAGCGCACTGGCAAGGCCTCAACTCTCCGCCCGGCCCAGCCGACACCAAGTCGTGGGCGCCGTTCGTCATCCACCCAATCGCGCCGCTCGACTTCGACAAGCAGATTCCCAAGAAGGGCGATCAGCGCCAGATGGAGACTTGGCAGCGCATCGGCACCTATGCGGCCGGGCTTGCGCTCGACAGCGCCGGCGTCAAGGGCAACTCGGAATTGCTGGCACGCATGGACATGATCGTCGCCGCCGGCGGCGGCGAGCGCGACGCAGCCGTTGACGCGATGATCCTGTCAGGCTTGCGCAAGAGCGATCGCCCCGACGTTTTTCTCAACGAACGGCTGATGAACGATCTGCGCCCGACGCTTTTTCTGGCGCAGCTCTCCAATCTGGTGGCCGGTAATATTTCGATCGTGCACGGCGTCACCGGCTCTTCGCGCACTTTCATGGGAGAGGAATCGGCCGGCGTCAATGCGTTGCGTGTCGCGCAAGCCCGCATCATCGCCGGACAAAGCGAGATTGCGCTCGTCGGCGGCTGTGCCAACGCAGATCAGATCTCCACCATTCTGTTGCTCATCATGGGACGCTGTCTGTGGCGCGGCGAGCTCAAGACCCTGTGGGAGCGGGCCCCAGCAGGCGGCGGGACCGCATCCGGCTCGATCGGAGCGTTCCTCGTGATCGAGGAGCGCATGCATGCACGCACGCGCGCGGCCACTCCGTTCGCGCGACTGGCCGCGGTCTTGTCCGGACATGCGAAGCGCAGCCCGGGCGCCATTACGGCAATGCTCGATCAGCAGTGGGCGAGCATCGCGCCACGGCTTGTGACCCCTGAGCTTGCGATCATTTCCGGGGCGAGCGGAGTTGAGCCGGCGACCGCGGAGGAGCGCGCCTTCCTGGAAGCGCGGGGCGGGATTGCGGTGCGGGCAACCGGTTCCCATCTCGGGCATGGGGTGGAAGCACAATTTCCCATGAACGTCGCGCTGGCCGCTATGGCGTTGCGAGAGGGCCGCTTGTTTGCTTCCTTCGACCCGACCGGCTTCGAGCGTGCTATGAATGAGGCGCCGCGGCAGGTCGTTGTCACCAGCGTCGGGCATTGGCGGGGCGAAGGTCTCGCTCTGCTCGAAAAGGTTGAATAACCACCTGCCTGATGGAGGGGGATTTTACATGCCGCGCTATCGTGATCACGCCGGGCGCCCGATCGTGGTCGTCACCGGCATGGGTGTCGTGACCTCGCTCGGCACCGGCTGGCAAGACAACTGGCGGGCGCTCACCGCAGGCGAATCCGGCATCCACGCCATCACGCGTTTTGCGACCGCCGGTCTGAAGACTCGCATCGCCGGAACGATCGATTTCGTTCCGGTCGAGCCGCTGAGCTCGCCGGAGCTGTCCGAACGGCTGGCCACCATCGCGGCGGAGGAAGCGATTGCCCAAGCCGCCATCGGCGGCGTCGCCGATTTTCCCGGCCCGCTCTTCCTCGCTGTGCCGCCGATCGAGCTCGAATGGCCGCAGCGACGCATTGTGGCCGAAGCCTCCGGCGCCAACGACGGCGTCACCAATCAGGATCTGATCCGTGGCGGCGATACGGGACCATTCGAAGGCTTCCATCACCGCTTCCAGTTCGTCTCGGTCGCCGACGGGCTCGCCGAACGCTTCGGCACCAAAGGTTCGCCGATCTCACTGTCGACCGCCTGCGCCTCCGGGGCTTCCGCGATCCAGCTCGGCATCGAGGCGATCCGGCGGGGCGAAACCGAGGCCGCGCTGTGCATCGGCACCGACGGATCCATCAACCCGGAATCGCTTGTTCGCTTCTCGCTGTTGTCGGCGCTTTCGACCGCCAATGATCCGCCGCAGGGCGCCGCCAAGCCGTTCGCCAAGAACCGCGACGGATTCGTCATGGCGGAAGGCGCCGCCGCACTGGTGATCGAGAGCCTCGAGCATGCGCTCGCGCGCGGCGCAGCGCTCAAGGGCGTGATCGAGGGCTGCGGCGAGATGGCGGATTCCTTTCACCGCACACGCTCGAGCCCGGACGGGCGGCCGATCATCGGCTGCATCCGCAATGCCATCGCGGATGCGGGGATCACGGCCGACGACATCGATTATATCAATCCGCACGGCACCGGCACGCCGGAGAACGACAAGATGGAAGGCCTCGCCACCGCCGCGGTGTTCGGCGAGCGCGCCAAGCATCTGCCGATCTCCTCCAATAAATCGATGATCGGGCACACGCTGTCGGCCGCCGGCGCCGTCGAGGCGGTGATCACGCTGTTGACGCTCGACCGGGAAGTGCTGCCGCCGACCATCAATTACCATGTCGCGGACCCCTCGCTGCCGCTCGACGTGGTTCCAAATGTTGCGCGGCCCGCGAAGGTGCGCCACGCGCTCTCCAATTCGTTCGGCTTCGGCGGGCAGAACGTATCGCTCGTGTTTGCCCGGGAGCCGGCGTGATCCGGCTCCGGCGCGGCAGCGAATAAAGTCGTTGCATTCTGCCGATTGACGGCGTCACTGACGGACTATGTCGGCTTTCTCACGCGCGCTCACCCTCGTCGCCGATCGCAAGCTCGAGCTGTGCGAGATCCCCTCCCCGCCGCCGCCCGCGGCCGCAGAGGTGCAGATCCGCGTCAAGGCGGTCGCGCTGAACCACATCGACGTTTGGGGCTGGCGCGGCATGGCCTTCGCCAAGCGCAAGCTCCCGCTCGCAGTCGGCGCCGAGGCGGCGGGCGAGATCGTGGCGGTCGGGCCTGACGCGCCCGGATTCAGGTTGGGCGATGCCGTGGTGATGTACGGCGGACTGACCTGCGGGGCCTGCAGGGCCTGCCGCGAGGGACGCGATAATTTGTGCGAGGCGATCGCCGGCATCATGGGCTTTCATGTCGACGGCTTTGCCCGCGAGCTCGTCAACATGCCGGCGCGGCTGGTCATTCCGGTACCGCCGGGAGTTACGTTCCGCGAAGCCGCCTGCGCGCCGATCGCTTTCTCCACGGTGCAGCACATGCTGTTCGACAATGCCAAGCTCGAAGCCGGCGAGACCGTGCTGGTGCACGCGGGCGGCTCCGGCATCGGCACGGCGGCGATCCAGATGGCGAAGGCCATCGGGGCGACCGTGATCACCACGGTGGGCGACGACGCCAAGGCCGCGAAGGCAAAAGCCTTGGGCGCCGATCACGTGATCAATTATCGGTGCGAGCGCTTCGAGGGCACGGTGCGCAAGCTCACCGGCAAGAAGGGCGTCGACGTAGTTTTCGAGCACGTCGGGGCCGACACTTTCAACGGGTCGCTGTTGTGCCTCAAGCGCGGCGGGCGACTCGTCACCTGCGGGGCGACCTCCGGCCCCACAACGACGCTCAACCTGATGCAGGTCTTTCAGCAACAATATCGCATCATCGGCTCGTTCGGCGCATCGATGCGTAATATTCGCGAGAGCCTGGCCAAGATGGCCGGCGGCATGCGGCCGGTGATCGACAGCGAGTTTCAGCTGCCGGAATTCGCGCGCGGTCTCGAGCGGCTGGAAAGCCGGCAAGTATTCGGCAAGATTATCATTACTTTCTAAAACGCAATGCCCAAGCAAGCGCGCCCAGGACGCGCCCTCCTCGCCCGTCTTATGCCGCTCGTGGACGCGAGCCTGGGCCATCTTACGCGCGGCGTGCTGCGCACGATCAGAGCGACGCCTCGCCGTCGCACGGCTGATTTCTGGGGCGGCGCCATGCGCCGGCTTGGGCCGCTTCTGCCCGAGCATCGCCTCGGCCGCGCCAATCTCATCGCCGCATTTCCGGACAAGCCGGAGGTTGAGATCGAGCGAATTCTCCGGGGCGTCTGGGACAATCTCGGTCGCTTTGCGGTCGAGTTCGCGCAGATCGAACGCCTGACCAGTTCCGATCCCGCCTCGCCGGAGGACGATATCTGGGCGGACGCGGCGACCTCGGCGCGCTTCCTGGCCCTGCGCGGCAGCAACAAGCCGTCGCTGATCTTTGCGGCGCACCTCGCCAATTGGGAGCTGCCGGCGCTGATTGCGGCCCGCCACGGCCTCGATAGTGCGGTGCTGTTCCGGCGGCCGAACATTCGCGCGGTCAGTGACGCAGTCCTCAACATCCGTGCCGGCTGCATGGGCACGCTGGTGCCGACCGGCCTTGATGCTCCGGTCCGCCTGCTGCGCCTATTGGAGGCGAACCGGCACGTGGCCATGCTCGCCGACCAGCATTTCGTCAAAGGCGTGGACGTTACCTTCTTCGGCCGGCCCGCCAAAGCCAACCCGCTGATCGCGCAGCTTGCCCGCCACGTTGAATGCCCGATCCACGGCACCCGGGTGGTTCGCCGCGCCGACGATCGCAACCGCTTCACCATCGAGCTGACCGACGCCATCACGCCCGCGCGCGACGCCGAGGGAAAGATCGACATTGCCGGGACCATGCAGGTGATCACCAACGTGATCGAAGGCTGGGTGCGCGAGCATCCCGAGCAATGGCTATGGCTGCACCGCCGTTGGCGGTGAAAGAGGACGTGGTTAGCGCCCGGTCTTGATCTTGGTCCACAGCCGGTTCATCAGGCGCTGCGTCGCCGCATCATAGACCTTGATGGTGTAGAGGCGGCTCATGGTCTCCGCGTCCGGGTAGATGGTCTTGTCGTCGAGCACTGCCTTGTCGATGAACTTCTGGCTCGCCAGGTTGCCGTTGGCGTAGGAGATGAAATTGGAGTTCTTGGCGGCGACTTCCGGAGTCTGCAGGTAGTTGATGAAGGCATGCGCCTCGGCGACATGCTTGGCGTCCTTCGGGATCGCCAAGTTGTCGAACCACAGCTGCGCGCCCTCCTTGGGAATCGCGTAGGCGACCTGGACGCCGTTCTTGGCCTCGGCTGCGCGCTTCTGCGCCTGCTTGAAGTCGCCGGAAAAGCCGACCGCAAAGCAGATCTCCCCGGACGCGATCGCATCAAGATATTCGGAGGAATGGAACTTGCGCACGAACGGACGGATCTTGATCACCAGATCAGCGGCCTTCTGCAGATCCGCCGGGTTGTGCGAATTGGGATCGAGGCCGAGATGCTGGAGCGCCTGCGGCAGGATGTCGTCGGATGAATCGAGCAGATAGATGCCGCAGCTCTTGAACTTGGAAAGGATATCCGGATTGAAGACGACGTCCCAGCTGTCGATCTTTGCATCCGGCCCGAGGATCTCGCTCACCTTGGCGACATTGTAGCCGATCCCGGTCGTGCCCCACATGTAGTTGACGCCGTAGAGATTGCCGGGATCGTGCACCGCGAGCCGCTGCGTGATCTCCGGCCACATATTGGCGAGGTTCGGGATCTTGCTCTTGTCGAGCTTCTGGAACACCCCCGCCTTGATCTGGCGCTCGAGGAAGAAGCCGGACGGAACCACCACGTCGTAGCCGGATTTTCCGGCGAGCAGCTTGGTTTCCAAAGTGTCGTTGGAATCGAAGGTGTCGTAGCGCACCTTGATGCCGGTTTGCTTGGTGAAATCCTCGATGAGGCTCGGCTCGATGTAGTCCGACCAATTGTAGACATTCACGACCTGGCCCTGCGCGTGGGCGGAGCCGGTCGCGAGGGCAGCAACTGCGGCGACCGAAAAAGCAAGGGTGCGAAGCATGATGTTGCGGACGCCTCCTCAGATGGTGGTTCAAGCCGCTTCAGGAGAGTTGCTTTAAGAAGCCCGTCAGCCAGTTTCGGTGTCGAGCCCAGCAGCCTTCCAGGCCAGGATGCCGCCCGCAAGATGCGCATTGTAGGGATAGCCGCGTTCTTGGGCGGCGAGCGAGGCGGTGATCGAACGCCGGCCGGAGCGGCACGCGAACACGACCTGTCGCCCTTGCGGGTCCGGAATCGCAGCCGGATCAAAGCCGGAAAGGGGAACCACCACCGCGTCCGGGTAGCGCTCCACCGCGACCTCATTATCCTCACGCACATCGACCAGCAGCATGCGGCCTTCTCGCAGGCCTTGCGCAACATCCGCCGGCGTCAGGTCATGAACGCGGGGATCGGATCCATCCGCCATGCGGCTCTCCCTGTCAGGCGTTCCGTGGGACGTGGCGTGCGGCGAAATCTGCCCCGGTATCTCGCGCGGCCCCGTCAAACGTATTCTGGCACGCGGGAAGCCCGGCGATCAAATGCTCACTTGCGTGCCGACCTCGACCACGCGGTCGGTCGGAATCTGGAAGTAGTCGGTCGCGTCATTGGCGACCCGCGTCAGCAGAATAAACAGCCGGTCCTGCCAGCGCGGCATGCCCGAATGCGCGGCCGGCTTGAGCGCCCGGCGCGAGAGGAAGAACGACGTGGACATGATGTCGAAGGTCCAGCCGAGCTTGCGCGCGATCGCCAGCGCCTTGGGCACATTGGGCCTTTCCATGAAGCCAAACCGCAGGTTCACCCGGGTGAAGGTGTCGCCGACGGGCTCGATGCGCACCCGGTCGGTCGGATTGACGCGCGGCGTGGGGGCAGTCTCGATGGTCAGGATGACGTTCTTCTCGTGCAGCACCTTGTAGTGCTTGAGACTGTGCATAAGCGCGGTCGGAGCGCTGGCGGGATCGCTGGTCAAGAATACGGCGGTGCCGGGGACGCGGGCGGGCGGCTTCTTCTCGAGCATCCCCACCAGACTTTCCAGCGGCGTCTCCAGGCGCCGGGTCTTTTCGTAGAGCAGGCGCGTGCCGCGCCGCCACGTATACATGACCACCATCAGGATGGTGCCGAGCGCGAGCGGCACCCAGCCGCCTTCGAGAACCTTGAGCAGGTTGGCGCTGAAGAAGATCACATCGATGCACACGAAGGGTATCATCAGCGCGATCGCAGCCGGCAGCGACCAACGCCACACCTTCCACACCACCACGATGGCCATAAGCCCGGTGACCACCATGGTGCCGCTCACCGCGATCCCGTAGGCGGAGGCGAGCGCGCTCGAGGAACGAAATAGCGTGACCAGCATCAGGACGCCGAACAGCAGCAGGATGTTCACTCGCGGGGCAAAGATCTGCCCGTAATGCGATTCCGATGTGTGGCGGATTTCCAGCCGCGGCAAGAGACCAAGCTGTATGGCCTGCTGGCTGAGCGAATAGGCTCCGGAAATGACCGCCTGGCTGGCAATCACGGTCGCCGCCATCGCCAGGATGACCATCGGCAACAGCGCCCAGTCGGGGTAAAGCAGATAGAACGGGTTCTCGAGCGCGGCCGGGTCGGAGAGCACCAGCGCTCCCTGTCCGAGATAATTGAGCGCCAGCGCCGGCAGCACCAGACCAAGCCAGGCCGCCCGAATCGGCTTGCGGCCGAAATGGCCGAGGTCGGCATAGAGCGCTTCGGCTCCGGTCACCGCCAGGAACACGGCACCCAAGGTCACCAGCCCGATCTTGCCGTGTCCGAGCAGGAAGACGACCGCGTGCGCCGGATTGAATGCGAGCAGGATTTCGGGCCGGCGCGCCACGTGGGCAACGCCTGCGAGCGCGATGGCCGCAAACCAGATCAGCATGATCGGGCCAAAAAACGCCGCCACCTTCGCGGTCCCGCGCGACTGGAGCGCAAATAGCGCCACCAGGACCAGGATGGTCAGTGGCACGATGTAGGGGTCGAAAGTGGGGGTGGCGATCTTGAGACCTTCGATCGCGGACAAGACCGACAGCGCCGGCGTGATCATCGCATCGCCATAGAAGAGCGCCGCGCTGATGATGCCGCAGAGCACGATGACCTCGGCGCTCCGGCGCACCGCCCGCTGCGCCAGCGCCATGAGGGCGAGGGTGCCGCCCTCGCCGTGATTGTCCGCCTTGAGGAGCACCACGACGTATTTGAGCGTGACGGTAACGATCAGCGCCCAAAGGATTAGCGAAAGAACGCCGAAGATCGCCTCCGGCGTCACCATGCCCCCGGGCTCGACCGAGGCAGCCACCGCTTCGCGCAGTGCATAGAGTGGGCTGGTGCCGATGTCGCCGTAGACGACACCGATGCTGCCAATGGTGAGCCCCAGAAAGGCGGTCTTGACCGACGCGTGGCCATTGCCGTTGAGCGGAACCGACGGTGAAACCGCAAGCGGACGCGACATATTCGCCTTGGAATGTGCCTCGGGCTCGGGCCCGAGATCTGTTGATATTGCGCCGCAACATATAGGGGGCGGCGGGCGGTGCTTATAGCACCCAAAATGCCCCTGATCTGCCCCGGGGTAGCCGGAAGGCCAGATTTATTTGTGGACCTCCTCTGCACCAGACGCAGAGCGCAAGCGCCGAGTACCTCAATGAACACAAGGCCTTATCCGGCTTTAGGCCATTGGCCGCGGCTCCCGAAGAGCCAGGAGGCAACCAGGAGGCAATATGCCTCGGGGCCCAAGCGCTGTCGGAAGCATTGGCGGCGATCATGTGGGGCCGCACGCCGGGTCCGCAAGTCGGTCAGCGAGACGCAAGGCCTACGGTCGGATATCCGGAGGAACCGGCGGGGCTTCTTTCATCAGGGTGATGGTCACGCGGCGATTGCTGGCGATGTAAGGATCGTCGGGAAACAGCGGCTCCGTGTCGGCCTTGCCGGCGACCATGAAGATGTGACTGCTCGGGACGCCCTCCCCTTCAAGCACGCGACGGACCGCATTGGCCCGATCTGCGGAGAGCTCCCAAGGCCCATATCCGGGGAGCGGCGGCGTGCGCGCCGCGGCGGTGTGGCCGGCAATGGAAAGGCGGAACGGCATGGACTTGAGCGGTGCGGCGAGCTGCTGAATAAGGGCCCGCGTGCGCTCGAAGGGCTCCTTCTGGCCTTCCGGGAACATAGCCCGGCCATCCTGATCGACGAGCTCGATATTGAGCCCATTCTTCGTCTCCTCGATCATGATGTGCTTCGAGAGCTCCGTCAGGTCGGGCAAATCCTGCAGCGCCTGCCGCAGCGAGGCCGTGGCGAGCGCGAAGCTGGCGTCGCTGTCGAGCTTGGCGCCTGAATTGTGCTCGCGGCCTTTCTCGTCGGGCGTTGGCGTGGCGGAAGCGTCGTCCGGCGTGATTGGCGCCACGTTCTTGAGCTTGGGCCGGGTCGGCAGGCCCGGCACCTCGATGATGCCGGAGTTGCGAACGCGATCCTGCACGCCGAAGGCCTCGCGCATGGATCCCGCCACGATATTCAGCTTGGCCTGATCCTGCGTCGAGAACGCGACCAGCATCACGAAGAATGCGACCAACAGGCCCATCAGATCGGCGAAGGTCACGAACCAGCCGTGGCCGCCGGCGTGTGCGTGAGCTTTCTTTTTTGCCATGGGCTAGGCCGGCACCGGTTCCGCTTCCGTGTCTTCGCGATGCTTCTCAGGCAGATAAGCGAGCAGCATCTCGCGCACCAGCGTCGGGCTCTTGGATTCCCGGATCATCAGAATGCCGTCGATGACAAGGGTGCGGTTGATCTCTTCATCGTGGAGCTTGAGCTGCAGCTTGTCGGCAAGCGGCAGGCACCACATGTTGGCCACGACCGCGCCATAGAGCGTCGCGAGCAGGGCGGTCGCCATGAACGGACCGAGCTTCGAGGGATCGGTCATATTGGCGAACATCTGCACCATGCCGAGCAGCGTCCCGATCATGCCGAAGGCGGGAGCGCAATCGCCTATCGCGCGATAGATCTTCTGCCCTTCATCGAGATGGGTGAGGAAATTGTCGCGGTCGCGCTCGAGGTTGTCGCGGATGAAGTTGGTATCGTAGCCATCGGCGATGTAGCGGATGCCTTTGGCCAGGAACGGATCGTCCACTTCGATCTTCTCCAGCCCCACCGGTCCCGATTTGCGAGCGACCTCGGCGAGCTGCGCCATCTGGTCGACCAGCTCGCGCTGGGTGGTCCGGCGGAGCGTGAACGCGAACTTGGCACCGAGCGGCACGCCGTGAAAAATCGAGGAGAGTGGAAAGCGGATGAGCGTGGCCGAGAAGGACCCGCCGAAGATGATGATGACGGCATGATCGGAAAAGTACATTCCGAAGCTGCCGCCCATCAGAATGATGGTCGACACGACCACCGCTCCGCCAAGGAGACCGAGCCCTGTCGCGATATCCATGGCGAATATGTCCGAGACGCAATGCGCGCAGCCCCGCGGCAGCGCCCGCCGCAACCTACCCCGGTGCGGCTTAAGGGACGGTTACCGGCCCACCCTGGTAGTTCGGCGAGGCTTGCGGTTGGAGCGCCGAGGCAAGCGCCGGCGCGAAGCGCCCGCGCGCAGCGCCAGGATGGCATAGACGAAGCAGCATTCGACGCCGTAACTTGCACGCCAAATGGCGCGCGATGAAGAGCGCGGTGGTTGCGGTAGGGAGGCGAGCGATGCGGACGATCGGCCATTTCATCGCCGGCAAGGAGGTTGCCGGGGCATCTGGTCGCGCCGGCGACGTCTACGATCCCAACACCGGCGAGGTGCAGGCGAAGGTCGCCTTCGCCAGCGCGGCGGAGGTCGGGCACGCAATCGCAGTGGCGGAGGAAGCGCAAGTCGGCTGGGCCGCCACCAATCCGCAACGGCGCGCGCGCGTGCTATTCAGGTTTCTCGAGCTGGTGCAGCGGGAATTCGATGCGCTCGCACACCTGCTCTCGAGCGAGCACGGCAAGACGATTGCCGACGCGCGCGGCGATATCCAGCGTGGCCTGGAGGTGGCCGAGTTTGCCTGCGGAATTCCCCATCTCATCAAAGGCGAGTTCACCGAAGGCGCCGGGCCAGGGATCGATCTCTACTCCATGCGCCAGCCGCTCGGGGTTGTCGCCGGCATTACGCCGTTCAATTTTCCGGCCATGATCCCGATGTGGAAGTTTGCGCCGGCGCTCGCCTGCGGCAATGCCTTCGTGCTGAAGCCGTCGGAGCGCGACCCCTCTGTGCCGATGCGGCTCGCCCAATTGCTGATCGAGGCCGGGCTCCCGGCGGGCGTGCTCAACGTGGTCAATGGCGACAGCGAGGCCGTCGACGCGCTGATCGCCGACGCGCGCGTCAAGGCGATCGGGTTCGTCGGCTCTTCGGCAGTCGCCGAGCACATCTACGCCGCAGGCTGCGCACGAGGAAAGCGCGTGCAGTGCTTCGGCGGCGCCAAGAATCACATGATCGTCATGCCGGATGCGGATCTCGACCAAGCGGTCGATGCACTGATCGGCGCCGGTTACGGCTCCGCCGGCGAGCGCTGCATGGCCGTGTCGGTGGCAGTGCCGGTCGGGGCCAAGACGGCCGATGCGCTCTTGCAGAAGCTCGTTCCGCGGGTGGAGAGCCTTAAGATCGGCCTCTCGACAGACGCCCAGGCGGATTATGGCCCGCTGGTGACGGGAGCGCATCTCGCGAAGGTGCGCGACTATGTGGAGCTCGGCATCAAGGAAGGCGCCAAGCTCAAGGTCGATGGCCGCAGCTTCAAGCTGCAAGGCTATGAGCGCGGCTTCTTCATGGGCGGCTGCTTGTTCGACGAGGTCACGCCCGACATGCGCATCTACAAAGAGGAGATCTTCGGGCCGGTGCTGTCGGTGGTGCGCGCCAAGGATTATGCGGATGCGCTGCGGCTGCCCTCCGAGCATGCCTACGGCAACGGGGTCGCGATCTTCACCCGCGACGGCGATACGGCGCGGGATTTCGTCAGCCGCGTGAACGTCGGCATGGTCGGAGTGAACTTCGCCATCCCGGTGCCGCTCGCCTACTATACTTTCGGCGGCTGGAAGCAGTCGGGCTTCGGCGACTTGAACCAACACGGCCCCGACGCGATCCGCTTCTACACCAAGACCAAGACGGTGACTGCCCGCTGGCCCTCCGGCATCAAGGAAGGCGCAGAATTCATCATCCCGACGATGCGGTAGCGACATTCCCAATGAAGAGGATTCTCCCCATCACAGCCAACGAAGATTGGAAGATGGCAAACGCTACCCGCTTATAGGACGAGCATCACGTGGCCGAATATCAGCTCTACTGCTTCGCCCAATCCGGCAATGCCTATCGGGTTGCCCTCATGCTCAGCATGATCGGTGCCGACTGGGAGCCGATCTGGGTCGACTTCTTCGTCAAAGGAATACAGCGCACGGCCGATTATCGGGAAGGCGTCAACGAGATGGGCGAGGTGCCGGTGCTGGTGCACGGAGCGCGCAGGCTCAGCCAATCGGGCGTGATCCTCACCTACCTGGCCGAGCGTACCGCCAAGTTCGGGCCGCAGGGCGAGGATGAACGGCTCGAGGCGCTGCGCTGGATCATCTTCGATAATCAGAAGGTCAACGGCTTTCTCGGGCCGTACCGTTTCCTGCGCATTTTCGCGCGCCCACCCGCAGATCCGGCGCTGATCGCCTTCTTCAAGGGACGCATCGACGGCAATTTGGCGATCATCAACAAACGCCTTGCGACCCGCGACTTCGTGCTCGGCGCGCGGCCGACCATCGCCGACCTGTCGCTCGTCGGTTACATGTACTACCCGCCTGAGGAATTCGGCTTCGACATCGCGGCTGAGCACAAGCACATCGCGGCCTGGCTCGAGCGCATCAAGGCGCTGCCCGGCTGGAAGCATCCGTATGATCTGATGCCTGGCTATCCGCTGCAGCGATAATCAGTTGAGCCGTGCCGGGCGCTCTGTGTCGGATGAGGGCGCCTGCGGCACATCGGCAGGCCGCGGTGCGGGCGCCCGCTCGCCGAGCGGCTGCGCGAACGGCGTCGCAGGTTCAGCGGCGGCAGCGGACTTGAGCTGCGCATTGCGATAGGAGAGCCAGCCGAGCGGCAGGCTCGCGAGATAGATGATCGTCCCCAAAGTGAGCACCTCCCACGGATAGGAGATGAGCAACGCGAAGAACAGCACGGTGAGGACGAAGACCGGCAGCACCATTTCAGGCGACACCCGTTTGCCCACCCGCTTGCCGGACAGGACGGGTAGCCGCGACACCATCAGAAATGCAATCGCGAGCGTGTAGAGAAACGCAACCAGCGCCGTGAGCTCGGAAAACGGAACTCCGAGAAACTGCAGGTAGATCGGCAGCAGCACCGTGATGGCACCGGCCGGCGCCGGCACGCCGACGAAATAGTTTCCGGCCCAGGCGGGCCTGTTCGGATCCTCCATCATCACGTTGAACCGGGCAAGCCGCAACGCGGCGCAAATCGCAAAGGCAAGCGCCGCGATCCAGCCGGCCGACTTGAGCTCGTGCAATCCCCAAGAATAGAGGATCAGCGCCGGCGCCACACCGAAATTGACGAAGTCCGCGAGGCTGTCGAGCTCGGCGCCGAAACGCGAGGTGCCCTTGAGCATACGGGCGACTCGTCCGTCGATCCCATCGAGTGCCGCTGCGAACACGATCGCGGCGAGCGCCCATTCGAGGCGGTCCTCGACCGCAAGGCGGATCGCGGTCAGACCAGCGCACAGCGCCAGCAGGGTGATGACATTGGGCACCAGCACGCGCACCGGAATGGTGCGAAAACGCGGGCGGCGCAACAGGCGGCGGCGATAGGGCTCGAATGGCGAACGGTTTGGCATCGCCGGAATATAGTCCTTTCGGTGGGACTGCGCCACTCGCCTGTCCTTTCCCCGCATCAGCGCAGTTCCGCGTCTTTGGAGGCGCTATGCGGGCGAGGGCTGGGGTGCCGAGCGATTAGCCAACCCGGAACGTGCGCTCGCGGTCGGCGGCGCGCAGGTCGGCGATGACGGTCTCGCCGGCGACAGCGGTCTGGCCTTCGGCCACCAGCGCCCGCACTCCTTCGGGAAGATAGACATCGACCCGAGAGCCGAAGCGGATCATGCCGATGCGCTCGCCGGCTCCGACGCTCGCGCCCTTGCGCACGAAGCAGACGATGCGCCGTGCCACAAGCCCAGCGATCTGCACGACTCCGACCCGCGTGTTGCCCGCGGAGATCAGAAATGAGTTGCGCTCGTTCTCCTCGCTCGCCTTGTCGAGATCGGCGCTCAGGAAGGCGCCCGGATGATAGGCGATCTCATCGATGCGCCCGGCAATCGGGCTGCGGTTCACGTGGCAGTTGAACACGCTCATGAAGATCGAAACGCGCGGCAAGGGCCGCTCGCCGAGATTGAGCTCCTTTGGCGGCGCGGCATTGCCGACCGAGGCGACACGGCCGTCGGCCGGTGCCACCACAATCCCTTCACGCACCGGTGTCACCCGCACCGGATCGCGGAAAAAAAGCGCGCACCAGATCGTGAGCACGGTGCCGATCCATCCGAGCGGAGGCCAAAAGAAAAAGAGGATCAGACTCGCGAGCGCAAAGGTGCCGACAAACGGATAACCCTCACGATGGACCGGAACGAGTTGCGAGCGGATTGACTGGACGATGGACACTTGTGCCCCCTTGCGAAGTTCCTGAACGAGCTTGCGGCACACGTGGCAGGAAGCTCAAATCGGCGGCATTGGACTACTCTGCCGCGGCGGCCGGAAGCGCCGCCTCATCCTCGACGACAGCCGGGCTGTGGCTGGGCGCGGCCTCTTCGTCCTCGATCAGCGCCAGCTTTTCGCGCGCCGCTTCCGCCTCACGCTGGCGGCTCCACATGCTGGCATAGAGGCCGCCACGACAAAGCAGTTGCGGATGCGTGCCGCGCTCGACGATGACTCCCCGATCGAGCACCAGGATTTCATCGGCCGCCACGATGGTGGAGAGACGGTGCGCGATCACCAGCGTAGTGCGGTTCTTGGCGACGCGGTCGAGCGCGTCTTGGATGTCCTTCTCGGTGTGGCTGTCGAGCGCCGAGGTCGCCTCGTCGAGCAGGAGGATCGGCGGCCCCTTCAGGATCGTGCGGGCGATGGCGACGCGCTGCTTCTCGCCGCCGGAGAGCTTGAGGCCGCGCTCGCCCACCTCGGTCTCATAGCCTTTCGGAGCGATCCGGATGAAACCATCGATCTGCGCCAAGCGGGCCGCCTCCTCGACCTCGGCGTCGCTTGCCTCCCAGCGCCCGTAGCGAATGTTGTAGCGGATGGTGTCGTTGAACAGCACAGTGTCCTGCGGCACCATGCCGATGGCGGAGCGCAACGACACCTGCGTCACATCGCGAATATCCTGCCCGTCGATCTCGATGCGGCCGCCGGTCACGTCGTAGAAGCGATAGAGGAGCCGCGAGATGGTCGACTTGCCGGCGCCGGAAGGACCGACGACCGCGACGGTGCGTCCGGCCGGCACCTCGAAGCTCAACCCCTTGAGGATCGGGCGGTCCGGATCATAGGAGAACGAAACATTGTCGAAACGTATGGCGCCGCGTCGCACCTCAAGCGGCTTGGCACCCGGCTTGTCCTCGATCTCCGGCTCGCGGGCGAGAATCGAAAACAGGTTCTCGATGTCGATCACGGCTTGCTTGATCTCGCGATAGACCATGCCCATGAAATTGAGCGGCTGATAGAGCTGGATCATCATGGCGTTGATCATGATGAAATCGCCGACCGTTTGCGTGCCCTGCTTGATGCCATAGACACACATCACCATCGCGATAGTCAGCCCGGCGGTGAAGATCGTCGCCTGACCGGCATTGAGCACCGCGAGCGAGACATAGGATTTGACGCTCGCCTCCTCGTAGCGCGCCATGGCGCGGTCATAACGCCTCGCCTCACGCTCCTCTGCCACGAAATACTTGACGGTTTCGTAGTTGAGCAGCGAGTCGATTGCCTTGATGTTGGCGTCGCTGTCGCTGTCGTTCATCCTCCGGCGAATGCCGATGCGCCACTCGGTCGCCAAGTACGTGTAGACCATGTAGCAGGCGACGGTGACCAGAACGAGCACCACGTAGCGCCAGTCGAACTGGAAGAGCAGCACCGCGACTATGAGTGCGAGCTCCAGCACCGTCGGCATGAGCTGCATGATCACCATGCGGACGATGGTCTCGATGGCGTTGCGTCCGCGCTCGAGCACGCGCGTCAGGCCGCCGGTCTTGCGCTCGAGATGGAAGCGCAGCGACAACAGATGCATGTGCTCGAAGACGAGATACGCGAGCCGTCGCACCGCATTCATCGCCACCTTGGCGAACAATCCGTCGCGCGCCTGCGTCAGCACCGCCATCAGGACGCGCATCACCCCGTAGGCGACCGTCATCAGGACCGGTGCGGCGATCGCCCAGGCAAGCCAGGAGGCCGGCTCGATCGGGGCGCTGCCCTTCCCGGTCAAGGCGTCGGTCGCCCATTTGAACGTGAATGGCACCGCCATGGTGGCGATCTTGGCGAAAACCAGAAGCAGCATGGTCGCCCAGACCCGCAGCTTCAAATCGGCGCGGTCGGACGGCCAGATATAGGGCCACAACCCTACCACCGTGCGGGTAAGGCTCGCGTTGCCATCGGCGGAAACATCCCGCTTCAGCGCACGGGTAGATCGAGGATGGATGTCGCTCATTCGCAAGATAGCCCGGCTCAAGACGGGCCGCGCGAATGGGGACCGTCGAACAACCTCATATCAACCCCTCATATAGAGCATTTTCGTGCCCGGGCCAGCGGGCGAACCGGCCCGCAAACAGCATTCACACGGCTGCCGCATCCGCGGAGCACGTTCGACGGGGCGCGCGCCGCCGGCTGCTGCAGCGCAAAACCGCTCCCGTGCCTTGACGGTCAAGGCCGGGAGCGCCACATGCAAGGTTCTCACCTCAAGCAACACCTATGAGTGAAATCAAATCAATCTGCGTTTTTTGCGGTTCCGGCCCAGGCACGAACCCCGCCTTTGCGGCGGCAGCGCGCCGGTTCGGACAAATTCTCGCCGAGAACGACATCGGGCTGGTTTATGGCGGCGGCTCGACCGGCCTGATGGGTGAGTGCGCCGAAGCGGTCCTCGACCATGGCGGCTTCGTCACCGGAATCATCCCGGAGTTCCTCACCGATCGCGAGCACATGCTGATGCGCTCGCAGAAGCGAATCATCACGCGCGATCTGCACGAGCGAAAGCGCCTGATGTTCGAGCACGCCGACGCATTCGTGGCGCTGCCGGGCGGCGTCGGCACGCTGGAGGAATTGGTCGAGCAGCTCACCTGGTCGCAGCTTGGCCGCCATGAGAAACCGATCCTGGCCGCCAATATCGAACGCTTCTGGGAACCGCTCCGCGCCCTGCTTGATCATATGGAGAAGCTGCAGTTCATCCGCGCCGGCCTTAAGGTCAATCTCTTGGTCGCCAATCGCATCGAGGACGTGCTGCCGAAGCTCAGGGCCGCGGCGCGCAAGGTCTCCGAGGCTGACAAGGAGATGAAGACCGCCGAGATCGAACGGATGTGAGCGTGACGTTGCGGCCGCAGCGGCGGCCCTTGTGACCGCCCGGTCTTGTGCGGTGGAGGGCGCCCCACAACGGGCGCCGCTACGAAAAGGCGGCAGAGCCGCTAAGCGGTCGCGCCGGATTTCACCAGCTTGAACACGATCGAGTCCATCAGCGCCTGGAACGAGGCATCGATGATGTTGGGCGAGACCCCGACCGTCGTCCAGCGTTCGCCGCTCTCGTCGCGGCTTTCGATCAGCACGCGTGTGACCGCTTCGGTGCCTCCATTGAGGATACGCACCCTATAGTCGGTGAGCTCCAACCCCTCGATATAGCCCTGGTATTTGCCAATATCCTTGCGCAGCGCGACGTCGAGCGCATTGACCGGGCCATTGCCCTCGCCGGCGGAAATCAGATCCTTGCCGTCGACCCGGACCTTGACCACCGCCATGCTGACGGTGACGCGTTCGCCCTTGGCGTTGATGCGCTGCTCGACATTCACGTCGAACTGGATGACATCGAAATAATCGGGCACGGTGCCGAGCATTCGGCGCGCCAGCAGCTCAAAGGAGGCATCCGCCCCTTCGTACGCATAGCCGATTGCTTCGCGTTGCTTGACCTCCTCGAGAAGCGCAGCGATCCGTGGATCGTCCTTGTCGACCTTGATACCGATGCGGTCGAGCTCCGACAGCACGTTGGACTTTCCGGACTGATCGGAGATCAGGAGATGCCGGCGATTGCCCACTGCGTCAGGCGCGACGTGCTCGTAGGTCGCCGGCTCCTTCAGAATCGCGGACGCATGAATGCCGGCCTTGGTCGCAAAGGCGCTCGCGCCCACGTAAGGTGCGTGGCGGTCAGGCGCGCGATTGAGCATCTCATCAAGCGCGCGGGAAACGTGGGTCAAGTTGGCGAGCTGTTGCGCCGAAACCCCGATATCCAAGCGCGCGGAGAATTCGTCCTTGAGCTTGAGAGTCGGAATGATGGAGATAAGATTGGCGTTGCCGCAGCGCTCGCCGAGCCCGTTGAGCGTTCCCTGAATCTGCCGCGCGCCGGCACGCACCGCCGCGAGCGAGTTGGCGACCGCCTGCTCGGTGTCGTTATGGGCGTGGATGCCGACATGATCGCCGGGCACATGCTTGACCACTTCGGCGACGATCGCCTCGACCTCGTGCGGCAACGTCCCGCCATTGGTGTCGCACAGCACGACCCAGCGCGCACCCTCGGCGAACGCCGTCTCCGCACAGGACAGCGCATATTGCGGATTGGCCTTGTAGCCGTCGAAGAAGTGCTCGCAGTCGAGCAGCACCTCGCGCCCCGCCGCCTTGGCGGCGCGGATGCTGTCACGGATCGAGGCGAGATTTTCCTCCAGGGTGCATTCGAGCGCGACCCGCACGTGATAGTCCGAGGACTTGGCGACGAAACAGATGGCATCCGCCTTGGCGTCGAGGAGAGCTTTGAGCCCCGGGTCGTTCGAGGCAGAGCGACCGGGGCGGCGAGTCATGCCGAAGGCGGTGAACTTGGCCTTGAGCTCGCGTTTCTCGGCGAACAATTCGCTGTCGATCGGATTGGCACCCGGATAGCCACCTTCCACATAGTCGATGCCAAGCTCGTCGAGCATCGCCGTGATGGCGAGCTTGTCGTGCAGCGTGAAGTCGACGCCGTTGGTCTGCGCACCGTCGCGCAACGTAGTGTCGAAGAGATAGAGGCGTTCCTTGAGCATGTGGCAAGCTCACGCAAGACGATAGGCGACATAGAAGGCGAGCAACACGGCGACGGCGATCACGACCCATTTGAGCACAATGTAATAGAGCCAATGGCGCGGGAACGGCGTTTCGGGCCTGCTCATCATGCGCCTCCCTTCGGCCCGCCCTGCCCGGAGGCACCACTCTTGGGCGCAAGCCGCTTCTCCATGGTAGTGTTGGCGAGCCATTCGTCGCCAAACGATACGCTGTTGCGCTGCTGCGCCACGTAACCGCGACGCTCGAAGAAGCCGCGCGCGGTGTCGCTTGCGTCGGTGGTGAGGCGCGGCGTGCCGCGCGAAGTGGCGATCCGCTCGACTGCGTCGCACAACATGGCGCCGGCCCCCTGCCCGGCGACGGCCGGATGAACATAGATGAGATCAAGACGGTCGGCGCCTTTGAGCGAGACGAAGCCGACCGGAGCGCCGGAAAGCGTCGCCACAAGCGTAAGCTCGCGAGCGAGCCGCGCGCCAAACGCGGTCTCGTCGTCAGCGACGGCAGCCCAGACGCCGCGCTGCGCTTCGCTGTAGTCGTCCCCGGTCAATTCCTCGATGCTGGCGCGGAATATCTCCGCCAGCAATGCCGCATCGGTCGGCAGATATGGCCGCAACGCGAACTTGGGATTGGCTTCGGCGCTCATGGTGAAGCACCAACCTCGCAGTCCGGTCGTCCCTGCGAAAGCAGGGACCCATAATCCTCGGCGCACCGTGAGCTCACGGCGTATGGGTCCCCGCTTGCGCGGGGACGACGCCGGGGGACGAATTTGCGCTTCCCGCTCATCTGGCAATCTCCCAGGTAGTGCCGTCCTTGGTGTCCTTGAGCACCACGCCCATAGCGGCGAGCTCATCGCGGATGCGGTCTGACTCCTTGAAGTTCTTCTCTTTGCGCGCGGCATTGCGCGCGGCAACGAGAGCATCGACGGCGTTCACATTGAGATCAGCACGTCTCTCCCGCAACATCGCATTGAGATCGACGGCCTCGATATCAAGACCGAGGAACCGGCAACTTGCCCGCAGCACCGCGGCCTCCTTGCGCTCGTACAGACCATTGAGCTCCGCGATGGCCTGTGGCGTGTTCAGATCGTCGCTCAGCGCTTCGAGGACCGCCGGCGCTGGCGCAACGTTCGGATCCTCGAAACTGTGGGCGCGGAAAAGGCTGAGCCGTTCGACCGCCTCTTCGAGCCGCTTCAATGTCCAATCAATCGGCTGGCGATAGTGCGTGCCCAGCATGGCAAAGCGCAGCACGGCCCCGGGCCATCTCCAACCCCTCCAGCCGGTCAGCAATTCATGGATAGTGACGAAGTTGCCGAGCGACTTCGACATCTTCTCGCCTTCGACTTGCAGGAAGCCGTTGTGCATCCAGTAATTCGCCATCACCGGCGTGTGGAACGCGCAGCGCGATTGCGCGATCTCGTTCTCATGGTGCGGGAAGACGAGATCGATGCCGCCGCCGTGGATGTCGAAGGTCTCGCCCAGATGCTTCCACGACATGGCCGAGCATTCGAGATGCCAGCCGGGACGGCCGGGAGCCGCGATGCCCGCCGGCGAGGCCCAAGCCGGCTCGCCCGGCTTTGATGGTTTCCACAGGACGAAATCCATCGGGTCGCGCTTATAGGGTGCGACCTCGACACGGGCGCCGGCGATCATCTCGTCAAGCGAGCGGCGCGCTAGCCGCCCGTAGTCAGACATGGACGCGACCGAAAACAGCACGTGATCCTGCTCGACATAGGCGTTGCCGGACGCAATCAGCCGCTCGATCAGGGCCTTCATCTCTTCAATATGCTCGGTCGCGCGCGGCTCGACGGTTGGCCGCAGGCAGCCGAGCGCGTCGACATCGGCATGGAACTGGGCTTCGGTCTTCTCCGTGACGAGACGGATCGCCTCGTTCAGCGGCTTGTCAGGATATTCCTCCGCCGCCCGCGCGTTGATCTTGTCGTCGACGTCGGTGATGTTGCGGACATAGGTGACGTGATTCGCCCCATAGAGATGCCGCAGCAGACGGAACAGCACATCGAAGACGATGACGGGCCGCGCGTTGCCGATATGGGCGAAGTCGTAGACGGTTGGCCCGCACACATACATGCGCACGCGCGCCGGATCGATCGGCTGGAACACCCGCTTCTCGCGCGCCAGCGTATCGTAAAGCTTGAGCTGCATCGGCTTCTCAATCGCCTTCAGGGCCAGCTGGCCCGG
Organism: Xanthobacteraceae bacterium; assembly: GCA_035293945.1. Lineage (GTDB taxonomy): Bacteria > Pseudomonadota > Alphaproteobacteria > Rhizobiales > Xanthobacteraceae > VAZQ01. Next base: position 119,635 of record DATGLV010000024.1, on the reverse strand, counting down.
CGTCCGATGATCTCAAGCTCTTGAGAAAAGACGGCCGCAGCCAGCGAGATTCGCTAGCGAATAATCTCCGGGCAAATGCCGCAGATGTGGTTAAGGCCGTTCATGGGTCCGGAGAATGGGGAAGCGGAGGCGCAACGTCAAGAGGCTATCTGTGCGCACGCAACCCGTGCCGTGCCGGCAGGCCGGTTAAGGCGGGCTTAACGCCTTGCGCGATATTTTAGCGGTGGTCGCAACCGCTTCCGGCCACAACAGCACGAGCCACCCGAATGCGATATACCTTTGCGCGATACATGCTGGCCGGTCTCAGTCTCGCGGCCATCCTGTCCGCCACCGCAGCGCGGGCGGAACGGCGCATATTCATCATCGCCAACAACGCCGATGGGTACGGGGTCGACCGCTGCCTTGCAACCGGCGCCGCCTGCGGGGTCGCGGTCGCGACCGCCTATTGCAAGTCGCGCGATTTCGTCCAGCTTCAGTCATTCCACAAGATCGACCGCGACGAGATCACTGGCGCTGTCCGCTCAGCAAGCGAATCCTGCCACGGCAGTTCCTGCGACGAATTTGTTGCCATCGAGTGCAGCCGCTGATTTGAACCGCGGTGATTTGAACCGCGGTTGCTTAGGCGCCGATCTTCGGCCATCCTCCCGCTGGTAAGCTTAAGTGCAGCCGCACTATTTGATGATTGGCTGCGAGCGCCGGGGACCGACACCATGATCAATTCCGGTCCGGTCCAAGGTCCGGTCCGAGATGCCGCCGCGTGCATGCCGGCGGACAGCGATGCACCACTTCTGCGGCTCGAGGACTTTCTGCCGCACCGGCTCAACGTTCTCTCCAGCCTTGTTTCACAAGCGTTGACAAGGGTTTACGGCCAAAGATACGGCATCGGAATTCCCGAATGGAGAGTGCTCGTGACGCTCGGCCAATACAGTTTCATGACCGGCAAGGCGATCGGCGCCCATACCCACATGCACAAGACCAAGGTGTCCCGGGCGGTGGCGCAGCTCGAGGAGCGCAAATTCGTCACCCGGCGCGCCAACCGGGCTGATCTGCGGGAGGCTTTCCTGTCGCTGACGCCTACCGGCCGCGCCATCTATGAGGAGGCTGCGCCGATCGCGCTCGACTTCACCAAGCGTCTCTCGGAGGTGGTCGCACCCGCCGACCGCGCCGCCTTCGACCGCGCCGTGCGGCAACTGACCGAGCGCTCGGCCAAGCTGGTGGTCGAGATCGAAGGTAAGACTTGAACCCTGCCCGTTCCAATGGAACGACATCCGCAAAGAGAAGCATGAGGCCAGTGACCCTCTATTCCTATTTTCGCTCCTCGGCAGCCTATCGGGTCCGCATCGCCTTCAATCTCAAGGGCCTGGGCTTCGATACAGTGCCGATACATCTGCAGAAGGACGGCGGCCTCAACCGCAAGCCGGCCTATCGAGCCATCAATCCGCTGATGCGGGTGCCGACCTTGAGGCTCGAATCGGACGAGTTCATCACCCAGTCTCTCGCCATCATCGAATATCTCGATGAGGTGCATCCCCGGCCGCCGCTCTTGCCGACCGAGCCAGTCGCGCGCGCGCAGGTGCGAGCGCTGGCACTCACGGTCGCCTGCGATATCCATCCGCTGAACAATCTGGCACCGCTGCGTTACCTCAAGAACGAGCTCGGTCACGACCAGGGCAAGATCGATGCCTGGTATCACCACTGGGTGCGCGAGGGATTCGATGCGCTCGAGGCCATGGTGTGCCCTGGCCCCTATGCGTACGGGGCTGAGGTCACGTTGGCGGATCTCTGCTTGGTGCCGCAGGTCTTCAACGCAAGGCGCCTGAAGGTTCCGCTCGACGCCTACCCGAAGATTGTCGCTATCGATGCCGCCTGTGGCGAGCTTCCCGCTTTCGTGGCGGCGCGACCGGAGAATCAGCCGGACGCGGAATGAACATCGATACTGCGCTATTCACACTTTGGTCACCATTCCGGCGCTTGATCCGATTTCTAGGCTCAAGAGCTTCAGTCTCACATTCAAGACTAGTGCCGCCGATTTGAAGTTCCTGCGCCGTCCGCTGCAAGCTCATTTCAGGAACTTCAAATCGAAAAGCGGCACTAGCATCATAGGCTTGCCGGTGCCCTTTTTGTTTCCGAAGTCCGTGTCGGAGGATACCGCAATGGTGCACGGACTTCGGAAACAGGGCACCGGGCCGATGACCACGAGACCACGACAGAAATTGGGCCTCGCGACGCTCGTCGTGCCGCTCGCCTTCCTGGCACCGCTGTCTTCACCGCAGGCAGCGCCACCGTCGGCCCCGCCGCCCGGATATCCACCTCCCTATCAGGCCTATCCGCCGCCCTATCCGGGCAACGCCCCCGCGCAGGGCCCCTATTCGCCGGCGCCCGGAGCGCAGCCGCGGAACCCGGTCTGTAGCCAGCTTGAGGGGCAGCTCTCCGCGTTCGATCGCGGAGTGACCGATCCGAGCCAATCCGATCAGGCCAGGCGCCTGGATGATGCGGTCCACAAGCAGCAATCCGATCTTGACCGCCTGAGTGCGCAGGCGCGTCGCTCGGGCTGCGAAGGCAACGGCTTCTTCTCTCTGTTTGTCAGCCAGCCGGCCCAATGCGGGCCGCTCAATAACCAGATCCAGCAGGCGCGCGCCAACCTCGATCGCGCCATGAGCGATCTGGAACGGCTGCAGAACAACACCTCTTCCGATCGCGAGAATCAACGGCGGCAGATCATCGGTGCGCTGGCGCAAAACGATTGCGGTCCGCAATATCGCCAGCTGGCAAGCCAGGGCGGCAGCTTCTTTGATCGCCTGTTCGGGCCCGGAACCATCCTCAATCCGGACTCTGCCCAAACCTCCTCCGGCACCGGCACATATAAGACACTGTGCGTGCGAACCTGCGACGGCTATTACTTCCCGATCTCCTATTCCACCGTGCCGAACCGGTTCGCCGACGATGCGCAGGCCTGCCAGCGCCTGTGCCCGGCAGCCCAGGTCGAGCTTTATACCCATAAGAGCACCGGCGAGGACGTCACCAACGCGGTGTCGGCGAACAGCGGCAAGCCCTATACCGAGTTGCCCAACGCGTTCGCGTATCGCAAGGCGTTCAACCCGAGCTGCAGCTGCAAAGCGGCGGGCCAGACCTGGGCGGATGCTCTAAAGCAGCTCGATGACCAGACCATCGAGCGCGGAGATGTCGTGGTCACCGAAGAGCGCGCCAAGCAGCTCTCGCAGCCGCAGACCGATGCGCAGGGCAAGCCGATCAAGCCTGCTGCTCCAGCCAAGCCGGGCTCGGCGCAGTCCACGACCGCGACGCCACCTGGGCCAGCCACCGCCGCCAACAAGCCCTCGCAGAGCGATCCGGAGGCCGATCCGAGCAAGCGCAAGGTGCGCATCGTCGGCCCGACCTTCCTGCCGGAGCATTAACGTCAGAGGTCGAACGCCTCGCTCTTTGCAGGCGCGCCGGCCGTCGGCAACGACTCGCTCTTGGGCAGCGGCGTGCCGGGATCGCGGAAGCGGTTGGTGATCGGATAGCGGCGATCGCGGCCGAAATTCTTGAGCGTCACCTTGACGCCGGGCGCCGCCTGCCGGCGCTTGTACTCCGCGAGATTGAGGAGCCGCTCCACTTTCACCACCGTCTCGCGCGGAAATCCCGCCGCCACGATGTCGGCGATCGGCTCCTCGCGCTCGACCATCCGCTCGAGAATGGCGTCGAGCACATCGTAGGGCGGCAGCGAATCCTGATCGGTCTGGTTCTCGCGCAGCTCCGCGGTGGGCGCGCGCGTGAGCACGTTGTCAGGAATGACCGGCCCGGCGGGACCGAGCGCGTCCTCAGGAGCCCAGCCGTTGCGCAATCGCGCAAGTCGGTAGACTTCCGTCTTGTAGAGATCCTTGATCGGATTGAAGCCGCCGTTCATGTCTCCGTAGAGCGTCGCATAGCCGACCGACATTTCCGATTTGTTGCCAGTGGTCACCACCATCAGGCCGAGCTTGTTGGAGATCGCCATCAGGAGGGTGCCGCGCGCGCGCGACTGCAGGTTTTCTTCGGTGACGTCGCGCGCATGGCCTGCGAACAGCGGCGCCAGCGTGTGCTCGAGGCCTGAGACCGCCTGCTCGATCGGAATCACATCGTAGTGCACGCCCAGTGCGCGGGCGATGGATGCAGCGTCATGAAGCGATTCTTCCGCGGTGAACCGATAGGGCAGCATTACGCAGCGCACGCGCGCCGCCCCGATAGCGTCGACCGCGATGGCGGCGCACAAGGCCGAATCGATGCCGCCTGAGAGACCCAGCACCACGCCGGCGAAGCCGTTCTTCTCGATGTAATCGCGCAGGCCGAGCACGCAAGCGGAATAATCGTCCTGATCGCTCGGCTGCGACTTGGCCAAGGGCGCGTCCACGCAGCGCCAGCCGTTGCCGGTGCGCTGCCAGCGCACTATCGTCACGACCTCGCGGAAGGCCGGCAGTTGAAAGGCCAGCGAGCAGTCGGCGTGCAGCGCAAAAGAAGCGCCATCGAACACCAACTCGTCCTGTCCGCCGACCTCGTTGACATAGATGAGCGGCAGATCACTCTCGGTGACGCGCGCGACCGCGATGTTGAGGCGGGTCTCCTCCTTTTCGCGCCAATACGGCGAGCCATTGGGCACGATCAGCAATTCGGCGCCGGTCTCGGAGAGCGTCTCGACTACGTCGGAGCCCCAAATATCCTCGCAGATCGGCAAGCCCAGACGCACGCCACGGAAATTGACCGGGCCCGGCAAGGGGCCGGCTGCGAATACCCGCTTCTCGTCGAATACGCCGTAATTAGGTAAGTCGACCTTGAAGCGCCGCGCCGCGACCGCACCCCGGTCGAGCAGGCAATAGGCATTGTAGAGCTTGCCGTCTTCGACCCATGGCGTACCGACGAGCAGGGCCGGACCGCCGTCCGCCGTCTCGGCCGCAAGCTCCTCGACCTTCGCGCGGCAGGCCGCCTGCAAAGCCGGCTTGAGCACCAGATCTTCGGGCGGATAGCCGGACAAGAACATTTCCGGCAAGGCCACGATGTCGGCGCCCTCACGGGCGGCAGCGGCGCGCGCGGCCCGCGCTTTTGCCGCATTGCCGGCAATGTCACCGACGGTCGGATCGAGCTGGGCAATCGCAATCGCCAGCTGGTCGGTCGGACGTTCATTCATGCCAAGAGATGTAGCGCGTCGGCATCGTCAACTGCAATCACTCACAGAAAGCCGAGCCGCTCGGCCAGGGCCAAGAGCCAGACAGCCCCGGCGAGCAGCAACGTGCAGCCGACGGCGGCGGAGCCCATGTCCTTGACCCGCCCGATTTGCGGGTCGATCGCCGGATTGACGCGATCGCACAACTTCTCGATTGCGGTGTTCAACAGCTCCACGACGATCAGCAGCACCAGCACGCCGAGCAGCGCCAAGCGCTTCCAGGTGTCCTCCGCAATCACGAAGGCGAGCGGGACAGCCGGCACGAACACCGCGAATTCCTGCCGCAGAGCGGTCTCAGTGCTTAGCGCGAAGGCAATGCCATTCCAGCTGTTGACCGCCGCGCGCAGCAACCGTTCCATGGCTTAGTCCGCTAGCTGCCGCTGCTGATGATCGGATTGGGGCCGAACGCGAGACCCGTCTGCAGGAACAGGCCGTAATTGTCGGTGTGCCAGTTGACCGGCTGCGGGAACGCCTGAAAGCTGTTGACGTGACCTTCGAAATGGCTGAAGCCGCTGGTCTGCATGTGCCAGTAGCGCCCGCCAATGCCGACGCTGATAGAATCTGTTACCCGGTAGGACAAGACCCCTTCGAGCTGATAGCCCCAGCCGCTGCCGTCCTCCGGGATCGGGCCTGAAAAGTCGCCCGGCTGGTTGCTGATGCGCAGCCAGTGCGTGTCGGTGCCCCTGAGCGAGACCAATGGCAGGTACGCGGCGTCGAGCTCGAGCTTCAGGCGGTCGGTCACGTCGGCCACGCCATTGAGCCCCAGGCGCAACGAGTTCCAATCATTGTCCTGGGTGATCACTTTGAAGGTCCCCGGCACCGGGAATATCCCACAGATGTCCGGATTGGTGGCGATCTGGGTGCAGCCAGTCGCGCCGGTCGTTTCGTATAGATTGTTGTAGCCGACGAACACGCCGACGCGAAAATCTCCCCCCCTTATCACGTTGTATCCGAAGTCCACCGTCGCGTAGAAAGGCGCGCTGTTGTTGATCGTGCTCAACGTCGCCGAATAGGGCGAGATGCCGGGCGGGAAATCCTCATCCTTGAGTGAGCCCCCGCGAAATGCGCCGCCCCCCACCAATCCCTTGGCGAACCAGCCGGTGTCGAGCTCGAAGCGACCAAAGGCCTCGGCAGAATAAATCGACATGTTGTCGTAGCTCAAACGCGAGACCAGAAACGCGCCGGTGGTGTCGTATAGGCTCTTGCCGGTTTGGCCGCGGCCGTACCAGAAGCGAACCCCAACCTCGCCCGTATAGATCTTGGGCGGATCGAATGCGCGGAAGACCAGGTCGCCGGCACGGGCGGTGCCGCAGAAGCACGCCACCATCGCTACTGCCAAAGCGGCGGCCACAAAGACGATCGACCGAGCGCTCACGATTTCCCCCCGTAAGCCCGAATGCTGTGGCCAGTCTTTGCCGCAATGCTTTGCGCAATCCTTACAGTTTTAAGGATCGCCACTCGCTTCGGCGCCTATTGTTAATGCAGCATGAGCGCGAAGTCTGTTTACCTTCATGGGGGATGAAGCGTGCACCGGGTCGTCCCTGCGAAAGCAGGCGAAAGCAGGGACCCATAAGCCCTGGCAAATGCGCGAGCGCGTCGCGGTGTGGATTCCTGCGTAGCCCATCGAAGACAGGCGTAAACGCCCTGCTGCGCAGGATCGATACCGGGGTGGCTCGTCCCAGCCAGCAGCAACAATTCACAGGCCCGAGACTTGCGGCAAAGGTCGCACCTTGGCGGCGCGCTCCTGCTTGAGCAGATCGGCGAGCAGAAACGCGAGATCGAGCGCCTGCTCGGCATTGAGCCGCGGATCGCACACCGTGTGATAGCGATCGTTAAGATCCTCGTCGGTGATCGCGCGCGCTCCGCCGGTGCATTCGGTGACGTTCTGCCCGGTCATCTCCAGGTGCACGCCACCCGCATATGTGCCTTCCGCCGCATGCACTTGGAAGAAGGTGCGTACCTCTCGGAGGATTTGATCGAACGGCCTTGTCTTGTAGCCGCTCGCGGAGGTGATCGTGTTGCCGTGCATAGGATCGCAGGACCACACCACCGAGCGGCCCTCCCGCTCGACCGCTCGCACCATCGGGGGCAGGAGGTCGCCCGCCTTTTCAGCGCCCAGGCGGCAGATCAGCGTGAGGCGACCCGGTTCGTTATCCGGATTGAGAATGTCGATGAGCTTCAGCATTTCATCGACCTTGCTGCTCGGGCCGCACTTCAGTCCCAAGGGATTCTTGATGCCGCGGCAGAATTCCACATGCGCGTGATCGATTTGGCGCGTGCGGTCGCCGATCCACAGCATGTGGCCCGAGGTGCAATACCAGTCGCCGCTGGTCGAATCCACGCGCGTCATCGCCTGCTCGAAGCCGAGCAGCAACGCCTCGTGGCTGGTGTAGAAATCGGTCGAGCGGAGCTCAGGATGGCTTTCGAGATCGAGCCCGCAGGCCTGCATGAACCCCAGTGCCTCGGATATCTGGTCGGTGAGCTGAACATAACGGCGCGATTGCGGGCTGTCCTTGACGAACCCCAGCACCCATTGCCGCACATTGCCCAGATTGGCGTAGCCGCCCTGGGCAAACGCGCGCAGCAGGTTCAAGGTCGCGGCCGACTGGCGGTAGGCCGCAAGCTGCCGGCGCGGATCGGGAATGCGCGCCTCGGGCGTGAAATCGGTGCCGTTGATGATGTCGCCGCGATAGACCGGCAGCTCTTGACCGTTGCGCTTCTCCACCGGGGAGGTGCGCGGCTTGGCGAACTGCCCGGCCACACGGCCGATCTTCACCACCGGCGAGGCGGCCGCATAGGTGAGAACCACCGCCATCTGCAGGAACAGACGGAAGAAATCGCGGATATTGTTGGCGCCGTGCTCGGCGAAGCTTTCGGCGCAGTCACCGCCCTGCAGCAGGAAAGCATCGCCGGCCGCCACCTTGGCCAATGCCCGCGTCAGATTGCGCGCCTCACCTGCAAAAACGAGCGGCGGGAACGTCGCCAGCTGCTTCTCGACCTCGGCCAATGCGGCCAAGTCGGGATAATCGGGCATTTGCAGCGCCGGCTTGCTGCGCCAACCTTCCGGCGTCCATCGCTCGGCCATGACTGGCCCTCCGCTTACTCAGGACATCATTATTTGGGACTTCGAGGGCTTATACACGACTGCGGGCGCAATGGGCCAGAAAAAGCGAATAGCTATTCAGCGGCCTGCCGCTCGAAGCTCAGCGCTTTCTCACGCAGCGTCACCAGCTCCTCGCCGGCGGTCGGATGCACCGCCATCACGGCATCGAAGTCGGCCTTGGTCGCCTTCATTTTCACCGCAATGCCGACGAGCTGGATCATCTCGCCCGCGTCCGCACCCGCTATATGGCAGCCGACCACGCGGTCGGTTGAGCCGTCGACCACGAGCTTCATGAACACGCGGGTTTCGCGCCCGGCGAGCGTCGCCTTCATCGGGCGGAACATGGTCTTATAAATGTCGACCTTGGGCAGGCTCGCACAAGCCTGTGCCTGCGTGAGGCCGACGGTGCCGACCTCCGGCTCGGAGAACACCGCAGTCGGCACGTCCGTATGGTCGACACGCGTCGGCCTGTTGCCGAACACCGTGTCGGCAAAGGCGTGTCCTTCGCGAACGGCGACCGGCGTTAGGGCAATCCGGTTGGTGACGTCGCCCACCGCATAGATGTGCGGCACCGAGGTCTGCGAATAGGCATCGACCGCAATGCCGCCATTGGCGGCCAGGCGCACGCCCGCGGCCTCAAGCCCGAAACCGGTGACATTGGGCCAGCGGCCGGTCGCGAACATCACCTTGTCGGCCTCGATCTCTGCGCCGTCCGACAATTCGGCACGCAGTGTCCCGGAAGTCCTCTCGACCCCGCAGACGGTCGCTCGGGTGATGATCTTTATGCCGCGCCGTTCCATCTCGGCGCGTAGATGGGTGCGCAGATCGTCGTCGAAGCCTCGCAGGATATTGTCCCCGCGGTAGAGCAGGGTCACCTGCGCGCCGAGGCCGTTGAAGATGCTCGCGAACTCGACCGCGATATAGCCGCCGCCCTGAATCAATATGCGCTTGGGCAGGGTTTCGAGGTGAAAGGCTTCGTTCGATGAGATCACGTGCTGGAGGCCGGGAATCGGCGGCCCCATATGCGGCGCGGCGCCGGTGGCGATCAGGATGTGACGTGCGCGAACGCGCTCTCCGGTCGCGGTAAGCAGCACCGTGTGGCGATCCTCGAGCACCGCCCGCGACTTGATGATCCGCACACCTGCGCGTTCGAGCGCGGTCCCATACGCCAGCTCCAGACGCGCGATCTCGCGATCCTTGTTGGCGATGAGGGTCGCCCAATCGAAGGAAGTCTCGCCCACCGTCCAGCCGTAGCCGGCGGCGTCCTCAAATTCATCGGCAAAGCGCGAGGCATAGACCAGAAGCTTCTTGGGCACGCACCCGCGAATGACACAAGTTCCCCCGACCCTGTATTCCTCGGCGATCGCCACCCGGGCGCCATGGTTGGCGGCAATGCGCGCCGCCCGCACCCCACCAGAACCTGCCCCGATGACGAAAAGGTCGACGCTGTGCTCAGCCATGTTGGATCTTGTCATCCATCTTGTTGATCACCCGAACCCCGTCGGGGCCGGCGAGCACCGCGGTCTGCGCGAGACCGATGAATAATCCGTGCTCGACCACGCCGGCAATGCGAGCGAGCCGATCGGCCAGGGAAGCCGGATCGGGGATCCGCGCGAGCGCCGCGTCGAGTATCCAATGCCCACAATCGGAGACGAAGGGAAGGCTATCCTTGGTTTGGCGCAGCCGCACCGGACCCGGACATCCGGCGGCGGCAGCGGCCTTCTCGATCGCCCCCCGCGTGGCCGTCAGCCCGAACGGAATCACCTCGATCGGCAGGGCAAAACGACCAAGCGCCGCCACCCATTTTGATTGATCAGCGATGACGACCATGCGGGCGCTTGCACTGGCAACGATCTTCTCGCGCAAGAGCGCGCCCCCGCCCCCCTTTATGAGCGTGAGATCCGGATCGATCTCATCGGCTCCATCGACCGTCAGATCGAGCACTGGTGTCGTATCGAGGGTCGACAGCGGCACACCGAGGCGTTCGGCGTCCGCTCTTGTGGCTTCAGAGGTGGCGACCGCAACCACACGCAGGCCGCCGCGCACCCGCTCCGCCAGAAGCTCGACGAAATGCCGCGCGGTCGAGCCGGTGCCCAGCCCGAGCCGCATCCCGGGCTCGACGAATTCGAGCGCCCGCGCCGCGGCAGCACGTTTCTGACTTTCGATGTCCATCGCTGGTTCGCGCCGCCGTTCAATCGCAGGTCAGCAGTCTATCTAGTCGCATTTGACTGGGTCGGATAGTGACCCTTCGATCGGTTTCCCCTTGCATCATGCAGGGCTCGTGCGGCGGCTTTTCCGGTGAGCGAAAATGCTCTAGCGCTGTGGGCCATCATGGCTACCTCCGCCCAGGCCGCCCCAATTGTTGTCTTCGATCTCGATGGGACGCTAGTCGATACCGCGCCTGATCTCATCGCCACCCTCAACACGATCCTGACGCGCGAAGGCCTGCCGCCGGTTCCGTATGGGGCGGCGCGCAACATGGTCGGCGGCGGGGCGCGGCACATGATCGAGCGCGGCCTGTTGGCGGAAGGATTGATGCCAAAGGGGGCCGAGGTCGACCGGATGTGCACCGCGTTCATCGCCCATTATGCGGATCACATCGCCGAACGGTCGCGTCCTTTCCCCGGCGTCGAGGGCGCGCTTGATGCGCTTGGCCGCGCAGGCTGTCGCCTTGCCGTTTGCACCAACAAGCTCGAATGGCTGTCGCTCAAGCTCCTGGAGGCGCTGCGCCTCAGGGACCGGTTCGCCGCGATCTGCGGCGCTGACACGTTCGGTGTGGCGAAGCCTGACGCGGCCATCCTGCACGGAACGGTGGCGCGCGCAGGCGGCAGCATCGATCAGGCGATCATGGTGGGGGATGCCATCACGGATATCGCGGTCGCCCGCGCCGCCGGGATTGCGGTGGTCGCGGTGGATTTTGGCTATAGCCCAACGCCGGTCGCCGACCTTGCCCCGGATCGGGTGGTGAGCAGTTTTGCGCGCCTGCCGGAGGCCGTATTCGCCCTGCTCGGCGCCCAAAAAGACGGATTTTCACAAAAAGTTAAACGCTGATTCACCTTGTGGCGGCCACACTTAGCTGAAGTCTGGGCATTTCGGCACCAAGCCGCCGGACAGCCGCAAGGTTGCGCCCGATGCCGCGCGCCCGTATGGTCCCCTTAGGGCCAAGTCGCAGGGGGTAGCTAGAGGCTTGAGGGGCATTGGGCGGGTGGGGATGATCATGAGCAGCATGAGCCGCGTTTTCGCCGCAGCAGCCTGCGGCCTTGCACTAGCCGACTGCTCGATGTCCATGCCGAGCTTGGACTTTTTCAAATCGACCCCGCCCACGGACGTGTTGCGGGTCGAATCGGAGCCTCCGGGCGCGGACGCCCGCACCTCGCAAGGGCAGACCTGCCGTACACCTTGTGAACTGACGGTCCCGACCGATGGCGGCGATCTCGCGGTGACGGTCCAGATGACCGGCTATCAGCCGCAAACGCTGCCGGTGAGTGTGAACAACAAGGCGGGTGACAGCCGGTTGCAGCCCAACCCGCTCTATGTCGAGCTCCAGCCTGTTCCGCCGCCACCGAAGCCCGCCAGGCCGGCGCCGAAGAAAAAGACCAGCGCCAATCCACCAGCAGTTGCGCGCAGTGCTGCGCCTGCCCAGACGCAAGCCGCAGCACCGCCGCCCAGCAACGGCGGTTTCGCGACCCCAGGCGGCTACCCGTGGCCGCCGGCGCAATAAGGCGCGCCTGAGCGCGGCAATCTGGCCCGGGCTCTAGACGACCCGCGCGCCATCCGCCAAATTAGTGATAATGCAACAACCATCCGGGAAATGGGCGGAGCCTCAGGGCTTAGCCCGGCCGTGCGCTTGGCGGCGCATTTTCCGAGCTCCGAAAGAGTATCCATGACCCACGGCGCCGCAACGCTCGAGCTTGATCGTCCCCTCGACGGCGGCGGTTTGGTCGATCCATTCGGGCGCGCCATCAGCTATCTTCGCGTCTCGGTGACGGACCGCTGCGACTTCCGTTGCGTCTATTGCATGGCGGAGAACATGACGTTCCTGCCCAAGGCCGATTTGTTGAGCCTGGAGGAGCTCGATCGGCTTTGCAGCGTCTTCATCGTCAAGGGCGTGCGCAAGCTGCGTCTCACCGGCGGCGAGCCGCTGGTACGGCGCGGGATCATGACGCTCGTTTCCTCGCTCTCGCGTCACCTTGCAGCCGGCGCGCTTGACGAGCTTACCGTCACCACCAACGGCTCGCAGCTCGCCAAATATGCAGCAGAGCTCGCCGCTCACGGCATTCGCCGCATCAATGTCTCGCTCGACACCCTCGACGGCGACAAGTTCCGCGCCATCACCCGCTGGGGCGAGCTCGATCGTGTCAAGGAAGGCATCGATGCGGCGCTCGCCGCAGGCTTGCACATCAAGATCAATGCGGTTGCGCTCAAGGGCGTGAACGAGGACGAGCTCGGCGATCTCATGGCCTGGGCGCATGGGCGCGGCATGGATCTCACTATCATCGAGGTGATGCCGCTCGGCGATGTCGGCGCCGGCCGGCTCGAGCAGTATCTTCCGCTGTCCATGGTGCGGGCGCGCCTGAGCCAGCGCTACACTCTCGAGGACATCGACTATCGCACCGGCGGTCCGGCCCGCTATGTCAGAGTGAAGGAGACCGGCGGACGGCTCGGCTTCATCACGCCGCTGACCCACAATTTCTGCGAATCCTGCAATCGCGTGCGGGTGACCTGCACGGGTACGCTTTACATGTGCCTCGGTCAGGAGGACGCGGCGGATCTGCGCACCCCGCTGCGCCTCTCGCCAGATGATGCCCCGCTCGTCGCCGCAATCGAGGAAGCGATCTCGCGCAAGCCCAAGGGACACGACTTCATCATCGACCGGCGGCACCAGCGCCCTGCCCTAGCGCGCCATATGAACGTCACCGGCGGGTGAGAACCCGCATCACCCATTTTGTTGTCGTGGCGCCGCCTCATGCTGTCATTCGGGCTGCCCGGCCATGCAGATACGACGCGAGATGGTCGCTGAGGTCGCGGGCGTCATCGCCGGCGCCATCGATCAGCGTTGATTTTCTACGGCGCAGGAACGGAGCCCCCATCAAATAAACGCCCGGCAAGCAAACCACCCCGCCGTCGTGACGGACCATTCCCTTGCGGTCGATAACCGGCAATTCGAGCCAGGAATAATCGGGACGGTAGCCGGTGGCCCAGATAATCGTCTTGATCTCTCCGCTGTGGAGGTCCAAGCCCAGCGGCGGCGCTTCCTCGACCCGGGTGGGCGGCAGACGCTGCGGCGCTTCGATCTTGTCGTCAAAGCCATTCTCGTGCGCCCACGCGTCGATGAGGTTCAACAATCTGTTCATCTTGAGGTCGGAGAGTGCGCACATATTGCGCAGCGATCCGGCAAATTGGGCCCGGCCGCTTTCGGTGATGCCTGCGAGCCGGCCGACAAGCTTCACGCCCGCTTCCGCGAGCGTATTGAGATCAAGCATTGATCGATCAGGTGAGCCGGCAAGCTGGAGCGAGGGGACCCGTCGCGCTCGAGCGATGTCGTCAACCTGGTCATAGCGCTCGTCGAGCAAGCCGACGACATCCATCCACCATTGCAGGTCCTTTCCCCGATAGACCCGCGGCGCCCGAATATGCTCTCCGACCGCCAAGGTGACGGGACGTCCGGAGCGATGAATTTCATTTGCGATCTGCGTGCCGCTCGACGATGCGCCCACCACCAGAACTCCGCCATCGGGGAGCTGACCGGGATTGCGATACTGCTGTGCAGTGAACATCGCGATGGATGACGGCACGCGATGGAAAAAGTCCGGGACGCAAGCAATGTTGAATGCGCCGGATGCAATGACGAGCGTCCGGCACGACCACTCGCCTTGATCCGTCTTTACGAAATATCCGCTCTCGGTGCCGCGCACCGATGTCACGGTCGTGTGGGTTCGCACCGGAGCCGAGATAATCGCGGCATAGGCTTCGATGAGCTCGATGACTTCGGGCAGCGTTCTGTAACCGTCAGGATCGGTGCCGCTATAGTTGAAATCTGGCAGACGGCTCTGCCAATTGGGAGTGAGCAACCGCAATGAGTCCCAACGCTCGGTACGCCAGGTGTGGGCAATCTCTCCACGCTCCAGCACCACATGATCGATCGAGCGCTGAGCAAGGCAACGGCTCATGGCCAGGCCAGCATGCCCGGCTCCGATGATCACTGTGGTAACGACGTTAATTGAGCCGTTCCCTCGTGCTACGGCATATCCGGCGCTTCACTCAATTCACGACGACGGTCACATTTGTCGGGTTGGTCACGATATCGTAGACCGCCGAGCGCTTCTGTGATTGGGCAACAAGCGCCTCGATGTCCTCCGGCTTGGCGTCGGCATCGATCTTGTAGGTAATCCTTATTCCGTTGAATCCGTTACGGACGCCGTCGTCTATGCCCAGAATGCCTTGAAGGTCCATGTCGCCCTCGATTGTTGCCGTGACCGAATGCAGCTGGATGCTCCGGTTCTGAGCCACAGCGGCAATCCCCGCGGTCAGGCAGCTTGCCAGGCCGACGAGCACATATTCGACCGGCGTCGCGCCCCTGTCCTCGGCGGCAAAGACCTCGGGATGATCGGCATCGAAGGTGAACTTGGTCTTGCGCTGCTGTTCCTGGCCGAGACCATAGAAGCCCTCGACCGTCGAGTGGCTGTAGGTCCCATTCTTCCACTCGCAGGCAGCCCGCCATTTGAACTGTGCGGCCTCCGGCGCCTGCGTAAGCGCCTCGCGCGCCGCGATCAAAGCTTCGACATTGACGCCGTTGTCGACAGGACGATCACCACCAGCCATGGCCATCTCCATACCCTGACGCCTGAAGGGAATGTGCTTGATTGATGATGAGGCTACAACAAAGACGGGAGCGTCGAAAGGAAAATCGGGGCTTGGTGGAATGCTGGATTGCGGAAAGAATCCACTGCGCTTCGCTGGCCGCTAAGAAAATTGTGCTGAATTCTCCATGTGCGGAGCGGTATCCTGATTGAGGTTGCGGCTTTGGACGATCGAACACGAAGCAGCCGCGCGCGTCATGTCGGGATCAGGAGACTGGCGGGCACATCAGCTTCATGGTGTGCACCCTCAGCCTCCCGCACCGACGGAGGTAGCAATCGAGGAAGTGATCTCGCACGCCCCAAGAGACCGCGATCTCCGCACTCGGCGCCGCCTCAATCCTCGACCACGATTCGCGGCGCTGCGCGCGTTGCGCCCTGGAGCTGATCGCGCACCCCGGCGGCGATGTCGCGGTAGATGGCGGCAAGCGGCGTGTCCGGGGCGGTCGCGACCACCGGCAGACCGGCATCAGACTTCTCGCGGATATCCATGTGCAGCGGCACCTCGCCAAGGAACGGAACTGACAGCCGTTCGGCCTCATGGCGTGCGCCCCCATGCGCGAAGATGTCGGAGCGAGTGCCGCAATGCGGGCAGAGAAAGTAGCTCATGTTCTCGATGATACCGAGCACCGGCACGTTGACGCGGCGAAACATGGCAATGCCGCGCCGGGCATCGACCAATGCGAGATCCTGCGGCGTCGAGACGATGACCGCGCCTTTGAGCGGAACCTGCTGCGCCATGGTGAGCTGCGCATCGCCGGTGCCGGGCGGCATGTCGACCACCATTACGTCGAGCTCGCCCCAGTCGACCTCGCGCAGCATCTGCGTCAGCGCCGAGATCACCATCGGGCCGCGCCAGATCATCGGGGTTTCCTCCTCGATCAGGAAACCGATCGACATGGCGGTGAGGCCATGGCGGATGATCGGCTTGAGACGCGTGCCGCCGGCGGTCTGCGGCTTCTCGCGAATAGCCAACAGCTTCGGCAGCGAGGGCCCATAGATATCGGCGTCGAGGATGCCGACCTTGAGGCCGAGATCGCGCAAACCGAGCGCGAGGTTCACCGCGGTGGTCGACTTCCCGACCCCGCCCTTGCCGGAGGCCACGGCGATGATTGCCTCAACACCTGGGACACCGATTGGCGAAGGCGCCCCACGCGGCCCCGGCGCAGCCGCCGCGCGCGGGGTCTGGGCCGGCCGTGCAGCAGGGCTGCGTTCGGTGGCGTTCCGCTCCGCCGTGAGCGCGACCAGGGCGGATTGAACGCCTGGCACCGCCCGCGCAGCCGCCTCGGCCTGATCGCGCACCCGCTCCCACGCCGGCACCGCTGCCGCATCGACGGTGATCGAGAAGAACACCTTGCCATCTGTCACCAGGACCTCGGAGAGCTTCCCGCTCGCGGGCAGCGCGACGCCGTCGGGGCCCGTGACGCGGGCAAGACTGTCAAGAACCTGTTGCTTGGTCGGTGCCATCGTTTCTCTATATAGAAAGCGCAGCTGAAGAACGGAACGCGGGAGGAATCATGGCCAAGGTGGCATTTCTCGGTCTCGGCGTCATGGGTTATCCGATGGCCGGGCATCTCAAGCAAAAGGGCGGCCACGAGGTCACGGTCTACAACCGCACCGCCGCGAAAGCCGAGAAGTGGGTCGCACAGCACCAGGGCCGGCATGCCGCCACTCCCAAGCAGGCGGCGGCGGGGCAGGACTTCGTCTTCTGCTGCGTCGGCAATGACGATGACCTGCGCGAGGTGACGCTCGCCTCCGACGGCGCTTTCGCCGGCATGCAGCGTGGCGCCGTATTCGTCGATCACACCACCGCATCGGCCGAAATCGCGCGCGAGCTGCACGCCGAAGCGGCAAAGCGCGGCTTCGACTTCATCGACGCGCCCGTATCCGGCGGTCAGGCCGGCGCCGAGAACGGCATCCTCACTGTGATGTGCGGCGGGGATCCGGCGCCATACGGGCGGGCCGAAGGCGTCATCAAGGCCTATGCGCGGATGTGCAAGCTGTTGGGCCCCGCCGGCTCCGGGCAGCTCACCAAGATGGTGAACCAGATCTGCATCGGCGGGCTGGTGCAGGCGCTGGCGGAAGCGATCCATTTCGCCAAGAAGGCCGGCCTCGATGTCGAAGCCGTTATCGAGACGATCTCGAAAGGCGCAGCGCAATCCTGGCAGATGGAGAACCGCTACAAGACCATGAACGCCGGCAAGTTCGATTTCGGTTTCGCAGTCGACTGGATGCGCAAGGACCTGTCCATCTGCCTCACCGAAGCGCGCCGCAACGGCGCGCATCTGCCGGTGACCGCGCTGGTCGATCAGTTCTATTCCGAGGTGCAGAAGATGGGCGGGCGGCGCTGGGACACGTCGAGCCTGATTGCCCGCCTGGAACGCTGAGATCGCTGCCCGGCCCGTTCGCCTGCGGGGCGCTTCGCCCCTTTGCACGGCATTCGACCTCTCCGCTGCGCCGGCCTCGCAAAGGTTGCGAAAGTCCTGACGAAATTCTTCATTAACCAGGGATTTTAGCCGTCTCTTAAGGGTCATTTTAAGGATTTGGGCTGAGGCTCGAGGCAGTACCCTGTCCAGAGTGCTCCGTCCGCCAACCATGAGCGTTGCCAGCGACCATCGTGATGCTGCGCCGGCAACCGAGCCGTCCGCGAACCGCCGCCGCGCCGCCGCACTCAAGGTGCGCGAAGCGCGCGACCGGCTGATCTCGGCTTCCGGAACGCGCCCGGCGTTTGACTACGAGCTGTTGCGGCTGTTCGCCCAGAACCGCCTCTCGGCATCGCTGGTGATCCTGCTCTTGGTCGGGACCGTCGGATTCCTCTCCGGCCTGTGGATCGGGCCGTTCAGCGCCGGCGTGTGGACCAGTGCGGTGCTGGTGATCCACGCGATCACAGTAACCAAATGCCGTCAGTTCCTCGCCGAGCCACAGGGCACGCTCAATCTGCGCGCATGGCGGTTGCGCTTTGTCGTGCTCGATCTGATGTTCGGGCTCGCGTGGATGTTCGTCCTGATCCATCCGAACGGCGGCGACGATGGATCGAATACCTTCATGCTGTTCGTGCTGCTCTTGGTGGTGGCGGTCTCGAGCATGCTGGCCTCGAGCGTGCCGATCGCGGTCTTCGCCGCCACCATGCCGGTCTCGGCGGCCGTTGCGCTCGAGCTCGCCCTCAATGCCAATCTGCACGACTACGTGCTCTCCGCCATGGCGCTGACCGCGCAGTGTTACTTCTCGCTGCTGACCTATCGGCTCTATTCGACCCAGCTCGCAACGCTCGAGGCACGCGCCGAGAAGGATGCGCTGATCGGCGAGCTCGAGACCTCGAAGGCGATCTCCGACGAGGCGCGCCGGCGCGCAGAAGCCGCCAATGTCGCCAAGTCACGCTTCCTCGCGCAGATGAGCCATGAGCTACGTACGCCGCTCAACGCCATTCTGGGCTTCTCCGAGGTGATGCAGGCGGAGATATTCGGTCCGCACAGCATTGCCGCCTACAAGGACTATGCGGCTGACATTCACAGCTCGGGCGTTCATCTGCTCGGCCTGATCAACGAGATCCTCGACCTCTCGCGCATCGAGGCGGGTCGCTACGAGCTCAACGAGGAGGCGATCACGCTCTCGCACGTGGTGGCCGAGTGCAGCCATCTCCTGCAGATCCGCGCCAAGAATCGCAGCCTGACCATTCATCAGATGTTCGAGGCCGATATGCCGCGGCTGTGGGCCGACGAACGGGCGGTGCGCCAGATCTGTCTCAACCTCCTGTCGAATGCGATCAAGTTCACCCCGCCGGGTGGCGAAATTTGGCTGAAGGTCGGGTGGACCGCTTCGGGCGGCCAATATCTCAGCGTCAAAGACAGCGGGCCGGGAATCCCGGAAGATGAGATACCGATCGTGTTGGCCTCCTTTGGTCAGGGCTCGAACTCGATCAAATCTGCCGAGCAGGGCGCTGGCCTTGGCCTGCCGATCGCCAAGAACCTGGTCGATCTGCATAACGGCACCTTCACGCTCAAATCCAGGCTGCGCATCGGCACCGAAGTGGTCGTGACCTTCCCGCCCGAACGCGTGATGGCGGCGCTCGCGCCACTCGGTGAGGCGGCGCCAACGATCTCGCCGCGGCGGCGGGCGGAGCGGAGCGAAACGACACCATCTCCCGGTACCGGAGAGCCCCTGCGGCTCAAGGTGGGGACCTGAAGCCTTGAGCGCTGCTCCGCGGGCGGAGCCGCCAGCATCGATTGCCTTGCCCTCAATCGCTACTATGTTGCCGAGATTCGCTTCCCCGCACCGTCGGCAACGACATTCGGCGGCAATTCAGAGACGTTCGGCCCAACGCAAGAACCAGCAATCCGGACCGGCCCCGCAGGGCTCAAGTCAAAGGAGGCTTCAAAGCCGTGCAGCGCCTTCTCCTCATCCTGCTCCTGATCTTGGCCGGTGTCCTGCTGCTCTTGGCGCGGAGCGGAGAGGGTTTTTCCGAGCTCGCCGAGATCAATCTTGCATCCCTGGGGGTGAAGATCGTTTTCGTGGTCGTGGTCGGCTCGCTTGTTCTCACGCTCTTCCGCGAGCGCTTCGCCACCGCCTTGCAAATGGCGCTGATCTGGGCGGTGATCGCGCTCCTGCTGGCGATCGGCTACACCTACAGGCTCGAGCTACAAGACGTGTCCGACCGCCTGCTCGCCGAGTTCATCCCGGGCCACACGGTAGCGCGCGGGCATACGGTCGAAGTCGTGCGCCGTGGCGGGACCTTCTCGCTCGCCGCTCAGGTCAATGGAGCACGGGTTCCCATGGCGCTCGACACTGGCGCGAGCTCGGTGGTGCTGACCCAGGAAGCCGCCAAGGCGGCCGGCCTGCCGCTGGAAGTGCTCAATTATACGGTCAATGTCGACACCGCCAACGGCCGCGCTCGCGCCGCTCCGGTCACGCTCGACCGTCTCGCAGTCGGCGGTATCGAGGAGCATGCGGTGCCGGCGCTGATCGCGCAACCCGGCCAGCTGCGCACCAGTCTGCTCGGCATGAGCTTTCTCAACCGGCTGCAGAGCTGGGAGGTGCGCGGCGACCAACTGATGATGCATGGGTACCCATGAGGGTCCTTAGGTAGACCAGATCATACTGGCCACGAAGCGGGCCGAGACCAGCATCAGGAAAATCCCGAACCCGATCTCCAAGCTGCGGCTCGGCAAATGATGGGCAAGCCGCGCCCCGTAGGGCGCGATGAAGCTCGAGATCGGCGCCATCACGGCCACACCGATGAAGGAGACGAAGCCGATCGACAGCGGCGGCATCTCGGCCTGATGCGGCAGCCCGGCGACCATGTAGCCGAGCGCGCCCGCAATCGTGATCGGCACGCCTAAGCCCGCCGATGTCGCGACCGCGCGATGGATCGGCGTGCCGTAGAGCGTCAGGATCATGTTGGAGAGCGAGCCGCCGCTGATACCCATCAGCGACGCCGCAAGCCCGACGATGAATCCATAGATCCCCATCCCGATGCGTCCGGGCAATCCGGCGCCGAGCCGCCAGCTGTCGCGCCCGAACAGGAGCTTGGCCGAGATCGTGCCGGCGATGACGATGAATGCGATCTTGAGCACGGTCGCGGGAGCGAACGCGGCAATGATCGCCCCTACCGCGACCCCGAGCACGGCCGGAACCGCCCAGACGCGCACCACATCCATCAACACCGCGCCGCGGCGGCGATGCGCCAGGAAGGACCTGATATTGGTCGGCACGATGATCAGGATCGAGGTGCCGACGCAGAGCTGCAGACGCACGTCCGCCGGCACGCCGAGGACGCCGAACACCTCGTAGAGGATCGGCACGATGATGCCGCCGCCCCCGATGCCGAACAGGCCGGCCAACAGCCCGGTCACCATGCTGCCGCCGAGGATCAGAAGGAACAGCCAGCCAAGCTCGTGCAGAGGGACGCCGAAATACATCACCCTGCCCGTCTTATGCCGCGACCGGTTCGCCGACGCGGTCGGAGACAAGCGCCAGCGCTTCGACCAGCACGTCCGTGCCGGCTCCCGGCTTCACCGCATAGGTAGCGAGATGTCGACGAAACGCGCGCGCCCCCGGCAGCCCGCGGAACAATCCCAAAATATGGCGCGTGATGGCGGCAAGCCGCGTGCCGCGCGCGAGCTCGTGCTCGACATAGGGGATGAGCGCTGCGGCTGCATCCTTCGGCGAGGCGAAGGGCGCCGGCTCGCCAAACAACAGCGGGTCGACTTCGAGAAGCCGCCACGGCTCCTGGTAGGCGGCGCGTCCGAGCATCACGCCATCGACATGATCGAGATGCATTTGCGCTTCCGCCAGGCTTGCAATGCCGCCATTGATCACCACCGGCAGATGCGGGTGCGAAGCCTTGAGGCGATAGACGCGCGCGTAGTCGAGCGGCGGCACGTCACGGTTCTGCTTCGGCGACAGGCCTTGCAGCCAGGCTTTGCGGGCATGCACGATCAACCGATCGACGCACGCGCGCACGACCTCCTCGGTAAAGCGTGCCAGTGCCTCTTCGGGATCCTGTGCGTCGATGCCGATCCGACATTTGACGGTGACCGGCGCCTTGACGGCCGCCTTCATGGCAGCCACGCACTCGCCGACGAGCTCGGGCTCGGCCATCAGGCAGGCGCCGAAGCGGCCTTCCTGCACCCGATCGGACGGGCAGCCGACATTGAGGTTGATCTCGTCGTAGCCGGCCTCCTCGCCGATGCGGGCGCAAGCGGCGAGCGCGTGCGGCTCTGACCCGCCAAGCTGCAGCGCAACGGGATGCTCGAAGCCATTGAAGCCGATTAGCTCGCTGCGCTTGCCATGCAGCACCGCCCCGGTGGTCACCATCTCGGTATAGAGGAGCGCGCGCCGCGTCAGCAGGCGATGGAAGAACCGGCAATGCCGGTCCGTCCATTCCATCATGGGCGCGATGCAAAATCGATGCGCTAACATATTGATTCGGTTAGCACTCCAGTCGCGAATCTGGCTATGCGGCTTTCAGGCCGACAAAGGCTCCGATGTTCTTGAGCTAAGCGTTCTCGTTTTCCTTCAATTGGTTAGGAGGATCACTGTCTGGCTTAGCGGGCCCTATTTTGCCCTCCCGGTACTGCCCGGCAGTACCGATTTCAGCATGCAGTACCACCTCGGGTCGGCAAGAGTTCGCCAGCCTTCCGCACAGCAACGCCATTCGATCCGGCACTCATCCAGCAAGCGTCCACCACACTTCTAGTGACGGCAGCAAAATAACGCGGCGATTCATCTTCGCCTAGTTCGACAGCGTGCCGATAGTACATTCGGCGTCTACAGGATAAGAAAACTTGTGATGGCGCGCCCGATCAGTAGAACGTCGCCAGCCGCTCAAGCGCAAGGTCGACAAGGCGATCCTCGAATAGCTTCAGCTTTCGCGCTGCTGACGTCTCGCCGCCCGTCCACGTCTTGAGCGCCGTCTTGATCGACTCCCGGTCCGCGGCGACATCGTCGTTTTGGATAAGCCAATCGATCGTTGCTAGAAGCTCCATACCCAACGGAGATTCGAATCCGTCTATCAGCTTCGCAGTCGCTTCCAGCGCAGGCAGGAACGCCTTTGCATCACCCGACCCCAGATAGGCTGCAATCGTGTCTCGCTTAGCGTCCTCGAACCAGATCACATCGAATGGACCGGCATCGCCGATGCGCTTTCCACAATGCAGATAGCTGCCGTCGAGGCCCTTAAGCAGGTGGGTCAGTCGAGGAGCATACGGCCCGTATTTGTCGGCCTGAAAACGCAGATCGAGGGGGTTCTCCAATTGCAGCTTCTTGATGCTGCGTTCCAAAAAGTACGCCAGTTTCTGGATTTCGAGTAAGGAGCATTCGATTCCGAGTACCCAATACCTCCGAACCAACTCGGCGACGAGCGCGCGCGCCGGCGTCAGCTTCTCGACACCCGCGCGCTTCGATACATTCTGGTACTGCTCCGTAGGCTCATAGACGATCACGCTGACGTCCTTCAACGCCCCGAGCGCAGCCTCGATCTTGGAACGCACATCCGGCCAGTTGAGACCTCCGTTCCCGCTCCCGAGCGGCGGAATAGCAATCGAGCGTATCTTCTTCTCAGTGATGACCCGTTTCAGATCCTTTAGACCACTTTCGATCCACTCCATCTTGGAGTCGCCGCGCCAATGCTGCTTGGTCGGAAAATTTATGATCCATTTCGGACCGATTAATGCCTGCCGTTCGGTAACGAACATGTGGCCGACCCTGACCTCCTTCTTCTTGCAAGCCGTCTCGTAAGCTTTGAAGTTCTCCGGATACGCTTCCTTGAACATTAAAGCGACGCCCTTCCCCATCACACCAACAGTGTTGACCGTATTGACCAAAGCTTCGGCTTTGGATTCGAGAAGATTGCCGCGTGTAAATTCGATCATGAGAAATACCAACCGGGCTTCTTGACCACTTTCATGGTCTGGTTGCGTTGCGCCAACGCGGCATTCATGGACTTGAGCACATCATCGTTGTAGCACACGAGCCCCGACAGTGCGTCGACGGGCAGATGCTTGTGGACAAGAGCTTCCGCCTGATACCGTTCCTTTTTCGATGGATCGTCTGGATCATTGCGGAAATCCCGCCGTTGGAGCATGTCCCAATCGATCTGATCTAAGTGCGCGAGATCCGAATAGAACTGCGCCGCCGCAAGGTACGCATGCCGATCGGTGAACAGGAACGGAATCTTCTTGGCTTGCAACGTTCGTAGCGACGAAACCAAGATGACGATCTCGTCATTGTTGCGCTTTCGAATTCCGCCCCAGCCAGTCTTGATGTTGTACATCATCGGCGAAAACGGCGTGAAATAGAACGGAATGTAGTCACTCAGCGTTCCTGATGGCAGTGGCACGACAGGGTGCTGATCGCGCTTACTGATCAGATCGCGATTTCCGATCTCCACGAAGTTGGGATCCAGCACCTTCGAATTCTTGCAATGCAGGCCGTTGTCCAGAATCCATGGGATATTGTCCCGGTGAATAATCCGGAAAATGAGAGCGTTCTCTCGGGTGAGATCCTTGGACACGGCTGCGACTCGGAGATTTTCGTCGCCGTACCGTATGCAAAGCATCTCGGTTGGCATATAGAACGAAAGAAGAACAAAGCAAAGCCAGTTATTGGTAGTGGGCCACTACTGCCCACTAACCCATCGCTTTTCGCTGCTTACCTATCGGTTGTTGTCTCGACGCCGGACATCTTCGGCCCCTCTCCATGAACCGAATCATGGTAGTCCTGATTCTTCCCGCCAGACGAATGGTTTTTGGGGATGGGGCGCGGACGCGGCAGCCTCTACTGCTAGCTTGGTGTGCGTGTTGGGGGGCGGGATGAATCAACCACTGGCAGGCCTGGGGGGTGCTGGATCGACTTCGACCAACCTGCGCATGTCGACCACCGGCCGGCTGCGCTCCCTTCTGATGGACGGTTCTGAGCCGATCTTGTTCCTCGGCGCCGGCGCGTCGATCACATCCGGCATTCCAGCCGCCGACAAGACCGTCGAGAGGGTCGCCCGTTGGGCATGGTGCAAAGAAAATGGTCGACATCCGAGCGACATGTCGATCAGGCGTTCCGACTACTGGCCCTGGCTGACGGCGCAGCCGTGGTATCGGCCGAATGTCGACTCTGGCGAACTTTATCCAGACGCGATCGACAATCTTCTCGGCGTAAAGAGTGATCGTCGGGAATTTTTTGAGCAGCTCATCAATCCTCAAGAAGTGCCGCCCTCGCGCGGCTACGTCGCACTCACGCAAATTCTCCATCAGGGCTGGATTTCAACCGTTCTCACGACGAACTTCGACCAGTGCCTCGAAAAAGCAGCTATCCAGCACAATCGTCCCCACCGGCTCATCAGCATCAGCACGCCGGCAGACTACATTATGTTCAGTTCGGTGCCGCAAGATCCGCAACTGATTTTTCTGCATGGGTCGGTCAAACACTACACGGACAAGAATCTCACCGATGAAGTCCAGTTCCTCGACGGGCAACTCGTCGATCGATTGAAGCCCCTGCTTCGCGATCACCCGATCATCGTTGTCGGCTACCGTGGCGCGGAAGCTTCCGTGATGAACGATCTGTTCCTTGCGGAGGCCGGCTCAGGCGGTCTTCTGCACGGAGTCTACTGGTGCGTCCTGGACAACCATGTCGGCGGCCCCTTCCCCCTGTATGTCCCCCAACTTGCGAGCCGGATTGGTTCGAATTTCCAACTCGTACCGATCAAGGGCTTCGACCACCTGATCGAGAATGACCTGCTCGCCAGCATGACCGCCGCCGGCGCTCGCCCGACACGCCGGCCATCCGGTCATAGTGTTGCTGGCATGCCTGCGGATATGCGACCACTCGACGGGTTCGATGTTTCCGGGCTCGAACAGTCCCTCCTTCAAGCGCGCCTGTCTCAATACGCCGACAGGACCGATCTGTGGCGCCCTGGGCAGCTTGATGCCGGATGGATCGAGGAGATGACGGATCGACTGGATCTGGTCCGGCCGATCGGAACGACGAAAACCCCGACCCTTGCCGGCTGGCTTCTGTTCGCGCGCAATCCATCGAACGAGTTCAAGCAAGCGCGTGTCGAATTTCGCGCATTCGGGCCTGGAAGCTGGCTCCAGAGCCGTTTTGGAGACGATGCTGAGCTTGAGTCGGGTGGACAAGAAGGTGATTTCGTCGTTCGCCGTACCATTACCGGCAATCTCTGGAGCCAACTGGACGCTCTCATCGATCTGTTGGCCCTGGTGAACTTCCAATTTCGCCTTAAGGCCGAAGTGTCGCGCACCGTCAGCGCCTACAATGCGATCGCCATTAAGGAGATGATCGTCAATGCGATTGTGCATCGCGACTACGATCGGGATGAAGCCATTCAAGTCGAGGTCCAACCGAAATCGATCACGGTCACAAGCCCTGGCGGGTTGATAGCAGAAATTGCCGCGCAGGTCGGCGACCAGCCGTTTCAAGAGGCGATTGCTGGCCGCAGAAGCCCGATCAAGGGCTATCGCAATCCCGCCATTTCCGATCTCTTCTATGGCGGTGGCCAGATGGATCGCCGCGGATCTGGCTTGTCGGACATGGTCCTTGCGACGGTGAACAATAACGGCTCGGTCGCGTTTGGTCCCTCACAAGATAACCGTCAATTCATCGTCACCATCGAGGCTCGTCCGGAGGCGGTCGACGAGATCACCAACACCGCACTGCCAGTTGCCGAGGAGACGGTCCGCTTCTCCACCAATTTGATTTCGATCTCATCGATGCCCGACAAGGTTTGGCATTCCGGCACCAGCGCAAGCTCAAACGCGAGTTTCTACCGGAGCGCTCAGGGCCTCGCTGTCCCTCCAGGTCATGTCAGTGACGGACGCTTTTACACGTTTTACAATCTTGAGGAGCTTGCCGATACGTTGGTCTCGCCATTCGATCCCGGCGATATCGAAACCATGAGCTTCTCCGAACTCGTCGCGTTGCCGGGAGGTGAAGCGACCGCCCTGAAGCTGCTTCACGAGCTGGTGTTTGAGCACTTAAAGGCCAAGGGGCTTCAAATCGAATTTGATCGGCGTCGCGCATATTTTGGGCGTGGCGACGAGCCTGAGTTGAAGGTGAGCTACCAAGGGCGCCTGCGAAAGGCCACGCGCACGGTCGTCAAGGCCCGGACCAAGCGGGACTCCGACGACATCGTCTATTACGAGCACAAGTCGTTCAGCTTTTCGGTGATGCGGTTTGCAAATGACTGGGCCCTGGTGATCTCGCCTGGCTATGCGTTCACCCGCGACGGACTTCGCAAGCCGATCAGTCGGGAGCGCACCAACATTCTTTCGACACGTCGAGCGGCGCGCGACTTCAATCCCACCGTTTTGCAGGATGTCTCATTCTGGCTGGCCGTTCTGTCGGGGGAATCCGATGGCCTTTTCGCGCTCGAGCATCGGCCCGATAACGATTTCGCGCGGTTCGCGCCGACGGTCCTCCTCTCGCCGCGCCCGCCAACGATTTCGTTCAACATGTCCGCCTTCGACGAAGTGGCGCAACGCGACCAGGAGATCGACGAAGACTTGCTGAGGTTGGACGCAGAGCTTGAGGAGCTTGCGCTGGAGTCGGAGGAAGACGAGACGGACGGCGAGCCGTGTGAGACTGACGAGGCCGACAATGGCGATTAATCTTTCAATCGTCGAGTTGCAGCCGCCCCGCCTCCAATTCGGAGGAGCCAGCGCGCACAGCGAGCCCAAAGCCGGGTTGGTCGCGGCGGGTCCGTTTGATTTGCGCTTCGGTTCAGCGCGAAAGGATCATGTGCATGTCGGCATCCTCGGTCCGGCGGAGCAAGTCGTCGCGGCGCGAAGGTGGCTCGAACGATGCGGACGCGAGATTCCCATGCTCGGCGAGGCAAGCCTCCTCAGGAAGCCGTTTCCCGGCTTTCCCGACGCCTTTCACAAGCGGCTGATCGCACCCGATCAATCGTCGATCGCGCTGTCGTCCGACACGAATGACGACCTCGCGCATGCGCTGCAAGGCGACGCCTACGATGCCTTTCAGCGTGTGGTCGATCTCTATGCGGACGCCCATGCGCGCTTGGCCGCGCGCGACCTCAACCGGCCTGACATCGTCTTGATGTGCATTCCCGAGAATGTGTTCGACAAGGTCAGCGCGGTGGAGCGGAAGGCGACCGACGATGAGCGCAAACGTGCCAAGGCGATCGAGCGCGCGAGGACCAGCAGCCAGCTCGATCTGTTCGATCTGCTCGATGAGGTCGAGCAGACCAGTGAAGATTTTCTGAAACGCGATCTGCGGCACGCCCTCAAGGCGCGGGCGCTACGGAGTCGCCTGCCGATCCAATTGGTCACCGATGCGCTGCTCGATGATGCGGAACGCAACCAGGATCCGGCTACGCGCGCATGGAATTTCTCTGTTGGAGTTTACTACAAGGCCGGCGGCGTGCCTTGGCGGCTGCCGCCAACTGGTCCCGATACCTGCTTTGTAGGAATCAGCTTCCATCATTTTCGAACGACACAAAGGACGATTGTCCGCTCAAGTTTGGCGCAGGCATTTTCGAGCGACGGCGAAGGCTTCGCCATCAGGGGGCATGGCGTGCCGGTCGAGCCTGAACAGGGCCGAAATGTTCATCTCTCGGAGGTGCAGGCTTTTGATCTGGCCAAGGATGTTCTGGCCGAATACGAGTTGCGGACAGGCGGAGCCCCTCTCCGCGTGGTGCTGCACAAGACCTCGTATTTCGACGAAGCCGAGCGAGCGGGTTTCGACGCCGCGTTGAAGGACATCCCGATCGTCTCGATGGTCACACTGGTTCCTAGCCTGTTCCGCCTGCTGCGCTATGGCTCATATCCGCCCAAGGTCGGCACGGTTTGCACGATCAATGATGCCCGCAGCTTCCTTTTCACCTCGGGCTTCATGCCGGAGCTGGGCACTTACCCCGGGCCCCACGTTCCGCAGCCCTTCGAGGTCCGTTGCTTAGGCCCTGAGAGACCGATAGCTGCGGCACAAGACGTGCTCAATCTGACCCGCATGAACTGGAACACAGCGGACATCCGCGGCAAATGGCCAGTATCGCTGTCGTTCGCGCGGCGGGTGGGCGGAATACTCGATGAGTACGGCGACGATGACCTTGTCGAGACTTCGTTTCGCTATTTTGTATAACCGTCCGCGAACATGGGGGCGGCATCACAAAGCGCAGGTCCGCGCGGATTGGCGTAATGCACGATTCGACGAGCGGACGACCTGATGCACACCAAACCACGCGCACCTGCGCCGCGCTACGAAAAAAGATTTGGCTGTACGGCAATTGGTACTGCACGACGATTCTGACCACCTCTAAGTAATGGGATTACTTCGCTTTTCCGGAGAGTCCGTCCATTCCATCATGGGCGCAACAGAGAAGCGGTGGGGTTGGTCCGGTCGCACGTCAGCTCGCAGGGTTGGTCCGGGTCCATTCCTACAACGGATCGCGGCAATTTTCTCAGGCCTTGTTTTTGTTCAGGAATTTTGGGTTCGTTCTGCCAAGATGGAGGTATAATGGTAGCTAGGCTCCGCACAAGTCGCGAAACCGCATTGCTATGAGCGCGCGATCGCAAATCAAAGTCCGGAAACAACCGCAGGCGCCCGCCAAGCCGGTTCAGGCACGCTGAGCGATCAGGGCTGGCGAAAGAGTCGGGCCATCTCAGGCCCGATCTTCAAAGCAAAGCCCGGCGCGGCTTCCTGGCCGGGCACGAACCGTCAGTTTCAATTTCATTGATAGTCCGATTGGCCCCGCCAGGTCAAACAAACCGCACAACGACGACCCTCCGCCGAGCGCCCGTATGAATTATGGAATAAAGCGCGGCCTCGCTTGATCTATGCGCAGTAAGTGCCCCGATCCTGCTCAATGCAGCGCGGCGCACCAGCGGAGATTCGCGGAATGCATTGCGAGCAAGCATGGCCTCTCTTGCATGGCCTGATCGATGACGAGATCGACCCTCGCGAGGTCACGGCTCACGTCCGCCGGTGTCGCCGCTGTGCGGCGGAGCTGGCCCAATTTCGTGCGATGCGCGAGGGGATGTTGAAGACGCGGCTGCGGCTTTCCGCACCGCCTCGCCTTTCCGCAGCAATCATGCGGCAACTATCGTCAGCGGCCCTGCCCGTGCCATCCAAGCCACCGCGCAGAAAGTTGTTTACTTGGCCCGTTGCTTGGCCCGTTGCTTGGCCCGTTGCTTGGCCCGCCCTGGCGCCGGCGGTCTCCGCCGCAGCGACTGCGCTTTTCATGTTTGCCGTCTTAAGTCCTGGCGGAGATGAGGCCCTGGTGAGCGATGTCGTCTCGGCACATATGCGCTCGCTGGAGGCGAACCGCCTGACCGACCTGCAGAGCGATGACCGAAGCGTGGTCAAGCCTTGGCTCGGCCTCCGCCTCGGCGTCACGCCGCCCATTCCCGACCTGAGTGCACAGGGGTTCACTCTCGTCGGCAGCCGGGTCGATTATGTGCTCGGCAAGCCTGTGGCCGCGATCGCGTACCGGCGCAATGATCACATCGTCAACTTGTTCATAGCTCAAGGCGATGGCGCCGAACGCGACACCAGAATCAGATCCATGCAAGGCCTGAACGTCGAGCTTTGGTCTCAAGGCGGCCTCAATTTATGCGTCGTCGGGGACCTGCCGTCAGACCAGCTGCAAGCGGTTCATGACGCATTTGCTGCAAGCGCGGCGGCCAACACCTGAACCGCAGCCATCAGATCCGAAGGGGCCAAGAGGTCCCGCGAGCATGCATTTGCTTTCGGAGCTCTCCAGATTCCGCCTGAATGCGGCTTTTGCCATCGCGCTCACTCCATCTTCGATCGCACGCATATCGCTGATGAACTTTATCGGAATAAAGCCCAACCGCTTTCGATCTATTCGGCGGAAGCCACATCACAGCAGGAGATCTACAATGTTCACTAAGATCAAAATCGGGTTGTGCGCTGCTATCGTGCTCGGCGGCGCCGCGTCTACCGCTCTGGCGTCCAACGAGAACGACAGCGGAAACGAGACGGGCGGTTACATGGTCCCAGGCAGCATGGAAGGCGTCAATCCGGTCTACCATCGCGATATCTTCGGACAGTTCGCCACCAGGGCCTTTGGCTCTGCGTCGACCTCAATTCAAGCTCACCGCGCACGCAAGAAGGCCGTGCTGCACTAAGCGTCGCAGGACATAATCAAACCGGCACTGTGGACGACGCCCGGTGCACCCTTTTCGGTGATAGCGAGCTGCCTGTGTTCCCGAGGGACTGTACCGACCCGGTGAAGTGCCGGCGCGTCAAACTGATTGGAAAGAAGTTGGAGTGGCGCCTGCACGAGAAGGCGCCACCTCCTCTTCTCAATGACAGTCGGGGTATCCTTCAAGCGCCGGGCAGGAGCTTGCAGCGAACGGTGATTCCAGATTCCTGCGTACGTCGTTCGACATTGATCCTGCGGGGTGCGCATGAGCCGCGCTCTTTTGATGCATTCCCTGTTCCCGGCTCTGCATTTTTCCGGGTTGAGCTGCGGCACCATTTGCCAGCGCCAAAGAGGAGACGGCCAGCACCAGCACAGCAGCTGCGGTCATTTTTAAGTTGTTGAACATTGTTTATTTCCCTTTCGAGATTCCACTTACCCGGAAGGGATCAACGACGGGGCCCTTCTATTTCCGCCTGAGCACCCAAGCCTCGCCAACTCACTGAACCACGACCTCGATCTCTCTTTGGCGCGTATCCGCACGAGCCAGCTTTGTTGGTAAATCGAAGAACGCCCGGTGCGCCGCGGAGGTCGGCAGCTTTGGTCCTGACGCTATCAGCGATCTTCAACACCAGGGTTCGCGGCGGGGTTTGTTCCCGCTGCCAAATCACCGCTGGAGCAGGCGGAGGGTGACGCAGGACGGGCGCTCACAGCCATTTGGCATACCTCCGGAAGCGCTTGCATTCGCGATTTGAATTTACCGGGTGTCGGCTGCCGGTGGCGGCCGTCAAGAATAGGACCCGGCTCGAATTTGAGCCCACAGGCTCGCGACCCTGTCGCAAATCGCGGGCCATCGCCTGTTGATGCCCGATTCAAACAAGCAAACGAAAGGGTAACAAACAGGATGCAGGCGAGCGGCCGCCTCAAGCGGCCCTTCGTGGCAGTAACAACCATGGTTCACCCTATCGGATGGCCAAAGGGCGCCGCCGCAGAACGCGCATCGTCTGAAAGCATGGGCGAGCCGCACCCGGCCGATCAGGCACTCGGCCTCCGGATCGAAGACAATTCAAATTTATTCCGTCACCCGCAGCGAGTAGGACCGATCGATTCGAGATGTCGGCACGTTCGCGCATTCCTGCTCCACAAAAAACGGACAACTGATCGGACGCCCGGAATAAAACTGGGGTCTTCGCGATCAAGCTTCCGGATGCCAATTCCTTGGAGGCTGGACATGACCCCAACATCAACGGTGGCGACACAGAGCCGCTCGCGCTCATGCGGGCAGCAACGCGTACGCGACCATCACGCATTGCGCCGTAGCTGAACGGGATCGTGGCGGTGTGACGGTGGTTTTCGACCGAAAAGAAGCCGACGATGCGGCGCGGGCACAGCGGTTTCGTGAGGCGGCAGTGCCTCATCTCGATGCAGTCTACACATTGGCGCGCCATTTATTGCGGGAGCCCGCCGACGCCGAAGATGCAGTACAGGAATGTTACTTGCGCGCCTTACGTCATTTCGACACCCTGCGCAATCAAGACATCAAGCCTTGGCTGCTTGCGATCCTGCGCAACGTCTGCCGAGTCGAGTTCGCGCGGCGGTCGCGCGCCGTTCTGTACGACGTCAACTCCACACAGGAGACTCCCGACGATACCATCCCGATGTGGCAGGAAGCGCAGGAGACCCCGGAAGCGCGCATGCTTCAGAAGCTCGACACGCAGACCATCCGCGACTTGGTGGCTGCCCTGCCCGACGCGTTCCGCGAGGTCATCGTGTTGCGCGAAATCGAAGACCTCTCCTATCGGGA
The DNA here is from genome assembly GCA_035293945.1 of Xanthobacteraceae bacterium. Lineage (GTDB taxonomy): Bacteria > Pseudomonadota > Alphaproteobacteria > Rhizobiales > Xanthobacteraceae > VAZQ01. The sequence continues at coordinate 87,049 of DATGLV010000024.1, read as the reverse complement.
GATTGCGGAAATAATCGATGCCCCGATCGGCACGGTGATGTCGCGCCTGGCGCGCGCACGCGCACTGCTGCGCGAGTGTTGGATGGCGGCAGAAAAGCACCCGCCGGACCGGCGCAAAGAAGGGATCAAAGAAGGAGCACGGGGCCCTCTACGGACATTCTGATGACCTGCGCGGCGCGTAGCGCAGAACGATGGCTTACAATCTTCACAACGAAGAGACACAAACCAGGACTCGTGATGCGTGGCGGTCAAAGCAAAGCCCGGCGAGGTTTCCCAGCCGGGCACGAATCGTGAATTTCAATTTCACGAGTAGGCCCATTGGCGCAGCGACGTCAAACGACCTGCACGCGATATTGGAGGCCAAACGGCTCTTAGGCTGCATTGGCGATTTGTTCGGTTTAGGTCTGCTCTTCGCGCTCTGCCCCGGCAAAGGAGCACCGCCGTTCCTTCAATTCGCGCGCGTGGCACGGTCGGCGACTGCCCAACGGCGCCTACCGATGTTCTGGCGCCAGCTTTTAACCCGGCAGCGGAACAAACAGGTGCGCCAATTGAAACGGCGTAAAATGCGGTGCAAGTCGTTGGTGCGCAGAATCGAATGCCGCGACCCTTGGCAGCAGCTCGGAATTTTTCTTGATTCCCGCACATTGAAGATTCGCGCCATTCTTTTCCAACTCAAGCAAAAGCAAAGTCATATTCGTCATTATTGCTCGCGCGAAGCGCCGCGGCACGTTGCGCGCGCATCAGTCGTCGAAACGCCGCCGTCAACAGCATTCCCGAACCGCATGCTCCGTCGAAGATGCGTTGTTCCAGTGGATTGAGTCCGGCCAGCGCAGCGCGAGAGCAAGATTAATCCATTATTTTCCAAAAATTCCGTTTCCACGGGCGTGCCGCCTCCATGGCGTGGTTCGCCGCTTGGGTCGCGGGAATGTTCTTATTTTGTTCTATTTTGATCCACTAGTCAAAGGGCCGCCTTGTGGGAAATCGTAGGTTGAATATCCCTAAAGAGGAACCAAGGAACCCCGGCGATGGCGCTGAGCATCAAAGACCCAGAAACCGAGCGGCTGGCACGCGATCTCGCGCGTCTCACCGGCGAGAACATTACTACGGCGACAAGGCGAGCGATCGAGGAACGGCTGCACCGGGTTGGCGGTCATTCCCGGAGAGCCATCCTGCTGGAGGAGCTGGCAGAAATCCGGAGGCGCTGGAGCGAGATGCCGGTCATCGATGACCGGACGCCTGAGCAGATCCTTGATTATGACGAGCACGGGCTGCCGCGCTGATGGTGATTGATACCTCCGCCATCGTGGCGATCGCCCTCAATGAGCCCGACGCGGCAGAACTCGAATCGCAGATCGCCGACGATCCGGTCCGCTTGATCTCCACAGCAACCGTGCATGAAGCCACGATCGTGCTTGAAACGCGGCTGGGTGATGCAGGCGGCCGCGAGCTCGATCTGTGGCTGCTCAAGGTCGGGGCCGAGGCCGTTCCGGTCGATGCCGAACAGATCGACGCGGCACGCCGCGCGTGGCGGCGCTATGGCAAAGGGCGGCATGCTGCCGGACTCAACTATGGCGACTGCTTTTCCTATGCGCTTGCGGTCACCCGCGGAGAACCGCTTCTGTTCAAGGGGGAGGATTTCGCGAAGACTGACATTAGGCGATCGGGCGAAGGAACAAGAACGGCGCTATAGTAGTAGTTGAGCAGCGCTCTAGCGCAAAGTCGCATCCGCCGCGCCATGACGAGCCCGGTGGGGTTTTCCTGCCAGGCCGAATCGTCAATTTCAATTTTACGAGCAAGCCGATTGGCGACCCGAGGTCAAACGATCTGCGCGCGATAGGACCCTTCACAGATCCGGGCAGGCGCGCAAGCGCTTGGGCTACTTGCATGTTGGTGATGCGTGGACCTCTCTTCGATATCTATTCGCTCCGAACGCCTGCTCTTGCGCGCCTTTGCGCCGCGCGACGCGCAGGAGGCGCATGCTGCGGCGACGGCGACGCTCGCCCGTTATATGAGCTGGGACCCGGCTCCTTCGCTGGAGTCGTTCGAGCAGATCTGGAGAATTTGGCGCACGATGATGGTTGCCGGCATCGACGCGGCCGTTGCGGTGCGCCTCGCGTCCACCGGCGAATTTCTCGGAATGGCCGGCCTGCACCACATCCTCCGGCCCGAGCCGGAGGTCGGGATATGGATCAAGGAGACAATGCACGGCCACGGGTTCGGCCGGGAGGCGGTCGCGGCGGTTGTGGCGTTTGCCGCCGCGGAGCTCGGCAAGCAGGCGGTTCTTTATCCGGTAGCCGAACAGAATTTGCCGAGTCGGCGCTTGGCGGAGTCTCTGGGTGGGAAGCTTGTCGGAAAAGGAACGCTGCGAAAGCCGAGCGGCGTTGAGCTTGCCGAGGTCATATATCGGATTCCGACCGGCTCCTTCCCAAACTGATCTGGGCCATGCGCCCACGGTCTGACGAGCATCGCAGCTTCGAAGCATGGGGCCGATGTCTCTCGCTGGCGCCGACCAGAGCTGCGCCGGTTGACCCGAGATAGTGGCCGGGTTGTGTCGCCGGAAGCGAAAGCGGCGCGCATGGATCGATTGTGGATTTTGAATCGGCGGCTCGCGTTGGAACGCTCGGCGTGACAGCTGGTTCTCTGGGGTAAGGAGCCCGACACATCGCGAGCTCCGCCGGGAGGGCACGCGGTCGCATGTCGCATAAAGTCAAAGCAACCGGGTGAGCGCGCTCATGACCGAGCTGGAGCTAAAGCTCGAACTGCCGCCGGCAAGCCTCTCTCATCTGGAGTCGCTTCCGATCCTGCGCAAGCTGCAGACTCCCGCCCGGACCGAGAAGGCCGTTTCGGTCTACTTCGACACCGACAAGCAGAAGCTCCGCAAGAACGGCATCCTGCTTCGCGTGCGCAGGATCGGAGATCGGCATATCCAAACGATCAAGGCTTTCTCGGGTTCCGCGCTGTTCGAGCGCGGTGAATGGGAGAACGAGATCGCCGGGGACGAGCCCGATCTCAGCCTGGCGGGAGGCAACGCGCCGGGGCCGCATCTTGACCCCAAGCTGCGTGGACAGCTCAAGCCGATCTTCGAGACGCGGGTGCAGCGACGGATCTATCGTCTTGGCCGCGATGGTTGCAGCATCGAAATATCGTTGGACCAGGGCCGGATTGATACCGGCGAGCAGTCGCAGGCGCTGTGCGAGCTTGAGCTCGAGCTCAAGCGCGGCCAGCAAGAGGCGTTGTTCGAGCTGGCAACCCGCCTTGTCGAGACGCTGCCGGCTCGACTTGCGGTAGAAAGCAAGGCTGAACGCGGCTACAACCTCATCAACGGCGCGAGCGCCCATCCAGCAAAGGCCGAGGCACCCGATCTTCATCCGCAGATGAGCGTGGCGGAGGGCGCGCGTGCGGTCGGCCGCTGTTGCTTGAAGCAAGTCGCCGGCAACGCGCCGGCCCTGCTGGCGGGAGATCCCGAGGGCGTGCACGAAATGCGGGTGGGGCTGCGCCGGCTTCGCGCCGCGATGTCGACATTCCGCGAGATTTGGAATGATCCTGAGACGGCAGCGATCAAGCACGAGGTTAAGTGGCTGACCGGGGAGCTCGCGTCCGCACGCGAGCTCGATGTGCTCTTGGGCCGCGTTGTGATCCCGGCGCGTCGGCGGTCCACGGGCTTGCCGGGCCTCTCGACGATTTCCCAGGACCTGTCGGAGCGGCGCGCACAGGCCGTGCAGCGTGCAAAAACCGCCGTCGATTCACCCCGGTTTCGGCGATTCCTGATTGACCTCGCTGCCTGGCTCGAGATCGGGCACTGGGCCACCTCGCAGGACGATCTCTCGCACTTGCGCAGCGAAGCGCCGATCGCCGGCTTCGCGGCGGCGGCCTTGCGTCGACGCTGGCGCAAGCTGCGCAAGAAGGCCAAGGCGCTCGAAGAGCTCGACGCCCGCGGCCGACACAAGCTGCGCATTCAGGGCAAACGTTTACGCTATTCCGCAGAGTTCTTTGCCCCGCTGTTCTCCGGCAAAAAGGCCCGCAAACGACGCAAGACGTTCCTGTCGAAGCTCAAAGGGCTGCAGGATGCGCTCGGTGATCTCAACGACATCGTGGTGCATGAGGGCCTCTTCAGAGCGAATGCAGGCCTGGCCGCAAGGGCGGGGAAACAGCGTGGCGACCGTAAGCGCGCCTTCGCGGCCGGCCTTCTGTCCGGTTACGAGCAAAGGCGGTTCGATGCCGCGCTTGCCGATGCGGGCCGCGCAAGCTCGGCCCTGCTCGACACCAGATCCTTCTGGTGAGCTTGCGGGCCCTCGCCCCCGTGCCACCACACCGCTTTGTGAGAGGCGGCAAAAAGTGGAACTCGGGAACAGTCGTCCAGCCATCCGGTTGCCCTGGTATCGGAAGCTCCAGCAGCCCTGGCGGGTCCTCGCGGCTCGCCGCTTGCTGTTGGAAGAAAAGAGAAGGAGAGATCGTCATGATCCTGCGTTCGAGAGCTCTCGCCCTAGCCCTGGTGGCGGCTGTCCCAGTTTGCCTTGCTGGCTCCGCAAGCGCGGCCCCTCTGAGCGCGCCGCTCGGCTTGCAGAACGGCACCGATTCCGCGATCCAGACCGTGCAGTGGCGCGACCGCGGCTGGGGTGGGCGTGGATTTGGGCCGGGCTTCGTGGCCGGCGCGGCGACCGGCGCGATTGTCGGCGGCGCGCTCGCCGGCCCGGGCTATTACGGCTATGACTACGGCCCGGGCTATTACAGCTACGGCTACGACTACGGCGCTCCATCATACGGGGCCGACCCCGATGCGATAGCGTATTGCCAGCAGCGCTTCCGGTCCTTTGATCCCGCCACTGGCACCTATCTGGGCTACGACGGCCAACGCCATCCGTGTCCCTAAAGCGGTGGCGTCAGCGGCCGCACCGCGCGGCCGATCGACTCGCGAAGGGCCGCCCGCTGGCGGCCCTTCGTTTTTTGAACGGCTGATCGCTGCCAACCGGTCTGTTTCGCAAGGATCTATGGAGTCTATCTGGCGCGCTTGAAGTACTGCACCGCCCGCTCGTGCTTTTCGGCCGCCGCGCGCGTATCGAAGGTGCCGAGGTTTCGCCGCCGGCCCGTTTTCGCATCCTTTTTGCGCGAATAGAGCCGGAATTGCCCGGACTTCAGCTTGCGGATCATCGCAATCTCATCACCAGTTCCAGAAGCCGCGCGGACGATAGCCGCCGAACCCACCGAACCAGCCACCGGGTCCGTTGGACCAACCGCCGGGACCGGAGCGGCCGTAAGCCGTAAAGCCATCAGGATCGCGCCACTGGCCCGGACCGGAATCGTCGGTGTCCCGCCGGCGCGCACCCGAGTCGCGCGCGACCAGGCGATAACGCGCATCCATCGGATGCCCCTTGCTATCGAGACGCAGGCATTCGCCGGAGCTGCGCCGGCCGCGTGCCTCGCCCGAATCCGGATCGATCCCGGTGCAGGAGAGGTCCTTCTGGGCGAGCGCAGAGGGCGGCGCCAGCGGTGTCTTGGGATAACCCCCCTTCCAGGCCGCATCGATGATGGATGCGAAGATCGGAGCCGCGACGGCCGCCCCGGTCGCCCCGTCGCCAAGCGTTCGGCGACTGTCGCCGGCATTGTCGTAGCCGACCCAGACCGCGACCGTGATGTCGTTGGTGAAGCCGACAAACCAAGCGTCGTTCTCATCCTCCGTGGTGCCGGTCTTGCCCGCCACGTAAGGAGCCAGCGCCGACAGCGCGTGCGCCGTGCCGCGCCGCACCACGCCCTGCAGCATCGTCTTGAGCTGATAGAACGCGGCGCGATCGTCGGCACTGACGTCCATTGGCTGTGGCGGCTCGCGCTTGTACGTCATGCCGTCCCGCTCGATGGACTCGACTGCATGCGGCGCCGGGCGCACGCCCTCATTGGCGATGGCCGCGTAGAAGGCGGCGAGATCGATCGGCCGCACAGGCTGCGCGCCGAGGACGAAAGGATAGTACCTGACGCAGTCGCGATAGATGCTGTATTGAAGCGCGAGCGCGCAGACGCGATCAAGGCTTTGCTCAGGCTTGGCCTCGATACCGCCTTTGAGCAGATGCGCGGTCGCAAGGTTACGTGAATTCTCCAGCGCCTGGCGCAGCGTGATGGTGCCGCCCCCCTCGCCTTCATAGTTCTTCGGCGACCAGTCCTCGGCCCCACGGCCGCCAATCGGCGCGAATGTGATCGGCTCGTCGCGGACCAAGGTGTTCGGCTGCAGCCCGCTTTCGAGCGCCGCGAGATAGCTCAGCGGCTTGATGGCCGAGCCCGGCTGGCGCTGCGCCTGGGTCGCGCGATTGAGCTGGCTCAGCGGATAGGAGAAACCGCCGGCCATTGCCAGAATGCGCCCGGTCGCGTTCTCAAGGACGACCGCAGTCCCCTGCACTTGCGGACGCACGCGCAGCTCCGCGCGCGCCGAGCGTCCTTTGGAGTCGTTCACCTGAACGTAGATCACGTCGAGCAGCTTCAGGCTCCGCCGGATGGCGCTGCTATCGACCGAAAGCGGCAGGGTACGACCATCGGCGAGGCCGACCCGCAGCCCTTCGGAGTGCTTGCCGTCGCGCCCCGGCAGCACCACAGCAGGCGTCCAATGGACGTCATAAAGAGGCAGCCGCGCCTCCGCCAAAGCACGCTGCCAGGCCGGCCGCGCATCACCGCCATTCGGCTTGGCATTGGCTTCGATGCGGGATACGGCCGAAGTGAGGTTCACCTCCGGTCCTTGGAACCGCACGCGATCGAAATTTCGCTCATAGCGCGAGAGCCCCTCCTGCAACGCCGCCTCGACGTTCCGCTGCAACTGGGTGTCGATGGTAGTGGTAATGGTGCTGAAGCTTGAGCCCGCGCCATCGGCCGCCGCAAGCGTTCGCGCCTCGCGCATCGCCTGATCGGCGAAGTGGAAGCCGAAATCTTGCTGCGGCTTCGCAAACGGGATCAGATGCGGCTTTTCCGCCTTCGCTTGCGCCGCCTGCTCGGCGGTGATCACGCCGTCTTCCTGCATGCGCGTCAGCACGTAGGCGCGCCGTTCCTCCATGCGTTCGGGATAGCGATCGGGGCTGAAATAGCTCGGGCCCTTGGGCAGGCCGGCGAGCAGCGCACCCTCCGCAAGGGTCAAATCGCGCGCGGACTTCCCGAAGTAACTGCGCGCCGCCGCTTCGACCCCCCATGAGGTTCGCCCGAGATAGATCGTGTTGAGATAGAGCTTCAGAATCTCGTCTTTGCTGAGCACGCGCTCGAGGCGGGAGGTGAGCACGATCTCGCGCATCTTGCGTTCGTAGCTGACGTCGTCACCGACCAGGAGATTCTTCACCACCTGCTGGGTGATGGTGGATGCCCCTTCGGGGTGCCCGCTCTTGGCGAAGTCGGCCAGCGCGGCGCGGATCAGTCCACGCTCATCGATGCCGGAATGCTCGTAGAAGCGCTTGTCCTCAGCCGATACGAAGGCCTTCTGCACAAAAATCGGAATGTCGCTGAGCGGAACCGAGATGCGGCGCTGATTGGCCGCATAGGTCTCCTTGAATTTCTTGCCGTTGCGGTCGAGCAGCACGGTCTCTCCGGGCAGCTCGAGGTTCTTGAGCCGCGCCGGATCCGGAAGGTCGGCCAGCGTCTTGTTGTAGAAGTCGATCACCGCGCCCGGGTCGAAGCCCCAGGCGGGCGGCCGCTCGTTCGTGCAGAACTCGCGGTAGGCACTGTACAGGTCCGCGAACTTGATCCCGTGAAAAGCAGCATTTCCACCCTCAGTCCCATCGGGATCCTGCATTGCAGTGGTTATCAACTCGTCGAGGTTGAGGTCCTCGATTTCGAAGGCCTTGCGGACATGCGTGCAACCATCGCGCAGAAGCGAGATCACCTGCGCCTGATCCGTGCTGCGGTCGAACTCGGTTTTGATCTTGTCCGGGGCGGTGATCGCCTGGCTGAGGGTGAGCGCGGTCGCGAGAATCTTGACCAGGAGCGTATCCATTGGGACGGGCACCGGAGAGTTGCGGTGAGACGGCAGGTACCCCGTACCAACGGTTACGTCGGACATCGGTTCCGACGCGGCGCAGCCCTGCCCGGGGCACGCATCTCCTAGTGCCCCCTTTCCGAAGTTCGTGATACATCGCGGCACCCTTCGGCACGAACTTCGGAAAGAAAGGGGCACTAGCGAACATGTGATTCTAGTGTCGCTTTTCGATTTGAAGTTCCCGAATGAGATTGCGGCCCCTGTAGCAGGAACTTCAAATCGGCGACACTAGGCCGAAGCCGGCGCCTTCACTTGCGCACGCTGCTCCGTCGGCCCCATCGCGCGGGTGAGATTGTACGCGCTGTTGATCAGCGCGACGTGGGTGAAGGCCTGCGGGAAGTTGCCCACGAGGCGCCGGCTTGCCGGATCATATTGCTCGCTCAGGAGCCCAACATCGTTGCTCAGGCCCACCAACCGCTCGAAGAGAGCACGGGCTTCGTCCCACCGCTTCTGCAACACATAGGCGTCGACCAGCCAAAAGCTGCAGGCGAGAAATGCGCCCTCGCCGGGCGGCAGCCCATCCGGCGCGCTCTCGGTGCGATAGCGCATGACAAAACCATCGACGAGGAGGTTCTGCTCGATTGCCGCAATCGTGCCTTTGATGCGTGGATCGTCTGCGGGAAGGAAGCCCACGATCGGCATCTGCAGCAGGCTCGCGTCGAGTTCGCGATCGCCGTAGGACTGCACGAAACTGCCGAGCGAGGCGTCGAAGGCGTTGTCACAGATGTCGGCGTGTATCTCGTCGCGCAGCACGCGCCAACTTTCTGCGCGAGCATGGTTGCTGCGCCCGAAGGCCTGATGGGCCTTGACCGCACGATCGAATGCGACCCATGCCATCAGCTTCGAATAGGTGAACTGACGCCGGCCCCCACGCACTTCCCAAATGCTTTCGTCGGCATCGCGCCAGACTTTGGCCAGATGGTCCAAAAAAGCGATCTGCACAGCCGCTGCGGAATCGCTGCGCTCCAGGCCGCTGCGCCGCGCTTGATAGAAAGCGTCCAGCACCTCGCCATAAATGTCGAGCTGAAGCTGCTCATAGGCCTTGTTGCCGATGCGCACCGGCGCGGAATCTTCGTATCCCGGCAACCAGGGAACCTCGAACTCGAGTATCCGCCGCTCGCCGGCAATGCCATAAAGGATCTGCGCCTGCTCAGGGCTGCCGGCAACCGCGCGCACCAACCAGTCGCGCCACGCTTGCGCCTCGTCATAGTAGCCGGCGTGCATCATGGCCAGAAGAGTGAAGGTTGCATCGCGCAGCCAGCAATAGCGGTAATCCCAATTACGTGTGCCCCCCAGTGCTTCGGGCAACGAGGTGGTGGGCGCCGCGAGAATCCCGCCGGTCGGCGCGTAGGTGAGCGCCTTGAGCGTCAGCACCGACCGCCGGACCGCCTCCGACCATTCGCCCGCAGGTCGGCACTTCATTGCGCATTCGCTCCATGCGATTTCCGTCGCTTCAAGCGCCTGCTCGACGTCCAGCGGCGGCGGCGGCGGCAGATGCGAGGGCCCGTAGGTCAACACGAACGGAACGCGCTGCCCCGCCGCGACCGCGAACGAACCAACATGCGTCAGCTCGCGGCCGGCGAGCGTGACCGGCGTTCGCAGAATGACCATGTCGGGACCCGCGATAGCGCGCAGCGACCCGTCCTCGAGCTTCTCGACCCATGGGACGACCGAGCCATAGCCGAATCGAAGGATCAATTCCGTCGACAACGCCACTTCACCACGCTCGCCAACCAGCAGGCGAACGACACTCGAGTACGGCTCGCGCAAGGGCATGAAATCAACAAGCGTCACCGCGCCGTCGCGGCACTCGAAGCGCGTCTCCAGGATCACGGTATTCGGCCGATAGCGGCGCGTGACGCGCACCTCATCGCCGGAGGGTGCAATCAACCAGCGTCCGTGGGCACTGTTGCCGAGCAGCGCCGCAAAGCAGGCATCGGAATCAAAGCGCGGCCAGCACAGCCAATCGATCGAGCCGTCGCGCGCGACCAGCGCGGCCGCCCGGCAGTCACCGATGAGTGCATAGTCCTCAATACGGGAAGCCATGGGCCGCTTGAGAAAGCTCCGTTTACCAAAGCGCTATCGAGCGTAGTGGGAAAACCGCATTGCTCCTGGCGGTGGTCATCGTCCGACCCAAATTAATCGATGAGCCCGCCAATCGTTCCGCCCCGCACCAATAACAGCGGAGCCTCGGCGCAGTCCGGATCGATTTTGCGGAACAAGGGTTGGTATTGATGCGCTTGAGCCATTGAACCGCCGCGCACGAGACGAGCCAGAATAACCGGAGAGGAAAGATGCCGACGAAACGAGCTATCGAGAGGGCCCAAAGGGACAAACGCGCGGGCAAGTCCCCCAGCACCCAGGCCGGCGAGTTCGTGCGCGAGGAGATCGAGAAGATCCGCGGCGGGGAGCACGGCGCTCGATCAACGAAGCAGGCGATCGCGATCGGCCTGTCCGAAGCGAGGCGGGCGGGTGTTGACCTTCCGCCACCCGGAAAAGGGAAGGCCAAGGCGCGAACCCGCAAGAGCGCCGAATATGCCTACCAAGCCGGGCAACACAAGCGCAAGACGAAAGCACGGCCGCGGGTGGCGCGCGCAGTATCGCGGACCCTCGAGCGCGAGCCTCGCGGCACCGTCTCTCCGCGTGCGATGTCGCGCCAAGGCAAGCGCGCAGCCGCGCAACGATCGGCAGCGGCTCGTTCCGCCTCCGCCCGCAAAGCGGCGCGGACCAAGGGAGCCGCCGGCCGCTCCGCGGCGGCGCGAAAAGCGGCACATACAAGGAGTCGTCGAAAGTAAAGCGCGGTCTGTCGAGCGGTCTTCGGCAGGCCGCAACTGTGTGGGGGGAAAAGGCCGTCGCTCAGAGCTGCGAGCTTCAGCGTTCCGGCGGGGGAGATGACAGAAAAAAAGCCAAGGCGACGAAAATCGCCGCCCTGGTCGCAAATGTTGTGTGATGGTCAGACTGCTACGATTGCGACGATTCGGAACGTATCCGGCTCGACGATGATGATCTCATCATTATAGACGAAGTAATCATAGCCGCGCCATTCGGGGTGGATCTCGACCAGAGTTTCCGGAACGGCGACCACGTGCACCGTCCTGGGAATGATAGTGCCTTCGGTCACCGGAAAATCGACGCGGCTGACCTTCGGGGCTCCGCGCGCGTCAATCACCGTCTGGCGAAGCCTGGTGCGCTGCTCGGAGCTCAAATTGACCGAGCTCGTGCCGCCAGTCGCCCTGTTGCCCTGCTCTCCCCGGCCTTCCGTGCGGTTCGGCTGTTGGCCTCGTTGGTTTTGCCCCTGCTCGGGCCGCGCCTGTTCTCGGTTCCCACCCGGAGTGCGATTTTGCTCACGTTCGTTCTGGCCCTGGGTGCGCTCCTGGCCACGCGGGTTCTGGCCCTGGGTGCTGCGCTCCTGGCCGCGTTCGTTCTGGCCTTGCGTGCGCTCCTGGCCACGCTGCCCCTGTGTTCCCGCCGGGCCCTGATCCCGTCGGTTCTCCTGCGCGCGATTTTGCTCCGCGGGCGCCTGACCGGTCGTCGAGGGCCGCGATTGCTGCATCTGTCCGCGTTGTCCCTGCTGACCCCCCTGCTCACCTCCTCTGGGCTGGCTCACGCCAGGCTGCTGTTGGCCACCTCCCTCCCTGCGGTCGGAAGCTCCCTGCCCCGCAGCCAGCACCGTGCTCGCAAGCAATGCGGCGCCCGATATGATCACAAGCCTGCTGTTGATCTGTCTCATGTGCAACTGCTCCAAAGGTTACCTCCCGCCCTCAGAGGCAAAAACAAATACGACCTCGACTAAGTTCCGCTGCAAGGAGGAACTGGATCGCGAGCGCGATCTCAGCGTTCCTCTGAGCGCTCTCGGTAGCCAATTTCCGAGTCGGCAGCGGTTTCCATCCCGCGATGCACCCACATGGTTGCGAAGTAGCCGTCCTCCTGCCGGACGACCACCTCGGCTTCGGCGAATCCGTCTCGTGCAGCAAAGTCCATCGCAGCGCTCACCGCCTCGCGCTTAGTCGGATAGGGTACGGGGGGGCGCGGACTACCGCGCACGATCTTCCATCCCTCGCGCTCGCTCACCACGATATACCGATGTTGATGCATGCTCCTGCTCCGTCCGCTCCCGTTGAGTCCTCGGCGAATCAAAAACAAGGACTGCGCCGCATTGGTTCCCCTGCACCCGAGATGCACGAAATTCCAAGTCGGGAGCTGTCAAATCCGCACGTCGGCCTACAGGCGTCCCATCAGCACCAGAATGAGAACGATCAGCACCACAAGACCCAACCCGCCGGACGGGTAATACCCCCACTCTCCGCTGTACGGCCAAGTCGGAAGAGCGCCGATAAGAAGCAATACGACAATGATCAGAAGAATTGTTCCCAGTGACACGTGCCAATCTCCTTCAAGTCTCTACCGCGGAGGCCGAAGCGGCAGGACATAAACCCCACCTGCATCGGTAAAACCACGTGGCGCCTCGCTCTCCGGCGGGTTTGGCGCAGAAGGGCCGAAGCCGATTTCGGCTCCGGCCCAAGGCAGGCCTGTTCGCCCGGTCTTTTACTCAGGTCATTTTTTCATGCTGCCGCCAGAACCGACGGTGCCGGGCTCGTTTTCCGGGACCCAGGTGGTCTTGTTCCTGTCGTACTTGAATCCCGGTGCCGCCTTTAGGGCGTCTTTGGTTGTATTGACCATCAAATAGGTCTTGTTGTCCTTGTTGGTCATCCGCATCGCGTCAAACGGAATAGCGACGTCCTTCTCGCCGACGCCGAGAAACCCGCCGACTCCGATCATAACCGCCACAACTTTCCCGTCCTTCTGGATCAGGAGATCGGATATGTCGCCGATCTTGTTGTCGCTCGGATCATAGACACTTTGCTTGTAGAAGTTGGTGATTGTGGTGGCGTCCGCCGGCAACGTGGTCATGATTTTCGCACCGCCGCCCGCGGACGTGACCGGCGTCTGTGTCGTGTTCTGCGCAACCGCCGCGCTGCCCACAAGCAGCGCGAGCGCGCCAACTGAGACGAGTTTGTTGATCATTGCGTCTGTTCTCCGTTCATGCGGCTCCCGACGAGCCACCCGGAGAGGCAACAACTTAAGTTCGCTATCGTTCCCAAGAGCTATCAAGAGCTATTTCGTGGCTAATCAATGCCGGTTTGGCTCGGGATCTTGATTGTCCCAATTTGCGGACGGAACCTTGCAACGGAAGCTACGTTGACCAATCGACAAAGGGCGAATGCGCTGCTGATCAGGGACAATGACCATGGGCAAGGGTTTGTTGCTTTGGCTGCTTGGAATCCCAATCCCCATCATCGTCCTGATCTGGCTCTTGGGCGGCCTGCATTGACCGGCGGCGGCATGGCAGCCGCAACCAGCATGCGGCAGATTGGCGACGAAACCGTCCGGTCGGTTTATTTGTTGTTGATCAAAGGGCGGGTTTGAGTGTCCCCCTCCCAACTCGATCCCGCCTAAGAGAAGCCCCCGGTCTCAGACCGGGGGCTTCATATTTCTGCTGGTTTCTTGCTGCTGGTCTTGTGCTCAAACGAAGACCAGCGCGGGAATCACAGCGGGCGGTGCGACCTGCCGATCAACCAGCCGACTGCGAGCGCAATCGCAGCGGTTGTATACGGCCTGTTCTCGATGCAATCGCGAACGGTGTCCTCCATGGACTCCTTGGCACGTCCGTACGTCTCCTGGGCGGCGCCTTCCGCCCGCCGCGCTTTCCCGGCCACCTGCGACTCTGCATCGCCGACAGCGCGACCTAATCCTTCCTCAGCGTTGCCCGCCGCCTTCTTCGCCATTCCGGCCACTTTATCCTGGTCCATCCTGCTCTCTCCGATTGATTATCGTCTGCGCTTCAGCGCCGCCTTCCCGCAAATCCGATCAACATCCCAATCGCAATCGCGACCGCGAGCGTCGCGAGCGGCCGCCGTTCGACACCAGCGCTCACCCCATCGAGGGCGTCATGCCCGACCTTGCTTCCGACCTTGATAGCCTGGCTGCCGAGCCGCTGCGCGCCATCAGCAGCTAGGCGCCGACCACTGCGGTAGCGCTCGGCGATTTCGTTCAAGGCACCCTCGATTGCCGTCCCAAGCTGGTCGCTGAGACCGGACGCGCTCGCCGCAGCCTGCCGTCCCGCGTCTCTTCCCAGCTGGGAGAGCTCGCTTTGGATCGCCCGCAAATGTCCCTCTATCGCTGCCGCTGGTGAATGACGATGAAACATGCCGCTGTAGCTCCTCGGTCGCCGGCCGTTCTGCACAGGCGCTTTCTGTACAGACCGTTTCTGCACAGACGCTTTTGTTCTCTTGCTTCTGTTGCTCTGTTGCTCTGTTGCTTGTTTTTGTTCTCTTGCTTCTGTTGCTTGTTTTGCGCAGTACGAAGAAGAAATGCGAGCGGCCGCAGGATTGTTCCAAGGCCGAGCCGGTCGCAGAGCGACCATGCTCACGGCTAAGTGCAGTTGGAATGCAATTATATGACCCGCGCACTGCAACAACAGCAATAATCCGCTTTCACTCAAGCAATAACAGCAATAATCCGCTTTCACTCAAGAAGTATTATGAAGGAGCGCATTCGCATGCAGGCGAGGCAGATTCGAGCCCGGCGAAGAATGGTCAGCAATCTATCCCACTTATTCACGTTTTTGTTGCTGACGGTCCCAGACCGAAACCTTCGTTGGCCCCCCGTGTTTCCTCACTGAGAGCTCGAATGGAAGTGAATGGCCTGGTGTATTACTGCCGGAATTACCTTGAACCATGACGGATGAGCAAACGGAGGTCGGTCATGCCGCTCCTGCTTTGGCTTCCTATGATTATTGCATGCGGAATGTGGCGAATCGCCATTGATGGTCGCGCCGAGGATTCGCATCCAGCGCAAAGTCGACACGTCAGCAGAAAACCGAATCGAGCAGGCTAGCCGAACCACTTGACCAGGAATCCGGCCAGAAAGACGACGAGGATCGCGCCGACCAATCCGAAGCCCAGCACATATCGGACATTGTGTCCCGTAACCCCTTGCCTCGCCTGATCGGCTTTCAGCACGGTTCGCTCGTGTGAGTCCGTGGAGTGAGACTGGTCCGCTCGATCCTGCGACGGCATCTCCGACGGCATTTTCAATGCCCTCTCTTTTGCAAATGCCTTTGCTAAACCCCCGAACACTGCAGCCGTTCCGCGTTCTGCCATGATCGGCACCCGACCTTGGTCATGGAACCCGCTGTATGGGCTTGGCGTTTTCGGTTGGAGCATCCGGATTCAGCGATTGGTCAAGCTGCTCCCGAATGCTCCGAGGGTACCAGCGTCCCATCACCATCCGGTCCGACCAGCCGGATCAAGGGATGCTCTCCGCCCAAGAGCGGGGCCGCACTTCTGTGGAAGCACTTCTGTGGAAGGCGGCCCCGCATATCCCGGTCATCGAGCACGTTTCCCTCGCGTGATGGGCGCCTACCCGGTTGACCGCGAGCGCATTGACGGCCGCCGACCAGCCGGTTACCGGTCGCGGCGACATGGAGCACATCAAGCAAAGGGCTGCGCTGACCTCGATCGCCGCATCGGGCGCACTCACGCTCGCCAAAGGGGTGGTGGGCCTGTCCACCGGCTCGCTGGCGATTGTCTCCGAGGCCGCGCATTCGCTCCTCGATCTCGCCGCCACGGCCATGACCTATTATGCCGTGCGCGTCTCCGACAAGCCGGCCGATGCGGAGCACCACTACGGGCACGGCAAGGTCGAGAGTGTCTCGGCACTGGCCGAGACGGCGCTTCTGTTCCTCTTATCCGGGGTCGTGATCTGGGAGGCGCTGGCGCGGCTCTTCGGCGACAATCACGCGGTCGAGACGACGCCCTGGTCATTTGCGGTGATCTGCGGCTCGATCCTGGTCGATTTCGCACGCGCGCGTGTGCTCAAGCGGATCGCGGACGAGACCGCGAGCGAGGCACTGGCCGCCGATGCGTTGCATTTCGGCTCCGACATGTGGTCCTCGATCGCCGTCCTCGTCGGCCTCGGCGCGGTTGCGCTCGGGCTTGCGTGGGCCGACGCTGCGGCAGCGTTGATCGTGGCGGTGTTCATCTGCGCTGCCGGCTGGCGGCTTGGCCGCCGTACCATCGACACGCTCACTGACACTGCCCCGGCGGGCGCCGCCGGCAAAATCTCGGCGATCGTGGCCCGAGTGCCCGGGGTGGTCGCGCTGGAACGCTTGCGTGTGCGACAGGCCGGCGCAGTCGCCTTCGTGGATCTCGTCGTCGGCGTCAGCCGGACGCTCGCGCTCGATCGGGTCGCCGCTCTCAAGCAGCGGATCGAAGCGGCGGTGCGCCAAGCTTATCCCAAGGCCGAATTATCCATCACCACCGAGCCGCGCGCGCTCGACGGCGAGACCGTGCTGGAGCGGGTGATGGTGATCGCGCGCAACCGCTCGCTGGCCGTCCATCATGTGACTGTGCACGCGATCGGCGGCAAGCTGTCGGTCTCGCTCGACCTGGAGGTCGATGGGGCGCTCGCGCTCGGCGTCGCTCATGACATCGCAAGCGACCTCGAGGACGCGGTGCGCGAGGAGATCGGTCCTGACGTCGAGGTCGAGACCCATATCGAGCCGCTGCAGCCGCATGATCAGCCGGGTCTCGACGCGAGCCCGGAACGCGTCGCCGCGGTCGGCCGCGCGCTGAGCGAGATCGCCGCAAAGTTCGCGGCTGTCGGCGAGGTGCACGACGTGCGCGTGCGCGAAAGCAACGAAGGCGAGATCGTCAATTTCCACTGTCGTGCCGACCCGCTGCTCAGCGTCGCCGAGGTGCATGAGCGGGTCGACGATATCGAGCGGGCGCTGCGCGAACGGTTTCCTTCGATCAAGCGCGTGATCGGCCACGCCGAGCCCCGCCGAGCGCCGGCTTAAGGATTCCGTCGCCAAACGGCCTGTCAATTCCGCGGCGGACCCAAGGCGCACGCCCGCATCGATCCATGGACAAATTGGACCTGTCGCCGGCCCCGGGCCCCGTTCGCCGATCAGGCCGCTTGCGGGCAGACGATCTCGGCGGTGCAACCGGGACTGCCGCCAATCGTGAAGCCGAAACCGTGCAGCTTCACGATTGCGGCAACGAGGCTGAGGCCAAGGCCCAGGCCGCCGCTGCCGCGGCTCTTATCCGAGCGATAGAAGCGCTTGGTCACCGCCTCGCGTTCCGTCTCCGGAATGCCGGGACCGGTATCATTGACGCGGATGACCGTATCGCCGCCACGGCGCGCGAGGGAAAGCTCCACGCGCCCGCCCGCCGGCGTGAATTTCACCGCGTTGTCGGCGAGATTGGCGACTGCCTCGAACAGGAGGTCGCGGTCGCCGCGCACGACCGCCTCGTTGCCGCCTGTTGAGGCGACCGCAAGGGTGACGTGCTTGTCCTCTGCGATCGGTTCGTAGAGGTCGCACACCTCGCGCAACAGCGGCGCGAGCGCCACATCGCCGAACGCCTCGAGCCGGCGGCCGTGCTCGATCTCGGCGATGCGCAGCAGTGCCGTCACGATGGCGAGGGCCTGGTCCAGCCCGACGATCGCCTGATCGGCGACGGCGCGCAATTCTTCGAGCGTCGTCGCATGATCACGGCCGCGCTCGAGCCGCACCCGTACCCGGGTGAGCGGCGTGCGCAGATCATGCGCGATATCGTCGCCGACGCCGGCGATCTCGTAGATCAGCGCCTCGATCTCGCCCAGCATGCGGTTGACGCCGCCGGCCAGCTGATCGAATGCGTCATCACCGCCGTGCGTCGGCAGACGCTCGCGCAGATCGCCTGCAACAATGCGCTGGATGCGTCGGTTCACGTCCGAAAGCCGCGCAACAACGCGGCGGCTGAGCAGGGTGCCGATCACGAGCGCCAGGGCGCAGGCGGGTAGAAGCCCGAGCGCCAACGCGCGGCCGACGATCTCGGCGATCTCGTCGATCTCGTCGTTGTTGCGGCCGAGCACGAGGATGCTGCCGTCCGGCAGGATGTGCTTCACGAGCCTCACCGTCTGCGTCTCGCGGCCGCGATTGTCGACGCGAACTACCTCGGCATTGGTCGGCACGTCGGGTTGCACCTTGGCGGGCAGGCTTTCCAGGTTTCCGACGATCGGACGCCCGTCCGAGGTGAACAAGGCAGCGATGCGAATACGTCGGGGATCGTCGCGCAACCGGCCTTCGATCCGCTCGATCTGACGCGACCGCGGCTCCGGAGCAGCGATGCGGATGTCGTTGGTGAGCAGATCGTCGATCTGCATCGTCAGGTAGTCGGCGGTTTGCCAATAAACGAAGCCGAACAGGAGAAGCGTGCATAGCACGAAGGCGCCCGCGACGGCGAGCGTCCAGCGAAAAGTAGTGGTGCGGACGAGATCAGGCAGGCGCACGGAGGATGAAGCCCACACCGCGGACGTTGTGAATCATCGGCGGCTCGTTCGGCTCGTCCACCTTGCGCCGCAGCCGCCCCATATGGACATCCACCAGATTGGTCTGGGGCACGAACTTGTAGTTCCAGACCTCTTCCAGGAGCATAGCACGCGTGAGCATCTGCTCCTTGCGCCGCATCATATATTCGAGCAAACGAAACTCCCGCGGCAAGAGCTCGATCTCCCGATCGCCGCGCTTGGCGGTGCGCTCGATCAGGTCAAGCTCGAGCGGCCCGACACGCAGCACCGTGTCGCGGGTTTCCGCCGGACGGCGCAACAGCGCTTCGAGACGGGCGACCAGCTCGACCGTGGCGAATGGCTTGGTCAGGTAGTCGTCCCCGCCCGCGCGCAATCCCCGCACGCGATCATCGACACCGCCGAGCGCACTCAGGACCAGGACCGGCGTGCGATTGCCGTCGTGGCGCAGCGCTTCGATGATGGCGAGACCGTCCATCCCGGGCAGCATGCGATCGACCACCATGACCTCGGCTCCGCCTGCACGAGCCTTGTCCAGACCTTCGATTCCGTTCCCTGCCCAATCGACCTCGAAGCCGTGGTGACCGAGCTCGGCCCGGATCTCCTCGGCCATCTCCTTGTCGTCCTCGATCAGCAGCACTTTTGCCATCAGACGTTCCTGCCAGCACGCGCAACCCCGATGGTCGAACACTGTTCCGGCGACGGACGACGCCTTGCTCATTGGCACGGGAATCGCTGCATCATCCATCAGGCCGGCCGGGCCTCCAACCCTATTTCAGCGCCGCCCGCGGGCCGCTCCATGGCCGCGATGCGCCGCCGGACCGCCCGCTCCACGCGCTCGAATGCACGTACCTCGATTTGCCGGACCCGCTCGCGGGAGACGCCATATTCGGCCGCAAGGTCCTCGAGCGTGAGCGGCTCATCGGCGAGACGGCGCGCCTCGAATATGCGCCGCTCGCGCTCCCCGAGCACGGTCAAGGCTTCGCTCAGCGCCTGACGTCTGTGGTCGAGCTCCTCGCTTTCAATCAAGACGCGTTCCTGGCTCGGGGCATTATCGGCGAGCCAATCCTGCCATTCGCTCGCGTCGGCATCGCTGCCGACCGGCGTATTGAGTGAGGAATCGCCGGCCAGCCGACGATTCATCTCGACCAGCTCCTGCTCGCTTACGCCCAACCGGTCCGCGATCAGCCGCGCCTGGTCGGGACGCAGGTCTCCTTCCTCCAGGGCGGAAATCTTGCTTTTGGCTTTGCGCAGGTTGAAGAAAAGCTTCTTCTGATTGGCGGTCGTGCCCATCTTCACCAGCGACCAGGAACGCAGGATGTAGTCCTGGATGGCGGCCTTGATCCACCACATCGCATAGGTGGCGAGGCGAAATCCGCGTTCCGGGTCGAAGCGCCTGATCGCCTGCATCAGGCCCACATTTCCTTCCGAGAGCACTTCGCCGATCGGCAAACCATAGCCGCGATAGCCGGCCGCGATCTTCGCGACCAGGCGCAAATGACTGGTGACGAGGCGATGGGCAGCCGAACTATCGCCGCGCTCGCGCCAACGCTTGGCCAGCATGTATTCCTCTTCAGGCTCCAGCATGGGGAATTGGCGGATCTTGTCCAGATACCCGCTGAGGCCGGATTCCACCGTGAAGATCGGTAAGGCGGCGACGTGAGCCATGACAGCGCCCTCCAGTTTCTTTGCGGGCCCGCACGCGCGCGGACCTTTTTTGGCACGTTAGGAGGAAGGCTAGCCGCGGGCGCCAAGGCGCGCCACTAAATAGGGATTTAGAATCAGCTTCCTCCGGCCATGCTGAGCGCCTTCGCGATTAAATTCGCGTAATGTTCCATCCGGCAGATTTGTTGGTTGGGCACTGCGGGGAGATTAGTCATAGCCATTTGGGTCGCTGCTTCCACAACGAGCGACTTCTTGGCATGAGGCTCTCTTTCCGAAGCCGGTCTACACCCCGCATGCAAGCACCAGCCATACGAATTTGTAAGGTGGCGGAAAATTGATGCTTCGATCGGGCGACTACCTCCTGCGCCGCGGCAAACCCATCCGCGACAGCAGGAGATACCGATGCACGACAGCGTCAATAAAGTTGCTCAGGTCACCCTTGCCTTCTGGGTCATGAAGATTTGCGCGACAACGCTCGGAGAGACGGGCGGAGATCTTCTCTCCATGACCTTGAATTTGGGCTACGCGGTGAGCACGGCGATCCTCTTCGGCCTTTTCCTTGTCACGCTGGTGGCACAGCTCGCAACCAGATCATATCATCCTCTCGCCTATTGGGCCGTCATCATCTCGACGACGACAGCCGGCACCACCATGTCGGACTATTTGGACCGCACCGCCGGCCTCGGCTATATCGGCGGCTCGCTGTTGCTGGTCGCCATCCTGGTCTCGATGTTGGGGCTGTGGCGGTTCGCGCTCGGCTCTGTCGCGGTAACAAAGATCGACAATCCCAAAGCCGAGACCTTTTATTGGCTAACGATCCTCTTCTCCAACACGCTCGGCACTGCACTCGGAGATTTTCTAGCTGACGACACCGGGCTTGGACTCGGTTATGAGGGCGGCGCTTTGGTCATACTCGCGGCGCTCGCCGCCATCGCCGGCGCCTACTACTTCTCGCGCGTCTCGCGCACGCTGCTGTTCTGGCTCGCCTTCATCCTGACGCGGCCGCTCGGTGCCACATTGGGCGACATTCTCACCAAGAGCCATGCCCAGGGCGGGCTCGATCTCGGCACCATCGGCTCTTCGATCGTGCTCGGAATTTTCCTCATCGGTTGCGGAGTGCTGATGGCACGGTCACGCGAAACCGTCGTACCTGCCAAAGCACGGACCCATACGCCACGAGCTCTCGAGAGAACCTAGCGCATGTTCCGATCGAAAAGACTCACTCCAGTCGTCCCCGCGGGCATAGCCCATCGAAGACGGGCGTAAACGCCCTTATGACCCGCGGGTCCATCTTTTTCGCAAGAAGATGGATTGCCGGGTCAAGCCGGGTCAAGCCCGGCAATGACGCTGAAGTGGATCAATTCGACCGGGAACCATCCTTAGCCGCATCGGTCCCGGCTCGCACTTCGCTCGGCCGGGACGAGCAGCTTGTAGCCTACGGCACCAGCACCGCCGCTCCCTGCATACGGCCCTCGCGCAAGTCCGCGAGGGCCTCGTTCGCCGAGGCAAGCGGGTAGCATGTGACTTGCGTGCGCACGCCGGCGCGCGGAGCAAGGGCCAGGAATTCGCGTGCGTCAGCACGTGTGAGATTGGCAACCGAGCGGATTTCGCGTTCCTCCCACAGCAGCGCGTAAGGAAAGCGCGGAATGTCCGACATGTGGATGCCGCCGCAAACCACGCGCCCGCCCTTCCTCACCGCCTTGAGCGCAGCCGGAACGAGCGCGCCGACGGGCGCAAAGATGATGGCAGCGTCGAGCGGCTCGGGCGGCGTCTCATCCGAGCCGCCGGCC
This sequence comes from Xanthobacteraceae bacterium, assembly GCA_035293945.1. GTDB lineage: Bacteria > Pseudomonadota > Alphaproteobacteria > Rhizobiales > Xanthobacteraceae > VAZQ01. Next base: position 65,245 of record DATGLV010000024.1, on the reverse strand, counting down.
CAGACGGCGCCGAGAGCGCGCGCGAAGGCAGCGGCAGGTTTGTCGCCCGGCCGCGTGAACGCATAGACGCGTCGCCCCTGCCAGACTGCGACCTGCGCCAGGATGTGGGCGGCGGCGCCGAAGCCATAGAGGCCGAGCGCCGCCCCTTCGCCTGCCATGCGATAGCTGCGCCAGCCGATCAGTCCGGCACACAGGAGCGGTGCAAGCGCGGCCGCATCACCCGCCTCCGGCAGCGGAAAGCAGAAGCTCGCGTCGGCGAGCACATGCGTTGCATAGCCGCCATCGCGCGTGTAGCCGGTGAACACAGGCGCATCGCACAGGTTTTCGCGATCCGTGCGGCAATAGGAGCAAACTCCACAAGTACGCCCCAGCCACGGCACGCCGACGCGCATCCCGAGCGCGAAGCCCGCAACGTCCTCACCCATCGCCGCCACGCGGCCCACGATTTCGTGCCCCGGGACAAGCGGAAGCTTTGGACGGTCGAGCTCGCCGGCTACCACATGCAGGTCGGTACGGCAGACCCCGCAGGCCGAAATCGCGATCAGGATCTCGCTTGCCGCCGGTGTCGGCTCAGGCCGCTCGCGCAGGACGAGACGAGACCGCGGGCTTCCCAGCACCATGGCGCGCATCATCGGACGACCCTTCGTGTCCTGCCTTCGCGCAAACCAATATACCCGTCTTGAATACCCGTCTTGACCATTCCGCCGCGAGAGTCCACCAAGTTGAGTATGCGCACAGAACAAGCCACCCCGGTCCGTCTCCAGGACTATCGCCCGCCCGACTGGCTGGTCGAGACCGTCGACCTCGATGTCGCGCTCGACCCGACTGCAACCCGCGTACGCGCCACCCTCCTGCTCAAGCCCAATCCGAAGGCAAGCGCAGCGGCGCCGCTGGTGCTCGACGGCGACGGCCTCGATCTCAAGTCGCTCAAGCTCGACGGCGCTGCGCTTTCGCCCGAGTCGTATCTGGCGGATCCCGACCGCCTGACCATCGCCCAGCCGCCGCAGCGCCCGTTCCGGCTCGAGATCGAGACCTTGCTCGACCCCTCGGCCAATACCCGCCTCATGGGCCTCTATCGATCCGGCGCAACCTATTGCACGCAATGCGAGGCCGAGGGATTCCGCCGCATCACCTATTTCCCGGATCGCCCCGATGTGATCGCGGTCTACACGACGCGGATCGAGGCCGAGACCGCTGACGCGCCGGTGCTGCTCGCCAACGGCAACCTCGTCGCTTCCGGGCCGATCGGGGGGACCACGCGCCACTTCGCCACCTGGCACGATCCTCATCCGAAGCCTTGTTATTTGTTTGCGCTGGTGGGCGGCAAGCTCGGCTGCGTGGAGGATCGCTTCCGCACCATGTCGGGACGCGAGGTGGCCTTGCGCATCTTCGTCGAGCCCGGCAAGGAGGATCGCTGCGGCTACGCCATGGACGCGCTCAAGCGCGCCATGCGCTGGGACGAAGAAGCGTTCGGCCGCGAATATGATCTCGACAATTTCATGATCGTCGCAGTCTCCGACTTCAACATGGGGGCGATGGAGAACAAGGGCCTCAATGTCTTCAACGACAAATACGTGCTGGCAAGCCCCGCGACCGCGACCGATACGGATTTTGCCGGTATCGAGGCGGTGATCGCGCACGAGTATTTTCACAACTGGACCGGCAATCGCATCACCTGCCGTGATTGGTTCCAGCTTTGTCTCAAGGAAGGCCTCACGGTTTTCCGCGACCAGGAATTCAGCGCCGATCAGCGCTCGCGGCCGGTCGAGCGCATCAGCGACGTACGTGGATTGCGCGCGCACCAGTTCGTGGAGGATGCCGGACCGCTCGCCCATCCGGTGCGGCCGTCGGTCTATCACGAGATCAACAACTTCTACACGACCACGGTCTACGAGAAGGGCGCCGAGGTCGTGCGGATGCTCAAGACGCTGCTCGGTGCGGAAAAATTCCGGGCGGGCATGGACCTCTATTTCGCGCGTCATGACGGCCAGGCGGCCACCGTCGAGGATTTCGTCCGCTGCTTTGCCGATGTCTCCGGGCAGAACCTCGACCAGTTCATGCTCTGGTACTCGCAAGCCGGCACCCCCGAGGTCGTGGTCAACGGCACCTATCAGGCGGCGAGCCGCAGCTATCGCCTGGAGATCGCCCAAACGGTGCCGCCAACGCCGGGCCAGCCGAGCAAGGAACCCATGGTCATTCCGCTGGCGATCGGCCTTGTCGGAGCCGATGGCGCCGACCTGCCGTTGAGGCGCGCCGACGGGCGTGCGTGCGAGCGCGGCATCATCGCCATCACCAGAGCGTCCGAGAGCTTCGAGTTCATCGATGTGCCGGCTCCCGCGGTCGCCTCGCTCAACCGCGGCTTCTCGGCGCCGATCCGTCTCGTTGCCAATATCGACGCGGACGATCTGCGATTCCTCGCCGCCCACGACTCCGATCCGTTCAATCGATGGCAGGCGGTGCAGACGCTGGCAACCCACCTTTTGATCGATAATGTGGCGGCGCTACGCGCCGGGAAAACGCCGCGCAATGATCCGGGCCTGCTGGCGGCGCTCGAAGCGATTCTGGCCGATCAGAGCCTGGAGCCGGCCTTCGCGGCGCAGGCCCTCATACCGCCCGGCGAGACCGACATCGCCCGCGAGATCGGCCGCGACATCGATCCAGACGCGATCTTCTCGGCCCGCGCCGGTTTGCGCGCTGCCATCGGAGCGCATCTGGCGAAGGCGCTCACCGAGCGCTATCAGCACCTCGCCGCCGGCGGCCCCTATCGGCCCGATGCCGAGGGCTCAGGCCGCCGCGCCTTGCGCAATGTTTGCCTCGATCTTCTGGTTGCCGCCGATCAGAGCGATGCGGTCGCGCTGGCGGCGCGGCAATATCAGGCCGCCGACAACATGACGGATCGGCTGGCGGCGCTCGCCACGCTGTCGCTGCGTGACGTGCCGGAGCGGCAGCGCGCGCTCGAAGACTTCTATTCTCGCTACGGACAGGACCCGCTGATCGTCGACAAGTGGCTGTCGCTGCAAGCGGCGATCCCGGAGCCGGCAACGCTTGACCGTGTCAAGGCGCTGACCAACCACCCGGCTTTCTCGTTTACCAATCCCAATCGGGTCCGCGCACTCATCGGCGCCTTCGCGATGTCGAACCAGACGCAGTTCAACCGCGCCGATGGCGCCGGTTACTACTTCCTGGTCGATACCGTGCTGGCGCTCGATGCCCGCAACCCGCAAGTAGCGGCGCGCTTGCTCGCTGCGCTGAAGAGCTGGCGTGTGCTCGAGCCGGCGCGGCGGGCATTGGCACAGGCCGCTTTGCGCCGCATCGCCGCCTCGCCGTCGCTGTCGCGCGATGTCGCCGACATCACCACGCGCGCGCTCGGCGAACAGAGCTAACCCGGAGGCCCGTATCCCATAACACGATTAGGTCCATAGTATCGCGGAATGGCAACCGATGTGCAGTCGCCGTGTCGGTCGAGATATTCTTGCCTGTCCCTGAAATAGTATTGATAGTTGATGTGGCAGACACCGTCGTCATATTCATAGTGGTAGGTGTCGGCGTTGGTCTCCTCTTTCACGTTCGGCGCATGCGACCAGGACTGCGCCAACGTCGGGCCAGAAGCGATGACTGCAACCGCAGTCGTCATGGCGAAAAAGCTCTTCGAGATCATGCGATCGCCTCCACTGACGCTTCGAATTTGCTGTTAACGCGGGCGATCAGTCTCGGTTCCGCTTGTGCACCCGCGAGGAGAGCGGCAGTCGACGACGTTTGCCGCCATCTCTCCACAATTCGCGACGTCAGCGAGGAACTCAGGCTCATCGCCTTCGTCGAAGCATCGTCTTGTCGGATTGCAACGCGGTCGAATTGCTGCGTCAAAGATTGGCCGCGGGGCGCAATCGGACCGGGGCGGCGACAAGGTCCGTGCCCTGGCGGTGGAAATGGTAGGCGTTGCCGCCTTCCGATTTGGCACGATAGAGCGCTGCGTCCGCGGCTCTGAACAGGGATTCACGGTCCACGCCATCGGCGGGCGCGGTGGCGATGCCGATGCTGATGCCGACCGTGGCATGATAGCCTTCGAAGAAATAAGGCGCGGCCACCGCCCCGAGCACCCGCTGCGCCAGAACCTCGACATCTTCATCGCGCTCGGCGGCGCTCTGCAGGATGGCGAACTCATCGCCCCCCAGCCGCGCCAGCGTATCGCCCTCGCGAATACAAGCGTTGAGGCGCTCGGCGACGCAGCGCAGAAGCGCGTCCCCGGCGAGATGCCCGTGAGCGTCGTTCACGGCCTTGAAGCGGTCGAGATCGAGATAGAACAGCGCAAAGCCTTCGTTCACGTGCCGCATGCGCGACAAGGCTCGCTCGATCCGCTCGTTGAACAGCGTGCGATTGGCGAGGTTCGTCAGCGCATCGTGCCGCGCCATGTGGGCGATCTGGCTTTCCTTGCGCTTGCGTTCGCTCACGTCCGATATGGTGCGAACAGCGCCGCCGTCCGGCAGCGCCATGGTGTGGATTTCCAGCGTCGTGCCGTTCGGCCGCGCGCGCTCGTAGGCAGCAACGCCCTCACCCCGCTTCGCCGCGCGCGCACTCGGATCGAGCGTGAATTCGCCCTTGCCGTGCAGGTAGGAGATGATCTCGGCGAGTTTCATGGGCTTGCCGAAATATTCCTCCGGCAGGCCGAGCAGGTCGATCGCGCGACGGTTCATGACCATGACGTTGCGATCGGCATCCACCATCATGATGCCTTGATTCATGTGCTCGAGCGTCAGCTCGAGCTGGCGCGACTTGTCGCGGGCGTTGGCCTCGCTCGTCTTGAGCGCCGTTTGCGCCGCGTTGAGCTTGCCGCGATAGCGCACCGCGAGGCAAATGACGAACAGGATCAACGCCGTGGCCGCATCGGCGAACGCGAAATATAGGCTGTGGTAGCGGCGATAGTTCGCCAGGACCTCCTCTTGGGCCTGTCCCACATAGACCACCAACGGATAGCCCTTGACCACGCGGTAGGAGATGAAGCGCTTAACGCCGTCCTGGTTTCCCTGCGTGAGGAACGAGCCGGTATCCGCCTTCTTCAGGCTGCGGAACAGCTGCGAGGCGAGCATCGAGCCGCCGATGACGTCGTTCCTGAATCCGGCGGAAGCACGCACGATGCCGTCGAGCCCCGCCACGAAGATCGCGCCCTCGCGTCCGATATTGATCGAATGATAGAATTTCGCGAGATAGCGCGGGTCAAGCGAGGCGACGATCACTCCCTGGAACGAACCGTCAGCGCCGCGTATCGGTCGCGACACTTGCAGCAACCAAATCCCGCTGGTCCGCCCGAAAATGGGCCGGCTGATGAACAGCTCGTCCGACGTGCTGTCCTGATGCACCAGGAAATAGTCGCGGTCCGCCGAGTTGGCGCGCGGTATGTCGGACTTGGAGCTCGATGCAATGACGGCGCCGTCGCGACCGATGATTCGGATTTCGGTGAGCAGCCCGCCTTGCGGCGACAGATCGGCGGTCGAGCGCACCAGATCGAAGTTCCCATTGGCTTGGTAAGAGGCGCGCAAGAGCCGCATCACCCGATCGGTTTCAGTGAGGACGCGCGCGATGTCTTCCTCGAACACGCGGGCGAGATTCTCGGTGTTCTGCCGTGCCGCAGCCAGCGAGCGATCATGCTCGACCGAAAGCTGGAAATTGATGCCGACCCATATGGCGGCGGTCATTGCGGCGCCGACATAAATGGCCGGCTGCGACCGCGGAAGAAAATGCCGCAACGTATTGAAGAATCTGTCCACCCGGCCGCTCTCCGGCGTTATTCGCCGCGATCATCGAAAAATTGTCCTTGCGCCGATTGAACCTCTTTCAAGTTATCTTTCAGTGCACGTTGCACCCTGTGTTTACACTGGGTTAACGAATGATGTGCGCCAAAGCTTAGCTTTTCTGGGCGTCGCACCATCCGCGCCGGCGCGGTCGGGGCGGCATCGATTTAGGACTCAATCTGCGTCATGAAGGGGGCGTTTCGCTACGGATTGCGCGCCAATCCGCACGCAGAATGATTGTTGCTGGAAGCGCGGCGCGCCGGGGATGGAGCGGGATCGCTTCGTCGTTGCTTTCGTGCGCGACCACATCAAATGGGCCGGACTCGCACCGCCTGCACCCGCCTGATCGGTTGTTGCCGAGCAGCCCCTTCGCGTTCAAAGGCTAAAAACAAATTTTCGAGCCTGGTTTCCTCTGCCCTCCCCGGCTGAACCCGGCCTCGGTCGCTCACGACCAATGGCCGAGCTTTGTTTCAACCGTGGAGAGATTCCATGCTGCGCCCCTTCATATCCACTCGCAGCGGCGGAGCGGGCTCGCCCGGCCGCGTGGACAGCTTGCGCTCGCGCGGGCGCCGCCTCGCTGCGGCGCTGCTGTTCGCCAGCGGTACGCTCATCGGCGTGTCGATCGCGGCCCCGGCCACCGCCGACGCTCAAGGCACGACGGCTATCCTGATCGACGGCAATGCTGTGGTGACCGGGTTTTCCGGCACACAGCCGCCCTTGCCGTTTCCACCCAGTGCGACCGACCAGGTGATGATCGATATCAACGGTCCTTCGGCCAGGATCGTGGATCTGCAGGCACCGGGCGCGCCCCCGCAGGCGCAGCTGTTGAGCGCACCGAAGCCGTTTACAGTCTATGCCAACCAAATCGGTCAGGTGTTCTCGGTGACGCTCGACAATGCGACGCCACCCAACATCTATGTCGCCGCAACATCATCTTACGGCTTGCCGATCGTGGTGGGAGGGCCCAACGGCACGCTGATGCGCGCCACGCAGGGCGGGCCGAACGCGAGCTTCATGCCTGGTTTGTTTGGACCGCCCGAGCAAGGGGGCGGGCCGGGCTCGATCTGGCGTATTGACGGCGCTACCGGCCAGGTACGCCTGTTCGCCAATGTCGCGCTCGACGGCGTCGCCAATTCGGGGCCGGCGCTGGGCGGGCTCGCCTTCGATCCCGGCTCGAGCACGCTGTTCGCCGCCGATCGGGAGACCGGCATGATCCACCGCTTCGACCTCAGCGGCCGGGAGGTTGGCCGTTTCGATCACGGCGTGCAGGCTCGCCTGGCCGCGGGCCTGCCGGCAGTCGCCTATGATCCGGCAAGACGCCTCGACATCACCAATCCGCGGTTCCAGGCGGGAGATCCGTCGAGCTGGGGCTACACGTCGCCGGAGCGGCTGATCTTCGGTCTCGCGGTCCGTTCCGGACGGCTCTACTACGCGGTCGCGGACGGCTTGCAGGTCTGGTCGGTCTCGCTCGCGGAGGACGGCTCGTTCGGCACCGATCCGCGCATCGAGATCCAGGTCACCCCATGGGACGGCGGCAGCGAGATTTCCAAGATCACCTTTGACAATGCGGGCCACATGTTCCTTGCCGAACGGGGCGCCCCGACCGGAGCCTATGACTTCGCTGCCCTGGCAAAGGGCGGGGTGGGCCGCGTGCTGCGCTATCGCAGCGCTGCGCCACCGGCGGGCGGTCCTGCCACCTGGCGGCCCGATCCCGAGCAATATGCGATCGGCTTTGCGGGCGAGATGCGCAACGCCAATGGCGGCGTCGCCATCGGTTACGGCTATACGGCGGATGGACGCATCGACCGCGCTGCCTGCGGCTCATTCCTGTGGAGCACCGCCGAAGAGCTGCGCCGCGCGATGGACCCGACGCTGATGACCCGGCTTGCCGCAACAGGCCCGGCCATCGTCAATGGTCTGCAGGGCAACGGGATCGATCTCGTGCGCCCCGCCAATGTGCCGCCGCTCGCAAGCTACTTCCTGGATTACGACGACATGTTCCAGGACGATCCGGCGCGCGGCCACATGGGCGATATCGCGATCCGGCGCACCTGCGGCCAGGCACTCGCGCCGATGCCGCTGCCGATCGCGGTCGGAGGCGGCGGTTTCATCGCCGGCGGTGGCTTCTGCCTTCCCGGCGAGCTCCGCCTGCTCGACGGGCAATGCTGCGACCGCCGCTTTGTCCGCGACGGCCGTTGCTTCCCGCCACCCAGCGCTTGCCCGCCTGATGAGATTCGGCTGCCGGGCGGCCAGTGCTGCAATCCTCGCGAGGTGCGCGACGGACGCTGCGGCGGCTGCCCGCCCGATGAGATCAGGCTGCCGAACGGCCAGTGCTGCAATCCTCGCGAGGTGCGCGATGGACGCTGCGGCGGCTGCCCGCCCGACGAGATCAGGCTGCCGAACGGCCAGTGCTGCAATCCTCGCGAGGTGCGCGACGGGCGCTGCGGCGGCTGCCCGCCCGACGATATCAGGCTGCCAACTGGCCAGTGCTGTCCGCGGCGAGACGTGCGCGACGGGCGCTGCGTGCCGCCGCCGAGCAACTGCCCAAGCGGCGAGATCCTGCTTCCCAACGGCCAGTGCTGCCCGCGCTCCGACGTGCAAAACGGCCAATGCATCCAGATACAGATAAGGAGACACCCCACCTCGCGGCGCGTGAGAGTGACTGAGCCGCAGGAGCCCACGGTATATGTGCCGGGCACGTTCCACCACCGCATTCCCACCGGAATAGTCCCGCGGGTGCCCGTGGTCCCGCCGCGCGGCACGATCGGCGTGCCGCGGATCAATGCCGGCAACAACACGTTGCGTTGATCGCAAGCCGCTGAAGCAGTGCGACGGGCGAAGCCAAGCTTCGCCCGTTGCTATTTGGCTGTTGCCATTTGGCTAATGCGGAAGTGCGTGATGCCTTGCATTGAGCCGAAGCAAATTCTTCACGGCGCGCGCCGCAGGATTCTCCGCCGGCAATCGCGCTTGTTCGCGCGACCGGCGGCTCAGAACTGCACTTTGCCGGTGCAGGTCGAGAGCCCGATCTTGAGTTGTGCTTGCTCGCGTACGACTTGCTGCACGCAGTTGAAGGTTCGCTTGACCTCGACCGTCTGTGCGCCCGGCTGTGCTCCGGTCTGCCCGCTCTGTGTCCCCTGTCCGACCGTCTGGGCCTGCCCGGAGGTTGCGGCGGGCGGCATGATCCTGGCACTGTCGGTCCAGGTCACCATCGCGGTTGCGGCATCAGGGCCATGCGGGATCACATTAGTCACCTGGATCTGTAGCGAATAGTCCTCTATGGCGCGCAGCATCGCTTCGCCCATCATGGCCCGCATTTGCCCAATGTCGGACCGGTCGAGATCAATCACGCTCCACATTTTTGGCTGATCTTGGCGGCTCGCCTCGATGGATATCTTGAAGTGGGCAGCTTCAGCCAGGTTACGATCCTGCCACTGGGCGATCGCCTGGTTGTCATGGCTTCGTACGAGCTGAGTAACCTCCTGCTGAATTTGGCTAAAGTAGCTCTTCACTTGATCGGCGGAGAGCTGACCCGTCTGCGCAGGCTCGCGCGTCTGCGCCTGCGCACTGCCGGTCAGAACGATCAAGATGGCCGTGGTTATCGCGGGGGCGGATTTTCGCATCGCTATTCTCCTTGTCGCGCTGGTTTTTTGGACAATTGGCCACTTGTGCTCCCGACGCGGAGTCAATCCGACGCCCAGACAAGGGTTCCTGTACATCGTTCGACCTGCGTGCTTTCTTCGTCACGATCCTTGCCCGCTGATGTGCGCGAGGCCGTCTGCGCCCCGAGTTACGGTCGCGCGTCGGCAGAAACAAGGTCCGTTGATGGAGCGAGCTCAGAGCAGTGAGCCGAGAAGGTGTCTCGCGCAGGCCGGATTGGCTCCCTACATGAGTGCCACAGCGGACACAAAGGCGGGCTAGATGGACGCAATAGATCTGCACGAATTGAACCTTCAATCCTTGAGCGGGGAGGATCGCAACGCCTTGCGGGTCGCCGTCGGGCTGCTCGAGCACACCGGTCTCGCCGCGCGGCTGGCCAACATCCTCGGCAAGCCGGTCGAGCTCGTCGGCCGGACGCTGCCCGAGGGCACTGCGCAGGCCATCGCTGCCGCGACGACGACGGCGCTGAACGGGGCGCTCAAAGTCGCGCTCAGCACGATCGAGAACCGCCCGGAAACAGCTTCGCGCCTGCTGCATAAGGCGCTGGCAACCGCTTCGGGCGCGATCGGCGGCAGCCTTGGGCTGGTCACTGCGCCGATCGAGATTCCGATCTCGACCCTCATCATGCTACGCTCGATCGCCGATATCGCGCGCAGCGAAGGCGAAAACCTGGCCGACCCCGATGCCGCGCTTTCCTGTGTGCAGGTGTTCGCGCTGGGCGCCCGCTCCGGGAACTACGATGCCGCCGACAGCGGCTATTTCGTGCTGCGCGGTCTATTGGCGAAGTCGGTCAGCGAAGCCGCGCGATTCATCGCCGAACGCGGCGTTGTCGAGGAAGGCGCGCCGGTATTGGTGCGCTTCGTCGCGCAGGTAGCCTCGCGCTTCGGCGTGGTGGTGAGTCAAAAGCTCGCCGCCCAAGCGCTACCTATAGTCGGAGCGTTGGGCGGCGCGGCGGTCAACTACGCGTTCATCGATCATTTCCAGGACCTTGCGCGCGGTCATTTCGTGGTGCGCCGGCTCGAGCGCACTTACGGCAAGGAGTTGGTGCGCGCCGAGTACGAGCGAATGCGCGAAGAGGCTAAGACGGCGTCTGCTTTGCGGTCCGCGGCGGCAAGCTAAGGCGGTTCCCGGTCGAATTGATCCACTTCAGCGTCATTGCCGGGCTTGACCTGGCTTGACCCGGCAATCCATCTTCTTGCGAAAAAGATGCACCCGCGGGTCATAGGGCGTTTACGCCCGTCTTCGACGGGCTATGCCCGCGGGTGACGACTGGAGTGAGTCTTTTCGATCGGAACATGCGTTAGCATCAGCTTTTCACCGATCACAAGAGCGGGTGCGCCACGGCTTCTGCTGCATTACCAAACATGCGGTACGAGACGATACCGCACCCTGTTCATGTACTCGGAATAGCCCGGCAAGTCGCGGGCAAGGACCTGCTCCTCGTTTGCTATGCGAAAGTACAGGATGGGCAGGAAGAGCGGAACAATCAGCAGCGACCACCATGAGCCGAGCGCCAGCGGAATGCCTAGCAGCAGAAACAGCGCGCCGAAATACATGGGATGCCGCACGCTTCCATACACGCCGGTCGAGATGACTTTCTGCCCTTCTTCGACCCGCACATTGGCCGCCGCGTAAGTATTCACCTTGGACACGAGATAAAAGACATAGAATGAGCCGGCAATCAGGGCGTTTCCGAACACCGAGACAGGCCACGGCATGTTTGACCAGCCGAAGCGAAAATCAAGCGACGGCAGCGCCTGAAGAGCAATAAAAGCCGCAAAGAGACAAAAGATGATGATTTTTTGCGCAGGCTCTCTCTCGTGCGAGATGCCTGCTTGCATGCGGCGCCTGAGCAGCGCTGGATCATGCTTGATGAGATAGGCCGTATAGGCTCCGGACGCGGCAGTCCAGACGACGAGATAGGCCCACCCCCTCCAGTATTGAATGGTGCCGGCGGGAATGAAGACCAGTGCAACAAGCATGCCGATGCCGAGTATCGAGGAACGGATGATGTATGAGGTCATGCCGGCTCTTCGTGGTGAAAAGGCTGCTGTATCAGGTACCAGCGCACCTTAGCGCAGTATCGCGTGTAATCGAGGCAAAGGAATTTTCTTTGACGTCCGCGGCGGCAGCGCCCCGCCGGTGCTCCGAGCTTACTGAATCACTTCGTCGGCGCGCGCGAGCACCGCCGGAGGCACGTCGAGGCCGAGCGTGCGGGCCGTGGTCATGTTGATGACGAGCTTGAACTTGATCGAGCTCACCACAGGCAGATCCGCCGGCTGCTCCCCCTTGAGGATGCGGCCGACATAGATGCCGACCTGCTCGTAGCCCTGGGTGATGCTGACACCGTAGCTCACGAGGCCTCCGGCCGCGACGTAGGGGCGCGACGAATAGAGCGTCGGCACCGCATAGTGCTCGGCCAGCGCAATGATCTTGGCACGCCATTCGAGAAAGAATGGATCGTTGCCGACGATCAGCGCATCAGCGTGTTGTTGCACCAAGGTGGCGAACGGCTGGTCGAAACCGCTCTCCTGGCTGACATTAAGCACCAGCGTGCGCATGCCCAACGCGCGCGCCGCCGCCTCGATCCGCGCCTGCGTTCCCGAATTGGGATTGCCGGGATTGACGAAGACCGCGACCGTGGCCGCCTTGGGGATGAGGTCGCGGACCAGGCTCAATTGATCGCGCCCGAGCGCGCCTGCATTAAGGCTGACGCCGGTCAGATTGCCGCCGGGATGCTCGAGGTTGTCGACCAAGCCCGCCGTGATTGGGTCGCCGCCGATCTCAAAGACGATCGGGATCGTCGATGTCGTCCGCTTGACGGCAAGCGCAGTCGCGGTGCTGCCGGTCGCCGCGATCACCGCCACTTGCTGATGGACGAGATCGGCGGCGAGCTTGGGGAGCTGATACTCCTGGAACTCGGCCCAGCGAAACACGATTCCCACGTTCTTGCGATCAATGAAGCCCGCTTCGGTCAGCCCCTGGCGAAACGAGGCCGCGCGCTGCAGCAACGGGTCCGGCAAGCTGCCATTGATAAATCCGACCACCGGCATGACGGGTTGCTGCGCCCGCGCCGCCAGCGGCCAAGCGGCCGCCGCACCGCCCAACATGGTGATGAACTCACGCCGCTTCATTGATGGCCTCCCGATTTGTTTTCTCGCGTCCCCGGCAAAGGGTACCACAAGAAAGGTCAGAAATCGCACATGTGAAAATACCAAGAGCGCAGCTTTCGGCGCTGATGATGCCTCCGAGTCCTGGCCGGGCCTTGTCCCGGCCATCCACGCCTTGTCCGGTCCTCTAAAAGGCGTCAGTGCTGGCTAATGAAGGCATGGATGCCCGCGACAAGCATCGACAAGCACGGGCATGACTCACTCTTGTAGGTAATATTTTCCAAATCTTCTCTGCAGGACTCTCGACAAGCCGGCCGTTCTCGATTCCAATGAAAGTGATTCGGAGAGATGCGGCACATCCTTCCGGACGAAGGTGGGGACGATCCGAACGGAGGCCAGCATGGCGCGCGCTGAGGCAACGAGCGCGTCTCTAAGATCAGATTCGAAATCGGATTCGATCAAGGGACTGGCCCAGTCGATCGCCAAGCCGGCCTACCGGCGTCTGTTGACCGCCGAGCCCGCGCTGCGGCGCGCCGTCCCAGTCCTGATCATCGCTTTTCTGCTGACGATCTGCGTCGGCACCGCGGTGCAGATCGTCGAACATCGCCAGCAAGCAATGTTCGACATCACTCGGCAGATCGCTGCCTCTGCCGACATGCTCACCGGGCGGCTCGACCAGACATTGAGCGAGGATTCACCTGCCGAAATTCAGGGCGAACTCGAGCACGCAATTCCCGCCTGGGCGCACGCGCCCGGTCGCGACCTCCTGGTGACCAATGCGGACGGCGTCATCATCGCCGGCATCTCACACGGTCTGGCCGACGCGACCGGCCGGCCGACCTCCATGCCGACGCCGATCGATGCCGACCTGCTGGGGCACCGCCTGCTCGAGGTTCTGGGCCCCGGGCAATCGCTCACGACCTTGGCGGCCGCCGCCGGCGTGGCGGAAGTAACGCTGCCGGATGCCACGCCGGTTTTCGCGACCGTGCGAAATTTCTCCTCGCGTAACGGCCAGCTCGCAGTGCTCGATCGCCGCGATGATGCGCTCGCCGCTTGGCGCTCCGATATGGCGCTCACTATTACGCTATCGGCCACCACCGGCTTTGTGGTGCTGATCCTCGGCTTTGCTTTCCATTGGCAAGCGATCCGTGCCCGCGAGGCCGACCTCATCTACGACACGGTGCGCTCGCGCATCGATACCGCGCTCAACCGCGGGCGCTGCGGTCTTTGGGATTGGGATCTCGCGCGCGGCCACATCTTCTGGTCCCATTCCATGTTCGCCATACTTGGGCTTCCGGCGCGGGACAATCTCCTGAGCTTCGGCGAGGTCATGGGCCGCATCCATCCGGGCGATCTCGAGCTCTACGACCTCGCAAACCGGCTCGCGGAAGCCAAGGCCAATTCGATCGACCACGATTTCCGCATGCGCGACGCCAACGGCAAATGGATTTGGCTCAGGGCACGGTGCGAGCTGGTGCGGCAGCCCGGCGACCAGGGCCCGCACCTGATCGGTATTGCGGTCGACGTGACCGAGCAGAAGATGTTGCTCGAGAAAACCGCCGAAGCGGACCTGAGGCTGCGCGACGCCATCGAGACCATTCCGGAAGCTTTCGTGGTGTGGGACGCGCACAATCGCCTGGTGCTGTGCAATTCGAATTTCCAGGATCTGCACGGCTTGCCGCGCACGGCCCTGCAGGCGGGCGCCTCCTACGAATCGGTGATCGCGGCCGGGCGCAAGCCGACGCTGCGCTGCCAGGTCGCCAGCGAAGGCCAGGTGCCGGGCGCCCGCACGATCGAAGCGCAGCTGGACGACGGCCGCTGGCTGCACATCAGCGAGCGACGCACCAAGGACGGGGGCTATGTGTCGGTCGGCACCGACATTACCACCATCAAGCGGCACGAGCAGAAGCTCATCGACAGCGAGCGGCGCCTGAAGGCGACGATCGCCGATCTGCAGCGCTCCCAGCACGCGCTCGAACGTCAGACCCGGGAGCTCGCCGACTTGGCGGAGAAGTATTCGGAGGAAAAGACCCGCGCCGAGGAAGCAAGCCAAGCCAAGTCCAAGTTCCTGGCCAATATGAGCCACGAGCTGCGCACGCCGCTCAATGCCATCATCGGCTTCTCCGAGATGATGGGAGCCGGCATCTTCGGTCCGCTGGGAACGGAGAAATACCGCGAATACTGCACAGACATCCACCAGAGCGGCAAATACCTGCTCGAAGTCATCAACGACATCCTCGACATGTCGAAGATCGAGGCCGGCCGCATCCGCCTCGAGCCGGAAGAGATCGCGCTGGAGCCGTTCCTCACGGAGGCCATGCGGGTCGTGTCGACGCGCGCCGACGAGCGCATGCTCAATATTGTGGCCGATGTGGCCAAGGACGTACGCATGCAGGCGGATCACCGCCTCTTGAAGCAGATCGTGCTCAACCTGCTTTCCAACTCCGTCAAGTTTACCCCGGAGGGCGGCCAGGTCGTCATTCGCGGACGCGCGCGGCGAGAAAGCGTCACGATCGCGATCGCGGACAGCGGCATCGGCATCCCGAAGGACGCGCTCGTCAAGCTCGGCCGTCCCTTCGAGCAGGTCGAGGGCCAGCTCACCAAGCGCCATCAGGGCTCGGGCTTGGGATTGGCCATCGCCAAATCGTTGACCGAGCTGCACGGCGGGACCATGCGCATCCGCTCGCGGCCGGGCCATGGGACCATCGTGCTGTTGCGGCTTCCGCGCCACGCCGCCACAACCGCGGAAGCCAAGCCCGCAAAGGCCGCCATGCTGACCAAGCCGCTCCCGCGCGCCAATCTGCGTCGGGCCGATTTCCTGCAGGATATTGACCCGCTCCCCGGGCTGCGCGCCGCCGGATAGTCCGATGACCTACGACGTCATCACCGCGGAGCGTGTGCGCGATATTCTGGCCACGCGCGGCGATGTCGTCGAGAAGCGCTTGATGGGCGGCCTTTGCTTCATGGTGAGCGGCAATATGTGCTGCTCCGTCAGTGCCAGAGGCGGCTTGTTGATCCGCGTCGTCGAGGAAACGCGCGCCGAGCTGCTCAAGCGGCCGCATGTGAGCCCGATGCAAATGGGCGGACGCGCGGTCAAAAGCTTCATCCGCGTCGCTCCGGAGGGCTATCGAACCGGCGCAGCTTTGCGAAAATGGATCGAGCGCGCGCTCGAGGCCGTCGCCGCATTGCCGGCCAAGCCGGCGCGCCGGAAAACGCGGGCCAAGGCGACCAGGTCGCGCCGCTCGAAATAAGATCAGCCAAGGCGCCCTCCCGCGGGCACGGCGGGTGTGTCCGTGCTACCTTCCATGCTCCGTACCGGGAGGGTCAGATGGCATTCAGCCTCAAGCGGCGCGAATTCCTTACACTGCTGGGCGGCACCGCGCTCGCTCTGCCGCGCTCGGCGGTCGCGCAAACGGCAGCAGCCGGTGAAAAGAGCGCGCGCACGCGGACGATCGCGCAGGACATCGCGCGTTGGATCGTGGCGCTGCGTTACGAAGACTTGCCGCCCGAGGTGACCGCCCGCGCCAAGCGGGTGCTGCTCGACACGCTCGGCTGCGCGCTCGGTGCCATCAAGGCCGAGCCGGTGCGCGAAGCGCAGCAGGTCGTCGCCCTGCAGGGAGGCAATCCGCAGGCCACCGTGCTGGGCACGGGTGAGAAAGTCTCCTGCGATCAGGCCGCGTTCCTCAACGGCATGTCGATCCGCTATTTCGATTACAACGACTACATTGCACTCGGCCGTCCCAATCATGCGAGCATCAATGTAGCCCCCGCGCTGGCGATCGCCGAAATGCGCGGGCAGAGCGGCAAGGACTTGCTGCTTGGCCTCATCACCGGCTATGAGCTCGAGGTGCGGTTGCGCGACGCAATCGCGGCGCAGAGGCACGACGGCTGGGACGACACCTCCATCGAGGCGCAATACGCAAGCGCCGCCGCGGCCGGCAAGCTGTTGGGCCTCGACGAGGTGAAGCTCGCCAATGCGCTGGCAATCGCCGGCAGCAATGCCAACACACTCGCTGAGGTCCGCCGCGGCGCCGAGCTCACCCCCGCAAAGGGATCGGCGGAGCCGATGGCGGTGCGCAACGGCACGTTTGCGGCGCTGCTGGCGCAAGCCGGCCTCGCCTATCCGCTCACCATTTTCGAGGGCGCAAACGGGTTTGCCAAAGTGGTCTCCGGCCCGCTCGATGAGAGCCTGCTACGCCAGCGCACGGGCGACTTCGGCATCCTCAAGAGCTGCATCAAGCTGTGGCCATGCGTCGGCACCGCGCAGGCGCCGATCGCCGCAGCGCTCGACATCCAGCGCCGGCAACCTGATGTGGAAAAAATCAACGCCATCACGGTTTCCTTGAGCGATTTTGCCTACAAGCAGCAGATCGCCTATCCGGAGGAGATCACCACTCGCGAGCACGCCGATCACAGCATTCCATATCTGGTATCGCGGGCGTTGCTCGACGGCGCCGTCAAGGTGACGGATTTCGAGCCCGCGCGCTTCAAGGATCCGCGCGCACTGGCGCTCAAGCGCAAAATGTTGCTGCGTCCCGACGCCTCGCTCTCGGACGAAAACATCGGCGCCAATATCGAGGTCAAGCTGCAGGACGGCTCCGCTCTGAGCGCGAACATCCCCATTCCGCCTGGCAACATGCTCAATCCGGCCAGCGATGAAGAGCTCGCGCGCAAATTCATTCCGCTGGCCGAGACCGTGCTCGGCCGCGAGCGCGCGCAGAAAGCGATCGATGTGATCCTCGCCGTCGACATAATGCCCAACCTTGGCCCGCTCTTGGGCGCGATCGCGCCGGTGTAGGCTGGCTAGCGCATGTTCCGATCGAAAAGACTCACTCCCGTCGTCGCCCGCGGGCATAGCCCATCGAAGACTGGCGTAAACGCCCTTATGACCCGCGGGTGCATCTTTTTCGCAAGAAGATGGATTGCCGGGTCGAGCCCGATCGAGCCCGGCAATGACGCTGAAGTGGATCAATTCGATCCGGGAACCACCTTAGTCTCCTTTCTGCAATGAAAACAAACCACGATACCGAGACGATCTCCCCGCAGCTGATATCCGGCTGCGAAAGCATCATCCGCCCCTATATCCGGCGCACTCCGGTCATCGCCATCGACGCGGCGGATTTCGGGATTGCTCCCTGCCCGCTCTTTCTCAAGCTCGAGCTGATGCAGCATTCCGGCTCGTTCAAGGCCCGCGGCGCTTTCGCCAACCTGCTTACGCGCAAAGTGCCTGAGATCGGCGTGGTCGCGGCCTCCGGCGGCAATCATGGCGCGGCCGTCGCCTATGCGGCACAGCGGCTCAAAGTGCCAGCAAAGATCTTTGTGCCGAGCGTTTCTTCGCCCGCCAAGATCGAGCGCATCCGCCAATATGGCGCCGACCTGGTGATCGAAGGCGACCGCTATGCGGACGCGCTCGCCGCGAGCGAGGCGTGGGCGGAAAAGACCGGCGCGATGCCGGTGCATGCCTTCGATCAGGACGAGACTTTGCTCGGACAAGGCACGCTCGCGCTGGAGCTCGAGCAGCAGGCTCCGAACATCGATACACTTCTGGTCGCGGTCGGCGGTGGCGGTCTGATTGCCGGAATTGCCGCCTGGTATGCGGGTCGCATCAAGGTCGTCGGCGTCGAGCCGTTTGCTTCGCCGACGCTGACCAAAGCTTTGCAGGCAGGCCATCCGGTCGATGCGGAAGCCGGAGGCTTGGCGGCGGATTCACTTGCGCCGGCCCAAGTTGGCGAGCGGGTCTTTCCGATCGCCGAGAAATACATCTCTGGCACCATTCTGGTCACCGACGAGGCGATCAGAACTGCACAAGTTGCTCTCTGGCAGACGGTACGCATTGTCGCCGAACCGGGCGGAGCGGCCGCTTTCGCAAGTCTGCCATCCGGCTCCTACACGCCTTCGCCCGGCGAGCGTGTCGGCATCGTGATCAGCGGCGGCAATACGACAGCCGTAAGCTTTGCAGCTTAGACTTATGCGCGTCGTCCCGGCCGAGCGCAGCGAGCGCCGGGATCCATACCAATGCAGCCTTCCGAGAGAGCGCGCAGCCGTATGGGTCCCTGCTTTCGCAGGGACGACTCCGAGGATGTTTATGCTCAGGGTTTCTTAAAATAGCGCAGGTCGGGCGGCGCCTGATCCTTCTTGGTCGGCATCAGGTAGCCGTCAGCGCTCAAGAAATATTGTTCCTTGCCGACGGTGATGTGAACGTTGCCTTCGCCGCACACCATGTGGGGAAACCACATCGGCTCCTTGCTCGCCATCCGTCGATAGGACTGATTGACGACCCAAGGCCGTGTCAGCGCATGATCGATGATGGTCATGTCGTTGTGCATGAGGTTCTGGTCGGACCTGTCGAGATAGAGGCGTTCGCGAACGATCGTCTCATTGTCGGCATGCAGCGGAATGCCGCTCGCATCATAGACGCGCGGTCCTTTCATGCCGCGGGTCTCGACCTCGAGCGTATCGTAGCGGCCGCTTCCGGTCGTATCGACCCACTGGCCGATGGAATAGCCCAGGTAGCGCCGTTCCTGATCCATGTTGGCGGGGAAGCCGCGCCCGTCGGTGTAGATGTGCCGATTGAAATCCCAATCGCGCTCGAACAGCACAAAGGTGACGTCCGGCGTCACCACAAATTCCATGCCCACATAGGGAATCATCACCCGCGGCATGCCGGGGGAGAGGCACGAAGAAGTCGGATCGATGCCTTGCCCACCTTTCTCCATGTCGACGAGATTGGCTTCATAGATCGCCTGGTATTCCGGAGTAAGCGGCGGCCTTTCCTCGCGTCCGAACGGCTTGCTCGGATCAAAGGAAGCGCCGATGCGCTCGCTCGGGATCCTGACCGCACGGCGCCATTGACCGCTGAAAGCCGGATACTTGCCTTCGTCCGCGGCCGCTGCGCCTCCCGCGGTCATTAGCAACGATATCGTCACCAACGCCAACGCCCCGGCCAAGCTGTGTGCCCGCATATTGTCCTCCCGTTGATATCGTTCTTGTCTCCAACGATTCTCAAAGGCTCGACGTCAGGAGAATCCGATCCAACGGCCGCCCCAAGCCACGCCAAACCAGAGGCCCAGCGAAACGACGGCCGTCACCCGGCCGCTCAGCAGCGGTCTCGCGTCCGCATTCGTCTGTGTTACGCGGCGACGGATCGTGAAGGTGAACAGCAAAACCAGGAAAAGCGACGTCATCTTCACCCAAAAGGGAAAGCTGTTGTAGCACTTGATGGCCTCGGAGACGAACAACGGGATGCCCGAAGCGAACATCAAGGCGAGGCTGCCGAACAACCACGGTTCAACACTCGTTGCGAGCTGCGCGACCGGCTGCTTGACCAGCCCAAACCCGAGAAGGCGCAAGTCAACCAGCAACACGGCCCCGATGGTGAGGCCGAGCCCGATGAGATGAAAAGCTTCGATCACGGGGAACAGCCACGTGGATTCCCGTATCCCCTCGCCGATGGACGTTTGATAGCACCACTGGAAGAACCACAGCATGGGACGCCTATTCGCCGGGCACGCAGCTGGTCAGGAAATTGACGATGTCGGGTTGCGGCTGCCGATCGCAGTCGAACCAGTTATAGGCGATCATACGCCCCGAGAAGACGATGCCGGTCCACAGGACCAGCGACAGCGCTCCGGCAATGCGTGCGGCCCGCGGCGGGGCCGCGGCGGCTTCCGCGTCGATCGCTTTTGGAAAGACGCGCGAATGAAAGATCCAGACGTTGAGCCCGGCCAGCACCATCAGGAGCATTTTGCTGCGAAAGAAGATGTTCTGATAGGAACGCAGCGGTATGGCAAAGAACAGCAGCGTTCCGGTGACCACCATGACGGCGAAGGCCGCGATGGTCCACGGCAGCAGCCGGCGGACGACCTCGCCAAGGGGCACCTTGCGCATGATCATGCCCATGAGCCGCAGATCGAACATCGCTACCGAGCCGAAGAACACCGCCATTGTCCATACATGCACCGACTCGATGAGCGGATAGGCATATCGGGATTCGTGGAGGTTGGTGCTCCAGTCTGAGTCTCCGAGCCACGCAAAAAAGTCTAGAGGCGACATGCGAGAATCCAGGCGGAGCTGCTCCAAGCGGAGTGCCGCGCACGTAGTGCGCGCGACTTGAGGCGCGCTCTGAGAAGCGGTTATTGCCCGGGCGGCAGCTCGTAGGGCGCGCCGGCCGAGGAGCCGAGGAACAGCTGGCGTCCGTCAGGCAAGGTCAGGTCGCGGCCGTTGGCCCGGTTCGATCCGTCCTTGGCCTGGTACCCATCGATCACGACCTCGGTGCCGGGCGCCAGCGTGTCCTTGGTGAATCCGCGCCGGAACAGCACATTCGGCGTGCCGGCCTCGATCGCCCAGTTCACGGCGGTGCCGTCCGGTTGCATCACCATGACGTGCAGCCAGGAATGAGGATTGGTCCATTCCATCTTGGTGATCGTGCCCTTGAAATTCACCGGCTTGTTGGCGTCGAACTCCGCCGCAAACGCATGATGTGCCGACGCCGAGGAGGTCCATCCAGAAACCAGAAGCCCCAAGGCACCGACACCGATCGCAAGCCCGGTTCGCATCGCTTCCTCCCTGATTTCATTTTGTCGCCCAAGCGCACGTGCTCGCGCGACCATTGTTTATCGATACCATTCGTAGAACTTGTCACCGGGCGGCACTTTGCGGGTGACGTCGATCGAGATCGTTTCCCCTTCCCAGTGCTTGACCAGGGGCTCCTTGCGCAGCCCTCCGTACATGAATTCCTCGACGAACTCGTTGCAGCGGAACTCAATGAGCTGCATGTTCGGCTCCACGCGCCGATAGATCGGCATGGCGATGCGCCACGGCCGCGTGAACACCTTGGGATCATCGATCGTCACTTCATAGTGGATGATGTCGGGCGTCATCAGCGTAAAGCGCTCCTCCAAGTGGAGGGCATCGCTGTGAAAATCGCCGGCCCGGTCGAACCAGGTGCGATCATTGAAATTGCCCACGTCGACCACCAGCGTGTCGCCGTCCCACTGGCCGACCGAGTGGCCCATCCAGGTATCGTCCGGCGGACCCTCGACCTTGTCCAAATGGATCGTGCGCGCCGAATTCGAGAATTCATATGCGATGTGGATCTTGTTGGTGCTCTGGGTAATCTCGAACGGATAGGGCATGTACATGGCCCGGGGGATGCCCGGCAGATAGCATTTGAGCTCCGGATCGCGATCGATCCAGTGCTCCGCGTTCTCCTTCTTGATGGCCAAGGCTTCCGGCCTGTACGGGATCTGCCCATCATCCTGCACGACGCCGAGCGAGCCTGGCACGGCCCCGGCGGCGCCGAGTGCGAGAACCGGTGCGGCCGGCACTCGCGCATAGTCGAACGGATAGACGCCCTGCTGCGTCACCGCGCCGGGAAGCGCCGCATGCGCGGTCAGGTCCCAGTTCGCCTCATTATTGGCCTGCCAGATGCCGCTGAAATTCGGCTTGCCGAGGATCGTCGGCGGCCGCGCGCCGCCCGCCTGACCAAGCGTCTGTGTCACCGAGGCGGAAACCAGAGCTCCTACGGCGGCCGCCGCGACCGCGACGGCTATCACCGAGCCCGAGAAACGAACGAACATGACGGCCTCCCCTCTCTGCTGCCCGGCGTCACTGCTGCAACGGATCGGGTTCGTTGTAGCCCGAGGCATTGTCCTTGGTGATCGGATCAGGCCCGCGCCCCTCGGCAAACTCGCGATCCTCCTGGCGCGCCGCCTTCATCATCGCCGGAAAGCCCTCGTTGCCTTCGATGCAACGCGGCTCATAGTAGATTCGGTTCTGCTCTTCGTCTTGCCTGGTGAACTCCTGCATCACCGACCACGGACGCGTCCAAACTGTCGGATCATCGATGGTCGCGATATATTCGAGTGTGGTCGGCGAGGTCCGCCGCCAGCGCTCGATCAGGTGCAGGTTCTCGCGTGAGCCCCGATAATCGGTCTTCGGACTGAAGTTCGTGACATCGACCACCAGCGTGTCGCCCTCCCAATGGCCGCGCGAGTCGCCGAACCATTGGCGGATGCTTGCCGGCAGGTGTGGGCTCCCGTTCATCACGATGCTGCGTTGCCAGCCTTGCCCCTGGCCCACATCGTAGGCGATGGCAATGCCGCCCGGCGTCTGCACGATCCGGCGGAAGCTGCCGCCGCCGTTGCCAGCGCCAAACTCCGGAAGCCCGGGCGTCAGGCAGCGATCGGCCAGCGCGCCGTCCTCGGGTCGGTCATGGCGGTTCATGCGCGCCACGTTGTAGCGCGCCGGGATCTCGTAGCGGCGTGGTGTAGGCGTCGGATCGTATTTGCCGCCGGCACATCCCGGCTGATTGAGCTTGCAGGTCTGCGTTGCCCGCATCATCGCAAGCCGAAACTCGCGATCTTCGGCGGCGATCTTCTGCGCCGCCGCAGTCATCGGCGGAATGCGCCCATCGGGCGGATCGATGATCATCGAGGTGCGCGTGCCGGTACGCTTCATGGCGCCGAAAACCGCGTTGTAGGCTCCCGCCACGTCGCGCTCGCTGCCGCGCTCGCCGCGATTGTCACGCCCGCGCAGCTGCGCGCGTTCGCGGTCGAATTCCGCCCGCTGCGCCTCGGTGAAGAATTCCTGGTTTGCATATTTGGGCGAGCGCTGGAACGGCGTATCGGTCTCGACGGTCCAAATGCCCTGCAGGTCTGGCTCGCCCCAAGGTGTCCTCAATGACACATTTGCAGCAGGCGATTCTGCCGCCGTGCGAGCGATCGGCAAGGAGCCGGCGGCACAAATCACGGCCGCGGCGACAACAGCCATCATGGCCGCGTTTCTTGAGCGGGCGGGCATCATGATCCTTATGTCCCTCCTTGCGGCTTACTGGAATGGATCCGCTTCGACGCCGACGAAGTCGGTCGCATTGTCCTTGGTCGCGGGACTTGGCCCGCGTCCCTCGGCAAACGCGAGATCCTCCAGACGGGCAGCCAGCATCATCGCCGGAAACGCATAGTTTCCTTCGATGCAGCGCGGCTCGTAATAGACCCTGTTTTCCTGCTCACTCTGCTTGGTGAACTCTTGGGCAACGGTCCAAGGCCGCGTCCACACGGTCGGATCCTCGATGGTCACGACGTATCGCAGCGTTGCTGCGTCGGCGCGCGTCCAATGCTCGACAAGATGCAGGTTCTCCCGCGAGCCTTGAAAATCCGTCTTGGGGCTGAAATTGGTGACATCGATCACCAGCGTGTCGCCTTCCCAGTGGCCCCGGGAATCGCCGTACCACTGGCGGATGCCCGCAGGCAGATGCGGACTTCCGTTCATCACGATGTTGCGCTGCCATCCCTGCCCCTGGCCCACGTCGTAGAACATCGTGATGCCGCCCGGCGTCTGCACGATCCGGCGGAAGCTTCCGCCATAGGCTGTGCCGAATTCGGGCAGCCCCCCGGTCAGGCAGCGGTCAGCGAGCGCGCCGTCTTCAGGTCCGTCGTGCCGATTGATCCGCGTCGTGTTGTAGCGCGGGGCAAGCTCGGCGCGGCGCGGCGAAGGCGTCGGATCATATTTGCCGCCGGCACACGCGATCGACCTGGTGCGGCAGGTCTCGGTCGCTCGCAACAAGGCGAGGCGAAAATCCCGCTCGGCACCGGCAATCTTTTCGGCCTGCGGCGTGAGCGGTGGAACGCGGCCGTCGAGCGGATCCACGATCAACGAAGTGCGCAAGCCCGTGCGCTTTTTCGACATGAACACCGCATTGTAAGCGCCGGCGACATCGAGCTCGGTGCCGCGCGCAACGCGCCGGTCCCGCCCCAAGAGAGCGGCGCGCTCGCGATCAAGCTCCTCGCGCTGCGCTTCAGTGAAGAATTCCTGGTTGGCGTATTTGGGCGAGCGCTGCAGCGGCGTGTCGGATTCGACGGTCCATATGCCTTGCAGGTCAGGCTCACCCCAAGGCGTCCTCAGCGCGACAGGCGCCGCTGAATCGCCGCTGGGAACTCCAACGGCCCGGTCCTGCGCCTCCATCTGCGCAGGTCCGAACATGCCGAGCGCCGATGCGAGCACCGCCGCCGCCCCAACGGATTGCAGAAGCCGAATGCGCATTCCACACCTCCTGCGGGCAAGACCCAGACAGAAGTCCCGACGAAAAGCGCGCATCACAACCGCGTAGCAGCGAGATTATCATCCTTGACCCGACCGGTGTCCAGTGATTGGAGCGGTATCTAACTTGCCTTTATTTCTCTCATGACTCATTCAGGCTATTTATTGATCGGCGACAGGAAAGGGACTCCTGCTGACCGCTGCCTCGAACGCAACCATTGTCCAATAGGCGCCAAATTGATTGCTATCAGGCCGGCGCGAGAATACGCGTGAAGCACCTGCGCACCTTGGCCTCGGTCTCGGCCAAAAACGCGTCGAGCGTGATCCAATCCGGCACGTCGGCGGCGCGCGCGAGCAGTCCGATCAGTGTCGGATCGGCACGCTTGTCAGCGGCGGCCTCGGGATCGAACGGTCCCGAGAGACAGAGCCGCAAGATCTGCGTCAAATCATGATAGAGCCGCACCGCATTGCGCAGGATCTCCGCATCATCGGTGGCAAGCACACCCAGACGCCAAGCCTTGTCGAGCGCACGCGCGGTCGAGGTATCGAGAATCTCTGGTTTCTCGGCCGCGTGCAACAGCTGCAAATACTGAGCGATGAATTCGATGTCGATGAGCCCGCCCGCTGCGTGCTTGATGTCCCAGCGTTCGCCTTCGCCCTTTTCCTGCGCAATCGCGCGGCGCATCTCTATCACGTCGGCCGCAAGGCGCTGCCGGTCGCGCGGGCGGCATAGCGCAGCCCGGATGACGCTTTCCACTCGCGCGCCGAACGCCGGCGAAGCGGCGAGCACGCGGGCGCGAGTGAGCGCCATGTGCTCCCAGGTCCAGGCTTCACGATCCTGATAATCCGCAAAGGCATCGATCTGGGTCGCGAGCGGCCCGGAATTGCCGGAGGGGCGCAGCCGCATGTCGACGCGATAAAGCACGCCGTGATTCGTCCGTGCGGTCAGCGCACCGATCAGGCGCTGCACCAAGCGGGCAAAATATTGGCCGCCGTTGAGCACTCGCGGACCCGACGACTCCGGCTGCCCGCGATCGAAGTCATACACGACGATCAGATCGAGATCGGAGGTCGCCGTCATCTCGCGTCCGCCGAGCTTGCCGAGCGCGAGAAGGGCCGTCTCCTGGGAGGCCACGCTGCCATGCAGCTTGCGGAAATTGGCCTGCACCGTCTCGTCGAGGCAGCGGATCAGCAGGTCCGCCAAGCGTGCAAAGGCCTCGCCCGACTGTTCCGCCGAAACCGTTCCGGCCAAGACCCGGGTTCCGATCAGGAACATGTGCTCCTGAGCGAAGATGCGGATGCGGTCGAGGAAATCCTCGTGCGAGGAGGCCTGCCCGAGCGAACGCGAAAGCCCCTCAGCAAGCTCGCCTTCCTGCGGCAACGCGCCGAAGAAGCTCGGATCGATCACCGCATCCATGACTTCCGGGAACTGCGCCAGATCGTCGGCCAGACGCGGCGCGGTTCCGATCAAGAGCACGATCAGGGGAATGAGCTCGGGATGCTGCAGCAAGAGCGAGTAGAGCCGTCCTCCGCCTTGCAGCGCGCCGACCAGACGATCGAAGGCGGCGACGGCGCCGTCCGGATCGGCCGCGAGCGCAAACTGGGGAAGCAACAACGGGACGAGCTCGGCGAGCTGGGCGCGGGCAAACGGGCCGCGCAATGACGCGGCGCCCCCTGACTGCCAGCGCCGCACCCGGGCGGAGACTTCGGCGGGCTGGCGGAATCCCATCTCGGCGAGACGATCGACTGTTGCGTGATCGTCCGCCTCGCGCGGGAAACGCAACGAATGCGGCCGCTCGCCTGTCTGCGGCGCACGCTCGAACAATCCCGCATAGCTCTGCTGGACATTGCGCAATTGGGTGAGCAGTGTTTCGGCAAGCGCGTCGCGGCCCGCGAAACCGGCGAAGCGGGCAAACGATTCGAGGACCTGCGGATCGGACGGCAAGGTCTGCGTCTGCTCGTCCGCCACCATCTGCAAGCGGTTCTCGATCACGCGCAGAAGGCGGTACGCGGCATCCAGTTCCTCGCGGCAGCGCGCATCAATCCAGCCGCCGGCGGCAAGCGCGGCGAGGCCGCCCAAGGTCTCACGCGCCCGCAGTTGCGGATAACGACCGCCGAGAAGGAGTTGCTGTGTCTGCACAAAAAACTCGATCTCGCGGATGCCGCCGCGCCCGAGCTTGAGGTTGTGGCCCTCGACGCTGATCTCGCCGTGGCCGCGATAGGCATGGATCTGCCGCTTCATGGCGTGAATATCGCTGACCGCGGCGAAGTCGATGTATTTGCGCCAAACGAAGGGCGACAGCGCCTTGAGCATCGCCTCGCCGGCCGGAATGTCACCGGCGCATGGCCGCGCCTTGATGAGCGCGGCGCGCTCCCAACTCTGCCCGATGCTTTCGTAGTAGTGCAGCGCCGCTGCAGTCGAGACCGCGATCTGGGTTGAGGCCGGATCCGGCCGCAGCCTGAGATCGGTGCGAAACACGTAACCATCGACCGTGCGCTCGGCGAGGAGCTTCACCAGCCGCCTGGTCAGCCGCACGTAGAATGGCGCAAGCTCTATTCCCGGCGCGGCGCTCGCGCGCTCCGTGTCATAGAAGACGATGAGATCGATGTCGCTCGAATAGTTGAGCTCGTGCGCCCCCATCTTGCCGAGCGCCAGAACGAAATAGCCGCTCGCCCATTCCGGCCGCGCGGGATCCGGCGGATCGATGGCACCGTTCGCGGCGGCATCAGCGAAGAGATAGCGGACCGCAAGACTGACCGCCGCATCGGCAAGCCGCGTCAGCGCGGCGGTGACCTGCATGACCGGCCAGACGCCGCCGGCGTCTGCGAGCGCGATCAGCAGCGCTCCTTGCGCTTTCAGGCGCCGCAGCAGCGCCATCATGCCGGCCTCCTCGGCCGGCTTCGCCGCAAGCTCGCCGCTACGCGCCAGGATACCTTCGAATGCTGTCTCGGGATCCGCTTGCAGCAAGGCCAGAAGCCGCGCCGGATCGGCGCGCACCAGCTCCCAAAGATACGGCGCGCGCAGAGAGAAGCCGGCGATCAGCTCTCCGACCGCGGGATGATCGCTGATGAGCTGCGCCAGCGCGGGGCCGGCGGGAGCTCCGGCGATCTCGGCGAGCCACGCCTGCAAGCGGGCGTGGTCTGCTTTGGGGACAGCAGGCGGAAGAGCGATCCGCGCGGCGAGGCACGTCTCGGCTTGGGTCGCCACCGCCTCCGGGCGCGTGCTCGAATTTTCCATTCGTTGAGCCCAATCCGATCACCAAGGCCGCGCCGCCCAACGGATTGACGACTCGCAGGAGGGTCATCCGCCCTGGGGCGCGCTCTCAAGCAAAGTTTAACGTCGCCCGCAACCCGCTCGGCGCATTGCGCCGGCTGAATCTGTGGCTGGATTGGGGCTATTCAAGCTGCCGGAGGAGCCGGCGCCCGCGGAAGCGAAAGCACGCTTAGGAGACCGGGACGATTGTCTCCCAGGAGCAGCTCGCCATCGTGCAATCGGGCAATGGCGGCGGCGAGGCTGAGGCCCAGCCCGGAGCCCGGTTCCGACCGGCTCTGCTCGAGTCGCACAAAGCGCTCGAGCACGCGGCCGCGGTCGGCGGCCGGAATGCCGGGTCCGCTGTCGGCGACCGAGAGCAGTATTCGCTCGCCCTGATTTGTCACCTTGAGCATGATCTCGGCCCGACCATTCTCGGCGGACGCGCTGTATTTGATCGCGTTGTCGACCAGGTTGGCGAGAGCCTGGCTGATCAATTCCCGGTTCCCGCGCACCCAAGCGGGCGCGGGGGTTTCGACCTCGAGGCGCAAGCCCTTTTCATCGGCCAGTGGCTCGTAGAGCTCGCCGATGCCGCGCACGATCTCGCCGGCGTCGAACACGACCATGTCGTCGCGCACGTGACCGGATTCGGCGCGCGCGATCATCAACAGGGCGTTGAAGGTGCGGATCAGCGCTTCCGATTCCTCGATCGTGGTCTCGAGCGCGGCGCGATACTGGGTCGGCCCCTCGGCCGCCCGCAACGCCTCCTCGCACCGGTTGCGCAGGCGCGTCAGCGGTGTCTTGAGATCATGGGCAATATTGTCCGATACCTCCTTGATGCCGCGCATCAGCGCCTCGATGCGTTCGAGCATAGTATTGAGATTGATCGCCAGACGATCGAGCTCGTCGCCTGTGCCCGCTACCGGAAGGCGCTCATGCAGATCTCCCTGCATGATCGTGCGCGTGGTCTCGGCCATCGCATCGATGCGCGCGAGCACGCGTCGGGTGACGAAGATACCGCCCGCGAGACCCAGCACGATCACGATCGCAACCGACCATTTGCCGGCCGCTTGCACCACGTCGAAGAGGCGTTCGCGCTCCTCGAGATCGCGACCGACCAATAGGCGGAAGCCGCCCGGCAACTGATCGACACGGACCAACGCGTCGTGGTCCGAGGAATCCTGCTCGTCGACCCGGCGATAGGCGGTCTCGTACCAGCCCGGATTATCGAGGACGCCGGTCGGCAGGGCCCCGACATTGCCGGTCACTCGTTCGCCCGCCGCGGTGGTGAGGAGATAAAGGCTCGAGCCCGGCCGCAGCGAGCGCCCTTCGATCGCGAAGCTGATGCGGCGGATACCGCCCTGCCGATACTGCTCGCTCAGCCCCTGGATCTCGGCATCGACCGTCTCGGTGATCTGCTCGGTGATCAGGCGGCGCGTGTTCCAGGCGAAATAGGCGAGCAGAACCGCGGCGAACAACGCGAACACGGTGAGATAGACCAGGGTGAGCTTGAAGGCGGTGGTGCGCAAGAGCTTGCCCGCCGCCGCCATGCGCTCGGCAACTACGCGCGCGACCCAGGATTGGGAAAACGACTTGCCTTCAATGCTCCGGCCGTCCGTCTCCTTTTCCGCACCCAGATCGGCGCGACGACGCGTGTCATCCGACCCACTTTGCGGGGAGGAGTTGCGGTAGGGCGCGCTCCGCTCCGCGGCGGCAGCACGCTCGCGCGGCAAGATAGCGTCACTTGTTGTCACGGATCATATATCCTGCGCCCCGCACAGTATGCAGCAGCGGCTGGCCGAATCCCTTATCGATCTTGGAGCGCAGCCGCGAAATGTGCACGTCGATGACGTTGGTCTGCGGATCGAAATGATAGTCCCAGACATTTTCCAACAACATCGTGCGCGTCACCACCTGCCCGGCATGCTTCATCAGATATTCGAGCAGGCGAAATTCGCGCGGCTGCAGCACGATCTCGCCGTTCCCGCGAATGACACGGTGCGACAGCCGATCGAGCTCGAGATCGCCGACCCGGTAAACCGTCTCCTCGCGGCCGCCGTGGCGGCGCGCCAGCACTTCGGTGCGCGCCAGCAATTCCGAGAATGAATACGGCTTGGACAAGTAATCGTCGCCACCGGCGCGCAGCCCCTTGACGCGATCATCCACCTGGCCGAGGGCGGAAAGGATCAGCGCCGGCGTCTCGATGCCCTTGGCTCGCAGGGTCCCGATGATGGAAAGGCCATCGCGTTTGGGAAGCATGCGGTCGACTATCAAGACATCGTATTGGCCATCGAGCGCGTGGGCGAGCCCTTCTTCGCCGTCGGCAGCGAGATCGGCGATGTGGCCCACCTCACGAAACGCCTTGGCCAGATAATCGGCTGCGTCACGGTCGTCTTCGATGATGAGAAGTCGCATGATGACCCAGTTGATATCCGGTTGATCTCCGGTTGCTGTTCGATCGATCCGGCATTGGCCGCGTATTCGGCGACGCCGATACTAAGACGACCTAAGCATCTGCATGATATCTGAAAAGGGGGCGCGGCAACGGTCCCGCCAGCTTGCGGAGGCGGGAACAACCGTCCGGCGGCGAGAACCCGCGAGAGGCAACGGCTGGCGCATTCGGCCGGGCGTAATAAGCGAGGGGCGGTGGGTTACCCCACCGCCCCTCCACCTGCTCCTCCCCGGCGGGGGCGACGGATGCCGGGTCAAAGCAAGCCTTAACGGGAGATAAAGTGGGGACAGGTCACCGACCTGCCCCCTGGTTCGGGCCGCCAGCGGGGGCGACGGATGCCGGCAGCACGCCCCAATCTGGTTCAAGCCTTGCCGAGCCGCAGCGCGACGAACTTGGTGCCTTCGTTGCCGGACTTCACGCGCATCAGCACCGTTTGCTTGCCGTCCTTCTGCGCATCGCGGATGGCGTCCCGCACCTCACCCGGATTGGCGACCTTCTTGCCGCCGACATCGAGAATGACATCTCCGGTCTTGAAGCCATGATCCGCGGCGATCCCGTTGGGATCGACATTGGTGACCACGACGCCCTCATTGCCGCTGCCCGCGACCTTGCCTGCTGGTGCAAGCGTCAGGCCGAGACGCGGCACGTCGGTTCCGTTCGAATCGTCCTTGGTGGGCTCGGCACGCGCCTCGCGCTCGTTGGGCAGCACGCCGAGCGTCAGCGTCACCGACTTCTCGGCGCCCTTATGCAGCAGCGAGAGCTTCACCGAGGTATTGGGAGGCATGCTGCTGATCTCGCGGGCGAGCTCGCGGGCATCCTTGATCGGGCTCCCGTTCACTCCGGTGATGACATCGCCGGCCTCGATGCCGGCCTTGGCAGCCGGGCCACCGGATTGCGGCTCTGCCACCAGCGCCCCCGCGGCGTTCTTGAGGCCCAGGCTGTCGGCGATCTCGGGCGTGACCGACTGGATCTGCACGCCGATCCAGCCACGGGTCACCGAGCCCTTGTCTTTGAGCTGCGAGACGACCTTGCGCACGGTATCGGCCGGGATCGCAAAGGCAATGCCGACCGAGCCGCCCGAGGGCGAGAAGATGGCGGTGTTCACTCCGATAACATTGCCGTCGACATCGAAGGTCGGGCCGCCGGAATTGCCCTTGTTGACCGGAGCGTCGATCTGGATGAAATCGTCATACGGCCCGCTGCCGATGTCGCGGCCGCGGGCGGACACGATGCCAGCCGTGACCGTTCCGCCGAGCCCGAACGGATTTCCGACCGCCAGGACCCAATCGCCGATGCGCGGATTTCCTTCGGCGAGCTTGACGAAAGGAAAATCGCCGCGACCATCAACCTTGATCAGCGCAAGATCGCTGCGGGGATCCGTGCCGATGACCTTGGCTTGATAGATTTTGCCGTCGTCGGTCGTGACCTGGACGTTTTCCGCCTTGTCCACCACGTGATTGTTGGTCACCGCATATCCGTCGGCGGAAATGAAGAAGCCGGATCCCTGTCCGGTGATCATGTTGCGGCCGCCGCCACCGCTGCCGCCGCCCGGATTGCCTTGATCAGGCATCCCGAATTGACGGAAGAAGCGCTCCATCGGGGAGCCCTTCGGAAACGGCAGCTCGCCCTCGAAGCCCATGACGCGCGGCCCACCGTCCATCTTGACGCGAACCGAGACGACTGCCGGCTTCACCTTCTCGACGATGTCTGCAAACCCGACCGGCCGCTGCAGATTCTGCGCTTCAGCGGGCGAGCTCAGCGCGCCAAGTCCGACGCGCCAAGCGGGACCGCCCGCCACGACGCTGAAAGCCAGCACGCCGACGCCGGCCAGCAGGCCGAGTCGGTGCGTGGAGAACGCGCGCAGGGCTCGCGTTCCGGGGATGCTTTCTTGCATGAAAGTGTCTCCTGATCACCGCCGAGAAAGGGTGCGAAGAGGGGTGCCCAACACAGTCGCATGTAGGATGCTGAGGCCCGCCTTACCGAGTCCTGTCGGCAACATTAAAGTTTGTTAATGCGAGGCTCAGGCGTCAAAGATTAGCGATAAGAGGCAAAGACTTGGATGAGTCCGCGACCGATTGTGGCGGCCCAGGGATCCGCCCGCTTGTGGGCTTCGTTTCAGCGGTCGCCTGTTTGCAGGAGGCCGGCGAGTCGGGCCTCCTCGGCCGGCGTCAAGGCATCAGCCCTCGACGCCACGGGGGTCGCTTGAGTGCGGCGGCGGGCAACCAGGAACAAGAGCAGGCCGCCGCCGATCAGGCCTGCCGGCGGTACAAGCCAAAGGAGGGCCGTGTGCCAGGCAAAGCGTGGCTTGAGCAGCACGAACTCGCCGTAGCGCGCGACCAGGAAGTCCAGCACCTGCTGGTCGCTGTCGCCTTTGGTCAGGCGCTCGCGCACCAGGAGTCGGATGTCGCGCGCCAGCGGCGCCGCCGAATCATCGATCGACTGGTTCTGGCACACCAGGCAACGCAGCTCTTTGGAGAGTGCCCGCGCCCGTGCCTCGAGCGTGGGGTCCGCGAGCACCTCGTCGGGTTGCACTGACCAGGCCGGCGCCGCCGATAGCAGCGCAGATGCGATGAGGAGAAGCCGGAGCAGTCTCATGCCACCATCCTCATTCGGCCGGCTGCATGGCGGCGGGCTTGTGGCGCGCCGGCATCGGTGCGCCGACCCGCAGGCGGCGGTCCGAGAGCGACAGGGCGCCGCCCATGGCCATCACCACCGCGCCAAGCCAGATCAACAGCACCAGCGGCTTGTAGTAGAGGCGAATCGCGAGTGACCCGTCGGGGGCGGTATCGCCGAGCGAGAGATAGAGCTGCGCGAAGCCGCGCGTCATGAGCGCAGCCTCGTTGGTATCGGTTCCGCGCGAAGGAAAGCTGCGCTTCGACGGCTCCATCACGCCAACCAGATCACCAGCCCGCCGAACCGTGAAGTGGGCGGCAACCTCGCGGTAGTTCGGACCCTGCCGGTTGGTCACTCCGTCAAAGGTGAAATCGAAGTGGCGGACCGAGATGACGGCGCCGGGCTTGACCTCGGCAATGCGTTCCGCCCCCCATTGGGTCTCGCCGATGATGCCGAGCAGCGTCACCGCCAGGCCGGCATGGGCGAGCGCCGTGCCCCATGCGGAGCGCGGCAAGCCGCGCGCGCGCGCGAGCGCCGTGCGCGCCGGTACCTTGAGCAAGCCGGTGCGCTCGACCAGCTCTGTGACGGCGCCGGCCAGGAGATACAGAGCAAGCCCGATCGCGAAGGGCACCAGGATCGGCCCGCCGCCCTCGACCGCGAACGTGACCGCGACGCCGATCACCGCGATCGCGGCCGCAGCCGCGAGGCGTTGCGCGACGCCGAGCAGATCACCGCGCTTCCATGCCATCAGCGGACCGAACGGAACCACCAGCATCAACAGCATGAACACCGGCGCAAACGTCATGTTGAAGAACGGAGCACCGACCGAGATCTTCTCTCCGGTCAGCGCTTCCAGCGCCAACGGATAGAGTGTGCCGACAAAAACCGTGGCGCAGGCGGTGACCAAGAAGAGATTGTTGAGCACCAGCGTGCCTTCGCGCGAGATCGGCGCGAACAGACCGCCTTGCTTCAGCACCGGGGCGCGCCAGGCGAACAGCGCGAGCCCGCCGCCGATGAACAGCGTCAAGATCGCCAGGATGAAAATGCCGCGGGTCGGATCGCTGGCGAACGCGTGCACCGACGTCAGCACCCCCGAGCGCACCAGGAAAGTGCCGATCAACGACAGCGAGAATGTCAGGATCGCGAGCAGGATGGTCCAGACCTTGAGCGCATTGCGCTTCTCCATCACCAGTGCCGAGTGGAGCAGCGCGGTGCCGGCGAGCCACGGCATCAGCGACGCGTTCTCGACCGGATCCCAGAACCACCAACCGCCCCAACCGAGCGTGTAGTAGGCCCAGTAGGAGCCCATGGCGATGCCGAGCGTAAGGAACGTCCAGGCCAAGAGCGCCCAAGGGCGGACCCAACGGGCCCAGGCCGCATCGACGCGACCATCGATCAGCGCGGCAATTGCGAACGAGAACGTGATCGAGAAGCCGACATAACCGAGATAGAGGAGCGGAGGATGAATGGCGAGGCCGAGATCTTGCAGGAGCGGATTGAGGTCTTGGCCCTCGAACGGCGCATTGGGAATGCGCAAGAACGGATTCGAGGTCAGCAGAATGAACAGGTTGAACGCAACCGCGATCCACGATTGCACACCGAGCACATTGGCCTTGAGCCGATCCGGCAAATTGCCGCCGAAGACCGCGACCAGCGCGCCGAACAGCGCCAGGATAAGCACCCACAACAGCATCGAGCCTTCGTGGTTTCCCCAGGCGCTGGTGAATTTGTAGATCAGCGGCATCATCGAGTGCGAATTCTCGTACACCATGAGCACGGAGAAATCGGACTGCACGTAGCAGGCGACCAGCGCCCCGAATGAAAGCGCGACAAAACAGAACTGTCCGATCGCGGTGGTGCCGGCGACTCCCATGAGCCACGGATCGTTGCGTTGTGCGCCATAGATCGGCACGGTCGCCTGCACCAGTGCCAAGGCCAGCGCCAGAACCAACGCAAAATGCCCAAGCTCGGGAATCATGCTGCAAAGCTCCAGCGAGCGCGGCGCCGACCCGCAAAGCGCATGGCTGCAACGCCCATCATTGGGTCCTCCCCGCGGAAGCCGCGTCGATTTTCTGTCCGGCCTGCTCCTGCCAATGCCCCGAGCGCTTCAGCGCATCGGCGACCTCTTTGGGCATGTATTTCTCGTCGTGCTTGGCGAGCACGCTGTCGGCCTTGAATGCGCCGGTCGGCTCGATCACGCCCTCCGTCACCACCCCCTGCCCTTCGCGGAACAGGTCGGGCAGGATTCCCTGATAAGCGACCGGAATTGTATTCTCACCATCGGTGACATCAAAGTGCACCGCGAGGTCGTCGCCATGCACGACACTGCCGGGCTTAACGAGGCCGCCTAGCCGGATGCGGCTGCCCGGCGCCACGTGCTTCTCCACCACGTCGGTCGGCGAGTTGAAGAAGACGATGGAATCCTTGAGCGCGCTCAGCACCAGGGCGACCGCGATTGCCAGCACGCCGAGCGCCGAGCCGATCAATATCAAGCGCCGCCGTTTGCGGGTCATCGCAACCCTTCGCCACCCTTCTTGCGCACGTTCCTTGCGGAAAGGTGCATTCTGCCGTTCCGGAACATGCGGCACTAGCCTTCGAGGCCCAGCCCTTTGACCAGCTCGTCGATCCGGCGGAGCTTTTCCGGGTCGCTTGCCAGCGCGTGTCGGGCATCGCCTGCCGCCGCGAGCGCCTTATCGCGCTCGCCCAGCACCATATAGGAGCGAACCAGACGCAGCCACCCCTCTAGGTCGGAGCCGTCCTTATGCAGCTGATCGGCTAGCTTTTGCACCATGCCGCGGATCATGGCCGTCCGCTGGTCGGGGCTCATATTGCTTGCGGCCGCGACATCCGCCGGGCCGGGGCCGCCCTCGATCCGGGCAAGCTCACCGCGTACGAAGCCGGTCCAGTCCGCCCCTTCCGGGGCAGTTGCCAGCATGGAGCGCCAGGTCGCGGCGGCCTCGTCGCGGCGGCCGTCCTGCTCAGCCGCCAGCCCGAGGAAGTAGCGGGATTTCACGTCCTGCGGATCGAGGGCGACCGCGCGCTCGAAGGCGGCTTTTGCCTCGACGGTGACGATGCCGTTGGCGGCACCGACAAGCGCCTCACCGAGGTCGGCTTGCCGCGCGGCGCTTTCGCCGGCGAGGCGCAGCACATTGCGGCGCGCCTTGACCGCATCATCGTAGCGCCCGAGCCGGAGATAGACCGGAGCGATCACCTCCCAGCCGCGGGCATCGTCCGGATTGGCCGCGAGATGTTCCTCGACCTGGGCTACCAGATGCTCGATTGAATGGTCCTGGATTTCGGCGGCACGCGCCGAGAGGG
Organism: Xanthobacteraceae bacterium; assembly: GCA_035293945.1. GTDB lineage: Bacteria > Pseudomonadota > Alphaproteobacteria > Rhizobiales > Xanthobacteraceae > VAZQ01. The sequence goes on along the minus strand of DATGLV010000024.1, from coordinate 29,023 downwards.
GCTGCCCGGGCAGCCCCGGGGAGCCGATCTTCAGGTAGAATCCGACCGCCCCCAACGGCAGGAGCACAAGGGCGATGATGGCGACCACGCGGCGATGCCAATTGGCGATGGCAGAGCCCAGCGGCGCAGGTGCGGCACTGGCCGCATCCGCGGCTCCGATCAGCCGGCGGGACACCTCGATCCTCGCCGCCTCCGCCTCCGCCTCGCCGATCTGGCCGGCCGTCCGGTCACGTTGGATTTCCGCGAGCTGATCTCGATAGACCGCAAGGTCGCTGCCCGATCTGTGCTTCGCCTGGCCGCGCGCAAGCGGCCACAGCACGGCCAGGATCGCCATCGCGGTCATCAACGCGAATAGAATCCAGAGAATCATGGTTCAAATCGTCGGCGCGATTTTCACATTCCGGTGGCCGTGCCGGAAGCCGACCGAGATGTCCATCCAAGCTGGGACTTTGCCTTTACATCACGCACGCCGACCGGCGCAACGGATAACCCGCACAATCGCCGCGACATCGGGAAGCGGGCGAATAGCGCAGATAGGGCCGGATTAACGGCGCAAATACGATGCCAACGCAATTTAATGGTCGGGTTAATGATTGGAGCGAGGAGGATCTTGCCGGGCCTGCAACCAGGCGCAGACGCACGCCGGCCCCGGTGACCCCGGGAAGCAATGTTAGGCCTTGGCGGTAACCTTGCGCTCGCTGTTTACCGCCACCTCGGCCGCCTTGACCAGGACGGCGGCGTATTGCGGGCCGAAGACCTTCGCACAAAACCGTACCGCCGCTTCGATCTGCAGCTGCCGGAACGCCCGATCGGCGGGATCGGCGCCGCGCAGGCCCTCCACCAATGTGCGTGGCCCCGATTCGAGGTATTGCTCGAGCTCGCTATGAGCGAGCAGCGTCACCTCGCTGATCGCAAGCTCGCTCGCGTAATTGCGGCAGGCGCCCAACAGCTCGATCAGCGCTTCGGTTTCCGCGACATCGCCCGCATCGAGCCGCGCACCGACGCTCTTGCCGGGAGCGCGCGGCCTGAGCAGACGGCGCACACGGCCGGGCGTCGATTCGATTTCCGTCTTCAGCGCACTCGAAACTTCGCTGCGGATGGCGGCAAGCTGCCGGCCCCAAGGCGAATCGTGGCCGAGGTCGAGCTCACTGCGGATCCCGCGCACTGCGTCATGGATGTATTTGAGCAGGGAGATGACCGCGATGTGCTGGCCGCGCTTGAGATCAACCTTCAACTCGCCGACCTTCTGCTCGATGTCGGCGAGCGTGACCGTGACGGCGATCGAATAGGACGTCGAGGCGATGCGCGCAGCCGCATCGCTCTCTGCTGCTCTGACGGCGAGCCGGATCAGCTGCCAGGGCGAGGCCAGCCGCCCCCCCAAGAGGATCAGGGCGAAGGGCAGCAGCTCGCCGGCTTCCGCCGTGCAGGTATCAAGGATGAGCTTGATCTGCTCGAGCTGGCCGTCCGCCAGGTTGCCGATATGGCCCGGCAGCCGGCTGGCGATGGCCGCAAGCGTGTCGCGGCCGCCAAGTATCGCCAGCAGATCCCGCGCAACCTCCAGCGCCTGCGGCAGGCCGATCTGCCCGATCATCCGACGCCGCACCTTGTCGTCGAGCTCGCTCTCGCCAAGCATGGCGCGGATGCGTTCGGCGACCTGGTCCTGGAACGGGCGGATCAGGTGACCACACATGGCGGCCCCGCCATCGTTCAGCGCGTGCGTCACGGCATCCGAAAAGCGGTTGCCCACGTCCGGCAGGACGTCGCGACAGATCCAGTCCCACAACTGCGGCAACGTGCTGCGGGCAAGCCGCGCGAGCTGCTTCTGCCCCGATTGATCCTCGACCAGGAACGGCTCTAGCGGCCGAAAGAACAGCCGGGCCGCCTGACTGATGCGCGGCGCACGCTGCGCCGATTCGCGCACCGAGCTGCGCACCTCCTGCAGCAGGAGATCGCCGCCCGGAACCTCGTCGCCACGCAGCAGCGCACTCTCCAGCTCAGCGATCAGCTGAGTCCGCTTCGCGGTCGGAAGCTGCGACAAATATCCGCGCAACCGCTCGACGGGGGGCCCGCCAGTGGCCATCGTGCGTCCCGTGCTTCGCCTCTTTCCCGAGTGGTGGATAGCGCGACCGCGTTAAGAACTGATTGAGGAACACGCGTGCGGACGTCCTCAGGCGTTAACGCGCCGGCGACCGCTCTGCTCACGCGCTGGGCAGCACCAATTCCGCGCGCAAGCCGCCGATCGGCGCCGTCCCCAGCTTGAGCTCGCCGCCATAGAGATTGACGAGCTCGACCACGATCGACAGACCGAGACCCGAGCCCGGCTTGGTCTCATCAAGCCGGCGGCCACGATGAGCAACCTGCTCGCGCTGGGAGGGAGACAGCCCCGGACCGTCATCGTCGACCGTCACACGGACCACGCGCCGGTGGTCATCGCCGGCGAGCTGCTGGGTGAAGACCTCGATGGCAACCCGCGACTGCGCCCACTTGCAGGCGTTATCGACCAGATTGCCCAGCATCTCTTCGAGATCCTGCCGCTCGCCGCGAAACTTCGCATCCTCGGCAACATCGAGATTGATGCTGATGCCCCGCTCGAAATGGATCTTCTCCATGGTACGGGCGAGCGCCGTCACGGTCGAGCACACATCGGTCACGGTGCCGATCACCGCCGCCATGCCGGCGGCAAGCCGCGCGCGCTCGAGGTGGCGGGCCACCTGATCGCGCATGATCTCGATCTGCTCGGCGACCTTGGCGGCGAACGGATCGTCGCGGTGTGCGGCCGCTTCGTTCATCATCACGGAGAGCGGCGTCTTCAGCGCATGCGCCAGATTGCCAACATGCGTGCGGGCGCGGGTGACAATCTCGCGGTTGGCGTCGATGAGCGCGTTTGTCTCGCGCGCGAGCGGGGCGATCTCGAAGGGAAATTCGCCCACGAGCCGCTCCGCCGCGCCGGAGCGAATCGCCGCGAGCCCGCTGGAAATGCGCTTGAGCGGGGCCAGCCCGAAACGCACCTGGAAGGTGGTGATCAGCAACAGCACGATGCCGAGCACCGCAAAGGTGGCGATCAGGATGCGGTCGAATTCATAGGTCCCCTGGTCGATCTCGGCGGCGTCGCCGGCGACCGTCACCAGGAAACGGCCATCCTCGCCGAGGTCGATGTTGCGCTCGACCTGGCGCAGCTTCTGATCCTCCGGCCCTTTGACATAGCCTTCGCGGGTGCCGGCGATGCTTGCCGGCACGCTGAGGGCTTCGAGGCTCGGCAGGCTCGAATCCCATAGCGAGCGCGACGAGCGCACCTCCGGCTTCGGCGTATCGAGCCGGGTCACCTGCCAGTACCATCCGGAGAGCGGCAGCTCGAACAGCGGCTCGCCCAGCGATTGCGGGAACTTGTCGCTGCTTTCCTCCGGGCTCGCCACATCGGCGACCAGCGTGCGCAGGTAGACGCCGAGCCGGCCATCAAAAGAGCGCTCGACGGCGGCACGGTAGAGCGAAGACAGCACAATCCCGGTTATGAGCAGGATCACCACCGTCCAGGCCGCGGCGGAGAAGAATAGGCGCAGCGCGAGCGAATTAGCGCGCATCGCTCGGGCTGAGCAGATAGCCGAGGCCGCGGACCGTTTGGATCACATCGACGCCGAGCTTCTTGCGGATGCGGCCGACAAACACCTCGATGGTGTTGGAGTCGCGGTCGAAGTCCTGGTCGTAGAGATGCTCGACCAATTCGGTGCGCGACACCACGCGGCCGGTATGGTGCATTAGATAGGACAGGAGCCGGTATTCATGTGAGGTGAGCTTGACCGGGTTGCCGTCGACGGTGACGCGGCCGCTGCGAGTATCGAGGCGCACATTGCCGCAGATCAGCTCGCTCTTGGCATGCCCGGTCGAGCGGCGCAGAAGCGCGCGGATGCGCGCCAGCACCTCCTCGAGATGGAAGGGCTTGGCCACATAGTCGTCGGCCCCGGCGTCGAAACCCTGCACCTTGTCGCTCCAACGGTCGCGCGCGGTCAGGATCAGCACCGGCATGGCGCGGCCGGCCCGGCGCCACGCCTCGAGCACGGAAATGCCGTCCATCTTCGGCAAGCCGATGTCGAGGATCACCGCGTCATAGGGTTCGCTCTCGCCGAGGAAATGGCCCTCCTCGCCGTCAAAGGCGCGATCGACCACGTAGCCGGCATCGGTGAGCGCGGTCGCCAGCTGCCGATTGAGGTCGGGATCGTCCTCGACCACAAGGAGACGCAAGGGATTTCCTCCGCCGACTGCTCGTTTACAGTGATGCCGGTTCAGCGCTCGCCGACCACGGCCCCATTGGTCGCATCGACGGTCGCACGCTTTACTTTGCCATCGCGCCCGAGCAGTGTCAGCATATAGATCAGCCGCTCGGGCTCCTCGCAAAGCTGAGCCTTGATGACGTCCTTCGGCGCCCGGTGCAGGCTGTGGATCACTGCAGCAAGCGGCAGGCTCTTGCCGGTCGCAATCGCGGCGCGTTGCTCCTCACCGGTCAGGCAGTGCGGCGCCTCGGCGGCGAAGCCGGGGCCCGGCGGTGCCAGAATCACCGCCGCGAGCGCGGTCGCGCTCGCAAACAGCCCGCCCACGCTGCGCGCCGCCCAGTGCCGGAGCAACCCGCCCGTCCGGCGCATCCTGCTCAATTCGAACATTGATCCAACCGCGATCCAACTGCGCCGCGCGCTCACGTGGAAGCACGCCAATCCCTTCGCCGCCTTCTCCCCCGGCTGACGACTCGTGAGCTTGGGGGCTTAATAGAGACGAACGGGTGAACCGGGCATGAACAGGTCCTACCGTCGGTTGCGAAAGTCGCAGGTCCCTCGCCTTTGCTGCGCCGACGCGGATGCGGCAACTGAACGGACATGTCGAGATCATACCGACGCTACTTCAATCGAAAGCTTAACCTTAAGCGCAAACCTTAAGTAGTGACATTTCCGCGCGCGATCGCCCGCCGACACGCGACTTGCGCTATGGAGAAAGCAATCCGGATAGCGCCCCGACCCCCCGATACCCAGCTATCCGGAACGGCAGCTCCGGCGGCGAACCGGAGCTGCCGACCATCCCCTCTCTCCCATCCGTTGAGCCCTTCCCTTTCGTCCCGCCGGCGGCGTAACATCGCAACGCCTCTTCCGGACGAGGTCGAGCCGCACAATCAATAACTGACGTGCCTTGGGGAGGATCGTGGAATGCTTGCTCGCGTAGCTGTCGCGCTTGCCGTGCTTGCCTTGCCGTCGTCGCTTTCGGCGCAGCCCGCCGACCCTTCGAGCTCGCTGAATGACACGCAGAAGCTCGGCCAGCGTCTGTTCTATCAACACTGCGTCGTCTGCCACACCAAGCCACAGATCACCAGCGGACAGTACGGGCCGGTCCTATCAAAGGATACGCTCGGCGGGCAGGAAGACGTCATGCGCGAATTCATCGGCGCCGGAACCGCGCGCATGCCGGGATTCCGCTTCTTGCTCGACCAGGACCAGCTCGGTGCCATCGTCGCGTATCTGAAAACCCTGCCGACGCCGAGCGCTCCCGCGCCGAATGCTCCAGCGCCGCGCGCTCCCTCACGAGAGGCGGATTGAAGCTTTTCGCGATCAAGTTCAGCCCAATCAGGAGAAACTTATGAGCCAGCAAACAAGCTTCCGGCGTGCATCGCGTTTCCCCCTGACAGCGATTGCGGCGGCCGCGCTCGCTGCGACGGCGCTCGTTCCGCTCTCGGCAAAGGCCGCCGATGTGTTGTCAGGATCGATCACCTCGGCTTCGGGAGAGAAGCTCGCCGGCGTCACGGTTTCGGCCAAGGCCGAAGGCTCGACCATCACCACCACGGTCTTCACCGATGAGGGCGGCAATTACTATTTCCCGCCACTGCCGTCAGGTAGGTACCGGGTTTGGGTGCAGGCGCTGACCTTTGCGACCGCCAAGAGCGAGGTCGATCTGGCGACGGCCAAGCACCAGGATTTCAAGCTCGACACGCTCGCCGATTTCGAGCGGCAACTGCCTGGCGACCTCGTCCTCGCGTCGCTTCCCGACGACACTCCCGAGGACGCGCGCCTCAAGAACCTCGTGCACAACAACTGCACCGGCTGCCATACGCCGAGCTATCCGCTCCAACATAAGTTCGATGCCGCCGGCTGGAGCGCGATCATCGATCTGATGAAGCATGTCAACGTGTCGGGCGTCTATCTCGGTCCCGATCGCCTCAATGGCGTGCTCGATTTCAACGAGAAGGAGCTTGCCGCTTATCTGGCGCGGGCCCGCGGGCCGGGTGAGACCTCGATGAAATTCAAGCTGCGGCCGCGCCCGACCGGGGAAGCCGCGCGCGTCGTATTCAAGGAATACGACGTGCCGCTCGAGTCGGATGCGAACCTGCCGGTCAAATACAAGACCGAGCTCAACGACGGCAGCGACTGGTCACTGGGCACGCCCTCGCGCGTCGGCTCGCTGGTGCACGATTCGTGGGCCGATCTCGATGGCAATATCTGGTTCACCTCGAACGTGCCCAACCATGTGACCTCGATCGGCCGCATCGACGCGCAGACCGGCGCCGTCAAGATGTTCAAGGTGAATGGCCAAAACGGCATGGCGGCGAACACCCACGGAATGACCCGCGATCCGAACGGAATCATCTGGTTCAACGTCAATCCCGGCAAGGGCAGCCTTGGCCGGCTCGATCCCAGGACCGAGCAGATCCAGGTATTCCAGCCGCCGAACGGCATGTCGGGCACCGGCGGCGCCACCACGGTCGACTGGGACGGCAAAGGCAAGATCTGGGTCTCGTCTCCGGAGGGCGCCTTGCGCTTCGACCCGGCGACCGAGACCTTCACCGAATACAAGTCGCTCACCTACAAGACCCCGAACGGCACCGGCACGACCTATGGGGCGGCCGGCGACCGCGACGGCAATGGCTGGTGGGCGGAGATGACACTCGACACCATCGGCCACGGTGATGCGCAGACCGGCAAGACCTCCGAGCTCAAGCTGCCGCGCGTCGCCATGGACAAGGACCTGATCAGCGACGCGCAACGCGCCTTCTACGAGAAATACTCGGAAGCCGACTTCAACCAGCCGGTGCCGTGGAACGAGGGACCGCGCCGCATGGGCAGCGACAAGAACGGCGACGTCCTCTGGGTCGGCAATTCCTGGGGCGGCACGCTCGCCAAGATCAACATCCACACCATGGAGACGTCGTTCGTGCCGCTGCCGGGGCCGGGCGTCATGCAGCCCTATCACGTGGCGGTCGACAGCGCCCACAATGCGTGGCTCAACATCTGGACGTCGGACGTGATCATGCGGTTCGATCCCACCAACAATAAATGGACGACCTTCGATCTGCCGACGCGCGGCACTGAAGCGCGTTACATCTCGCTGCTCGAGCGGGACGGGAAGCTGGAGGTGGTGCTGCCTTATTCGCGCGCCAGCAAGGTCGCGACGATGACCTTCCGCAGCGAAGCGGACCTGCAGGCCTTGAAGGCGCAAGCCGGGCAGTAAGCGCGACCACCCGCGCCAACATTTGCACCCCCGCCCGCAGCGCGCAGGCGGGGGTTTATTATTCTATTCTCCAGCACGAAGGCGGTTCCCGGTCGAATTGATCCACTTCAGCGTCATTGCCGGGCTTGTTGCGAAAAAGATGGACCCGCGGGTCATCAGGGCGTCTTACGCCCGTCTTCGATGGGCTGTGCCCGCGGGTGACGACTGGAGTGAGTCTTTTCGATCGGAACATGCACCAGCTGCTCGGGCAGCGGCTCGTCTTCATTGGATCCCGGGGTGATTGCACGCGACAAGCCGGGTGGCGTTGCATCTATTCGGCGGCCGCGGGTGCCGGGCGTGGCGGCGTCGAGGGACCGCGCAGGGGCCGCTCCACGATGCACAGCACGGCCACAAAGGCAGCGGTCAGAAACAGCGCCCCGGCAATGAACACCGACCGGAACAGGGCGGCGAAGTCGCCGAGCGTCCCGGCGGCACCGGGCAAATGCTCGAGAACGAGGCTTGGCGAACCGGCGGCCTGGAGCCCGCCCAGCACGATCGCTCCGAAGACCGCCACCACGATCGCGCCCCCCATCTGGCGAAAGAAATTGAGCGTGCCGGTCGCGGTGCCGACCTGATGCATCGGCACGGCATTCTGGATGAGCACCGTCGTGGTCGGATACATGGTCCCCATGCCGAGACCACCGATGGCGAGAAGCGCCGCGACCCCGGCAACCGAGAAGCCGTCCGGCCAGATCGCGAAAATCACCAGCACCGCGATGCCGAGCGGCAGCCCGGACATGGGCACGCGCTTATAGCGATCAAGGCGCGAGAGCAGGCGCCCGGCGATGAGCGATCCGATCGTCGCCCCGCTCATGAACGCAATCAGCACGAGCCCGGAGGCGCTGGCCGATTGGGCGAGCACGAGCTCGATATAGATCGGCATGAAGATGGACAGACCGATGATGGTGCCGATGCCGAAGAAGCCGGCCACCACCACGGCGCCGACCACCGGCTCCCGCACCAGGCTAAGCGGAATGAACGGCTCTGCCGCGCGAAGGAGCCGCCAGCCGAACAGCCCCCAGATCAACGCAGAACCACCAAACAGCGCGAGGATCTGCGGAGATGTCCAAGCATAGCGGCCGCCGCCCCAGCTCAGCGCCAACAACAGCGCCAGCGCCGCCGCGACCATGAGGGCAGCCCCAGCCAAGTCAAGCCGGTGCGGCCGCTCGTGGCGAGGCAGGCGTCGCAGCGCACGGTTGGTCATCAGTAGGGCGACGACCCCGAGCGGCAGGTTGATCCAGAAGATCATCGACCAGTGGATGTAGTCGGTGAGAAAGCCGCCGAGCACCGGCCCGAGAATGCTGGCGCTCATGAACATGACCGAGGAATAGCTCTGGACCACCGGCCGCTCGCGCGGTGTCAGGATATCCGCAATCACCGTCTGAGCGAGCGGCAACAGACCGCCGCCGCCGAAGCCCTGCAGAGCGCGCGCGGCGACCAGCGCCCACAGCGTGGGGGCCAACGCACAGGCGACCGATCCCACCACGAACACGGTCACGCTGATCAGCATGAGCGCGCGCCGCCCATAGATATCCGATAGCTTCCCCAGCAATGGCGTGGCGAGCGTGGTCGACAGCAGATAGGCGGTGACCACCCAGGACAGGTTCTCGACATCGCCGAGATTGCGACCAATCGTCGGCAACGCGGGCGCCACGATGGTCTGCTCAAGCGCGCTCAGGAACATCGCCAGCATGATGCCGGCGATGATGGTTCTGACCGTCGCCGGATCGACCGGCGCTGGCGCCGATGGGTACACCCCGCGCTCCACCCCCTCCTTAGTCTCAAGCGTGCTCATAAGTCCCGGCCGCAAACCCTTCGTGCATAGCTTCCTCGCGCCGGGCGGAACATTGCGTGGCGCTCCCGGCAGCGCAATGGCACGCCACACAGGGCAGCCATGACGCGCGAAAGCGCCCGATGAGCGGGGAAGCTGGCCGCGCGAACACGCCAGGAGACAGCCGCGCGGCCTTATTTCGGCTTGCGCCGCGCGGCCTTGGGGATCCGCACCGGCCAGTCCACGATCCAGTCCTCGAGTTGATCCTCGGGCACATCCTCTTCGGTCGCCTCGACCCGCCCGCGCACCGAAATCCCGGCTGCGTGCACGGTTTCGGGGTCGCCGGAGACCAGCGGGTGCCACCAATACAGGTCCTTGCCCTGGGCCAATAGGCGATAGCCGCAGGTCGGCGGGAGCCAGACGATCTTCCTGATATTTCTGGGCGTTAGTCGAACGCAATCCGACACTTCCGTGGTCCGGTTGGCGTAGTCGCGGCAGCCGCAGGTCTCCCCGTCCAACAGGCGGCAGCCCACCGAGGTGAAATAGGTGCGCCTCGCGTCGTCGGCGTCCTCGAGCTTGACCAGGCAGCATTTGCCACAGCCGTCGCAGATGCTCTCCCATTCCGATTTCGTCATTTTTTCCAAAGGCTTGCGTTTCCAGAATGGAAGCTCGTCCTGTGCCATTGCTTTCGTCCTTCAGGTCGCCTGCCCGATGGGTATGGATTCCGACTCGCCGTGACAGCGGATCGCGGGACTTTTTCCCTTCACCTTGTGACTATTGCGCCATAGTGCGGCCCAATCTGATCGGCTAAACAATCGTTGAACGAATCGATTTCGCCGGCACAATTTTCTTTGGCCAGAGAGCACTGTGGGCGATCTCCTTCACAACGAGCAGGACAGGAGCAATTGGAAGGTGCGCTGGCGCCGCACCCTGCTCGACCTCGATGCGCGCCTAGACTTCGGGATTTACCAGGCGCGCACCTGGGGACGCGAACTTTACGAACGCTACACCGTCTTCATGGACCGCTTCCACGTGTCGGGTTGGCGGCGTTGGCTCTTCATCGAGCCATTGTCCGAAATGGCAACGCTCGGCAGCGGCGGCTTGGTGCTCCTTGTGGCGCTCGCAGTTCCGGCCTTCCGCGAGACCGCCGATGAGGATTGGCTGAAGAAATCCGACCTGGCCGTCACCTTCCTCGATCGTTACGGCAACGAGATCGGATCGCGCGGCATCCGCCACAATGATTCGATCCCGCTCGACGAATTCCCCGACCACCTCATCAAGGCCGTGCTGGCGACCGAGGACCGCCGCTTCTACGAGCATTTCGGCATCGACATTTCGGGCCTGTTCCGCGCCCTCATGACCAATGCGCGCGCCGGCGGCGTGGTGCAGGGCGGCTCCTCGATCACGCAGCAATTGGCCAAGAACCTTTTTCTGTCGAACGAACGCACCATCGAGCGCAAGATCAACGAGGCTTTCCTGGCACTTTGGCTCGAGTCCCGGCTGCCGAAAAACGAGATTCTCAAGCTCTATCTCGACCGCGCCTATCTGGGCGGCGGCACCTTTGGGGTCGATGCGGCGGCCCACTATTATTTCGACAAGTCGGTGCGCGATGTGAATCTCGCCGAGGCCGCCATGTTGGCCGGCCTGTTCAAGGCGCCATCGAAATTCGCCCCGCACGTGAACCTGCCGGCGGCGCGCGCCCGCGCCAATGTGGTGCTCGACAATCTCGTCGATGCCGGGATCATGACCGAAGGCCAGGTCTTCGGCGCCCGCCGCAATCCCGCAACCCCGGTCGACCGTCGCGACGAGCATTCGCCCAACTATTATCTGGATTGGGCTTTCGATGAGATGCGCAAGCTCGTTCCGACCTTCCCCAAAAGCTTGACGGATCGGGTGTTCGTGGCACGGCTCGCCATCGACCTCAATCTGCAGAAGCATACCGAGGACGCGATCCAGAATTCGCTCCGACAATACGGCCACGAATACCACGCCACGCAGGCGGCCGCCGTCCTGATGGACACAGATGGCGCCGTGCGTGCCATGGTGGGCGGACGCGACTACGGGGAAAGCCAGTTCAACCGGGCAACCGATGCGCTGCGCCAGCCGGGGTCATCCTTCAAGCCTTATGTGTATGCCACTGCGCTGATGCATGGCTTTACGCCTAACTCGGTGGTGGTCGATTCACCTGTCTGCATCGGCAACTGGTGCCCGCACAATTTCTCCGGCGGCTTCTCGGGCCCGGTGACTCTGACGCAGGCCATCACGCGCTCGATCAACGTCATCCCGGTCAAGTTGTCGATCGCCCTGGGCAACGGCAATCCCAAGGCCGGGCGCGTCCTGATCAAGGAGACTGCGCGCGCGGCCGGCCTGCGCACTCCCCTTCCCGACACGCCCTCGATGCCGATCGGCGCCGACGAGGTGACCGTTCTCGATCACACCGGCGGCTATACGATGTTCCCCAACGCCGGCATGTCGGCGACCCCGCATGCTATCCTGGAGGTGCGCACCGGCGCCGGCGAGCTGATCTGGCGCTGGGACCGCGACGGCAAAAAGCCGGTGCGGGTGCTGCCGACCAATGTGGCGATCGAGATGAACCAGATGATGAACCACGTGGTCGAGGAAGGCACTGCCAAGCGGGCCATGCTCGACGGCATCAAGGCGGCGGGCAAGACCGGCACCACGAACGCTTTCCGCGACGCCTGGTTCATGGGCTTCACCGGCAACTACGTCTGCGGCATCTGGTTCGGCAACGACGATTACACACCGACGAACCGCATGACCGGCGGGTCGCTCCCGGCACAGACTTGGCATGACATCATGACTTATGCGCATGAGGGCATCGAGCTGAAGCAGATTCCGGGGCTGCCGGCGCCCACAGGGCCGACCGGAAAGGTGGCTGAAGGCGGCTCCGGCGGTCTCGATACGCCGCGTGCGCCGACGCTGACCCGGCGCGGCATCGACATTCTGGTCGGGCTCGAGCGGATGATGGACGATGCCACCAAGGCACTGGCCGATCGCGGCGGCAGTGGGCAGCGAGCCGAGGTGCCGGTTGCGCCTGCCGAGCTCGCCCGGAGCCCGAGCGCGCTTGCTTCTGCCGCCAATAGTCAATCCGCGCCGGTGCGCGGCAACTGATCCCCCTTCCCTCCGGCCTTGCCGGCTGAGAGGATGGTAATCTCGACACATAGTATCAGCCGCCGTGATTTGCGCACGTTCCGGAAAATGCTTGCCGTTCGCGGAGCCGAAGGCGGGCGTGGGTGTTCCGACAAGAGCTGCGCCTAGGATCTAGCGGCGGGCAGGCATTGGATCGCACGTGCGGCTGCTTCTGGGATTATTGTTCTGCTTCGCCGCCGCCGCCTTGATCGGCCTGGGCACGACTTGGCTCGCCTTGAAGGATGGCGTCGCTTATGGGGGCATCGCGGTTGGAGCCTGGACGGCTTGGCCCAAGAACGGCACGCCAGGCATCGATCCTTATGCGCGAGCCATGGTGGCGCGCAGCGGCGAACTGCCGATCGGCTCGGGCGACGGAATCATGTTCTATGCACGCACCGATGACGCCGAGCGCCCGCTCGACGGCCGCTGCGATGTCGTCTTGGCCGGCACGACCCCGCAGGCACGGTTCTGGACGCTGACGCTGTACGATCCCGAGGGCAAGCTGGTCGCCAATTCCGTGCAGCGCAACGGCTTCACGAGCCAGGAAATCATCCGCAACGCCGACGGAACCTTCAGCATCACGATCGGCCCGCGTGCCCGGCCCGGCAACTGGCTGCCGACCGGCGGCATTGAACGTTACGTGCTGGTGCTGCGCCTCTACGACACGCCGGTCGGCCTCGCCACACGCTCCGGGCCCGACACCCCGATGCCCACGATCAGCCAGAAGGCCTGCCCATGATTCGATTCCTGCTCTGGCTACTGGGCGGCACCCTGCTCGGCGGTATCGTCCATCTCGTCACCGTGCTGGAGCTGCCGAGCCTGGCCACCCACGACGCCTATTCCCGGCTCGCGCCGATCACGCCCGTCAACGCGGTCGTGCCGGTGCCGCCTCCCACGCCCGACAAGGCCACCATGCCGTTCATGGATCCGGCCTTCGCCATGGCGGTCTGCCGCTACGATCTGACCAACGCGCCGCTGAAGTTCTCGGTCCCGATCAGCCAATCCTACACTTCGGTTTCCTTCTACACCCGCGCCGACGTCCCCTATTACGCCATCAACGACCGCGCCGCGGGACGTCGCGTCATCGAGCTCGATCTCATGACCGCAGACCAGCACAACGACCTGCCCGACAACGAAGAGATCACGGCGGCAGACCGCCTGATCGTGGAATCGCCGACCAATACGGGGCTCATTGTCATCAAAGCGTTGGCCGCGGAGCCGGGCCTCATCGCCTCGGCGCAGGAGACGCTCACCGCCGCCAAGTGCCAGCCGATGCCGCAGTAGCAAAAAGCGTCAGCGGATAGACCCAAGCGGGAGGCGTCCTGTGCGGAGGGAGCGATGCCGTTTCGCGCGACACGCTGCGCAGCGGCAATCATCCTTGAAGAAGAGATCAAGATATTCCTGCCCGTAGTGGTAGGTGATCTCCTCACCGGGCTCGATGCGGCGCAGCGCCACGATCACGAGGCGGCCGCTGCGCACGACCGCCTTTGCATTGGGCTCGCAGGAATGATTGATGTAGCGCGCCTTGTTCCAACGCGGTGAGCCATCGATGGTCCATCTGCCGTCGAGCGTGAACATGTATCGGGCCCCCCTCGCCTCGCGCCGATCCGCTTCTTCGTTCGGGATGCGCCGGCCCCGATAGGTGGCGATATAGCCGCCGCGCTTGATTGCTTTCACGGCAAACAGGCCGAGCCCGGTCATGGAGCGACCGACGCGAGTTAGGCGCGCGCTCATCGGTCAACCCTCGGTATCGCGGCCTTTACCGCGCGTGTACCATGCGGATCCTTCCCACCAAACCAACTCGGAATCCCGATGAGAGGATTCTCGAAAATCCTAGTGGAGGATCGCATGCACAAAAGCCTGACCTCGCTCGCCGTGTCGGGTGGCCTCATCGCCGCCGCCTTGGTCGGCGGGATCGCGATGCGCGCGCAAGGCCAGACCGCACCGCCTGCACCTGCCGCAGCGGCGCCGTTCGATACCGGCGTGCTGCGCGCCGAGTACGAGCAATGGCGCACGCAGTTCAAGACCTGGGGCAAGTGGGCGCCGGTTGGACAGGAGTCGCGGGGCACCATGAACCTGGTGACGCCGGAAAAGGTCGCAAGTGCAATGCGGCTTGCCAAGGAGGGGATCGTGGTGTCGCTCGCCCATGCCGAGCCGCAGGTGGCCGCCGCCGATGTCGGTCCGCCGGGCGTCTTCCATCGCGTCACCAACGTCATCACCGACGGGGGCACGACCGACAACTATCAGGTGAGCTATCATGGACAGACGGTCGCCCATATCGACTCCTGGTGCCACTTCTTCGAGAACGGGCAGATGTACAACGGGGTCTCCGTCAAGGAGAACGTGACACCCGAGAATGGTTGTACCAAGGGCAGCGTGATGAATTGGCGCGGCGGCGTCACCACCCGCGCCGTCATCTACGACATCCCGCAGCTCAAGGGCGTCGACTGGATCGACCCGAGCACGCCGATCCGGCGCGCCGATCTCGAAGCCTGGGAGGTGCGCTCCGGCGTGAAGATCGGCCCCGGTGACATCCCCCTCCTCTATACCGGGCGCTGGAAGCGGCGGGCGGCGGCGGGCCCCTGGTCGACCCCGGTCGCCGGCTATTATCCGGACACGCTGCCGTGGATCCACGAGCGCCTGCCGGCTTTCATCGGCCACGACTTCAACATCGACTGGGCGCCGCGGCCGGGCTGGGAGGGGATGCGCAATCCGATCCACGTGGCGGTGCTGATCTGGATGGGGATCAACATCGTCGAATGCCTCGACCTCGAGGAGCTGATCACGACGGCGCGGCGGCTCAACCGCTACGAGGCGGTGATCAGCTTCGCGCCGCTGCCGGTCGAAGGCGGCACCGGCTCGCCGGTCAATCCGCTGGTGACGTTCTAAGGATTTCGGCACGATCGACGCACAATCCTAAGCCGTCGTCCCTGCGAATGCAGGGACCCGTACTGCCGCGGCTTCTCATATCTGCCGAGGGCCATGGGTTCCGGCTCTTCGCCATAAGCGCGTTTACGCGCGTCTTCGCCGCGCTATGGCTTCGGCCGGAACACGTGCCAGATTCTGGCAACTACTTCGCCGGAACGCGCGCGGGTGTGCTCTTCTTCTTGCGCGCCGCGCGCCGTTCCACGAAGTGCTGCACCACTATGAAGAACGAGGGCACGAACAGCACCGCGAGACAAGTGGAGGCGAGCATACCTGAGAACACCGTGATGCCGATCGACTTGCGCGCATTGGCGCCGGCACCGGTCGCGAGCACCAGCGGCACCACACTCAGGATGAAGGCGAAGGACGTCATCAGGATTGCGCGAAAGCGTGCGCGGGCTCCCGCGATCGCGGCTTCGATCGCGCTCGCGCCTTCAAGCAGCCGTTCGCGCGCCACTTCGACGATCAGGATTGCGTTCTTCGCCGACAGCGCGATCAGCAACATGATGCCGATCTGAACGTAGAGATTGTTCTCGATGCCGAGGCCTCTGAGAACGACGACCGGCCCGATCAGCGACAGCGGCACCGACAGGATCACCGACACCGGCATGAACCAGCTTTCGTATTGCCCGGCCAGCACCAGATAGACAAGCAGCAGCGCCAGCGCGAAGACGAAATACATCTGATGGCCGACGATCTTCTCCTGGTAGGACATCGCCGTCCATTCGTAGCCGGTCCCGCGCGGAAGCGTGTCGCCTGCGACCTCCTCCATCAGCTTGATCGCATCCCCGGTCGCCACCCCGGTCGCCGGGATCGCGATGACCTGTGCCGACGGATAGAGATTGTAGAGGCTGATGAGCGACGGGCCGAGCGTCGGGGTGATGTTCACCAGTGTACCGAGCGGAATGACATTGCCGTCCTGACTGCGCACGCTGAGATTGGCGATGTCTTCCGGCCGCAGGCGAAACTGGGAATCACCCTGCAGATAGATCTGGAAGGTGCGGCCGAACTTGTTGAACTGGTCCACATAGCTCGATCCGACATAGCCCGCGAGCGCAGAGAACACCTGGTCGAGCGTCACGTGCAGGGTCTCGCTCTTCACCCGGTCGACGGTCACGAGATATTGCGGCGCGCTGGCGCGGAAGGTCGATTGCACGCGCTGCAGGCTCGACTGGCTTGAGGCATTGGCCACCAGGGCGTCGACGGATGCCTGCAGCTTGGCGAGATCGAAGCTCGAGTCGCGCAGCTCGACCTGCATGGTGGCGCCGGCGGCATTGCCGATACCCTGGATCGGCGGCGGCGGCACTACGAGCGTGCGGGCGTCCTCGATCGCGCCGAGCGACTGATTGAGCCCGAGATAAAGCGAGCGCAGGTCTTCACCGGCGCCGCGCGCCGCCCATGGCTTGAGGATGATATAGGCGACTCCCGCATTGGCGAGCGAGGCGCTGTTATCGAGCACCGATATGCCCGCGATGGTGACCACCTGGGCAACGCCCGGAGTCGCATGCGCAATGGCTGAGACCCGCTCCAGCACCTTCTGGGTCCGCTCCAGCGAAGCGCCGTCCGCGAGCTGGACGCTGGCGAGCATGTAGCCCTGGTCCTCGATCGGCAGGAATCCGGTCGGCACACGCGCAAAACCGTAGCCGGCGATCGCGATCAGCAGAAGCGCGATCATCGCCATGATGCCGGAACGACCGGCCATGCGGCCGATCAGCGCCACGTAGCCGTGCTCCAGGCGCCCGTAGACGAGGTTGAAGGCGCGATAGAAGGCATTGCGCTGAGAAGGCGGCACCGGCGCACGCAACCACATCGCGCTTTGGGTCGGCTTCAAGGTCACCGCATTGATGGCGCTCAAGAGCGCGGTCGCGGCAATCACCAGAGCGAACTGCGCGTACATGCGTCCGGTCAGCCCGGGCAGAAACGCAGCCGGCAGGAACACCGACATCAGGACAAGGGTGATGCCCACGATCGGAGCGAACAGCTCGTTCATGGCGCGGATCGCCGCGTCGTGGCCGCTCATGCCCCTCTCGAGATTGTGCGCGGCCGCCTCCACCACCACAATCGCGTCGTCGACCACGATGCCGATCGCCAGCACGACGGCGAACAGAGTGGAGAGATTGACGCTGAAGTGGAGCGCCGCCATGGCCGCGAAGGCGCCGATGATGGTCACCGGCACGGTGGTGGCGGGCACCAGCGTGCCACGCCAATCCTGCAGGAAGACGAGGATGACGGCGAGCACCAAAACCCCGGCTTCGATCAGCGTCTTGTAGACCTCTCGCACCGATTCATGGACGAAGATGGTGGTGTCGAACGGGACGTCGTCGGTGAGCCCTTGCGGAAACTCGCGCGCCAGATCCGCCATCTTGGCGCGCACCTCGCCGGCGACGTCGAGCGCGTTGGCGCCGGGCGACTGAAAGATGGCAAGCCCTGCCGCCGGGTTGCCGTCGAGAGTGAAGATCTGGCCATAACTCTGCGCACCGAGCTCGACGCGGCCGACGTCGCGCACCCGCGTGATGTCGCCGGAGCTGCCGGCCTTGACGATCACGTCGGCGAATTGCGCCGCATCGTCGAGCCGGCCCATGACGTTGAGCGTGTACTGGAACGATTGGCCTGGCGGCGCCGGCGGCATGCCGATCTGGCCGGCCGGCACCTGCGCACTCTGCTGCTGCAGCGCCTGGCTCACGTCCTGCGGCGTCAGTCCGCGCGCCCGCATCTTGTCGGGATCGAGCCACACCCGCATCGAATACTGGCCGGCCCCGAACACGACCACGTTGCCGACTCCGGGCAGCCGGCTGATCTCGTCCTTGAGATTGATGGTGGCGTAGTTGGCGAGAAAGAGACTGTCAAAGCGCGCATCCGGCGACGTCAGGGTGACGATCTGCAGGATAGAGGTTGATCTCTTCTGGACGTTGACGCCCTGCACCTGCACCGCCTGCGGCAGCGACGACAGCGCACTCGAAACGCGATTCTGCACCAGAACCTGCGCGAAATTGAGATCGGTGCCGATGGCGAAGGTGACCGTGAGGGTATAAGTGCCGTCCGCTCCCGCATAGGACTGCATGTAGAGCATGTCTTCGACGCCGTTCACCTGCTGCTCGATCGGCAGCGCGACGGTATCGATCACGGTGCGGGCGCTGGCGCCCGGATAGCGCGTGGTCACCTGCACGGTCGGCGGCACCACGTCCGGATATTGCGCGACCGGCAGCCCGTAAAGCGCGACCGCGCCGATCACCACCATCAGGATCGCGATCACGTTCGCCAGGACGGGCCGCTCGATGAAGAACTTGGAGAGCATCGGGTGCTCCTTAGAGCCTATTCCGATCCAATGGATCGAAATATGCTCCACTTCCGTTGCGTCGGCGCATGTTGTTCTCGGAAAACCGGCGTCCGCTTTTCCGGAGCATGCGCTAACGACTCGCCGCCGTGGCGCCGGCCTGCGGATCGACTTTCTGGCCCGGGATCGCGCGCAACGCTCCCGCCACCACGACGCGGTCGTCAGCGCTGACGCCGGTATCGATGACGCGCAAATCGCCGATTACTGGACCAACCCCGACCTTGCGCTGCTCGACCACATTGTCCTTGTTGACCACCAGCACGTAGCGCCCGCCCTGATCGGTACCGATGGCGACATCCGGCACCAGCAGCGCGTTCGCCTCTTCGTCGACCGGAATACGTACGCGCACGAAATAGCCCGGGAGCAGCACCCGATCGGGATTCTGCAGCACCGCCCGCGCCACCAGTGTGCCGGTCGATACGTTCACGGTCGGGGCCGCATAGTCGAATGTGCCGGAATGCGGATAACCGGTTTCGGTCTGCAGGCCGACCTCGACCGCAACCTTCTTGATGTCATCACGGGTGAGCCCACGGCGCGCAATCTCGGCCCGCAGCCGCAGCACGTCCTGCTCGCTGATGTTGAAATTCACATAGACGGGATCGGACTGCACGATTGTGGCGAGCACGGTCGGAGCGGCACCGCCGCCGACAAATTCGCCGACCGAGACCTCCCGCGCCGTCACGAACCCGTCGAACGGCGCGCGCACGTGCGCATAATCGTTGTTCAGCTCCGCGAGCCGGGTATTGGCCTGCGCTTGCTGAAGACTGGCTTGAGCGTTGTCGCGATTGGCACGTGCCTGCTCGTAGGCGACCTGGGTTGCCGATTGGGTGGTGACCAGCTTCGACTGCCGGTCGAAATCGGCCTGCGCTTGCTTCAGGGTGGCCTGGGCGCCAGCCTCGGCTGCCATCGCCTGTTGCAGCTTCACCTCATACGGCTCCGGCTCGATGGTAAAGAGGGGTGCGCCCTTCTTTACCGGTGCGCCGTCCGTATAGCTCACCGCTTCGACAAAGCCGGGCACCCGCGCAACCAGATCGGCGCTGTTGACGGCGGCGACGCTGCCGGTCAGCTCCAGATAACGCGTTACCGGCTGCTGCACCGGCACCGATACGGTCACCTTGGGGGGTGGCGGCGCCACATAGCTGTTGTTCTGGCCGCACCCAACCAAGGCGGCCACCAGAGCGGATGCGAGAGCAATTCGGATTTCCGGGCGCCTGGTCATGATCCAGCCCCTTCTTGCGATCGCACAACGGCAGTATCGCAGATTTCGCGCTGTTCGCCACGGGGTGAGCCCAGACTTTTCGACAAATCACGTCAGCGCTAAGTATTGCGGATGCGTGCCTCAGCCCTTGGTCACAAGCGGGTGCGCGGGCGTCACACGGGTCGGGCCGCAATAGATGCCGATGCGTGATTCCAACAAAGCGAGCGAGCGGTCTCCCTCGGCGGCGTTGGGAGACGGCGCGACGATAATCATCCGCTCGAGCGCATAGCGGTAGGACGCCGCACGTTGCTTGAGCGATCGACACACCCATTCGATGACGGCGGTGTTCTCATTGTTTCGGCTGAGCGCATTGTTGGCCTCTACGTCGGTGAGGCCCGTGCTCCTGGCCACATAGCCGAGAGCTTGTGCACGCCTTTGATCGGCGTCGACGACCAGTGCGGCCACTGCGAAGAACGGCTCGATGCGGACCGCGTCATTGCGCGCATCGGTGACGATCTGGGCGTAGCTCGAAGCTTCCGAGCGGCGATGGGCAACATCGAGATTGTTCCAATAGGCGGTACGGTCGAAGGGCGCGTTTGGGCGCGGGCCTTCCCAGCCGTAATTTGCGAACACGCTGTCCCAATGGGTGCGGTCGTAGGGCGGCTGGATCAGTGCGTAGCCGAAGTCCCGCAGCTGCCGCTCGTCGTCGGTCAGACGGAATTGGGACGGCTTTCCGCCGACGCCGCGCACCGCATCGCGCCCGACCCAATCATGCATGTCGTCGTAGACGAGCTCGGGGCGAACTCGGCCGAAATCGCCGTTAAGCGCGCAGCCGGCAAGCAGCGCCGCAGCTGCAAGCGCGCTGAGCAAGCGGCCGCGGACCCCCATCTTCCGAGGCAAGAGCGGTTTGGTGTGCATCTCGCCCGTCCGAATCGGCAAGCGGAATTATGCGCGCGGTCGGCGGCGTCGCCCGGTCGCGTGCAGCGGCTCCGGCTCGAAGGGCTGATCGGCATTACGCTCAATTCTTACAACAGGAAGGATGATGACGGTCGCCGAGCCGGTCTTCCGCGCCGGCGATTTCCCGCGGCGCTTACGGCGCCGGACACCGGGAAACTTCACCACCAGTCCCATTTCGCATTCCCCCGCAGCCCCTTCCGACGACGCAATCGCCGGCTCAACCGGAATAGAGCGCCGCAAGGTTAACGCTCTCTTACCCCGTCCGGGGATTCATGCCGGGACTGCCGGGTCACGTGTTACCGGTCAGGCGCAGGATGGCGTCGATCATGGCGTCGGTGACCGTGGCGACCAGGCGGCCCACGATGCTGAGATCGACACCCAGCTGCACCCCGAGCAGCGGCACCAGGAACAGGATCGCAACCAGGATCAGCATCCCGAACGGCTCCAGCGCAGCGAGCGGTGCAGCGAGCGCCTTCGGCAACACACCGACCAGCACTCGCCCGCCGTCAAGCGGCGGCAGCGGCAGCATGTTGAATGCCGCGAGCACCACGTTGAGGACGAGCGCGTTCTCCAGGCTCCGCGCCACCCATTGCTGGCTCGGGCTCGGCAGGTCGACGACAAGATGGAACGCCAATGCGGCGAGCATAGCCAGGGCGAGGTTCATGATCGGCCCGGCCAAGGCGACGAGCACCATGTCGCGACGCGGATTCCGTAGTGCGCTGAAATTCACCGGGACCGGCTTGGCATAGCCGAACAGGAACGGCGAGCGCAGAAGCAAGAGCAGCCCTGGCAAGAGCAGCGTGCCGAACGGATCGATATGCTTGAGTGGATTGAGGGTGACGCGGCCGAGCCGCCAAGCAGTCAAGTCACCACAGATGCGCGCGACGAAGCCGTGCGCCGCCTCGTGGAATGTGATGGCGACGATGACGGGGACTACCCAGGTCGAGGCTTCGAAGAATGTCATTGCATCCGCCGTGCTGTCGTATGCCAATGAAGCGTGCGCGGCGTTCAATAGCTGACGGTCAGCACCACCGTGTCCGAATAGGTGCCGGGACTGGGCGTATTCTGTGGCGGCACACGACCATAGACCGTGAAGCTCTGTGCGAGGCCGGTACCGGTCTGGGCCACTGTATTCACGCCCGCAGAATTTCCCCACGGCATCGTATGATTGGCATCCTGATAGAGACCATAGGTGACTGAAGCGCCGCCATACGTCATCTTGCGTTGGGTGGGGTCGGTCGCCCCGCTCACCCCCCCATCAAGCGCGACCGTATAGGGTGCCTGATTGGTGCAAGTGACGCTGATCGACGTGGTCGCGTCGAGGTTCGCGCGCAGAACGCCAGCCGTCCCGAAATTGAGCGTCGCCGCGCTCACCGAACAAATCGTGGCGTTGGTCGCGCTGACCGTGAACGGCGCATTGGTGGCAAGGCTGTTGCCGATGACCGCGCAGGTCCCGGAGGTCGAATACGCGTAAGCGACCGAGGCCTGTGAGCCGGAAAACGATGAAGCATAAAGGCCCGCCGGGAGCGTCGGCTGCCCGGACCAGATTTGCCCATAGATGGTCTGCGAGACGTTGCCGACGCCGCTGCTGTTGAGCGGGACATCGATCGTGGGCGACGGATAGGAGCCGGCGAAGCCCCACAGATTGGAGCCCCAGACCGCGGAATAGGCGCCGTCCTGGTAGAGGTTGAAGTTGAGCTGCGTCGCACCGTTCACAAGAAATCGCGGGCTGCCGGTGGTCGAGCCGCCCGAGCCCGCATCGATGTTCGGACAGAGGCGCACGGTCGCGTTGGGAGTCCCGTTGCAGCTCGCCGAAAACGTCGCGGACGATGTGAAAGTCGTATTGGCGGCAAGGTTGATGCTGCCGAAATTGAGGGCCGAAATGCTGAAGTTGCAGCTTTGCGCCGCGGCCGGGGAAGCGGCAAGCGCGCAGGCGACGGCGAGCCATGCGGCGATCGCCCGCACGGCCATCACTGCGGCCTCACCGGCAGGCTACCGGACCGATCACCACCTGATGATCCGAAGCCGACGTGTAATCGAACGATGCGTGGCACTCGCCCTTCTCCAGGCTCACCGTGACGGTATTAGCATCCTTGAGGTCCTGCACAAAGGCGCGGCCGTCATAGCCCACAATGAATTCCGAATCGGAGCCGTCGAGCTTGCCCTTGGAGCCGACCGCGAGCGGCTTGCCGTCGGCACCCGTCAGGATCACCACCGCTTCCTGCAGGTCGGTCTTGGTCTTGAATTTGACCAGCACTCCGCTGCCTTGGGCGGGCGCGACCACGCTCTCGGTGGTTTCAATCTCGTCATTGACTCCGAGATTCTTGGGATCGATGGAGATCTTGTTGCTGCCGTATGAGCGCAGGTTCGGCACCAAGAGCTGGCCGCTGGCGTTGGTTTCGCCGAAGGGTCGGTTCTCATACAGCACCGGAACGCCAGCGGCCCCGGTATCGACGACCGCGAAGGAGTCGTCGATACGATTGGTGGCGAAGAACCCGCCGCCGATGGAGGCGATCGCGCCATCGACCTGCGCGGTGCCTTGGATGCCGTTGCCCTGCATCTGCTCGATCCCGGCTTGAACGGTTCCCACCGACGAACGGTACGACCCGGCAGCCGATCGGTCGACCACCGCGCCTTCGCTGTCGCGCACGCGCCAGCCGTAGCTGCCCGGCTCCGATGACAGCGGCCGGCTCGCGTCCGTGGTCAGGCTCGTGCCGCTCCGGCTCGAGGTCGCGCCAATGGAGACCGAAGCCGCTTCCCCCAGGGGAATCGAAATGCCGGCGAAGAGCCCGTAATTTTGATGGTTGGAGATATCGGCAAAACCGGTCACGAAGACTTGCGATTGAAAAATGGCGGAGCGCGACCAGGCGACGCTCAGGACGTTCGAAATCTCGTTCGAGGCCTGCTGCAGATGCACGAAACTGAGACCGAGACTGGAAAAGTCTGGCAGGCGCAGACCCACGGTAAATCGGTCGATTGCCTTGGGGGGTGCCGCAAACGACGTCGGTGGAACATTTACGTCGACAAATGAGCTTATGACCGGCGCTGTCACCGAAGCCACATCGTTGTAATTCATGAAGGTGCGGGTGCTGCTGGCGCCGAGCGTGATACCCCATATCCTCGTCTCAAACGCCAGGTAAGACTCGACGCCTGCTTGCCCACTGGACCAGCTGCCCGCCACAGCCGCCGACAGCAATCCGAAATTGCCGATCCGCGCCAGCAGCCCGGCGCCGCCGTTGTAGAGGCTTGCGACCTGCTCCGCGTGACCTTCCAATGTGAGCCAATTGGAAGCGCCATGCCGGACGCTCAAGGAGGCGAATTCCTTCGCCACATAGTCGTTCGAGTTGACGCCGTAATTGACACGAGGAAACCCCGTCTCAACGGAAAAGTAGGTGAGGTCCTCCTTCAGCAGCAGCGGCGAGGTATAGAACGGCAGCGTCGTCTCGACGGCGCGCCCTGAAGCGTCACGCAGCACGACCCGGGCCTCACCCCCGGAAATGAGCGGCAGATTGTTCACCTCGAAGGGACCGGGCGGTACTTCCTGCGTATAGGCCTTGGAATTGTTCAGATAGACATCGAGCGTCGAGGGGACCGCCGCGCTGCCGGAGAAGGAGGGCAGCGGCGCTGTGACAAGATCCGACCGCAGGGCGAAATTACGCTGCGCCTGGAAGCCGCCGAACCTGATCGAACGGGTCCAGGCAAGCGAGCCGGAAACTGAATCGCCGACCCGGTAGGTGTCGAGCGACTCCGGATCCGAATAGGTGAACGCGCTCTCGAGCCGCAGCGCGGTCATATCCCGGGTGGTGGTCGAGCCGAGAATGCCGGTCTGCGTAAACATCCCGTAGGGGCTGAACATTCGCGCGTCGAGCGAGGCAGAGCCGCCGTTAAAAGCCATCCGCTGCGACTTGAGGCCGTCGGTCTCCGAGCCGAACAAGGTATAATTGAGCACCGAGCCCCAGGAGGTGGTCACCGGAATGCGCGGCGCCGGCGCCATGGCGTCGAACTGCCGCGCCACAAGCTGCGCGTCGGTAAGATCGAACGAGATGGATTGCGACGGCTCGTCGTATTTGTACTTGTCGCCCAACAGATCATCGAGGACGACGATTTCCTCGGGAGCTCCCGAGCCCGGGACCTTGATCCGGGCCTCGGTCAGCTCGGAGCGGCGCGCCGCGATCTTGCCGTTGGGGAGCTTGAAGAACGAACCGAGCAATCCGGTCTTGCTGCCGTTGATCAATATATCGAGCTGCAGCGGCTCGGCGCCGTCGATTGCCGAGGCGTGTGCCGGCCACGCCCACAGGGCAACCGCCGTGGCGGCAGCTGACACCAAATTGCGGACACACTTGTGGCGTGGATGCGAGCGCATGTCAGCCACATCACGTTAGCGCCCATCGTCGGCCTAATGCGTGAGGTCGATCGGTCCGGCATCGGTCTGCGCCGACATCGACGCAATTCCGCCCATCCCAAAGCCTTTGGCACTCGCCGGCACATCGAAATTCCGACTGGAGTGACCGAGCACGTAACCGGCCAGTCCGTCGCCGAAACTGGCGACCAATCCCCGGCCATCGACGAATCTGAGCTTGGCCAGACGGACGCGACGGTCGCCCGCATTGCTGACCGTGATCGCCGGCTTGGCGCCGCGCTGAAGATCGAAGCTCAGCTTCGACGGGGCTCCTGGCGTGGTGAAGAACACCGGGATCGAGTAGCGCAGGTCGATGTTGACTGTCGCAGCCCCGGCCTGCGCCGGCTCTGGCAGCTCGTCGACGAGCAGTCGGTAGGCTTCCTCCCGGGTCACGGGTTCCTTGGTCGTGCGCACGATTCGCACCGTATAGTCGGTGCCCGGCCTGAGCGACGCGGCGGGCGGGCTCGCCGCGACGTCGTCGGTCGGGGTCAACACATCCGCGCCATTGACCTGCGTCCAGCGAAAGATGCGGATCTGGGCATTGATCGGCTTGGTTCCCTCATTGAGCAGCTTGAGCGTCGAGGCCGCGCCCGGTGCCGGCACCTCGACCAGCACCGGAGCGACTTGCAGAGAACCGGCGTGCAGCAGGGCGCACGGCGACGCAAACAATGCGGCCAGGACTGCCCTGACCAGAAGGGATTTGATCGACATTGCGCCTGCTCCTCGCATCAATATGTGACGGTCACGGTGATGAGATCCGCGTACGTACCCGGCGCGGGTGTCGTCTGCGGTGGGATGCGTCCGTAGACGTTGAATACCACCGGCGCGCCGGTGCCGGTGCTGCTCACCGTGTCCGTTCCAACCTGGTTGCCCCAGTTGGTGCCGTGACCGCTGTCCTGCCAGAGCGTGTAGTTCACGGTGGCAGTCGATCCTTGCGCCTGGTTGAGCAGCTTGCGCGTGGTGGTGCTTGCGCCCGTTGTCGTGCCCGCATCCAAGCCGATGTTGAACGGTGTAGTATTGGTGCACTGGACCGTGATCGAGGTCGAGGCGTCCGTATTGGTCGTTCCGCCGGAACCGCCCAGCACACCAGCCGTGCCGAAGTTCAAGGCCGCAGTGTTGTTGATCACGCACTGGGCCTGAATAGTCAGGTTGACCGCAAAGTTCGACTGCGTGGTCGTCGCAACGGCCGGCCCGGCGAGACACGCAAAGCCAGCCAGCAGCCCGAGTCCTGTCATCACTCTCATGATACATCCCCATTGTGATGGCCGGCATTGCTTCGCCGCCATTTGACGGCTGAGACCATTTCATGAAAATTTGAATCAGTTTGTTGCGCCGACAGCCGCTTCTGGTGGGATGGTAAAATGAGACCTAAGCGCGATTTAATTGTTTGGTGAGGCTGTGTAATGCCGAAACCCGCATAAACACGGCACTTCTTTCACATCGCCCGTTTTTGCTGACGCATCCGTAACCGTGGCACTTAATGTGCGATTCACCAGATGCGTCACAAATGTGACATGCACCATTAACCCGCGGTCGTTGCCGGACGTTAAGCCCGCACGAGCAAACGCGGTCCGGAAACCTATTTCAGCACCGACAATATCTCCTCACACATGAGCCAGAGCTCGATCTCACGAAATTGCACGAAGACGCGTTTGATCCAGGCCCGCAATTCGTCATCGAGGCGCGGCGGGAGCGTCGTCGGCGGCGCCGCCCAGAACTTGCCGAAAGAGAAGGCGGGCTGCTCGATCAGGGGCCTCAGCGCACCGCTCAAGAGCGGAATATCGAGCGACACCGGCACGGCGCTGCGGTTGCGGAACTGCTCCGACCAGGGGATGCCGCGCGCGACCAGATGATTTCGCACCGGCAGCAGCGATGCCGCGGCGACCCAGCGGCGCAGGATCGCGTAAGCATTGACCGACTTCGGGCCCGAATCGATCACGAACAGGATCAACGGCTCGATTGCTTGCGCACGAGCCTCTTCGAAGAAGCCGATCCGGTCGGCGATGGTGAAGAAATCCTTGAACTTGCGTCGGCTGACATCGATCACCTTGACGCTCTCGCCATCGGCAAGAATGCGATCGAACAAGGCCATTTGCCCGCTCGCATCATCGATATCGATGATGCGAGTGCAGGCGGGCAGGAAATCCGCCAATTGGGGCTCTTCGTCCGCGAGATCGAAGGCCGCCAGCTGCCGCCCATCCATCAAATAGAATTCGCTCAACAAGCGTGCCAGCAGGGTCTTGCCGACCCCGCGCTGAGGCGAGCAGACGACATAGAGCGGAGTGATGCGGCGGGACGCACCGCCATTGGTCTCGACCGGCCGCACCGGACCGGCCTCCGCAGACGTCTTCAGGGACGAGATCGGCACGGCCGCACCGGCCAGGCTCCTTGCTCAGGAGGCTTCGGCGATGCGCATCACCGGACGCGGCCTTGCCACCGGCTCTTCCGCCTCCTTCGGCCGCACGATCTGCGTCACCCCGATGCGGTCGTATTCGGCCCAGATATTTCCGAGCCAATGCCGCACATAGCCGCGCAGCACAAATGAGTTGGCAGCCGGCTCTCCGTTGCGCTTCTTGTTGGCGATGAAAGTCACGAACGGCACCGAAGCGAGCTCGACCTGCTCGGTCGCCATCTCGCTGAGCTTGGGGATCTTGATCTCCACCGCATCCTTGATCCGGTTGAAATAGGCGCTGTGGGTCGCCTCGTCCCACTCGAAGAAATGGGTGTTATTGATGAAGTTCTTCACCATGAAATACTTGGCATCGCCGAGATAGGCGGCGGTCTCCGCGATCTCGTCCAGCGAAGCGATGGAGGGGCCCAGAATATGGAACACCGCAAAGGTGAGCTGGCCTTTCTTGGCCGCCTCAATGAAGCCGATGTCGCGTAACGCCTTGAGGGTCGGTGACATCAGGCCGGCGCGAACATCGATCAAGGTGACGGAAGCGTCGCCGTCCTGCAGCGTGTCGAAGATCTTCATCTGGTCAGGCACCAGATTGATATCGACGACCTCGGTGCGCTCGGGATGAAAGCGCTTGAGCGTGCCCCTCGGCACTTCGGTGTCGAAGGCGCGCACCTCGATTTGATGAGCCGCGAAATAGTCGAGCAGAGTGCGCGCGACCGTTGTCTTGCCGACCCCGCCCTTGTCGGCGCCGATCAATACCACTGCAGGCTTAGCCATGACCCTTCCCCCATCGCGAAAACCGTACCGGCAAACATCCGCCGCGCGGCGGGACAAAAAAATGGCGGAAGCGGAGCGAAGATATGGAATCTCTTGGTTGCCAGGGAAAAGTCCAAATTCGGAGCACGCGCAACGGTCGATGGATACCATCCAGCCGTCGCGAAAATCACCGGCTTGCGCGCGGGGGGAATGCGGACGATGAATCGCAATGGTGCTGCCGCTGCGACCTGACGGAACGGAGTCGCCGAACGGCGCGCCTAAGGCGGTTCCCGGTCGAATTGATCCACTTCAGCGTCATTGCCGGGCTTGACCGGCTTGACCGGCTTGACCCGGCAATCCATCTTCTTGCGAAAAAGATGGACCCGCGGGTCATCAGGGCGTCTTACGCCCGTCTTCGACGGGCTAATGCCCGCGGGGGACGACTGGAGTGAGTCTTTTCGATCGGAACATGCGCTAGACGACCGATTCCATGAATCCGGATTCTCTTGGTAAGCGAAGCCGGATGGAACCGGAAGAATCTTGGTGGATTCCTCGTCTGTGATTGACGAGACGAGGAGTTTTGCCATGGCAGGATGGCGGCAGGCGATTGATTT
>DATGLV010000023.1:0-53097 GCA_035293945.1 Xanthobacteraceae bacterium | reverse complement strand
CTCGCTTTGCGGGGTGCTCAGCGCTCGGCAGCGCGCCTCAAGCACCTTGCGTATCTTCGGCTTGAGCCGAACCTCTCTTGCGTCGGGAATCATCCCGATCTTGAATCATGACTCACCCACAAAGAAAAGTGGGTACTAGCCACGCCGCGTCGTCCTTAGCGAAAGCAGTGCGAAAGCAGGGATCCAGACCGCTGCGGCCCTCTCGCGCGGCGTATGGATCCCGGCTCTCGCTTTGCTCGGCCGGGACGACCCCTGGCGAAATAATTCCGTCGCAGCCGCTACTTCTTTTCGAAATACTTCAAGCTCGGTGGAGCTTGTCCTTTCTTCACCGGCATCAGGGCGCCGTCGGCACTGATGAAATACACATCCTTGCCGATGAAGATGTGCGGGTTGCCTTCGATACAGCTGTCCTCTGTCCAGATCACGTTCTTGGCGCGGCGATAGCTCTTGAGCACCGACCACGGCCGCGTGAAGGAATTGTCGAACGTGGTGATGGCATCGTGCAGAATCTCCGGATCGGCTGGGTCGAGATAAATGCGCTCCTTCACCGCACCGTCATCATCTGCAGCGGTCTGCAGACCGCTCTGATCCAGGACGCGTGGACCGCGCAGAAACCTCGTCTCCACCTCGAGTGTGTCGTAGCGGCCGCTGCCGGTTGAATCGATCCAGTGTCCGAGCGAATAACCCGCATAGGTCGGCTGCGCATCCTTGGGCCAGTCGCGTCCGTCGGTATAGATGCGCCGCGTCGTGATGTTCATGACCTCGTACAATACGTGGGTCACGCCCGGCGAGATGAGGAATTCCATCGGCGAGACGCCTGCCATCTGCCGCGGCATACCGTGCGGCAGGCAGTGATAGGCGGTGTCGGCGCCGAGTCCGCCGGCATCCTGATCCGCCATGCTGGCCTGGTGCAGGACTTCGTATTCAGCCTTCTGCGGGGCTTCCTGCTTGCGCAGGGGCTTGGTCGGATCGTAGCGCGGCGGTGCTCCGTCGGGCACGCGGCTCCATTGCCCGGACCAATCCGGATATCGGCTTTCATCGAAGGCACGTACGCCCTGCGGCATCGCCAGCATCGCGGCCAGCGCGAGCGCGGCCATCACGTAGCGGGACATCAGACTCCTCCCCAATAGTTCTTAACGGCTTTTGTTGTTTTGGCCGCGGCTTGCATGCGCGGTAATCGCGGACGACGTGAGACGTTACGACGTAGGACGTTACACCGTCTTGGCGCCGCTCAGCCAGTCGGGGGTTGCCGAAGGTGGTCTTGCCGCTGCCCTCCTAAAAGCGCATTTTGTGCTCCGGGAAACGCTTGCCGGGCCGACCTATCGAACCCGGAACAAGGAGGAGCAGATGGACGATCGCAGCAAAGATCAGGCCGGAGAGGCTGGGCTCGGCCGCCGCGACTTTCTCAAAGGCGCGGTCGTGGGCGGCGCAGCTGCCGTCAGCACAACCACAAACCTCGAGCTGACCGCACCGGCGCAGGCGCAAACCGTGACTGTCCCCGCGTCGCCCGGCTACGCCTTCCTCAACATCGAGGAGGCGGCGTTCGTGGAGGCGCTCGTCGACCACATGATACCGGCCGACGAGCTTTCCCCCAAAGGCACTGATATCGGCATCAACATCTACATCGATCGAGCGCTCGCCGGCAGCTGGGGCAAGGGAGATCGCCTTTACATGCAGGGCCCGTGGAAGAAGGGAGTGCCGAGCCAGGGCTATCAGCTTCCGCTCACGCCCGCCGAGCTCTATCGCGCCGGCATCGAAGCGACCAATGCCTATTGCCGCAAGACCTACAGCAAGTCGTTTGATCGCCTTGACGAGAAAGAACGCGAGGAAGTGCTGATCGGCCTCTCCGCGGGCAAGGTCAATTTCGACAGCGGACCGCCGGCACGGGTGTTCTGGACCACGGTCTATCAGACCGTGATGGAAGGCATGTTCTCCGACCCGATCTATGGGGGAAACCGCAACAAGGCCGGCTGGAAGCTGATCAACTTCCCGGGCGTGATCGAGGTCAATCGCGAGAACGTTGCCAAATACCTCGACAAGCCGTTCCCCACGAATCCGCTCAGTATCGCGGACATGAGCTGACGGGAGGTCGACATGGTCACGAAGCTCAAAGACGTCGATGTCGTGGTCGTTGGCCTCGGTTGGACCGGCGGCATTCTTTCGCTCGAGCTCGCCAAGGCGGGTCTCAAGGTTGTGGCGCTCGAGCGCGGCGAGATGCGTACGACCGCGGAAGATTACGCCTTGCCCGGTATCCGCGACGAGCTGCGCTACGTGGTGCGCCACGACCTGATGATGAATACGGCGCGCGACACGCTCACGGTGCGCAACGAGCCGACCCAGGAGGCGCTGCCGATGCGGCGGCTCGGTTCGTTCCTGCCCGGCGATGGCGTCGGCGGCTCCGGCGTGCACTGGAGCGGTCACACTTGGCGCTGGACCGACATGGAATTCAAGGTGCGCTCGCTCTGCGAGCAGCGCTACGGCAAGAGCTTCATCCCGGGCGACATGACCATCCAGGACTGGGGCATCAGCTACGAGGAGCTCGAGCCGTATTACGACCGGTTCGAGTATACGGCCGCGATCTCCGGCAAGGCCGGAAATCTGCGCGGCCAGATCCAGGAAGGCGGCAACCCGTTCGAAGCCCCGCGCAACCGCGACTATCCGCTGCCCCCTCTCACCACGATCCTGTCGAGCGAAATGTTCGCGAAGGCGGCGAAGAATGCCGGGTATCACCCGTTCCCGCGGCCGACCGCCAATGCCTCGCGCGCCTATACCAACCCGGATGGGGCCACATTCGGGGCCTGCCAATATTGCGGCTTCTGCCAGCGCTTCGGCTGCGAGGCGAATGCCAAAGGCAGCCCGCACGTGGCCGTGATACCGATTGCCCTGCGCAAGGAGAATTTCGAGCTGCGCACCAACTCCTGGGTCACCAAAGTGCTCAAGGACTCTGACGGCAAGAAGGTCACCGGGGTGACCTACACCAACCTGCTCACCGGCGAGGAATACGAGCAACCGGCCGGCATCGTGCTGCTGTGCGCTTATGCGCTCAACAACGTGCACCTTTTGCTTCTCTCCGGCATCGGCGAGCCTTACGACCCGGCGGCGCAGAAGGGCGTGGTAGGCAAGAACTACTGCTACCAGACCGGCGCCGGCGCTACCCTGTTCTTCGAGGGCCGGCACTTCAATCCGTTCATGAGCGCCGGCGGCTCCAACGTCACCATCGACGACTACAACATCAATCTTGACTTCGACCGCGGGCCGCATGGCTTCGTCGGCGGCTACAATATCGGTGCCGGATTCAATACGCCCTTGCCGATCGGTTACCGCCCGGTCCCCAACGGCACGCCGCAATGGGGAAAGGCCTGGAAGGCGGCGACCGCGAAGTATTATCAGACCGCAATGAATATCGGGGCGAGCGGCAGCGTAATGGCGAACCGCTACAACTACCTCGATCTCGATCCGACCTATCGCAATGCGTTCGGCCAGCCCTTGATGCGCATGACCTTCGACTACAAGGAGAACGAGCACAAGATGGGCCGCCACGCCGCCGACGTGGTCAATGCGATCGCGCGCTCGATGAACCCAACCGCGCTCAACCCGGCGAGTGCGCGAACCGAGCCGTGGACGGTCGTGCCATATCAGAGCACGCACAATACCGGCGGCGCAATCATGGGCACCAATCCGCGCGAGAGCGTGCTCAACAAATATCTGCAGAGCTGGGACTGTCACAATCTGTTCGTGGTCGGCGCCTGCGTGTTCCCGCACAATTCTTCCTACAATCCGACCGGGCCGGTCGGCGCGCTGTCCTATTGGACGGCGGACGCAATCAAGAATCGCTATCTCAAGAATCCCGGCCCGCTGGTATCGGCATGAGCGGAGGTCCCATGCGCAGCGGTTTGTTGCTCGGCGTTCTGTCGATTGTGATTATCAACGGTGCGGCGCGTGCCGATGGAGATCCGGCACGCGGCGAAAAGCGCTTCGAGGAATGCGCCACCTGCCATACCACCGAGCGTGGCGTGAACAATGTGGGACCGAGCCTGTTCGGCCTGTTCGGTCGCAAGGCCGGGGAGATCGCGGATTTCCGCTATTCGCCGGCCATGAAACGAAGCGGTATCACCTGGACGCAGCAGACGCTCGACAGCTTCATTGCTGATCCGCAGAAGGAAGTGCCAGGCAATCGCATGCCATTTGCTGGCATGCCGGATGCTGGCGATCGCGCCGACCTCATTGCTTATCTGCAGAAGGCGACGAAGTAGTCGATCGGGCTGGGGTTGTGCCTCTCTTCATCTCTCCCTGGTGAGAAAGGTCGGATCGCAACGCGATCCGGGTGAGGGGGCATTGCCAACAGGCCGAAATCCCGATCCTCAAACCTCAAGCTACCCCTCACCCCAACCCTCTCCCCGCAAGCGGGGAGAGGAGGCGCGCCCGGTGCGCGGCGCGCTC
The DNA here is from genome assembly GCA_035293945.1 of Xanthobacteraceae bacterium. Classification (GTDB taxonomy): domain Bacteria; phylum Pseudomonadota; class Alphaproteobacteria; order Rhizobiales; family Xanthobacteraceae; genus VAZQ01. Next base: position 48,657 of record DATGLV010000023.1, on the reverse strand, counting down.
AAGGAATCGACGGCAGCGGCAGCTTGAGAAGACAAGCTAACCTACTGCGCGGGCGGACCCTCAATGATGAAGACGCGGCTCTTGGCCGAGGCGTGCCGGAGCGGCTTGATCGCCTCGTAGGCCGGTGAATCTTCCCAGGCTTTCGCCTTCTCGACGCTGTCGAAGCCGATGACGATGAAGCGTCCCTTCGGTGGATCTCCTTCACCCGGGAGCGGCGTGACCTTGCCGGCGCGGATCACGTATTTGCCACCAAACGGTGCCAGCGTGCCGGGAACCTGCGAGGCATATTTCTGGAACGTGTCATTGTCGTTGACCTCGACCTCGGCCACCACATAACCGGGCGCCGGCTTTGGTTGCTGTGCATGGATCGCGGTCGCGCCAGCCCCGCCGAGCGCAACGCCGGCCAAGAGAACAAGCGCGAGCTTGAGGTTCTGTTTCATCAGGGGGTTCCTTCCCGTGTTTCGCAACATGAAGAACTTTCGTATCAACAAACGAAGGCGTGCATTCAAGCACAAGCAAGGCTCGAAGAGCAGGGGGCTGGCAAGGAAAAGGTTCGGCCTGGCGGACGCCTCAAAGTACCGGAATTTCGCCGCCGTCGAGATCGATGGTCGCGCCGTGCAGCCAGCTTCCATTCTTTGATACCATGAAGCAGACGAGTGCGGCGACGTCCTGCGGGGTGCCGAAGCGTGTGATTCCGGCTTCGCGACAAAACTCTGCGCGGACGGCGGCTTCGCCCTGACCGGTCCGCTTCATCTCCGCTTCGATACGGCGCCCTTGCCGGTCGGTATCGACCAGGCTCGGATGGATGCAATTGACCTGCACGCCGTCCCGCTTACCGAGATCGGCGAGCGCCTTGGTGAAGGCCGCACAAGCGGCATTGACCGAGCTGCCGATCGTAAAGCTCGCCTGCGGTTTGCGCCCGCTCGTGCCTCCGATCGTCACAAGCGATCCACTGCGCTCCTTGAGCAGCGGCCAGGCCGCGCGCGCGAGCCGCACGTGGGCAAAGAACTTGAGTGCAAATCCGTCCTGCCAATCGGCGTCGCTGAGTGCAAAGAAATCGCCGCGCTTGGTCGAGCCGGCATTGTTGACGAGAATATCAAGGCTGCCAAAGGCATCGCGCGCCGCCGCGATCAGGGTGGCGGCGGCATCCGCGGCGCGGAGATCGAGCGCCACCACCTGGGCCTTGACGCCCTTGCTTTCAGCAACCGCGGCGACCTCCGCAAGCGCTGCAGCATCACGGCCGGTCAGCACCGTGTTGCAGCCTGCTGCGGCGAGCGCCAGCGCGATGCCGCGGCCGATGCCTCGGCTCGACCCAGTTACCAATGCGGTCTTTCCGGTCAGGCCCGCCTTCATTCCAAGTTCCAGATGCTCAGTCTCGATGTTTGATCCATGTACGCTCGTGTGTCTGCCGTCGAACCCTAACCCCGTCAAGCGGCATTGTTTCGAGGGGCCGCGAGGCTGGCCTCGGGATGGAAATCTCCGCGCCGGCGACAGACACTTCAGATTGCTCGACGCTGCCGGCGTGCCGCCGTGAAGCGACAGGCGGGCAAGCGGTGCGTATGCGATGATCATCAAGATCGCGCCTCGCATCGGCGAAGGTCGACACACACGAAGCTGAAGATTGAAATAATGTCATTGCGAATCGCTTCCGCGCCGTGCAACTATAGCGGGTATCGGACCGGCGCGGGATTGCTTGCTCTGATTGGCCATTCGCTCGTCGCCGCAATCATTCCGCCGAAGGAATAGAAGATCCTCCGCCCGGTCTGTCGTGGGGTGGTAGGGGAGTGACGGGGATGTTGGGGAGTTGGTTGGACCGCTGGGACGAGCGCCAAGCGGCCGAAGACGAGAATAAGAAAATAGTCGAACCCCTGTCAGTTGCCGCATCGCTGGCCTTCCGTGAGCTGGGTGACGGTGCAGGTGTTGCGGACCTGGCAAGGGCTGCGAACAAAAGGGTGGCGAGCTCCGCCGAGCTCTATTCCAGGCCGGCAAATTGCGCCTACAACTTCCGGTTCGCGGATGGCCTTCTTGCGTTTCCAAGCTCGATTGTCACGGAAACAGCCGCCAACAACACGGTCTATGCGCGAGTTTATGAGTCGCGGAAACGACGTGGTGCGGTGGTGGTCCTGCCGCACTGGAATGCTGCATTGTGGGCTTACCAAGCATTCTCACGCCACCTGAGGAGACTTGGATTCACTGTCGTTGAGGTGACCTTGCCCTATCACGGCTGGCGAAGCCGGCCGAGCGCAACGTTTTCCGACTATTTCCTCAGTGCCAATCTGGGGAGAACGATCAGGTCGGTGCGGCAGGCTGTCCTCGACACAAGCGCAGTGTTCGATTGGCTCGAGGCGAGGGGACATGAGAGGCTGGGCCTGATCGGTCTGAGCCTTGGCTCGTGTGTCGGCGGGCTGGTGGCCGCACACGATTCGCGTGTATCAGCCTCGGCCTTGATCCTTACTGCCGGCGATTTCGCTGAAGTGGTCTGGAGCGGACGAGCGACCCGCCACATTCGCGCAGGATTGGCGGCCGCGAATATGACATTGGGCGAGCTGCAGCAGGTCTGGGGCATTATCAGCACGGGGACGTTTGCGAAGTTGCTGGCGAGGCCCGGTCATCGCAGCTTGATTCTGTCCGGTCGCAGAGATCGGGTCGTGCTGCCGCAACTCACCGCGAGGTTTGTTCGGGAATTGCGGCAAGCAGGAGGCCAATGCGTCTGGCGGGAGCTGGATTGCGGTCACTATTCGCTGGCCATGTTTCCATTCAATGCGATCTCATTTTTCAGGCTGTGCAATTTCTTCGCAATCCCGAGGATGTGTTGAAAAGGCAGGCACGCTGACCTTCCGCCTTCCGGGAGCGTCGAGCCCCGAGAAGGCCGCCGAGATCTGCGCCCCGCAGGCAAGCTCGTCAGGCCAGACGCTCGCGCAGCGCGGCCGATATTCGTTCCGCACCAAGCACGATGACGAAAATGATGATGAGCAGCAGGGACACTTCCTGATACTGGAACAGATTCATGGCCGTAAGCAGCTGAAAACCGATGCCGCCCGCGCCAACGAAGCCGAGCACCAGCGACGAGCGGATGTTTTCGTCCAGGCGATAGAGGCTGATCCCGAGCAGCGAGGGCAGGATCGTCGGAATGATGCCGTGGGTGAACACCTGGACGCGACGCGCGCCGGTGAGCTCCAGGGCCTGGATGGGCGCCATATCCATTTGCTCGATGGTTTCTGCGAATAGCCGGCCGAGCATGCCGACCGAATGTACGCCCAGAGCCAGGCCTCCCGGAAAGGGCCCGAGCCCAACAGCCGTGACGAACAACAGCGCCCACACCAGATCCGGCACGGCCCGGGTGAAACCGATGATGCCGCGTGCGCCGTAATAGGCATAACGCGAGGGCGTCATATTGACGGCCGCGAGCAGAGCGAGCGGCAGAGCGATAACGATGCCGATGGCGGTCCCGAACAGTGCGATGTCGACGGTCTGCAGGGTCGGCCACAGCGTCGAGGGAAAGCGGGAGAAATCCGGCGGCATGGAGCGGCGGATGATATCGGCCATGCCGTGGATTCCGGTAATGAGATCTTGCGGCCGCGCCTCGACGACGATGAGCGCCTGAGCCACGATGGCGACGACCAGCAGCGCGGCGGCGAAATAAAGCGCGATCGCCAGCGCCCGGCCCCATGAGTTCGTCATGGTGGGGCGACCGAGCCCGCGCGGCGCAAGGTCGGCTTTCATGCCGCGGCCGGGAGATAGAGCCGATGCACCGCCTCGCGCGACAGTTGGCTCTTCGGCAGATCGAAGGCGATGCGTCCTGCTCGAATGCCAATCACACGGTCCGCATAGGCGTAGGCCAGCTCGACCTGGTGCAGCACGCAAAGCACGGCGATCCGCTCCGTGCGCGCCAGCCGCTGCAGCAAGCGCATGATGTCCTCGGCGGCCTCCGGATCAAGGCTTGCAACCGGTTCGTCGGCGAGCAGCACGCGCGGCCGTTGGGCAAGCGCGCGCGCGATGGAGACGCGTTGGGCCTGACCACCCGAGAGCGTGCCGGCGCGCCGCTCGGCCAGATCCGCCAGGCCGACTTCAGCCAGGTGGCCGCGCGCCGCCTCGAGCTCCGCGGCCGGCAAGCCGCCGAGCGCCGTCCACAACGTTCGATGTCGTCCAAGCGTCCCGGTGGCGACGTTCGCCAGCACGCTCCTGCGGCGGACCAGGCTCGCATGCTGACAGATCATGGCCAACGCCAAGCGCGCCCGGCGCAGCTTCTCACCGTCCAGCACGCTGAGGTCGATGTCACCGAGCCAGACCTCGCCGGCGCTCGGCTTAACGGTTCTGGCGATGCAGCGCAGCAGCGTCGTCTTGCCGCTGCCGTTGCCGCCCAGCACCACCGCGAATTCGCCCGCCGCAAGCGTCAGCTCGAAATCGGTCAGCGCGAGAGTACCGTTCGGGTAGCGCAGCGAGAGGCCGCGGACACGCAGCATCGAGTTGGCTTCCCGAATCGCCAGAGTAGGATGATCTTTCGGCGAATCAATCATTCCGCTCTACATTTTTGGTGGAGCATGATCTTTCCGAAAGCCGTCATCCACCCTGGCTTTCGCAAGGCAGGAAAATTATCGGGATCATGCCCTAAAGCTTCGCCAGATCGATGTTCAACGTTTTCACCAGATCGCGGATGCCGTCGTAGAGCCCGTCGGAAGCCGGAACGAGCTGGGTGATTTCTTGGCCGACCATGATCTTGCGATCGTTCGGGTCGAGGCTCGTCAGGTCGAGATGCTGCAGCACGTTCGCAAGCTTCTGCTTGAAGGGTGCGGGCAGATCGGCCCGCACGGCGAACGGATCGGTCGGGATCGGGTCGGATTTCCACAGAAAGACCAGATCGCCGTCCTTGTAATGTCCGCGCTGTTTCGCCGACTCCACTTCCTCGCTGTTCAACTCGCCGGCGTCGACCTTGTGATTGTAGATGGCCTCGAATGAGGCGGTGTGGCTGCCGGCGAAGATCGCCTTGATGTCCTTTTCCGGATCGATGCCGGCCTTGCGCAGCGCGTAGGCCGGGAACAAATGGCCCGAGGTTGAAGCCGGATCCGAGAACGCGAAGGAATGCCCACGGATATCCGCGATTGTTTTGATCCCGGACGACGGATAGGTGACGAGGCTCGCCCAATAAGTATCCGGCTTGCCGTCCGCGGTGCCGAACGCGCCGACCGCCTCGGCCTTCGCGACCTGATGCGCCAGCACATAGCCGAGCGGACCGAACTCACCCACTTCGAGCTTGCCGTTGCGCATGGCTTCGATCTCGGCGTTGTACGCCGTCGCCACATAGACTTCGACCTTGCAGCCGAGCTTGTCGCCGATCAATTTGCCGACCTTTTGGTAGATCGGTACGAGGCGCGCCGCTGTGTCGTAAGGCTCGACGCCGAAACGCAAGGTACCGCCGTTGGGGCAGTCATCCGCACGCGCTGCACCTGGCGGGCTTGCGAGGACGACCGCGAACGCCATGGCGGCTGCGGACCAAGTGCGAACGGAAACGATCCGATGAGATTGCCCGTTCATTCGAAACCTCCGGTCATGTTTGGGGCGGCTGACGGCGACGCAAATCGGCGAACGCAAAATTCAGCAAGACGCAAGACGTTGTGCGTGCCCAACCCGATGTGAGGCGGTCAACCGAACGCTCCGCGGGCAGGTGAGCCTTGCGTCTCCAAAGTTCAAAAAAGCCTATGTGACGTTTGTGACAGCGGGATGAATGCCGCTTGCGACCTACGAATAGGTGCCGCAGGCTATCCTGCTGAATTCCGCGTCAACCGAACCTGGCTTACGACACGGAATCGCGCGCGCGGCTCAGCCTGGCGCACCAGCGCAATGCGGTCGATTTGGATCGCGTCAGCTCCGCATTGGCGGGCAAATTCGCACTGCAGGCGCGCGTGGATAGCCTCGCGCCGCTCGGGATCGAGCCGACCCGTCAGCGTCATGTGAAAGCGAAACTCCTCGAACACATAAGGATATCCCCAGCGGTCGAGATGCTCGGTCTGGCGCGGGCTCAGGCCGGCCGCAAGCCGGCGGTTCCGCTCGGCTTCGGTAGCCGGCAAGCGAAAGTGATCGAACGCCGTGACGCAGTCGGCCGCGAGGCGATCAATAGCGGGCAAGGGAGCTACCGGTACCACCGCAACGAATCCGGCGATCAATTGCACGGCTCCCGCGAAGTGGATCACCGGGATCGATGCAGCGAGTGTTTGCAGGCGCGCGCGAATGTCTTCCGGTTCGAAGTCGCCGCGCAGCCGGAACGGCGCCTTGAGGGTGGCATGAAAGCCGTAAGTGGCAGGCTCGGCTGTCAGCGCCGCCCAGTCTGATTCCGGCAGGTCGATCGCGCGCGGACGCGCGACCGCTTCGCCCGTGTAGCAGTCGTAGCCCAGCACCGATGCGCCGAAGCGATAAAATACGGTGCCCGCGGCCGGCACGAAATAGATGGCAAAGCGCGGGCCCTCCACCAAAGCGCATCCTTGCTTCAAGTCGATGCGATGCGATCGGCTTCGGTGAGATGCACGATGCGGCCGGCGACAATAGTGGCAACCACGCGCGGCCGCTCGTCCTGCGCTTCGACCAAAATGAGATCGGCGCGCCGCCCTTTGGCAATGCTGCCACGGTCATCAAGCTGGGCCGCTTTGGCGGGCGTTGCGGAGATGAGCGCCCAGGCGGCCGCTAGCGGCAGCACGTCCTCTTTCGTTAGGCGGAAAGCCGCAAGGAGTTGCGCCGGATAATAATAGTCGGAAGCGAGCACCGAGCAGAAACCGCGCCGGATCATGTCCTTGGCGTCGATCCAGCCGGTATGGCTGCCGCCGCGCACCACGTTGGGAGCGCCGAGCACAATGTCGTCGCCCTGCGATGCTGCCTCCTGCGCGGTCTCGACCGTGGTCGGGAATTCCGCGAGACGGCAGCCGCGCGCTCGAAACCAGCGCCGCTGATCGGGGCTTGCATCATCGTGCGACAGCAGTGGGACGCCGTGTGCAATCGCCGCCCGCGCCATCCGCTCGATCGAGGCCGGAACCTCGCTGGCACGGCTGCGCACGCGCTCGGCCAGGCCGAGGAAGGCCTCGCGGGAGAGCCCGGACCGCTCGACCATTGGGCCGAGCTTCTTTGGCCTCAGGGAAGCCTCGTCCGCGAGCAACATATGATCGTTGAAAGCGAGTAGATCGATGCGGCGGTCCGACAGCCAGTTCAGGATTTCCGGCTCGGCGTCGAGATTGAAGGTCTCATGCCGCAAGTGAAAACGCGTGTCGGCGCCGAGGCTCTGCCGCAGCTGCTCGATGTGCTCCAGGATGGTACGCGCATTCTCCGGGCCGCGCAGGCCCGGCTCCCACGACCACGTGACGCCGTGGAACACCGTGGTGATGCCGTTCGCCACCGCCTGTCGATCGCTGTCGCGCAGCGCGATGTCCATAGGGAAATGGACGCCGGGCCGCGGCATCATTTGCCGTTCGAACGCATCGCCGTGGATGTCGACAATGCCGGGAAGCACGAGCAGGCCCTCGGCATCCAGGCGCCGCCGCGCCGGGGCTTCGCTGTCGATCGCACCGATCACGCCGTCTGCGGAAGAGACATCGAGACATGCATCCTCCAGGCGCTCGCCGATGAGGACGCGCCCGCCCTCAATGCGCAGGTCCATCGCCCGCGTCCGCTCGGCGCGCTGTCTTGTTGCTTCACTGATCGCCGTCATATCGCGCCCACGACCTCGTACCGTTCGAGAAAAGCTTCGACCGGAAGCTTCCGGAAATCCGGTAGCGCCGTATGCAGCCGCTCGTGGCACCAGTCCCACCAGGCGAGGCGCTGCAGGCGATCAGCGATCGCTGGCGGAAACCGCGGGCGGATGAGACGTGCCGGATTGCCGGCCACGATCGCATAGGGCGGCACGTCCCTGGTGACCACCGCGCCCGCGGCAATGACCGCGCCGGTGCCGATCGCGCGGCCAGGCAGCACAATAGCGCCATGGCCGATCCAGACATCATGCCCGATCTTGACGGCATGCGAGCGCCGCCAGGCGAAAAAGTCCGCGTCATCCTCGGCCCCGGCAAAATACGTGCTCGCCCGATAAATGAAATGCGATTGGCTGGCGCGCTGCATCGGATGGTTGCCGGGATTGATCCGCGTCATCGCCGCGATGGAGCAGAATTTGCCGATCACCGTATAGGCGACGTCGCTGTCGTTGACGATGTAGGAATAGTCGCCCAGCTCGACCTCGAGCAGGTGGGTGCGCGCCCCAACCTCGCAATAGGCGCCGAGCTCGCAGTCGTGCAGCTCGGCGCTCGGGTCGATTAGCGGTGTGATGGAGAGCATCGGCATCGGTGTGTGCCCAGGGCCTGTTGCGGCAGGAACGACGTTTGAATGACAAAGCGATGACGCGGCATTGCGTCCGGCGGCTCCATGCTAGGCTTGCAGCCCGACCGGACGCGAGGAAGAGAGCGACCGGACAGGCAGGGAGGTGAACGATGCGGGAGCGAAACGCGATTGCCACGATTGCGCTGGCGGCTGCAGTGCTGGCATTCACCATCGGGGGTGCTGCCGCGGCCGAATATCCCAACTGGAAGGGGCAATGGCTGCGCTATTTCGAGCCGGGCGTCGGCGGCCAGGGCGCCTTCGATCAGACCAAGTTGTGGGGACGTGGCCAACAGGCGCCGCTCACGCCGGAATACCAGAAGGTCTTCGAGGAGAGCCTCGCCGATCAAGCCAAGGGCGGGCTCGGCAACTATCCGCCGGCGCTGTGCTATCCGGGCGGCATGCCGCGCATGATGTATTTCGGCGCGGACGAGATCATCATCACGCCGGAGACCACTTACCTGCTGGTCGGCGGCGGCGTCGACCAGCATCGCCGCATCTTCACCGATGGGCGCGACTTTCCGGCCGAGATCGAGCCGACCTACCAGGGTTATTCCATCGGCCGTTGGCTCGACCCGGATTTCAGCGGGCGCTACAGCGTGCTCGAGGTCGAGACCCGCGGTCCGTTCAAGGGGCCTCGCGCCTTCGATGCGAGCGGACTGCCGCTCGCCCGCGACAACCAGTCGATCTTCATCGAGCACTTTCATCTCGACAATAATGATCCGAACATCATGCACGATGAGGTCACGGTCATCGATCACGCGCTGACGCGGCCGTGGAGCGTCGACCGCAAATACGTCCACAACAAGGATCCGAACGCGCAATGGCCGGAAACGTTCTGCGTCGAAAGCAACGTCAACCTGATGATCGGCAAGGAGAACTACACGCGCAGCGCGGATGGTTACCTGATGCCCACCAAGAAGGGGCAGGCACCGCCCGATCTGCGCTATTTCAATCAGCAGAAGTGACCTGAACACCTGCCCAGTCGCCACCCGCGGGCATAGCCCGTCGAAGACCGGCGTAAGACACCCTGATGACTCGCGGGTCCATCTTTCTCGCAAGAAGATGGATTGCCGGGTCAGGCCGGTCAGGCCCGGCAATGACGCGGAACTGGATCGGACCGACTCGAACACGCGCTAACTCTCCACCACCAGCTCGACTCGATCGGCCGCGAAGCGGGATCGGTTGGTCAGCACCGGGGTGCCGCTCACGGTGACGTTGATGCTGTCGACGATCAGGATGGCGCGCCCGGGGCTGAGCTGCAGCCGATCGGCATCGACCGCGTCGGCAGCGCCAGCGGTGATGTGGGTCGATTGCCGGCGGTAGTCCCTGATGCCGAAATGGGCGAGCGTGGCGGTGATTGACCGTCGTGCGCGAAAGACCCGCGCCGCGTCGGGCGCGTATTTGGCCGGCAGCCAGCTGGTGGTGGAACAGAGCGGCAATCCGTCGGCGCTGCGCAGGATATCCAAGCGCACGACGGAATCGCCGGCTTTGAGGTCGAGCCTGCGGGCGATATCCGGGGTTGCCGCCTCGATGCCGTGACCGATCAGGCGGCCGCCGGGATCGCGCCCGGCCGAGCCGACGATTTCCGAAAAGCGCGTGCGCGCGCGGATCGGATAGGTGAGCCGCGCCGGCTCCACATAAGTGCCGCTTCCGCGGGTCGCGCGCACGAGCCCGCGGCGGGCGAGCTCGGCGAGCGCATGCCGCACCGTGTGCCGGTTGACGCCGAATTGTGCGGCGATGTCGACCTCACCCGGCAAGCGCGCGCCAGCCTTGTGGGTGCCGAGTGCGATCGCCTGCTCAATCTCGTCGGCAATGCGGCGCCAGAGCGTGACGCCGGGCGCAAGCTCGCTTGCTTCGCGGCGCAGGGGCCTCATGAACCTTCCCTCATCGTCATCTCGGCACTTGCCCCACCCTAACCCTCCACCGCTTGCGGCGGAGGGAAGAGAGGGGGGATTCGTCATCACAGCGTCATTGAAATCGCGTTCAAGGGAGGCTAGTGTGTTGTCTAGTGATATAGACAACTTGGCGGCCGACGCCAAGCCGCATTTTCATCATGTCCGCAGCTTCATCGCCTGCCGGTGCCGCACCGGCACCGGATACCGCAGGACGCCGCGCTGCCATGGCGTTGCTCGCAGAGGCGGAAACCGCCGAGATCGCTGCCGGCCTTGCGGCCGTCGCCGATTCCTTGCGCTATGTCGAGCTACGCCCTGCGGCGACCGGGCTCGTCATGCTGCGCGGGCGCATCGGGGGCAACGGTGCGCCTTTCAATCTCGGCGAGGCCACCGTTACGCGGGCGACCGTGCGGATCGAATCGGGCGAGGTCGGCTTCTCCTATTTGCTTGGCCGCGATCAGACGAAGGCGCGGCTTGCCGCAGTCTGCGATGCGCTGTGGCAGCGTGATCAGGACCGCGCGGCGGTCGAGCAGCTCGTGCTGGCGCCGATCAAAGCGAGGCTCGAACGCCAGCGCGCTGAGAAGCGCGGGGAGGCGGCGGCGACCCGCGTCGATTTCTTGACGCTGGTGCGCGGCGAGGATGAATGATGCTGGCACCCGCATTCGATGATCCGCCCCTGGCGAGCCAAGCGGTGTTCCGCACCGTCATGGAGGGGATGGCGCGTCCAGCTTTGTGGCGACCGCTTTCGGTTGAGCTTTGCCCTCCGCCGCCGATCACCCCGACGGCCGCAGCGGTCGCGCTAACCTTGCTCGATTACGAAACCCCGTTCTGGCTCGATGCGCCGCTTGCTGCGGACGGCGCGGTTGCGGCTTGGCTCGCCTTCCATACCGGTGCGCGGCTTGCCGCCGATGCCGCGTCCGCGAGCTTCGCCTTTATTTCCGATCCCGCCGCGATGCCGTCCTTCGACGCGTTCTCCCAGGGGTCGCTCGAATATCCGGATCGTTCCGCGACATTGGTGCTGCAGGTGGCAAGCTTCCCGGAAGACGCGTCGCTCACATTTTCCGGTCCTGGCATTCCGGGTTCGCGACGCTTCTCGGCAACGCCGCTTCCGGTTGATTTCCGCGCGCGGCTCGTTGCCAACCGGGACAAGTTCCCGCTCGGAGTGGATCTCATTTTCGTGAGTGGCGACGCCGCCGCGGCCCTACCGCGCTCTATCCGAGTCAAGGGAAGCTGATCCATGTATGTGGCGGTCAAAGGCGGCGAACGCGCGATCGAGAATGCCCATGCGCTCCTCGCACAGGAACGGCGCGGCGATCCGGCAGTACCGGAGATCTCGACCAAACAAATATCCGAGCAGCTGGCGTTGGCGGTCGATCGGGTGATGAGCGAAGGCTCACTCTACGACCGCGAGCTCGCGGCGCTCGCCATCAAGCAGGCGCGCGGCGATCTGATCGAAGCGATCTTCCTGCTGCGTGCCTTCCGCACCACCGCGGAGCGCTTCGGCGCCAGCGAGCCTGTCGATACGGGCGCGATGGAGATCGCGCGGCGCATCTCGGCGACTTTCAAGGATCTCCCCGGCGGGCAGGTGTTGGGGCCCACATTCGACTATACGCATCGCCTGCTCGATCCCGGCCTGATGGCCGACGGAGAGGTTCCACAGGCGCCGCGCCTGGTTGCCTCGGATGCGGCGGCGATGCCGCGCGTCACCGATCTGCTCAGTGCCGACGATCTGATCGAGGCTTCGCCGGGCCCCAAGCCTGATCGAAGCGTCAGCGATCTTACCCGCGAACCGCTAGCGCTCCCGGCCGATCGCGATCTGCGGCTGCAGAATCTTGCTCGCGCCGACGAAGGCTTTCTGCTTGCGCTCGGTTACTCGACGCAGCGCGGTTATGGCCGCACGCATCCGTTCGCCGGCGAGATCCGCTTCGGCGAGGTCGAGGTCGAATTCTTTGCCGAAGAGGTCGGCTTTGCGGTGCCGCTTGGTCGCATCGCGGTGACCGAATGCCAGATGATCAATCAATTCGCCGGCACCGCCAACGAGGCGCCGCGGTTTACCCGCGGCTACGGGCTCGCTTTCGGGCAAAGCGAGCGCAAGGCGATCGCCATGGCGCTGGTCGACCGGGCGCTGCGGGCCCGCGAGCTCGGCGAGGAAGTCAAGGCACCGGCACAGGACGAGGAATTCGTGCTGATGCATTCCGACAACGTGCAGGCGACCGGGTTCGTCGAGCACCTGAAGCTGCCTCATTACGTCGATTTCCAGGCCGAGCTCGGCCTGGTGCGCAGGCTACGCGAGGAGTTTGCAGCTACCGCGGGTGCCAGACGGGCAGTTGCGGAGGCGGCCGAATGAGCGCCTACAACTTTGCTTATTTGGACGAGCAGACCAAGCGCATGATTCGACGCGCGATCCTCAAAGCGATCGCGATCCCGGGCTATCAGGTGCCGTTTGCAAGCCGGGAAATGCCGATGCCGTATGGCTGGGGCACCGGCGGCGTTCAGGTCACGGCGTCGATTCTCGGGCCGGACGACGTGCTCAAGGTCATCGACCAGGGTTCCGACGACACCACCAATGCGGTGTCGATCCGCAAGTTCTTTGCCAAGACCGCCGGCGTGAGGACCACGACCCGCACCGACGAAGCAACCGTCATCCAAACGCGCCACCGCATCCCCGAGACGCCGCTCAAGGACGGACAGGTGCTGGTGTTTCAAGTTCCTATCCCCGAGCCGTTGCGGTTCCTGGAGCCGCGCGAGACCGAGACCCGGCGCATGCACGCGCTCGCCGACTACGGGATCATGCATGTGAAGCTTTATGAGGACATTGCGCGGCACGGTCACATCGCCACCACCTACGCGTATCCGGTCAAGGTCGACGGCCGCTACATGACCGATCCCTCGCCGACGCCGAAATTCGACAATCCGAAGATGAATGATTGCGCCGCCTTGCAGCTCTTCGGCGCGGGCCGCGAGAAGCGCATCTACGCAATCCCCCCGCACACTCAGGTGGTGTCGCTCGATTTCGAGGATCACCCTTTCGCGCCCTACCGACACGATGCGACCTGCGCCCTGTGCGGTTCGAAGGAGAGCTTCCTCGACGAGGTGATCACCGACGATCGCGGCGGCCGCATGTTCCTGTGCTCTGATACAGACTACTGCGCGGCGAGGCGTGAGAGTGCCGGCGCGAGACCGGCTGCCGAGGAGGCGCCGCATGCCTGACCGCGTTGATGTTCTGGTGCGCGCGGCGACCGCAGCCGATATTCCGGCGGTGCTCGCGCTCTACGCGCAGCCTGATCTCGACGACGGCAAGGTGCTTCCTGTTGAAGAGGCAGTGAGCCTGTTCGAGCGCTTCGCCCGCTATCCGGACTACACGCTCTATGTGGCGGAGCAGGCCGGCGAGGTGATTGGCACATTTGCGCTGCTGGTCATGGACAATCTCGGTCATCTCGGGTCTCCGTCCGGTATCGTGGAGGATGTTGTGGTCGCGCCGGCGCGGCAGAGCAGTGGTATTGGCCGCGTCATGATGCAATTCGCAATGGAACGCTGCCGCGAAAAGGACTGCTACAAGCTGGTGCTCTCCTCCAACGCCAAGCGCGTGCGTGCGCACGCCTTCTACGAGCAGCTCGGCTTCGAGCGCCACGGCTTCAGCTTCCGGGTCAATCTCGAGCGGGGGCAGCGATGATCGCGGACGAAGCGCCGCTGCTCGTTGCGCAAGGGGTGGCCAAGTGGTACGGCCGCCAGCTTGGCTGCCGCGATATCTCCTTTTCACTATACGAAGGCGAGGTGCTGGCCATCGTCGGCGAATCGGGCTCGGGCAAGACTACGCTGCTCCAGCTCCTCTCCGGCCAGCTTGCCGCCGATGCCGGCCGCATCGCGTATCGCACCCGTGATGGCGTGCTGCGGGATCTCGGCGAGATGGGCGAAGCCGAGCGTCGCTTCCTGTTCCGCACCGACTGGGGCTATGTGCACCAGGATCCTGCGCTCGGCCTGCGCATGTCGGTCTCCGCCGGCGGTAATGTGGGCGAGCGCCTGATGACCGTCGGCTGGCGCAACTATTCGCGCATTCGCGGCACTGCGGCCGAATGGCTCGACCGTGTGGAGATCGATCGCGGGCGGATCGACGACCCGCCGCGCACGTATTCGGGCGGCATGCGCCAGCGCCTGCAGATCGCCCGCAATCTCGTGACTGCGCCCCGGCTCGTGTTCATGGACGAGCCGACCGGCGGGCTCGATGCATCGGTGCAGGCGCGCCTGCTTGATCTCCTGCGCGGCCTGGTCACCGAGCTCAATCTCGCAGTGCTGATCGTGACGCATGATCTTGCGGTTGCGCGCCTGCTGTCGCACCGGATCATGGTCATGAAGGCCGGCGAGGTGATCGAGCAAGGTCTGACCGATCAGGTGCTTGATGATCCGCGCGAGCCCTATACCCAGCTGCTCGTGTCCTCCATTCTGCCGGCCTGAGAAAGCCCGATGTCGTTCTCCGCAACCCCAGTGCTCGAGCTGCGCAATGCCGCAAAGAGCTTCACCATGCATCTGCAGGGAAGCTTGAATCTGCCGGTCGTCAGTGGGGTGGAATTTTCGGTCGCACCAGGCCAATGCGTGGTTCTGGCGGGACCCTCGGGCGCCGGCAAATCCTCGATCCTCAAGATTATCTTCGGCAATTATCGTTGCGACGCCGGTGAGATCCGTGTGCGCGATGGAGAGCACGTGATTGACGTCGCGCAGGCGGAGCCGCGGCGGATTCTCGCGCTCCGCCGCACCGTGATGGGCTATGTGAGCCAGTTCCTGCGCGCGGTGCCGCGCGTCGCGGCGCTCGATGTGGTGGCTGAAGCCGCCGGCGCGAAATCCTTGGAGCGGGAAGCCGCGCGCGCAAATGCGGCAGCGCTGCTGCAGCGCCTGTGCATTCCGGAGCGACTCTGGCAGGTCCCGCCCGCGACTTTCTCGGGAGGTGAGCAGCAGCGCGTGAATATTGCGCGCGGCTTTCTCGATTACCGACCGCTGCTCTTGCTCGATGAGCCGACCGCTTCCCTCGATGCGGCAAACCGCGCGACCGTGGTCGAGCTGATCGAGGAAAAGAAGCGCCGCGGCACCGCCATCGTCGCCATCGTGCATGACGATGAGGTTCGGCGCGCAATCGCCGATGTCGAGATCGATGTCACCCGCTTTGCCCCGGCCGCCTGAAGCTTGCCTGATGGATAAGCATCTCTCCCAGTCAGTCGTTTTGACCAACGCCCGCCTGGTGCTGGCCGACCGCGTTATCGAACCCGGCTTTATCGCGGTCGAAGGCGGCGTCATCGCTGAATACGGCGAGGGGCGCGCGCCAAAAAGCGCGCTGGATGTAGCCGGCGACTTCATCATTCCGGGCCTCATCGAGCTGCACACCGATCATATCGAGGCGCACTACATGCCGCGCCCAAAGGTCTATTGGGACCCGGTCGCTGCGGTTGTCTCCTATGATGCGCAGCTTGCCGCCTGCGGCATCACCACCGTGCTCGATTCGCTCCGCGTCTGGCGCGAGGAGGGCGTGGACGAGGTCGGGGGCGAAGCCTCGGTATTGGCCGGTGCGATCGCGACGGCGCGTGACGCCGACATGTTGCGCTGCTCGCACTACCTGCATCTGCGCTGCGAGGTGCCGATGCCGGATGTGGTGACGGAGGTCGAGGCGCTGATCGATCGGCCGGAGGTGCGGCTCGTTTCGCTGATGGATCACACGCCCGGTCAGCGGCAATTCCGCGATCCCGAGAAGCTGCGCACCTACTATCGCAGCAAGAGCGGCGGACTGACCGACGCCGAGCTCGACGTGCTGTTCGCGCAGCGCAGCGCCTTTGCGGAGCGTCATTCCGCCGCCAACTACCGCGCCATTGTCGAGCTCGCGCGCGTACGCGGCGCGCGGCTTGCGAGCCACGACGATACCACGCTGGACCATGTCGAGCAGTCGATCGCCGATCAGGTCGCGATCGCCGAGTTCCCGACCACGCTCGAAGCTGCGCGCGCGTCGCATGCGGCCGGAATCCGCGTGCTCATGGGGGCGCCCAATCTGGTGCGCGGCAGCTCCCATTCGGGCAATGTCGGCACCGCGGAGCTCGCGCGCGAAGGTCTGCTTGATGTCCTTTCCTCGGATTACATGCCGGCGAGCCTGTTGATGGCGGCTTTCCGCCTGCCGCAAGTCGTGCCGGCAATCAGTTTGCCGGAAGCCATCCAAACGGTGACGCGGACGCCGGCTGAGGCCGTAGGGCTCGATGATCGCGGCGAGATCGCGGTCGGTAGGCGGGCCGATTTGTTGCGTGTGTGCTTGGCTCGCGATATCCCGGTGGTGCGCGCGGTGTGGCGCAGCGGCGAACGTGTCGCTTGAGCATGTCGCATGAGTGAAGCCGTTGCGGCGCGCATCGGTCCTGGGACGCTGGTCGCAGTGGTAGGACCAAGCGGCGCCGGCAAGGATACGCTGATCGCGCTTGCCCGCGCTGAGTGCACGGATAATTCGCGCATCGTCTTTCCGCGCCGGGTCATTACACGCGCGTCCTCGATCGCTGAAGAACATGACTGCGTTTCACCTGCAGAATTCGAAGCCGCGCGGTCGCGGGGGCACTACGCATTCTCCTGGGACGCGCATGGTCTCAAATACGCGCTGCCGGCTGAGATCGACGCCGACCTTTCGGCCGGCCGCACCGTCATATGCAACGTCTCGCGCGCCGTGGTGGGCGAGCTGCGCGAACGCTATGCCAAAGTGGTCGTGGTGCTGGTCACTGCGCCCAAAGAGATATTGATCGCGCGTCTCGCCGGGCGCGGGCGGGAAGACGACCGCGGCATGGCAGTGCGGCTCGAACGCGCTTTGGCGGACGATTTCTCGCCCGACGTCGTGATTGAGAATGTGGGCGATCCGCAGATCGGTGCGGCGCGGCTTGTGGAGGTGTTGCGAGAGGAAGCGGCCGTGCGGCCCGCCTTAGGCAGGGTTTAGGCGCAGGTCTCTAGTTTCAATTTCGGCAATGCACTGATTTGCAGGGTGCAGTCAATCAAAGGTGCGCTTCCTGCTTATGCGACGGGGTGCCCTTTGATTCACTGGACAGAAATCGAGTTCGAACTGCCAAAGTGGCGGTAAGATAATACCGATCGCTCACACCCGCGGCAGCGGCTGGTGTGGGAGCGGCGGCAATTCGACCGCGATGGCATCGCCTGGCCGCACTTCGCCACCCGCGAGCACGATCGACATTATCCCGGCCTTGCGGATGAGGTTGCCGGCCTCGTCATGGCCGAGCAGGGCCTGGGTCAAGCCGGCCGCATAGGCGTCGAGCTGCCGGCAGGGGTTGCGCAGGCCGGTGACCTCGACCACCGCCTCTTTGCCGACGTAGAGCCGCGTGCCGGTCGGCAGGCCGAGCAGGTAGATGCCCCGGGTCGTGATGTTCTCGCCGATGGTCCCGGCCTCGACCGCAAAGCCGGAATCGCGCAGCTCCTCGTGCAGCTCGGCATGCATCAGGTGCACTTGGCGATTGTTCAGGCGAGTGGGATCCGAGCGCACCAGCGTGCGATGCTTGACGGTGACCCCCAGATGGGCGTCGCCCTCGACCCCGAGCCCGGCGACAAGCCGTATGGCGCCGGCATTGGGCTTGGTGAAGGTGTGCGAGGTGCTCACGCTCACCGCCGTCACCACGCCGGCGATGTGTCTTTCCCCAAGCCAACTCTCAGGGCTCGATTCTTCAGTGATCCAAGCCGCCGGGCGTATGTTCATTTTTTATCGTCCTTGAAGTAGCGCAGGTCCGGGGGCTTCTGCCCCTTCTTGGCCGGCATCAGATAGCCGTCGGCGCTTACCATATAGTTTTCCTTGCCGATCTTCACGTGCTCGTTGCCCTCGGCGCAATCCGATTCGAACCAGATCGGATGCGGCTCGCGGACATAGTTCTTCACCACCTTCCACGGATGGGTGAGCGCGTGGTCGTAGGTCGTGATCTCGTCGTGCAGGATATCGCGATTGGTTTTGTCGAGATAGATGCGCTCCTTGACTATAGTCTCATTGTCGGCATGCAGCGGAATGCCGCTGAAATCGTAGGCCCGCGGGCCCTTGAGCAGGCGCGTTTCGACCTCGAGCGCCTGATAACGGCCGCTCGCATCCGCGTCGGTCCATTGACCGATCGAATAGCCCATGAAGCTCGGCTCGAAGTCCTTGGGCCAGTCACGCCCATCGGTATAGATCCGGCGCAGCATGGTGAGATACTCGATCATCACGTAGGTGGTCTTGGGCGTGACCACGATCTCCATCGGAAAGATCACGTTCATGGCGCGCGGCATGCCGTCCGGGATGCACGTGTAGGTCGGGTCGCTGCCCTGTCCGCCGGCAGCCTGGTCCTTGAGATTGGCTTCGAACAGCGCCTGGTACTCCGGCGTCAGCGGCGGCTCCTCGGCGGTGCGCGGCTTGCTGGTGTCGTACTGGTTGGAGACTCCAGGCGGCCGTTTCCATTGGCCATTGAAGTCCGGATATTTCGATTCATCGAATGCGTGGGCGGCGGCAAGGCTCAACATCAGGGCGGATGCGAGCGCCGCTGCGCCCGCCGCGCACCTCTCAAAAGCATGCGGCATGGATGTCCTCCCGGCATCAGCGCAGAGCGATTTCTTGCTTGTCCGATTTATCTCATGCGAAGGCGAAGGCGCCTCGCGCGGCGCCCGAGAGCAAGGCTAACACGCCCTCACCCGCGGGCGCTACCGGCCCGAGATCGTGGCGCGGCTTCTGCCCCGGAGAGATTCAGGTCGGGCGCTTTCCGCCGCCATAGGCGTGCTCCTGATAGTGGATCCCGAGCCAGTCGGTTCCGTAATCGTTACTGGGATCGCGAGTAATGGTGTGAATATGGTTAGGCTCCTGCACCGCATATTCGATGAGGATGCGAGGGCCGTGCACGCGATAGTAAAAGGGCGCAGTCGGGTCATCGACCGGGCCGCGCCAGGAGAAAAAGAGCTTGTCGATTCCGGCCGATTTGATGGCTTCGATCTGCGCGTCCGCAGCGGCAAAGTCGGTGTTCCGCACATATTCTTCGACCAACGCCCAAAGCAGCCGCTGCTGATCGGTGTCGAGCGCGCTTGCGGGCAGCCCCTCGAACCGGGTCAATGAATTCTCGCGGCCGACGCCGGCCATATCGATGGTGTCGGGCGACACGACCGCGGTGGCGCGCTGGGTATCGTTGAGGGCATGCAACAACTCGAAGCCGCGCCGCGCCTCGTGGCTCAGGACCTGCGTGCCCACGTAGGGGCCATCCTCGATCTGGTTGGGATCGGCGCCGACAAATAGCGGCAGGAACGCCACACTGCCTCCCGCGACCGTGAACGTCGCGCCCAGGTGATGGCCGGTGAAGAGCCAGCCCCACGGTTCGTCGGCAGTCGGATCGCCGAAAAAAGCGATCCAGTAATTGCCGGACCCCATGCTCTCGACAGATTGGCGCCCGGCCTTTGGCTTGGGCGGATTGTGCGCGAGATAAGCGAGCTCCGAAGCTCTGAGCAGATCATCATGCTGCATGATCGCAGCCATCTTGAGGTAGCCCTGGCTCGATGCCGAAGCGCGCAAGAGCGCATGCACCTCGCGCCGGCCGCGGTCATCGAGATCGCCCATGCTCAGGCCGACGCGCGGCACGTTGGCGACCGGCAAGTTGCTCCACTGCGTGCGCTCCCCCGCGTTGAGCGGAAAAATGACCGTCCGACGTTGCTCATCGGAGAGGCTCGCCAGGAAGGCGCGTGCGGAACGGCGCATGCGCTGCGTCGCCAGCACGCCATCTCGCGTCGCCGGGCCGTCTGCTTCCTGCGCCAAGGAGGCGCGGATCGTTGCTGCGACTGTCGCGGCAAGCCCCGCGGTGAGGACAAAATCGCGTCTGTGCATCTTTTGGCTCCGGCTCGCGTCAGAACTCTCCCCCTCCTCCAATCATCAACGCCACCAGCGCATGGGAGTTTCCTGAGGCTCTGCGGGCCATGCCAGGTTATGCGCGGGCTCGAAACGAAAATGACGCCTCCGCCTGGCCGGCGAAGGCGCCAAAATGAGAAACGGATGGACGTCCGGAACGAGACCGTCACTTCAACTTGGCGTCGTGCAGCGGCGACTTCGGCCAATAGGTGCGGCTGTAGTTGAGCTTGAGGTGGACCAGCATGTGGGCAAGCCGAATCGGCGCGCCGAAACCTTCGACAACCGGAACGCCCAGCTCCTTC
The DNA here is from genome assembly GCA_035293945.1 of Xanthobacteraceae bacterium. Classification (GTDB taxonomy): domain Bacteria; phylum Pseudomonadota; class Alphaproteobacteria; order Rhizobiales; family Xanthobacteraceae; genus VAZQ01. Next base: position 28,249 of record DATGLV010000023.1, on the reverse strand, counting down.
ATCAGGAAGTCGGGCTTGATGTGCACCGGGCATTGGGTGATGCCCATCGGCAGGATCACGTCGGCGCCCTTCTTGACGAGGTCGCGCGCCGTGTCGACGAATGTGTTCACCACGCGGTCGCGGTTGGCAATGATGTCGGGCAGCTCGAATCCGCAGGTTCCCCAGCCGACCACCTTGTGCATCATGTTGAAGCGCTCGACCATACGATAGCCGAGCGGCAGCACGAAGTCGTGATACATCATGATGCCGAAGCGGCGTCCCAGCATCGAGGCGATATGGAGCATCGACTCGCTCGGGCCGACGACCGGTATGTCGACCGCGGACCGCCCTGCATCGACGCCGAGATCGAGCGTGCCGAGCGGAACCACCGCATCATAGCCCTGTTTCTGGGCTTCGCAGAATGCATCGATGAAGGGGGGTACCGCGAGGCCCAGAAGGTCAGGCGCATTGCCGATGAAATAAGGGCTCGCCTTGACCCGCACAATGCCGACCTCGACCTCCGGCGAAGAGTAGGAGAGCGCACAGTCGGCGCGGCGCTTGAGCTCGTCAGGCGGATAGTCGCCGATCACGAAGGCAACGCGGGTGCGGCGGAAGGCTGGTGTATCGTTCATTTGCTGCTCCTTGCGGGGATTGGGTTCTCTGAAAGTTTTATGCGCCGGTCTTCTGGGCTGCGGCCGTTAGCGCGTTGGCACCCGCGATGGCGACTCTCTCGTCATCTTCGGCGATGCCGGACACCGCGATGCCGCCGACGCATTCCTTGCCGTGAAACAGCGGCACGCCGCCTGACATCGGCAGGGCGTGCGGGAACATGAGCCAGCCCGGCCTTTCCTTGACGCGTTCCTCGAGGTTCGAGCTCGGTCGCTCGCGGAACGCCGCGGTGCGCGCCTTCATGGTCGCGACCTCGACGCTGTTGGGCGACTGGTGGTCGGGGCGCTCGAGATAGATCTGGTGGCCGCCGGAATCGACAATGACGATGGTTCCTTGCTTGCCGATCTGGCGCGCCGCCTCATTGCACGCGAGCGCCATCATCTTCGCGTCTTCCAGGGTCAGCGACGGCTTCAACCGCATCCGAATTCTCCCGCTCACTTAGTTAGCGTCCTAACGTAGATAGTTAGCGTACTAATGGCTGCAGAGCAAGAAAGCTTTGTCCTGCGACCCATACAAGCCTTGCGAGTCATGGCCGGGCTTGCCTCGGCCATCCACGTCTTGTCGCTCTGAAGTCAAGCAGGGAAGGCGTGGATGCCGGCGACGAGCGCGGGCATGACTCAGAGGGACGTAAGTCGAACCCATTCAGGCATGTTCAAGGCGGTTCCCGGTCGAATTGATCCACTTCAGCGTCATTGCCGGGCTTGACCTGGCTTGACCCGGCCATCCATCTTCTTGCGAAAAAGATGGACCCGCGGGTCATCAGGGCGTCTTACGCCCGTCTTCGACGGGCTATGCCCGCGGGTGACGACTGGAGTTGGTCTTTTTGATCGGAACATGCGCTAGTGTTGCGCGCCTTGCGCCTTCAGCATCCGCTGGCGGTAGTTCTCCCAGGGGCGGTCGGCGTCGAAGTTCTCGCGCGCATTGGTGGCGAGCTCGGCGTCGTCGAGCGAAACGATCTTAGGCCCCATGGCGGTTGCGGCGGCTTGCGCGCGGGCATCGATATTGGTGTAGAGGGTGCGCACGGTTGCCTCCTTGACGGAGCGGCCGACCACGGTCTCCCCATGGCCGCGCATCAGCACCACCGGATTGTTGCCCAGCTTTTCCGCCAGTGCCTTGCCGAGCATCGAATTGAGCACCAGCATGCCGCGCTCCTTGGCGTTGGGACCGTAGGCGTCGCGCACCTCGAACAGCGGCGTCTCCTTTGGCAGGAAGCCGGCCTGCGCCACCACCGGCTTGAGCGTGGTGCCGGTCAGGCCGAACGGAATGACCGCAAGGTCGTGCGTGTGGATGACGGACTGCACGTCGGGGCGCGCCTTGTAGATCTCGCAGTGGATATAGCGCTCGCCGTTGAGGCGCGGCGCATTGGGGGTCACCGGCTTGCAGTCGAGATCGAGCTCGACGATGTCGGCGCGCGACACCAGCGCCGGCGGCATCGCCCGTGGCATGAAGAAATGGGTCGGGTCGGTCACCGAGCGCACGGTGGCGTGCCCGAAGCTGTCGAGAATGCCCTCATTGGCAAGAATGTGGCTTGCGGTGATGAGATCCTCGATCCGCGCCTCGTTGGTGTCGCCTGCCGGCGTCTGCGCGTGCGCTTGCGCCGCCAGCGCCATCATGGCGAGCGCTCCCGCCATAAGCTTGAGGCCATTTGCCATTTGTTTGGTCATTTGCGTCCACTCCCTGGTTGGCTCGGTTGTTGCCCCGCTTTCGTCTCAGCTGCTTGAATGGCCCGCCACCGGCGCGACACGGCTCTCGCGCATCTGGGCGCGCCCCGGGGCGAAGCTCTTGTAGAGGGTCCAGGCGAGGACGAGGGCGGCCGCCACCAATATGCTGGCGCTAACCGGTCGCGTGATGAAGATCATCGGATCGCCGTGCGACACGATGAGAGAGCGCCGCAAATGCTGCTCCATGGCGGGGCCGAGCACGAGGCCGATCAGGAGCGGCGCCGGCGAGAATTTCAACAAGCGCATCAAATAGCCGACCGCGCCGAAGAACAGCATCATGAGAACGTCGTCCGCTGATTGTCGGATGCTGTAGACGCCGATGCACATGAAGACGAGCACGGCGGGAAACAGATAGTGAAACGGGATGGAGAGTAGCCGCACCCAGAGCCCGATAAACGGCACATGCCAGATGACCAAGAGGACGTTGCCGATGATGAAGCTGACCAAGAGCCCCCAGAACAGATCCGGGTGCGAGGTGATGAATCCCGGACCCGCCGATATGCCCTTCACGGTCAACGCTGCCAACATCACCGCCATGATCGGGTCGGCCGGAATGCCGAGTGTGAGTGTGGGAACAAAGCCGGTCTGGCAGGCCGCATTGGCGGCGGCTTCTGGCGCCACCACGCCTTCGATCGCGCCTTGACCGAAGCGGACAGGCTCTTTCGCCACCTGCTTCTCGACCGCATAGCCCATGATCGAGGCGAGCACCGGTCCGGCGCCCGGCAGGAGCCCAAGCCCCGCCCCGATGCTCGTGCCGCGCAGGATCGCCCGCCACGAAAGCTTGAGCTCCTCGCGTGATGGGAGCAGGGAGCGCCAGGTGATGCTTGATGGACGCACCGTCGGCGAGGTCACCATGCCGGCATTGATCATGATCTCGCTGATGCCGAACAGGCCCATGGCGATGACCCCGATGCTGATCCCGTCGAGCAGGGTCGACAGTCCGAACGTGAAGCGGGCGACGCCTGAGGTGGCGTCGATGCCGACGAGCCCGATCAGCATGCCAAGGATGACGGAAATGAATGATCTGATCGGCGAGCTGTGTGCGAGCACGGCGGCGCCCGTCATGCCGAGCACGACCAGTGCGAAATATTCCGGCGATTGGAACGTCAGCGCGACTGCAGCAAGCGGCGGCGCGAACAGCGCGAGCACCACGATCCCGACCAGGCTGCCGCACAGCGAAGCCATGGTGGTCATGAACAGGGCGACGCCGGCGCGGCCCTTCTGCGCCATCGGATAGCCATCCAGGCACTCGATCGCCGAGACGGTGTGCGGAATATTCAAGAGGATCGCACCGGTCACTGCGCCGTAGACCGCCCCGTAGTAGAGGCCGGCGAGCATGATGAGGCCGGTCGCCGGCGGCACGTAGTAAGTCACCGGCAACAGGATCGACACGGCGGCGACCGAGCCGACGCCCGGCAGCACGCCGAGCAGATTGCCGAGCGTGACGCCGAGGAAGCAGTAGAACAAGTTCTGCCAGCTACCGGCTTCCTGCCAACCGAGCGCAAGATGATCGATCAGCTCCACGGCTCACCACCGCAATAGATCGATGTGCAGCGACAGGAGGCGCACGAACACCACGTAGGCAAAAGCGGTCAAGCCCACCGCCATGACGGCGATTGTCACCGGACGCCGCACCGGAGCCGCGCAGGAGCTGACCACAACAAGCGCCGGAATCGCGGGCAGGAGACCGAATGTTGGCAACAGGTAAGCAAACAGGCCGAGCGCCGCCGAGATGAAGAGGATCGGGCGCCAGGCCGGCATGACGACGGGCTCGCCCTGCCGCCGCAGACCGCGCAAAGTCAGCAGTACGCCCAACACGAGAAGCAATATCCCGAGCAAAGTCGGGAAGTAGCCGGGCCCCATGCGCAGAATGGTCCCGCGCCCATATTGCGAGCTTTCGGCCAGCACGCCGGCGGCGAGCGCCAGCGTGATGAGGCCGCCGATGAAGTCGGTATTGCGCAATAGGGTCGGGCTCATGATGCGTTCGGATTCTTGACGCAGCGGACGGCTCCGCCTTGGCGGGTGTGCTTCCGCTAGACTTGCCTATTCGAGCTTCACCCCGGCGTCCTTCACCATGGCCCTCCAGCGCGGAATGTCGGCCTTTAGGAGATCGGTGAAGGCCTCAGTGGTCCCACCAAGCGGATCAATGCCGATGGAGATGATCTGCTTGCGCACGTCGGGGATTTGCAGAATGCGGTTGATCTGGCCGTTCCACCATTTGACAATCTCGGCAGAGGTGCCCTTGGGGGCGAGCAGGCCGTTCCACGCCACGATGTTGAATCCCGGATAGCCGGATTCGGCGATGGTCGGGATGTCGGGCGCGACCTGCGGCCGGTGCTCGCTGGTGGTGGCCAGCACCTTTAGGCGCCCGTCCTTGATGAGCGGCAGGGCAGGGACGATGTCGGTCAGCGTGATCTGCACCTCGCCCGACATGGCTGCGGTGAGGCTCGGAACCCCGCCGTTATAAGGCACATGCGTTATGTCGACGCCGGCGCGCTTGTTGATCTGCGCGAGCGAGATATGTGCGGTGGTGCCGTTGCCGGAGGTGCCGGCCGAGATCGAGCCGGGCTTCTTCTTGGCGAGCGCGATGAGGTCGGCGAAAGTCTTGACCGGAAGCGACGGATTGGCGACGACCACCAGGCCGTTCTCGCCGGTCAGGACGATCGGTTCGAAATCGCGCATCGTATCGTAGTGCAGCGACGGATAGAGGGCGAGATTGGTGGTGAGCGGCGAGTTGGTCGACATCAACAGCGTGTAGCCATCGTTCGCCGCTTTGGCGACGAACTCGGCCCCGATGCTGCCGCCGGCGCCGGGCCGGTTGTCGATCACGACCTGCTGACCGGTCGCCTGGGTGATTTCCCGCCCGATGGCGCGGGCGAAAAGATCGACAGTCCCGCCGGGCGTATAGGGCACGACGATCGTCACCGGGTGGTCCGGATAGGCAGCGCGCGCGGGTGCAAAAGGCGCGATCGCGAGCGCTGCCGCAGCTAAGAATTGCCGAGCAAATTTGCGCATGGACTCCTCCTAGATTCCCGCCTGTCAGTCTTCCTCGACTTGTTGTTGTTACGGCTTTTTATTGTTGGGAGCAGAAGCTTTTCGCGTCACTGACGAGGCGATCGAGCGCGCGGTTGACCGTTCCTTCATCCGCGAAGGCCGCGGTGGCGGCGCCCGCCTTTTGATCGAGCTCGGCCCAAACCTTGCGCAAGCCCTCCTCGTCGATCGTGGTCGGCCAGATGATGCGCCCGAGCACGATGTCCATGATTTCCTTTTGATCGACGTCGAAATCGCGGCCGGTTTCGGCGCGCAACAGCTCGCGCAGATCGGGCAACGGTTCCTTGTAGAAATGCGCCCGCACCATGGCGCCGAGGATGCGGTGGCCGGTGCGGAAGGGAACGCCGAAATCGTAGACGAGGCGATCGTGCGCTTCGCTGGTCCCGGCGTAATCGAGCAGCGCCTTTCGCTTCATCTCCTCGGTGTCGAATGTGCCCTTGTCGACCACCTCGGCCATGAAGCGCGTGTTGGCGACGACGTCGAGCGCGGTCTGGTAGAGCGTGCCGGATGAATAGATCGGCTCGGATCCTTCCGAAGGGCCCGCGCAGGACGCCGCCATCTCGCCGCCCAGCCGCGTCGCCGCCATCACACCGGCGCCGATCACCGCCTGCAGGCCGAACGGCACCTTGGCGTGCGGAAGCGCACTCGAGCCGCCCGCATGCTCGTCGGCAAGATCAAAGAGCGAGAATTCCGGCGTCACCCAGATACGCAGATCCTGTGCCAGACGGGCGAGGTCGACGGCGATGAGCGCGAGCGCAAAGAACGGCTCGCTGAACTGGTCCTGCACCCAGATGCCGTCGCGCCGCAAGCGGGCGCGGCGGCTGAAACCGAGCCGCTTGCTCACCGCATCGAACAGCTGATTGGTCTGCTGCCGACCGCCGAACGTCGACGGGCCATAGTCCAGGCGCTGGTCAATCTGCTGCAGACGCTGAATGTGCCGCTCGAAGGTGACCGCCCAGGAGAGCAGATATTCCCCCGCAGTGGCGAGCCCGGAATGCTGCAGATGGTGATAGTTCGGGGCCAATGCGGAGAGCAGCGGGCCGGCGCGGTCGACGATGCGGCGCACCAGGTTGGCGAGCTCCTTGCCTTGGGCGTGCAGAACCTGGCGGAAGAACAGACGGGGCAAATAATTGCGCAGGCTTTCCCCGCGGTTGCGCCCGAGATGCAGCCACGCGGCGTCGGTTTTCGACACGCGATCCGCAATCCAGCGCTCGCGCTGCGCCACGATGTCGCCCGGAGGCTTCGAGAGGTCGCGCTCGCTCAAGTGATTGATGATCTCGAGGACTGCGGCCGCCAGATGCCGGGCGGTGTCGGGCGGCATCAGCTGCATCTCGGCCGAGCAGATGAGATAGGCGAGATCGGTGATCAGCATGAGGCGTGCAGTGAAGCCGCTCGCGCGCGCCTCCAGCTCGTTGACCGCGCGCAGATAGCTCTGCGCCTTGGCGCCGGCGAGGCGGCCTTGCGTGACATTTCCTGGCGCAACCTTTTCCGGCGCGGCCTTTTCTTTTGCGGCTTGTTCTTGCGCGGTGCTTCCGGTCCCGGCCATGGCGTCCTACTCCTTTACGCCCTCGAAGGCTTGTTGGTCGCTCTTGAGCTTCTGATCAATAGCTCGCCCCGTACTTGGTGACGTTCGCCCGGATCCGATGCAAAGCCTGGAAAAGAAAGTCGATCTCTGCCTTCTTGAAACCCGCAAGCGCAGCATTGTGGTTGAGGCGGGCGATCGGCAGCAATTTCGGCTTGAGCGCACGGCCTTCCGCGGTCAGCCGTACGGTTACGAGGCGTTTGTCTTGGCTGCGCCGCTCGAAGCGGATGAGCCCGCGCAGCTCCATGCGCCGGAGCTGGGCAAGCGTGGTGGGTTTTGAAGCGCGCACGCGCCGGCTGAGCTCGCTCTGCGTCAACCCGTCCTCGTGCCAAAGCGCGCGCAGGTAAGGCCACATCCCGATCTGCAGGCCGATGGAGGCGAGGCGCGCCTGCAGATCGCTTTCGACTGCGCGATCGGTGCGGCGCAGCTCCAGGCCGATGCTTCTGACCTGGCCGGCCTCGGCGTCGGGCCTACCTTGCGCGTTTTTCGCGTTGGGCGGGCTGAGATTGAGCACGGATTTGCGGGCAGGGGAGCTTGGCATCTCGAATGACCTCTTCGAATGACCTCGTTGCGGGGCTTGTTCAATTGATCTTCACGTAGATGTTCTTTTCTTGCGTGAAGGAAAGGAGCTCCTCCAGGCATTCTTCCCGGCCCATTCCCGATTGCTTGAAGCCCCCGAAGGGCGCCCCGAGCAAATGCTGCCCGACATGGTTGATCCAGACATAGCCGGCCTCGACCCGCATCGCAGTGCGATGGGCGCGGTTGAGATCGTTCGTCCAGATCGAGCAGGTCAAGCCATATTCTGTGTTGTTGACTTGGCCGAGCATCGCATCTTCGTCCGACCAGCGCAGGATGGACAGCACGGGTCCGAAGATCTCCTCGCGTGCGATGGTCATTTCGGGAGTGACGTCGGCAAATATTGTCGGCTCGACGAACCAGCCCTGCGCGAGCTCAGGCGCGCTCGGCCGCTTGCCGCCATGGACGAGCCGGGCGCCTTCGCGCTTGCCGGTCTCGATGTAGGAGATGACCCGCTCGAACTGGGTCTTGCTAATGATCGCCCCCATGGTGGTCGACGGGTCAGTGGGATTGCCCGGCCTAAATGCGGCGACCTCGCGCGCCACCTCGGCGAGGACGCGATCATAGATCGAAGCATGCACGAAAGCGCGGCTGGTCGAGCCGCAGGATTGGCCGCACCAGGTGAAATTCATGCCGGCAACGATCGCCTTGGCGACCTTGGCCAAATCGGCGTCCGGGAAGGCGATGAGTGCGTTCTTGCCGCCGAGCTCGAGCAAAGTAGGTTTGAGCGTCGCGGAGGCCGCGCGCATGACCGCACGACCGGTCGGCACGCTGCCGATCAGCGCCACCATGGCGACGCCCGGATGCTCCACGAGCGTGGCTCCGACCTCGCGCCCGCCGGGAAGGACGTTGAACACGCCGGCGGGCAAAAGGTGACCGATGAGCTCGGCAAGCCGCAGTGCCGAGAGCGGCGCCTGCTCGGGCGGCTTGACGATGACCGAATTGCCGGCGGCGAGCGGGGCGGCCGACTTGCCGGCCGCAAACATGAACGGGTGATTGAACGGCACGATCCGGGCGATGACGCCGCGCGGCTCCCGCACGGAGAAATTGACCGCCTGCGACCCCATCGGAATGGAAGCACCCTTCATCTCGGTGACGAGGCCGGCGAAGAAGTCGACCTGCCGCGCGGCATTGAGCGCATCAGATTCCATCTCGCGCACCGGATTGCCGCTGTCGGCGGCATCGAGGAAAGCAAGCTCGCGCGCATGGCGGCGCAGGATGCCGGCGATTTCCCTGAGCACGCTCGCGCGCTCGGCGGGATGCACCTCGCGCCAGGCAAGATAGCCGCGGCGCGCCGCGGCAACGACGGGGTCGACATCCTCCGCACCGGCATCCGCGATCTCGCAAATCGGTGCGCCCGTGCCCGGACTCAAGACCTGCACCCGCTTGCCCCCGCGCGGCGGCAGCCACCTGCCGTCATAGAAAAGCTCGCGCTTCTGCGGCAGCACGGCCTCAAGCGACAGACGCGGCAGAGCGGGGTCACGTAAGCTCGGGGCAGTTGCAGTCATTGGGCATTCACCAGCGCTTGCCGCGCCTCCTCGATGGCCATGGCACGAAGTGCCTTCTTGTCGACTTTTCCGTTGAAAATGCGCGGCAGCGCCTCGACCACGCGGACAAAGCGCGGCTTCTTGTAGCTGGCGATCTGGCGACGGCAGTGGGCGATGAGCTCGTCGGCCGTGACCGTCGCGCCGGGCGCGGTGGTCACGAAGGCAAAGACGCTCTCGCCCCAGGTCTGGTCGGGAACGCCGACCACCGCCGCCTCCTTGATCGCCGCATGGGTCGCGAGCGCTTCCTCGACCTCGCGGGAATAGATGTTCTCGCCTCCGGAGACGATCATGTCCTTCTTGCGGTCCACCACGAACAGGAAGCCGTCCTCGTCCACGTAGCCGATGTCGCCGGTATGCATATAGCCGCCGCGCAGCGCCTCGAGGGTCGCCCCCGTGCGATTCCAATATCCGCTCATGAGGGCCGGACCGCGCAGCAGGATCTCGCCCGGCTCTCCGGGGGCGGCCTCCGCGCCTTCGGCGCCGCCGATGCGCTCGATCCTGACATCGACCCCGAGATAGGGCTGACCGGCCGAGCCAAGGCGGCGCACCTCTGCGGGCGTGCCATCCAGCACGTGCTGATGCGCCTTGAGCACGGTGCCGAGGACGCATTCGGTCATGCCATAGAGCTGCACGAAGATCGGACCGAACGTGGCCATCGCCCGCCGCAGCAGCGGGACTGGCATCGGGGCGGACGCATAATGCACCAGGCGCAGGCTGGCGTGATCGACAGCGGCGATGTCCGGATGGTCGAGCAGCATCGCGATCATGGTGGGGGCAAGATGCGCGGCGGTGAGCTTCTCCCGGTCGATCAGCGCGAGTGCCCGGCCGGCATCGAAAGCGGATTGCAGATAGGTGGTGCCACCGGCCAGCCAGAATCCCATCTGCTCGATCTTGCCGCCGACATGGAACAGCGGCATCACGATCAAGGTCCGATCGGTAGGCGAAGCGCCGCCTTCCCAGGAGCCGGCGCGGGCGGCTTCGGTAATGGCGCGATGGCTCAGCATCACGCCCTTGGCATCTCCGGTGGTGCCGCTTGTATAGACAAGCGACTCGATTGCCTCGTCGTCGACCCGCACCACCGGGCGGCTGGTTGCGGCCTGGCGCAGCAAGTCCTCGTAGCTCTCCGAGCCGGCGAGGCGCCCGGCAACCGCCACAGGGCAGCGGATCGCCGGACAGGCATTGATGAGCGCGGCCGCCGCAGCCGCAAAGCCCGGCTCGAAGATCAGCGCCTCCGGCTGGCAGTCCTTGACGATCTTCACGAGCTCGGCTTCCGCCAGGCGCCAATTGAGGGGCACCGCGATGAAGCCTGCGGAGCCGCAGCCGAACATGGCCTCGAGACATTCGATGCGGTTGCGCATCAGGATGGCGACGCGGCTCTGAAAGCCGAGGCCCCTATCGGCGAGCGCATTGGCGAAGGCGAACACGCGCGTGCGAAATTCCGCGTGCGTGAGCTTTTGCTCGTCGGCGACGAATGCCAGCTTGCTTCCGAACAGGCGCGCATTGCGCTCGACCAGGGAGGCGATGTTCATGGTCCCGCTCCCGCCGGCGGCGTAGCTGCCGGCATCGCGAGGAGCGCCGAGGCGATGCCTTCCTGGCAGAGCGTATTGTCGGTCTTGAGGAGGCGCAGCTTGCGGCGCAGCACATATTTCTCACCGCTGCCGGTCGGCTGCCGCTCAGTGATCTCGACCTCGACGAACACAGTGTCGCCGACGAACAGCGGCGCCTTGAAGCTCCAGTCGGTCAGCCCAAGCGCGCCGAGAAACGGATCGGCAAACTCGAGCGCGGATGTCTGCAGCCCGAGCGTCAGCGCAATGCCGAGCCCGCCGTGCAGCACGCGCTGCCCGAGCCTGGTCGCGCGCGCAAATTCCGCATCGGCGTGGATGGGGCTCCAGTCGCCGACCAGCATCATGAAGAGCTGATGATCGGTCTCCGTCAGCGTACGCCGATGGCTTAAGAAACGCTGTCCGGGCGCAAGCTCGCTGAAAGAGAGACGGGTCAATGCTCAGCCCTTGCCCTGCTTCTTTTCTTTTTCCGTCGACGGCAGGCCCGGTCGATATTTGCCGGCCAAAAAGTCGCCGATTCCCTCGACGCGCCAGGCATCGTTCTGGCGCAGCGCGAGCTCCATTTCCTTGGCGCTCGAATAGTTCATGGCCGATTCCCACGGCATATCCAGCGAATGCCGGTAGGCGTCCTTGGTGGCTTTGAGCGCCCAGGGATCCTTCGATGCAAGCTCCAGCGCCACTGCCTTGGTCTCCTCGCGAAGCTTCGCCAGCGGCACCGACAGGTTCACCAGCCCGATGCGCTCCGCGGTCTTGCCATCGAACGGGCGCCCGAGCATGCCGAACCAGAGCGCGTCGCGCGGGCGCATCAGATTGGCCATCGCCTTGGAGACCGCGCCGCCCGGGAAATGCTTGAAGTTGATTTCCGAGAGGCCGAAGGTCGCCTCGTCGGCCGCGATCGCGAGGTCGCAGCCCTCGACGATGGCGAAAGCGCCACCGAAGCAATAGCCGTTGACCATCGCGATCGTCGGCTTGGGGAAGTAGCGCAAGGTGCGCCCACGCCATTCGGTGGCCGTGCGCAGGATGCGGTCGTATTCGACGGGCTGATCCTTGAGATCGGTGAAGAACTCCTTCAGATCCATTCCGGAGCAGAACGAGTTGCCGGCACCGGTCAAGACCACGACCCGCACGTCCGCATTGTAGCGCAGATCATCCAGCGCCGCCGCCATGTCGAGGTGCAGCCGCGGGTTCATCGCATTCTTCTTGGCCGGCCGGTTTAACGTGAGCCAGCCGATGCCGTCTTCGATTTCGAGCAGAAGCGTCTGATATCCCATGGAGCACCCCAGTTTTTTCGTTAGCTAACATTCTCGCCCGCCGGGCGCAAGGGCGATCTCCCCGTTGATGCCCGGCAAAAAGCCCGCGCGGCGGCATTCGGTCGCGTTTTACGGTAGCGCGGTTCCCCTTGCCAGGCTTCCGTTAGATCGTTAGTCTCCTTACTAACGAATGCCGTTGCGGCTTGGCCTGCGAGAAGCCGGCAAAGCAGAAGCTTCGAACGAGAACCTTCAAGCAGGAAGCCTCCAGCAGGAAGCTTCCGGCACGAAGTGTCAAACAGAAAGCAATGGGCCGAAACGCCCAATGATGGTGGGGAAAGACGTGCCATGATGAAGCGAATTGCCATAACAAGACTCTTCGCGGGGTTCTTGAGCGCCGGCCTCGTTGCGGCGGGGCTTGCGGCGCTGCCGCTCTTGGCGGCGGGGACGGCTGTGCGCGCGCAGAGCGCGGCGGACACCAATGAAGCGCAGATCGAGGACCTCATCACTGCGAGCCACATTCTCGCCAACGAAGGCATCCTCGACAGCTTCGGGCACGCGACCGTGCGCTCGGTGACGGACCCTACGCATTTCTTCATGCCACGGGCGATGCCGCCGGCGCTGGTGTCACGCGCCGACATCGTCGAGCTCGACCTCGACTGCAAGCCGGTGACGCCGAATGCGCCGCGCCTCAACGGCGAGCGCTATATCCACTGCGAGGTCTACAAGGCGCGCCCGGACGTGCAGTCTGTCATCCATACGCACGATCTCGCCGTCTTGCCCTTCGGCCTGACCGGGATGCCGCTCAAGCCGGTGACCGCGCAGGCGGGCTTCTTGCCGAAGGAAACACCTGTGTTCGAGGTGCGTGACGCCTATGGGCCTTCGGCGCAAGAGCGCGGCATGCTGGTGCTCAATTCGATGCTCGGAAAAGCACTGGCTGAAAAGCTGGGCAACAATCCGGTGGTGCTGATGCGCGGGCACGGCGAGACGGTGGTCGGTCGCTCGGTCAAGGAGGCAACCGTTCGCACCATTTACACCAATCTCGATGCGCGGGCGCAAACTGCCGCCATGGCGCTCTCCTCCAAGCTCGTTGTTCTCGACGACGCCGAAATCGCCGCCTTCGGCAAGGAGGAACGACCAGACCGTCCTTGGGATAATTACAAGGCGCGCATGTTCAAGGCGCAAGGCCAGAGCAATTGAAGCTCCGAGAACTCGAGGAGGCGAGAACAATGTTTGCTCGAGCAGCTTTCGCAATCTTCTTTGCGTCGATTGCCGCAGCGGTTTCGGTTGCGGCTGCCCGCGCACAGATCGTCGATTACTCCAAATATCCAAATCTGAAGGGCCAATGGGAGCGCTATGCGGTCCCCGGCATCGGCGGCCAGCCCTCATTCGATCAGACCAAGCCTTGGGGACGAGGACAGCAAGCGCCGCTCACGCCCGAATACAAGGCGATCCATGAGGCCAGTCTCGCCGATCAGGCAGCCGGCGGGCTCGGCGGCGATCTCGACCATACGCGCTGCGGCGCGGAAGGCATGCCGTTCGAGATGGTGGCGTTCCGGCCGCTCGAATTCGTGGTGACGCCGGAAACCACCTACATCATCATCGCCGACTACGATCCGCTGCGCCGTGTCTACACCGACGGCCGCGACTGGCCCGACTACATCGAGCCGACCTTCTCCGGATACTCGATCGGGCGCTGGATCGATGACAATGGGGACGGCCGTTATAACGTGCTGGAGGTCGAGACGCGCGCCTTCAAGGGGCCGCGGGAGTTCGACGCCACCGGCCTGCCGATGCACAAGGACAATCAGTCAATCTTCAAGGAGCGAATCTACCTCGACAAGTCCAACCCGGACATCCTGCATGACGAGATCACCGTCATCGATCATGCGCTCACGCGGCCATGGACGGTCGACAAGCGCTACACGCGCAATCATGATCCGCGCCCCGAGTGGTTCGAATCGATTTGCGCCGAGTACAACGCGCAGACGTTCATCGGCAATCAGCACTATTATCTGAGCGCCGACGGACTGTTGATGCCGACGCGGCCCAACCAGCCGCCGCCGGACTTGCGTTATTTCAAAGGAGCGAAATAAGGACCCGGTAGAGTGAGCGCGCGGCGATCACGCGCGCGTTCCACAGGCCCGGAGTGTGGTGCGCCTCACTCCTCTTCTTCCTCTTCCTCCTCGAATTCCTCGCCGTCCTCGTCGAGCTCGTCCCGCCGGTGCAGCTCTTCGATCTCGCCGGCGATGAACGCTGTGAGATCGTCGAAAGTATCTTCGATCTCGCTCTGCGGGATACCGGAGGCGACGGCCTCTTCGAGGCAGCGCGCCGCCAACGCCGCCGCCTCTTCTTCCATCTCGGCGGGATCGACGTCGTCTTCGTCGATGTTCTCGCTAACCCAATTCTCTACGAACTCGACCGCACGCGTGCTCATTGCCCAACCCTCATCTTGGCCCACCTCTCATTATGACTTGGCGCAGGTGCCTTCCCCAAAAGGTCGCCCACGGATGCCGGGAGAATAAGTGCAAAGACGCGCCGCGCTCAATCCTCAGGCTTGAGGTCGAGCGCATGGGCGATAGCGGCAAGCTTGGCGGTCTGCTCTTCAACTGCTGCGCCGAATTCCGCCGGCGTGCCGGGATTGAGAATCTGCCCGGTCTGGATCAGGCGCGGCTCGATGCCGGGCTCGGCGGCGACCGCGCGGATATCGGCGGCGATGCGCTCACGCAAGGCGGCCGACATGCCGGGCGGCCCGAACAGGCCGACCAACCCATCGAAAGTGAGCGCTGGATAGCCCGCCTCGGCCGCGGTCGGTATGTTGGGTGCCGTGGGGGCGCGGGTCTGGTTGGTCATGGAGAGAACCTTGACGGTGCCAGCCTGCTCCTGCGCCTGCACGATCGCATAGGCCGATGTGTAGATCTGGATGCGGTTCTCGGCGAGATCGGTGACCGCCTGCACCGGATCGCGATAGGGCACGTTGGCGACCTCGAGGCCGCTCTCCTTGAGAAACCCCGACAGGACGATGTCGAGCGCCCCGGTGATCGAGGCGCGATTGAGCCTGCCCGGTTCCGAGCGCACCAAGCCGACCAGCTCCTTGAGCGAGCCGACCTTGATGGCGGAGGGCACCGAGATGCTGATCAGTGTATTGGTGATGCGGGCTATGGGAAGGAGGTCGCGCGGATCGTAGGGCAGCTTCCGATGCAGGATCGTATGCGCCGTGAATGTCGAGGTCGGCGCGAGCAGCAGCGTGTGCTCGTCGTGCGCGGCAAGAAACGCCGTGATGGCGACGAATGCATCGCCGCCCGGTCGATTCTCGACCACCACCGGCTGTCCCCAACGCGCCGCGAGGCGCTCGGCGAACAGCCGCGCTCCGATATCAGAGCCTGATCCGGCGCCGAGCGGCAGGATGAACCTGACTGTCCGCTGCGGCCAGGATGCATCCGCCGCAACTGCGCGCGGCGGTGCAGACCAGCCCACGGCCACAAGGATCGCGATAAGGCGGAATATCAGAGCGCGCTGCATACGGTCTCGCAATTGGTCCTGATGCTCAAGAAGGCAGGGCCAACAGGATAGCACGGAATTGGGCGCGCGTGCTCTGCAGTGCACCCGCCCAGGCTTGGGGCAGCACCCATCCCTTCCGCCCGCGCGCGGCACCGGTATATAGTGAGTTGAAAACCGCCGCTCCGATCGCGGATATGGGACGGCAAAGAATACTGGAGGGAAGCCCATGAACGAGATCGTGAAGAAACGTGTGCGCCGCCGCCCGGTTGCCGTGCTGGCGCTGGCGGCCGCGCTCGGCTTGGCGGCCTCGGCCAGCACCGCCGCCGACTACCCGGACTGGCGCGGCCAATGGACGCGCGTCGGCAATCCAAATTGGGTGCAGCCGGGCGGCCCGCCCGCGCCGCTGACCCCGGAATATCAAAAGATCTACGAGGCCAATCGCGCCGACCTCGCCGCCGGCGGTGTCGGCGACGTGCCATCGACCTTCTGCATCCCGCAGGGCATGCCGATGATGATGAACATCTACGATCCGATGGAAATCATCGTCACCCCGGAGATCACCTACATCCTGATCAGCCACGTCAACGATTCCTACCGGCGCATCTACACGGACGGCCGAGATTTCCCGCCCGATGCCGAGCACAATCTCGCCGGCTACTCGATCGGCAAATGGATCGACACCAAGGGCGATGGTCATTATGACGAGCTCGACGTCGAGACCCGCGACTTCACCGGGCCGCGCGCCTACGATGCGAGCGGCCTGCCGCTCGACCGCGACAACCAAAGCGTGATCAACGAGCGGTTCTATCTCGACAAGAACGACCGTAATGTCATCTATGACGAGATCACCGTGCACGATAATGCACTGACGAGGCCGTGGACGATCGTCAAGAAGGCCGCACGCAATCCCAATGTGAGGCCGAAATGGCACACGGAGGCGTGCTCGGCGGACAACAGCTGGGTCAAGATCGGCAATCAGGCTTATTACCTGAGCGCGGAAGGCGACCTGATGCCGATCAAGAAGGATCAGCCGCCGCCTGATCTGAAATATTTCAAGCAGACGAAGAAGTGATTGCTCGGCCGGCTTGTCCGGGGCGAAACCCCGGGATGATTCCAGCCTTCTGTAGGCGCGTTGTGTCGGCCGAACCAGCGCAGCGAAGACGCGCGGATACGCGCCGATGGCGAAAAGCTGGAATCATAATGCGCGCCAGTACAGTTCGTGGATTGCCTGGCGCAGAAGGGCGTAAACGCCGTTATGCGCAGGGATGAGCTCGGGGGCTGGGATCCATCCCGGACGGATATCCGGACGAGGTCGCGCTCACATTTCACATGGCGCAACCGCTTTTTATCCAACAAATAAGGTCTTCTATGCAACGTTGGCGCTGCTTGGGCGTTGAAAGCCGCGTGTCACGGAGCATTGGAGGTCTCGCATGAGAAAGCTTCTGTTCGTTGCGTTGGCGGGTGGGGCGATGCTTGCGGCTGCGCCGGCATCCGCGCAATTATTCATCGGCGCCGACCGCAGCGGTGCCGGCGTGCAGGTCGGACCTTTCGGTGTCGGCGTGGGCCCGCGGTTTGGCTGGGGATACCGCGATTACGATTATGGCTACCCCGATTGCCCGCTGGTACGCGAGCGGGTCGTGACACCGCGCGGGCACGTGGTCTATCGGACCCGCCGCGCTTGCTACTGAAACTTGCGCGAGGTCGATCGCCACCTCGATCGCGCGGGCGCCGATCAACCTGCTGTTGTTTGTCCTGAAGGAAAGGCGCCGTCCAGGCGCCTTTCCTGTTCCTCGGTCAATTCATTGCCCGCGCCTGCCGCGATTGCCTCCTCCTCGGCCTCCCCCTCCTCCTCCCCGCCTGCCTCCTCCACCAGCACTTGGCCGGCCACCTCCTCCGGGTCGGTTAGCGCTGGGCCGGTTGCCGCCGCCAGGCCGATTAGCTCCAGGTCGATTGCCGCCAGGCCGGTTAGCTCCAGGTCGATTGCCGCCAGGCCGGTTAGCTCCAGGCCGGTTGCCGCCCGGCCGATTAACTCCCGGTCGATTGACGCCAGGCCGGTTGACGTTGATGTTGATGCTGGGCCTACGCCAACCCCGCCATCCTAACGGGCCGCCCCAGCCGAAACCCCGTCGCCAGCGATAGCCGCACCAATACCAGCCCGGACCGCGCCAACCATGGTCGTACCAGCAATACCGCCGACCATTCCAAATGAATTGAACAGTCTCGACGGCGGCCAATTCTTCGGCCGCTGCCCCCAAGCCTATAGGATTATCGATCAAGGCGGCCCGCGATGAGCTTCCGACCAATGTGGCTCCAAGCGCGAGCGTAGCGGTCACAAGCACAGATGCGATAGGTCTTCGCATGGAGTTCTCCCTGCTGATACCCCCTCACCATCGACCCGCGACAGCCTCTCCAAACGAACCGATGGAAGACTTCTTTGTTCCAGCGGAGGCGGCGCGCCAAAGATCGTGGCGATGAGTCCGAGCAAATGACAAAGAGCGTCGAGCGCGACTTGTTGCACCAAGAGCCAACGTCCCGCCCTCAGGTGCGAGAAGTGACAGAATTAATGCTTGACAGCGAACATGACCCTTTCGCGCACGATGTTACCGACTTCGATTGCACGGCCAGCAGATCGAGCAGCGTTTCCCACTTGCTAGCGCAAGATTGCGCAGCAAGATTGCATCTTCAGACTTGGTGAACAGTCATTCAGCTAGGGGAGTGAGCTGGAGCAGCCAAGCTCGGCGGTCTGCTCTGGCGCCGCCAATTTGAAGCTCCTGCTACGTGTGCCGCAAGCTCATTCCGGAACTTCAAATCGAAAAGCGGCGTCCCCTACCCAAGCTCATATGAGTTCCGAAGCTCGTGTCAAAGGAGGGCGGGAAGCATCGTCGCGCTTGGGAAACAGGGCACTCGCATACCTGCTGTGCTCAGCCATGCGCGGTCGGGCCTCGGTACCCATTGGCGCGCGCCTCGGATTCGCAAACGAAACCGCCATGAATGCGGGTTTCCCGGCAAATAGAGTGTGCGCGAGGAGGTATTGGCCCACACAATCTGGTCATCGGGGCAGCTTGCGCGAGCCTCATGCCTAGTCCGATAAATGCGCAATTGCCTCTTGGGCGGTAACGCGGTCTGCTGCGCGGCAGGTGTCCTGGCCAATGCATCGAAGCATTCCAATCGCTCCTTAGAATCCGATTTTGCAGCGCATTGACGCAATGCATCTTCGGAGACCGTTTGAGCATTGGCCGCAGCGGCCGTCAAACACGAGAACAAAACTGCCATGTAAATGTGTTTCACCAGCGCCTCCTACGAGAGTGGTAGAGACACAGGCGATGATATTACAAACGCCGCGATGGACAAGCTGTCGCGAGAGCATTGCTCGATGGATGGCCAATCCTCTGAGCTCAAAACTTCGCAAACCGTTCGCGGATGTAGAAAGCAGATACTTGCGAATTGTCTATTTGGTTGCGGAGTTTGTGAGCGCGAGTGGCGCAAACTGTCACGAACGTCTGAGCCTGGTCCGTGGCCGGTCCAATATTATTAAGCTGATGCCAGGCTGGATTTGGAGAAATAGGAGCTTGAGCCATGGCGAGAAAAGAGATCATTGAGCGCATCGAGAAATACGTCCACCCGTTCCGCATCACAAACGGCAAGGATTTCAAGCTCATCGATTTCGATCCAGCAGACACGCGCGGCTTGAAGTTGGATAAGGGCGAGGCGGCCGACCTGCTGCAACGCGGCATCGTCTGGCTCGCAGAGGAGCAGGACATGCTCTATGCCCAGAAGCGCTGGTCGCTGCTCCTCGTGTTCCAGGCGATGGATGCAGCCGGTAAGGACGGAACAATCAAGCACGTAATGTCTGGAGTAAATCCTCAGGGCTGCCAGGTCTTCTCCTTCAAGCAACCCTCCTCAGAAGATCTCGACCACGATTTTCTCTGGCGCTATATGAAGTGTTTGCCTGAGCGTGGACGAATCGGAATTTTCAATCGCTCCTACTACGAGGAAGTCCTCGTCGTGCGTGTGCACGAGGATATCCTGAAACGACAACAGCTGCCGCCGCAGTTCGTGAGCAAGCGCATCTGGCAGGAGCGGCTTTTCGATATCGCGCACTTCGAGGATTACCTCACGCGGCAAGGAACGATCATTCTCAAGTTTTTCCTGAACCTGTCGCGGAAGGAACAGAAGAAGCGCTTCATGGACCGCCTCGACAAGCCTGATAAGCATTGGAAATTCTCGACCGCTGACGTGCACGAACGCAGATTTTGGGACGACTACATGCACGCGTTTGAAGAAGCGATTCGGGTGACCGCGTCGCAACGCGCGCCGTGGTATGTTGTGCCGGCTGACAACAAATGGTTTACCCGGCTCGTTGTTGCGGCGGCCGTGGTTGAGGCGGTAGACAAGCTCGATCTTGCTTATCCGACAGTGGACGCGAAGAGGAAGAAGGAATTGCAGGCAGCGCGAGCAGACCTCAACGGAGAAAGCTAGGGAACCGTGAGCCCCAAGCTTTATGTGTGTAGCCTTCGGTAGGCGCGTATGTCGACCGCAATCTCGGTGCTTGGCGGCGTTGGTCTTTTTCTCCTCGGCATGACCATCATGACGGAGGGCCTGAAGGCGCTGGCCGGCTCCGCGCTACGCACGGTGCTCGGCAAGGCAGCAGCGACACCGCTGCGCGGGTCCTTCTGGGGCGCGCTCGTCACGCTCCTGATCCAATCATCCAGCGCAACAACCATGACGACCATCGGCCTTGTCAGCGCTGGCTTGTTGACGTTTCCGCAAGGGCTCGGCCTCGTCTTCGGCGCAAACGTCGGCACGACGGGTACCGGCTGGCTGGTCGCACTCATTGGGGTTCGCGTCTCGCTTACGGCGGCCGCGCTGCCGATCATCTTCGTCGGTGCGCTGATAAAGCTTCTGGCCAGCGGGCGGGTATCCGGAGCGGGTGCGGCGTTTGCCGGGTTTGGGCTGGTACTTTTTGGGCTGACGACTCTACAGCAGGGAATGGGTGGGCTGGCCGAGCGGTTGCACCCGGCGGATCTGCCCGCGGTTCTCGCCGGTTCGGATGCCGGATGGTGGCGCGGGATGCTCGGCGCGCTGGTGTTGGTCGCGGTCGGGCTGGTGATGACCGCGGTCATGCAGTCATCGACGGCGGCCATCGCGGTGACGCTGTCGGCCTACCACGCCGGTGCGGTCGGGCTTGATCAGGGTTTCGCGCTGATCATCGGGCAGAACATCGGAACGGCTACCAGCTCAGCATTGGCGGCTATCGGCGCGAGCACCACTGCCAAGCGGTTGGCCATTGCGTATGTGCTGTTCAAAACGATCGCGGCCGTGATTGCGCTGGTGCTCTTTCCCATTGTGACTCCTTTGCTTGTTAGTGCTTCGAAGGCGATCGACGGCGTGACGCTGCTGGCCGCTTATCACACCGCCTACAATGTCGTCGGCGTCTTGGTCCTGCTGCCGCTCGTCGAGCGGTTCACTCGACTGGTAGAGCGCATCTTGCCCGAACGCGGCTCGCGGCTCACGCGCTTCCTGGATCCCTCTGCGCTGGCGACGCCGATCGTCGCCGTGGAAGCGGTGCGGCGGACGATCGCACAAGCGCTCGCTGCGGTGTGCGGCTCGGTCGAGGCGGCGCTTGCTGCCGAAGCCCACGCCCGGACGGATGCCATTTCCGCGCGCGAGGCGGCGGACGCCTTGCGCCAAGCGCAGGTCTTCCTGTCGGATGTCGCCGGCCCGCCTGAGACCGACGCCGACCAACGGCGACTCACAAGCACATTGCACGCGCTCGATCACGCGTCCCGGCTGGCAGAAACAGCGAATGGAATCGATTTCAGAGCGACGCGTGGCGGACCGGACGATATGCGCGCGGGCGAGCTCTGCGCGAATGCAATGCGAATCGCAGCTTCGCTTGCGGACGATGTCGCAGTGCCGCCCGATGTTGACAAGTCCCTACCGGCTTCGCCCGCGGCCCCTGGTGTGGTGGGGCTAAGCGCTGATGAGGGTCTCGTTGAGCTCGAGCGCTGCGCCACAGAGCTGGAGAAACTGCAGCGCATTCATCGCAGCGCGACGCTTGGGGCGGTCGCGAATGGAACGTTGACTGCCGACGCGGCGATCGTTCGCGTCGATACGGTGCGAACCCTGCAGGCGCTGGCGTGGCACGCCTGGCGCTCATCAGTTCATCTTGTGGGGCGCGGCAATTAGAGCGGGGGAATTTTTCCTCAAAATCATCATCCCGCTCTGCATCATCTTTGGTGGCAAGCCTTTTCCGAAAGCCGGTATTCCCTTTTCGGGATCATGCTCGAGCGTCACGCTCCGGCTTCCGCCGCGGTTACGGTTTTCCGCAGCGCACCGAATGTGCGGATGACGAGTTTCTCGGCCTCCACAACGGCAAAGAACATTAGACCACCCGCCAGCAGCCAGGGCCAAACCCAGAGCGGAACGGCTTCGTTACCAAACATCGCTTGGAGTGGCGGTGCATAGGTGAACAGCAGTTGAAAGATCACGACCGCTCCGATGCCGAGCGGCAGGTACTTGTTTCCCATGTGCGCCGTCAGGGAGAAGGATGAGTCCAATAAATAGCGGCTATTCAGCAGATAGAATACCTGCCCGATCGTGATGGCGTTGACAGCGACGGTGCGGGCGAGCGCATCCGACGCGCCGTCGGATTCCATCCAGAAGAACGCCAGCAGCGTATAGGCGAGCAATACTAAGCCGACAAAAATAATGCGCCAGATGCCGAATCCAGTCACGATCGGGCGGCTGACCGCGCGCGGGGGCCTGCTCATCACGTCGATCTCATGCGGCTCGAAAGAGATTACGAGCCCGAGGGCGACAGAGGTGATCATGTTCACCCAAAGGACCTGTGGCGCTGTGATGGGCATGGTGAAGCCAAAGAAGATCGCCACGGCAATGACCAAAGCCTGAGCGACGTTGGTCGGCAGCATGAAAAGCATGGCCTTTTCGATGTTGTTGTAGACTGTGCGCCCCTCCTTCACTGCCGCGGTGATGGAGGCGAAGTTATCGTCGGCCAGTATCATTTCGGCGGCTTCCTTGGTGACCTCGGTACCTTTGATGCCCATGGCCACCCCGATATCGGCCTTCTTGAGTGCGGGTGCGTCATTCACGCCGTCGCCGGTCATTGCCACGATCTGCTTGTTGGCCTGGATGGCCTTCACCAGGCGCAGCTTGTGCTCGGGACTCGCACGTGCGAACACGTCGACGTCGCGAACGCGTTCCTGCAGCGTGGCGGCGTTCATGCCCTCGATCTCGCTGCCGGTGATCGCCGTTTTGCCGTCGCCAATACCGAGCATCTTGGCGATCGCGGCAGCGGTGATTTTGTGATCGCCTGTAATCATGGTGACCCGGATGCCGCCTTCATGACATTCCTTGACGGCCTCGATCGCTTCCTTGCGGGGTGGATCGAGAAGCCCGATCAGACCAAGCAAGACGAGGGTCATGGGCAGGTCGGCCGGGCCGAGCCGGCCGGCCTTGATGCCGGGATCCTCCAGCCAAGCGAGCGCCAGCACGCGTTCACCCTGGGCGGCGAGCCGGTCCGATGCGTGCATGAAATGCACGCGGTCGAGCGATACGGCCTGACCGTCGGCGGTCTCTTGGCGATCGCAGTGCTCGAGAATGACCTCCGGGGCGCCTTTGACGAACAAAGCTTCTTTGCCGGTGGCGGATTTTTGGAACGTCGCCATGAATTTGTGTTCCGATTCGAAGGGGATGGCATCGATCTGGCGCCACATGGTCCGCTCAGTAGCCCGATCCACGCCGAGCTTGCTCGCAAACGGATAAAGTGCTCCCTCGGTGGGGTCGCCTTCCACCTTCCATGCCCCTTCCTGCTGGAAGAGCTCGGCATCGTTGCAAAGCACGGAAACGCGGCCCATGAGCGCGAGCACCTCGTCCTTGCCCGCAGGTGTTCCGTCGCTTCGGACCTCGCCATCGGGCGCATAGCCGTCGCCGGTGATCTGATATGTGGACTCGGCGGTGACGGCGGACACCACCATCATCTCCATTAAAGTCAGCGTGCCGGTTTTGTCGGAACATATCCGCGATACCGATCCGAGTGTCTCGACGGCGGGCAAGCGTCGAATGATCGCGTTGCGCTGTGCCATGCGTTGGACGCCGATCGCGAGCGTGATGGTGATGAGCGCGGGCAGTCCTTCCGGAATGACCGATACGGCGATGCCGACAACCGCCTGAAACAGCTCGACGAAATCCTTTCCCTCCACCCATTTTCCATAGGCGAAGATCAACACGCTGATCACGCCAATCGCGGCGGTGATGGTGTAGCCGAACTGTTTGACCTGGCGCAGGAGCGGAGTCTCCAGTCGACTGACGCTGGCGAGCAGCCGATTGATGCGACCGAGCTCGGTATTGCTACCGGTGGCAACAGCGACGCAGCCGGCGCGACCCGATACGACCATCGTGCCGGAGAAAGCCATGTTTTCCCGGTCACCGACCGTGGCATTCGCAGGCACCACATCGGTGGTTTTGTCGGCCGGCACCGATTCCCCGGTGAGTGCTGCCTCTTCGGTGCGCAGGTTCTTGGCATCGACAAGCCGCAGATCTGCAGGAACTTTATCGCCGGATTCGAGGACCACTACGTCTCCTGGAACGATGCGCTCGGCGGGAATCATGCGCGGCTCGCCGTCTCGAACGACCCTGGCCTCGGCGGAGAGCATATTGCGGATCGAATCCAACGCCTTCTCCGCCTTACCCTCCTGGATGAAACCGAGCAGCGCGTTGAGAATGACCACGGCGAAGATGATGGCGGCGTCGACCCACAGATTCAGCATCAGCTTGATGAAGCCGGCGCCGAGCAGGACGTATACGAGGATATTGTTGAATTGGGAGAGGAATCGCATGAACGGCCCCCGCTGCTTGCCCTCAGGGAGGCGGTTCGGGCCAAATTGTTGGAGCCGGGTCGAGGCTTCGGCTGCACTGAGCCCCTTATCTCTATTGGTGGCGAGCTGCTTCACAACTTCGTCGGCGGATATCGCGTGCCACGCCGCGGCGTTGGTATTGGTGTACGCGTCCGTTGCTACGCTCATCCCTGCGCTCCGTTCGGGTCAGTTCTCCCTAAGAGCACCTCGGCGAGGCCATGCCGAGTGAAGATATTCAATGACCTCCGGGGTATTTCGCTACAACGACCGAGGCCTGTCTTGGCAGCCTGCGGCCGCGGGCAGACCGGTCATGATCTCCAAGCAGGAAGCACTTGCGCAGGAAGTGAACGCGCATGCCTACTCTGGGTTTCATGCTTGCCGCCGTTGCCGCGGGGGAAAGGCATGGAAAGCTCGCATCGCAACAGAATTCGGCGGTGCGGCCTGATGGTCCTCCCGACTCAAGGCATTTTCGAAGAGGAAGCCCGCGCCTTCTTGGAGCGCGGCCCCATCGGCTCGGGTTGAAACGGACCATCGCGCATCTCGAGATAAGCCTTGACGCCCTGCGTGCGATGCACCTCGAACAGCTTCTCGCGAAACTCGTTGTGCGATGCCTGGGCAAGCGTCCCCAGCGTGCCTTCCAGCAAGAGCGCAGAATAAAGCCCGCCGGCCTGGATGCCCTGCATGGCGATCGCCTTGTTGAGGCGCACGGCGGGCTCGGGCA
The DNA here is from genome assembly GCA_035293945.1 of Xanthobacteraceae bacterium. Lineage (GTDB taxonomy): Bacteria > Pseudomonadota > Alphaproteobacteria > Rhizobiales > Xanthobacteraceae > VAZQ01. The sequence continues at coordinate 3,217 of DATGLV010000023.1, read as the reverse complement.
CCAGCGCGATGCGGCGCGCCAAGGCGTGCGCGGCGTCCATAAGATCTGCGTGTGGCACCACCTCGTTGACCATGCCGATGCGCAGCGCCTCCTGCGCATCGAAGTGATCGCCGGTGAGCGCCCATCGGTTGGCGGCCTTCCAGCCGCACAGCGCGGTGAACAGGTAGCTCGAGGCGGAAATGTGCCGAACTTCCGGCTGCGCGAACACCGCCTGATCGGACGCGATGGTGATGTCGGCGGCGAGCTGATACCAGAAGCCTGCCCCCATCGCCCAGCCGTTGACGGCGGCGATAATGGGCTTGCCCAGCCGCCACATATGCGCCCAATCGGCAACGCGCTTGCCGTGCCGGCGATGGCAATATTCGAGATATTCGGCGATCGACTTGTCCGCAGGGTCTGAGTTGCGGCGGCCGGATTTGTTGGCTCCCTGATCGAACCCGGCGCAGAAGGCCTTGCCGCTACCGGTCAGGATGATCACCCGCACGGCACTGTCAGCATCGGCTTCGTCGAACGCACGATGCAATTCTTCCTCGAGGTTCGGCGAGAGCGCATTCATGCGCGCCGGGCGATTGAGCGTGATGGTCGCGATGCCTGCGTCGACCGCATAGATCAGGTCCTGGTAGCTCATTCCTCGCCTCTCCGTGTGCCCTTATCGATGATCACCGTGTGCGGGAATTCTTAGGCTGACAGTCTCCGGCTGACAACGCTAGAACCCGCCGCGCTTCCGCAGACCTTCCGCTTGCGATAATCTCGAAACCCAGGCGCTGCCGCAGTCCCGGCGCCACGGCCGGTCTCGACGAGCGGCATGAACCCGGAGGAAGCCATGCTCACCAGACGTCGGATACTGTCAGGGATCACCGCCGCCGGCGCCGCAGGTCTTGTGCTGAAAAGCCGGGCCGGCTTCGCGGCCGCACCATCGACCGTGAAGACGCCGGTCGCCTTTGATGTGCCGCGTGGGGCGTGCGATTGTCACGTGCATATCTTCGATCCGGTGCACTTCCCATACTTTTCCGGGCGGCTCTATACGCCGCCGGAAGCTTCGATCGAGGATTTGCTGGCACTGCAGAACGCGCTGCATTTCGATCGGCTCGTGGTGGTGACGCCGAGCGTCTACGGCATCGATAATTCCTGCATGGTCAATGCCGTCCGCACGCTCGGCTCGCGCGCCCGTGGTGTAGCGGTGATCGACCAAACGGTTTCGGCAGACGCGATCGACGAAATGGCCAAAGCCGGCGTGCGTGGGGTGCGGCTCAACTTCGAGACTGCAGGCGAGAGTAATCCGGACAATGCGCGGCGCGTCCTTCTTGCCACCGCAAAGCAGCTTGCCGGCCGCAACTGGCACATCCAGATCAACACGCATCTTTCCGTGATCTCGGCGCTCAAGGACGACATTATGGGCCTCTCGATGCCGGTGATCTTCGATCACTTTGGCGGCGCCAAGGGCGAGCCCGGAACAGGCCAGCCGGGCTTCTCCGATCTCGTCGATCTCATCAAATCCGGGCACGCCTATGTGAAGATCTCGGCACCTTATCGCCCTTCGACGCACCCGCCGGACTTTCCCGAAGCCGCTCCACTCGCGCGGGCGCTGGTTGCGGCGAATAACGACCGGGTGGTCTGGGGCAGCAACTGGCCGCATCCGGGGCGTGGGCCATCGCCCCTGGAGCTGGCGCCGCCCTATCCGAACGATGACGGGCGCGTGCTCAATTTGCTGCCGACCTGGGTTCCGGATGCGGCGATCCGCAAAAGGATCCTGGTCGACAATCCGGCGCGACTCTACGGCTTCGAGCCGATCGCAGGTTAGGGCTCGCTCACGACGCGCGGGCGCGTTAACCTGCAGGCCTCGAGACTTGAAAATCAGGAACGCGCCCGATGACCTATACGTTGCAGCAATTCGCCGCCGACATCCGCGCAACCCTCAAAGCTGATCCGGGGTCGACAGGTCGGCGCAAGGTGTGCGAGCACGTGCAGCGCGCGCTGGCTGATCCGGCCTTCCTTGCCGCCCATCTCAAGGATCGGGCGCCCAAGGCCGATCCGCGCGAAATCCTCTATGAGGATCCCGAGCTCGGCTTCTGTATCTGCGGGCATGTCTACGATGGCCCGGCCAACGGCTCGCCGCACGATCATGGCTCGAGCTGGGCGATTTACGGGCAGGCGGCCGGCACGACGGAAATGACCGATTGGAGGATCGTCGAAAGAGGCGAGGGCGGCAAGCCTTCGCTGGTCGAGCCAGTGTCCACCTACGTGATGAAGCCGGGCGATGCCCACTTCTATGACATTGCCGACGTGCATTCGCCTCGGCGCGATGCCCCGGTCAAGCTGATCCGTATCGAGGGACAGAACCTCGATCACGTCAAGCGCTCCAATATCAAGGCGCTGCAGTCCGTCGCGGCAAAATAGCTGCTCAACGCTGGACCTCATCCTGAGGATGCCGGCCCTTTCGCCGGCCGTCTCGAAGGATGGCCACACCGTCAAAGCCTGTATCCATCCTTCGAGACGCATCGCGAAGGCGCGATGCTCCTCAGGATGAGGTGGCAGCTTGTTGAATGGCAAGCGCTACAGCCGAAAGCTTCCGCGCTCCTGCGCGTCGAGCTGGTCGATGAGCCCGGTCTCCCAGGCAAGATATTGCCGCGCCGCCTCCGCATCGCCATCGTGGCGCGCATGAGCGAAGAACAGAAAATCGATTGCGTCGGCATCGTTGGGATCATTCGGCGTCGCGCTGATTGAAAAACCAGCGGCGCGCCAATCCGCTGCGCCGCCGCAAACCAGGCGGATGTCTCTCGCGCCGGCCTCTTGCAAATCGATCGCGGCGAGTGCGGCGATCTCCGGCTTATCCGCTATCAGCGCGATTTGCTTGCCGTGATCGATGATTGTTGCGGCGCGCGGGCGGATGGACCATTTGGCTTCAGCGATATGGGCTTGGCGAAACGCCATGCAGGTGCGCAGATCGATGATCTGGATCGTCTGGTTGGCGAGCGCCAGCGCAAGCTCGGGCGGCGTGATCTCCCTGAGCTGCGGCAAGGAAGGGACCTGACGCGCCCGCGGCCAGGAGAGATGCATGGCCGTCGTGATCCCGCCATCTAGGTCATCGTTTCCGAAGTTCGAATCATATCAGGCGACATCCGCGAGCTTATAGGACCAAGTGTGGATGACGGGGTGGCGGTTGGCGAGCTTTATACCAGCCATGATGCGTTCCTTGAGTTCTTGTTTTGAGGTTACG
>DATGLV010000022.1:0-201755 GCA_035293945.1 Xanthobacteraceae bacterium | reverse complement strand
CGTAACCTCAAAACAAGAACTCAAGGAACGCATCATGGCTGGTATAAAGCTCGCCAACCGCCACCCCGTCATCCACACTTGGTCCTATAAGCTCGCGGATGTCGCCTGATATGATTCGAACTTCGGAAACGATGACCTAGGTATGCGGCGGCTGGCGCGTCTCATGCAATTCTGTATGCAAACCGCCCGTCTCGGGCCGATGCTCTCTAAGTCGTATTGATCTGATCCTGCAAGCCATTGCGGTCGCCTCGGCGGAGTATTTGGCTGGCCCGCCGAAAACGATGATTATGAAACCAGCTTGGCGCGCAGTCGCGCGAACTCCTGATCGGTGATCGATCCCGATTTTTTGAGACGGTCAAGCTTCTCGATCTCGTCGGCCGCGCTGAAGCCGACCACGCGGCGCAACTCATCACGCGCCTGTTGCGCCTGCTGGCTGCTTCGCTCCGCCATCCCCCTCGACTGCGTGATCAGGTACGCGAATATTGCAAGATAGGGGAATATGATCAGGGCGATCACCCACAGCGCCTTGCCCCAGCCGGATATGTCGTGACGCCGGAACAGGTCGCCGATCACGATGATGAGGAGCCAGAACCACAGGACGAACATGAATATCGCGAACGCGTCGGCCAGGAAATTGCGGAACGTGAAGCCTTCCGAGAGGAAGAACATCGCGATCTCTCCTTTCTTCCTTTACTGGGCAGATCGATTGCGGGCGTCGCGTGCCGCCTGAGCATTTTTTGTCGCTTGCGATACGCTGCCGATTTTTGCGGGAGGAACCCGGGTGCGTCGCCGCCTGCTCGGCAGCGGATGCATCCCTTCACGGGGTGTGTCTCCGGACTGCGGGCGAGGAGGAAACTCAGCCGCGCGGCGCATGGCGAGAGCGCGGCGCGCGGCTTCGATATGGGCGGTCCGCGCCTCCAGCTTCTCCATGCGCTGGATCTCCCTGTTCACGCGTTTCAAGGCCGCGGCGAATACCTGCTTTCGCTGCAGGGGATGCTCGGCTGTGCCAGGAAGACTTTGTCCTCTCGGTGGCCCTTTGCCACGCGCTTCAAGCCGCTTTGCGCGCGCCAGTGTGCTCTCCTTGTCGCGCATCTCGCGCAGGTCCCGGCGTAAAGCCTTGAGGTCATCAAGGCCGGCCCCATAAATCTCAGGATGATGACTGCGCAAAATGACCCCGTGCTCGTCATAGCTGAGAATGCTGCGCTCGAACTTGCAGGGTATGGACATGAATTACCCTCCTGGCTTCGCCGAACAGCTGCTCCGTGGTCTTGTGTGGTGCTCCTTCCTACGGGTCACGAATTCCTTACGCATGGCAGTGGTTGCAGTACGGTCGCATCATCGGCCAGGCAAGGATCAAAAGGGAGTAACCCAGAGGGCTACTGAAGCGCTCCCCGGATGTGAAGGCCCTGGTGACCCGCGGGTCCATCTCTGTCGGCAGCGATGCATTGCCGGGGCAAGGCCGGCAATGCGCTGACTGGATCAACCGAGGGGCAAGCTTGGCGCTGGGCGTTGCAGGACTGGACCCTGTGCCACGTCGGAGCGCCTCGCGGCGCCAAGTCTGGCTCCCGGCTCCCACCCGGGTAGCCGGCCGAGATGCGCGCTGCGAAAAGTTGAAAAATCGGACCTGCCGGGTTACCTAGACACCGGAACGGCGGGCATAGCCGTTTCCCCGAGGCTGGGCGGAAGGCAGAAATGTCGGCTTTGCCTAAGTCTCTGAAATTGCCCGGCGGCGGAGTAGCTCAGTTGGTTAGAGCAGCGGAATCATAATCCGTGTGTCGGCGGTTCAAATCCGTCCTCCGCTACCATCTCCGATCACAAGCGCCGCAAGCTTTCTTCGCCCAACAGGTCCAGTGCCACAGCGCCCGCGGACGGTCCCGCCGCGAGCTTCAAGATCCATGTCCCCAAACTCCGTGTTCCCCTCAAGATCCGCTGTTCCCAACAGTGAGCGCCCGGGCGCGACCGGAAGGACTTCTCCATATCAAGGTTGTGCAGTGCGCAGTCGCCAATTGAGCCGGGCCGCGGCCCAGCAGGCCGGACCGGCTAGGTGCTCGCTGCGCCCGAGCCGTTGCCGAACAGCTGCGGCATGTACTTCTCGCTTGCAGCCATCATCTGGCGACTGTTTTCGGCAAAAATTTCCATTTGCCGGTTCACACAGCCCTGGCAGGCGATTGCGGCATCAGGGATTGATTTGGCCTCCGCCAGCTTCGCGAAGAATTCGGAAGCAAGCGCGGTCTCCGCGTTGAAGCCCGAAACCCACTGGTGATTGAGCTCCTGCATCGCACCCAAAAAGCCCCTCTGCATGCCCATCATGGTCTCGATGGTCTTTTGTCCCATCGCGCTGAATTCCTGCGCGGTCCCTTGTTCCTGTGCCATCGTTCGCTCCTTTCTTCTGCGCTTCTCCCGAGGTCTTTACGTAATTATGGATCGCATGGACCTGCGTTGATGTAGGTCAATGCCTCGGCAATTTCCAGGCGACGTATTCCGTTCCAGGGCGCTGCTGAAATTGCGAGCACGTTCTGGGAGCACGCATGATGTTCGCGAGACCTCCTTTCTTGATGCACGCCAATGCGTGGCACTTTTCATGGGTGCCAGCGCCCGCAGCGGCGGTATTGGCGGGGCGCGCGCTGCACTTGGCTGAAACGAGCTCGAGCCATGCTGGAATAGGTCGATGGTGCGGATCGAGACGGAGCATTAAGATGACACGGCATTAGATCACGAGCAGGGACGGCGCTCCGATGGTTCCCGTATACCCGTGAGGGAGGCTCTTATGTGCGGTTCCAAGAAGCTTCGTGTAGGCGCTTCCATCTGCGCGATCGCCGCGTTGCTGGGGAGCCGGGCGGATGCGCAACAGCATCACGCCGGCGGGGGCGGCGGGGGAGGAGGAGGTGTAGGTGGTGGAATTTCCGGTGGATTCTCCCGCGGGATCGGCGGCGGTATTGGTGGCGGAGCTCCTGTCCCGATGCTGCGTGGACCGTCAACCAGCGGGGTGATCCCACGTGGCGATCTCGTGCCGCAGGTTTATTCGCACCAGTTCTACTCCTCGCCACGGGGCACGACGAATTTCCGGCATTTCGAGACGCAGAGGTTGGGCGGCGGAAATCAGACGTCGCAGCATATCCAAACCAACCGTCTGGCGTCGCAACCAAACAATCCGGCCGGCTCCCATCTTGCAAGCACTGACATCACCCAGAGCAACGGCCCGTTGACGCGATCGCTCAAGAATGGAGGAACGGCCTCTGCGTTGCGCAACAACACTTTCGCCTTTGCCAAGAGCCGCGACGCCGGCCTCCAAGCTTTGGCGGGCAGGACCTTCAAAGGCCAATTAGCCGAGCGGAACGAAAGGTTTTTCGACCACGACTGGTTCTGGCGCAACCGGCGTCCCATCATCGTGATCGGCTGGTTCGGTCCGGTGTTCTGGCCCTTCGCCTATTGGGACTTCATCGATTACACCTTCTGGCCCTTTGCATATGATGTGTTCTGGCTCTACGCCTATGACGATCTCTACCTCGGTCTGTTCGGCCCATACGCCTATGAGGGACCGTACTATTCCGACCCGCGACCGTCGCCGGCGACCCGGCGGCGCGCGGCAACCAATCCGGCGGTGACCGCAGCCGAGGTCTGTCGGGACCAGGTGTCGGCGCTCACAGCTTGGCCTATCGAACAGATCGCGCAGACCGTCCAGCCCGATGCCACGCAGCAGGCGGCTTTGGACGAGTTGAAGGATGCGACATCGAAATCCCTCGCGGATCTGCAGTCGGCCTGCCCCAATGATCTGCCGAGCACGCCGACCGGGCGGCTCGCCGCCATGCGCATGCGGGTAGAGGCGATGCTGCAAGCGGTCGCCGAAGTCCAGCCTGCGCTCGAGCATTTCTATGATCTCTTGAGCGACGAGCAGAAGGCCCGCTTCAATCCGATCACCCCCGAGGCCAAATCTTCGGCTTCGTCGCGTGCTGGCAATCGGTCGCCCGATCTCGCGCAAGTGTGCACCGGGCAGGTCGCAAAGCCGACCGGGATGCCGAGCGCCCGCATCGCGCGGGCACTCAATCCGAACCAGGCCCAGAAGGCCGCGCTGCAGGCGCTCGATGATGCGACAGTCAAAGCGGCGGACTACCTCAAGGCCAATTGCTCGGCCGAGGAAGCGCTGACGCCGCCCGGACGGGTCGCCGCCATGCAGCAGCGTCTCAACGCCATGCTCGAAGCCATCAAGATCGTGCAGCCGGCGCTGGAGGACTTCTACGGTTCGCTTACCGACGAGCAGAAGGCGCGCTTCAACCAACTCTCGGAGGCGCAGAGCTGAGGTGCCGGCGGGCGTTCGCCGCATGGGATTTGCATGAGCGAAACGAGCGCCGGCATCCTGATGTATCGCATGGTCGGCGCAGAACCGGAGCTGCTCCTGGTGCATCCCGGCGGGCCGTTCTGGGTAAAGCGGGACGAGGGCGCTTGGTCGATCCCCAAGGGGCTCTGCGCCGCCGGAGAAGATCCTTTGATGGCGGCGCGCCGAGAATTCGAGGAGGAGACCGGCTGCGCACCGCAAGGTCGCTTCATAGCGCTCGGCGAGTTCAAGCAGCCGCGGAAGATCATCTCGGCCTGGGCGGTGGAAGGCGACTTCGATCTCGCCGCCTTCAAGAGCAATCACTTCACATTGGAATGGCCGCCGCGCTCGGGCCGCCGTCAGGAATATCCCGAGGCCGACCGCGCAGCCTGGTTTCGTCCGCAAGAGGCGATGCGCAAGATCGTCAAAGGTCAAGCGCCGATCTTGGCGGCGCTGCTGCAGCGGTTGAGCAACCCGCTTACATGACCTTCGATACTTGCAAGAAGCCCTGTCGCTGAGCATTGGCGGCTGCGATCGCCTGATCGGAGCCGAGCACGACAATGCGGCCGGAAGCCGCCACTTCCGCCAGCACGTCAGCAAAGCTCCTGACGTCGGCCGCCGTGGTCGACAGAATCTCCTCGCGCATGACCTGTCGCGCCGCGTCCGTGTCACCGATCAGATAGCGTTGCATCGACGCAAAGCCCTTGGCGTCGGGGAGCCGATAGGTGTCGACTTCGCCGATCGTGCCGATGATGTTGCGGGAGAGCTCGGTTTCGTCGAGATTGCTGCCGCGCAGGAATTCGGCGGACCGATCGTAGATATCGAGCGTGGGGAGCAGGTTCGGGTCGCGATAAGAGACGAATGTGAACCCGCCGGAAAAGCGGTCGAACATGCATTGGCCCCCGTAGGCCCCGCCCTGAACGCGGACCTTCTCCCAGAGCCAGGTGGTCCGCAGATACCGGCGAACCACCAGGTTGGCGCCGCTCGGCTTGAGCCCAAGCTTGTAGAGATCGGCCCCCTTGCCGACATAGTTCACCTTGCTCGGGATGGTGAAGCCTTCACCGGAAGGACCAGCGGCGACCTGCCAGTCGGCTGATGCCGCCGCGGCACGCGGCAAGCTGCCGATCAGATCGCCGAGCCGCGGCTCGAGATCGCGCCAATGCGCGACTTCCGCGGTCACGTTGCAGAGCATGCTCGCGGTGTTGACCAGTGTTCGCCTGATCTGTTCGAGCGTCGCGGCGACGCCCTCCCAATTGGCTTCGAGATCGGCTGCGAGCTTGCGCAGGAAGAACAGGTAGCTCAGCCCGCTCATCTGCTCCTCAGCCCAATCGGCTTCGTGGAAGCTGGCGCGCAAACGCCGGTCCACATAGCCCGAGCCGGCCGGCACCAGCCGCGATTCGACCGCTGCCTTCTCCTCCAGCACCAGCTGTTGGAAGCGCTCGCGATTGTCGAGCCGTGCCTCAGTCAAGATATCGCGCAGGATCGCCAAGAGCTCGCCGGTCTGGTGCGGCAGCGCCTTGGCGCGCAGGCAGAACCAGGCTGCGCAACGCGCTGCCCCCGGCACTGTCGACGACCACCGCTGCGGCCAGATGCCGCCGGTCGAGCGGCCGATCCGCTGCGAGAGCCGCACGAAATCTTCCTCGCCCAAGCCAGTTTCGAGCAACGCGCGGCCGAACAGCGGCACATAGGGCAGGAGTGAAGGCGCAAGCGTATGCAGATCAAAACCGAGATCGAGATAGACCACGCCATTAGTGAACAGATCGTGGTAGAGCACCGGGGTGTCGCGCAAGCGCGTCACCTCGATCGGAATGGTCTTGTTCTGGCGCGGCAGGTCGGCGACCTTGAGCGTCGGAATGGTGGCCAATGCGTCGGGTGAGTCCGGCGTCTCCTGCGCACGTTTGAGCGCTTGTGTTCCGGCGATGACCGCCTCGATCTCGGCAGCATTCATGGCGGAGCGCGCTTGGGCGAGCCGCGCAGCCTCCTCCTCGGCCTCGCGCTCCGCCTGCGCTCGATCCGGCTGCAGGATCAGCACCGTGCGATGCGGATTGGCGACGAGATGGCGCTCGAGCAGCCCTTCGAAATAGCGATTGCCGGCGCCGGCGCGCGCTTTGACGGCGGCGAGCGGCACAGCAAATGCCAGCCAGGCCAGCGGATCGCGCCCGTGCAACCAGCCGCGCAGGGCCCGCAGCATGAACGCGATCCCACGTGGAAACGAACCGGTATTGTTCTCACGCAGGCTGAACTCGACCGTGTTCAGCGCGGCCTCTGTGGCCATCGGATCGATGCCCTGGCGCGCCAGGGTCCCGATAGTGTCGTTGATCAATCCCTCGACCTTGTCGGCGTCGCGCGTGTCGATGCCCTTGAGGCCGATCGAGAACATCGGCTGCCGCAGGTCCTCATCGAGCCCACCGCCGGCCAGGCCCTCGCCGAGGCCGGAATCGATCAACGCCTTATAGAGCGGCGAGGCCGGTGTGCCGATGAGAATGTGCTCCAGAATGCCGAGCGCAAGCGCAGTCTCCACGTCGCCGGGCTCGTCCAGCATCCAATTCACCGTGAGCATCGTCTCCTTGGCCGAGCCGTGCTCGTTGCTGCCGGCCGCGTAGGTGCGGGACAGCCGCTTCGGTGCCGTAAAGCGCGTTTGCAGCGGCACGGCGGCATCGACGGATATGCGCTGGAAGCCACCCAGATAGGCTTCGAGCAGGCGCAGGCGTTCGTCCGGATCGTCATCGCCGTAGAAGAAGAGCTTGGCGTTGGACGGATGGTACAGGCGCTGATGGAACGCCTTGAATTGCGCATAGGTCAAATCGGGGATGTGCCGCGGATCGCCGCCCGAATCGAGGCCGTAGGTGATGTCAGGATAAAGTGATCGCTGCGACAGCTCGCGCAGCATGCTCTCGGGCGAGGAATAATTGCCCTTCATCTCGTTGAAGACCACGCCCTTGTAGGTCATGGGCGCATCGGGCGCCTCGAGCTCATAGTGCCAGCCTTCCTGCTGGAAAATCTCCGGAGTGAGACGCGGGAAGAATACCGCGTCGAGATAGACGTCGATCAGATTGTAGAAATCTTGCGTGTTCTGGCTGGCCACCGGATAACAGGTCTTGTCCGGATAGGTCATGGCGTTGAGAAAGGTGTTGAGCGAGCTCTTCATCAGCTCCACGAACGGCTCCTTGACCGGGTATTTGGCGGAGCCGCACAGCACCGAATGCTCGAGAATATGCGCGACGCCCGTCGAATCCGTCGGCGGCGTGCGGAAATTGACGCCGAACACCTTGTTCTCGTCGTCGTTGATGAGCGACAAGAGCTCGGCGCCGGTGGCGGCATGCCGATAGAGACGCGCGGTCGCGTTGATCTCTCCGATCACCTGCTCGCGCAGCAGCTCAAATCCATGTGTGGTCGTCATCAAAGCCTCTTGCCCGGAATGTGTCATAGAGATTGGGTTGCACAGTGCAGTTCCGCAATCCCCATGGCAAGCGATCGGCGCACGGCGAATTTGCGGCATGTGCGCGCGCAGGTCGCCCGCCGGTGTCCGGGTGCCGAGGCTCACATCAGCTTGCAGCGACGCTGATCTACATCGTTCCGGGTTCGGCGGCCGGCCCCGACGCCTTGACGATCACCGGCGCGTTGGCCTCGAGCTTGTACTGTCCTTCCACCACCACCCGATCACCCGCCTCGAGCCCCGAGGTGATGATGGTCGCGTCCTCCGTGGTCGGCCCGAGCTCGACCGGCCGAACCACAACCGTGCTCTGCGGCGTCACATTCCACACGAACATTCCCTGCGGCCCCTGTTGGACCGCGGCGGCCGGCACCGTAATGGCGTTGCTGCGCATTTCCAGGAGCAGGCGGGCATTGACGAATTGGCCCGACCACAGGCGGTCGGCCGCGTTGGCGAAAACGGCCTTCAGGCGGAAGGTGGAGGTTGTCTGATCGACCGCATTGTCGATCGTCAGCAACTTGCCGGCATCGAGTGAGTGGCGACCGTCCTGGTCGAAGGCAGTCACCTCGACCGGGCCGCGCTGCATTGCGGCGAGCACCGCGTGAAGGGCGCGTGACGGCAGCGTGAACATGACCGCGGCCGGCTGCATCAGCACCAGGTTGGCGATCGGCCCCGGATCCTGGGCATGGACGAGGTTGCCGGGATCGACCAGCCGTACGCCCATGCGTCCATCGCTCGGCGCCGCGATCACGGTGCGATCGAGCTGGATTTGCGCGGTTTCGATCGCCGCATCGTCGCCCGCCATCGCGGCCGCGAGTTGATCGACCTTGCCTTGCTGCAGATCGAGGTTCTGCTGGGTGGCGAAGCTCTTGTCGGCGAGCGAGCGCAGGCGCGCCAGGTCCTTTTGAGCGGCGAGGAGCTGCGCCTGGTCCTCGCCCTTCTTGGCCCGAGCCTGATCGAGCGCCGCCTTGAACAGGCGCGGGTCGATGGTGGCGAGAATGTCGCCCTTGTTGACACGCTGCCCCTCGGCGAACCGCACGTCCTGCAGCTTGCCGTCGACCTCGCTGCGGATCGCAACGCTCATGGTGGGTTGTACGGTGCCGAGCCCGCTCAGATAAACCGGCACGTCGCGGCGCGCGGCCATAGTTACAGTGACCACCGGAGTATTCGGTCCGGCATCGCGCTGGCCGCGCTCTGCCTTGAAATTGAAATTCCAGTAAGCTGCGCCGCCGCCTGCGAGGATCAGCACCATCACTCCTGGCCAAATGGCCTGGCGCCAGCGCCTTTTGCCGACCTGCTCGTCCATCTTCGGTCACTCCAAGGCCCGCGGCAGCCGGGCCTCGGGCTCGATTTGGGCCGCTTCGACGCTATCCCGCCGAAAATTTGCGTGGTCCATACGCCGACGCAGACGCGAACGCCGCGTATCCGAAACTGTGATGGCTACATGTTTGTTGAGCTTGCCCGCCGACGGCACTTGCGCTGCCCGTTACCCTGGGGTTTCGGCACGCCCCGCCAGCAGCTCACGCGGCAACATACCACTTATCGGCGCAGAAGAAAGGGATCGGTGGGTCTCCTCGACCTGCAGCAGCAGCGAAACTTGTTGCTAAAGGTTTGTTGAAGAGCCGAGCCGGCTGGAAGAACTCCCGTGTGTCATCGCGGCGAGGAGGTGCTCAAATGGCTGATTGCAAGGAATCCGGGCCTCAATCATAATCTACAGGCCGCCGGGACCTGAAGTCCGACCCTCAACCAAGCTCTCACCACGAGCGGACACCCCCTGCAAATGTTCCCTGCCGCGCGCGGCTGCTGCGGATTCCGTAACCTGCAATTCCTTTGGATAGAGCCGCGACGGCCGCAATCCGTTTTGCCGGCCCAGGCAAGCCGTGCGCGCGCTGCTGCGCCCGGGAGCTATGCTTGACCGCGACCCTCGCCGAGATCGTGCACGCGCACCGCGCCAAAGCTCAGTCTCCTGTGGAGACAATCGAGCGGACATTTGCGCGTATCGCCGCCCATGCGGACCCGGCCTTGTTCGTCTCGCTACGTCCCCAAGCCGAGGTGGTGGCGGAAGCGCGCGCCTTGATGGCCATGGACGCAGCCGATCTTCCCCTCTACGGCGTGCCGATCGCCGTGAAGGACAATATCGACGTCAAAGGGCTGCCCACGACGGCAGCCTGCCCGGCGTTTGCTTACCAGCCGAGCGCGGATGCAACGGCGGTTGCTCGCCTCAAACGGGCCGGTGCCATCATCATCGGCAAGACGAACCTCGACCAATTCGCGACCGGCCTGGTCGGCGTGCGCTCGCCTTACGGCATCCCGCGCAATCCGTTCGACGCCAGGCTCATTCCGGGTGGTTCGAGCAGCGGCTCTGCGCTTGCGGTCGCGGCCGGCATTGTTCCGCTGGCGCTCGGCACCGACACGGCCGGATCAGGCCGCGTCCCCGCAGCGCTCGGCAACATCGTCGGATTGAAGCCGAGCCTCGGCCTCATCTCCACCGCCGGGGTCGTGCCCGCCTGCCGGACGCTTGATTGCGTGTCGGTATTCGCGCTGACCAGTGATGACGCCTTCTTAGCTCTCACCGTCATGGCCGGTGCGGATGCACAGGATCCCTATTCTCGGCCGCGTCCGCTCGGCCGTCTCGGCGCCATGCCGGCGAGCGTCCGCTTGGGCGTGCCGCCGGAGGGGCAACGCCTGTTCTTCGGCGACCAGCGCGCCGCGGACGCCTATGCGGATGCGATCGCGCGCTTCGCGGTTTTGGGGGCGACGATTGCTGAAATCGACATGGAGCCGTTCTACGAGACGGCGCGGCTTCTCTATCAAGGGCCCTGGGTGGCGGAACGCTATATCGCGGCGCGCGCCTTGATCGCATCGGCTCCGGAGGCCATGCATCCGGTTACGCGCGAGATCATTCTTTCGGGCGCGCGGCCGAGTGCGGCAGATACGTTTGCGGCGCTCTATCGGCTGGAGGGCCTGCGGCGCATGCGCGACCATGTCTTTGCGAGCGTCGATGCATTGCTGTTGCCGACTGTGCCGACGGTCTACACGATCGATGAGGTCCTCGCCGATCCGATCGAGCTCAACAGCCGGCTCGGCACCTACACCAATTTCGTCAATCTGCTCGAGCTGTGCGGTCTCGCGCTGCCGGCCGCTATGCATGCCGACGGCACGCCATTCGGTGTGACGCTGCTCGCCCCCGGCGGTCACGACGCACTGCTGGCCTCGATCGGACGCGTCTTTCATGCGGCGACCGGGCTCCAGCTTGGCGCACTTGGCTTGGCGCAACCACCGCTTGCCGCGTTGAGCCTCGCGCCGGCCCCCGACGAAATCCCTCTCGCGGTGGTCGGCGCGCACCTTGCCGGCATGCCGCTCAACGGCGAGCTCAAGTCGATGGGCGCGCGGCTCCTCGAAGTGACGGCGACGGCGGCGGACTATCGTCTCTATGCGCTTGCCGGGATGCAACCGGCGCGACCAGGTCTCTTGCGCGTTGCACCCGGGACAGGTGCCGCGATCGAGGTCGAAGTCTGGGCGCTGCCGGCCGAGCAGTACGGTTGTTTCGTCGCCGCGGTTCGACAGCCCCTGTCGATCGGCACGGTCCGGCTCGCCGATGATCGGAGCGTGCAGGGATTTCTTGTTGAAGCTGCCGCGATCGCGGGTGCACGCGACATTTCGAGCTTCGGCGGCTGGCGGGCATTTCTGGCGGCGGAAAAGATCCCGGTGTGAATACTTGATCGCGGGGGTCCCTGCGAAGCAGGGACCCATACACCTACGCCCTCTCGATAGACTTTGGCGGTATGGGTCCTGCTTTCGCAGGCACGACACGCCGAATCAGATATCGTCGATCAAGCTCACATGCGCGGCGACGACCCGCCAGCCTTCGGCAAAGCGCACCCAGGTCTGCATCTGCCGGCCGACCTTGCCGGGCGTGGACGCGCGGTGAAACAGGGTCGACGCCACGGCAAAATCGCGCCCATAGGTCGTGATGACGGTGCGCGAAAGTGTGCGCGCAAGCCCGGCCGGCGAGCGCGCGGCGCGGAACGCCTTGATTTCATAGAAGCCGTAGAGGCTCTCGGTGCCGCCGTACCGAATGGTGCGCGGATCATTGCGAAACAAAGAGTCGAGCGTGGCGACATCGTTCGTCACCAAGGCCTGCTCGTAATGCTCGAAGGCAGCGCGCACCTCGGCGACGACCTCCGGAAGATCGATATCCATCAGGCGTCACCTGTTGCGATCACGTTGAAGGCACCGGAGCTGTGGCCACGCCCATCCGTTCAAGCGTGTAGGCGATGCGCAGCGCCACGTCCTCGCGCCAAGGCGGGGCGATGATCTGCACTCCGATCGGCAAGGGCGTGAGCGGAATGGGCACTGCGACGACCGGCAGGCCGATGAACGAGATCGGTTGGGTGTAGAGGCCGAGATTAGCCCGCACCGGCAGCTCGCGGCCGTCGAGCACGAACGTCTTCTGCCCAATCTCCGGTGCAGTGCAAGGTGTGGCCGGCGCCAATATGGCATCGACCTGTGCGAACAGCTCAAGCATGCGGTCGCGGTACCAGCGGCGGAAGACCTGGGCCTTTTGCACCAGCGGCGCCGGCAGCATCGCGCCGGCGAAGAGCCGATCGCGCACCGCAGGATCGAAGTCGCGCGCGCGTGTGCGCAGGCGATCGATATGCAGCGCGGCACCTTCGGATGCGGTGATCACATAGGCGGCAGCTCGTGCCCGTGCCGCCTCAGGGATCTCGATGTCGCGGTTGACGCCGAGTGCGGCGGCGGCGCGATCGAGCGCCATGAAGGATTCGCGGCCGGCGCCGGCGCGGAAATAGCCGCTCGCGACCGCGATGCGGAGACCGTCGGCCCCGCGCGCGACGAGCGGTGCGACCGGGTCCGCTGCGCGCTCCGCGCAGGCCGGATCATCCGCATCGGCACCCTGCATCGCGTCGTAGGCGAGCGCGAGATCGTGGGTGCTGCGCGCCAGCGGGCCCAGATGATCGAGGCTTGAGACGAACGGAAAGGCGCGCGCCCGCGTCAGCCGCCCATAGGTGGGTTTGAGGCCGAACAGGCCGCAGAGCGAGGCCGGGACCCGGATCGAGCCGTTGGTATCGGACGCGAGCGCCAACGGGACGAGGCGGCCTGCGACTGCGGCGGCCGAGCCGCCCGACGAGCCGCCGGTCATGCGCGTTGTGTCGTGCGGATTGCGTGAGGGGCCGTCATGCACGTTCTCGCCCGTGAAGTCATAGGCGTATTCGCCCATATTGGCGGCGCCAACCAGGATGGCGCCGGCCGCCTCGAGCCGCTCGATGAGCGCGGCATCACGCAGCGCCGGTTCGCGGTCGCGGTTGATCGCGGAGCCGGCGCGCGTCGGCAGGCCCTTAATGTCGAACAAATTCTTGGCAGCGAATGGAACGCCGGCAAGCGGTGGCAGCGGCCGGCCTTCCGCGCGCTGCCGGTCGATAGCTGCGGCGCGCGCCTGGGCGCGCTCAGCGGTGATGTCGGTGAAGCAGTTCAGCACCGGGTCGCGCATCCTGGCCGCAACTAGCGTCGCCTCGATCACCCATGCGGCATTGGTCGCGCCGCTCCTGACCGCCTGCGCGATCTCGGCGGCCGAGAGGGATGTCGGATCGATCGGGAGATCGTCGGCTGCCACGGCTCTGCTCAGGCCCGGAAGATTGGCGCGGGCTCGGAGCCGTCCGGCAGCGGGAATTCGGCGACCAGGGACGCCATCTCGAGATTGACGGCGAGATTGGCTTTGATGGCGGGAAGCCAGGCAGCCTCAATGGGGAGGGCGAGGGCGTGAGCGGCGGCCTGCAGAAATCCATCGAGTGGATCGGATGCCGCTTGAGTCCGCGCGGAGCGCGTTCGCGACATCTTTTTGCTCGCGGCATTCTTGCGCGAAAGTGATTTTGGCCTGTCCGCCATGCTCTCTGAATAGATCATTTTGGGCGCGAATGTAATCGGCTTTCCGCGAATGCACCGAGACGCGCACAAGGACCGTGCTGAACGCACGGCCCTTGCATACGGTTCGGATAATATGGTCCGGCTCTGCTTGCTTGCCGCTCATTCCGCCGGCACCGCCAGTGCCTTGTCGGGCATCGCCGCATCAGTCGCCACCTCCGGCATGCGGCTCAGGCCGTACAGGAAGGCCGCCACCAGCGCATATGCGATGGCGATGCTGGGGGACACCGCGACGCCGATCTGCTCTCCGTGCATGAAGCCGAAGAAGGTGAGAAAGGCCCCCGCCAAAGCAAAAGCCGCTGCGTGCGCGAACTTCTTGTCGATGATGAAGGCGCCGACCGCCGCCAGCACCAGCCCGGTTAGGATCGCGCCGCCGCCGAGAACTTGGAGCCCATTGTAGAGCACGCCGACATTGCCGAGCTTATCGAACCCGACTGCGGCCGCGTTGGTGCCGGCGGCGCCGAGCGCGCCATCCACCAATGTCTTGCACCAGCCGGCGAGGTGCGGCGCCAGGGCGAGCACGATCGCGGGCGC
Organism: Xanthobacteraceae bacterium; assembly: GCA_035293945.1. Lineage (GTDB taxonomy): Bacteria > Pseudomonadota > Alphaproteobacteria > Rhizobiales > Xanthobacteraceae > VAZQ01. The sequence continues at coordinate 187,536 of DATGLV010000022.1, read as the reverse complement.
GTGCCTCGACGGCGTCGTCTGGAAGGCCTGGGAGCCGATCAGCATGGCGATGTAGAGCAGGATCGGCGAGATCGCGACGACCGGGATCACCGCCAGAAGAAGCGAGATCACCCCGAACCAGGACAGCACGATCACCATCACCCCGGTCGCGGCCGAATAGCCGATGCGTCCACCCATCGATTTCCATCCGGGGTGGCCGATATAGACCGCATTGATGAACGGGTTGCCCATGACACAACCAATCAGGCTGATGGCGCCGTCGGCGGTGAGCACGCTGGTGGTCGGATAGGCATCGCCGGCTGCCTCGGCGCTCTCGACATTATCCATCGCCTCGACCAGGTCGTAGATGCCGAATGGCACGGCGGTCACCAGGACCACGCCCAGATATTCGAAGCCGGAGAACACGTAGTTGAACGCCGGCAGGGGCAGCGAGAACCCGAAATTGGCAAAGGCGGCGCCCACACCCGCGACGCTCAAGCCGCCATAGCCGAGACCGAGCAGGTTGGAGCCCCAGGCGATGAGCGTGCCGACCGCGATGGCGACGAGGCCCGCCGGAATCCCCTTGGGATATTTGAAGCCGCCGAACCAGCTCACCAGGATAATGGCGAAGCAGGTGAGCCCGATCACCGGGGTCATATAGACCTCGAGTGCCGGGCGCATGGCGATGAAGGTGATGGACACGCCGGCGAGCGTCCCGAGCAGTGCGGCGCGCGGCGTGATCCTGCGGATATAGGGCGCGATGAACCCGCCGATCATCAGGATGAAGCTCTGGAAAAACACCCAGACGAGGCCGGCTTCCCAGCCCTTGATCGGATCGTTGGTCTTGAGCGTGATCGGCAACATGATCACGAAGGTAACGATGAACATGTGCGGCACGCTGATGCCTGAGGGCAGGGCGCAGACGTCGCTGCGCCCGGTCTTCTGCGCCAGCCGATAGGCGAGGAACGCGTAGTAGAAGGTCGACAGGCAAAGCATCAACCCGAGCGCCGGCAGGATGCGGCCGAAGACGAGCGTGTCGGGCATCTTCAGCACGAAGCGCAGGAGGCCGGTAAGCACCAACATGTTGACCAGAATGTTGGTGCCGAAGCCGAAGAAGGCGTTCCAGTCGCCCGGTGTCCACAAGGCGGGTCGGCGTTGCTCGATCGTCGTCATCACACCCCTCCTATCGATCCTTCAGGTCATCTCATCTGCTGCCGTCGCTTAGCCCTGCTGACGCGACGGCGGTTGGGAATGTCGCGGAGATGAACCCATGCGCTGCATCCGCTTGTGTCCCGTCTCCGCGAGACGGTCAGAAACCGAAGCCGAATCCCGCATAGCCGACGCCGACGTCGCGATGGGCGTTTGGGAAGGTTCCGAAGACGCCAGCTGCCCCGCCTGCCGCCCCGGTGAACTCCTGCGCCGCCAGCAAGGCATCGTTGATCACGTGGTAGTAGCGGCCGCCCACTTTCACGTACCAGCTGCCGAGTCGCTTCGGCACGAGGCTGTCCAGCGCCAGCTTGGCCTGCAGCCCGGTCGAGACCACGCCTTCATTGCTCAGCGCGCACGGCATATTCGACAGCGGGCCGCAGACATTCGTCGTGCCGTCGTTCTTGTTCCAATAGCTGGTCGGGCCGAGCGTGATCCAGGTCGGTGCTGTGAACAGCAGCGGCACCCCGGTCGCCTTCGAGGTGTCGTAAGTCGGAACGATGCCGAACTCGACGTCGTAGGTGTCGCCCTTGTCGCCCAGCACTACGGTGGACGGTCCCGATAACTCGTAGAACAGCTTCACATAGGGATGGATCGGAATGGGCAAGCCCCAGCCGGTGTCGTCATAAGCGAGACTGAACTCCACGTTGTGCTCGATCGCCGGGAAGCTGGTCGCCAGGTCGGCCGCTGGAGGCACGAACTCGATATATTGCGCGCCGAAGCTCCAGTTGTGCGCAAACGCCACATTGATGCCGGCGAACCAGTCGAATTCGTTCCAGTCACCGACATGCACATCGTGCTGCTCGCTCCAATAATCGCTCCACACACCGCCGGTGATGCTGATGTCGTTGATGAAGCCCATCTTGTCTTTGTACAGGTCGAGCGATACCCCGGCCAGGATCTGCGACGCGAGACCGGTATTGTGCACCAACAGACCGCGCGGCGTGATGTAGTCGTTGAGGAACGTCACATCCGTGAAGAAGTGGATGTCGAGCGGCGCCGGCGGCGGGGCCTTGAGCGCCTTGACCGGCATGTCAGCCGCGAATGCGGCCGATCCAATTCCCCCCACGCTCAGCGCTGCCATGACGGCGAGCACAGACGAGAGACGTTTAGCGAGCATGAAAATCTCCTGTAGCCCCAGTTATTGCTGGTCCTCTGTTCACGCCGTTCGGTCGAATTCCAGCGCGCAAGAACCGCCCGCGCGGAGCTAAATCCGCACGCCAATCCGTCCGCGACGAGGGGACCTTAGGTCGTCAGCAATCCATGTGGACCGCTTGAACCAGAGGCTCGCAAGCGTCGTGCCAAATTTGTCGTGTCTCTGACACGCTGACGATTTCGGAGGTAACATCCTCGCAGTGCATCGGAATTTTGTGAGATCGTTGTTGCGCGGCGCACTGCGGCGCGCCTTGACGGTCGCCGCGGCAAGGCTTCCGGATTAATTCCCCATCAGGGATTGTATACAATTGCGGCAAGACTTGAGGCTCAAGCGTGCAAAGACACTTACGCGAAATAGCGCTTACGACGACGTCGCCAAAACCTGCAGCAGCGGCGCGGAGGCCGCGACCGATCCGAAGATTCCACCCTGCGCCTTGATCATTGCCAGGCCCATCTCATGAAACTCGGGGAAGTACGAAGCGCAGCAATCTGAGAGGACGATGCAGCGGAAGCCGCGATCGTTGGCTTCGCGCACTGTCGTATTGATGCATACCTCGGTGGTGACGCCGCAAACGAGAAGCGTGTCGATGCTGCGGTTGTGCAGCATCAGCTCAAGGTCGGTCTGGTAGAAGGCGCCTTTGCCGGGCTTGTCGATCACCGGCTCGCCGGCGACCGGATAGAGCGCCGGAATGATGTCGTGCCCGGGCTCGCCGCGCACCAAAATGCGTCCCATCGGGCCCTTGGCTCCGATGCGCAGCGCCGGATCGCCGCGCTGGACCTTCAGGGGAGGCGCATCGGACAGATCCGAGCGATGCCCTTCGCGCGTGTGGATGACCAGAAGGCCGCGCCTGCGCGCTGCTGCCAGCACCGCGGCGCTAGGGGCGACTGCCGCCTGCAGGCGCGACACATCGTTGCCAAGCGCCGCCCCGAAGCCGCCCGGCTCGAGGAAGTCGCGCTGCATATCGATAATGATGAGCGCGGTCTTGTCGAGATCGATGGTGAGGGGTGCGGGCTCTGCCGTAATGGTGGCAAGGGACAAGGGGAGTCTCGCTGCGGAACGATCAAGTGCCGGAACTCAGGATGGATCCCGGCATATTTTCCCGACAAACGCTATCCCGGCTAGATTGACTTGATTCGCCATCGTGTCATTTGCCGGGCTTGACCTGGCTTGACCCGGCAATCAATCCCTTCGCTAAAGCGCAGATATCTCTTTTCCAAGAAGATGGACCCGCGGGTCATAAGGGCGTTTACGCCTGTCTTTCGACGGGCTATGCCCGCGGGTGACGTCGAGATCATGCACGAGAGGCGGAGGTCAGCTTCCGCCGCACTTCTTGGTGATCTTGTTGTAGTTGCCGCACTTGAGGTTGACCCAATCGGCGACCAGGTCCTTGGAGCCTTCGAGATAGGGCGACCAGGCGGCGCCGGGGACCAAGTCCGGCGTCTTGTAAACCACGTTGAACTGCCCGTCGGCGCGGATCTCGCCGATATAGACCGGCTTGGTGATGTGGTGGTTGGGCAGCATGGTCGACATGCCGCCCGTCAGGTTCGGCGCCTGAGTGCCGGGCAACGCGTCGATCACCTTGTCGGGATCGGTCGACTTCACCTTCTCGACCGCCTTCACCCACATGTTGAAGCCGATGAAATGCGCCTCCATCGGATCGTTGGTGGTGCGCTTGTCGTTGCCGATAAAGGCATGCCAGTCCTTGATGAATTGCGCGTTGAGCGGCGATTTGACCGATTCAAAGTAGTTCCAGGCCGCCAGGTGCCCGACCAGCGGCTTGGTGTCGAGCCCGGCCAATTCCTCCTCGCCCACCGAGAATGCCACCACCGGGATTTGCGTCGCCTTGATCCCCTGGTTGCCCAATTCCTTGTAGAACGGGACATTGGCATCCCCGTTGATGGTCGACACCACCGAGGTCTTCTTGCCCGCCGAGCCAAACTTCTTGATGTCGGAGACGATCGTCTGCCAGTCGGATTGCCCGAATGGCGTGTAGTTGATCATGATGTCGTCGTCCGCCACCCCCTTCTGGTTGAGATAGGCGTGCAGGATCTTGTTGGTGGTCTGCGGGTACACATAGTCGGTGCCGGCCAGCACCCAGCGCTTCACTTTCTCTTCCTTCATCAGATAGTCGACCGCGGGGATGGCCTGCTGATTGGGTGCAGCACCCGTGTAGAACACGTTGCGCTCGCTCTCCTCGCCCTCGTACTGCACCGGATAGAACAGGATCGAGTCAAGCTCCTTGAACACCGGCAGCACCGACTTGCGGGAGACCGAGGTCCAGCAGCCGAACACGACCGCAACCTTATCCTTGGTGATGAGCTCACGCGCCTTCTCGGCGAATTTCGGCCAGTCGGAAGCCGGATCCACCACCACAGCCTCGAGCTTCTTGCCGAGCAGGCCGCCCTTCTTGTTCTGCTCGTCGATCAGCATCAGCATCACGTCCTTCAGCGTCGTCTCGCTGATCGCCATGGTGCCGGACAACGAATGCAGAATGCCGATCTTGATTGTGTCGTCGGCCGCCCGCGCAGGGGAGCCCGCAACCGCAAGACCCAGCAGCGCTGCCGTTCCCAAGAGCAAAGCCCGAAAACGCCCTTCAAGCCGCGGCCGCTCGCCGACCGCCCGGTCCGTTGCAAACATAGCAAAACCTCTTGTTCATGAATGTCGACGCCCCGCGCGCCCGGCCCCGCGCCGCCGCGCATGACGCCCGGCGGCGCAAGGAGCGTGCCAGCCTCGCAGCGCGTCTTAAGCTGCTGACTCCAAGGAATATTCCGCGGGCGCCCCGCAACCCGGAGCAAGCCGCAACAAACTATTGCATGCAATTAATCAGCGGCTGCCTATTTTGTGGTCATTCAAATGCGCCGGCCGGAGGGGATGGCTGCTGGCAAGATGAAAAGCGCGCAGTGCTGCGCCCCAGGTAGCGTCGCAAGCATGTTGGCACGGGGTTTGCGAGCCCGCGGCAACATTTGAGGCGCCAGCCGCAAGCCCGGAGAATGAAAGAACGCTATGTGCCGAGCGGATCTCGCTCCCGGCTCCGGCAAGCCGGTCATCGACAAGCTCGGAATAGGCTCTTTCTGCGCTACCGACCTCGAGCTGCTGTTGCGCCTTCGCTCCATCCAAAATATCGTGCTTCCGGAAATGACGACCGACGTTTGTGTGCATACAGCTATGCGCCAAGCCAACGATCGCGGGTTCGAGTGCTTGCTGCTCGAGGTTTGCTGTGGCGCGACCGACCGCGGTAGCCACGATCATGCGATCAAAATGAACAAGAAGCAGGGCGGCGTGTTTGGCGCAGCGTCCGAATCGGCCGCCTTCATCGGAGCGTCGGTGCCGCCGATTTGAGTTGCTGCCAAAGTGTGCCGCATGCTTTGACCGGGAACCTCAATCGAAAAGCGGCACCAGAACCATAGACTTGCGAGTGCCCCTTTGCTTTCCGAAGTTCGTGTCAAAGGGTGCCACGATATGTCACGAGCTTCGGAAAGCGGGGGGCACTGGTGTGACCGAAGCCGATCAAATCGAGCCGCGGGCGATCCGCATCGCCACCGAAGCGGCACCGCCGCGTGCGCGCGGGGGCGGCCGTACACTCGCGGAGGAGTTGCGCCTGCAGCTTGCCGACGAGATCGTGCGCGGGGCGCTGGCGCCCGGGGCCGCGCTCGATGAGACCGAGCTTGCGCGCCGATTCCAGGTTTCGCGCACGCCGGTGCGCGAGGCGATCCGCCAGCTCGCTGCCAGTGGCCTGATCGTTTCGCGACCGCATCGCGGCTCGATCGTGGCGCAGCCAAGCCACGAGCATCTGATCGGCATGTTCGAGGCGATGGCGGAGCTGGAAGCGTTGTGCGCCGGGCTGGCTGCAGCGCGCATCACGCTCGCCGAACGGCACGCACTCGCGGCCGCGCACGAGGAGCTGCGCGCCATGATTCAGAGCGGCGACCCGCAGCGCTATCACGAGATCAACGAGGCCTTCCATTCCACGATCTACGCAGGCGCACACAATTCTTATCTCGCCGAGATCACCCTCGCCACACGTGTGCGCGTGCAGCCGTATCGTCGCGCCCAATTCCGCAACCTCGGGCGGCTGGCGAAGTCGCACATGGAGCATGATCTGGTGCTGACCGCGATCATGCGCGGCGATCGCGACGGCGCCATGCGGGCGATGCGCGACCACATCATCACGGTGCGGGTCGAATACGAGATGTATGCCCTGGCGTTGTCGTCGGGGAGCCACGCCTGAGGTGGATTGCAGCCCAACGGAGGCGGATATGACTCGGGTCGAACTGACCGAGAAACTGCTGGACATCAAGCGCGCGCGGGGGTGGACCTGGAAACACATCTGTGGCGAGATCGGCGGCATGTCGCCGATCCTTATTACCGGCGCGCTGCTCGGGCAGATGAAGCTCACCAAGCCGCAGGCCGCGAAGGCGGCGGAATTGTTCGGCCTCTCCAGGAACGAGGAGGCGATGCTTAACGAGGTGCCTGTGCGCGGCATGGCGATGCCGCCGACCGATCCGTTGATCTATCGCTTCTATGAGCTGGTCATGGTCAACGGGCCGGCTTGGAAGGCCTTGATCGAGGAAGAGTTCGGCGACGGCATCATGTCGGCAATCGACTTCGACCTGCAGATGGAACGGCTGCCCGACCCCAAAGGAGACCGCGTGAAGATCACCATGTCGGGCAAGTTCCTCCCCTATAAGTATTACGGCAACAGCGGCAACGTTCCGGCCTACGGCTACAAGGAAGAATAGAGAATAATCAAAACGCGGAGCGAACCGATGCAGACCCTCTCGCGCCACCTCCAGGCGATCGCCGCGGCCTTTCTCATCGTGGCTGGTGCCGGCCTGATGCTCACGCCGGCGCGCGCGGATGGTGTCGGTCCCCTATCGATCGCCAAGACCGGCCACTTCTTTGTTGGTGGCAAGTATGTGGACACCAAGGATGGGCCGGTGCTCGCCGGTCAGGCCTATACGGAATATTACATCCCGACCAACCGCACGCATCCTTATCCGATCGTGATGATCGAGGGCTGCTGCCTCGCCGGCGCCGGTTACATGGGCACTCCGGACGGTCGCGACGGCTGGGGCCAGTATTTCCTTTCCGAGGGCTACGCCGTCTACATCATGGACCAGGTCGGCCGGGGGCGCTCGCCGTATGTAGAGGCGGTGTATGGACCGAAGTCGACGCGAACGCCGAAATCGGTCGAGCGCGACTTCATCGCCTACGAGAAGTACAATCTGTTCCCGCAGGCGAAGCTCCACACGCAGTGGCCGGGCAGCGGCACGGTCGGTGATCCGATCTTCGATCAGTTCATGGCCGAAACGCTGCCCATGATCGGCGATGCCAGGGTTCGCGAGGCGGTCAATCGCGATGCGACGATCGCGTTGCTCGACCGCATCGGCCCGGCGATCTTGATGCCGCATTCCCAGTCCGCGGCTCCCGTTTGGCTTGCGGCGGACGCGCGGCCGCAGCTCGTCAAGGCGCTGCTGATGGTCGAGGCCGGCACCTCCTCGTTCTACGAAGTGAAGCTCGTCGGGGCGCCGCAATGGTTCGAGGACGGGCCTTTGGCTAAGCCGTTCGGCGTGACCTACGCGCCGATCACCTATGATCCTCCGGTCAACGGCGTCGAGGATTTCGACCTCGTGCATCAAGAGAAACCCGATGCGCCTGGGCTCGCCCGCTGCTGGCTGCCGAAGGAGCCGACCCACAAGCTGGTCAATTTCAAGAACATCCCGACGCTGCAGATGTCTGCGGAAGCCTCGTTCGGCGCGCCGACCGCTCATTGCAACGCGGCCTTTTTGAAAGGAGCCGGTGTGCCGGTCGACTTCATCCGGCTGGCCGACATCGGCATCCACGGCAACGGCCATTTCCTGATGCTGGAGAAGAACAATCTCGAGATCGCGGCCGTGATCGCCGATTGGCTCGATAAACATGTGAAGCCTTGAGCGAAGCCGGCGCGCCTACAATTTCGGCAAGGGCCGCATCAGTTGCTGCGCAAGTAATCACCAACAACAGATTTCCGTTTGAAACCATGCTGTCGGTGGGGTCAGCTGGCACGAGTCCAATGGCATCAATCTTGCGATACGCTAAAGCGATTGTCGGGATGTGAAGCCCAGTTTCGCGGCTTTCGCCGAAAGAGTGGCTTAAAAAAGGGCTTCAATAGCTGCTTCTCGTCCGTCGACTGTGGGAGGTGCACCCATGACGCACGCGCGGACTTTAGGCTCGCCGGGTCCAGCGACAATGGACCTCGATTTCGATGCGCGGGCGAGAAGCACCCGTTGGGTGCAGCTCGTCATGGGCTTCATCGTCATGATGATGATCTCGAGCCCGCAATATGTCTGGACGCTGTTCGTGCCTTCCTTTCAGAAAGCGACCGGCGCGGCACTTTTGGATGTGCAGTGGACCATCACGATCCTGATCGTGCTGCAGACCTGGCTCGCACCCGCGCAAGGATTTCTGGTGGAGAAGCTTTCGCCGAAATTGCTGATCGGCATCGGAGCTTTGCTGAGCGGTATCGGCTGGATCGCATCGTCGTCGACGGTTTCCCTCTGGGGGCTCTACGCCACCTATGGGCTTCTCTGCGGCGTCGGCACCGGCATCGTGTATGTCGGGGTTATCGGCCTGATGGTGAAATGGTTTCCGGAGCAGCGCGGCTTCGCGACCGGTGTTGTGGCGGCCGGCTACGGGTTCGGCGCCATGCTCACCACGTTTCCGATCGACAGCATGATGAGATCCGCAGGCTACCAGCACACATTGTTCATCTTCGGCTCGATCTTCGCCGCTCTTGGGCTGGTCGCGGCGCTGGCGCTGCGGGCTCCGCGCGATGCCGAAGTGGCCGTCGTTCCGGCATCGCGCGGCGAGCCTGCGCGCGCCTCGATGGCGGCGGTCCGCGGTGTCAGCCCGGCCGAAATGCTGAAATCCCCGGTATTCTGGTTGATGTTCCTCATGATGTCGATGATGTCGACCGGCGGCCTCATGGTGATCACCCAATTCACGAGCTTCGCCAAATCGTTCGGCATCGATGCGTCGACCAGTGTGGTCATTCTCGGCATCAGCATGGCGGCGATCCCCACCGCGCTGACATTCGACCGCATCACCAACGGCCTGACGCGTCCGTTCTTCGGTTTTGTCTCCGATCGCATCGGTCGCGAGAACACCATGGGGCTCGCCTTCCTGCTCGAGGCCGCCGCCATCTACATGATGCTGCAGTACCGCAGCGATCCGTTGCTTCTCGTGGTGCTCTCCGGGCTCGTCTTCTTCGGCTGGGGCGAGATCTTCTCGCTGTTTCCGGCGACGCTCACCGATACCTTCGGCACCGAATATGCCACCACCAACTACGGCTTCCTTTACATGGCGCAGGGCGTCGGATCGATCCTGGGCGCGCCGGTCGCCGCCATGATCTTCGAGCAGACCGGCAGCTGGATGCCGGTCTTCGCTCTGGTGATCATCATGGATGTGGCGACAGGCCTGTTGGCGTTGTTCGTGCTCAAGCCGATGCGGCAATATCGGCTGAAGCATGCATTCGCCGGAGCAGGCCGGGGCTGACCGCGCCCGCTACAGCTCCCGGCGCTCCGCCGCGATCAGATGCGTCACCTTCGGGGCGCCATCGGTATGGAAGCGGCGAGCTTCCTGCTCGCGCACGCGGTCGGCTTCGGTAAAGCGCTCGTGCTGGCGCAAATGCTCGACCCAGGAATCGAGCATGAAGGTCTCGACGAACCGCCCCGCCTGCGCGGCGTCCTCGAACAATCCCCACTCGAAGGCGCCATGGCGACGCCGCTCCGGTGCAAGCTTTCTCACGGCGTCCACGAAGGCATCATGGTTGGCCGGATCGATCTGATATTCGATCGTCACCAGCACCGGGCCGCGGTCGACTTCGATTTCGTGTGAGACGGTCGGTTGCGGCCAGTGCATCGAGGGGGCGAAATTCACGCCGGCGCCGGTTTGCAGCTTGAAGCGCCAAAGCAGCGGGATGGCGGTGAGCGCGCCGGCGGCCGCCACGAAGTGAGCAGTCGGCAGGCTCGTCAGCGCGGCGAGCTTTCCCCATACGATGCTGCCGAGCGACAATCCGCCGAACAGGAACGTGGTGAAGATCGCCAGGCCTCGCCCGCGCACCCAGGCCGGCAATCCGACCTGGGCCGAAAGGTTGACGGCGGCGAGCATCGCCATCCAGGACAAGCCGGCAAGGAAGCTGGCGGCGATTGCGAGCGCGGGCTGCCGCGCCAGGCCGAACAGCACCAAAGCGATTGCGGTGCCGACAGTGCCGGCGATTGCGGGTGCTTCCGCTCCAAAGCGGCGCTGCGCGAGCGGCAGGATGAAGGCCACCGTGACGGCACCGGCGCCGATTGCCCCCAACAGCAAGCCGTAGAGCCGTGGGCCGCCCGCCACCTGGTCGCGCGCCAGGAGCGGCAGCAGCGCCCAATAGGCGCTGGCGAATACCGAGAACCCAACAGTGCGAATGAGTGTCGCGCGCAAATGCGGATTATGGCGCGCATGCCGGAGGCCAGCCCGCATCGCGCGGGCAAATTTCTCATTCGGCAGGCGGTTCACTGCGGCCTCGCTGGCTGGCTGCCACCAGATGAGCGCGGCGATGACGCCGAGCGTGCTCAGCGCGTTGAGCCAGAACGGCGCCGCCATGCCCCAGGCCACGATGATGAGGCCGGCCAGCGCCGGTCCGACCGCGCGGCTGACATTTATGGCGACGCCGTTGAGCGCGACTGCGGGCGGCAGATGCACGCGCGGCACCAGCTGCGGAATGATCGAGAGCCAGGCTGGCGCAATCAGCGCCGCCGCGCTCCCGACCAGGAAGCTGAAGGCGAGCAGCACCGCAGGCGTGACAAAGCCCAGGAAGATCAGTGCGCCGAAGCCGGTCGCCAGCCCCACGACCACGGTCTGAATAGTGATCAGCACGCGCCGGCGATCGATGATATCGGCGAGCGCACCGCCGGCGAGCGCGAACAGGAACATCGGCAACGAGGTCGCGACCTGCACCAGCGAGACCATGAGCGGGCTGGGATCGAGGCTGGTCATCAGCCAGCCCGCGGCCGCGTTCTGCATCCAGGTCCCGATGTTCGACACCACCGTCGCCGACCACAGGACCGCAAAGGTGCTGTGCCGGAACGGGCTGAGCGAGGAGGCGGGCGTGTCCGGCGGCTCGGTCTCGGCTTTTCTCATGACGGGATGAAAGCACGCCCCTTGGCGCTTGTGAATCAAAGCAAAAGGGCCCGTTGCCGAGCCCTTGCGTCGCCAGCTTCACGCGAGGTCGAACAGGAGAACCTGCGCGCCGCCCGTGTGCGCCGTGATGGACAGCCGCGTCTCGTTCTCCACCGCAACGCCGTCGCCCGCGACAGCGGGGCTGCCGTTGACCTCGACGGCACCGCTCACGACCTGAATCCAACTGCGGCGGCCCTTACGCAAAGTGTGCGTGAGCGTCTTCCCTCCGCCCAAGACTGCGTCATAGATTTCCGCATCCTGGTGGATGAGGAGCGAGCCGTCCCGTCCGTCCGGTGATCCGATCAGCCGCAGTCGGTCGTGCCTGTCCGCATCCGGAAACGTCTTCTGATCGTAGCGAGGCGGGAGACCGTCGCGGTTCGGCAGCACCCAAATCTGCAGGAAGTGCACCGGGTTCTTTTTGGAATGGTTGAACTCGCTGTGCCGGATGCCGGTGCCGGCTGACATCACCTGCACGTCTCCGGGGCGGATCACCGAGCCGGTGCCGATGCTGTCGCGATGCTCCAGCGCGCCCGCCAGCACATAGGAGATGATCTCCATGTCCTGGTGTCCGTGAGGCGGGAAACCGGCGCCCCCTTTGACCCGATCCTCGTTGATGACCCTGAGCGCCCCGAACCCCATGTGGTCGGGGTCGTAATAGTTGCCAAACGAGAAGGTGTGGCGGCTGTCGAGCCAGCCGAAATCGGCGGTTCCGCGATCCGCCGCGCGTCTCACAGTGACCATGGTATCCTCCGAAAAAATAATTGCGTTCTCGTTCCGCAATATCGCTATGCTCCTGAACAGAGACAATCTGCGTCTCTGTGGCATATATGTCTCCAATTTGCGGACAATTCCCCTGGATAAGCTGACCAGCCTCAAGGCCTTCACTCGGGTCGTGCAGCACGGCAGCTTCGCGGCGGCGGCACGCGAGCTGCGGCTGTCCCGCCAGGTGGTCAGCAAATACGTGATCGAGCTCGAGCAGGAGCTCGGCGTCCAGCTTCTGGTCCGCACAACCCGGAGCGCGCGGGCGACCGCAAACGGGCAAGCCTATTACGAGCGTTGCGTCGCCATCCTGGCCGATCTCGAGGAAGCCGACCTCGCGGTGTCAGAGCAGCAGTCGGAGCCGCGCGGCATCTTGCGGCTCAATGCCCCGATGTCCTTCGGCACACTCCGGCTCGGGCGCGCGATCGCCGACTTCATGGTGCGATATCCAAAGCTGCAGATTCAGCTGGTGCTGAGCGACGAACAGGTCGATCCGGTGGAGGAGGGATTCGACGTCACGATCAGGATCGCCGACTTGCCTTCGTCGAGCCTGGTGGCGCGCAAGGTCGCGCCGGCGCCGCGCGTGATCTGCGCTGCACCCGGTTATCTGGTCCGGCGAGGCGAGCCCAAGCATCCGCAAGAGCTGCGGCAGCACGATTGCCTTTCGTATGGCTATCTCGCGACCGGCAATCATTGGAAGCTGACCGGGCCCGACGGCGAGCACCGGCTTCAGGTTCCCTGGACGCTGTGCAGCAACAACGGCGAGGTGCTGCGCGATGCTGTGGTCAAGGGACGCGGCATCGCGCTTTTGCCGACCTTCATCGTCAGCGACGACCTGCATGAAGGAAGGCTCAAGCAGATTCTCGCTGACTTTACGGCGCCGGAAATCTCGATCTATGCGATCTATCCGCAGACGCGCCACCTCTCCGTCAAGGTGCGCGTGTTCATCAATTTCCTGATCGAGCGATTTGGGAATGGCGAGTAGTATCGCTACGATATGAGCCCGAAGGAGAAGAAGAATGAAGCGTTGGCTGAATCATGGCGCCAGCTCTCGATTTGACGAATTGCTGGAGAAGTGCCTGCGCGAAGGTCCCCAGATCGTGACCAAGCACGGCGGTGAGATCGCCGTTCTTGTACCGATGGCACACAGTCGCGCCTCCTACAGCGGTCTGCCGGCCCGACATCGAAGGAGTTGCTTTTGTCCGACGAGGCGAGAGCAGAGCTCGCGCCAGGGCCGCGCGCCCGGCGTCGTCGTCCAACGGCGATGTCGGCGGATCGGATTCCTACTTCCCGCCCACCCACTCAAACTCCCGCCGGTACTCCGCCTCGAACGGCGCGATCACATTGTGGAACTGCGTGGTCAGCGCGATATCGTCGAGCCCTTCGAGCAGGCAGCGCCGGCGCAGCGGATGAATGCTGAAAGCGTGCTGACGACCGTCGACATCAGTCACGACTTGTTGCTCGAGGTCGATCGTCATCGCCGCCCCGATATTCGCGCGCAGTTGAGCCCGCAGCTCCGCGCAGGTGTCCGCGTCGAGGACCACCGGCACCACGCTGTTCTTCAGGCAATTGTTGAAGAAGATGTCGCCGAAGCTCGGCGCGATCACGGCGCGAACCCCAAAAAATTTGACCGCATAGACTGCGCTCTCGCGCGATGAGCCGCAGCCGAAATTGCGCTCCGCCACGAGGATGCCCGCGCCCCGATAGGGGCCCTGGTTGAGAATGAAATCGCGCCGCTCCGATCCGTCCGGAAAGAAGCGCAGATCGTGGAACAGCACGCGCGCGAACCTCTCGCCCTTCTCGACCTTGTTGAAGCGCGTCGGGCAGAGCTGATTGGTGTCGATATTAGGCTGATCAAGCGGAACCGCGACGGCCTTCCAGACGGTGAACTTGTCCATAGTGGCGCTCTCAATTTCCGAGCTTGCGCACGTCAGTGAGGCGCCCGGTTATGGCGGCGGCGGCGGCCATTGCGGGACTCAAGAGGTGCGTGCGTCCGCCGCGTCCCTGACGGCCGCGGAAATTGCGGTTGCCGGTCGAGGCGCAGCGCTCGCCTTCCGCCAGGATATCGCCGTTGAGCGCAGTACAGAGCGAACAGCCGGAATCGTGCCATTCGAATCCGGCCGCGCGAAAGATGCGATCAATGCCTTCGGCTTCGGCCTGCCGCTTGACCGCGCTCGATCCCGGCACCACCCATGCCGGCACCACCGCGCGGCCGCGACGCGCAACCTCCGCGGCGGCACGGAGGTCCTCGATGCGGGCATTGGTGCACGAGCCGATAAAGACCCGATCGACCTTGATGGCGGTAAGCGCCGTGCCGGGCGTCAGCCCCATGTAGTCGAGCGCGTCCGCGATCTCCCGCCGCTTCTCCGGATCGCTCTCGGCGCCCGGATCGGGAACGCGGCCGTCGATCGGGCAGGCCTGCTCCGGGCTCGTGCCCCACGACACCGTAGGGGCGATCGCGTCAGCGGCAAATCCGTGCTCGGCATCGAAGCTCGCATCCGCATCGCCGGGCAGGCTCCTCCAATAGGCGAGCGCCTTGTCCCATTGCGCGCCCTGCGGGGCTTCCGGACGGCCGCTGAGATAGGCGAAGGTCGTGTCGTCAGGCGCTACGATCCCGGTCTGTCCGCCGGCTTCGACCACCAGGTTACAGAGTGTCATGCGCTCATCCATCGACATGGCGGCGACCGTGGATCCGGCGAACTCGATGATATGGTCGATGCCGCCGCCGACCCCGATACGGGCGATGATGGCGAGCATCACGTCCTTGGCGCCCACATGCCGAGGCAGCTTGCCGTTGATCGTAATTCGCATGATGCGCGGCTTCACCCGCCACAGCGCCTGCGTCGCCAACACATGCAGCGTGTCCGATGCCCCGATGCCGAAAGCAAGACACCCGAAGGCACCGTGCGTTGTGGTGTGCGAATCGGCGCCCGCGATCAGCAATCCGGGCTGGGTAATGCCGAGCTCCGGCGCCACCACATGCAGAATTCCCTGCCGCGGATCGTCGAAGGCGAAATAGCGCACCTTGTGTGCGCGGGCATTGCGATCGAGAAGCTCCAGCATGCCGCGCACCTCGAGATCGCGCACGCCCACGAGGCCCTTCTCGCGATCGCGGGTCGGCACGTAGTGGTCGGCGCAGGCGATGACTTGGCGCGGGCGATGGACTTGCCGCCCGGTCTTCTCCAGATCATCGAACGCGTGCCGCGCGCCCTCGTGCAACAAGAGGTAGTCGACATAAAGGAGACGCTCGCCCTCCACCTCGGCCATCTGATGGCGCGCCCAGACCTTGTCCACCAAGGTCTGTGGGCGGCGGGCAAATTCAGTCATGCGGGGGTCTTCACGCATCGGCGGATGAACGCACAGGCTTGGCGCGAACGCAACCGCGGCGGCTCGGTTTGATGGATGATGAGGCTTTCGCTAGAATTAGGAATAGGAATTTCGTCAGCGAACAGGTTGGAGCATGATCTTCCGTCAACTGTTCGACGCCACCTCAGGCACATATACCTATCTGCTGGCGAGCCGCCACGGGGGCGAGGCACTGATCATCGATCCGGTGCTGGAGAAGGTCGATCGCTACATCCAGCTCACCAAGGAGCTCGACCTCAAGCTGGTCAAGGCCGCCGATACCCACTTGCATGCCGACCATATAACCGGGCTCGGGGCGCTGCGCGACCGCACCCAGTGCGTCACCGTCATGGGCGAGCGGAGCAACGTCGATGTGGTCTCGATGCGGGTTGCCGAGGGCGACAAGCTCGCGATCGAGGGCCTGCTGCTCGACGTCATCTATACGCCCGGGCATACTGACGATTCCTGTTGCTTCAAGCTCGCCGACCGCGTGTTCACGGGCGATACGCTCTTGATCCGCGGCACCGGGCGCACTGATTTCCAGAACGGCGATCCGCGTGCCCAATACGATTCGATCTTCAACAAGCTGTTGCGCCTGCCGGACGAGACCCTTGTCTTTCCCGCGCACGATTATAAGGGCGAGACCGTCTCCACCATTGCCGAGGAGCGTGCCTACAATCCACGCCTCAAGGTGAAATCGGTCGACGAATATGTGGCGCTGATGAACAGCCTCAATTTGCCGAACCCGAAGATGATGGACGTGGCGGTGCCGGCAAATATGCGCGTCGGCCTGGCGCAGGATGAGATCGCGCGCCGCGGCTGGGCGGTCACCGCGGCGGATGCCCTGAGCCTGGTGGGACGTGGCGACGTAGCGCTGGTCGATTTGCGCGAGGAGCGCGAGCGCGACCGGCATGGAGTCATCCCGGGCTCGCTGCACATTCCCTATGGCGACCTCGGCCCCAATGTGCGCGCCGGCGGCATGCTGGGCGAGCTTGCGCGCGCTATGGGTAAGCGAGTCGTGTTTTACTGCGCCTTCGGTGAACGCTCCGCCATGGCGGTGCAGATGGCGCAGGAGGCGGGCCTCGCTTCAGCCTGCCACATCCAGGGCGGCATCGACGCCTGGAAGAAGGCGGGTGGGCCGCTCGCGAAGTGAAGGGACGACCTTTGGGCCTCATCCTGAGGGCCCCCTCCCTTGCCTCCCCCGTTTTACGGGGGAGGGTTAGGGCGGGGAGCGTCTCGAAGGATGGATACATGCCATCAGCCTCTGGCCATGGTTCGAGGAGCCGCGCGTCAAGGACGCGCGGCTCCTCACCATGAGGCCTCTGATTGACGCTCCGGCTCACGCGCTCCGGTAAAGCTTGGTCATCACGAATTCGCGGTGGCCGAGCGCTTCGGCGGCGGTGAGGCGGCCGTTGGCGGTGCGCACCACCATCTCGATCAGTGCGTCGCCGGCTTCCGGAATGGTCATTTCCCGACGCAGGATGCCCGAGACATCGACATCGACGTGCTCCGACATGGTGCGCACGGTTCGCGGATTGCCGCTGATCTTGATCACCGGCACGATCGGGTTGCCGATCACATTGCCCTGGCCGGTCGGGAATGTGTGCACCACATAGCCGGCCGCGGCCATGAGCGTCACGCATTCGGCTGCTGCCGAAGAGGTATCCATATAATAGAGACCCGGGCCTTTAGCCGGCGCCTCGGCCGGCGCAAGCACATCGATATATTTGCAGGTGCGGCCGATCTTCTCGAGATTGCCCAGCGCTTTCTCTTCAATGGTGGTCAGGCCGCCCGCGATATTGCCTTTGGTCGGCTGCGATTCGGAGAGATCGTCGGTCTTGTGCGCCTGGATCACCTCTTTCTCATAAGCTGCCCAAGTCCTGTACCACTTCTCGCCGACCTCCGGCGTTGCGGCGCGCGCCTTGGCGAGATGCTCGGCCCCGGTGATCTCTGAGGTCTCGCCGAACACGCCGTAAAGTCCGCGTGGAATGAGCTTGTCGTACATGTTGCCGACGGTCGGGCAGGAGGCGAGGCCCGTCGTGGTGTCGCTCTCGCCGCATTTGGTCGACACCCACAATTCGGAAATGTCGGCCTCTTCACGCTTGAGCTCGGACGCCCACTGCACGTAGTCCTTGGCGACGCGCGAGGCCTTGGCGATGGTCATGAGGTCGCCGTGGCCCTCGATGCCGAAGCCGGTCACCGGCTTGCCGGTCTTGGCGATGCCGTCGGTGACGCGCTTGGTCCAGCCTTCCTCGATGCCGATCACCACCACGGCCGCAACATTCGGATTGGCTCCGGTGCCGATGATGGTGCGGAAGAACACCTCGAGGTCTTCGCCGAACTGCAGTCGGCCGTAAGCGTGCGGCAGCGCCAGCGTCCCCTTGATGTTGTTGGCGACCGCCTCGCAGGCGGCGTTGGAGAGATCGTCCAGCGGCAGGATGACGACGTGGTTGCGCACGCCCATGCGGCCGTTCTGGCGCCGGTAACCGCTGAACCGAAGATTCGACTTGCCGTTTGTTCCGCTCATGTCGCTCACCTTACCAGCGCTTGGTCTTGAGATTATGCACGTGCACGTGCTCGCCCTTGGCGATGGCGGCAACCGCCTTCCCGATGTCCTGACCGTATTTCCACACGGTGTCGCCGGCCTTGATGTCGGTCAGCGCGATCTTGTGGCCGATTGGCACGTCCATCTTGGACGTGAGCGAGAACGCGGAATTGTCGGAGGTGATGACGCACGTCATGTCAGTGCCGGCCTTGAGGCCTTCCACCACGACGACACCGACCGTGTCCTTTTTGTCGTGCACCAGGAGATGGGGGATGCTCATGCGAAACCCTATGCGAAAAACTTTCAGTGGTTGCAGATGTCCTCTATAAGACATAAGAGATAAGAGTCAACTTGGGAATCTCCCTTGGCCCAGCGCGCTCTCTTTCTGGACGCACCGTCGGCAAGCCGCGCCGCGCTCGGCTTTCGTCCGCTCTACGCGCAGGTCCGCGAGCTTCTCATGCAGCGCATCGCCAGCGGCGCCTGGCGGCCTGGCGAGGCGCTGCCGAGCGAAGGCGAGCTCGCCGCCGAGATCGGTGTCTCGCAAGGCACCGTGCGCAAGGCGCTCGACGCGATGGAGGCCGAGACCCTGGTGGTGCGGCGCCAGGGCCGCGGCACCTACGTCGCCGGCCACGACGATGCACGGATCCTGTTCCAGTTCTTCAAGCTGGTGCTCGACAATGATCAGCATCTGTTCCCGGAGAGCCGGGTCTTGAACGTGAAGGTTCGCGCCGCCGATACGCGTGGCGCAGCGGTGCTGAACCTGCGCCTCGGAGCAAAGATCGTGTGCATCGAGCGCGTGCGATCGCTTGCCGGACAGGTGTGCATCGTCGAGAGCATCGTGCTGCCGGGCATGCTGTTCCCGCGTCTCGAAAGGCGCGTGCTGCCCAATAATCTCTACGAGCTCTACCGTGCGGAGTTCGGGGTGACAATCGCGCGCGCCACCGAGCGGCTGAAGGCGGTGGCGGCCGGGCGGCGCGAGGCGCGGCACCTCGGTGTCGCAGTCGGCGCGCCGCTTCTGTCGGTCGATCGCATCGCGCTTGCCATCGACGGCGGCCCGGTCGAATGGCGCGTATCGCTGTGCCGGACCGATTCCGTGCATTATCTCTCCGACTTGCGCTGACATCTGCTATCGCAAATCGGCGACCGTCGGTCGCAGGGGGTTCGCGAGCACCGATCACAGAAGGGAAATCCATGAAGGTCTATGCGGCGGCCGTCGTGAAGGCGCCTCTCACCGCGATTGCGGCCGAATATGAAAGCGAGGGCGGCGACAAGGCCGTGCTGATTTTTGATACCGCGGGTGCGACCGAGCAGAAATTCCGTGCGGATCCGGAAGCCGAATTATTGATCACGACCGCGCTGCTGATCGGCAAAGCCGAGGGCAGCGGCGCGCTGCGCGACGGAACGAGCATTGCGCTCGGCTCGACCGTCGCGGGGCTGGCGGTAACACCGGGATCGCCGAAGCCCGATGCCGCCACGCCGGAAGGCTTCAAGGCCGCGTTGCTGTCGGCCCGGCGCATCGCCGTGTCCGATCCGGCGCGTGGGGCGACGGTGGGGAAGCACTTCATGCAGGTCATCGAGCAGCTCGGGGCAAAGGACGAGATCATGCGAAAAATCGCGTTTGCACCCGACGGTCTCGAAACCATGCGCCGCGTCATGGCGGGCGAAGCGGATCTCGGCGTATCGCAGTCCAGCGAGATAGAGCAGGCCGGTCACGACGCCTTTGTCGGCCCCTTTCCAAAGGAATTTGCTCTGACCACCAGCTTTTCGCTTTGGCATCCCAACACGATTGCGCCCGCGGCTGCGGCCTTCATCGCGCGGCTGACCGGCCCTGCAGGGCGCAAGAAGCTCGCCGCCGGAGGAATCATCACTGGCATCGAATGATCACATTGCGGATCTCGGCCAGGAGTGCGTCGTCGATCGTCAGTCCATTGGCGGCCGCCTTCTCCCGTGCCGCGAACCGGCGCCCGCCGGGCAGCCGCGCTCCGTCTTGCTCACGAATGAGATCGGCCAGATGAGCGAAATGTGGGGTCATGTCGCTCCCGCGCAACGCCGCCGGACTGACCGCGATGATCAGCTGCCCGGTCCCGGGTGGAGGGCCTTCGGCGTCAAGGAACGAAGAAGCCTCCACGGCAAAGTTTGCGCCAGTGAGCCCGGCGGCGAGAAGCTCGACCATGAGCGCGAGTGCCGTGCCCTTGGCGTCGCCGAGCGGCACCATTGTCCCATTGAGCGCGGCTTCCGGGTCGGTGGTTGGACGGCCTGCCGCATCGAGCGCCCAGCCCTCCGGGATGCGCTCGCCCTTCTGCTTGGCCGCCAGAATATTGCCGCGAGCCACTTTGGATAACGACAGGTCGACCACGATCGGTGCCTGATGCGGGAGCGGGCAGGCGAAGGCAATCGGGTTGGTGCCGAATATGCCCTTCGTCCCGCCTGCGGGCGCGATCGCGGCGGGCGTATTCGCAAACATCATCGCGACCAGCCCGCTCCGCGCCAGCCGCTCGACCGGATGGCCGAGCGCGCCGCAATGGTGCGATCGGCAGATCGCGGCTGCCGCGATGCCTTGGTTCAGCGCCGTCTGCGGCAGGCTGGCTACTGCGACGTCAATCGCCGGATAGGCAAATCCATTGCCGGCATCGATTTCAAGCGTCGCGGGCCGCCTTGCGGTCAGCACCGGGGTCGCGAAACCATCGACCTTGCCGACCTTCGCTTGGGCCGCGTAGCTCGGCAATCGCGACAGCCCGTGGCCTTTGAGACCTTCCGCTTCGGCAGCCACCAGCGCGCGGGCGACGCTGCGCGCGTTCTCAGAGGACGTCCGGCATCGCACCAGCGTTTCAAACGCCAGCGCTTCGGCTTCGGCGAGTGTGAACAGCGTCAGTGGTACCCCCTGGCCCGTCAGGTAGCAGAGCATCTTGCCAATCTCTGGCGTACGCGTCGCTGCGGTCCAGATGCCAACCTGGAGTTCTGCCGGTCAGCGGATCGTCGGCGACTTCTCGGCCAGTACCTGAAGCAGGGTTGTAGCACAGATTGTATGATAGTAATATCGTCATATGAGAGCGGACGAGAACTGCGTAGGGGAACAGTCATGACCGAACCCGTTAAGGTGGGCATCGTTGGCTTGGGTCGCTGGGCGCGCGTGCTCACGCGTGCCGCGGCGCGCTCACCACACATCAAGATCGCGGCCTGCTTCAGCCGGACGGAGGACAAGCGCTCGAGCTTCGCCCACGAGACCGGCGTGCCGGCGGTCAGCGAGCTTTCCGCCATGCTGCGCGATGGCGACATCAAAGGCGTGATCCTGACCGTTCCCAACGAGCAGCATCTGCCGGTTGCGCACGAGGTCGCCCGTGCGGGCAAGCACGTCTATACCGAGAAGCCGATCGCCTCGACGCTCGAGGATGGGCTCAAGATCGAGGCGCTCGAGCGAGAATTCGGCGTCACCGTCACGGTCGGCCACAGCGCGCGCCTGATGGCCGGCATCCGCCGCATCCGCGCCGCCATCGATGCGGGCGAGCTCGGCCGCGTCGCCTTCATGGAAGCGAATTTCTCCAACGAGCGCGCGCTCGAGCTCAACCCTCAGACCTGGCGCTGGTACAAGAGCCGCGCCCCCGGCGGTCCGCTGTCGCAGCTCGCCATCCATCAGTTCGATGTCCTGCATTATCTCGGCGGCGAAGTGGTAGAAGTGAGCTCGATGGCCTCCAAGCTCTCGCCCGTCGGCGCCGAGGTCGACGATCAATCGATGACGCTCTGCCGCTTTGCCGACGGCAAGATCGGCTATGTGGGCTCGTGCTGGACCTCGCCTGGCATCTTTGCACTGCGTGTGTTCGGCTCGCGCGGACTGATGCATTATGAGATCGACTTCGGCACCTGGGACACGCCCGATAAGCTGCATCAATCCTCGACGCTCTACATCCAGCGCGGCAAGGACGGTTATGCCAAGCGCGAATCGCTCGATGTGCCGGAGAGCGACATGTTCCTCACCGAGCTCGAAATGTTTGCCGAGAGCTGCCGCAGTGGGCGCAGCAACGAGCTCAATGCGCGGAACGGCAACGTGGCGGTCGCCATGGTGTACGGCGCGTTGCGCTCGCTCGACGAGGGCGGCCGCTATGTGAAGCTGAGCGAGATCCTGAGCGCCGCCCAATCGCGCATCAATACGGGAGCGCGGCATGTCGCTTAAAATGTCGTCCAGCAGATATTTCTCTGACCTGACGCAGCCGGATATCGCGGCGCAATTCAAGCGCAATCCGTTCGTGATCCTCCCCGCGGGCAGCGTCGAACAGCACGGGCCGCATCTGCCGACCGGCACTGATACCTTCGCCGCCAGTGTGATCGCGCATGCGGTCGCCGAGCGCATGGATGGGCTCGTGCTCGCTGGGTGCCCGCTCGGCGTCACGCCGATGCATATGCCCTACGAGGGGACGCTCTCGCTCTCGCCGGAGACCTACACGCGATTGACGGTCGAGACTTGTGCGTCCGCCGCCAAGCACGGGGCCAAGCGGCTGATGATCCTGAACTGGCACGAGGGCAACATCGCGCCGCTCGCCATCGCCGCCGAGGAGCTGCATCGCGGCCACGGCATGCATGTCTTGACGGTGCAGGCCTGTTATGTGGCGGCCGACTTGTTCGGGCAGGAGTGCAATGGCCTGAGCCACGGCGGCGAAATCGAGGCGCTCGCCGTGATGGCCTACCGGCCCGAGCTCGTGCATCTCGATCGTATCGCCAATTCTTCCGATCATCACCACGGCAGCCATATGGACAAGCTCCGGCGCACGCGCGCCTACCAGCCGGTATTGACCGACATCCGCTGCATCGCGCCGACCGGATGGTACGGGACGCCGGAACGAGCCACGCCTGAGCGTGGCGCCAAGATGCTGGGCCTCATTGCGGATGCGATCGCGGATGAAGCTTCCCAGATCTACAAGCAGCTTGAGACGGTTCTGGGCGGTGTCGCCGAGACCCCCACCCCAACCCTCCCCCGCGCGCGGGGGAGGGCGAGGGAGGGGGCCGTGTGATGGCGCGCGTTGTTTCCCCCGATCAAGGCAAGCGCCTCGGCCTCGCCGGCCGCGCTTCCTTCGAAGTCGTGTCGGGCGCAATGGGGGCGCGCAACGCCTCTGTGCGGCTGGTCGAGATCCCGGTCGCGCGCGACGGCGAAGCCTTGCGCGGTCCGCACGTGCATCACGGGTTCGAGGAATGCATCTATGTGCTCGCGGGCGAAGGGCGCATGTTGACCGCAAGCGGCGCACATTCGCTCCGCGCCGGCGACACGATCCTGGTTCCCGCCGAGGAGCCGCATGTGACCCGCAATACAGGCGCGGTCCCGCTCAAGCTCGTCTGCTTCTTCCCGACGCCCGACGTCGGCAAATCGACCGAGGACTTGCGGCCGCCATTCCCGCCGGGATTTGATTGATGAAGTCATTGTCGAGATCTTTATTTGCTCGTCATGGCCGCGCTTGTCGCGGCCATCCACGTCTTGCTTGGTCAAGAAAAGGCGTGGATGCCCGGCACAAGGCGCACAAGGCCGGGCATGACTCCGGAGTTGGACGGTCGGAATGAATCCCACACCAGTTGAAGTCCTCTGCCTGCGGCCGGAAGCGGATTTTGCCCGTGTCGATGCGCTGCCGCCTCCTTCGCTGCAGGTGCGCTATTGCGGCCCCGCCGATGCGGAGGTGCCCGCCCATCTCAAGACCGCCAAAGGCCTGGTCATACCGGCCGTCGGCCCAAAGTTGCCTGCGTCACTTTTTGAAAACAGCGCACTCAAGCTCGTGCAAGTGACGGGCGCCGGCGTCGACCGCGTCGATCCGCAGGCCGTCAAGGCCAACAAGATTCCGCTCGCCAATGTGCCGGGCGGCAGCAACAGTGCGGTCGCCGAATACGTGATGACGAGCGCGTCGCTGCTGCTGCGGCGCCTCGCCTGGGCGGATGCCGAGATCAAGGCCGGCCGCTATACAGAATGGCGCACCCGCATGCTTGCCGCCAATCTCGCCGGCATCGAAGACGCGCTCGTTGGCATTATCGGCCTTGGTGTGATCGGGCTTGCGGTCGCGCGGCTCGCGGTGCGCTCCGGCGCCCGCCTTTGCTACTACGATCCCGCTACCCCTCATGCGGCGGCCGCGACCGAGATCGGGGCGCGGTCGATGAGCCTTGGTGAGCTCCTGTCCTCCGCCGACGTGGTCTCGGTGCACGTTCCGCTGATGCCGGCAACGACCGGCCTCATCGGGGCGCGCGAGCTCGCCCGCATGAAACCCACAGCGGTCCTCATTCAAGCTTCGCGCGGCGGCGTGATCGATGAAGCTGCGCTCGCGGCGGCGCTGCAATCCGCTGCGCTCGCCGGCGCCGCAGTCGATGTCTATTCGGCCGAGCCGCCGCCGCCGGACAATCCGCTCTTTGCTCTCACCGGCGACGCGCGCAACCGCATCCTGTTCACGCCGCATATCGGCGGTGTCACGCGCCAAGCCTCGACCTTCCTGTTCCGCACCGCTTGGCAGAATGTCGAGCGCGTGCTGGTCTTCGGTGAGCCGCCGCTTTATCGGGTCTATTAGCCATGAAGGCCGCTTCCCTCGTGCAAGAGGAGCGAGCGCGGGCGATCCCGGTCATCCGCCGCTCGGCCGCGCCGCTGCGCCAAGAGGTGCTCGAGGCGTTGCGGAGCTCCATCGTCGACGGGCGCTTGGCGCCCGGCGCCCGGCTGATCGAGCGTGAGCTCATCGCCATGACGGGCGTCTCCCGCACCGTGATCCGCGAGGCGCTGCGCCAGCTCGAAGCCGAGGGCCTGGTGCATGTGGTGCCCAATCGCGGCGCCATCGTACGCGAGCTGACCGCCGACGAGGCGCGCGATCTCTACGCCATCCGGGCGCTGCTCGAGGGGCTAGCGGCGCGCATGTTCGTCGAAAAGGCGAGCACCGAGGAGGTCGCCGCGCTCGGTCGCGAGCTGAAGGCCACCGCGGCCGCCTACAAGCGCCGCGATCCGGAAGAGACGATCCTCGCCAAGAACCGTTTTTTTGCGGTGCTGTTCGCCGGCGCCAAGAGCGAAACCCTATCCACCATGCTGGCGACGTTGATGGCCCGCATCTGGCGCTGGCGCGCGCTCGGCCTGTCGCATCCGCGCCGCTCTCCCGGCCGTGGCGAGGAAAGCCTGAAAGGCCTGCAGGCTCTCTACAAGGCGATTGTTGCCCGCGATGTGGCCGCCGCCGAAGAACTCGCGCGCGCCGAAGTCACACACGCCGCGGAGGAGATCGCGCGCATCTTGCAGCGTTAGCGCGCCAATGTCGCCGCAGTCGCGACATGGTGATCATCGAAGGTGAATCGGCCCCGCGTCCGCTGCTCGAAATCGGACCGCTTTGCGTCCAGCGTCGAGCGGACTTGGAACTCCCCGTTCGCCCAATCAAGCAAAATCACAACGTCCTTGAAGCCGAGATATGCCCCGGTCAAAGGATACTGGCATTTGAACCAAGACTCCTTGGCGCTGTAGAGGAGCGCAAGATGCCGGATCGGCTCCGCCGATGCATGCAGCAATTCGGTTTCCTGTACCGTCGCGATTTTGGGTACGAACGTCATCGAGACGCGGGAGATGATTTCAAGGTCGATACCGATCCCTTGAAAATCTTCCACGCGCCCCACCGCGGCTGCGGCGCACAGAGTGCTGTGCGTGATCGAACCGACGAACCCGGTTGGCCAAATTGGTGCCCAGTGCGCACCGGCCGGGATCGCGATCGCGGGCCCGCCCACCGCGCGGAGCGCCCGCCGCGCCAGCACGCGCCCGGTGGAAAACTCGTCGCGCCGCTTCGGCACTGCCTTCGCGATATGCGCGGCTTCCTCGGGAAAGAGATCGGCCGAATGGTCGCCGATTGCCGCTTCGGCCACACCGATGCCCGCGGGCACGATCCGCGCGGTCAAACCTGGCAATATTCGGCTTAACGGCAATCTCGCGACTCGCTGGCATCGATTGCTGCGAACATAGCCCAAAGATTCATTAGCGTGCTGTCCTACCAGGTCGCCCAGGCGGTCGCCGAGAAGAAGCTGAAGATCATCTTGCAGGATTTCGAGCCGCCGCCCATCCCGGTGCATCTTCTGCACGCAGCTACCAAAGACCTGCTGCCGCTGAAGATGCGCAGCTTTCTCGAATTCGCGGCCCCGCGCATCCGCAAGTCTTTATCGGTGGCGCAGAAGAAGCTGGGATGAGGCTTTGCTTTACGACGGTCGAGACGGCTCACTTGCGCGCGTCGCATCCTCCATTGCGCGCATGAGATCGCCGACCGTCTCGATCCGCTCGGCCACGGTCTCCGAGATCTCGAACTTGCCGATTTGATCTTCCAGCACGATCATCAATTCCAGCCGATCGAGCCAATCGGCCCCCAGATCATCATCGAGCCGCGCTTCATCGCTTAAGCGATCGATTGCGACGCCGAGATGTCCGGCGATGACGCTGCGGGCTTTGCTGGCAAGATTGGCGTTCATGTTTGCCTCGCGGATGTCTGTCTCGTTAATGATTGCGCCGCTCAAGCAATGCTTGCGAATCACATCTGATAGATAAGCACAATCGCCGACCCATGTATGTTGCCTGCCCGACAAGAACAACAATTTGTGCGGAAACATACCTTCGCGCAACATGCGGAACCGCGAGAGCCAAGCGAATCTACCAGCTCTGCGTGGTAACAACTTGCTGCGCGGCAGATTCTTACCGCGTCGTTGCGCTGTGTGTTTCGCGCCGAGGTCTTTGCAGGTCGTGACGCCTCGATTGGGCGAAATATCGGACCACCTCGCGCCAACGCTTCCTTGTGGATAAGCCCGCAAAGCTAGGCTTTCGTCGGGCCATCGACAACGCGGGTCGGCTGGCGTAGCTTGCGCGCGTTTCGGCACCTAAACGCGCAGTTGAGGCGTCAAACATGAAATTTCAAGCGAAATTGGAAGCATCATCGCCTGCAAGGCAGGCAGCCGCAGCTCTGTCCTTGCTTGCCTGCCTCGTCGGCACTGCTCCGACGGCGAGCGCTGCAAGCGCCAGCGGACCATCAGCCTTGGCATTGGCGGCCGTGGTTGCTCTGCACGGTTCGGCGGTCGGCGCCTTCGACAGACGCGCCCTGTCGCGCCTGTTTGGCGGCAACGCCAATTTTTTCATTGCGCGAGTCAAAAAGATAACCGTGTCCGCCGATTCCATCGCTTGTAAGATGAGTGATGTCGACATCACGATGCGAAGCTGCAATATCGTCGTCAGGCGCCATAACCGCAGGGTTACCGGGCGGGCCGCCAACGAACTATTCGGCACCCTCGCCATTGCCGGGGTTGCGCCCGAAGGCGCAGCCGGCTCGAGCAGCGTGAGCCTCATGCACCTCGAATGCACGATCGATCCGATGGCCATCAAACAGAAGGCCGGCGGGGGCGCAGATTGCATGTTTGATACCGGGAGTGAGGCAAAGTAGCCTCCTCGGCAATTATCGACTGGCGGCCGACATTCCTTTGAAAATCAGCTTTTGCATGCCCCGACTGGGCTGTGCGATGTAAATATTGCCTTTCGAGTCGGTGGCGATGTGATGACCTGTTCCGATCATGCCCGGAGGGTCGATCGTCCCGACTAGGTCAAGAGTCTTGCGGTCGATCACCATGATGCCCTTGCCGCCGCCGACGTAAAGGAACCGCTGCGCTCGATCCGCCGAGAGTGCGAGATCTTTCGCAAATGGAATGTCGGTTCGGACAATCTGCTTCACGAAGGTGCCGTCGGGCAGGAACATCTGGACACGCCGGTTCTCGCGATCGGCGACGTAGACCATGCCGTCGTCGTCGGCGACCCGAATGGCATGCGGGATATTGAAGCTTGGCGGACCGTTGCCGGCCGCAAAGCTGATGGAAGTTTCCACCTCGCAATGATCATCATCGTCTACCGGGGCGTTGCCGAAGGCGCCCCACATGCGCTTGAACACGCCGGTATCGGCGTCGAACACGATGATCCGGTGATTACCGTAGCCGTCGGCGACGAACACCTCGTTGCTTTGCGGATGCACCCAGGCGTCCGCTGGACGATGCAGGTTCTGCGTATCCGCATTGCCTTTGCTTTGATTGCTGTGCCCGATCTGCATGACGAACTTGCCGTCCTGCGTGAACTTCAACAGCTGGTCGTCCGTGACACCGGGCTGGCCCCTGGTTGGGCAGCTGTTGCCGCCGATCCACACATAGGCCTTGTAATCGATATGGATGCCGTGCTCGCGTCCGGGCCACTCGTAGCCGGAACCGGGTCCGCCCCAAGCCTTGAGGAAATTCCCCGCGGAATCGAAAACCATGACCGGCGGCGCCGCCATCGCGGCATCTGCCGGGGGCAGCGTGCGCGGACGATGCAGAAGCCAGACATTATCTTCCGCGTCGACCGCGAAACTTGACTGATCGCCGAGCTTCCATTTGGCCGGCACCTTCGGCCAACCAGCGGCAACTTCGAACGTCGGCACAAGCCTCGCAGCGGCCGGTTGGGCTATCGCTTCGCTGCCGAAAAACATCCCGCCTTGCGCGCCGGCGATGACAAGCGATGCGATGAGAAGGGGGCAGCGCAAATGCGCTCGCTGCATGGTGATCGCCTCCTTCGCATCCCCCGCGCAGCTGCCGCCGAGTTGGCGCCAGTTAATTCAGCGGAATGTCCGCTTTCTTCACCACCTCGGACCAGCGCGTCACGTCATTGCGGATCTGCTCGCCGAACTCCTCCGGCGAAGTTGCCAGCACGTCGTAGCCGAGCTTCTGGATACGATCGGTCATGTCAGGCGTGGCGAGGATCGCCAGGATCTCGGTGTTGAGCTTCTTGACGATCGCGGGGTCGAGCCCGCCTGGCCCGAGCAGGCCCGCCCAGTTGGCGACCTCGAAACCGGGATAACCGGATTCGGCGATGGTCGGCAGATCGGGCATCAGGCTCGAGCGCTTCTTTTCCGCCATGGCGATCGGGCGGACGCGGTCGGATTTCTCGGTGAGCAGCGCCGGCACGCTGGCAAACATCGCCTGCACCTGTCCGCCCATCAGGTCGACCAGCGCCGGGCTCATGCCCTTGTTGGGGACGTGCACCATTTGGATGCCGGTCACGCTCTTGAACAGCTCGGCCGCAAGATGCGAAGCGCTGCCGATGCCGGCGGAAGAGTAGCTGAGCTTGCCCGGGTTGGCCTTGGCATAAGCGACGAACTCGGCGACGGTCTTCACCGGCAATTGCGAGTTCACCACCAGCGCATAGGGGCTGATCGCAACATTGACAATCGGGGTGAAGTCCTTGGCGACGTCATAAGGGGCGGTCTTGGCTACAGCAACCGAGAGCGACAGGCTGC
This sequence comes from Xanthobacteraceae bacterium, assembly GCA_035293945.1. GTDB lineage: Bacteria > Pseudomonadota > Alphaproteobacteria > Rhizobiales > Xanthobacteraceae > VAZQ01. The sequence goes on along the minus strand of DATGLV010000022.1, from coordinate 158,075 downwards.
TTGGCGTATAGAGCAGCGTGTAACCGTCGGCCGGCGAGCGGACGACGGATTTGCTGCCGATCACCCCCGCGGCTCCGGCCCGGTTCTCGACGATGAATTGTTGACCGAAGCGGTCGCTGAGGCGCTGCGCCAATAGACGCGCCATCACGTCGACGCCGCCGCCGGCGGCGACCGGCACAATGATGCGCACCACCTTGTCCGGATAATCGGCACTCGCCGGGTTGATCGACAGCGCCAGCAAGAGCGAGCCGAACAGGGCGGTCACTATTGACTTCATCGGATAGTCTCCATGCGAAAAAAGACTGCGGATTTGCTAGATTGTACCACTGCGTTCGCGCAAGCGCTCCGGAGAAAATGCCGCGCCTATAGAGCGTATGTCGAGGACATTTGAGCACTGCTTTTCCAGGAGCAAGGGTTTGCTCCCCCTCCCGGTTGGGGAACGGGTTCGGGTGAGGGGGCCCAAACTCCCGTCGCCCAGGCCCCCCTCACCCGGATTGCTTCGCCAGCCGACCTCTCCGCTTTGGGGAGGAGACCTTGCGGCACGACTCCGCTCTAGTTCAAGCGAGATGCGCACTATGCGTGCCGCCTTTCCTTAAGACCATAGTAGAGCGTGACTGTGTGCTTTGCCTCGGCGAAGAACAACCATCGCTCGACCAGAATGCCCGGCGCCTGCGCCAGGACTGCAACCAGGCTGGCGATCTTTGCGGCGCTTTCTACACCGAGGGCCACGGCCGTAGCGGCGAGCGGGATGGTGAAGGCCAACAGCTGGGCGATCAGACGCAATTTCTTCGCATGCTTGCGCGCAATGCGATAGCCCATCTCCTTGAGCACATAGTTCTCTTGTGTATGCGGCCACTCGATCGAACGCACTGTTCCGCCCTCAAGCCCGGTCGCGCTGTTTGCGGTCGCGGCGACCCCGAGCGCATCATTGTAGCGCCACGCCGCCCACTTCCACATCCATCCCAACCCGATCGCGATCAGGGTCAGGGTTTCGAGCAGGCGGTCCGCGGTACCGGTGAGCGCGAGCAGGGCGCCGAGCAGAACGGCTCCGGACATGATGGCGAGGATCAGAAAGCCCGGCATGGTCAGCGGAGAATTCCATTGCGCGATGGGCTTGAGCGAGGCGTAGATCATTCCGGTGGTGAACACCGTGGTCATCGCCGATGCCGTCATGATGAGTCCCGCGGCCGCGACCAATGGCTGGGTCGGGTCGAAGAACAGGCAGCCGGCCGCGAAAATTCCGGTCGGCACGAAAGTGAATAGGCCGGCGACGGCCTCGCGTGACAGCCAGGACGAGCGCCATTGCGAGAACGCCCGCCACGCCCGTTCTGGCCGGCCGAGATGGGCGGTCGACGACAGCAATCCGAGGGCGATCAGCCCAATCGCAAGGCTCAAGGCGGTCGCTGTGAGCAAGCGGTCTGGCGGAAGCAAGCGAGCAGCCGACATCGTGCCGATGAGTGCGAGCAGGCCGTAGCCCGCCCCGCTCGCGGAGGTGAACACGATGATCGAGAATGCGGGACGCATCGGCTCAGTTCGAAAGCATGCGGTCGATCCAGCCGAAAAATCCGCCTGCAGTCTTGATCGGCTCGAGTACAGGAACTGTAGCGCAAGCCGCGCGGCTTCGCGGCGGCAGATATTTGCTGACCGGCCGATAGCCGAGCTCCGGCATCAGATCGACGCCGCCGCGCTCGTGCACAAGGCGCGTCACCGGCGAATCCGGATCGCCGAGATCGCCGAAATGACGTGATCCGGTCGGGCAGGCGGCAACGCAGGCGGGCACGCGGTCCTCGGGCTTGAGATTTTGGTTGTAGATGCGGTCGACGCACAGCGTGCATTTCTTCATGGTGCCGGCGGAAGGATCGAGCTCGCGCGCCCCATATGGGCAGGCCCAGCTGCAGAGCTGGCAGCCGATGCACTTGTCCTGATCGACCAGAACAATCCCGTCGGCGGCACGCTTGTAGGATGCGCCGGTCGGGCAGACGGTGACGCAAGCGGGTTCATCGCAATGCAGGCACGAGCGCGGAAAGTGCACCGTTCTGTCGGTGCCAGCTTCACCCGCAGGGGTGTGCTCGTAAGTATGCACCCGGTTGAACCAGACTCCGTCGGCCTCGGACCCGTACGGATCAAGATCGGTGAGCGGCGCCATGGCGCCGCCGCTGTTCCATTCCTTGCAGCTCGTGACACAGGCCTGGCAGCCGACACAGGTATCGAGGTCGATGACCAAACCGAGCTTCTTGCGCGGTGTCGCCGGCAGGCCGGTCATGGCGCCGCTCTCCGAGCTGCCGCGCGGGCCGGATGAAACTCTGCGCCGAAGCCGAGGTGCGACGGCGCGGGGACAAGCCCGGGCGGCGCCGGCAGCGCGGGAAAATGTGCGGCTTTATCCTCAGCTTCTGCGCGCGTGCATTTGCGCAAGCGAACGCGCACATCGAACCAGGCCGCCTGCCCGGTGATCGGATCAGAATTGGAACGCCGGCAGCCGTGCTGGTCGGTCGGCATCAGGTCAGCGATCAGATGGTTGAGCAAGAAGCTGCGCGTCGCCTCGGTCGCATCATGGTCGAGCATGGCGGCGCCGCGCCGCTTGGCGATCGCGTTCCAGGTCCAGACCGTGTCCGGGTTTACGCCCTCGACAATGCGGATCTGTCCTTTGACCCTGCCGTGCGGGCTTTCGATCACGACCCAATCATCGTCTGCGAGATCGTGGAGCGCGGCCACATCGCGGTGCACGAACAGATGGTTCTGGCTTGTGATCTGGCGCAGCCAGGCGTTCTGTCCACCCCAGGAATGATAGATGTGCATCGGCCGCTGCGTGACAGCGGTGAGCGGAAACGCGTCGGTATCGATGTGCGAGTCCTCGAGCGGCGCGTACCAGATCGGCAGCGGATCGAAATAGCAGGCAATCCGCGCGCGATCACCCTCCGGCGGCAGCACAGTTCCGTGCCCGCGCGCCGCCAGGCGAAAGCGCTGCAGCGGCTCGGCGTAGAGTTCGAAGACGATCGGCGCCGGCTCCGCCACGAACCCCATGGCGACCACGAAGTCGAGATAGGAGCGGTTCGCCATCTTGTAGTACTTCTGCTCGTCGGCGAGCTGATGGTGCCAGAATCCGCCGTTCGCGATGTACCGCTTAAGCTGATCCGGATTGGGCGCGCCTTTGCCGATCGCGCTGCCGTCCGTGCCGCGCCAGCCGGCGAGCGGTCCGATGCCCGGCGAGCGCTCGTGGCGCACCATATAGTCGGCATAGTCGCGATATTTCGGCTTTCCCTCGGCATCCACCATGCCGGGCAAGCCGAGTCGCGTGCCGAGGTGGAGCAGCACCGACTGGAACGGGCGCACATCGCGATCGGGCGGCACGACCGGAATCCGAATCGCATCGCCCGGACCGTCCGCATGGCTGATCGGGCGATCGAGCAGGCTGATGCAGTCGTGGCGCTCGAGATAGGTGGTGTCCGGCAAAATCAAATCGGCGTACGCGACCGTCTCGGAAAAATAGGCGTCGGAATAGATGATGAACGGGATCTTGTAGGCGCCGCTCGCGTCTTGTTCAGTGAGCTTGGCGATGGTTTCGGTTGTGTTCATCGCCGAGTTCCAGGCGATGTTCGCCATGTAGAGAAAGAGCGTGTCGATCGGGTAAGGATCGCCGCGCACCGCATTGGCGATGACCGTGTGCATGAGCCCATGCGCGGCGAACGGCGCCTCCCAAGAATAGGCCTTATCGATGCGCTCGGGCTTGCCATCCGCATCGACCAGCAGATCTTGCGGGTCGCTCACCATGCCGAGCGGCATACCGCCGAGCGGCGTGTTGGGTCGGCCACCGCCCTTTCCGGCGGGCTTTGCGCCCCCCGGCGGCGGCTTGGGGTAGGGCGGCTTGAAGCGAAATCCTCCGGGCGTATCGACGGTGCCGAGCAGCACTTGCAGCAAGTGAATGGCCCGGCAGGTGTGAAAGCCGTTGGAATGGGCCGAGATGCCGCGCATCGCATGCATCGCCACGGGCCGTCCGCGCATGCTCGCGTGGCGCTCGCCGGCGCAATCCGTCCACGCAACCGGCAGCTCGATTGCCTGCTCGAATGCCACATGCGCGAGCTCGGCGGCGATCTGGCGAATTGTTGCGGCATTGACACCGCAACGGCGCGCCACCGCGTCGGGCGAATAGGCTTCATCGAGATAGCGCTCGGCAATGAGCTGCAACGCCGGCACGCAGGTGCGTCCACCGACCACATAGCGCCCGGTCAGCGCCGGGTTCAGGCCGCGCGCGCAGGCTTCGACTTCGTGTGCTTGAACGCGATCCCAAGCAAGCGGCCGCGCTTGCGCATCGCGCAGGACGAGCCCGTCATCCGCCGCGCCATCCTCGCGGATAATGAGGTGAGCCGCGTTGGTGAAGCGCGCAAGATAATCGAGATCGATGCGCCCGGCCTTGAGCAGCTCATGCACGATGGCGAGCACGAACAGACCATCCGTGCCAGGGCGGATGCCGATCCACTGATCGGCGATGGCACTGTAGCCGGTACGGCAAGGATTGATCGACACCACCTTGGTGCCGCGTGCCTTGAGTCGTCCGAGCCCGATCTTGATCGGATTGGAATCGTGATCCTCGGCGACGCCGAACAGCAGCAAATATTTAGTGTGCTCCCAGTCGGGCTCGCCGAATTCCCAGAACGAGCCGCCGATCGTGGTGAGGCCCGCGGCCGCCATGTTGACGGAGCAGAAGCCGCCATGCGCCGCATAGTTCGGGGTGCCGAATTGCGCCGCCCACCAGCCGGTCAGCGATTGCGATTGGTCGCGCCCGGTAAAGAAGGCAAGCCGTTTGGGATCAGTCGCACGGATGCGGGCGAGCCGCTCGGTGGCGATCGACAGGGCCTCGTCCCATTCGATCTCGCGGAACTCGCCTGCGCCGCGCGGCCCTGTCCGCAGCAGCGGCTTGCGCAGCCGCGCCGGGCTCAAGTGCTGCATGATGCCGGCGCTGCCCTTGCCGCAGATCACCCCGCGGTTGACCGGGTGATCGCGGTTGCCCTGGATGTAGCGGACCTGATCATTCTTGACGTGGACTTCGATCCCGCAGCGGCAGGCGCACATATAACAGGTGGTCTTGTGCACGGCGTCGGAGATGTGCGGCGACAGGTCGAAGCCGTCATCGTCCCGCGCTCCCTCCCATCCCGGGCTAGGGTGGGGGAGCGGGCGCTGCGTCGGCGCCGCATTGGCAGGGGATCGCCCGCTCATGTGGGTTTGGGATCGCTGCCGGGCACCTTGCGGACACGCGCCAAGTTCTTCGGCCCGGGCCCGCGCATGTAGTGCTTTTCAGGCCGATAGCGGTCGGGAGCGGTCCATTCCCGCCAGCGCGCAATGAGGCGACGAAACACAAGACCGAAGAAATTGCTTGGCGAGGGCCGATCCGGAGATGAAAGCATGGGCAAGCTCTGCATTCACGAGAACAAAGTTTTCTTGAACTCGATCTATCATTCAAACGAATTATTCTTATGATACCGATCGAATTGGCTGATGAATTGCCGCAAAATTTCCCATGACCCTCGAGCAGCTACGGATCTTTGTTGCCGTCGCCGACTTGGCGCATGTCACGCGCGCGGCCGCGGAGCTCGGCATCACTCAATCGGCGGCGTCCGCAGCTATCGCTGCGCTGGAGGCGCGCTATGACGCCAAGCTGTTCGATCGGGTCGGCCGCGGCATTCATTTGACCGAGGCTGGGCGGGCACTGCTGCCGCACGCGCGCGCAGTGCTCGATCGCGTTGTCGCTGCACGTTCCGTTCTCGAGGATCGCGGGAGCGAAGCGACCGGTACGGTCGGGGTGGCGGCGAGCCAGACGATCGCAAGCTACTGGCTGCCTGCGCGCTTGAGCGCATTCCGCGCGGCCCATCCGGGCGTGACGCTCGATGTGGTGATCGGCAATACCCGCGAAGTGGAGGCCGCGGTGGTTGATGGCGCCGTCAATCTCGGGCTGGTCGAGGGGCCGACCAGGCATCGCGCCTTGCTGCGGCGACAGATAGATCAGGATCGCCCGCTCTTGGTGGTCGCCGCGAATTATCCGCCGCTACCGGAATCAGAGCCCGGTCGTCTCGATCTTGCCGCTATTCCGTGGGTCATTCGCGAGGAAGGCTCCGGCACCCGCCATGTGTTGGAGGAGCTGGCCCAGCGGGCTGGGCTCAGCATGGATGAGCTCAATATTTTTCTGGTGCTGCCCGTCAATGAAGCGGTGCGCGAAGCCGTCGAGGCCGGCGCCGGCGCGACCATCATATCGGAGCATGTGGTGGCATCGGCGGTTGCGAGTGGAAAGCTACGCGCGATCCCGATCGATCTGCCGCCGCGCGACTTCACGCTGGTCCGCCATCGCGACCGGCATTTGAGTGTTGCGCAAGCCGCGTTGATCAAGCAGCTGACGCAGGGGGCGAGGGGCCGCTGAGGAGGGCGAGCACTGCGTCTGAGGGTTGCCGGTAGATGTTGTCCCTCTGCGCAAACCAGTTTACCGTCGAAATTGAAACTCGTGAGTTGCGCCCGGGCGGGAAACCGTGCCGGGTTTTTTCATGCGCACGACCGGGCGCTGGGCCGGTCTCCCCATATCGCGCCTCACCAGAAGGCTGCAGTCCAAGGCGAGTCTCCTGTTCGGGCCTGTTAGAACAGGGAGCCGAACGCTCCATTGCGTCATTCGACCCGTTTGGGTTGCAGGATCGTGGTGGGTCGGGCGTCCACTTGGATACTTCCGGCGCAAACGAGTCGAGGGTATTAAGCTACCTCCGGTTTGGCAGTTCGAACTTGTTTTTCATGAATGGAATCAATGCCGGTAGAACGATGCCCGGCTGAATAAAGAAAACCCGGGAATCCATTCCGTCCTGGACTCCCGGGTTCGGGTACAAACGAGGGTCTCTCACCAGCCTTCCTGCGCTTGCGGGAAGGAGACGGAAGATCAGTCGTAAAACTCAGGTGAGTGCTTCAAGGTGTCGGTCTGCACCTTGTCGTGATTGATCCAGAGCTTTGCCTGCTCCTTGGCGAGCTCGTCGGCGATCTTCTGCATCGAGGCGATCGTCTGGTCCTTGTCGGTGTTGCCCGCCGGAACGCGCCGATTGTCGAAATTGTCCTTGAAGTGGACCGCATCACCGCTCAGCACGACGGTGCCGGTCTTCGGCAGCTTGACGATCAGGGATTGATGGCCCGGCGTGTGTCCGGGGGTCGAGATTAGCACCAGGCTGCCATCGCCGAACACGTCTTTATCGCCTTCGAGCTTGGTCACCGGATGGGCCGGATTGAAGCGCGGCTGGCCGTTCGGCAACGGCCAGTCGTACTCGGCCTTCTGCACGTACAGCATGGCCTGCGGGAACATCTCGACATTGCCGGCGTGGTCCGGATGCGTGTGCGAGATCGCCATGTTCTTGATGTCGGACGGTTTGACGCCGATCTCAGCGAGTTGGGAAGCAAGCGTCTTCGGCTTCTTCCAGGACGGCGCGTCGCCCTGACCCTTCTGGCCGTCCGGCATAGCGGCAATCGCTTCGGCGACGCCAGTGTCCCACAGGAACCAGCCCTGGGTGGTGTGGTGAATCAGGTAGCAGTTGTCGGAGATCGCGAGCGGCTTGCCGACATTGACGCCGGGCGACCAGCGCGCTTGGTCGGGGCCGACGCCTTCGCCGCAATTCATGACATACATTTTATCGACATTGGTCTTGGTCTGAGCAAGACTCGGTTGAGTAAACAAGATCACCGCAAGCGACGCGGTAGACAAAAGACCGGCGAGCTTCATGAAAGCCTCCCATTGGACCATCGAGAAGTGGACGATCGTGGACCGATGTTCCCGTGACTATTGATGGTTGCAGGCGCATGCTAGCAATTTGCGGCATTCGCGAGAAGCGCCCTCCCGCCTGTCCCGGGCGCAGCACAGCACGGTTGCGGTGCGCTGCTGACCCTGGACCGTTCCGGTCTATGGATAGGGCTGTGGTTCTGGAGTGGAACGGGGCTTTAGCGGTCTCGCGAGCACGCTTCAGCCCGTTCGGGCCGTGCGGCACTAGCGCCCGGGACAAGTGAGAGCCTCCGGAAGCCTTGGCGTCATGGCAAAAAAGGGGCATTCTGCTTCTGGGGCTGCAAGCCTGCGGCGCCAAAAAAATTGCTTGTTCGAACAAGCGCCAGCTCGGCGCACAAAACAGATGGGGAAATGCAATGAGGAGCTTGATAGCGGCCTTGGTGCTCGCATCGCTGCCGTCGCTTGCGAGCGCTGCCGACCGGCCGGACTGGGCCTATCCGCCCAAGGAGCAGGCGAACGTGCCGAAAGAGCCTGACGATGGCAAGCCGCTGCAGGCCAAGGACAGCACCAAGTTCTACACCCGCAAGGAGATCAACTCGCAGATGGATTCGCCGGACTGGTTCCCGCAGGACCATCCGCCGATGCCGCAGATCGTCGCGCACGGCGATGGAAAGAACGTGCGCGCCTGCATCGGCTGCCACCTGCCGCATGGATTGGGGCATCCTGAGAATTCACGCGTCGCCGGTCTCACCACGGCCTACATCATTCGCGAGCTTGCCGATTTCAAGAGCGGGGTTCGCGGCGGCGAGGGCGCCGGCGCCATGACCAAGTTCGCCAAGGACCTGACGCCTGAGGAGATCAACGACGCCGCCAGTTACTTCTCCAGCCTCAAGCCGAAGCGTTGGACGCGCGTGGTCGAGACCGACACCGTGCCGAAGTCCTATTTCGAGGGGACACGGCGCCTGCAATATGACGGCAACGAGAAGGAGCCGATCGGCAACCGCATCATCGAATTGCCGGAGGACAAGGAGCAGGTCGAGCTGCGCAATCCGCGCGCGAGCTTCGTCTCCTATGTGCCGGTCGGCAGCGTCGCCAAGGGCGAGGCTATCGTAATGACCGGCGGCAATGGCAAGACGCTGCCCTGCGCGATCTGCCACGGCGCCGGCCTCAAGGGCCTCGGTGACGTGCCGAATATCGCCGGACGTTCGCCGGGCAACATCGCGCGCCAGATCTACTACTTCCAGACCGGTGCTCGCGGCGGACCTAACGCGGCCCTCATGAAGGGCGTTGTCGAGAAGCTGACCGGCGACGACGTGATTGACATCGCGGCTTACGTCGCGTCGCTCGATCCACAATAGCGACCGATCGTGCCCCGGCCTCCGAGCCGGGACCGTTCCAAGCTCAGACCTTCGATCGGAACGGTCGCGGTTCGGCAGTTCATCGCGGAATTGTACCCTCGCGAAAGTTTTTAACCCGTGGGCCGCGCTGCACTGCGCCCGGCACGAGCATTGTGTTCGGGCCTGGCTTCGTCCTGTGATGGAGCGGGCGGTATGGGACGGCCCCGCCAGCGGTGCGCGCAGGGCTGGTCTGCGTCGGTTTCTTCTGATTCCGAAAAAATTCCTGCATTTCTAGCTCTGCTCTAGCTCTGCGCTCGGCGATCCGTGCGGACGAGCCTGGCCAGCACCGCTAAATCGGTCCGCCGCATCCCGGTTGCATCGCCCCAACCGCCGGTGCCATAAACGGCGCCATAAGGGCTTCGCGAAATTACCATATTCGGGAGCGACCAGGGATCGACAACCGGCCCCGAACGGCAAGAGGATTTTCCAATGCTACGGTATCTTGCGGGTCTTATCGTCTCGGTCCTGCCGATCCTGTGCCTCGGCGCCCCTGCGGTCGGTGCGCAGGAACCCAGCGCCGCCGGCCTGTGGCAGCAGATCGATCCGGAGTCGGGCAAGAGCCAAGGCTGGTTTTTGATCACAGAGCATAACGGCGTCTACGAGGGCTCCATCGTGAAAATGTTTCTCACGCCGGATGACCCGCCGAACCCGATCTGCACCAAATGCAGCGGCGACCAGAAGGATCAGCCTTGGCTCGGCTTGACCATCATCAAGGGCATGATGCGCAAGGGTCTCGACTATGAAGGCGGAACGATCCTCGATCCACGCTACGGCAGCACGTGGGGCGCCGAGATGCACCTCAGCCCCGACGGACAAGACCTGACGGTCCGGGGGTTTGCTCTGATCTCCGCCCTCGGCATGAACCAGTACTGGAAGCGGCTGCCCGATTGTGCCTACGCGCAGCTTGATCCATCCATCATGGCCAGGTTCAAGCTCACCGCACCGAAGCCCGGGGCCCCCGGCACCGCCGCGAAGGGAAGGCAGCCCGCCGTCTGCTGAGGTGTCCGCTCCGCCAACCGTCTTTCAGAACCGCTCTTTCGTTCTGTTCCGGCTTTCGCGGGTCTGCGCCAGCATCGCGGTGCAGATGCAGTCGCTCGCGGTCGGCTGGCAGGATCTACAATCTGACCGACAGCCCCTTCGATCTCGGGCTGGTCGGCTTGATGCAGTTTCTTCCGCTGGTGTCCTTGATGCTTGTCGCCGGCCAGGTCGCGGATCGTTATGACCGCCGGCTGATCGTTCAGCTTAGCCAATTCCGTGCGGGACTGACCGCGGATTGGCTGGGCGCTGTTCCGGCGGTGGTGCTTGGGGGTGTCGCGACGCTCGCTGTGGTCGCCGCGGGCTTGCTGCTGTTCCCGGAACTCGCGCGTATCGGGCAATATCGAGGGAATTTCCCCGCCCGCGGAGCCGTCGGCAAGAGCGGCGACGGCGCCATCCGGATAGGCCGTCGCGGCCCGAAAATTGCATCTGTTTCGGCGCGCTTTGGGAGGTGGCCATGCATGGGTGGAGTCGGACGCACGAGCTCGTGACACAGCCATCGTCGGCCGGCAGGATCGCAGCGTCTGCGCCAGCGCCAGAGCTTCGACCCTGAAGAGCTGAGAAACCGATGTCCGTCCGCGCCGGCCTCCATCACGCTACGCGCTATCGGTACGACCATCCGGTCAATCTCGGACCGCAGATCGTACGCTTGTGTCCGGCGCCGCACTGCCGCACGCGCGTGTCGAGCTATTCGCTCAAGGTCACACCGTCACAGCATTTCGTGAACTGGCAGCAGGATCCCAACGGCAATCGAGTCGCGCGCTTCGTGTTTCCGGAGAAGACGACCGAGTTCTCAGTGACGGTCGATCTCATCGCCGACATGGAAGTCATCAATCCGTTCGACTTCTTTATCGAGCCGGGCGCCGAGACATTCCCCTTCGATTACGGGGATGATTTGCGCAAGGAGCTCGCGTCTTGCCTTGAGCCGGAATTGGCGGGCGAGCATCTCACGGCGTTTCTCGGCGGCCTTCCGCGCCAGCCGCAAAAGACTGTCGATTTCCTGGTCACGCTCAATCAGCATTTGCAGCGGAAGATTCGTTACGTGATCCGCATGGAGCACGGCGTGCAGACCGTGGAGGAGACGCTTGCGCTTGCGCAAGGCTCCTGCCGGGATTCCGCGTGGCTGCTGGTGCAGGTCCTGCGCCATCTCGGTTTGGCCGCGCGCTTTGTCTCCGGCTATCTCATTCAGCTCAAGCCCGACGTCAGGTTGCTCGATGGACCTTCAGGTGCCGCGCAGGATTTCACTGATCTGCATGCCTGGACCGAGGTCTATCTGCCGGGCGCAGGCTGGATCGGGCTTGATCCAACCTCCGGCCTGTTGTGCGGCGAAGGCCATCTGCCGCTCGCGGCGAGCCCCCACTACGGCGCAGCGGCGCCGATCACCGGTATGGTCGAGCCCGCCGAGGTCGACTTTTCCTTCGACATGAAGGTGACGCGGCTTGCGGAGCAGCCGCGCGTCACCTTGCCGTTCTCCGATGAATCCTGGGCCGCCTTGGACGCGCTCGGCAATCGCGTCGACGTTGATCTCGCCACGCAGGATGTGCGGCTCACCATGGGGGGCGAGCCGACTTTCGTCTCGATCGACGACTATCAATCAGCCGAATGGAACACGGCCGCGCTCGGCCCCGGCAAACGGTTGCGCGCCGACGAATTGATCCGTCGGCTGCACGATCGCTTCGCACCCGGCGGGCTGCTGCATTATGGCGAGGGCAAGTGGTATCCGGGCGAGCCGTTACCGCGCTGGGCCTTTTCACTGTTCTGGCGCCGCGATGGCGTGCCGATCTGGCGCAAGCTTGAATTGCTGGCGAGGGAAGCTGCGACGCGTCCGCCCTCCGCGGAGGAGGCGCAGCAGTTCAGTGAAAGCTTGGCGGCGCGCCTCGGCATCGCGCGCGATTTCGTTCAGCCCGCATACGAGGACCCGGCCGATCGCCTGATCAAGGAGGGGGCATTGCCGGCCAACATCGATCCGAGCAATCCGCAGATCGATGATCCAGACGAGCGCGCGCGCATCATGCGGATGGTCGAGCGTCATCTGGGGCGGCCTGCGGGTTATGTCCTGCCGGTCCAGCGCTGGACCGCGAAGGCGCAAGCTCCCGGCTGGATCAGCGAAATGTGGCGCACGCGGCGGGGTCGTTTGTTCCTTGCAGCTGGCGATTCGCCGATCGGGCTGCGATTGCCGCTCGGCTCTCTGCCTTACCTTGCACCGGTTGACTATCCGCATGCGGTGCCGGCCGATCCGTTCGCGCCACGCGCGTCGCTGCCGGACGGTCCGCTGCCGCAGCCGGTGGCGGAGCCACGCGGGCCTTTCGCGATGGCCGGAGGCGGGAGCACTGAGATGCTTGCCGCCGGGCGCCCCGTCCCGCAGGGTATGCCGGCGGCGGGCGCGCCGCTTTCGTCTGCCGGCATCCCGGTGCGCACCGCGATCGCGATCGAGGTGCGTGACGGCAAGCTGTGCGTGTTCATGCCGCCAGTCGAGCGGCTGGAGGATTATCTCGATCTCTTGACAGCCGCCGAGACATCTGCGGCCGAACTTGGCCTGCCGATCCGTGTCGAAGGCTATCCGCCGCCGCCCGATCCGCGCCTCAACGTCATCAAGGTGACCCCTGATCCGGGCGTGATCGAGGTCAACATTCATCCCTCCGCGTCATGGCGCGAGGCGGTCGAGACCACGACCGCACTTTACCAAGAGACGCGCCTCGCGCGGCTCGGGACCGATAAGTTCATGATCGACGGCCGGCACACCGGCACCGGCGGCGGCAATCACGTGGTGCTGGGCGGGATCAACGCTGTCGACAGCCCGTTCCTGCGGCGCCCCGATCTGCTCAAGAGCCTGGTCCTCTATTGGCAGCGCCGCCCCTCGCTCTCCTATTTCTTCTCCGGTCTGTTCATTGGTCCTACCAGCCAGGCGCCGCGTCTTGATGAAGCGCGGCAGGACATTCTCCATGAGTTCGAGATTGCGCTCGCCATGGTGCCGGCGCCTGGCTTGGGCGAACCGCCGCGCCCTTGGCTGGTTGATCGGCTGTTCCGCAATCTCTTGGTCGACGTCACCGGCAATACGCATCGGGCGGAAATCTGCATCGACAAGCTGTTCTCGCCAGACGGACCGACCGGCCGGCTCGGCTTGGTAGAGTTCCGTTCATTCGAGATGCCGCCCGATGCGCGAATGAGTCTCGCCCAGCAATTGTTGTTGCGCGCACTTGTCGCCTGGCTGTGGCGAAGCCCGCTCGACGGCAAGCCCGTGCGCTGGGGGACTGCGCTGCATGATCGTTTCATGCTCGAGCACTTCATCTGGCGGGACTTTCTCGAAGTGCTCGAAGACCTCGGGCGCGCCGGCTATCGCTTCGATCCCACTTGGTTCGCGGCGCAACGCGAATTCCGCTTTCCGCGTTATGGGGAAGTCGAATACGGCGGCGTACGGCTTGAGCTCCGGCACGCGCTCGAGCCGTGGCATGTGCTGGGCGAGGAAACTACTGGTGGCGGCACCGCACGCTTCGTTGATTCCTCGGTCGAGCGGCTTCAGGTCAAGGTCGAGGGCATGATCGACGGCCGCCACATTGTTACCTGCAACGGCCGCCCCATGCCGCTGGTCCCTTCAGGGCGATTCGGCGAATATGTGGGTGGCGTGCGCTTCAAAGCTTGGCGCTTGCCCTCATCGCTGCATCCGACAATCGACACCCACGCGCCACTGACCTTCGATATACTTGATATTTGGAGCAACCGTTCGCTCGGCGGCTGCGTCTATCATGTGTCGCATCCGGGCGGCCGCAATTACGAGACTTTTCCTGTGAATTCCTACGAGGCCGAGGCTCGCCGCCGCGCCCGATTTCAGGATTATGGCCATACGCCCGGCCGAATCGCGAGCCTTCCCCGCGTCGAGCGCTCGATCGAATATCCGCTTACGCTCGACCTTCGTAATCCGCTTTAAAGGTTTCCGATGGCAGTCCGTCCCGACAGCGCGGTCGAGCCGCAGGCAGATGATTTGGAAAGTCTGCTTTCTGGCTATCGTCCGCTCGCCGGCATCTTCGACGAAGTGATGGATGCGGACGGTCAAGTCCGTGCACATTGGCGGCCGTTCCTCGCCATGCTCGCTTCGCTCGGGCCTGAGGAGATGAACCGGCGGTTCGCTGTCGCCGACCGGTACCTCAACGATTCCGGTGTGTTCTATCGCGTCTACGAGGATCCCTCCGGCGCCGAGCGGCCATGGCCGCTAAGCCATACTCCGCTGATCATCGATCCGGGCGAGTGGGCTGAGCTCCGGCGCGGCCTCATTCAGCGCGCCGATCTGCTCGAGCTGGTGCTAACGGACGCTTATGGCGAGGCCAAGCTCGTGCGCGACGGCCATCTCCCGGCCGCGCTGATTGCCGGAAATCCGGAATTCTTGCGGCCGCTCGTCGGCGTTGCGCCGCCCGGCGGAGCGCATCTGCGCTTCTATGCGGTCGATGTCGGGCGGGGCGCCGATGGTCGTTGGTGGGTGCTGGGTGATCGCACCCAGGCGCCCTCCGGCACTGGCTTTGTGCTGGAAAGCCGGCTTGCACTGCAACGCGCCATTCCGGAGGTCTACCGGGCCGTTCGGGTCGAGCGCCTCGCGCCGTTTTTCCAGGCATTTCAATCGTCGCTGTCGTCGCTCAATCGCCAGCACGATTCGCGTGTGTGTCTGCTCACACCCGGGCCGATGAACGATTCCTACTTCGAGCACGCTTATCTCGCCCGGTATCTCGGATTGTTGCTGGTCGAAGGCGAGGATCTGACAGCACGTGATGACGGTGTCTTCATCCGTACCGTATCCGGCTTGAAGCGGGCCGAGGTTCTGCTGCGTCGGCTCGATGCCGATTTCTGCGACCCATTGGAGCTCAACGCGCACTCGCAATTGGGCGTTGCCGGGCTGGTGCAGACGGTGCGTGACGGCAAGGTCGTCATCGCCAATTCGCTGGGGGCGGGGCTGGTTGAAGCGCGCTCGATGCTCGCCTTCCTGCCGGCGCTGGCGCCGGTGTTGCTCGGCGCCGAGCTCGCGATTCCGAATATCGCGACCTGGTGGCTCGGCCACGCCGAGCTGCGCGACGGGATGGTCGGTCGACTCGACAAGATGGTGATCGCTTCGGCGTTCACCGACAATCTGCCGGGCCGCCGCATCGGGCCGGCAGCGCTCGGGGCGATGCTCGATGCCGACGAGCAGGCTCATTTCACGCGAGCCATCGCCGATCGTGGTCTCGACTTCGTGCTGCAGGAGGCGGTGAAGCTCTCCACCATGCCGGTCTGGCATGAGGGCCGATTCGAGCCGCGCCCCTTCATTCTGCGACTTTATCTGGCGCGCACCGGCGATGGCTGGGCGGTCATGCCGGGCGGGTTCGTCCGCATCGCGGACGGCATCGACGCGCACGCGGTGAGCCTGCAGAAGGGCGGGCGCACGGCCGATGCCTGCGTGCTGTCGGATCGGCCGGTCGCTGAGACGACGCTGTTGCCCACACCGGAGCGGATCGTGATCCAGCGCGCCAGCGGCGTGTTGCCGAGCCGCGCCGCCTACAACTTGTTCTGGCTCGGCCGCTATGTGGAGCGCGCCGAGGCGACGCTGCGCCTGGTGCGGGCGCTCATCAACCGCATCACCGAGGCCGGCGAAGCGGCGGCGCTGATCACCGCCCGCGTCAGCGCAATCCTGGAATCCTGGAGCGCGGGCCCCAGCGACATACCGCGCGCCAAACCCGCCCTGATCGCGGAGGCCGTTCTTACCCGCCGCGACTGCGAGGGCTCGCTGCCGCGGCTTGTCGCTGCGGCGCGTTCGGCTGCTTCAGTGATCCGCGATCGCCTTTCGCCCGATGCCTGGCGTGCGTTCACCGATCTGCTCACCGAGATCGATGCGTCATCTGGTTCGGCGGCATCCGAAAGCCTGATGCTTGACCGCGTTGAGCGAGCATTACGGATCATCGCGTCGTTCTCGGGTCTCGCGCAGGAGAACATGACGCGGCTTGCCGGCTGGCGGTTCTTGGAGCTCGGCCGCCGTATCGAGCGCGCTATCCTGACCTGCCGTTTCGTCCGCGATCTTGCCGACCCTTCCGCGCCGGACGGCGCGCTCGATGTGCTGCTTGAGCTGTGCGACAGCCAGATGACCTATCGGCAACGTTATGTGATGGTCGCCGCGCGCGCGCCGGTGATCGACCTGGTCATGCTCGATCCCAACAATCCACGCGCAGCGATCTACCAGCTCGACCGCATCGAGGCGCATCTGGCGGCGCTTCCCAAATATGTGCCGGACGGCCGCCTGTCGCCGGCGCAGCAGATTGCCGCGTCGATCGCCACCAGTCTGCGTACCGCCGATGCTGCCCAGATAGACGCGGACCTCATTGTCGGCAGCGAGAACGCGCTGATGAAGCTTTCAGAAACGATCGACTCCTCGCATCTCGCATACACCGAACGCTCGGAGGCCGTGTGGGAGGCCCTGGCATGATCTATGATATTCGCCAGACTACGACCTATGCCTATGCGTCGAAGGTCGCTTACGCGCACCACGCTCTCCACTTGACGCCAGTCAACCGGCCGCGCCAGCGGGTGCATGCGGTGGCGCTGGAAATCTCGCCGGTGCCGGTGGAGCGGCGCGACAGCGTCGATTTTTTCGGCAATCACGTGACCCGGATCGGCCTCGAAGAGGCGCACGATAGCCTGTCGATCAAGGTTGTGGCGCGAGTCGCCGTGGAGGCGCCGCCCCACCCCGATCCCGATGCGACGCCTGCCTGGGAGGCGGTGCGCGCCGACGCCGTGATGGGGAGCTACCTCGGCCCGGATTCGCCGGCGCATTTCCTGTTTCCCAGCCGGCAGGTTTTTCTCGATCCCGCGATCACCGACTACGCACGGCAGAGCTTCGCGCCGGGAAGGCCGGTGTTCGCCGGCGCGGCCGATCTCATGAACCGCATCAAGGCCGACTTCACCTACGAGATCGGCTCGACCGACGTTGCCACCTCGCCATCACAGGCCTTCGCGCAACGCAGCGGTGTTTGCCAGGATTTCGCCCATATCATGATTGCCGGGCTGCGCGGCCTCGGGCTGCCAGCCGCCTACGTGAGCGGTTATCTGCGCACCGTGCCGCGCGAGGGACAGGCGCGGCTCGAAGGCTCCGACGCCATGCATGCGTGGACCATGGCCTGGTGCGGCCCTGAAGCAGGCTGGTGCGGATTTGATCCGACCAATGCGTTGCTCGTCGGCGACGATCACGTGTTTCTTGCGCTCGGCCGCGACTATGCGGATGTGGCGCCGATTGCCGGAATCTTCTTTGCTTCCGGCGGACAGCATCTTGAGGTCGCCGTCGACGTTATCCCGGTCGATCCTGCGGCGGCCCGCACGGTGTAGGCGCCCTAAGCAAGCCCACCCTTTTGCTCGATGAAATCGATGATCGCGTCCACCCCATCCCCCGTGTGCAAGTTGCTGAACACGAACGGTCGCGATCCCCGCATGCGCTTGCTTTCGCGTTCCATCAGCGCCAGCGAGGCGCCGACATGCGACGCGAGATCGATCTTGTTGATGATCAGAAGATCGGAGCGGGTGATGCCGGGGCCGCCTTTGGAAGGAATCTTGTCGCCGGCCGCGACATCGATCACGTAGAGTGTAAGATCGGCAAGCTCCGGTGAGAAGGTCGCCGCGAGATTGTCGCCGCCAGATTCGATGAGTATGAGATCAAGCTCGGGGAACTTCACCTGCATGTCGGCGACTGCGGCGAGGTTGATTGAAGCATCCTCGCGAATGGCGGTATGGGGGCAGCCGCCGGTTTCCACGCCGGCAATGCGCTCCGGCGCGAGCGCCCCGGAGCGCACGAGATAATCGGCGTCCCATTTCGTGTAGATATCATTCGTGATCGCGGCGATCTCGTAGCGCGCGCGCATGCGCTTGCAGAGTGCATCCATCAGCGCCGTCTTGCCGGAGCCGACCGGTCCACCGACACCGACGCGGAGCGGGCCGTAGGTGGTCTTCATACGATTTTCCTGAACATGCTAGCTGCGGAACAAACGTGTATGTTGTGTCTCGTGACGCATGCCGGCTATTTCGGCCCGAAAGCCAGCGCTGCCGACTTCATCAAGTGAACATTTAAGCGCCGCGTCAACGCATTCCGTAATGAGCGGCTCGAGGCTGGCCAACACCCGCTGGCTGTCGGTCTGGCCGAGGGGAATGAGGCGCAAGCCGGCGGTGATGAGATTGCCGGCGACGGCCTGCAGATAGGCGGCCAGCGCGGGCTCGAGCGCGATACCGTGGCCGGCGCTCGCAACCGCGACCGCAACCGGATAGGCGAGAGGACCGCTCCACACAGTGTGGAGTCGATCAAGCGCCGCGCAGCCCCAGGCGGCGCGTGTGACCTCGAAGAAGGCGCGCCCCTGCGCGGTCGTTTCAAGAAACCGCTCGCGGCTTGCAGTGAATGCGGCCGCAAGCTCGGCGACTGCGCCGAGTGCCACGTCATCTTGCGCGGCCACCGACCGGTGCGCGTGTGCGAGGAACACGGCATCGCAGAAGCCGCTGCCTTCGCGGATCACGGCCGAGAGCCAGTCTGCGAGGCTTCCGGCATCGGTCATATCGCCGGCCTCGACCGCCCATTCGAGCCCGCCCGAATAGGAGAATGCGCCGACCGGATAGGCGGGCGACATCCACGCCATCAGCCGATAAAGCGCTGACCGCTCCTGCCGGCTAGTCATGCGCACCGCCTGAATGGGCATGCGGAAGAACGTATGCGCCACCATCGGGCTCGAACGTCGCTTCGACCTCGGTGATCTCCGCGCCCAGGCGCTGCAGCATGTCGGCAAGGACATGGTCGCGGCGGATGCGCAGCCGCCGGCCGATGACCTGAATCTCGGTGTGTCGATTGCCGAGATGCCAGGCAAGCCGCGCAAGTTCGGACGCATTGGCGGCCGCGACTTCATAAAGCGGCTCCGGCTTGCCGACCACTCGCACGAGCGCGCCATCGTCGAGCACGAGGCCGTCGCCGTCTCGGAGAGCGATCGCATGCGGCAGGTCGAGCAGGACGGTGGTGCCGCGCTCGCCCTTGAGCAACCACCTGCGGCGGTAGCGGTCGGTCGCATCAAGCACCACTCGGTCGACTGCCGCCGTCCTGTCCCACTCCCCTGCCGGCCGAACCGAATGCGCGCGTCGCATGATCAGAACAGAAAATAGCGCTGTGCCATGGGCAGCACCTCGGCGGGCTCGCAGGTCAACAGCTCGCCGTCTGCCCTGACTTCATAGGTCTCGGCATCAACATCGATCTTGGGCGTGGCGCTATTGTGGATCATGCTCTTCTTGGAAATCTTGCCGCGCGTGTTTTCGACCGCGACCAGGGTCTTGGCGATCCCGAGCTTCTTGGCGAGCCCTCCGCGCACTGCGGCCTTTGAGGCAAAGACCACGGAAGAAGCGGTGCGGGCACCCGCAAACGCGCCGAACATAGGCCGGTAGTGCACGGGCTGCGGCGTTGGGATAGATGCGTTGGGATCACCCATGAGCGCCGCCACGATGGAGCCGCCCTTGATCACAATGTCAGGCTTCACGCCGAAGAACGCCGGCGACCACAGCACCAGATCGGCGAGCTTGCCCTTCTCGACCGAGCCGATGAGCTTGGAAACGCCATGCGTGATCGCGGGATTGATCGTGTATTTGGCGATATAGCGCTTGGCCCGGATGTTGTCGTTGTCCCGCTCCCCTTTGAGGCGCCCGCGCTGCTTCTTCATCTTGTCGGCGGTCTGCCAAGTTCGAATGATGACCTCGCCGAGCCGGCCCATGGCCTGGCTGTCCGATGACATCATCGAGAGCGCGCCGATGTCATGCAGGATGTCCTCCGCCGCGATGGTCTCCTTGCGGATGCGGCTCTCGGCAAACGCCAAGTCCTCGGCGATCGACGAATCGAGATGATGACAAACCATCAGCATGTCGAGATGCTCGTCGATGGTGTTGCGGGTAAATGGGCGCGTCGGGTTGGTGGAGGAGGGAAGCACGTTGGGAAGCCCGGCGACCTTGATGATGTCCGGCGCATGGCCGCCGCCGGCGCCCTCGGTGTGGAAGGCGTGGATGGTGCGGCCTTTGAACGCCTTGATGGTATCCTCGACAAAGCCCGACTCGTTGAGCGTGTCAGTGTGGATCATGACCTGAATGTCGTGATCCTCGGCGACCGAGAGACAGCAATCGATCGCAGCCGGCGTCGTGCCCCAGTCTTCGTGCAGCTTGAGCGCGCACGCGCCGGCCTTGATCATCTCTTCGAGCGCGGCCGGGCGCGACGCATTGCCTTTGCCGGCAAAGCCGAGATTGACCGGGAACGCATCCGCCGCCTGGATCATGCGCGCGATGTGCCAGGGACCAGGCGTGCAGGTGGTCGCGTTGGTGCCGGCCGCCGGCCCGGTGCCGCCGCCGAGCAGCGAGGTGACGCCCGACATCAGCGCTTCCTCGATCTGCTGCGGACAGATGAAATGAATGTGCGTGTCGAAGCCGCCGGCAGTGAGGATCTTGCCTTCGCCGGCGATCACTTCGGTGCCCGGGCCGATGATGAGCTTGACCCCCGGTTGGACGTCCGGGTTGCCGGCTTTGCCGATGCCGGCGATCTTCCCGTCCTTGATGCCGATATCTGCCTTCACGACTCCCCAGTGATCGAGGATCAACGCATTGGTGATGACAGTGTCGAGCGCACCCTGCCGGTTGGTGACTTGGCCTTGGCCCATGCCGTCACGGATGACCTTGCCGCCGCCGAATTTCACCTCTTCGCCGTAGGTGGTGAAATCCTTCTCCACCTCGATGATGAGATCGGTGTCGGCAAGCCGCACCCGGTCGCCGGTGGTCGGCCCGAACATATCCACATAGGCGCGGCGCTCGATTTTCAACGACATGGCTTTCTCTCAGAGCTTGCCCATCACGTCACCGCGAAAGCCGAAGACCTTGCGGGTTCCGGCGTACGGAATGAGCCTGACATCGCGCGTCTGGCCCGGCTCGAAGCGCACGGCAGTGCCGGCCGCAATATCGAGCCGCATGCCGCGCGCCTTCTTCCGCTCAAACTTCAGCGCCGGATTGGTCTCGAAGAAATGATAATGGCTGCCGACCTGCACCGGCCGGTCGCCGCAATTGGTGACCGTGATGGTCACGGTCCTGCGGCCGGCATTGAGCTCGATCTCGCCGTCTTGAGTGAAGATCTCGCCGGGGATCATGCTTGGATCTCCTGGGTCATGGCCGGGCTTGTCCCGGCCACATAACTGGGAGGCTCGCGGCGAGCGCGGGCAGACAACAGAGGATGCAGGGCGCTGTCATCGGATCGGCTCGTGTACGGTGACGAGCTTGGTCCCGTCCGGAAACGTCGCTTCCACCTGGACCTCGTGGATCATCTCTGGGATTCCTTGCATCACTTGGCTGCGCGTCAACACGCCGGCACCCGCTTCCATCAGCTCGGCGACCGTCCGGCCGTCGCGCGCACCCTCGAGGATGAAATCGGTGATCAGCGCGACAGCCTCCGGGTGGTTGAGCTTGACGCCGCGTTCGAGGCGACGCCGGGCCACCACCGCGGCCATGGCGATCAACAGCTTGTCTTTTTCTCGCGGCGTCAAGTTCATGCACGCAAGTCCCTTTTTCTCAATTGAACCAGAGCCGCGGTAGTCGTCCGCCGCGGAGTGCGCCGACTATGCAGCTGAGATCGTGGCGGAGCGCGGCGCCGTGGGCGGCCACCATGCGCACGGCCAGTAGTCCGTTCCAGGCGGATACGCCGATCTCGCTCATGGATTCCGCGCTCACGGAGCGCACGGCGTCCGCAGTCGCTGAGTCCCCCGGCACCATCAGAATGCTGGCGATCGCCATGCCACCGCCTGCAATGGCTGGCCGATCGAGCTTTGCGGCCATGTTTCCGGCAAGCCGCATTGTCTCGGCATGAACGAGCCGGCCTTCGCGACGGATACGCCAGCGATCGAGCAGGAACCCTTCCGCAATGCTCTCACCCATGCCGGAACGGCCGAAGACCACCGCCTCTGCGAGAAGCAGGTGTGCGTCGGGCGCCAGATCAACCTCGATGCTACGCCTGAGCCGCGCGCGATCGAACAGGATGGTTTCGCGCGGCAACCACGCGAGCTCACCACCGGGCGCGACCGCGAGCTTCGCATCGACGCTCGTGTCCGGCCCGAGTGTGCGATAAATCCTTTCGGCCGAAGCGCTGGTCACCAGCAGACGGGCGTTCGGACCAGCGGAAAAATCGAGCACAAAGCGGTCGCCGCCCGCCATGCCGCCGGCCGTGTTCACGATTGTGGCTTCGAGCTCTTCGGCGGGCGCACCCGGGCAGCGCACGCGCAGAGCGCCTTCTTCGTGCACGTGCTCGCGCCGGCTCGCCCCAAAGGCGAACTTGGCGCTCAGGGCAACGCTCGCGACAGCGCGGTTGTTGGCGAATATAGTCTCGACGCTATCCTTGAGCATTGCCTCGGCCACCCCGCTTCCTCCCCACAACCTTGTTCTGCGCAGTTTGGCCGTTCAGGTTCAAATCGCCAGCGCGCGCTTCAAATCCTGCTCCTCCATGCCGGCGCGATCGCAAGAATAAACGACGGACCCGCGGTCCATCACCACGAATCGGTCGCCGAGCTCACGCGCGAAGTCGAGGTATTGCTCAACCAACACGATCGCCATCTGCTTCAAGCCCCGCAGATACGATATGGCGCGGCCGATATCCTTGATGATCGAAGGCTGGATGCCTTCGGTCGGCTCATCCAACAGCAATAGCCGCGGCCGCATCACCAGCGCCCGCCCGATCGCAAGCTGCTGCTGCTGGCCACCGGATAGATCGCCGCCGCGGCGGCCGAGCATGGTATCGAGCACCGGAAACAAAGAGAACACATCGTCGGGGATGGAACGCTGGCTCCGCGCAAGAGGGGCAAATCCGGTCTTGAGATTTTCCTCAACCGTCAGCAGCGGAAAGATCTCGCGGCCCTGCGGCACATAGGCAATGCCGCCGCGCGCCCGCTCGAAAGGCCTGAGCTTGGTGATGTCCTGCCCCGCGAAGGTGATCGAGCCATTGCTGATCGGATGTTGGCCGATCAGGGCGCGAAGCAGGCTGGTCTTGCCGACCCCGTTGCGACCGAGCACGCAGGTCACCTCGCCCGGAGCGGCGGTGAGCGAGACGGAACGCAAGGCTTGAGCTGCGCCGTAGTGGAGATTGACGGAAGTTACTTCGAGCATCCCTATCGCCCCAAATACACCTCGATCACCCGCTCGTTCTGCGACACCTGATCGATGGATCCTTCGGCCAGAACAGCGCCTTCGTGCAGGACGGTGACCTTGACGTCGAGCTCGCGCACGAACGTCATATCGTGCTCCACCACCACAATGGTGCGGTCGCGGTTGATCTCCTTGAGCAGCTCGGCGGTCTGGTGCGTTTCCGCATCGGTCATGCCGGCGACAGGCTCGTCGACCAGAAGGAGCTTGGGCTGCTGCGCGAGCAGCATGCCGATCTCGAGCCACTGCTTCTGCCCGTGCGAGAGCCCGCCGGCGACGCGATGGCGCACCGCAGAGAGGCGGGTCGTCCGCAATATGTCGTCAATTCGTTGGTCAGTTTCCGGTGTCTCGCGCCAGAACAGCGCCGCGCGTGCATGGCGGTCGCTCTTCAGTGCCAGCAGGATATTGTCCTCGACCGTATGCATCTCGAACACGGTGGGCTTCTGGAACTTGCGGCCGATCCCGAGCTCAGCGATGTCGCTCTCGTCGAGCCGGGTGAGGTCGTGGCGACCGTCGAACAACGCCGCGCCGTTGTCTGGTCGCGTCTTGCCGGTGACCACATCCATCATGGTGGTTTTGCCGGCGCCGTTGGGGCCGATGATGGCCCGCATCTCACCGGGCTCGACCACGAAAGAGAGGTTGTTGAGCGCGCGGAAGCCGTCGAAGGAGACGGTGATCCCGTCAAGGTAGAGCATCGATGAGGTTGTTCGGTCGGTCATGCTTGCCCCGTCACTCCGCTGCACGCGGCGTGGGTTCAATGGCCGATGCTCCGATCACGCTTTCGGTTGGGCTCTTTTCGCGGCGACCAGACGTCGCCCAGAAGCGGAACGAGCCGATGATGCCGCGCGGCAGCAGGATGGTCACGCCGATGAACAGCGCGCCCAGCGTGAACAGCCAATAGGGTGCGAGCACCCCAGAGGTGAAATAGGTCTTGGCGAAGTTGACCAGAACCGCGCCGATCGCCGCGCCGACGAGGGTGCCGCGCCCGCCGACCGCGACCCAGATCACCGCCTCGATGGAGTTGGCCGGGGAGAACTCGCTTGGATTGATGATGCCGACCTGCGGCACGTAGAGTGCACCCGCAATACCAGCCATGCAGGCCGAAACGGTGAATACCAAGAGCTTGTAGGACTCGACCCTGTAGCCGAGAAAGCGGGTGCGCGATTCCGCATCCCGAATGGCGATCAGCACCTTGCCGAATTTCGATGTGACGATCACCCGGCAGAGGATGAACGTGAGCATCAGGGTGATCGTTGAGATGGCGAATAGGGCATCGCGTGTGCCTTGCGCCTGCACGTTGAAGCCGAGGATGTCCTTGTAGTCGGTCAACCCATTGTTGCCGCCGAATCCGAAATTATTGCGGAAGAATCCGAGCATCAGCGCAAAGGTCAGCGTCTGGGTGATGATAGAGAGATAGACGCCCGTGACGCGCGAGCGGAACGCGAACCAGCCGAACACGAAGGCGAGCAAGCCCGGCGCCAGCACGACCATCAATAGCGCGTAGGGGAAATGCTGGAAGCCATACCAATAGACCGGAAGTTCCTTCCAGTTCAGGAACACCATGAAGTCCGGCAGGATCGGGTTGGCGTAGACGCCGCGGGTGCCGATCTGACGCATCAGATACATGCCCATCGCGTAGCCACCGAGCGCGAAGAAGGCCCCATGGCCAAGCGAGAGGATGCCGCAATAGCCCCAGATCAGGTCGAGGGCCAAAGCGAGGATCGCGTAGCAGATATATTTTCCAAACAGCGAGACGAAGTAGGTCGACAGACCGAACGGCGAGGATGATGGCAGCGCCAGGTTGAGGAGAGGGACCAGCACGGCGATGACGGCCAGCGCCAAGATGAAGCCGAAGCTGCCCCGGTCCAGTGTGCGAACGAGCGGAAAGCTGCTCACGCTTCCACTGCCCGGCCCTTGAGGGCAAACAGCCCGCGCGGACGCTTCTGGATGAACAGGATGATGAGCACCAAGATGATGATCTTGCCGAGCACCGCACCTGCGAAGGGTTCCAGGAACTTATTGGCGATACCGAGCGTGAAGGCGCCGACCAGCGTGCCCCATAGGTTCCCGACTCCGCCGAATACCACCACCAGGAACGAGTCGATGATGTAACCCTGCCCGAGATTTGGACTGACATTGTCGATCTGCGAAAGCGCGACGCCGGCGATGCCCGCGATGCCGGAGCCGAGCCCGAAGGTGAGCGCATCGATCTTGCCGGTACGGATGCCCATGGCGGCGGCCATAGACCGGTTCTGCGTCACCGCGCGCATTTCAAGGCCGAGGCGTGTCAGTCGCAACATCGCTAGGAGAGCGACAAAAGTCAGAAGCGTGAACACGATGATCCAGAGCCGGTTGTATGTGATGGTCATCTGCCCGAGCTGGAATGCACCGCTCATCCATGAGGGCGCGCCGACCTCGCGGTTGTTGGCGCCGAACCCGGTGCGCACCGCCTGCTGCAGGATCAGCGAAAGGCCCCAGGTGGCGAGCAGCGAATCAAGCGGACGACCGTAGAGAAAGCGGATGATGCAGCGCTCGACCAGGATCCCGACGGCGCCCGATACCAGGAAGGCGAGCGGAATGGCGATGGCGAGCGAATAGTCGAAAAGACCCGGATGCCGCGTCCGGATGAGCTCCTGCACCACGAAGGTCGTGTAGGCGCCGAGCATGACCATCTCGCCGTGCGCCATGTTGATCACGCCCATCACGCCGAATGTGATCGCGAGCCCGATGGCGGCGAGTGCGAGGACCGAGCCGAGCGATAGTCCATACCAGGCGTTCTGCACTGCGCCCCAAAGGGCGAGGTCGCGCTGCAGCGCCGCCACGGCGTCTGCTGCGGCTTTCTTGACGTCAGCGGAGCTACTCGCCGGTACATCCGCCAGCAGCGCGACGGCGTCCTGATCGCCGCGGCCGCGGATCACGCCGATAGCGGCGATTTTGTCGGCGTCGGAGGCGTCGTCGAGATTGAGCACGACGGCGGCGCGCGCCGCGATCAGGGCCTCTTTTACGCGCGCGTCGGTTTCCTTGGCGATCGCCTGCTCGAGCGCCGGCAAGGCATTGGCGTCGCGTGACTGGAACACCGCCTGAGCTGCTTCGAAACGTTTGTCGGTGCTGCCTGTCATCAGGGTCATGGCGCCGAGCGCGGCTTCGATCACCCGCCGGACGCGATTGTTGATCTCGACCGGCGCCAGATCCGCAGGCGCTGGTCCCGTAGCCGGCTGGCCGGTCGCGGCGTCGAATAGTGTGTCGGTGCTGTCGCGGTAGAACACGGTCTTGTTTTGCGCGCTGAAGAAAAGCCGCTCGTCCTGTAGCGCTTGGAGCACCGTCGCGGCGAGCGGGTTTCCGCTGGCCGCAATCGCGGTGATGCCGGTCGCCGTGTCGTCGAAGTCATCGGTGAGGAAGTGGGAAAGCGCGTCTTCGTAAGGCCCGGCCTGCACCGGGGAGCCGAGCACTGCAAAGATGCCCCACGCAAATGCGAGCGCCAGCAAGCGACGACAAAAGGCTGACATTGACATATCCGGCATTTGCGGAAGCGGCGGGCAGCAAGCCGCCTTCGCGAGATCGCCAAGAGGGTCGCAAGGAGCATGCCAAGGTCACGGTGGCGTTTATGTCTTTGCTTCCGATCGCTGATCGCCAACCAGGCAGGGGGCTGCTTATTGAAGTGGCAGCCGTTGACCCTCTGCACCGCAGAGACTGCACAAATTTCATGCAGTATTCCGTCCTTGTATAAGGTTTGGCCGGGTTAAGGGGCTGCCATAGGGTCGCCAGACGATCCGCGATCAACCCAAGAGAAGTGAACAGCAATTGGGCGGAAGAGCCCGACCGGCAGCTTCCTTTGCGCGCAATCAGACCAAGCCAAAGTTCCGCTTCCTCAAGCCACCTTTGAATCTCCGGGCGAATTTTCCCGGCCGGCTCATGGCACAGGCCTTGCTCACGAGTAATACCGTTTTGGCTTTCAGTATTACTCAAACCAGGAGACTCCGATGAGCCGCAAAGCCAACTTTGGATGGACAATGGGCCTGGTGTTGGGCCTCGCATCGTTTGCGATGCGCCCCGCCGCCGCGGCACCGCTCACCGTCGGTTACAGCGATTGGCCCGGGTGGGTCGCTTGGCAAGTCGCCATCGACAAAGGTTGGATCAAGGATGCCGGCCTCGATGTGACGTTCCAGTGGTTTGATTATTCCGCGTCGATGGACGCCTTTTCGGCTGGCAAGCTCGACGCGAACCTGATGACCAACGGGGATACGCTGGTCACCGGTGCCGGCGGCGGCAAGGGCATCATGGTGATGCTCACCGACTACTCGAGCGGCAACGACATGATCGTTGC
Source organism: Xanthobacteraceae bacterium (assembly GCA_035293945.1). Classification (GTDB taxonomy): domain Bacteria; phylum Pseudomonadota; class Alphaproteobacteria; order Rhizobiales; family Xanthobacteraceae; genus VAZQ01. The sequence goes on along the minus strand of DATGLV010000022.1, from coordinate 130,399 downwards.
CAAGCCTGCCATCAAGAGCCTGAAGGATCTCAAGGGCAAGAAGATCGGCATCGAAGTCGGTCTGGTCGAACATTTGTTGTTGCTGCACGGGCTCAACAGCCTCGGCATGAAGGAGAAGGACGTCAAGCTCGTCAACGCCAAGACCAACGAGACGCCGCAAGTGCTGGCGTCTGGTCAGGTCTCGGCGATCGGCGCCTGGCAGCCGGTCTCCGGTCAGGCCATGAAGGCATCGCCAGGCTCCCACCCGATCTACACCTCATCGCAGGCGCCAGGCCTCATCTATGACGTGCTGGCTGTGAGCCCCGCAAGCCTCGCTGCCCACCGCGCCGACTGGATGAAGCTGATCGGCGTCTGGGACAAGGTGGTGCACTATATCAACGATCCGGCGACCCAGGACGACGCCGTCAAGATCATGGCGGCGCGCGTCGAGCTGACACCGGAAGCTTATAAGCCGCTGCTTACCGGTACGCACTTGATCGATGTGGCCGAAGGCAAGAAGGTCTTCCAGAAAGGGCCGGGCCTGACGTCCCTTTACGGCTCGTCCAAGATTGCCGACGGCTTCAACGTCGACAATGAGGTCTACAAGAAGGCGCAGGACATCAACAGCTACATCGATCCGTCGCTGACCGAAGGCCAGTGAGCGGCACCGCTGGGGTTGGGGATGTTTCGTTGGCAAGGACTCTCCTCCTTCGTCACCCGCGGGCATCGCCCGTCGAAAGACGGGCGTAAACGCCCTTATGACCCGCGGGTCCATCTCTTCGCAAAAAACCGGATTGCCGGGTCAAGCCCAGCAATGACGCCGAGGTGGGATGATCCTTCGGAATCCTCTAAGGACAAGAGGATGTCATGAAGATCAGATGGCTGAAGGTCCTCCAACCATTGTCGCCGCGTGCACGGCGCGTGTTGGGCTGCCTTTCCTTTGTGCTGCCGATCATCTTGTGGAGCATCGTGAGCTACGTCCCGGCGATCTGGCATCCGCAAGTCCTGATCACGAAACCGGGCTCAGTCGAATATCTCGAGCCCGGCATGCGTATGGATCGCGGCGACTTCCAGGACGCGGTGGCCGATGCCCAAAGCGACGGCAAGGCCCCGCCGGAGGGCATCCCGGCCAATCCGATCTATCTGCCGGCGCCGCATGAAGTCGCGATGGCGCTCTACACTTCGTTCACGCAGCCGCCGGTGTCGCAGGACGGGCAATGGCTGCACCAGAGCCTCTGGCACAGCATCCAGATCATCTTTTGGGGGTTCGTGATCTCCTCCATCATCGGCGTGCCGCTGGGCGTGCTGTGCGGGACTTATGGGGTGATCGCGCGCCTCAACGAGCCCTTCATCGAATTCTTCCGTTATCTGCCGGCGCCTGCATTCGGAGCGCTCGCGGTCGCCATCCTCGGCATCTATGACGGGCCGAAGATCACCATCATCGTCATCGGCACCTTGTTCCAGCAGGTGCTGATCATCGCCAACACCACGCGCAAGCTCGACGTCGCCTTGGTCGAAGCTGCGCTGACTCTCGGCACCAAGAATCTCAAGCTGCTCACCCGTGTGGTCATTCCGGGAATCCTCCCTGATCTTTATCGCGACCAACGCATCTTGCTTGGCTGGGCTTGGACCTATCTGATTGTTGCCGAGCTCATCGGCACCACCTCGGGAATCACCTGGTTCATCACCCTGCAGGCGCGCTATCAGCATTTCGCCAACGTTTATGCGGCGATCATGATCATCGGCATTATCGGCGTCGGGACCGACATGTTCCTGGCGCTGCTCGGCCGTCGGTTCTTCCCCTGGGACAGAACGCTGGAGAAGGCCGCCTGAAAGGCGGCGTCAACGATGAATCAGTTCATACCCCCGACCTTGCTGCCATCCTATCGCGAGCAAACTACGGAAGTGCGCGCGCGCTTCGATCGACTGAAGGCGCGCGAGACAATCCTCGACGTGCGACACCTCAACAAATTCTTCGGCTCCGGCGCGCGCATGACGGTGGCGCTCAAGGACATCAATTTCCAGACCCACCGGCGCGAGTTCCTCTGCATCGTCGGTCCGTCCGGCTGTGGCAAGACCACCCTCGTCCGTATCCTCGCCGGGCTCGAGGAGAAGAACTCGGGCGATGTCCTCCTGCAAGGCAAGGCGGTCACCGAGCCAGGCAGCGATCGTGGCATGGTGTTCCAGGGCTATACGCTGTTCCCTTGGCTGACGGTCAAGAAGAACGTGATGTTCGGTCTGGAGGTCAACGGACACGGCAAGGACGAATCCGAGCGGCAGGCGCTGCAGTGGCTGCAACTGATCGGTCTCGAGCGCTTCGCCGACGCCTATCCGCATCAACTATCGGGCGGCATGAAGCAGCGCGTGGCCATCGTGCGGGCGCTCGCCAATCAACCGCGCATTCTTCTGATGGACGAGCCGTTCGGCGCGCTCGACGCGCAGACGCGTTGCAAGATGCAGGCGCATCTCTTGGAAATTTGGCGCAAGATCGACATCACCATCGTGTTCATCACCCATGACCTCGATGAGGCGATCTTTCTCGCCGACCGCATCCTGGTCCTCTCGGCGCATCCGGGCGAGGTGCAGGAAATGATCGAGGTGCCGGTGCCGCGTCCGCGCAACCTCACCCAGCTGATCTCTCCGCCGTTCCTCGCCACCAAAGCTCGCCTCGAGGAGCTGATCCTTCAATCCAAATCGGACCATGACGACGAGGCCGACACCTACGCAATGGTGGCGCGCCTGACCGACGTGTCCGACAATGTGGACTAGCGCATGTTCAAAAAAAGTGGGCACCGGTTTTCCGAGAGGAACATGCGCCGCGGTAAAGGAAATAGAGCGTATTCCGATCCGTTCGATCGGAATGCGCTCTAGACACAGCATGCTGTGGTCGCAGCGCACTTCGGCGGAGTTGCCCGCGGATATTGCCGCGGCGTGCGGCTCCGCCATCCTGCCGGTCGGCGCGACCGAGCAGCATGGTCCGCATCTTGGCTGCGGAATGGACGCGGTGCTTGCCGACCGCCTCTGCGCAGCTGTGGCGGCGCGGACCAATGTGCCGGCGCTTCCGACGCTCCCCTATGGGTGCTCACTCGGGCACAGCCGGCGCTGGCCAGGCACGCTTTCGTTGCAGCCCACCACATTGATCGAGGTGGTTAAACAGATCGGCGATTGGGCCTATTACGCCGGCGTGCGCCGCCTCTTCATCGTGAACACCCATGTGACCAACGCAGCCCCGCTGCGCTGTGCACTCGAAATGCTGCGCGCGGAGCACGATGACATGATGGTCGCGTTGTTCAATTCCGCGAGCTTAAGTCCGCGCCTGCGCGAGGTGCATTTCGCCGATGGGGCGGACTGGCATGCCAACGATGCGGAGACCTCGATGATGTTGGGCGTCGCGCCGGAGATGGCTCGTGCTGAACTCCTCGCGGCGGCGGATGATCCGGACCGCACGGCGGATCTCGTCTTCGCGCACCCGGTCAACCGCACCAGTCGCAACGGTGTCACCGGCCAGCCGAGCCGCGCCAATGCCGATAAGGGGAGCAAGTGGTTTGCGTGGATGGTCGAGGACCTGACCGAGCTGATCATGCGCGGTATGGCGGAAAAGCCGCCGCTTGACCATTCCTACTTTGTGCGTGGCGGCGGCTAGCTCGCCCGAGCCAGTTCACAGTCGACGATCAAACCGGGAAAGAAGTGCAATTGATGATGTACACGGACGCGAAGATCCAGCAGACCGAGGATGCGCTGCGGCAAAAGGGAGTCAAGTATTGCATCGGCGCCTATGTGGACATTCATGGCGTGCCGAAAGCGAAAGTCGTTCCGCTCGATCACCTGCATCACATGGCGCACGGCTCCGAGCTCTACACCGGGTATGCGCTCGATGGCTTGGGGCAGGCGCCGAACGAAGACAAGATCGCCTCGGTTCCTGATCTTGATCACGTCATCCAGCTGCCCTGGGAACCGAAGATTGCGTGGATGCCGGCCGACAATACCTTCCGCGGCAAGCCCTATCCGCTCAACACCCGCGTCGCCCTCAAGAACGTTTTGGCCCGTGCTGCCGATCTCGGCATGGGCTTCAATCTGGGAATCGAATGCGAGGTGTATGTGCTCAAGCAGAACGGAGACGGCACGCTCGCCATCCCCAACCCCGACGACAAGCTGACCAAGCCTTGCTATGATCTGCGTGGCTTTCTCGACAACTTCACCTGGCTCGACAAGATCGCGACCTGCATGCGCGACCTCGGCTGGGACCTTTATTCATTCGACCACGAGGACGCCAACGGGCAGTACGAGTTCGACTTCCGCTACGCCGACGCGCTCACCATGTGTGACCGCTTCATCTTCTTCCGCCATATGGTCAAGCACTATGCGAAGGAGGAGGGGCTGCTGGCGACCATGATGCCCAAGCCGTTCCCCAATCGCACCGGTACCGGTGCGCATTTTAACATGTCGCTCTATGATCTTGCCGGCGGCCAGAACCTGTTCGCGGCGGCGCCCGGCAAGGATCCGCGCGGGCTCGGCCTCACAGACGTCGGCTATCATTTCATCGGCGGGATCCTGCGGCACGGCCGCGCCCTGTGCGCTGCCTTTGCGCCCACAGTGAACAGCTACAAACGCCTGGTACGTCAGGGCGCCATGGCGACCTTCTCCTGGGCGCCGGTCTTCAACTCCTACGGCTCCAACAACCGCACCAACTCGATCCGTGTGCCGCTGGGTGGCGGGCGCTGCGAATCGCGTAATGTCGACGGCTCTGTCAATCCGTACCTGGCGGCGACGCTGGCGCTGGCGGCGGGCCTCGAAGGCATCCGCGACAAGATCGATCCCGGTGAACCCAACGAGGACAACCTATACACGATCTCCGAAGCGGCGCGGCGGCAGCGCAATATCGACTTCCTGCCGCAAACGCTTCAGGAGGCGGTGGCGGCATTCGCAGCCGACCCATTGGTGGAGGAAACGCTTGGAAAGGAGCTGCGCGATGAATTCGTCAAGTACAAGACGGCCGAGTGGGAGTCGTTTCACCTCACCATCAGCCAATGGGAGATCGAGCGCTACAGCCATCTTTTCTAGCTGCTGCCGCCGGGGAGTCTGATCATGCGCACCGCCGTTCGAAGCGCCCCGGTCAGCCGCATCAGCATATCGATGCCGGAAGGCCTGCTGACCGATCTCGACCACATGGTCGAGACTCGCGGTTTCGAGAGCCGCTCGCAAGCCGTGAACGACATGCTGCATCAATTCCTGCTGGAACACAAATCCGATCGCGGCGACGACGTCATGGTCGGCATCGTCGCACTGTTCTACAACAATTCGACGCCCGGCTTGCAGAAGCAACTGGCAGACCTGCAGTTCCAATACATCGACGAGGTGATCTCTTCGCTGCACGTTCATCTCATGCATAATCAGACCATGGAGGTAATCCTGGTCCAGGGTCCGGCACGCAAGCTGCAGACGATCGCCGACGAAATGACGTCCCGGCGCGGAGTCATTTCCGGCAAGATGCATCTGGTCGCGGCGCTTATTCCGCAACTCCACCCCTTCATCGGCGGCGGCAAGCAACAAAAAGGAACGACATCATGATGTTCGACACACGACAGCGGAGCTCGCGCAAAGCCGGGATGGCGCCGGCGCCCCAGCGCGTCCGCCGGCATCATCCGGACTTCGACCGGTTGGCGACGCAGGGCTGGAAGGCGCTGGAGGCCGAAGGCAGGCTCCCCGAGCAGGGCTGGCGGAAGGAGCAGAAATGGGCGCTCGACATGGGGCTGCCCGGCGCCGACTCGCTGACCGACCGTACCATTCCGACGTTTGCGCGCGGCGAGCTTCCGCACTTCGCCGGCATCAATACCTTTCTCAAGGCGCCCTATGTGGAGAACGTGCACGATGTCGGCAAATACGATGCCGCGGTGATCGGCATTCCGTTTGATTCCGGCACCACCTACCGGCCCGGCACCCGCTTTGGGCCGCAGGGCATCCGGCGCATCTCGGCGCTCTATACACCCTACAACTATGAGCTCGGAGTGGATCTGCGCGAGCAGATGACGCTATGCGATGCGGGCGATGTCTTCACCATTCCGGCCAATCTGGAGAAGAGCTTCGATCAGATTTCGCGCGGTGTCGCCCATGTCTTTTCCTCCGGCGCGCTGCCGTTGATGCTGGGAGGGGACCATTCGATCGGCTTCCCCTGTGTGCGCGGCATCGCGCAGTGCACGTCCAAGCGCATCGGCATCGTGCATTTCGACCGGCATATCGACATCCAGGAGAAGGACCTGGACGAGCGCATGCACACGACGCCGTGGTATTGGGCGACCAATCTGCCGAACGTGCCGGCCTCCAACCTGGTGCAGGTCGGAATTGGCGGCTGGCAGGTGCCGCGGGCCGGCGTTCAGGAGGCGCGCAAGCGCCGGTCCAATGTGCTCACAATCGAGGATATCGAGAAGCTTGGTCTGGAGAAGACCGCCGAGATCGCGCTCGAGCTCGCTTGGAAGGATGCCGACGCGGTCTACATCTCCTTCGACGTGGATTCGCTCGATTGCGGTTTCGTTCCCGGCACCGGCTGGCCGGAGCCGGGAGGCTTCCTGCCGCGCGAAGCCTTGAAGCTTTTGGGCTTGGTGGCCGCCGAAGGTCTATGTGGTCTCGAAGTGGTCGAGGTCTCGCCTCCTTACGATACATCCGACATCACCGCGCTTGTGGGCGTGCGCGTGGTGGTCGAGGCGCTCGGCGCCATGGTCGCGCATGGCAAGCTCGGCTCGCACAAGCACCTGATCGACAAGCCTGTGGCCTATTAGGAACAACACCATGCACGCTGGACACGAGCATCACCACTGGAACGGCGGGGGCGGCTCGCCGGGCGTCGCTCGGGCTGGAATTGGACACAACAGACCGAGCGACGCCAAACGTCCACTGCAATGGCAGACGCCGCATCGCCGCGATCGGCCTGCCGAGAAAGAAGAGGCGCTACCTGCCGAGACCGACCTCGATCTGGTGGAAGCGGCGTTTGTCGAGGGGTTTCAGCTGGCAAGCGACCCGACCAGCTTTCTGCGGCTCGCGCGGGTGCCATTCGAGGGCATCGGCGAAGACGGCGCAAAACTCGTGTTGCTGCGGGTGGAGGTCGAATGCCTCGCCGATGTGGGGTCGATCACGCCGCATTTGGGGGGCGAAACGTTTCGCTATGATCCGCTCCCCGCCCGCATGGTCTCGCGCCGAAAGCGGTTGCGACTCGTTTATTTCGATGGACAAAAGCCGCGCCTGCTCGGCTTGGCGGAGGCAGTGTCGCTTTCGGCTGCTTGATCGAATGGCTTGGAAAGCGAATGCGATCGCTGGTTGCGACCGCATTCGCAGTCACGTTGAGCCGTTGATCTTGATCAAACGATCAATCAAATTCCCTCTTGCGGAGGATAGAAGCACGTCTCGTCACCGGTCATGAAATAGATGAACAGGGTGGCTTGACCGTTGGGGGCGTGCTGGTTCCAGTGAATGGTGTCATCCGGCACACGCTTCCATTCGCCGTCCTTCATGTAGTACCACTCGTCCCCATACGTGGTCTTGTTGACGCGGAATTGGGTCTTGACCACTTCGGACCCGAGGCAGCAGGAATTCCAGCCGACATTGAGCCGTTTCATGGTGGACGGATTGAGGGTTTGATGCTCGAACCAGCTGTCGGACCAGGCCGGCGCCGTGCTGGCGAGGCCGGTCAGGGTGGTTGCGACGGCGAAAGAAAGCCAGAAAGTCTTGCTGCTCACGCGGAGCCTCCTTCATTCTGTAGGATGCTGAAGCGGAACTACTTCTCCCCGGACTACCGACCAGAATACCGACACACCTGTTACCGGCGCCTTAACTTTCCGGGCAGGTACTAGTACGGGGGGCGACCTTTGCGCTTGCGCGATCAAACAAAGTTATCCGGCGAGGAACGATTCGCTTGCAAATCAGTCGATGGTTTGAAGCGATGCTTTCAGGCGGCGGCAACCAGTGGGTCGCGTTTTCCCGCAGGGCGGATCAGTTCTTGTTGCTCAAGCGGCGCTGCCGTCTTGGGGCTCTGGAGGACGCTGGTTCCCGGCCGCGGCGCTCACCGTCCAAATTGATAACGTGATTCATTGCCTGCGATTCACGAAGGCATTGATTGGGTAGGCGTCTGCGATGTGCGCGAGAGCGCCTGAAATAGCGCGGACACGCGGGATCGCAGCTTGATTGAACCTTTTGACTACTTTGATCAGACGTCGATCAAACCAAAAATGCATAGCTGCGGAATACCGGTCATTGTTAATAACAATCAAAAAACAATAGCCGGGCCCAGAAACGAGGCTCGAGCCATGCCGCCAACGCAGGATTCAAGGCCGCTCACGAGGCGAGGGAAATAAAAACCCGGCGCGGGACTGCCGCGCCGGGCGCAAATCATCAGTTTCAATTTCGTCAATGCACCAAGCTTGTACGATTCGTCAAGAGGAAGCAGACGAAATCTGCCGGCCCGCGTCCCTGATCGCGCGCCAGATCCGCTCGGGCGTCGCCGGCATCGCGATGTGGCGGATACCGAAGGCGGACAACGCATCCACTATTGCGTTGGCGACCGCCGGCATGGCGCCTACGCAGCCGGCCTCGCCGCAACCCTTTACTCCAAGCGGGTTGGTCGGCGTCGGCACCGGATTGCTCTTGACGGTGACGTTCGAGAGATCGCCCGCGCGCGGCATCGCATAATCCATGAAGGAGCCGCTGATGAGCTGGCCCGACTCAGGATCGAAGCGAATATCCTCCATCAGGATCTGGCCAACACCTTGTGCAACGCCGCCGACGATCTGACCATGCACCAGCAACGGATTGATCACGGTCCCCACGTCGTCGACCACATTATAGCGCTGGATGTCCACCTGGCCGGTCTCAGGATCGATCTCAAGCTCGCAGACGTGGCAGCCGTTGGGATAATTGTCGACAGAGACATTGAAGACCGCGTTTGCGACAAGCCCCGGCTCCATATCCTTCGGCAGCCTGGCCGGAATGGCGGCGGCGCGCGCCACGTCGCCGATGGTGAGAGTCTCATTGGTCTTGGGGCTCGAGAATATGCCGTCGGCGAACTTCAAGTCCGCCGGCGGCACTTTCAACAGATGGGCGGCGAGCGTCGACGCCTTGGCCACCACCTTCTCGGCTGCCAAATGGAACGCCGAGCCGCCGATCGTGGCCGAGCGTGAGCCGCCGGTGCCTTCGCCGAAGAAGACCTGATCGGTGTCGCCCTGCAGATAGGTGACCTCGCGCGGATCGAGGCCGAGGCGATCGCACACGATCTGCTTGAACGTCGTTTCGTGGCCCTGGCCCTGATTGACCGTGCCGGATAGAAGCGTCACTGCGCCCGAGCGGTCGAACCTGATTTCGGCGCCCTCATAGCTCGGTGCGGCCGCGCGCTCGATCGTGTTGGAAATGCCGATGCCGCGCAGCTTGCCGCGTGCTTCGCTCTGTGCACGCCGCTCCGCAAAGCCGGCAAGATCAGCAAGCTTGAGCGCCATATCCATGTTTTGGGCAAAGGCCCCGCTGTCGTACGTGAAGGTGAGGCCGGTGCGGAACGGCATCGCCTCCGGCGGGATAATGTTGCGCCGGCGCAGCTCTACCGGATCAAGCCCGAGCTGATCGGCCGCGAGATCGACCAGGCGCTCGATAACATAGGCGGCTTCCGGGCGCCCATTGCCGCGGTAGGGACGCACCGGGTTGGTGTTGGTGAATACGGCGGTGATGTCCGCGTGCAGCGCCGGCGTGCGGTAGACGCCCGCAAGGGTCCCGATATTGGCAATGAAAGACTGGCCGCCTACCTGCAGATAAGCGCCCACATTGGCGATGGTCTTCACGCGCGCAGCGAGAAAATTCCCATCCGCGTCCAGCGCGAGCTCGGCGTCGGTGACATTGTCGCGGGCCTGCGCGTCGCCCAGGAACGCCTCGGAGCGTGTGCTGATCCATTTGACCGGATGCCCGGTCAGCTTGGCGGCAAGCAGCACCAGGGCGACTTCGTTGTAGACGGCCGACTTCATGCCGAAGCTGCCGCCGATGTCGCCGGCCACCACGCGCACCTTGTTCTCCGGCACGCGCAGCACGAATTTCGCAAGCTCCTCGCGAAACGTGTGGGTGCGCTGGAGCGTCGTATAAATGGTGTAGCGGCCGTCGGCTGGCTGATAGACGCCGATCGAGCCGCGCGGCTCCATGCTGGCGGCGGTGACCCGGTTGATCACCAGGCGATGCTTGATGACATGGGTGGCGCGCGCAAAGGCGGCGTCGGTCGCGGCTTTGTCGCCTTCGAGCTGCACGAAGCAGATATTGTTGGGACAGTCGTCGAAGACCAGCGGCGCGCCCGGTACGATCGCATCGGCGGCCGAGGTGACGGCGGGGAGGGGCTCGTAGTCCACATCGATCAGCTCGGCGGCGTCCATCGCCTCATGGATGGTTTCTGCCACCACGAAGGCCACGTAATCGCCGACCCAGCGCACCCGGTCCTTGTTGAGCGCCGGAAAGCGCGGCCGGTAGAGGGGCGAGCCGTCGCGGCGCTTCAATCCGCCGGGAACCGGGAGGTCGCCGAATCCCGACGCTTCCCAATCGGCACCGGTCAGGACCGCGAGCACGCCGGGGGCGGCCTTGGCCCGGGCGACATCGATCGCGCGAATGCGCGCGTGGGCGTGCGGCGAACGCAGCACATATCCGAAGGCCATCCCGGGCAGCGCCATGTCGCCCACATAGCGTCCCTCGCCCTTGACCAGACGCGGATCCTCGAATCGGGGGACGCCCTGCCCAATACCGAATTCACCCATTTCAATTCCCTCGTGCCGCCGGCCTCGTCTGCGAATGCGGACGATCGAGTAGCCCATCGCGGTTCCGATTTCAAAGTGCGCTTCACGCTTTGGGGTGCCCCGGGAGCGCGCCCAGGGAGGTCCGGGCTCGCACGGAGGGTAAAACCGCTCTCCACCCATTCGCCGTGCCGGTCGTTTGGGGAAAGCGCGTTCCTCGGCCTAGGCGTCACTGAACCGACTGGTGGAGACCCTGTCGCGACGATGTTCTCGGATTCCTGTGCGAATGAGATCGATCGCGAGCACGAAGGGAATGATGCAGATCGGTACGCCGCCGATGAGGACCGCTGGGCCGCCGCTGCGTGCCACCAGGATCGTCAGCCCCACGACCGCAACCAATGTTACAAGCCCCACAATAACCACATATGCACCAGGAAGCCCCTCCCCGGAATCACGCCCAGAGCGCCGATCCGCTTCCCTCCCCATCGGGAGTACATGATTGCACACACGGACCGCGACAATAATTTCCAGAAGCATGATTAAGAGCCAGAGCATGCCCAGGGTTGGTCGAATGGCGGGGGCTGTTGATCCGTCCTCCAGAGCAAGAGGCACGAAGTCGTAGGCAGCGTGCATACATATGGGAACGAGCAGCGCCAACACCGCCAACAGCGATCGTCTTCGGGGGACAACACGAGCGGCGGTCAACAACGCTCCCATCGTCAGCCCGTCAGCAGCATGGCCAGGAACGGCCGTCAGCGCGCGCGTCGCCGCAATCACCTGCCAATTGGCAGGTGCCAACACATAAAAAAGATTCTCGACCGTAGCAAATCCCAGCGATACCGCGATCGCTAGACTCACCAAGTCCTGCCGACGCCGAGCATCTACGTGCGGCTCAGCCGCGCCGACAAGAATGAAATACTTGATTGTTTCTTCGGGAATGGCAGCCACGAACGTTGCGGTCGCGGCGGCTTTCAGGAGTGGCGCAAAGCCGAGGGAAACCACGCCCCACGTGATCACCATTTCGATCGGAGCCACTATTGCGCCGAGGCCTCCGAGGAAGAAGGCGGCCCATAAAGCCTCGTTTTTCCAGTCCATCCGGGTCTTGAGGATTCCATAAGCAAGTGCGAACAGTGCGGGCACAACTGCCGCCAGAAGGTGCTCGAGGCGATCCATGTTTTCAATGTGATTTCTGGTACTTCAGGTATTCGGCGAATATGATCGAAGCAAAACTTGCGGCGAGTACCAGTCCCGCGAGTGTGCCGGCAACCACCGAGACACCGCCCGCGCGCCGCAGGTAGTCGCGACGCTCCTCTCCGACAAGAGCGAGTGTGTCCGCCTTTTTCAGCCGCCGCATGGCGATCGAAATGTAAATTCGGTTGGCGAGCGTGGCGAGGACGGCACTGATGCCGGCATTGCCCGTGAAGCCGATCAGGTACGCTGCCAAAGCCGGAGCGATGAGGACGATCGCTCCGATGACGTACATCTTGCGATAAAAGAACCACGGAAAGCCGATGAAGAACACCGGCCAATTCCATCCGCCGGCGAAGGCGTTGGTGCCCGATCGCATCCTGGCATGAATCGCAAGGTACGTCTCGGCGCGCGGGCCAAAGAATTCGCGAAGGTCGCGGGTCAGGTCATCCTGTTCGCTCGCGGCTTCCTGTTCGGGGATTATCCCCCAGTGCTCGGTGTCCTTGTCCGGAATGATCTTCCCGAGGTTCAGGGTCTCTGACTGCGGCAGCGAGGGCATTCGGCTTTGAAACATGGCCCGAAACGCAGCCTCATTTCTTGCCTCCGTCCAGGACGAACCGCCTTCCTCCCAGAGATAGTCCGTATCCAAAATCCGGCCGTCCTGCACCATGCGCTCGATATCATGGCTCTCGAAGGGACCGTAATTCTGGCCGTCGACGTTTGCATACCATCGCCTGCGCACGCGACTTGCGGCCAATGCCGGTGTGGCCGGCCTGCCTGAGTTCCGTCGCACGGCACTTGCAGCATGGTGCCCCCGCTGTTCGTCTTGCATAGTGTCCCCGCCGCCCGAGCATACAAAGCAACCGATGGTAGCAATCGGATATCTCCCGGTAAACCGGGCATAAAGCCGGGCACGCAGAGGAAAGCGGAACCGTGGTCCTGGATTTCGTTGTCCTAAACCAGGGCTACGAATGCCGTCCCGCCGCGATCAGCGCGACGAGCTTAGGCGGAGTGATCGGAACCTGGGCGATGTGGACGCCGAACGGCGCGAGTGCATCTTCGACGGCGGCGATGATCGCTGCGGCTGCCGGTATGGTGCCGACCTCTCCCACGCCTTTGACCCCGAGGGGATTGAGCGGCGATGGCGTTTCCCGATAGAGCGTGGTCAAGCCCGGTAGCTCGGTCGCAGTCGGCAAAAGATAATCCGCGAACGTCGTGGTCAGCGGCTGGCCGGTCTCGTCATACCCCATCCATTCGAACAGCGCATTGCCGATGCCGTGCGCAATCCCGCCGTGGATCTGCCCGTCGACGATCATCGGATTGATCAGGCGCCCTGAATCCTGAAGCGCGAAGTATTTGACGATGCGCACCTCGCCGGTCTCCACGTCAACCTCGACCTCGGCCACGTGGCAGCCATTTGCGTAGGCGAGCTCGTCGATGCGGAATTCGCGGGCAGCTTCCAGGCCTGGCTCTAATCCGGGCGGGAACCCGTAGCCGGGCGCTCCACGCAGGATGCGGGAGAGCTCGCCGAGCTTGACCGACAGCTGGCGGGCGCCGATGACCCGCACCTCGCCGTCGGCAATTTCCAGATCATGTTCGGCTGCTTCGAGCACGTGGCTCGCGAGCTTCTTTGCCTTCTCGGCGACTGCTTGCGCGGCGAGCTTGACCGAATTGCCAGCCGTGACAGTCTGTCGGCTCGCAAAAGCGCCGAGCCCGAGCGACACGCCGGATGTATCGCCCGGCAGGACGGTGACATCCTCAGGCTTCATCCCAAGCTCTTCGGCGCAGATTTGCGCAAGCGCCGTGCACAGGCCTTGGCCGATCGCAGCTGCGCCGGTGTACACGGTGACCCGCCCTGTCGGCGAAACCCGCACCACACCCGACTCGAAGGGACCGCGACCTGTCCCTTTGAGCCCGTGCGAAAGGCCCATGCCGATGTGGCGGCCTTGCGCGCGCGCGTCTGCTTGCCGCTGGCGGAAATCGGCCCAGCCGGCGGCCGCAAGCACATCGGCCTGGCAGGCCGGATAGTTGCCGCTGTCGTACTGAACGTTTGCGCCGGCGCGCGTCTTCAGCGGCTTCTTGTACGGCATCTTCTCCGGCGGAATGAGATTACGGGCCCTGAGCTCGGCGCGATCGAGCTTGAGCTCGCGCGCCGCCCGATCCATCAGCCGCTCCATTGCGAATGCGGCTTGCGGGTAGCCCGCGCCGCGCACCGAAGACACGGGAGTCTTGTTGGTGGCGGTGACCGTAACCTCCATGTTCAACGATGGCACCACATACGGGCCGGTGAGCGTGGAGGCGGAATTATAGGGCAGGTTCACGTCCTGCAGCGCATAGGCGCCGAGATCATGCAGCAGGCGGCCACGAATGCCCAGCACCTTGCCTTGGGCGTCAAGCGCAATGGCAATCGACCAGAATTGGTCGCGCTCCTGCACCGCGTTGGTGAAATGCTCGCGCCGATCCTCGATCCATTTGATCGAACGCTTGAGAAGCTTGGCGGCCGCCGTGACGGCGACATCCTCCGGATAAACGCAGAGCTTGGGGCCGAAGCCGCCGCCGATGTCGGGAGCCGCGACGCGCAGACGCCATTCATCCGCATCGAGCAGCACCGTCAGGCTCTGGCGCAAATCGTGCGCTTTCTGGGTCGAGGCGCGTATGGTGAGCGAATCGTCGGCGCTGTGATATTCGACGAGAATACCGCGGCCTTCGATCGAATGGCCGGCGCCGCGATGCTGCCAGAGCTCTTCCTGGAATACATGGGCGGCGCTCTTGAATGCAGCATCGGCGTCCCCAAAAGCGACCTTGTAGGACGTGATGACGTTCGACTTGAGCTCGCGACGCACGCACGGTGCATCCGCCTGCACGGCTTTGCGGCAGTCGGCCGCGGCGGGCCGCACCTCGTAGTCGACATCGACCAGGGCAACCGCGTCCTCGGCGAGATAGCGATTTTCGGCGATGATGATCGCAACGGCTTCGCCTACGTAGGAGACCTCGCCGTCGGCCAGGGCAAAGGCCCAGACGCGGTCGAGCGGCGTTCCGGAATTTGAATGCCGCAGCATGCGCCGCTTCGCCAACACCGGCGCGAGATCATCGAGCGTGAGCACAGCGAGCACGCCTGGCGCGGCCAGCGCCGCAGCCTTGTTCACGGAGCGGATCAGTGCATGTGGATGCGGGCTGCGCACAAAGGCGGCATGCAGCACGCCCGGCACCACGATATCGTCGACAAAACGGCCGCGCCCGCGCAGCAGGGCCTCATCCTCGATCCGGGCAACGCGCGTTCCGATCAGCGACGACATGATTTGACGGTCCAGCTCGGGTCGTTGAACGCTCAATCCGACATCGTGGCTTTGGCAGCCTTGTCGGCGATGTCTCGCGGTGTCGCATAGGCCTCGGCCAACAGGGCATCGAGCTCTTCGGGGCTCACCGGGTCGACATCCAGGCCCTGGCGCGCGGCCTCGGCCAGAAACGCCGGATCCTTGAGGGTCGCCGCGAAGCCTGCGAGCAGGGCGGAGCGGCGATCGTCGGGCAGCGCCGGCGGCGCCGCGAACGGACGCGCCATCTCCTGGCTGACCAGCAAGAGGCGAACGATCTGCAGCTGCTCCCGGCTGCCGGTGAGGTCGAGCGCGAGCGGAACGGCCGGGAGCTCCGCCGCCTTCTTCAAGCCTGCCTGAACGATGATATTGATCGACTTGTTGTTGAGCCAATCCGGATGGACGCTTTTCAGCGTGCTCCAGGACAGCCCGCAGAATCCATCGATCTCGTTGCGCTCCATGGCGAGCGAGATGTCGTTGGTGCCCGGATAGCCGGTGACGAGGTTCACTTTCGCGCCGAAGATATTCTTATAAAGGCGCGTGAATACGTCCGGATCGGCGCCCGCTCCTTCGCCGCCGAATGTCGACGGCTTGGTGCGAAAATCGTCCCAAGTCTTGATGTCGGACTTGGCCGAGGTGACGCAGAGGCTCGTGTCCTTGGCGACGCTGCCGAGCCAGGTGAATTTGGTAGCATCGAAGCTTGCGCCGGGAACCGAAAGCAGCGGTGCGACCGGGATGGTGCGGCCGAAAGTGCCAATGGCGGTGCCGTCGCGCGGCGCCACGCTGTAGAGGTACTTCGCGGCCTTGATGCTGCCGGCGCCCGGCATGTTCTGTGGCACCACCGTCGGGCGCCCTGGAACATGATCGCCCAGATACCGCGCCAAAAGGCGGGCATAGGTGTCGTAACCCCCGCCCACGCTGTATCCGATGATGACGGAGATGCTGCGACCCTTGTAGAAGGCGTCCACGCCGGCGGCGCGGAGAGGTCGAGCGAAACTCAAGAGCAAGCATGTCACCACCAGCGTCGTCCCTGCGAAAGCAGGGACCCATGCACCGCGGCCTCTCGATCGGCATCGGCTTATGGATTCCCGCTTGCGCGGGAACGACGCAGGGGTTGGGTCGATCATCCAACCAACTCACATCGTCCCGAAAATGTGCGGAAACTTTGCCTTGAGCTTGCCGCGCAGATCCTGGCTGACATCGACCACGATCGGGAATGTGCCGGAGAGCTTCTTGTCATAGGGGATGCACGCGTCGATCAGGATGCGATTATTGAAATTGCCGGGCAGGAACAACGGATCGCGCTTGGAAGCCCAGGCCTTTTGGATGAGATCGATGTCGGTCTTCGGATCGAAGCGCGTGCACATCGCCCACAGCACCTGATCAAGCTCGCCCGCATCGACGTCCTCGTCGACAACGACGGTCCATTTTCCCGCATAGGCGCCGCCCTGGCATGACGCCGCAATATGCAAAGCCTGCCGCGCGTGCCCCGGATAGCGCTGGCGGATCTGGATGACGGTGAAGCGCGTCGCCGGACCGGCCTCATGGTTCCACACCCCGAGCACCTCCGGCACCCCGCAGGCATCGAGCGCGCGCCAGATCTGCGCGGCGCCGGCGATGCCCTTGAGAAGACCCGTCTCGTCGACCGGCTTGTGCTGCGGTGCGCAGCAAAGGATCGGGTCGTTGCGATACAGAATGGTCTTCACATTGACGTAAGGGCGGGGCACCGTGTCGTCCGAGTAGTAGCCCATCCACTCGCCGAACGGTCCCTCCTGGAGCACCTGTCCGGGCACGGTTTCGCCTTCGAGCGCGATCTCGCAATCGGCCGGAATCGGGAAGCCCGTGTAGGGACCGCGCACCACATCGATCGGCTCGCCGCGCAGACCGCCCGCGATATCGAGCTCACTGACCTCGGGCAGCGGGCTCGAGGAGAGCATGAACAACAACGGGTCCTGGCCGCACAGGATGACGACCTTCATGGGCTGCCCGCGCTCGAAATATTTGTCGCGGTGGATGCGCCCGTGCTTGCCTTCGGTGATCTGGCAGCCGACCTTCTTGCCGTCGTAGACCTGCGCCCGGTATGCGCCGAGGTTGAACCAGCCGGCATCCGGGTCCTGGGTGATCACGCAATCGGCGGTGCCGATGAAGCGCGCCTTGTCGAGCTCGTGATGGCGCGGCACCGGAAATTTCAAGACGTCTACTGCATCGCCTTCGAGCACGTTCTGCAGGATCGGTCCGTCCTTCACGAAGCGCGGCGGGATCGGCTTCAGGTCCTGCATGCGCTGGTGATAGCGCTGCACAATGTCGACCTTGCGCTCCTGCTTGAGCGGCAGGCCGAGAGTGAGCGCTACACGGCGGATCGAGGAGAAGTGCCCGTAAAGCGTGCGAAAGCCCTTGGGGTAACCGGGAATCTCATCGAACAGGATAGCCGGCGCGGTGCCGCTGCTCTTCTCCGTGAGCATATGGGTCAGCGCCCCCATCTCGACGTCCCAATGGGCGCCGTTGACCTGGAGCAACTCGCCCATCCGGCTCACCTCATCGAGCCATCCGCGCAAGCCCCGATAGGCGACCGTTCCTTCCGACATGGTCTCTGCGCTGATAGGCGGCATACGGCTCTCCGGTTGGAAAAAACGGGCGCAAATGCCCGATAAATCTAGCTTTATCCAATCAAGCTGCTTTGTCCACAGCGAGCGGCAGGACGCAATTCCTCAATTCCGATCGAGCAGGCCCTTGAGCCGGGCCGGTGTCACCGGCAGCGAGATGATCGCGCCCGGCCGAGCAATGGCGTCGTCGATCGCCGAGGCGATCGCGGCACCGACGGCGTTGACGCCGCCTTCGCCGGCGCCCTTGAGGCCGAGCGGATTGCGCGGGCTCGGGGCGTCCTCGGTGAGAAGCACTTCGACCGAAGGAACATCGCCGAGCATCGGGGTGAGATAGTCCGCGAAGGTCACCGAAAGCGGCTCGCCTTGCGGGTCGTAGCGGAACTCCTCCGACAGCGCGCCGCCCAGCCCTTGCGCGAAGCCGCCGACCAGTTGGCCTCGCACCAGCATCGGGTTGACGGCGCGGCCCACATCATAGGCGATCAGATAGTTTTCCACGGTGGCTTGGCCGGTGCCCCGATCGATCGCCACGACTGCGACATGAACGCCGTACGGATAAGTCATATGCGCGGTATGGAACCAGCCCTCCGCGGTCAGATCGCTGCGGCGGCGCGCGATCTCGGCGAGGTCGAGTGACGGCCCCTGCGGCTGGCCCTTGCGCAGGACTGAGCCTGCCACGATGGTCAGCTCGTCGCTCGGGCTCTGCATGAGCTCCGCCGCCACTTCGAGCACGCGCGCCCGCAGCTTCAGTGCGGCTACGTGGGTCGCCGATCCGGTCATCACCGTGGCGCGGGTTGCGTGTGCGCCGACGCCGTGCGAAATGCGGTCGGTGCGGCCGTGCACCACTTTGATGCGCCGGTAGTCGACCCCAAGGGTCTCGGCGCAGATCTGCGCCATCACCGTTTCGAAGCCTTGACCGAGCGAAGCGCCGCCGGTGACCAGCTCGATGTCACCGTTCTGCTCGACTCTCACGTCGACGCCGTCGGAAGGACCGAGCCCGCTCTTTTCCACGAACATCGCAAGACCCACGCCGACGGCTTCGCCGGCGCGCCGTCGCTCGGCGAGCGCGGCATTGAGTTTTTCCCATTCGATGCGCGCCAGGGCCTTGTCGAGGAGACCCGCATAGTCGCCGGAATCCAGGACCACTTCATCGCCGAGCGCGTGGAGCGGGCGCTCAAATGGCATCTCGGAGGGGGTGATCAGGTTACGGCGGCGGACTTCGACGCGATCGATACCCAATT
Source organism: Xanthobacteraceae bacterium (assembly GCA_035293945.1). Taxonomy (GTDB): domain Bacteria; phylum Pseudomonadota; class Alphaproteobacteria; order Rhizobiales; family Xanthobacteraceae; genus VAZQ01. The sequence continues at coordinate 111,341 of DATGLV010000022.1, read as the reverse complement.
TTTGCGCGATAGCGTCCATCAGGCGCTCGCGCACGAAGGTGCTCTCATATCGCCCCGGCGAGCGATAGGTGGCGGCCGGCGTTTTGTTAGTCAGCCGATAATGCCCGGCCGCCAGATAGGAGGGCACGTGATAGGGGCCGGGCAGCATCCCGGCGGTGAGATCAACGACTCGAGCCCCGTGCGTGCGCACGTAGGCGCCTTGATCGTGGAAGAAGCGATCCTCGATGCCGAGAATGGCGCCTTTCGCATCCACTGCAGCGCGGATCAAGTGTTGCTGCTGGCGCGAATGATTGGCCGCAACGAAATGCTCGTGCCGGTCCTCGATCCATTTGACCGGCCGACCGAGCCGCAATGCCGCAAGGCAGACCAGCACGTCCTCCGGGTAAAGCTCGCCCCGCACGCCGAAGCCGCCGCCGACATGCCCTTCAAACAAATGCACCGACGACAGAGCCCGATTGAGCATGCGGGCGAGCTGCTCTTGATTGCGATGCGGCACCTTGGCGGCGCCGTGAAGTTCCAGGATGTTGCGCTCCGCGTCGTAGTGGGCGATCGCACCGCGTGTCTCCAGCGGTACTCCCGAGTGGCGGCCGATCGAGAGCTCGAGCTCGACCACGGCATGGGCCGAACGGAAGGCCTCATCGATGTCGCCGTAGCTCTTCTCGATGACCATCGGCTCGGTCGACAGACCCGCGGCGAATTCACCGGGTGCAGCAGCCGCGGCAATCAGCGGCGGCAGTGGGTCGAGCTCGAGCGTGACCGCATCGGCGGCATCCTCGGCCCGATAGGGATCGTCAGCGAAGACGACGGCTACCGGCTCGCCCACATAACGCACCCCCTCGCGCGCCAGGATAGGCTGGCGATAAGGCACCAGCTTCTCGACCCGATCGTCGCGAAAATCGATTGGCGGCACGCTCTCGACATCACGGATCGTCCACACCGCCACGACGCCCGGCATGCCGGCGGCCAGGTCGGTCCCGACCGCCCGGATCATCGCGTGCGCGAGCGGTGAACGAACCACCCGCATGTGCAGCTGGTTTGGGAACGAGACGTCTGCGGCAAACAATCCGCGACCGCGTATCAACGGCTCGTCCTCGAGCCGAGTGACGCTCGCGCCGATAGTCCGCTCGCCCGTCGGCGCGTTCATGTCTCCGCTAAAGCGGTTCCCGCTCATATCTCATTGTCTTCGGAGTCATGCCCGTGCTCGTCGCGGGCATCCACGCCTTGCTTGCCGCGGCCCGGAGAAGCAATTCGTGGATGGCCGGGACAAGCCTCGACAAGCCCGGCCATGACTCAGCAGACATGGCTCAATTCGACTGGCCGCACACGCAGCAGGAACTTCAAATCGGGGGCACCAGTGTGACGACGCGACGCCGCTACTCGGCAGCGACGTGGGCGCGCGCCTGCACATCCATGTTCACGAGCTGCAGCGGCGACTCGGTTTCCTCGAGCATGCCCCAGCTCTTCACCCAATCGTAGGTGCGTTGGAGCTCGTCGGCTGGAATCGGCGCCGGATCGCGCACCACAATGCGGCTTTCACGGATGTCCTCGGGCTTGAGGGTGCCGATCTCCGGGTCCTTGGCCTTGTGATAGTCGACGAAGTAATGGAGATAGGCTTTCTTGTTCGCATTGATGCGGCGCACCGCCTCGCGCACCGCGCGGTTGAAGGCCGCGTAGGTCTCCGGGTCGATTCGATCGGAGGCGACCTCGGTGCCGAAATAGAAGGCTGAGCAGATGATGCGGCAGCCTTTCTTCTCGGCGAGCGTGATATAGGGCTCGGTCAGTGTGGTGGCTTCGATCTCGCCCTTCATCATCAGGTTGAAGCGGTTGCGAGAGCCGGTCGGGGCGCGGCAGATGTTGATCTGATCGCGCGGCAAAAAGCCTTCCAGCATGTGCAGCGCGAGATAATGCGTGCCCGCATAGAACGGGACTCCGACCCTGCGGCCGGCGAGCTGCTGCGGGGTGAAGACCGGCGAATCCGGGCGCACCACGATCGCCCCGTAGGTCACGATGGCGCGGCGGCCGACCTGCCGGCTGCCGGCGGTGGCACCGACCCGGCAATAATTGCCCCACTCACACGCATTATACATGTCGGCCTTGCCCTGCTCGAACAGGGTGCCGTGGCTGACGAACGGATCGGCGCCTTTGACGTCGGTCAATGACGTATCCACGGTCTTGACCCCGGCCTCGTCGCGATCGGCCCATTCGATCTCAATGCCCTCTTTCGCGAACAGGCCTTCCTGATAGGCGACCAGCTCCGGCAGCCCTTGGAACGGTGAGGTGGTCTCCAATACGAGCTTTCTCATGGGCACAATCTCCGCGATTTCATGTTCCGGCAGCGCCCAACGCACAGTCTGCGGGGCGCGCTGTGCAACAAATGTGGGGGCAGACTGCGCCAATTCGAATAGCCCCGCAAGGCGCCGGGCTGCGTCAAGCGGAAACTGTTCCCAACTGGGCCGGATGCTCTTGGCGTCCAAACCCACGCGCCGCGAGCTGCTGGCGGTGCGGCTGCTGCGACCGCTCGAACAGGTAGACCAGGAGCTTGATGACCGTTCGGGTCGTGGAGCGGCGCATCAGCTCGCGGGACTGGAAGCGCAGGATGACAACGCTCAGTCGTCGGACCTCGCGCTGGAGCTGGCCGACCTCGGCGGACCGCTTGGCGAGCGCCATGGTAAGCTCGCGATGATGCTCGACGGACTTCGCCAGCGTGTTCTCCATGGCGGTTTCGAGCCGCCGCGTGGAGACCGCGAATTCGGCGCGCAACTGATCCGCGTAGGCGTGCCGCTCGAGTCGTGACCGCGGGCGCTTGAACAGCAGGCGACGCACCGTGAGGCGGACCGCCCGCTCGTGAATGACCGGCGCCAGCGCCGCTATCAACAGGCAGGCGCTCAAGAATCCGATGCCGATGAGCATTAACGCGTAGAGCATGCCACCAACCCGCGGGCGGGAACCCACCCGATTTCGCGCGAATCAGGCGCGGCCGGAAGGCTATGCTGGTCGCAATATCTGAACGCTTGCTTAAGCATAACGGCGGTATCTCGCTCTGGAAAAAGGGCTCGCCCGCGAGCATAATCGACCCTATGGACGCGCTGATCCTGCAGCTCATCTCCTGGGTCGCCGATCGCCCGAGGACCTATGGCGAGGCGATGGACGCGTGGAAAACTTCCTGTCCGCGCATGCCGGTCTGGGAGGATGCGGTCAGCAATGGTCTGGTCCGCGTCGAAGGCACGGGCAGCATGCGCGAAAGGTCGGTGCGCTTGACGCAACAGGGGCGCGCACTGCTGGACGCGCAAGCGAGCGCCGCAATCACGAGCCAACAAACACCGGGGCGGCGCCGAGCCACGGCATCGCATCGAGCTTGAGCTGCAGGCTCAGCACCAGAAAGCCGCCTTCGCCAAAATTGCTGTGATCTGCCCTGCCTGATGCAGCGATCGACTGCAGCGGATAGCTGCCGATGGGGCTTTCCGCCATCCAGCTCATGACACGCGCGCCGGGCAATTCCTCAACGCACCTTGCAATCTGGGCTTCGAGCGATTGGCCGGGTGAAATCGAGGATGCGAGGTGCTCAAACCAGGTATCGGCGCGGACGACGGCCGCGCGACGCATCGGATTCTTGGCGAAAGTGCGGGTGCGGCGCACCCAGCTTCCCTTGTAGGCGATGGATGCGCGCAGCGCGAACAGATCGGCGAGCGGTCGCGGGGCGGACATGCGGATCATCCGCGCATCGGCTGCGAGATCGGCGGCGACCGCGATATAGGCCTCCTCGGCACCTTGCAGGCGAGCCTCTTTTTCGACCAGGCCTGCGGCCGCGCCGGCATCCTTCGCTATATCGGGATCGACCTGCGCCAGGGCCGAAAGCGCAATCGCGTCCGCGCGCGCGATCATTCCACGCTCTGCCCCATCGATCTTCTGCCGCAGCGAAGCAAATAGCGCGCTCCCATCAGTCAATTCGAGCCCGGGCGCCGCATCGATGATCTCATCGTAAAGTCCGCCGGGAAGCCTATCCAATTCAAGGACGGCAACGCGCTTGCATCCGTCTGCGGCAAGGCGGGCACCGATCGCTCCGCCCGGTTTTGGGGAGTTGATGATCTCACTCAACGGATTGGTGGATGAGATCCAGCCGGCGACACGTTTGGAGAGCGCGGTTGCAAAAACCGGCGCGCCGGTGCGCGTCACCAGCAACAGGCCATCCGACCAATACGGCGTGAAGCCGGTGAGATAGGTCACCGCGCTCGGCTGGACCAGGTTGGTATAGAGAATGATGCCATCGAGCCCGTCGCGCCGCATCGCGCTGCGCGCCGTCTCGATCCGCTGTGCAAGCACCGCCTTCGGCAGCTCGCTCTCATCTCTCAGCATCAAGCCGCGGCGCATCGACTGCCTTCCCTCAGGGCGTAATCCAATCCGCTCTTTTTGCGTTTGCGCATGCTCTCATCGGAAACCCGGCTTCGACTTTTCCGGGACATGCGCTACACGCTGAACAATTCGCGCGGAGTTTCGGTCAGCACTTCGCAGCCTTGCGGCGTTGCCACCACAACGTCACCCAGCACCATGTAGCCCACCACCGGATGATAGGTGTTGGGATGCACGATCAACGTCATGCAGGAATCGATCCGGGTGGTGACATCCTCCAGGATGTGAGGCTTCGAATCGGCGAACAACCCGACCCCATGGCCGCGCACACGCGTATATTGGTCGGTAACGTAGTCGCCGAGTCCATGCCGGCGGAAAACTTCGTTCTCCGCGCGCGCAATATCGGCGGCGGTGATGCCCGCGCGCACCGTCGCGATGCCGGCTTCCATGGCTTCACGGTAGAGCGCGAAGGCCTTGATCTGATCGGCATTCGGATCGCCCACCACCAAGGTGCGGCAGATCTGCGCATAGTAGCCCTCCACACAGGGCGTGAGCTCGGTCGTCACCATGTCGCCGTGCTTGAGACGCTTGCCGCTGGGTGGCGCCATGCCGCGCACCTCCGGTCCGCCGACGCCGATGATCTGGAAATTGTCGTCGACGCCGCTGGCGCGGTAGAACGCCTCGATCTCGGCAATGAGCTCATAATCGGCGCGACCGGGCCGCGCCGCTTGCCGGAATACCGCGTAGCCTGAATCGGCGAGCTGCGCGGCACGGCGGATCGCATCGACCTCGGCATCGAGCTTGCCCATCAATAGGCGATCGAGCAGCGCTGTTTGGTCACTGAGCTGCAGTTCATTGCGGCGGGCGGCGATCCGGCGTGGGATGAGACGATGCGGCGCCGCTCCGATCCGCTGATTGCGGAAGCGCTCGAGTGCGGTATCGACCTCCGCGACCAGATCCGGTGCATGGATCACCTCGATATCGCGGCAATCGACCTCGGCGCGGTCGACTTCGAGCGGGCTGTCGAGATAGAGCGTGACCTCGCCGTTCCGGAGGATGAACGCCAGCGCTTGCCCTTCGAGAATGCCGAAATCGGTCGCATAGCGCAGATAATCGTTCTGCCAAGCGTTACCGTAGACGAGAACCGCGTCGAGCCCGGCCTCCGCCATGGCGGTGGCGAGGCGCCTTCGGCGCTCTTGCGCAAGGCCGGCGCCCGTCATGAGCGCTGACGCATGTTCTGTTCGGAAAGCCGGGCTCCAGGCCCGATCACGTCCGGTGCAAGCTTTTGTCGGAACATGCGCTAATCCATGCTGACGCCGCTGGCCTTGATCGGGCCGGCCCAGCGGGCGATCTCGCTGGCCACGAATTTGGCGAGATATTCCGGCGACCGGCGCTCCGGCGCAACCAGATCGGCACCAATCTCCTTGAGCCGCTCCTGCACGGCGGGCGTGTTCACGGTAGCCTCGATCGCCGCGTTCAGCTTCTGCACGGTCGGCTGCGGCGTGCCTTTGGGCAAAAACGCCGCATACCAGGTCGAGGCATCGAGATCCGGGAGCCCCTGCTCGGCCGCGCTGGCGACGCCTGGCAGCGCGGGCGACCGCCTGGTCGACAAGAGCGCGATCGGCTTCACCATCCTGGCTTCGATCTGCGGCAGCGCGTTGGTGACGATGTTGCACATGTAATCGATACGGCCGGCAAGCAGCTCTTGCATGGCGGGGCCACCGCCGCGGAACGGAACGTGCGTGACGTTGACCCCCATGGCGGCGTTGAGCAGCACGCAGGCCAGATGGTTAGCCGAGCCGGCACCGGCCGAGCCGAATTGCATCTTCGCCTGGTTCGCTTTCGAGTAAGCGATGAATTGCTGCAGGTTATCGGGGGCCAAATCCTTGCGGGTGGTGAGCACGGTGGGTTGCTCGGCGATCAGCTCGACCGGAGCGAAGTCGGTTGCCGCATTGTAAAGCGGATGTTTGTAGAGCGTCTGGTTCTGCGCATGGGTTCCGGCAATGCCGAGCACGAACTCGTAGCCGTCCGGCGCTGCCTTGGCGACGCGCAGGCTCCCCAACATGCCGCCGGCGCCGCCCACATTCTCGACGATCACCTGCTGGCCCAATACTTCGCCGAGTCGCGCTGACAGGATGCGGCCCATTACGTCGACCGAGCCGCCCGCAGCGAACGGAACCACCAAGGTTACTGGCCGCGTCGGCCAATCCTGCGCAATTGCGCTTGCGGCATCCCAGAAGGGGAGGGCGATCGCGATGGCACAAAGGATTGCGCGGCGCATTATCAGAACTTCACCGGCACGAACTTGTCATTGTAGATCGACTTCGCATCCGGCACGGTATCGAGGATGCCCAGATCCTTGAGCGAATTGCGGATGACGTCGATGGACGCCGGGTCCCAGGCGCCATCGCTCGAGAAATCTTTCATCTGCGTGTCGTAGATTTTCGATGCGACGCTTTCCCGCACGTCGATGGTCTTGGCTTCCGATTTGACGGTGAAGTCCTTGTTGGCGCGCATGAAGGCGATCGTCTTGAACCACCCGCGCAGAAAGCGCCGCAGCACGTCCGGACGCTTCTCGATCATTGCGTCGGTTGCGTAGATCACGTGGGTATAGAAATGCTTGGCGATATCGCCGAATAAAAGCACGTTGCGCCCCTTGCCCTGCTCCTCCAGCTCGAAGCCTGTCCCTGATTCGATCACCTCGCCGTCGAGCTCGCCCCGCCCCATGGCGGCGAGCCGCGCCTGTGCGGCACCGAGCGCCACGACCTGAATGCCGTCGCTGCCCCAGCCCTGCTGGCGCGACAATTCGCGCGTCAGCCAGTCGGTGAGGGAGCCCTGGGTGGTGACGCCGATGCGTTTGCCTTTGAGGTCGGCGATGGTCTTGATCGGGGAATTGGCGAGCACCGTGAGTGAAAGGTTGCTCGGCGGCCCGTACATGGCGGCGACTCCGATCGCCGGCACGCCCTTGGCGCGGAAGCCGAGCCCCGGGCCGGAGCCCACCGCAACGTCGATGCCACCGGCGGTAAGCGCCTGCTGGATGCGTGCGTCGCCCTGGAAGCTCAGGATCTGCAGGTCGATTCCTTCCTGCGCGAAGATCCCGGCCTGGATGCCGACGTCGGCCGCCCCGAAGGCAAATGAATTGGGGACCGCCTTGCCGAGCCGCACCTGATCGAGCGCAAAGGCGCTCCCGCCCGGCAGAACGAGCAAAGCCGCGATCAGGCATCTGAGGAGCAAGGACATCCGTGTTCTCCAAGGCCGATAGTGGCATGTCGGCTGGAGCGTCGGCAAGTTTGGAGGGTGGGCAACAGGCTTTGCCTACCTGGCGTCTTAGCCTGTAGGGTGGGCGAAGCGCGGCCGGGGCGTAACTATTTTGACACGACGATGATCCGCGCGCGCCCACGCGGACCGTGGGCTCGGCGCTGACGCGCCTTAGCCCACCCTACTGAGGACCGGTACAATGACTTTGATCATCAACAATGCCGATGTCGCCAAGGTGCTGACGATGGAGATCACGCTCGAAGCGCTGGAGGAATCCTACCTTGCGCTCGCGGCACGAACCGCCGTGTGTCGGCCGCGCATCGACATCCGGATCCCGACCGATGATCCGGCCAAGAATTACCAATGGGGCACCATGGAGGGCGGATCCACCGCGGGCTATTTCGCCATCCGCATGAAGTCCGACATCATTTACGAGACCGAGTACAACGGCGCCACCACGCAGGAGAAATATTGCGTGCGGCCCGGCCTCTATTGCGGGCTGATCCTGCTCACGTCGATCCGCAACGGCGAATTCCTGGCGTTCATCAACGACGGGCATCTGCAGCACATGCGCGTCGCCGGCGACGGTGGCATCGGGGTCAAGTACATGGCCAACCCGGATGCGGAGGTGATCGGGATGCTCGGGTCGGGTGGCATGGCACGCACCCACATGCAGGCGTTCACGCGCGTGCGTAACATCAAGAAGCTGCAGGTATTCAGCCCGACCAAGGAGAACCGCGAAGCTTTCGGGCGCGAGATGGCGGCCAAATACAACATCGAGGTCCAGGTCTGCGAGCGTCCGGAGGATATCTACAAGGGCGCGCATATCGTGGCTGCGCTCACCGATTCCGCGGTGCCGATCATCGATGGCGCGCTGATCGAGAAGGGCGCTCACATTGTCAATATCGGCGGCAGCGGCAAGCCGGACGCTGACTGCCTCAAACGCGTCGACGTTTATCTGCGTTTTGGCGATGCCCCCGCGCCTACGGGTCGGCCGGAACTTGGGCTTGACGATGAGTTCATCGCTTGGGAGGCGCGCCCGGAAGTGCCAAAGCACGGCGATGGCCGGCGCCCACGCCGCGCCCATGGAGCCGCGGTGGCGGGCCGGCGGGTTTCGCTTGCCGATCTGGCGGAGGGGCGCGTCAAAGGCCGCACATCGGCGGACCAGATCACCTATTCGGAGCGCGGCAACTTGCAGGGGGCGCAGTTCTATGCGGTCGCCGGCAAGGTCTACGAGCTTGCCAAATGCGCCGGTTTGGGACGCGAGATTCCGACCGAATGGTTCCTGCAAGACATACGGAATTGAGTGCCGCGGTTGCGCAACGGCCTTATGCAAACTATCTATCTTGCGCATGCCAGGCGCGAACACACCCGAGCGCGAAACCCTCGTAGGCGTTATCTCCGACACCCATGGGCTCATGCGCCCGGAAGCACTGACGGCGCTTGCCGGCTCTGATCTCATCGTGCACGCAGGCGATGTCGGCGATCCCGATATCCTCAAGGAGCTATCCGGGATAGCGCGCACCTATGTGGTGCGCGGCAATATCGACAAGGGGAGCTGGGCGGCAGCATTGCCGGAAAACGAGTTTGTTGAGCTGGGCCAATGCCGCCTCCTGATGCTGCACGACATATCGCAACTCGATTTCGCGCCGCAGGACGCAGGCTTCACCGCCGTGGTATTCGGTCATTCGCATCAGCCGCTGATCGAGACTCGAGGCGGGGTGTTGTTTCTCAATCCCGGCAGCGCCGGTCCGCGCCGATTCAAGCTGCCGGTGACGGTTGCCCGCCTGAAGGTCGCGGGCGCGCGCATGGATGCGGAAATCATCGAGCTCAATGTGTAGGATGCCAGAAAGCTTGAAGGAGCAGCACGATGGAAAGCAAAGCTTATCCGGTGACCCATACGGACGAAGAGTGGCGCCGCCTGCTCACGCCCGAGCAATACCGCATCATGCGGGCGCACGGCACCGAAGCGCCGGGCAGCTGTGCGCTGAATTATGAGAAGCGGAGCGGCACGTTCTCCTGTGCGGGCTGCGGCCAGCCGCTGTTCGTGTCGGGCAAGAAATTCGAGAGCGGCACCGGTTGGCCGAGCTTCAACGATCCGCTCGCCGGCTCAGTCGAGACCAGCGAGGACAACAGCTACGGGATGGTGCGCACCGAGGTGCATTGCAGCCGCTGCGGCAGCCATCTTGGCCATGTGTTCCCGGACGGCCCGCCGCCGACCCACCAGCGCTATTGCATCAATGGCGTCGCGATGAACTTCAAGCCGGAGTGAGGGAGGGGTCGTCCCTGCGAAAGCGGGAGTCTTTAAGCGACAAGTCGTCCCTGCGGAAGCAGGGACCCATACTGCGACGCGCTACCAGTTTCGCCGATGGCTATGGGTCCCGGCTCTCCGCTTCGCTCCGGCCGGGACGACCGCCCTAGCTTGGATCAAACAGCTCGAATGGCGCGCGGGGAGTGCGCCCGGCAACTCGCATGCCGGCGCGCTGCTCAATCAGCTTCAAGGCATCGGGCAATTCGGCGAGCGAGACAATGCCGCCGGCTGGATTGCGCTCCGCGAGCGAGCGGCCCTCGTCGTAGTCGTTGATCATCAACATGGCGTTGAGGCCGAGTTGCTTGGCGGCGGCGAGCGCTTCCGCGGTGTCGGCGAGCATCATGATTTCAGACGCGGCAAGACCTGCCTGCGCGGTCGCGCGCTGCAGCACTTTCTCGCCGACGCCCTGCGCGTCGTCCCGGGTCACGATGCCGGAGAGCAAATCCTTGAGCTGATGCCGTTCGACAAAGCGTGCTGCAGCGGCCTGCGATATCGACGAGACGATGTAGGCGGCGATGCCGAAGGACTTGAGCGAGGTGAGTGCCGGAGCGACATCCTCGTAGAGGTCGGCGTGCTCCACCGCGCTCAGCTCGAGCGCTTTAAGCTTTGCGGCCGTTTCGCCGGTGAGCGGCTGCTGCTGCATCAGGACAAGAAGCCGCCAATATACTTGGCTCGCCGAGACGTCCGGCGCGACTTCATCGGCCCGCAACAGCTCGGCGGCACGGTCGAACTCGTCGCGCCGAAACTCCGCCAGGCAACCGACCGGCTCGAAAAATACCGCTTTGATGGTCTGCACGGGATCTAGGCCTTCGCTTCGTAGCCGGCGAACATGGTCTTGAGCATCCATTGGTTGGCCGGGATCAAGCGCAGGTAGATCTGACCCGAGAAGGAAGCCACGATGAATGCGGTCCCGACGTCGTGGGCGAGTCGCGCCCAGTTCTCCAGCGCATAGGCATGCAGCGGCAATCGCGGGAACGAGACGAGCGGGGCGCTACCTAGAATGAAGAATCCGGTAGTGAAATTGGACAGAAGCGCGAGCAGCAGAATCCAGTTCAGTACGCCGAAAAAGCGATGGCCTCGCCGCAGCGACAAGAGCTCGAAGAGCCAATGAAATGCCCCGGCGATCCCGCGCACGCGAGCGCTGGCGATGGTGAGATAGACGATTGCAGCCGCCAACGAGGCCAGCAACACAAAGCCGAAATATGTGTGGTTCCAGACCCGCAGGAAGGCGGTATCGCGGGCCGGACCGAAAATCTCGTCGAACAAAGCCGGTGTCGCGATCGAGGCGCCGACCGCATACACGCCCGCAAGCCCAATGAGCAGAAACCAGGTGATGACGAACTTAATGGGGCTGAAGGTCAGCGGCGGCGGTGCCGTTGCTCGCTGACGCGAGCCGACAACAATATAGTGCACCACATAGGCCGCATAGTGCAGCGCCAGAACCGCGAGCGCGATGAGATAGACCCGATCGAGCGTGGCGAACGGGAAGCGGTAGAAAATGCGGCGATGAATATAGGGATAATTCTCGGTGCCGACCGCCCATGATCCGGCCACCAGCGCTATCGCGAGCAGGATCAAAAACGCGCCGCTCAAGGCCGGATAGTGCCTTGCCTCCGGGGCGGGCGGCAATGAAAGTGACTCGCTCTGCACGGTCATTGCTTGAACCGTAATTCCGGATCGTCAGGCCGCGAGCGCCGACAGGCCCGATGCCAGCGCCCCGCGCGCGGTCTCGACCTTGTGCTCGTTGTATTTCAGCGGTGCCGCACCCGCCAGCGCGCGCGCGGCCGCAATCTGCGGCAGCTCGCCGTCGAGCCGCTTGCCCTTGAGGAAGGCTTCGACCGCATGCTCCCGGTAGGGGCTGACCGCGATGCCGCCGAAAATGACACGCGCATCGTCGATCGTGCCGTCGCGCAGATGCAGGTTCAACGCGACCGACGCCATGGCGAAATCCCAGACCCCACGCGGCCGGATCTTCTGGAAGGTTCCGACCCATCCTTCACGCGGCGCCGGCAGCGTGATCTCGGTGAGGATTTCGTCGGAGTGCAGCACGTGCGATTGCACGCGGCCGTCCACCATCACGTCGCCCGGAATGAGCGCCTCGAGCGACATCCGCCGCTCGCCCGACGGCGCTGCGATCTTGACGCCGGCATCGAGAGCCTCCAGGCCGATCGCGGCATCGCCGTGATAGACGGCAAAGCAGAGGCGGCCGCCCATGACGCTGTGATAGTAGCTGTTGTCGCCGATCGCCCCGTAGCAGATATAGCCGCCATTGCGCCAGCACGGATAGTTGCCGCGCAGGTATTGGCACCAGACCTCCTGCATGATGTCGCCCGCGATGGTCGACTGGTTGCGCAGCTCAGGCGAGGAGATGCGCTTGAAGGTTTCGGTGATGAGCGGGTATTTGCGCTTGACGAGATCGGATTGCTCGATATTGGCAATCGTTGTCGTGGCCCCGATCGCGAGCCCGCCGTCTTCCGTCTCGCGGATGAAGTTCAGCTCGCCGATCTGCTTGATGTCGACCAGATATTTGGGCGCAGCGTTGAGGCGGTTCTTGAGGCGGATGAGGATATCCGTGCCGCCCGCATAGACAGAGGCTTCCGGCCCGTGATGGGCGAGGATCTGCGTCGCCTCCTTGACGGTCGCCGGCTTATAGAGCGTGACGGGTTTCATCAGACCGCCTCCCGCTGTTTCTTCAGCGCCATCAGAATTCGCTCGGCGCTGATCGGGTGGCTCACGCGCACCCCGATGGCATTGTAGATTGCATTGCCGATCGCGCCCGGCACCGAGCCGATGCTGGTCTCGCTGAACCCCTTGTACCCATAGAACCAGCGCGGCTCGAGGCTCTCGATGAAGACCTGGCTGATCTCCTCGGGGAATTCCATGATGGTCGGGATCGGGAACGACAGGAAGGCGATGCTGTTGTGCATCTGCCCGGGAAATTCCTTGTCGTACGGGATCGAGTTGGTCGCCACCTGGAAGCTCTGCATGAACGAGCCCTCCATGTCGCTGACCGCCACGAACGGGTTGATTACCTTGCCGGTGTCGTGTGCATAGACCACGCGCAGCACCCTGAACTGCCCGGTCCAGGTATCAACCTCGACCTCGACGAAGCAAGCGCCCACGCCCTTGGAGAGCGAGCGGCCCTGCACCGCCATGACCTCGCCGTGCATCTTGAGCGAAGCACCATTCAGAAGCTCGGACGCGTGGATCGATTTGCTCGGATCGTCCTTCACGCGAACCACGCTGTCGCGGAGATCGAGCTGACCGGCATCGATGCCGAGCTTTCCGGCCGCGCGATTGATAAGCTCCGTCCGCAGCTTCTTGGCCGCGACCAGCGCGCAGCCGCCCTGCACCGTGCAGGTGCGGCCGGCGGCCCATTGATCGGTCTTGGGGGCGGTGTCCGAGTCGCCCCACATCAGCTTGATGTGATCGATGTCACTGATGCCCAGCATCTCGGCGATCAAGATCGCCATGCCGGTATCGTGATTGGTGCCGCTGTCGGGCAGCGCGCTGCGCAGGATCACCCGACCGGTCGGATCCATCTCGACGTCGGCGCCCCAGAGAATGCCGCGCTCGGTTTTGAACGCCGCTTCCCCTTCATGATAAGAGAGCGAGCCCGGATGATGCTGCGACATGCCAAGGCCCATGCCGCGCTTGAAGCGTCCCGGCATGCTTCCCGGCTTGGGATTGCGCTTGTCCCAGCCGAATGCCTTGGCGCCTTCCTGCAGCACCTCGACGGAGGCGAAGCAGTCATAGGTCAGGGCGCCGTTCTCAAGCTCCGGCTTCTTCATCTCCGTGTGCCAGTCTGTCGCCGGAGCGAGCCGGTCGCCGGGCTGGGCCACGTTGCGGAGACGGAACTCGACCGGATCGAGGCCGGCGATCTCGGCGAGCTCGTCAGCCAGGTTCTCGAACGCCCACTTCACCTCCTGCTGGGTGCAGCTGCGATTGCAGCCGATCATCGGGGTGTTGCTCTTGTAGGCGTAGGACACCTGTTCCCAATGCGGGACGCGCGCGGTGTAGAGCTCCAGCTGGTTCTTCGAGACCTCGCTTGCCACATGCGGCGGCAGCTGGTCAGTGAACCCGGCAATCATATGGATCTCGTAGCGGAGCGCGTGAATCCGTCCATCCTGCGTCAAGCCCACCTTGAACTTCGACAAGGTCTCCGGCTTGTGCATGATGTGATAAAGCTCTTCGGCCTTGGTCAGCATGGCCTTGACGGGTCGCCCGGTCTCGCGGGCGATATGCGCGACCAGTCCCCAGAACGGCGTGCCGCGCACCCCGAAGCCGCCGAACGTGCCGCCATTCCATTTGTCGATGAAATGGATGTTGTCCTTGTCAATGCCGAGCCAGCCCGCGAGGAACTCGCGTGACGGATAGATGTCCTGCCCATGGCCCCAGAATGTGAGCTTATCGCCCTCCCACATGGCGACCCCGCTGAAGGGTTGCATCGGCACGATGCGGCTGCCGCCGAAATAGTAGGAGAACTCGCGCACAATCGCCGATTCGGCAAAACCCTTGTCGATATCGCCATGATGCCAGCGCGCGCTCGCGCCGGCTTGGTGATTGGGATTGTTGGCCGGCATCTGCAGAAGATTGCCTTTGCCCTCGCGGATGTCCGGCGCGTCCTCGGATTCGGCGACCGCGAGAGTTGGAACAGACGGCAGGTCGAGATAGTCGACCGCGATCGCCTCGACCGCGTCTTCGGCCTGATCCTCGGTCTCCGCCGCCACCATGGCGACGATCTCGCCCTGCAGCATCAATTCGATCTGCAGCGGATTGGTCTTGGGCGCGTTGCGATAAGTGAGCACATAATGCACGCCCGGCATCTTCTCGGCTTTGGCGGTATCGAGGCTGCGGATCGCCGCGCGCGGATAGGGGCTGCGCAGGAACTTGATATAGAGCATGCCTGGCAGGCGAACCCGCGGCGCGAACTCGGCGGTCCCGCGGAAGCGCGGCTCGACCACTTCGCGCAGTGGCGCCTGCGGCCTGCCGATGATTTGCAGATCGACCGGCGGATGGCCCTGCCATTTCTGCGTGACGATCTTGCGGTCGCCCTCGACCAGCGTGTCGCCGGGACCATAGCCGCCGCCGGTCGAGAAGTTACGCACCATCGGCAGCGTGATGATCTTGGCATCCCCGAGGGTCGGCTCGATCTTGTAGCTCATAGGGTCGCCTCCCCGCGGTTATAGGCCGCAGTGTCCTGCACGGTCTTGATGATGCCCGCATAGGCCGAGCAACGGCACAGGTGACCGGCAAGCGCGTCTTTGATCTCTTCCTCGGTTGGGTTCGGATTTTTGTCGAGGAAGGTCTTGGCGACGGTGAGCCAGCCGGCGGTGCAGTAGCCGCAATCGGCTGCCATGTTGCGGATGCCGATTTCCTGGATCGGCGCGAGCTTGTCGCCCACGGCCAACCCCTCCACGGTGAGGATCGGTTTCTCGGCCGCCTCAAACGCCAGCATGTGACATGAATAATGTGGCGTGCCGTCGATCACCACGGTGCACACCCCGCAGGTCGCGCGATTGCAGCTGCGCACCGTGCCGGTGAGCCCGATCTTCTCGGAGATCACCTCCCAGAGCGTCGTGCGCGCCTCATGCTCGACCGTGTGAGCGCTGCCGTTGAGATTGAGCGTGGTCGCCATGCTGGTGATCGCGTTCGGCAGCGGCGCGGCCGATGCTGCTCCGGTCGCCAGCACGCTGCGGCGGAACGGCGACACCACCGCCGGGGCTGCCACGGCGCCCGCCGCAATGCCGGTGGCCACGCTCGCTTTGATGAAGTTCCTGCGGGTGAATTTCGCCATGAAACTTCCCTCTTGTGCGATCTTGCATCTTCGCTGTCGCTGTTGGGCTTCCCTACGCGACTTGTTGGTTATTCATGTTGGTTATTCGTTCGGCGCGCATGCCGTCGGATCGGCGGTCGCAAGTGCGACTGAATCCACGGCAAACTATCGGCGCCAAAGGCAAGCGCGTCAAGGGTTGCCGGGGCGCAGCAGGAGCACAAATGCGTGCTCCATCGCTGGTCCGGGTCGCGACCCGGGCTTGCGGAAGGCGTCCTGAATGTGCATTTGACGCCTCGTCACGGCCCCTCTAAGACCCGTCCTCGATTTGTCTTAGCTTCATCTCGATCATGCAGCCCATCATTTCCGTCAAAGGTCTCTCCAAGACCTACGCGTCCGGCTACCAGGCGCTCAAGGGCGTCAATCTCGATATCCGCCGTGGCGAGATTTTCGCGCTCCTGGGTCCCAATGGGGCAGGCAAGACGACGCTGATCAGCATCATTTGCGGGATCGTGACCGCATCGGAAGGGCAGGTGCTGGTCGATGAGCGCGATATCGCGCACGATTACCGCATCGTTCGTTCCATGATCGGGCTCGTGCCGCAGGAGCTGACGACCGATGCCTTCGAGTCGGTCTGGAACACCGTGAGCTTCAGCCGCGGCCTGTTCGGCAAGCCCGACAACCCCGCCTATGTCGAAAAGGTGCTCAAGGAGCTCTCGCTCCTCAATCGCAAGGGCTCGAAGATCATGACGCTGTCCGGCGGCATGAAGCGGCGCGTGCTGATCGCCAAGGCCCTCTCGCATGAGCCGCAGATCCTCTTTCTCGACGAGCCGACCGCCGGTGTCGACGTCGAGCTGCGCAAGGACATGTGGGAGACGGTCCGGGCACTGCGTGCTTCCGGCGTGACCATCATCCTGACGACGCATTATATCGATGAAGCCGAGGAGATGGCCGACCGCATCGGGGTGATCAGCAAGGGCGAGATCATCCTGGTCGAGGACAAGGTCGAGCTCATGCGCAAGCTCGGCAAGAAGCAATTGACGCTGCAGCTCCATCAGAAGCTCGACGCTGTGCCGCCGGCGCTCTCCGCCTACGGTCTTGCGCTCGCCTCCGAAGGCGACGAATTGATCTATACCTATGACACCCAGGGTGAGCGCACCGGCATCACAACCCTGCTCAAGGACCTCAATGCCTGCGGCATCCGCTTCCGCGACCTCAGCACGACGCAAAGCTCGCTCGAGGACATATTCGTCGGATTGGTGAAGGAAAGACAATGAACCTGCGAGCCGTCCGCGCAATCTACAAGTTCGAAATGGCGCGCACCGGGCGCACGCTGGCGCAGAGCATCGTGTCGCCGGTGATTTCCACCTCGCTTTATTTCGTGGTGTTCGGTGCCGCCATGGGCTCGCGCATCACCGAGATCGAGGGCGTCCCCTACGGGCTCTTCATCGTGCCGGGCCTCATCATGCTCACGCTGCTGACGCAGAGCGTCGCCAACGCTTCCTTCGGCATCTATTTTCCGCGCTTCACCGGCACCATCTACGAGCTCCTGTCCGCGCCGGTGTCGTTCTTCGAGATCGTGCTCGGCTATGTGGGGGCGGCCGCCAGCAAGTCGATCATATTGGGGGTGATCATTCTCGCCACCGCCGCGCTGTTCGTGCCGCTGCGTATCGTCCACCCGTTCTGGATGCTGGCGTTCCTGGTGCTGACCGCCGTGACCTTCAGCCTGCTCGGCTTCATTATCGGCATCTGGGCCGATGGGTTCGAGAAGCTGCAGATCGTGCCGCTGCTCATCATCTCGCCGCTGACATTCCTGGGCGGCAGCTTCTATTCGATCAGCGTGCTGCCGCCGGTTTGGCAGACCGTGACGCTGTTCAACCCGGTCGTCTATCTCATCAGCGGGTTCCGCTGGAGCTTCTACGAGATCGCCGACGTGAGCGTGGGTGTGAGCCTTGCGATGACGGCGGTGTTCCTGATCGTTTGCCTCGCCGTGGTATGGTGGATCTTCAAGACCGGCTATCGGCTCAAGAGCTGAAGCCCGGCAGGCGGGTGCGCATGACCATGACGCAGCCTCCTGACAGCCTTATTCTTGCGAAGACCCGCGAGGGCTTCGATCTCCCGGTGATCGACCTCACCAATCCGCGCTTCGCGGTGCCGAACGATGCGGCCGCGGTGCGCGAGCTTTATCAAGAGTTCGTCGATGGCGAGCGCCGGCGGCGCCACATTCCGAAGTTCATCATGCGCATGATGCTCCGTTCGGCGGCGCGGCAGTCCCGGCTCGTCGACGCGCTGTTCAGCTCGGAAACCGGATATCTCGACGCTATCAGCACTTACGTAATGAAGCTTGGGCCGGACAATCTGGTGCCGCCCTATGACACGCCGATGGATCATCGCTTCGCAGCTTCATCGCATGTTCCACTGGTTCGCCTACGCATGTTCCAGGTCGCGCGGCTTGTGGCGGATGCACTCACTGAGGAGCTTCCCGCAGCGCCGGCGAGCGCGCCTTTGAGCCTGATCAACATCGGCGGCGGTCCGGCGCTCGACAGCATCAATGCGCTGATATTTCTTCGCCGCGACCGCCCGGAGGTGCTCGACAGGCCGATTTCCATCTTGGTGCTCGATGCCTCTGCGGACGGTGCGTTCTTCGGTGCCAATGCGCTTGCGGCCCTGCAAGCCGAAGGCCGCCCCCTTGCCGGACTTTCCATCGGTATGCAGCACCAAGCCTATGATTGGGATGAGCCGTCGCTTCTGGAACGCCTGTTGGCCGAGCAAGTGACTAAAGACGCGATAATCGCGGCGACCTCCGAAGGCGCGCTGTTCGAGTATGGCAGTGATCAGGCGATCATCGCCAACCTCAAGGTGCTGGGTGCGGGTGGCGCGCGTCTTGTCGCCGGCTCGGTGACCGGCGCCGACCAAACCCGGCGCCGGTCCATTGCGTCGACGCGTCTGAAGCTCGTTCCACGCGGCTTGGAGGGTTTTGCGCCCCTCGCCGCACAGGCCGGATTTCGCATCGCCAAATCGGAAGCCGCAATGATCAGCGATCAGGTGCTGCTGCGGCCGGTTTGAGCGAGCCAAAGCGCCTTTTGGGCGATGTTGCGGCTTGACGGGGCCGGTCCGAGTCCTCATATTCTGGCTAGAAGTTCTGGCTAGCAAGGAAATGGCGCGTATGGCCAAGCGCAACTGGTCGGTTCAGGACGCCAAGAACCGGTTCAGCGAGGTCGTCGAGGCGGCGCGGCGTGCACCGCAGACGGTCACCAAGCACGGCAAGCCTGCCGTGGTCGTGCTCGACGTGTCGGAGTACGAGCGCCTTCGCGGGCTTGGGCGCGCTCAGGCGCCTTCCCTCGCCGATCTGTTGCTGGAGATGCCGCAGGATGGTGGCGAGTTTCCGCGCTCCTCCGTGCGAATGCGTGATTCCGACGTCTGATGTTCCTCATCGATACTGTGGTTCTGTCGGAGCTGCGGAGGCCGCAGCGCCGTCCGACCGTCGTTGCGTGGTTCGAACGTCAGCGGACCTCTGATCTCTTTCTCAGCGTCATTAGCGTTGGCGAAATCGAACGTGGCATCTCCCGCCAGCGCACGTTGGACCCGAGCTTTGCCAACGCACTTGCCGTTTGGCTGGATCGGGTATTGTCGCTCTATGGCGAACGTGTACTCCCGTTCGATCTGCGAACGGCGCGCCGTTGGGGCGCGTTGAGCGCTGCCCTCGGCAATGACAGTGCCGATCTCATGATAGCGGCTACGGCGTTGGAGCACGGGCTTACTGTGGTGACTCGCAACGGATCGGACTTTGCTCCCACCGGAGTGGCCGTGCTCGATCCCTTCCAGGCGTCGTCTCGCGCGCGAAAGTCAGTGTCAACACCAGTGTGATATTGATCGTGCCTCCCGCAGCGGCGGCACCGCGGTGCATCTCGGCTGATGCGCCCAGGCCGTCACGGTACCCCGGCGCGGCTAACACGCGTCCCGCGCGGCTTGCAGTGATTCGCAACGCTTGTGGCACAAGCGGGATTTCGTATCGCCAAATCAGAAGCCGCGATGATCAGTGATCAGGTGCCGCTGCTTCCGGCTCAACCAGGAAGACTATTTGCGGTTTGATTTTCTTGCTTCGGCACCCAACTTTTCAGCTGTGCGTCTGAGGATGCCTACCTGAGGCTTGCCAATAAGTGAGGCATGTCTTGAACAAGGCATAGTGATTGATCTGCAGCCCCGTCGCCGAAATGCAAAGACCGTCGAGGCCGAGGACGTGATTAAGACCTCTCGACCATTTCGCGGTAGCCGTGAGTGCGAGGTGTCGTTCGACCGCCGGATCAGCGCCGATCACGATGAATCTTTGCCCGCGGACTCGCCTACTGGTAATGTCACAAATGCCGCTCCAGGGGACGAAATCCGTCGAAATACGGATATCTCTTATGCCATTCGGCGTAATCGTCAGCACCGCTCGATCCGCTATCAGCAATCGCCGAAAGAGGACCGCGGTGCAGTAACCGGAGAATAGGAGGCCCAGCCAACCGACTACGGCGTCTCGCGCGGGGACCGAGCCAAACGCTACCGCCGCGGAGAGGGCGGTCATGAGCACACCTAGCGCAAACAGGCCCGTGAGCTTCAGGCGCGAGCCCTTGATCTCAATGATGTCCGAGGTTTGCATCATCCGGCACCGGCTAAAGCAAACAACTCCTCCCCATACTCCATCCGCGCCTCGCGTAACAGCGGCTGCACCGCGGCTGCAAAAGCCGCGTGCTGATCGGCCGTCAGCTCGACCACTTCGCACCCTTCCGCCTCGATGGCGTGGCGGGCCTCCTCCTCCTCGCGCTCGTGCAGGTCGCGCTGGAATGCGATCGCGTCGTGCACCGCAGCACGCATCTCCTCCTGCAACTCGGCCGGCCAGGCCTCGAACGCGGTGCGATGGAGGAAGATCGGCCGCGAGATGTAGAAGTGGTTGGAGAGCGTGTGGAAGCGGTGGAACTTGTGAACGCCGTACGTGACCGTATTGGTGAGGGGATTCTCCTGCGCGTCGATCTCAGCCGTTTTGATCATGGCGATGGCTTCGGTCAGGTCGAGCCGCAAGGGAACGGCACCCAACAGCTCGAAGGTGCGCGCCTGGATGCGGCTCGGCAGCACGCGGATGCGCATGTTGGCGAGATCGGAGGGCTGGTGCACCGCCCGCAGCCGGTTCGAGAGATGGCGGAAGCCGTTCTCGAAGAAGCCGAGGATGCGGTAGTTCACCTGCTCCTCGATTCTATCGGCAAGCCGCTGCCCGAGCGCGCCGTCGATCGCCGCACGCGCCGCCTTAATGTTGGCGAACAGGAATGGCAGGTCGACAAAACCGAGCTCAGGCACGCGATCGGTCAGATAGCTGCTCGACTGATAACCGAGCGTGAGTAATCCGTGCTCGACCAGCCACAGAATGTCTTCGGCCCGGTAGCCGAGGTCCATGATGTTCCAGACATACTTGATATCGACGGCGTCGCCGAAGCGCGCCGCCAAGCGGTCGCCGATGCGCCTGAGCGCGAGGCTGAAGCCGGTGGTAGCAGGGCCATAGCCGCCCATGCGGATTTGAATCGGCTTGCTCATGGCGCTCAAAGGATGCTCCCCCGCTTTGCGCTGGCACAATCGGCTGCTTCTATACTCGACCATGCCGGCAAATATGAAGTAGCCTCCGGCCGTCGGACGCTAATCCGGGAGAGTCGCATGCGCGCGCCGAATTTCGCCATCGCCGCATTTTCAGCCGCAATCTTAAGCGGACTCAGCCCTGCCGCCGCGCAAGACTATCCGGTGCGGCCGATCACCATGATCGTGCCGCTTGCGACCGGCGGCTCGACCGATGTGATCGCCCGCATCGTCGCCGAGGGCATGCGTGCCTCTCTGGGGCAGCCCGTCATCGTCGAAAACGTCACCGGCGCCGGCGGCACAATCGGGGTCGGCCGCGCCGCCCGCTCGGCGCCCGACGGCTACACCATCATTCTCGGCCAGTGGGGAACCAACATGGCGAACGGAGCGATCTATTCGCTCCAATACGACATCATCAACGACTTCGAGCCGGTTGCGCTCATCGCCAATCAGCCGTTCCTGATCGATTCCCGCAAGAGCCTGCCGGCAAAAGATTTGAAGGAGCTGGTCGCCTGGCTCAAGGCCAACGGCGACAAGGTCACCGAAGGCAATTCCGGCATTGGCACGCCGAGCCACGTCGCCGGCATCCTCCTGCAGAACACGCTTGGCCTGCACTGGCAGATGGTGCCGTATCGCAGCGCCGGCTTGTCGATGCAGGATCTGGTCGCCGGGCAGATCGACATTCTGCTCGACACCCCGGCGGTGTCGCTGCCGCAAGTAACCTCCGGCAATATTCGCGCTTATGCGGTCACCGCCAAGAGCCGAATTCCGGTCGCGCCGGATATCCCGACTGTCGACGAGGCCGGCCTGCCGGGTTTCTACTTCTCGTTCTGGCACGCGGTCTGGGTGCCGAAGAATACGCCCAAGCCGATCATCGCCAAGCTCAACGCCGCGGTGGTGGCAGCGCTCGCCGATGCCACTGTGCGCAAGCGCCTCACCGATATCGCGCAGGATATCTTCCCGCCCGATCAGCTCACCCCGGAGGCGCTCGGAGCTTTCCACCGCGCGGAAGCCGCGAAGTGGTGGCCGATCATCAAGGCGGCCGGCATCAAGGCGGAGTAGCTGGGTGACGAGCAGGCCGTTATGAGCTCGAGAAAGTTTCGAACTGCACACCGGGCCGGCTCCCCTCCCCCTTGTGGGGAGGGGTCGGGGGTGGGGGGGCTTCTTATCGAAACCAATCCCCCTCCCCAACCCTCCCCCAGTCGAAGTCGGATATATCCGACTTCGACCATGTCTGACGGCGAAGTCGGGCAGGCCCGACTTCGCGTGGGGGAGGGAGCGAGCCGAAGGCGCCGCTCGCATGCAGCGTCTCTCACTGTCACTCTGGTCGCGATTGTGCTGGGTCTTTTCTGGATTGTCCGCGCACGCGCCCAAGAACCTTACCCCGATTGGCACGGCCAATGGGTGCGGATCGATCATGGGCATGGTCCGCAATTCGATCCCGACAAGCCTGCCGGGCGTGGCCAGCAGATTCCCCTCAATGCCGAGTATCAGGCGATCTTCGACCGGAATCTCGCGCGGCTGCGATCCGGCGAGCAGTCCTACAATCCGCAGCTCGGTTGCCTGCCGCCCGGGATGCCGCGCACCATGATCCTCTACGAGCCGATGGAAGCCATCATCACCCCGGCGACCACCTATCTCAAGTTCGTGTTCATGAACGACCTGCGCCGCATCTATACCGATGGCCGCGACTGGCCCGACAAGGTCGATCCGGCGTTCGTCGGCTATTCCATCGGCCGCTGGGTCGATTCAACCGGCAGCGGGCATTACGACCGGCTCGATGTGGAAACACGCGACATCAAGGGACCGCGCAGCCTCGCCATGGGCATTCCCCTGCATGAGGACAACCGGACTATCGTCAAGGAGAAGATCTATCTCGAACCCGGGAACGCCGACATTATGCATGACGACGTCACCACCGTCGATGATGCGTTCACGCGGCCGTACACCGTATCGATGACCTACGCCCGCGAGCACCATCCGGTGTGGACGGAATTTATCTGCGCCGAAGGAAACAACCACGTCATCATCGGCAAGGACACCTATTTCTTGAGCGGCGACCATCAGCTGATGCCGACCCGCAAGGGCCAGCAACCGCCGGACCTGCGGAACTTCGCCAATCACACCGCCAATCAATGAATAGTGCAGGTGATCACCGCCGAGCCGGGCAGGGCGCCCGCGCCCCGGTCGACGCGGCGCTGTGGCTGTTGATTCTTGTCAGCGCGCTCGTGGTATTGCCGCCATTCGTCTATCTGGTGCAGAGCAGCATGGTGGTGCCGCTGCCCGGGTTCAAGACCGCCTTTGGGCTGGAAAACTATCGGCGCCTCCTCGCCATCAACGGCTGGCAGTTGTGGGGCATAACGCTCGCGTTTGCGCTCGGCTCCTCGCTATTGGCGATCGGGCTCGGTTTTCCGGCCGCCTGGCTCTTGGCGCGCACCAATGTGCCGTTCCGGCAGACCGCATTCGTGGGCGCGTTCCTCTCGCTCTCGGCGCCGCTCATCGTCAAAGGCATTGGCTGGATCCTTCTGCTCGGCCCCAATAACGGGTTGATCAATGTCTGGCTGCGCTCGGCTTTCGGGCTCGAGGGAACACCGATCGAGTTGTACAGCCTTTCCGGCATGATCTTCGTCGAAGGCCTGCTTTGGACACCGATCGTCTTGCTGCTCGCCTTGCCGCCGCTCAGCGCCATGGATCCGGCGCTCGAAGAGGCGGCTGCAATGTGCGGGGCCTCGCGCTGGCGCACGCTTGCGCGCGTGACGATCCCGCTGGCGCAGCCGGCAATCCTGGCGGTGCTGCTGCTCTCCTTCATCCGGGCGCTTGAGGCTTTCGAGGTGCCGCTCTTGATCGGCATCCCGGGCGGTGTCGTCACGGTGACGACCGCGCTCTACCAATCAATCCATTCGGGTTTCGTGCCGCGCTATGGAGAAGCAAGCGCCTATGCGGTGCTGCTGACGGCGGCGGTGTCGGTACCGCTCTTTCTTTACTATCGGGCTACGCGCGCGGGCGCCCGATTTGCGACCGTGACCGGCAAAGGCTTTCGGCCGGCGCGCATCGATCTTGGCAAATGGAAGCTCGCCGGCGCGCTCTGGGTGCTCATTATTCCGCTTTCGCTGTGCGCTCCGCTTCTGCTGATGCTGTGGGCCTCGTTCCTGCCCATCTATGCGGCGCCCTCGCTCGCCGACCTCGGGCACATGTCGCTTGCCAACTATGCGGCGGTGGCAACGCGGGAGGATACGCTTGCGGGCCTGTGGAACAGCGCGCTGGTTGGCACCGTCAGTGCGAGCGCCGTCGCGGCTGCAACTTTCGTCCTTGCCTGGACGGTGGTGCGCCGCCGGCAGGCGGCGCGCTGGCTGATCGATGCCATTGTCACCCTGCCGCTGGTGTTTCCCGGCATTGTGCTGGCCATAGCGGTGCTGGTCCAGTTCTTGAACCTGCGCTTCATCCCGATCTACGGCACGGTGTGGATCGTGACCTTCGCGCTCGCCGTCAAGTTCCTGCCCTACGGGATGCGCTTCGCCTATTCGGGCCTCATCGCGATCGACCGCCAGATCGAGGAAAGCGCGCGTATGTGCGGCGCCGGCGGCCTACGGGTGCTGTGGCGGATCGTGTTGCCGCTCGCCATGCCGGCGATCGTGGCGACCTGGATTTACGTGTTCATGAACGCGATCCGCGATCTCTCCACAGCAATCCTGTTGTCCGGTGCCAACAACGCGATCGTGTCGGTCGTGATCCTCGACCTGTGGAACAATGGCGAGGTCTCGCAGCTCGCCGCGCTCAGCATTCTGATCGTCGTCGGCGGCGCGTTGCTGGGGCTCATCTTCATGAAGATCGCGACGCTACATAATTACGACATCTGACTAAAAGGATGCTCTTGCGCGACCGCAAGCGACGTCGTCCCGGCGCCGACATACAACCCGGGACCCAGACCGCTGTGCGCCATCAATGGCACGCGGCGTATGGGTGCCTGCTTTCGCAGGCACGACACGGCACTCATTAATGCGCGGCGGTCGCGGCCCTCTGCTTGTACTCCTCGAAACCGCCCGTGTTCACGATCTCGAAAATGTTGCCGTCAGGCGCGCGGACCTTCAATGCCCTCGCATCGGGCTTCGACAGGATGGTGCCGCCGCGCTGCTTGATGAGCTCGGCGAAAGCCTCGCGGTCGGCGACCTCGATGCCCCAGTGGTGGATGCAGGGGCCGGGGCCGGCGAGCTGCGCCTCGCTTTCGTTCTCGCTGTCATAAAGCATGAGGGCGAGATCGGTCTCGCCGTCGGTCATATGGCGCGAGATGTGGCCGCGCGCGTGGCCGGTAGCGAGCTGGCGGAAGCCGAACACGTTCTCGTAGAACTTGGTCGCCTTCTCGAGGTCCATCACCTTGATGGCGACGTGCACGATGCGCCCCTTCTCGCTCATGTGCTTCTTCTTGTAGCGACCTATGCCGACAATCTCGCCGAGCGTTCCGTCGGGCGCTCGGTACTTGAGCGCGCCCTCCTCGCGATCGGAAAAGATCGAGCCGCCGTTGTCTTCGATCTTCTTGATCATGCTCGGCCGGTCGTCGACCTCGATGCCGATGTGGTGGATGCGCGGCCCGGCGCCGGCGAGCTTCGCCTCCTTCTCGTCCTCGCTGTCATAAACCATCAGCGCGAGATCGATGTTGCCGTCGGTCATGTGCCGGGAAAGGTGGCCGCGTGCGTGGCCGGTCTTGGTCTGGTAGATGCCGAAGATGTCCTCGTAGAACTTGGTTGATGTCTCGAGGTTCGCCATGTCGCTGCATTTGATGGCGATATGCACGATGCGTGATGCCATAAGCCTTCTCCTCTGTTGGAATGGTGGAACGGTCTGCGTCGAGAGTTGCTCAAGAAGGTTGCGCGCTCGCCTCCTGCATGGTGGTGACGGATTTGCGCTTGGCCCAGTATGAGAATACGACCATGGCGACGGCCGCCAGCAGCAACGCGGCGGATAACGGGCTCTTTAGGAACACCGTCGCGTCGCCGCTCGATATGGTCATGGCCTGGCGCAGCGACTGCTCTATCTTGCCGCCGAGAATGATGCCGAAAATGAGCGGTGCCTTCGGAATGTCGAGCAGACGGAAGAAATAGCCGATGATGCCGAAGACGTGTGCGACGAAGAGCATGAACGGATTGGTTTCGAGCGAGTAGACGCCGATCGAGGCGATGCCGAGGATCATCACCAGGAGCACACCAGGAGGTGCATAGAGCACGCGCGCGAACAGGCCGACGAGCGGTAGATTGAGCACCAGCAGCATGACATTGCCCACATACATGCTGGCGATCAGCCCCCAGACCAAGTCGGGCTGGTTCTGGAACAGGAGCGGTCCCGGCTGGATGCCGTACATGATGAAGGCGCCCATGAGGATCGCGGTCGACCCGGATGCCGGAATGCCGAGCGCCAGGAGATGCACGAAAGCACCGCAGCTGTCGGCATTGACGGCCGCCTCCGGCGCCGCCACGCCTTCGATCGCGCCCTTGCCGAACTTCTCCGGCGTCTTGGAGATGTATTTCTCGGCGGCGTAGGAAAGCATCGCAGAGATTGTGCCGCCAAGACCGGGCGCCGCCCCGCAAAAGAAGCCCACTGTCCAGCCGCGCAGCATGGCTGGGAAGGCTTGTTTCCAATCGGCCTTCGTGAACCAGATTCGGCCTTTCAACCGCACGCTGTGCATCGTGCCTTCGAGGGTGCCCTCGGCCATGCGGGCAACCTCGGCCAGAGCGAATATGCCGACCACGACCGCGAGAAAGTTCACGCCCTGTTGCAGGTCCACCAGTCCAAAGGTGAAGCGCGGTCGCCCGCTCTGCAGGTCGAGCCCGATGGTGGAGATCGCGAGCCCAAGCGTGGTCGAAAAGATTCCTTTGGCGAGCGACTCTCCGGTCAGCGCGCTCACCGTGCTCAGCGCGAAAATCATCAGCGAGAAGTATTCGGTAGGACCAAAGTCCAGCGCGAGTGCGGCAACCGGTGCGGCCACGAAGGTAAGCGCGGTGACGCCGAGCGTGCCGGCGATGAAGGAGCTCATCGCCGCGATTGAAAGAGCCGCGCCGGCACGGCCCTGCCGCGCCAACGGGTAGCCGTCGATTGTCGTCATAACCGCAGCGGCATCGCCCGGCGTATTGATCAGGATCGCGGTGACCGCGCCCCCGTACATGCAGCCATAGTAGATGCCTGCAAGCATGATCAGAGCGGTGGTCGGATTCATCCCGAAGGTGACCGGGATCAGCAACGCGATGCCGGCCGAGGGGCCGATCCCCGGCAGATGGCTGATCATCGTGCCGATGAAGACACCGAGCAGCGTGTAGAAGAGATTGATCGGCGTGCCCGCGATTGTCAGTCCGTGCAGGATGCCGTGCCAGCTGTCGATCATGGCCCGTTCTCCCGCCTAGAACTGCAGAACGCCCGAGGGCAATACGACCTGCAGGAAATCGGTAAACAGAAAATAGGCGGCGGCGGTAAACGCGGCCGAAAGCCCGATATTGATCAAGGGATTCACACGATGGAAATACAGCAACAGGGCCGACAGGTAGACCACTGTTGACACCACGTAGCCGACGGGCTCGAAAGCGAGGTAATAGAGCGCGGTCCAGGCCGCCATGGCGATCAGCACGAGATGACGATGGCCTATCGCTCTGGGCACAGGAATGGCTGTGCCCGCGCTTGCCGCCGATTCGTCCGCATTCGCCTGCTTGCGCCAAGTTTCCCATGCCAGCAACAGTCCTGAGCCGAGCATGCAAAGGGCGATCAACACCGGAAAGGCCTGTGGTCCCAGAACATCGCCGACCTCCAGCCGTTCCAAATTCGTTGCGGCGCGCAGATAGATTACTGCGCCCGAAACGATGAGAACCGACAGGACCCAATCCGCCATCGCCGCTCCGCGTTCTTCCCGACTGAGTTTCTTGACGCGCGTTGATGTCGCGCAACCGAGCTTTTCCTTTGGGCCTAGTCCAAATAAATGAGCTTGACTAGACCTTGCCAAAACACTACGTTTCACGCCTCTCCACTAAAATGAAGCCAAGTTGGTTCGCGAACGTCGCGGCGCGAAGGTCGCGTTTTGCACGAGCGTTGCGCTTCCGCTTTCCTGAGACAAATACCCGCACTTGCGAAATTCACGGTAAGCGCGTCGAATGCACGCCGCGGCGGTCAGCACGTAAAGAACAGCGGGCGAGAGAACCGAGAGAGAAAATGACGAGCACGAGAACAGACAAAGCTGCTACAACAATTGGGTCGGCGGCAATCATCGCCACAGTTCTGTCAGCCTCGCTCGTGGCATTGGAGCCGACTTCCGCCGCCGCGCAGAAGGCCTGGAAGCCTGATCGCCCGATCGAGATCGTGGTCGGAACCGACCCGGGCAGCGGCTTCGATCGTACGGCCCGGCTGTTGCAGAAGATCTGGCAGGGCGCCCATTTGGTCGATGAGCCGGTGACGGTGGTGAACAAGGCCGGCGGCTTCGGCGCAGTCGGCTGGACCTACATGAATCAGCGCGGCCGCGCCGGCAACGTGGTGGCGATCATGTCGCCGCTGCTCCTGACCAACCGGATCGCCGGCAACATGGATTTGAGCTACGGGGACGTAACGCCGCTCGCCTTGCTGGAGGACGAGGAGATCGCGTTTGCGGTCTACACGGACTCGACGATCAAGACCGGCGGCGATTTCATCGCCCGGCTGCGGCACGACCCGTCATCGGTTTCGGTCGGCGTCTCCGGAATTGGCGGGCAGAACCATGTGGCGCTCGCGCTCGTAGCTGGAGCAGCCGGCGGAATCGATCTCACCAAATTGAAAGTAGTGAGCTTCGCTGGGTCGGGCGACGTGGTGACGTCTGTGATCGGCGGTCATGTCGAAAGCACGGCCTCTCCTGCTTCCACGATCGCCCCGCAAGTGGCGGCTGGCCGCCTGCGGGCCATCGGCATCTCGTCGGAAAAGCGAATCGGCGGCGTGCTGGCCGACGTGCCGACTTGGCGCGAGCAGGGCGTCGATGCGGTCTTCTCCAACTGGCGCGGGGTGATCGGGCCGAAGGGAATGCCGGCCGAAGAGGTGCAATACTGGGACGGCGTCTTTGCCAAGACGGTGGCAACGCCGGAATGGCAGCAAGAGGTCGAGCGATCGCAGGTCACCAGCCATTATCTTCCGAGCCGCGATGCGGCCGCGTTTCTGGCCACGGAGAACGCGAAGCTCTCCGGTGTCATGGGCACGCTCGGTCTGAACAAACAGGTGAGCGCGCGCTAGTACCCGGAATCACAGCTCGGTGATACGGCGATTTTTGAACCGCCGCTGGTAGACCTTCTTCTTGGTCCAGGCGAACGGGGTGGCCGTCTCATTGTAGGCTGCGATGTATGCATCGATGTGCTCTTGCAACTGCTCGATCGAGGTGAACGATGCGCCGGTGAGCGATTGGCCTTGAAGGATGGAGAACCAAGTTTCGATCTGATTGAGCCAAGAGGATCTTGTCGGCGTGTAGTGGAAGTGGACCTTCGGGTGTTTTTTGAGCCAGCGGTCGCACTTCTTGTGGGTGTTGAGATTGTCGAGGATGACATGCAGCTCGCGATCCGGGAAGGCCGCGACGACGCTGTTCATGAACCCGAGGAACTCGATGCGGCGCCGCCGCTTCGAATGTGTCGCAATGATCTGCCCGGTGGCGACTTCGAGCGCTGCAAACAAGGTCGTGGTGCCGTGCCGCTTGTAGTCATGGCTCTGGCCGCACAACGCACGTCCGTTCGGCAGCTTCAAATAGCCCTGTGCCCGCTCCAATGCCTGGATCGAAGGCTTCTCGTCGATGCAGAGAACAATCGCCTTGGCAGGCGGGTCAATGTAGAGGCCGACCACATCGGCTGCCTTGGTCACAAACTCAGGATCGTTGCTCTCGCACCAGGACTTGCGCGCAGCCAGATCGATCTTGTGCTCCCGCAGGAACCGCCAAACATATTGAACATCAACGTCCTCGAGCGCCTTTGCCAGCAGCGGACCCGTCCACCGGGCATAGCCCGCCGGCGCCGGCTTATCCAACAGCGCCAGAATGCGCTTGTTCGTTGCCGCACCGTAGATCGACGGCTTTGGGGCGCGCGGGCGATCAGTCAGTCCGGCAAGCCCCTGATCAGCAAAGCGGTTGCGCCATTTGCTGACAATGCGCGGTTCAACGCCGACCTCCTTGGCGATCGAACGCGTGCTGCGGCCATTAGCTGCCAGCAGCACTATCCGCGCCCGCTTGGCCTCGCTTTGCGGGGTGCTCAGCGCTCGGCAGCGCGCCTCAAGCACCTTGCGTATCTTCGGCTTGAGCCGAACCTCTCTTGCGTCGGGAATCATCCCGATCTTGAATCATGACTCACCCACAAAGAAAAGTGGGTACTAGCTGCGCCTTGGCGGGCCGGCCTGACCAATCTCCAAGATGGCGGCAAGCGCAGGTTAATGATCCGCGACAATGCCGAGCGAGCGCTAAACCGACGTTAAGCTTTCGGCCATAACGCCTTGGTGATGCGGACGAGTCTAGCCAGCCCGGTCGAGGCGATCACCGGCTCCATCCGGGTGCTGATCGCCGAGGACAATCAATACTTGCGCAAGTTGATGCGCAATCTCCTGGTCAATGTCGGCATCAAGAATATCGACGAGGTAGCCGACGGCCTGGCCGGCTTCGAAGCCATCAAGAGTGTCGATCCGGATGTCGTGCTGCTCGACTGGGACCTGCCGCTGCTCAACGGCCCGGAGCTGGTGCGGATCGTCCGCACCCCCGGTATGCTGGCAAAAACCTCCGTCCCGATTATCTTGTTCGGCACTGTCGCCAAGCGCTCGCGCATCGCCGAGGCGAAGGAACTCGGCGTCACCGATTATCTGACCATGCCGATTTCGGCCAAGACCCTGCTCGACCGGATCGTTTCGATCCTGGCAAAATCGCGCCCCACCGCATCGCCGGCCCCGACGCCCACGGCCGATGGCAAAACGGGGGCCGCGAGCGGCAAGCATGCGGAAAGCACCGAAGAGGTGTTGATGATCTAAGCGCGCGAGCTGATCGCTTGATCCGATCGGTTCGGCCCAGCCAGATCAAGCGAGCTCTCAATTGGCAGCGGAGCGCTGCCGCGTCGAAAGATAGAAGTAGCCGACACGGTTATTGGGCGGCGTGCCGTACCACATGTGCCCATCCTTATCGAGGAAGAAGTCGCGCATGCCGTTGTCCGCATAGGGCATCGGATACTCGATGATCTTGCCGGTCTCCGGATCGAGCCTGCCGATCACATCGCGTGATTCGGAGGAGTACCAGAGCGAGTGGTCGGGAGCGATGCCGAGCGCGTAAGGATGCGACCGTGGATCGGGGAGGGGGAACTCCTTGAACGTCTCGGTCTTCGGATCGAATCGGTCGATCTTGCCGTCGTTGAACACGCACAGCCAGACGATGCCGTCGCTGTCGACTTGGAGGCGGCGCGGGCGGTCGCGCGAGGGCGGGACGTATTTGGTGACCTTGAGCGTCACCGGATCGATCTTGTCGAGGAAGCCGTTCTTGGTCATTTCCGTGACCCAGACATTATTCTGCGGGTCAAGCGCGATGCCGTAGGAGGTCGGCACTTCCTTGATGTGCGTGAATGTCTCGTATTTCGGATCGAACACGGTGAGCCCGCCGGTCGACCAGATGCGTCCGTCAGGAGCGACGCGGATGGTGTGCTTGCGCCAGTCGTCCTGATATTCGACGATCTTCTGCGTCTTCGGATCCCACTTGGCAATCTTCTTGGCGCCGGCCTCGGTCATCCACACCGAGCCATCGGGCGCCGGCACCGCTGAGTGGATCAGCGCCGGGCCCATGTTGGGGACGGGGAATTCCTGCATCTGTCCGGTCTCTGGGTTGAGACGCATGACCTTATTGGCCTGTCCGTATTCGGGGGTCCAGCGGAAACCGTCCTTGTCCCCATTCGAGGTCCATGGGAAGCGGTTGGGTCCGGGCATCTCGAAATCGACATAGACGATCTTGAGCGCCTCGTCTGAGGGCTGGAACACGGTGTCCTTGTAGCCTGGCACGTCGGCCGGCGACTTCGGCAGGGGGGAATCCTCGCCGAATACGTGGCTCAGGTAATAGACGACGTCCTCGGCCTGGCTGTCGTTAAAGCCGTTGCGCTCGCCGAGCGATGAGCGCATGGCCTCACGCATGAAGCTCACGCGGTCGCGCCATCCATCCTCGTCGCGCACCACCGCCGCCATCTTCGATTGGAAGCCGTGGCATCCCATGCAGTTGGCGAACAGGGTCTCCTTGCCGCGCATGTTGGGCAGAAGCTGATAGCCCTGCAGCTGCGAGATTTCCGTCCAGTGGATCGGCGCCGCCTGCAGCGAAAAATCGTACGCCGCGGCCTGATCGGCCGAAAGATTGATGCCGGTCTTCGGATCAGCTTTGTATCCGGTAGCGCGCACTTGCAGGCGGTATTCACCGGCGGGCAGATTGTCCGCGAAATAGTGACCCTGATTGTCGGTGAGCACGCTCACGGTCATCTTCAAGGCCGCTTGTCGTGCCTGCACGAACGCGGCGCGGAATGGCTTGCCGTCCGGCCCGGTGACGGTGCCGGAGAGCGTCGCGGCCTGGCTGCCGGCGGCGGAGAGCAATAATCCAAGCATTGCCAGGGAAACAGATGACCGCATGGATGAGATTCGCGATGACGACACAGGCGATGACAACATGGCGCTTCCTCGCGTTTTGTTTTTGCACGCCCATTCGGCTCCCCGCTGCCGGCGCTGTCAATGCCGAAAAGAAAAGGCCCGCGGAACTAAGTCCGCGGGCCCCCTCAGATCAGACGCTGATTTCAGTTCGCCGCGAAGCAGTAGAACAAGCCGGCGCCGCCGGTCGCGACCAGGTCCGGCTGGCTGCAGCCGCGCGACATGTGGGCGGAGACCCATGAGTGTTGGTAGATGGTATCGGCATTGCCGCGGCGGTCGACGTGGCCGACCATGGCGGCGCCGAAATTGCCGCTGGTCCAGTTGTTGCACGTCAGGTTGAGGTTCGACGGGAAGGCGCGGCCTTCCATGTCGGAGCCGGTCAGCATGTCGTGCATGTTGGGTGTGTCGCCGACGCCGTTGACGATGTTGCCCTTCTCGGTCAGGCCGGTTTCCTTGGTAATCTTGTTGCTGACGCTGTGCAGGTCCTCGACACTGGTGGCGATCACCACGCCATTAGCGTTCTGCCAGGGCCCTTTGCCGATCCGGTCGCGCGCATTGATGGTGGCGCCCGGATTGGCGGAATTGATGTTGGTGGACAGATAGGCGCGCCAAGTCTTGTTGCCGGCGCCGACCGCAGTCGCGAGTGCCTGACAGTGGGCGTCCGCGCCGGCAAGGCCGCCGAGATCGGCGCCCTTGCCTGATCCTTCGCTGGTGACGAAGAACGTCATGCTGGCCTGTTGCGCCCGCGCGCCGGTGCCGAAGCCTGCGAACAGTGCTGCCGCGGCCAAGACGCATGAAAGCATTCTGGTGCTCATCTCGTTTCCTCCCGATGGATATTCCGATGACTGAGAGCAGGATTTTGGCCGTCGGCGCTATTGCACTGCGAAGCAGTAGAACAGCCCGTTGCCGCCGGTCGACTGCAGGCCTTCCTGCGAGCAGTCGCGTGATTGGTGCGAGGAGTTCCAGGAATGCGCCTGGTCGGTGTCGGTCAGGCCGGTGCGATCCACGTGGCCGACCTCGACCTTGCCGAACTGACTGCTCGAATAGTTGTTGCAAGTCATGTTCATGTTGCCTGGAAAAGCGCGGCCGTCCGGCTGCGAGCCGGTCATGATGTCATGATAGTTGGGGGCAAAGCCGAAGGTCGGCAGCCGCTGGCCGCGCTCGGTCAGGCCGGTGGTGGCGCTTATCTTGTTGGTGGCGGCGTTATGCAGCTCCTCGACGTTATTGGCGATGACGTCGCCCTTGAAGTTCTGCCACGGCCCCCTGCCGACCCGGTCGCGAGCGTTCACTGTCTTGCTCGGGTCGGCCATGTTGGTGTTGCTCGACAGATAAGCGTGCCACGTCTTGTTGCCCGCGCCCACGGTCGTGGCAAGCTTCAGGCAATGTGCATCCGCGCCTTCGATGCCGCCGAGATCGGCGCCCTTGCCGGGCCCATTGCTGGTGACAAAGAACGTCATGTTGGGGGCTTGCGGCCCTTGTTGCGCTTGCGCCACGCCGCAACAGGCGAGCAGCGCCATTGAAACCAGCATGGACGGGCGTACTGAACTGAACATCCTTCATCCTCCCCGAATTGTTGCTTGTAGTCCGTGTTGGAAACTTGCGGGCGCGTAGCCTAGCACGGCGGTGAGCGCAGTGGCGAGGCGGCTGAAGCAGGTGTTGATTTGTAACTCTGTTACAATTGGAGGCGTGCCGCCCATTCGCGCGCTGGCGCGAGCTCAAGGAATAGGCCTTGCGAAATCGGAAAAACGCCTGGTGTCGATCGAGCCCCGTTGGTGGCGGTGTTGAAGCCCCTTCGAATGACGCGCGGCAAGAATGGAAGGGCCTTCAATTCCACCGGGCTCGCAGCGTTGCAAGGCGGTTATCAGCGTTGTCATATATCTGTCACTTTATGACAGGGTTTGACGAGGGCTCACCTTAACCTCGCTTAAATGCGCCGTGGCTAAGAGGAACGAACAACCAAACGAAACTTTGGCACAGGGCGGAATGTCGGCAGTACAGAAGTCGGAGCAAGTTGCGCCGGCATGCTCGATCGAGGCGGCGATCTTCCGGCGCAAATGGCAGGCCGGAATTGCTCCCGGGAAGGTGCTGCCGGCTTATGAGGACATCGTCCTCGGCAGCCTCGGCCGCCTGGCGGATCGTCTGCTCGTGGTGGAAGGGGATTGCGCGGACACATTCAAGGTGCTCCGCTGCGGGCCTGGACTCCGCGAATGGCTTGGCGAGGATCCCGATCACAAGCCCGTTGCCGGGCTCCCCAAGGAATTCTCCGGTCCGCTCTCTGCGACGCTCGAACGGGCGCTCAAGAATTCGCAGCCGGAATCCGAGAACGCGCGCCGTGTCCGCGGCGGGATGGTGCAGACATTCGAGCTTCTGGCGCTGCCTCTTTGGTGCCGCTGGGGATCGACGCTGCTGGCGGTGCATATTTCCGAAGCCGGCGCGCCGTTCAATCTTGTCGACACGATCTTCCGTTCTACTCAGGAAGGGATCCTTGCGCTCGCCGCCGTGCGCGACGGCGCCGGTACAGCGTTCGATTTCCAGATCGTTGCATTCAATTCCGGTGCGCAGCGGCTTCTGGGAAGGACTGCCGATGATCTGCAATGGAGCTATCTCAAGGACCTCGAGCATGGGTTGATCACGCCGGCGATGCTGGAGCGGCTGTTCACCGTGCTGGAGACGACGCAAAGTCAACAATTCGAGCTGCCGGTGACGATCGCGGGCAAGGAAATCCATCTCAGCGTGAGCGTCGCCGCCGCCGGCGACCTAATCTCGGCAACGTTGACCGAGGTCACCGAGATCAAGCGCCGCGAGGAGTCGTTTCGCCTGCTGTTTGACGACAATCCGGTGCCGATGTGGCTCTACGATCCGGTGACCCTGCGGTTTGCGGCGGTCAACGAGGCTGCCGTCAGCCACTACGGCTATTCGCGCGAGCGCTTCGCTGCGATGACGCTGCGCGATCTCTGGCCGGAGAACGAACGCGACCTGCATGGTGCGGTCGCGCAGGCGCTGGGCAACAGCTACTACTCAGATCGCACCTGGCGCCACATCAAGGCGGATGGTCGCGAGATCGAGGTCATCACCTATGCGCGCCGGCTCGAATTCGCCGGTGCCCAATCGGTCCTGGTGGCTATCGTCGATGTCACCGAACGCAAACAGGCGGAAGCGCGCATTGCCTACATGGCGCAGCATGACGCCCTGACTGGGCTGCCCAATCGTGTGCTGTTCCATGAGCGGCTCGAGGCCGCACTCGCGGAATTGCCGCGCCGCGGTGGCGCGCTCGCGGTTCATTGCCTTGACCTCGACCACTTCAAGAGCGTCAACGACACGCTCGGTCACCCGATTGGTGATGATCTCCTGCGGGCGGTCGCCGAGCGGCTCAAGGCTTGCCTGGGCGAAGGTGAGCTCGTCGCCCGTCTTGGCGGCGACGAGTTTGCGGTCATACAGATGAACCTGAACAAGCCGAGCGAGGCCGGCGATCTTGCCGCGCGCCTCATTACCGCGCTCAGCACCAGCTACGACATCCAACATCATGAGGTCGTGGTCAGCGCGAGCATCGGCATTGCGCTCGCACCCGGCGACGGCAACGCCACGGACGTACTTATGCGAAATGCCGACATGGCGCTCTATCGCGCCAAGGCGGAGGGCCGAGGCACGGCACATTTCTTTGAACCGGAGATGGACCGCAGCATCCAGGCGCGCCGCATCCTCGAGCTCGATCTGCGCAAGGCCTTCGCCAATGGCGAATTCGATCTCTACTATCAGCCGCTGGTCAATCTGCATGCGGATCGGGTCAGCGGCTTCGAGGCATTGCTGCGCTGGAATCATCCGGAGCGTGGAATGGTGCTGCCGGACGAGTTCATTTGGCTGGCGGAGGAGATCGGTCTGATCGGCCCGCTCGGCGAGTGGGTGCTGCGGCGGGCCTGCAGCGATGCGGCGCGCTGGCCGGGCGATCTCAAGGTCGCGGTCAACCTGTCGCCGGCGCAGTTTCGCACGCGCAGCGTGGTGCAAGCAGTCCTGAGTGCGCTCGCCTATTCCGGTTTGCCGCCGCATCGGCTCGAGCTCGAAATAACCGAATCGGTGCTGCTCGGCGAGACCGAAGCCAATCTTGCGATTCTCCATCAGCTGCGCGAGGTCGGCGCGCGCATCTCGATGGATGATTTCGGGACCGGCTATTCGAGCTTGAGCTATCTGCGCAGCTTTCCGTTCGATAAGATCAAGATTGACCGTTCCTTCGTCCGCGATCTCGCGGAGCGGCCCGATTGCATGGCAATCATCCGCGCTGTCGCCGGTCTCGGGGCGAGCCTCGGGATTTCAACCACTGCAGAAGGCGTGGAGACGGAAGCGCAGCTGCAAAGGTTGCGGGCCGAAGGCTGCACCGAAGCGCAAGGATTCCTGTTCAGTCCGCCGCGTCCGGCGGCCGACATCCCCTTGCTGGTCGCGGCTGAGCCGCGCTGCGTGAAGGTCGCATGATCAGAACAAGGGAGCTGTATAATGACGCAGCATTCTTGACGATCGGTCCTCGGTAGGCAGGTGGGTTTTCCCATCGATAGGATTTCCGATGACGGGCTTTCCGATCGATTAGGCCCGCGTTGCGACATGAATGGATGAAATTGGCACCGCAAATGAGCAGCGACGTGAACAGCAACTAAATCATGCCCTTGATTTGCGCCACATTTCTGTGAACGCGCGGCAAGAGCCGTGCCGTCACTGTCAAATTCCTGCTACACAAATCGGATTAGCGTGCGCCCCGCTCGTGTCCTGATTCCAAGGCTCGCTTCACCTTGGCACCCTGATCGAGCGCATTTCCGGTTTTCGAGCACTTGCTTGAACGAGGATTGGCCGCATGTTTCAGATCGTTCGCATGGAGATTAACCAGGATGGTCATGTGGTCGCGCGGCGGCCGCTGCAGCCGCTCTACGATCTTCGCGACGATGCCATGGCGCTCGCCGAGTTTGATGCATCGCGCTGTTCCGGCGACTACGGCTATGACGAGCAGAATGATACCTGGTGGGCCTGCGACGGCGGCCGCAATTATCGCTTTGTGATCGAAGAGGTGCTGCCCAGGAGCCTCGCGTCGTAAGGGTGCGCTAAGAAACAAACAAACGAGATCAATCCGCGTGTTGCGCGCGGTTGCGTCGCCCGAGGGCCGCAATGTCTGCTGCAAGATGCGAGAGGTTGGGAACGGCCGTGAGCGCGAGACCTCCTTCGCCACTTTCGGCTCCGCTCTGCGGCACCACGGCGCGCGCAAAGCCGAGCTTGGCGGCCTCCTTCAGACGCGCCGGCGTTTGCGCGACCGGCCGCACCGCGCCTGAAAGCGAAACCTCACCGAAATAGACCGCGTCGGCGGGGAGCGGCGCCCCTGCAAGCGAGGAGACGAGCGCAGCGGCAGCTGCGAGATCGGCGGCCGGCTCTTGAATGCGCAAGCCACCCGCGACATTGAGATAGACGTCGTGGCCCGACAGCTTGATGCCGCAATGCGCCTCCAGCACTGCGAGCACCATCGCCAGCCGGCTCGGGTCCCAGCCCACCACCGCCCGGCGCGGCGTGCCGAGTGAAGTGGGCGCGACCAGCGCCTGGATTTCCACCAACAACGGCCGGCTGCCTTCGATCCCGGCAAAAACTGCGGTGCCGGGGCTGCCGAGATCGCGCTCCGAGAGGAATAGCTCCGACGGATTGGCGATCTCCTGCAATCCGGTGCCGGTCATCTCGAATACGCCGATCTCGTCGGTCGGACCGAAGCGGTTCTTGACCGCGCGCAAGATCCGGAACTGGTGCGACCCTTCACCCTCGAAGGAGAGCACGGCATCGACCATATGCTCGACCACGCGCGGGCCGGCGATCTGCCCGTCCTTGGTGACGTGGCCGACCAGGATCAGGGCAGCGCCCGATCGCTTGGCGAAACGGATCAGTGCCTGGGCGGCGCTGCGCACCTGGGTGACGGTGCCGGGAGCGGAATCGACCACATCGGTCCACATGGTCTGGATCGAGTCGATGACTACCAGGCGCGGCGTGCCGCCTTCGGAAAGGGTGGCGACGATGTCCTCGACCGCGGTCTCGGCCGCAAGCTCGATCGGGGCGTCGGCGAGCTTGAGCCGTTCGGCGCGCAGCCGCACCTGCGCCACCGCCTCTTCGCCTGAAATGTAGACCGCCCGCGCGCCTGCATGCGCAAGCTTGGCGGCGACCTCCAGCAGCAGCGTCGACTTCCCGATGCCGGGATCGCCGCCGAGCAGTATCACCGAGCCGCGGACCAGGCCGCCGCCGGTGACTCGGTCAAACTCGGCGATGCCGGAGGGGAGGCGAGGGGCATCGGGCGTCGAGCCGGTGAGCGGCTCGAGCGCAAACTTGCGGCCCTTGCGTGGTGCCCTTCCGGGCATTGTGGGCCGCGCCAGCGCCGCGCCTTCCTCGGCGATCGTGTTCCACTCGCCGCAGGCATCGCATTTGCCTTGCCAGCGGCCATAGACGGCGCCGCAATTCTGGCAAACATAGGTGAGCTCGCGCCGGGCCATGGGGCAACCAGGCGATCACGCCCCCTTATAGACGCGGTGGAGGCGCGGCCCGAGACGGGAAAGCAGCTCATAGGAGATCGTGCCCATCGCGGTCGCCTGCTCGTCGATGCCGATGGCGCCGCCGATCAGCGTTGCGAAGTCACCGCGCCGAGCGCCGCCGTCGGGAACCTCGGTCACGTCGACGCAGATCATATCCATGGAGACGCGCCCGGCGAGCGGGCAACGCTTGCCGGCGATCAGCGCCTGCGCGGCGGACTTGTTGCGGTCGGCGGCGGCCGAGCGCAGGAAACCATCCGCATAGCCGACCGCCACGATCGCGATGCGTGTGGGGCGCTGAGCGGTGAAGCTTGCCCCGTAACCCACTGTGTCGCCGCGCTTGACCTCGCGAACCTGCAGAATCCGCCCCTTGAGCTCGACCACCGCCCGCATCGGGTTGGTCTGGCCGGGCGTAGGATTGCCGCCATAGAGCGCGATCCCGGGTCGTACCAAGTCGCAGTGCACGGCGCCGCCACCGAGGAAGATGCCCGGGGAGTTGGCGAGCGAAGCGGGCACGCCGCGAAACAGGATACGCAGCTCGCGAAACATGCGGATCTGCCGATCGTTCATCGGATTGCTCGGCGCGTCCGCGCAGGCGAGATGGCTCATCACCAGGGTGATGCCGTGGTTCTCCAGCTGCGCCCGCGAGGCGATGGCGACCGCCTCCTGGGGGCTGAGGCCGAGGCGGTTCATCCCCGTGTCGATATGCAGGGCCGCACCGCCGCGCCAGCCGGTCGTAGCCACGAAGGCATCCCATTCGGCGAGCTCGGTCGGACCGTTGATGACGGGCCGCAGCGAATCGTTGGCGAAGGTCTGCGCCGCATTGGGCGGCAGCCCGTTGAGCACGTAGATGGTCACCTCGGGCGCGACCGCCCGCACCCGCCGGCCTTCGATCAGGTCAGCGACGAAGAAGGTCCTGCAGCCGGCCTTGACCAGGCGCCGGGTGACCGCTTCAAGGCCGCACCCATAGGCATCGCCCTTGACCACGGCAGCGCATTCGATGGGCACGGTGCGGCCGGCAAGCAAGCGCCAATTGGCCTCAATGGCGGCGAGGTCGATGGTGAGGAGGCCGCCGGCGGTGACCGAATCGGGACCGATGGGCAGACCCCGGGCGGCTGGCGCAGGGGCGGTCTGGTCCGGTGCGAGCGAGGCTTCCTGAATCGACATGGGGATGTTTATGGCCGCCCGCGCGCCTGCCGTCCAGCTACCGCGGCTCGAGCATCTCGCCCTCGCGCTCCAGGTTATCGAAGCGAGTCACGGCGGCGTCGAATTGTAGATTGACGGTGCCGGTCGGTCCGTGGCGCTGCTTGCCAATGATCACCTCCGCCTTGCCGTGGGCCGCATCCATCTCGGTCTGCCACTTGATGTGCTCGTCGGTGCCGGGGCGCGGCTCCTTGTTGCTCAAGTAGTATTCCTCACGGAACACGAACAGGACCACGTCAGCGTCCTGCTCGATCGATCCCGACTCGCGCAGGTCGGAGAGCTGCGGGCGCTTGTCGTCGCGGTTTTCCACCTGCCGCGACAATTGTGACAGCGCCACGACCGGTACATTGAGCTCCTTGGCGAGCGCCTTGAGATTGGTCGTGATCTCGGTCACCTCCTGCACGCGGTTGTCCTGGCTGCGGCGATTGGTGCCCTGCAAGAGCTGAATGTAATCGATAACCAGAAGATCGAGCCCCTTTTGCCGCTTGAGGCGGCGTGCGCGCGCGGCGAGCTGGGCGATGCTGAGGCCGCCCGTTTCGTCGATGAACAGGGGCAGATGCTGCAGCTCGACCGCCACGTCCTTGAGACGGTCGAAGCCGCGCTGGTCGATGCCGCCGCGCCGGATCGTGCTCGAGGGAATTCCGGTCTGCTCGGCGATGATGCGGGTGGCGAGCTGCTCGGCCGACATTTCCAGGGAGAAGAACCCGACGATGCCCCCGTTGGCAGTCTCGATATGACCGTCGGGACGCACTTCCCCGCGCCAGCTGCGGGCGACGTTATAGGCGATATTGGTAGCAAGCGCCGTCTTGCCCATGCCGGGGCGGCCGGCGACGATGATCAGGTCGGATTTCTGCAAGCCACCCATCTTGGCGTCGAGATCCCGGAGCTCGGTGGCGAGCCCCGACAGCTTGCCGTCGCGCTGATAGGCGTGGGCGGCCATTTCCAGCGCCGTGGTCAGCGCGGCATCGAATTTCTGGAAGCCGCCGCCGTAACGGCCGACCTCGGCGAGCTCGTAGAGGCGCCGCTCCGCGTCCTCGATCTGCTCGCGTGGCGCGAAGTCGACCGGCGCGTCGAACGCCGTGTTGACCATGTCCTCGCCGATCCCGATGAGGTCGCGGCGAACCGCGAGATCGTAGACCGCACGCCCATAATCGACCGCATTGATGATGGTCGTGGCCTCGGCGGCGAGGCGGGCGAGATACTGGGCGACGGTCAGTCCGGCGATGTCGATGCCGGCAGGCAAGAATGTCTTCAGGGTGATCGGCGAGGCGAGCTTGCCGGTGCGGATCAGGCTGCGGGCGGAATCGAAGATCTGCTGATGGATCGGCTCGAAGAAATGAGCCGGCTCGAGAAAGTCGGCGACCCG
Organism: Xanthobacteraceae bacterium; assembly: GCA_035293945.1. GTDB lineage: Bacteria > Pseudomonadota > Alphaproteobacteria > Rhizobiales > Xanthobacteraceae > VAZQ01. The sequence continues at coordinate 69,318 of DATGLV010000022.1, read as the reverse complement.
GTAGAGCGCCTCATTGTTGACCAGAATGGCCCCGAGCAGGGCCTGCTCGGCCTCGATATTGTGCGGAGCCATGCGATAGGCGGGCGCAGCTTCGGGCGCCGGCCGGCGCGCGGTCGAATCAAGTGGTGCCATGATTTGCCAGCGGTGACGGTGCAATCGGACGAAAGCGTGGCGTTACGCGACCTTAGACCAAATGTGCCGACTGAATGCCTTACGCGAAACTAACGGGTCACTCCAAACTCGGGCGCGCGGTGTAGCACCCGCGGGGTGATTCGCCATGCACTGCCGCGCCGCTGTCCCCGATACTCACGGCTTGCACAAGCTTGCTTTCCTGCCTTCTTGCTTTCCGTTGCGCTCGACCGGCATTGCGCGGATTGGGCCTGTCTCATTCCCCGGCGAGCCGAAGCGGCGGGCGCTGTCCGCCCTCCAGGGCACGCAGGCGGCTCTCCTCACGCGCAATGTAGTCGCGGGTCATCGGCACCACCCCTTGGCGTTTGGTCAGCTGTATCTGCATGACCATCAGCGCCTGCTCGCGAAACGCCATTTCCGAGGCGGCGAGATAGAATTCCCACATCCGCACGAAGCGCTGATCATAGATCCGCTCGACCTCTTCGCTGTGGGCGAGAAAGCGTTGGCGCCAGGCTTTGAGGGTCTCCGCATAATGGAGGCGAAGGATCTCGATATCGGTGACGAGCAGGCCGGCGCGCTCGATTGCCGGCAGAACCTCGGAAAGCGCCGGGATGTAGCCGCCGGGGAAGATGTATTTGGCGATCCACGGATTGGTGACATTCGGACCTTCGGAGCGGCCGATCGAATGCAGAAGCATGATGCCGTCGTCGGCAAGAGCGGCGCGACACTTGCGAAAGTACTCGTCATAGAAGCGCGCGCCTACATGCTCGAACATGCCGACCGAGACGATGCGATCGAAGGAACCGGCCACCTCGCGGTAGTCCTGCAGGCGGAACTCGACCCGTTCGGCACAGCCCTTGTCGGCGGCGCGACCACGCGCCACGGCAAGCTGCTGCTCAGAGAGGGTGATGCCGGTGACCCGGCTGCCGCAGTTCTCCGCCATATAGAGCGCAAGCCCGCCCCAGCCACAGCCGATGTCGAGCACGTGGTGGCCAGGCCGGATCAGCAGCTTGGCGGCCAGATGCCGGCGCTTGGCGAGCTGGGCATCGTCGAGCGACTGATCGGGAGTCTCGAAATAGGCGCAGCTGTATTGCCGGTCGGCGTCGAGAAAGAGCGAGTAGAGCTGGTCATCGAGATTATAGTGATGCGCGACATTGCGCCGCGCCCGGCGGCGCACATTGAACTGCGCGAGCGGCCGACGGAGGTAGCGCACGAGCCACATGGGTCGGGCCCAGAACGGCGGCCGCGCGGTCGGGCTTTGCAGGATCGCCAGGATGTCGGCGATTGACCCTTCCTCGACGATCAGCGTGCCATCCATATAGGTCTCGCCGAGCTTGAGCTCAGGATCGAGAATAACCCCACGCTCCGCCGCCGCCGTGGCAAACCGCAACGCAATGGGCGGACCTTTGCCGTCACCGAGGGTGTAAGTCTTTCCCCGCGCGGTCGTGATCCGAAGATTCCCCGCACGAACGAACCTTTTCAGTGCCACCCGGACCAACCGATTCATGGCCGTGTCCCAAGGTGCAGCACCGGCTGGGACGCCACGTGCTCGACACAATTAGCGTCCACCGGCGTTGCCGCGAACGGCAGTTTGTCTCAAATCCGACAATTGCCGTTTCCCCTGCGTATAATAATCCGATTTTTGAATGCGCGACAGGTGGAATTGGTTGCTCATGCGGAAGAGGGACGGCAGATTGCCGCTGGGGGCGGAGATGTGGAGGCCGGGACCGGGCTCGGAGCTGGCCCGTCCATCGGTTGGGATGGTGGTGCAGTCGCGCCCCCGGCCGGCCCGACAGCGGGGGAGCAACGTGTCGCGGGCTCGTCCTTTTCTGATCTGGCCGCTCGGGCTGATGGCCGTCGTGGCTTCAGCGCCGGCGCTCGGGCAAAACCTCGATGCCGGCAAGTCTGCCGCGCAAATCTTCTCCGAGGTGTGCGCCAACTGCCATCGCAGCACGCGAGAGGTCAGGGGCGCGAGCGCAAGCTTCCTGCGCGAGCACTACACGATCGGCTCGGAGATGGCTTCGAGCATGGCAACGTACCTGTCCTCGGCCGCCCCCGAGCGGGCACCCACGCCGTCGCAGCCGAAACGGACGGCCGCACCGGCCGCTGCAGCAAGCGCAGCGCCAACCCCGCAGGCGACGATCGGAGGACGGGATGCAGCCGCAGCGGTGAGGGGCCGCCCTGCCACGGCGGAAGCCAAACCTGTGGCCGCGCCGCCACCACCGGCGCCGACCCGGCCGCCGCTCGAGGAATTCGAGGAATGAGGAATAGTGACCGGGCTAGCCGGCCGGATTGGTCCCGGCCGTGTCGGGTTCTGCCGTCTCCCCCGCCTCCGAGCGCATCGCCTCGATCGCCTCCGGCTCGAAGAATGCCTCCGCCGCCGCAGCCTGATCGGCGGCTTCCTCGCGGCTGGCGGAGATGTCCTCGCCGCGCTGGAGCCGCTCGGCTTCGTCGGTGCTGCGTGCGACCGCGACGCTGATGGTCACCTCGACTTCCGGATGCAGGGAGATCGGAACCTGATACAGACCGATCATCTTGATCGGCGTGTTGAGAACGATCTGCGAGCGCTCGACCGCGAAACCCTTTTCCGTGACCAGGGCAACCAGGTCACGCGGCGAGACCGAGCCGTAGAGCTGGCCGCCTTCCGCCGCCTGCCGCAGGACGATGAAGCTTTGGCCGTTGAGCCGTTCGGCGACCTTTTCAGCCTCGCCGCGTTGCTTAAGGTTGCGCGCTTCGAGCTCGATCTTCATGGCTTCGAAGCGGGAGCGGTTGGCCTCGCTGGCGCGGAGCGCCTTGCCCTTGGGCAGAAGAAAGTTGCGGGCGAACCCGTCCTTCACGCGCACCACATCGCCCATCTGTCCAAGCTTGGGGATTCTTTCGAGCAAGATGACTTCCATCGGTGTTCTCCTTGACGCTAACGCTGGCGCTTCAGGGCGTCCGGCGAAAAAAAAGCAACGGCACCTCGCCGGGAGATCGAAGGCTCCTGGCAGGCGGGACGGTGCTGAAGCTGCGGGGCTTTGCGCGGATAATCCGCCAGGGCGACGCGAACGACCTTGTCCATTGCCAGCTGTCCCGCTTCGTCAGCGGTTAGAGACGGATCAGAGCCCGTCCCAACCTCATAAGTCTTAAGTCTCCGCTAAATTGGTGCGGCGATTGTTACTATCACTACCGTCTAGCGGATCACATAGGTCAAGAGGCCGAGGAAACGCGCGCGCTTGATCGCCTGCGCCAGTTCCCGCTGCTTCTTGGCCGAGACCGCGGTGATGCGGCTCGGAACGATCTTGCCACGCTCGGAGACATAGCGCTGCAGGAGCTTCACGTCCTTGTAGTCGATCTTCGGGGCGTTGGCGCCGGAGAACGGACAGGTCTTGCGGCGACGAAAGAACGGCCGGCGGGCCTGCATCGGTGAGAAAGCCATTGGTTATTCCTCCGTCTCGGCGGCCGCGCTATCGGCGCTCTCATCGCGCGGCGGGCGGCTGTCGCGGTCACGGTCGCGCGGCCGGCGATCGCCCCGATCGCGATCACGGAAACCACCACGATCGTCGCGGTCCCGGAACCCGCCGCGGTCGTCGCGGTCGCGGTCAGATTTGCGCATCATCGCCGAAGGGCCTTCTTCATGCTCTTCGACGCGGATCGTCAGGTAGCGCAGCACGTCCTCGTTCAGCCGTTCCTGACGCTCGATCTCGCTGAGCGCGGCGGCCGGCGCATCGACATTCATGAAGGTGAAATGCGCCTTGCGGTTCTTGTGCACCCGGTAGGCGAGCGATTTGACCCCCCACTGCTCGACCTTGGTGATCTTGCCGCCAAGCTGCGAGATCACGCCGCTGAGCTGGGCGGTCAATTCTTCCACCTGTTGCGCGCTGACATCCTGGCGCGCAAGGAACACGTGCTCGTAAAGGGGCATGCAGAATCCTTTCCCTTGTCACTCGTGCTCATCCCGGCGCGTAGCCCTTCAAGCCCTTTCGGGAAAGGCTCGAAAGCTTCAAAGAAGGCGAGAACAGGGGACGCCGGACCATCAGGTCCTGCCGCATCGCCCACCTCCGCGAGACTGGCCTTGCCCAGGCAAATCCGTTGGAAACGGCGAGTGGCCGTCCGTTCAGCTCCCGGCCGGAAATTGAGCGGAGGCAGCCTTATAGGCGGTTTCGACGAAAAGGCAAGCAAGCGTTGCGGTGCAGGCTTAGCGGCGCTCTGGTTGCCGATTCAGGCCGCCCTGGGAGCCCCTGGAGTCCGCCGCAGGATTTCGGCGAGCTTGACTGCGAGCTCCACTCCTTCGCGCACCTGATCGGCGCGGGCCCCACTACTGGGGCTGCGCCGCAGCTTGCTGAGCTCGGCGAGCAGGAGATCGAGGGTCCTGGTCAGCAGCTGCTGGCGGAATGCCACGTCGTCCCGGGCGCGTGCGAGGTCCGCGTCGGTGATCAACGGAGATTCGGAGTGTTCCATAAGCTTCGGCCGACGATCTTGCCCACGCGGGAGGAAGCCTAGCCCAGGCGGGATTGTCGGGCGGTTATAAAGAAGGGTTTCTCAAACCTTTACGAAACGGGTTGCCGGAGCGCTGGCACTTGCGCTAGGCGCTCTCCCGCTCCGGAACGCCGGGGCGGGGCAGCGAGGGGTCTCATGGCAGTCGCGTTCGTGTTTCCGGGGCAAGGCAGTCAGTCAGTCGGCATGGGCAAAGCGCTCGCCGATGCCTTTCCGGTCGCCGCCCGAGTTTTCGCTGAGATCGATGCCGCGCTCGACGAGCCGCTTACGCCCACCATGTGGAACGGACCGGCCGACAGGCTAACCCTCACCGAGAACACCCAACCGGCGCTGGTTGCGGTTTCGCTCGCGGCTATCGCGGTGCTGGAAAGGGAGGCTGGGCTCGATCTCGCACGAGATGCTCAGTTCGTCGCCGGCCATTCGGTCGGTGAATATGCCGCCTTGGCGGCAACCGGCGCGATTTCGATTACCGACGCGGCCCGGCTCGTGCGGACCCGCGGGCTTGCCATGGCGCGCGCGGTGCCGGCAGGTCACGGTGCCATGGCGGCGCTCTTGGGAGTCGATTTCGAGCTGGCCGCAGCGATTGCGGCTGAAGCCGCTGAAGGCCAAGTTTGCCAAGCCGCCAACGACAATGGCGGCGGACAGGTCGTCGTTTCCGGCGACAAGGCCGCGGTCGAGCGGGCGGTCGCGATCGCCAAGCACAAGGGTGTCCGCCGCGCCATGATGTTGCCGGTCTCCAGCGCGTTCCATTCCGCGCTGATGCAGCCGGCGGCCGCGGTCATGCGCGAGGCGCTCGCCGCCGTCACGATCAAGCCGCCGGTTGTGCCCCTCGTCGCCAACGTCCTTGCACGCGCGACCAGCGATCCGCAGGAGATCGCCCGCGGACTTGTCGAGCAGGTGACCGGAAACGTGCGCTGGCGCGAATCGATTACCTACATGGCGGCCGCCGGCGTGACGACGTTCTATGAAGTCGGTTCCGGCAAGGTCCTATCCGGCCTGACCAAGCGCATCGTCGAGGGGGCGAGCGGTATCAGCATCGGCACGCCCGAAGAGGTCGCCGCCTTCAAGGCCGCACGCGGCTGAGGCCGCCGATCGGTTATAGAGACCGCCCAACCCCGCAGTGAAGGAGCTGATGGATGTTCGACTTGAGCGGCAAGACGGCGCTCGTCACCGGCGCGACCGGCGGGCTCGGCCGGGAGATCGCCCGTGCGCTGCACCGGCAAGGCGCCGTGGTGGCGCTCTCCGGCACGCGCGCCGAGGTGCTCGATGAGCTCGCGGCGGAGCTCAAGGAACGCGCCCTTGTGGTGGTCGCAAATCTCGCCCACAAGGAAGCGGTCGAAGCGTTGGTTCCCGCTTGTGAGGAGCGGATGGGCAAGCTCGACATCCTGGTCGCCAACGCCGGGATCACCCGGGACAATCTCTTGGTTCAGTTGAGCGACGAGGCCTGGGACGAAGTCATCGCCGTCAACCTCTCGGCAAGCTTTCGCCTGGCACGAGCGGCCATCCGCGGCATGATGCGCCGGCGCTTCGGGCGCATTATTGGTATCACCTCTGTGGTGGCCGCGACCGGGAATCCGGGGCAGGGCAATTATGCGGCCGCCAAGGCCGGTATGATCGGGATGATCAAATCGGTGGCGCAGGAATATGCGCGGCGCAGCATTACCGCCAATTGCATCGCGCCGGGGTTCATCGCCACGCCCATGACCGACAAGCTCAACGCGAAACAGCGCGAGACGATCCTTGGGCGGGTTCCGGCCGGCCGCCTCGGCGAGGCCGCCGATGTTGCGGCCGCGACGGTGTTTCTCGCCTCAGAGGAGGCCTCCTATATCACCGGGCAGACGCTGCACGTGAACGGTGGAATGGCCATGATTTGATGGACTTCTTGGGTCTGCACCGTGTGCTGGCCAAGGCATTTGAAGTGTGGTAACCGAACTTTGGTTTGGCTGGGCAGACCCACAGGGGCGGTGTGATCGTTCAAGTCGGCTCGCGACTTGGAGGTCCGGCGCGGAACACCACGACAAGCCGATTTCACAAGGCTCGCGGACGCTGACCGACCGAGCCCAATCCGAGGATTAAGAGGGTGCAGCGATGAGTGACATTGGCGAGCGGGTAAAGAAGATCGTGGTTGAGCACTTGGGTGTTGAAGCCGACAAGGTCACCGACAGCGCGAGCTTCATCGACGATCTCGGCGCCGACAGTCTCGATACGGTGGAGCTCGTCATGGCCTTCGAGGAGGAGTTCGGTTGCGAAATTCCCGACGATGCCGCCGAAACCATTCTGACTGTCGGTGATGCCGTCAAATTTCTTGAAAAGAACGCAAAGAGCTGAACGCCGGCTGTTGTCCGATATGACGAGCGGCTTGGCCCAGTCGTGAAGACGCTGTTCGGCGCGCGCAGATTGGATGCACGCGCGAAAGCGGCAGCGCGGTCGCTGGCTCGGCGGGACTCCGTTTCGGCCGATCTTGCGCCTGCCAAACCGCCCCCCATGTGTGCCCGCAGCGTTTGAGGTGCGCCCGGGCGATACCGTGGCGCTCGAAAGCGGGTTAAGTCTGCTCCTGACGGGTATGGGGCGGCCCGCCTTCGGCGGCTTTTCGAAGTTCATGATACATCGCGGCACCCTGGGACACGAACTTCGGAAATATAGAGGGCACGAGCAGGTCTATAATTCTACTGCCGCTTTCGACTTGATGTTCCTGAAACGAGCTTGCCGCATATGCAGCGGCACTCGTGCGGCGGTTTTGACGTTCCGATCACCATTGCGGCGAGTGTTTTATAGGAAGTTCAAAACCAACGCCGCACCAGAAATCAGATAGTTGCTCGTGTCCGTTTGGTTCCGAGGTTCGTAAACATCAGCGCTGCGAACTGATACGAACGTCGGAACCGGGACACTAGCGCGCGAGGAATTAAAGATGAGACGTGTGGTTGTCACTGGGCTCGGAATGCTGTCACCGCTTGCTTGCGGCGTCGAGCTCTCCTGGCAGCGCCTGCTCGCGGGGGAGAGCGGCGCCCGACACATCGCGCATTTCGACGTTTCCGACCTGCCGGTGAAGTTCGCCTGCCAGGTTCCACGCGGCGATGGCAGCGAGGGCACTTACAATCCTGACCAATGGATGGAGCCGAAGGACCAACGTAAGTTCGATCCGTTCATCGTGTTTGCCATGTGTGCGGTGCGACAAGCGCTGGACGACGCGGGCTGGCGGCCGACCGCGTACGAGGATCAAATCACTTCCGGGGTGCTGATCGGTTCCGGTATTGGCGGCATCGAGGGCATCGCCGAGACCGCGATCGTGCTGAAGGAGCGCGGGCCGCGCCGCGTCTCTCCTTTCTTCATACCCGGACGCATCATCAATCTGGCGTCCGGATGCGCCTCGATCGAGTTCGGGCTGAAAGGTCCCAATCATGCGGTAGTGACCGCGTGCTCGACCGGCTCGCATGCCATCGGCGATGCCGGACGGCTCATCGCGCTTGGAGACGCCGACGTCATGGTGGCAGGCGGGGCGGAGTCGCCGGTCAATCGGATTTCCATCGCCGGCTTTGCGGCCGCGCGGGCTCTTTCCACCGGCTTCAACGAACAGCCGACGCGCGCTTCGCGCCCCTACGACAAGGACCGCGACGGCTTCGTCCTCGGCGAGGGCGCCGGCATCGTGGTGCTCGAGGAATATGAGCATGCGCGGCGCCGCGGCGCCAAGATCTATGCCGAGCTGGTCGGCTACGGCTTATCGGGCGACGCCTATCACGTCACCGCGCCGTCGCCCGACGGGGACGGCGCATTGCGCTGCATGCAGGCGGCTTTGAAGCGTGCCATGATCTCGCCGGCGGAGGTTGATTATATCAATGCCCATGGCACCTCGACCCCGGTCGGCGATGAGATCGAGATTGGGGCGGTGCATCGCCTGATCGGCAACACGACCGACCGGCTAAGCATGTCCTCGACCAAATCTTCGATCGGGCACCTGCTGGGAGCCGCCGGCGCGGTCGAAGCAATCTTCTCTATTCTCGCCATTCGCGACCAGGTCGTGCCCCCGACCCTCAATCTGGACAACCCATCAGTCGAAACGGCCATCGATCTCGTGCCGCACCGCGCCAAGAAGCGCCGCGTCGACGTGGCACTATCGAACTCGTTCGGATTCGGCGGCACCAATGCTTCGCTCGTGTTTCGTCGCCTGCCGGAATAGAGGTGGAGCGGGAGCACGACTCCACCCTTTTGCCACATTCAGAATTACAAGCCCGCTGCGCTCTTAACGCTGACCTTGGAACGTCGACGAAATTCAGTGGGCAAACCGACAAAAGTCTGCGAAATTCCAAACAGCGGTGGGATTGTACGCAGAGTTAACACCGGCCGTGGCGCGTCCGGAGCCATGGCGGGCATCGCTGTGGGGTAGGGCGGGTGAGTTCGCGAAACGTGCCGCCGGAAGGCAGCGGCAGAAGCCCGGCTCGTCCGCGTGCTTCCACGCCGACTTTTATTTCGAGCCGGCCGAAGTGGCCCGATGGGCCGCTGAGCTCACATTCGGTGCCGAGCCCACAGGATCTCGATAAGGAATCGGCTCGTTCGGCGGCTGGGCAGAAGTCCAACGGATCGGCGCCCAAGCCGGGGCGGTTGCCTGCCACCAACCCGAACGGCGACGGGCACCTGTCTAGAGCCGGCGAGCATTCCGCGGCGGCACAACCGGCACGCAGAGCGGATCGTGGGGACACGGCCATTGGGCGCCATCGATCCGCCTCAACTCTGCCGCTCGATGAGATATCGTCGGGGCCGGGCGTGGGCAGATCCACGAGCTTCGATCGGTCTGCGCCGTCTGGCCGTTTGTTTGGCCGCGCCGGCGGGGAAACTGATTCGTCCGCTTATGGGCGGCAGGCCGAAGGAATTGGTGCATCGCTCATGGAGCAAAAGCCGGAGCAGAGGCGCATCACCCCGCGCAGCCCACGTGCGGCGCTCGAGCCCGAGCATGTGGCGGTACCGACCCGGCGCTCCGGGCGCGCGCGCAACCCAGTCGTCGTGGCCGGCAACGCCGTCTTCACGATCCTGATCGTGCTGGTGCTCGCCGGCGCAACGTTGTTCGCCATGGGCAAGAGCCGGTTTGAGGCGGCCGGCCCACTCGAAGAGGACAAGGTGGTCAACATTCCACCCCGGCTCGGCCTGATGGAAATCGCTGATCTCCTGCGGCGCGAAGGGGTGATGAACCAGAGCAACCTGGTTTTCGTCGGCAGTGTCTTCGCCATGAAAGCGCGCACCGAGCTCAAATTCGGCGAGTATCTCTTCCCCAAGCATGCCAGCGTCCGCGACGTGGTGGAGACGATGGTGGAGGGCAAGGTCGTCCAGCATCCGATCACGATTGCAGAAGGGCTGACGTCCGAGCAAGTCGTGCAGGTTTTGCTGGACAGCGATGTGCTCAGCGGCACGATCAGCGAGGTCCCGCGTGAGGGAAGCTTGCTGCCGGGGACCTATAACGAAAGCCGGGGGGCGACGCGCGAGCAGTTGATCCAGCGCATGCAGGCGGCCCAGCAGCGGCTGCTCAAGGAAATCTGGGACCACCGCAGTCCGGATTTGCCGCTGAAGACACCCGAGCAGTTGGTGATCCTGGCCTCGATCATCGAGAAGGAAACCGGCAAGCCGGAGGAGCGGACGCGCGTTGCGGCCGTGTTCGTGAACCGCCTGAAGCAGAAGATGCGCCTGCAGTCGGACCCGACCATCATCTACGGCTTGGTTTTCGGCAAGGGCCGGCTCGACCATCCGATCACGAAGAGCGAAAAGGATCAGCCGACACCCTACAACACCTACATCATCGACGGTTTGCCGCCCGGTCCCATCACCAATCCGGGACGCGCCTCGCTCGAGGCCGCCGCCAATCCGGCGCGCACCAAGGAGCTCTATTTTGTCGCTGACGGCACCGGCGGCCATACCTTTTCTGAAAGCTACGACCAGCACCAGAAGAACGTCGGCAAATTGCGCACGATAGAACAGGATGCCAAGGACTCGGCCGCCGCCGATGATGCTCTGGCCCCGGCGCGGGCGTCGGCGCCGGCAAAGCCCGCTACGCCTGCCCAGAAGCGGCAGCCGAGACCCCAATCCCAATGAGAATTCGATCGGCTTGAGGGCGCGAATTTTTTCTGCGACGACCCGTCGGCGGACAGCCGCCACCCATCCTTACTTGCGGGACCGCTTGGCGCCGGCAGACTCTTCTTCGACAGGCCTCGCAACGATCCCGGTGCTCTTGTGACCGCCGGTTCCCGCCGCTAAGGTCGCGCTCCGAATCCTTGGAAAGTCGCGTGCAGGCGATGCCGATGGCGCTTTCGAGCATGACCGGCTTCGCCCGTGGTCACGGCGTCAGCGGATCCTATGCCTGGGCGTGGGAGCTGAAGTCGGTGAACGCCAAAGGGCTCGATGTGCGGCTGCGCCTGCCACCTGGCTGGGACGCAGTGGAGATTCCGGTGCGCAGCCGCGCTGCCGAAGCTCTGTCCCGTGGCACCGTCTACGCAACCCTCACGGTCGAGCGGCAAGGGGTTGCGCCGATCGTGCGGGTCAATGAGCCGGTGCTGGCGGCCGCGCTCGCGACCATCCGCAGGCTCGCCGACCAGGTCGAGGCGGCTCCGCCGCGGCTCGACGGCATACTCGCGCTCAAAGGAGTGATCGAGGTCATCGACGAGGACGAAAAGGAGGAGGACCGGCATGCTGCGGAGGCAGCGGTGGTTGCGGGCTTTGGCGCTGCGCTGAGCGAGCTTGCCGCCATGCGCCGGCACGAGGGCGCGGCCTTGAGCGAGATCCTGACGCTGCGCCTGAAGGAGATCGCAGGGCTTGCGGCGCGCGCCGATGCGGCACCCGGTCGGCGTCCGGAAGCCATCAAGGCGCGCATCGCCGAGCAGGTCGCGGCGCTGCTCGAAACGTCCAACCGCTTCGATCCTGATCGGCTGCATCAGGAGGCGATCTTGATCGCCACAAAGGCCGACATTCGCGAAGAGCTCGATCGCCTCGCTTCACATGTGGCACAGGCGGGTCACCTGATCGTCCAGGGCGGTTCGATCGGGCGCCGGCTCGATTTTCTCGCTCAGGAGCTCAATCGGGAGGCCAACACGCTCTGCTCCAAGTCCAACGACATCGAGCTGACCAAGATTGGCCTCGAGCTCAAGAGCGTGGTCGAGCAGTTCCGTGAGCAGGTGCAGAACCTGGAATAGCGCCTGTGCCGCCAATTTGAAATTCCTGCACCGGGTGCGGCGACCTCATTTCAGGAATTTCAAATCGATAAGCGCCACGAGAATCATATACTTGCTAGTGCCCCTTTGCCTCCGAAGCTCGCGCAAAGCACCCCCATGGTGACGGCCGACCAGAATGCCACGATCGCCCGCCGCGGGCTGATGCTTGTGCTGTCCTCCCCCTCGGGGGCCGGCAAGACGACGCTGTCGCGCAAGCTCCTGGCGGCGGACCCGATGGTGGACCTTTCGGTTTCGATGACCACCCGCAAGCAGCGTCCCGGCGAGGTCGAGGGCGAGCACTACCACTTCGTCGACGACGCAAGCTTCGACAAGATGGTGCAGAGCAATGGCCTCTTGGAATGGGCGCAGGTGTTCGGCAATCGCTATGGCACCCCCCGGGATCCGGTTGAGGCGGCGCTGGCGCGCGGGCGTGATGTGCTGTTCGACATCGATTGGCAAGGCACGCAGCAGGTGCGCGAAAAGGCGAGAGGCGATCTTGTCAGCGTGTTCGTGCTGCCGCCCTCGGTCGCGGAGCTCGAACGTCGCCTGCACAGCCGGGCGCAGGATTCCGCCGAGGTGATCCGCGGCCGCATGGCGAAGGCTTTCGATGAATTGAGTCACTGGCCGGAATACGACTACGTGGTTATCAACAAGGATATCGATCGCACTTTCATCGAGGTGCAGTCGATTCTCGCCGCCGAGCGCCTGAAGCGCGAGCGGCAGGTCGGCCTTTCAGCCTTCGTCCGCGGGCTGCAGTCGCAGCTCTGATCGTTTGCTTCAGCTGGCGGCGATTGCCGGCGTGCAGAGACGGGCCAAAGCCACAAAGCCGTCGATCGGCACCTCCTCGGCGCGCGCGGTCGCGGCGATGCCGGCCGCCGCCAGCAATGCCGAAGGCTCGCCGCCCAACGACTTCAGGCTTTGCCGCAGCATCTTGCGCCGCTGACCGAAGGCAGCCTGCGTGACCTGCTGCAGGGCCGTCGCATCGCAGGCGAGTGGCGCGGCACGCGGGACAAGCTCGACCAGCGAGGAGGTGACCTTGGGCGCCGGCACGAAGGCCGAGGCGGCGATATCAAACAGGATACGGGCTTCGCTGCGCCAGCCGGCGAGCACCGACAGCCGCCCGTAGCTCTTGGTGCCGGGCCGCGCGGTGATGCGCTCGGCGACCTCGCGCTGGAACATGAGAGTGAGCCGGTCATACCAGGGCGGCCAAGGCTCGAGCGTAAGCCAGCCGACCAGCAGAGCGGTGGCGATGTTGTACGGAAGGTTGGCGATGATGCGCGCCCGCACATCACCGAGGCGATCGCGAGGATCGAAGTCGAGCGCATCGGCCTCAACAATCTCGAGGCGTCCGGGATAGTGCGCGGCGATTTCCGCAAGCGCTGCGACGGCGCGCGCATCGCGCTCGACCGCAATGACCTCCCGCGCGCCTTGCGCCAACAGGGCCCGCGTGAGGCCGCCCGGACCGGGGCCGATCTCGACCACCGTGACGCCATCGAGTGGGCCGGCCGCCCGAGCGATACGCGCTGTGAGGTTGAGGTCGAGCAGGAAATTCTGCCCGAGCGATCGTTTTGCCCGCAGGCCATGGCGGCGGATCACCTCCCGCAGGGGCGGCAGGCCATCGACCGCACTCATGCGTTGGGCGCGATGTGCCGCGATTCCGATTCCGCGGACAGCCGCGCCGCGAGCCGGATAGCCGCAATGAGGCTTGCGGGGTCGGCACGGCCGGAGCCCGCAATATCGAACGCTGTGCCATGATCCGGCGAGGTGCGGATGAAGGGCAGGCCGAGCGTGACATTGACCGCGTGGTCGAACGCGAGCGTCTTGATCGGGATCAGCGCCTGATCGTGGTACATGGCGAGCACGGCGTCATAGCTCGAGCGGGCGGCGGCGTGAAACAAAGTATCGGCGGGCAGCGGTCCCCGCGCATCGACGCCCTCGGACTGCAATTGGTCGACGGCCGGCCGCACGAGCTCGAGGTCTTCCTTGCCGAGCGCGCCCTCCTCGCCCGCATGCGGGTTGAGGCCGGCGACAGCAAGGCGCGGGCGTGCGAGCCCAAACCGGGTGGTGAGATCGCGGGCCACGATCCGTCCGGTCTCGACGATCAGCTCCGCCGAAAGCCGGCTCACCACCTCGCGCAGAGGCAGATGGATGGTGACCGGCACGACAGCAAGCTCCGGCGACCATAGCATCATTACCGGATGCAGCGGCTTGACCGAGGTGCCCTGCGCGAGCTTGGCCAGGAATTCGGTATGTCCAGGCTCGGCAAAACCGGATCGGTAGAGGACGTTCTTGGCGATCGGATTGGTGACGATGGCGGCGGCTCTTCCGGCGGTCACATCGGCGACGGCGCGCTCGATCGCGGCGATTGCGGCCGGCGCGCTGGTGGCGTCGGGCTCGCCGGCTCTCGCGGTGACCTTGACGCCGACATCTACCACCGGAAGAGACGTCGCAAACGCTTCTCGCGCCCGGCAGGGAGCGACCACGGTCATCGGGACATCGAGGCGGAGAGCCTTGGCTCGCTCGCCAAGATGCCCCGGATCGGCGATAAGATAGAACGGAGGCAGCGCGAGCTCGGCGCGCCGCGCCCAGGCCGCGAGGGTGATATCGAGACCAATTCCCGACGCTTCGCCCAGCGTCAGCGCCAGAGAGGCAGGCATCGCGCTATTTGCCGCCGGGCGATGCCGGATATTCGATCAGGGCTTCGTGGCGTAGCTGGGCCAGGTATTTCTTCGATTGCGCTTCGAACTTTTCGTTGAATACGGCGTCTTTGGCCTGCTTCTTAGTCGGGGATGTGTCGCCCTTGGCGATCTCCTTGGCGCAAATCGCAAACATTTCGATGCCGAGCTTGGTGATTTCCGGCGCGGTCAATTGCCCTACAGGAACACTGTCGAGGCTCTTACGTGCTTCCGGCGGCAGATCCGCAGACGCGCGGGTGATCTGATCGCGCACCACCACGCTTCCAAGCGACCGCGCATAGGGGATGCCTTCGTCACAACTGCGGAACCTGGACCGCAGGTCTTCGGCCTCGCGCTTGCGATCGTCGTAAACGGCTGCCGTTGAGTTCGGCGGAACGATGAACAATATGGGGCGCAGGGTATAATCAAAGTTCCCGGAATCATCGGGCTTCATCTTGTCCATCATTTCCTGCAGAAGCGGATCCTTGTCGTAGGTTTCCAGCGTCGACTGGAAGCGCCCGCGCACCAGCGGCGGCCACACGATCTGCGCCCGCAACCGGGCCCGGAACGTCTGTGGGGCGACGCCCGCCTGCTTCATCATCTGGATGAAGTCATCGGTCTTCATCTGGCGGTTCTGCGCGGCCTGGGTAACGGCCTGACTGACATCGTCGTCGGAGGCATCTATTCCCCAGCGCTTGGCTTCGCGAATCTCCAGCTTCTCGTTGATGAGTTCGTCCAGCACCTCGGCGCGCGGCGGGGCCTTGTGAGTCGGGGAGGACACTTCGAGCAGCTTGCTGCGCTGGTCGATATCGAGCTGGGTGATCGGCTCACCATTGACGATGGCGACGACGGTCTGGGCCTGCGCCCCGCCTGCCACCACTACGGCCCCCAAGACCAACGCGGCAGCAAGCGCGCGTGCTGTGGAACCGGAGGTGGGCAGAGGCAAAGAGAGAATCGCTGCCATCGTTGTGTTCATCGAAAGAGCGCCTTCGCTGAGCATCGCTGGCCGAAGCCGGTAGGTTTTCCTCCGGATCACGCCGGGGCGCAACCCAGGCGTGACACAAAACCGCGCTTTCTTTGCACCAAATTACTTACGCTTCTGTTCTCGAGCATCTGTGCCTCGAGCCCTTGTGCATCAGCGCAGGCCTGCGAGACCGTTGCTGATCGCGGAAACGCCCTGGCCAACCGACGCGCCGCCCAGCGTCCGCAGGCTGAGCGTGAAGAATATCGTGTTATTGGCCGCCGTGGAGCCGCTGTAATCGTAGGATGTGATATAATCCAGCGCCAGGATGAGGCAATCGTCGATATAGCCCAGCCCGATCTGGGTCTGGCTGAACTTTTCGGCGCGCAGGTCGTAGAGCGCGCCTCCGAGCAGCACCCAGTTCTCGGTAAGCTTGTAGCGACCATTGGCGAGTATCCCCTGCCGCTGGTCGAGGCCGAGCGCCGGCTGGGCCGCGTAGTCCCCGTACATTACCGACGCATTCCAGCGGCCGAAATTGGCGCTGCTCTCAAGCTCCATTCTCTCCACATCGAAAGTCGACTCGTTGAAGCGGAATCGCGACGTGAACATGTAGGTCGAATTGGGCTGGTAGGAGGCGCGCGCCACGTAGTCGGACTTGGTGGTATCGAGGCCGCTGTCTATGCCGGTATTGGTGAGCCCGCCGTTGGCGAACGAGTTCTGCCCAAACAACTGATAAGACTGGCCGAACAGGACATTGATGTTCCCGCCGCGGTTGAACTGAGCCGTGTACTGCAGTCCAACGTTGGAGCGGCCGCCGCCCTCGACGCGATCCCAGCCGGAGAACTTGTCGACCTTGAACAGGTTGGAATCATCAAAGATCAGGCTCTGTGCATCCTCGTTCGGCAACGCATTCACTTGCGTCTCGTTGGGCCGCAAGATCACCTGAGCGATCGGCTCGAGGGTTTGCGTCCCCCACGACTGCACGCTGATGAACGGATACTTGTACTCGAGCCCGGCCGTCGGCATGACCCGGGCGACGTCGGTGTTGCCGGTATTTATGTAGTTGGATACGCCCGGCTGATTGAACACATCTACCGAGGCGATGTCGCCGCGGAACGAGAAGAAGGGCGTGAACATCTGTCCGTAAGGGTCGATGAAAGTGCGCCGCCAGTCCACCTCGGTCGATAGACGGGTGTAGAGGCCGGGAACGCCGCGCAGCACGCAGTTGGTCTTGTTCACCGCCGCCGGGTCGGCGGTGTTGAGTGCACACAAGCCATTATTGATGGCGAGCGAGGAAATCGGATCGAAATTCGCCGACTGCCGCGAGATCGAGGTGAGATTATCGTGGAAGGAGAGCTCGCCGCCGAGCACCGGCTGGTCGAGCGTATAATCGTGATCGATCACCGGGAGCACGACCGGCATCTGGCCCTGCGCGTCCGAGCTGGTAAATCCGTAGAAGTACATCGTGCGCGCGTCGAAATAGCTGCGATCGCCGCGACCGGTCAGATAGAGCTGGGAGAGGGCGTAGTCGGGCTGCCGCAGCACCGGGCTCAGCGTGTTGTAGTTCACGTTGAATTGCGAGAGCCGGTAGTCGGTCAGGAAGGTCTTGTCGGTGAGCGCCGTCGCGTCCCACCCCCACACCCATTTGTCCGAAAGGTTGAACTGACCGCTGGATTGGATGCTGCCGCGAAAGTTGCGATCGCCCGGAGTGTCGCCGGCGTTGGCGAACACCTTTGGGTCGAGCTGGAAAATACCGGCGGCACGAATGCTGTACGCCCCGTCGATCAGGCGCTGCCGCCATTCACCCTGCAGCAGCGGCCCTTGCTGGGTCGTGATCGTGGGAGCCAGGGTGATGTCGTAATCGGGGGCGAGGGCCCAATAATAGGGAATGGATACGCCGACGCCGTAAAGCGAGCTCGAGGAGGCGAGCGGCATCAGAAAGCCGGTCTTGCGCTTGACCGTGGGATCGGGCGCCGAAAGGTAGGGCATGTAGGCGAGCGGCACGCCGTAGAACTCGAGCCGGGCGTCCTCGAAGTACAGCATCTTCTCGCCCTGGTCGTGAATGATCCGCGCCGCCTTCACCTGCCATTCCGGCGGCTTCAGCGGATCGTCCTTGCAGGGTTCGCAGGCGGTGTAGACTCCGTTCTCGAACACGGTGAAATTGCCGCTCGATCGCTCGGCGCGGCTGGAGGCGACACGAGTCTGCTCGGGGAGATCGAGTCGGAGCGAGTCGACAAAGCCGTCACGGAAATCGTCGCTCAGGTCGATGATCTGACCATACGTGACCTTGCCGTCCGCGTCGGTGAGGCGGACATTGCCCTCCGCGTGCAGGCGCTTGGTCTTCTGGTCGTAGATGACGCGGTCCGACTCGAGCGTCGATCCGGCGTAATATATCTGCACGTTGCCGACCGCCGACACGCGGTAGTTGGTGTAATCGTAGTCGACCTCATCGGCGCGGACGAGCATCTGCTTGTCGGCCGCCGCGCTCGCCGGCGCCCGCGGGATCGGCTTGGGTCGCGGCGGGAAGGTGAGCTGCTGCTGGGCGCGCGCCGGAACGGCGCAGCCGAGCGCGCCGACCGCGACCGCGGCCATCAGCAGCGCGATACCGCCGGCTCGGTGCCGATGCCGTTTCTGGCTTTGCGGAGGGGAGGGCTGCGCCATCAGCCGTCCTCCTGGTAGAGAAGCGTCACCAGGCCGGTCACCCCCCCGAACAGTGCGGGCAGCGCCGCTGCCGCCAGCGGGGGCATGAGATCGGCTTTGCTCAAATCGCCGGTGATTTTGGCCAGGACAAAGAGAAAGAAGCCGCCCACCACGCCGCCCAGGACCATCTTTTGTACGCCACCAAACCGGAAAAAACGCAGGCTGACCGAGGCTGCAAGAAGGACCATCGAGGCGAAGTAGAACGGCTGCACGAGAAGCTGATAGTACTGCAGCCGATAGGCGGAGGCGGCAAGGCCCGCGTTCTCGGCGAGTCTGATATATGACGAAAGTTGCCAAAATGGCACGGTTTCCGGCGTGGCGAAGCTTTCGCGAACCTGCTCCGGGGTCAGGGTCGTCTTGAGCCGGTAGCTGTCGAACGCTGTCGGCGGCACGCCGCTCGCATCGATGCGTGCTCCATCCAGCCGCCACGATCCGGCTTCGAGCGTCGCACTCTTGGCCTCGATGCGGTCACGGAAATGTCCGGCTTCATCGTATCTGAAGACACTGACCCCGACCAACTCGATGCCCTGCTGCCGGCTCGCCTTTGCGCTGATGATGGCCTGCCCATCGTCGGCACGCTGGCGTACCCAGAAGCTGCCGCCGGAGCTTTGCGCGCTGCCGTTGTTGAAAATGGAATCTTCGAGCTGCACCGAGCGTTCGCGCAGGACCGCCGAGATCGGATTGTAGATCCCGGTGGCGACCACGCCGATGAGGAGGGCGAGCACCAGGGCCGGCGCGATGAACTGCCAGGCGGAAATGCCGGCGGCGCGGGCCACGACCAGCTCGAGCCGTCGCGACAAGTTCAAGTAACAGGACATCGCGCCCACCAGCACGGCGAACGGGATGATCCGTTCGGTGACGAAGAGGAGACGAAAGGCGGTAATCTTGGCGACCAGGAGAATCGATACGTCCGGAATGTCGCCGGTTCGGCGCAGCATTTCCAGGAAATCGATCATTGCGACCAGCAGCATCGCGCCGACAAACACGGCCAGCACCGCATTGAGGAATCGCAGGCCGAAATAGCGCGCCAGCGTGCCCGGGATCATGGCGGCTATCCTGTCGCGCGGGCCATGCGATCGGAGAACCGCTGCATAATCGCGGCGACCCTATCGACGATGATGGCCGGCGGCTCGAAAACGAGGCCGCGGGATATTCCCCAGTAGCCGAAAGCGAACGCCACGGCGAGCGCGACATAGGGGATGAATAGTGCAGCGGCGACATGGGTGCCGGCCAGCACGCCGACAAAGCCCAGGGCGCGCAGAACCACGACTGCACCAATCGCGGAGAGCAAGGACAGGGTTCGGCCCTGCCGCGTGGTGCGCGGCGCGCCCAGATAGGCAAAGGTCAATACCGCAATGACCAAGGGATAAAGCGGGGCGGTGATCCGGTCGTGCAACTCGGCGCGCATCTGCTCGGGCCGGCCATCGATTGAGGGGTCGTTGGGGTCCTGCGTGTAAAGCTCCCAGATGTAGCGCTCACGCGAGGAATATTTCTGTGGGCTGCTGCCGCTCTGAGGTGATAGCTGCGACAGGTCGAAGGCGTAGCGGTCGAACTGCACGATGCTCGGGTCGTGGTCGCCGCTCTCTTGCCGCTGCACACTGCCATCGGCAAGCAGAAGATAGGTTCCGCCGTCGCGCGTAATGATGTCGCCCTGCTCGGCCAGGAAGGTCACGCGCTCCTTGGGGTCGCGCTGATCGTCGATGAATATCCCGAGCAGTTGCCCGTTCGGCAGCCGCTCGCGGATGTGCAGGGTCAATGCTCCGGAATACAGGGGAACGAAGCGGCCGGGCTGGACGATTTGCGTGACGAGATCGGCGCGTATTTGGCTGATCCAGCGGGAAAGCTCGCGCAGGCATTTGGGCGAGAGGTAAGCGGCGATCACCGCGACCAAGAGTGAAACGATGATCGCGACCGCCAGAAAGGGCCGGAACAGATGCCAGGGCCGCATGCCGGCGGCGTTCATCACGATCAGCTCGGAGTCCGTTGCGAGCTTGTGGAGCACGTAAGCCATGGCAACCATGAAGGAGGTCGGCGCGATGATCATGACGAGGAGAGGGATGATCAGGCCGGTCACTCCGACGAAGGTGAGGATTCCCTGCCCCTCGTTGGTCATCAAGTCGAAGTCGCGCAGAGCCTGCGTGATCCACATCAACGCCGTTACGCTGATGAGCACGACCAGGAAGGCACCCAGAGTGGTGCGGAAAATATAACGCCCGATCGACCCCATCCGCCCGTACGACCCCAATAACGCTCCACCCGACCGACAGAAGGTAATGCCGCCAAGGCGGACCCCTCCGCCCCTACCAGTGCTGTCGCTTGACGGTGAAACCGCCCCCCGAGGCGACTAGATTCTGCAACAAAGTGGCCTCGCCAAGGCGGACCTGTTGCATATGTACAACAAAGGGTTAAGGCTGAGCGGTCCGGACCGGTCGGGATATGGTTAATATCCCGTTCTGCGTGTCAGTCCGGCGGCCTAAATCGCCTGGATGCACCCGCTCGATTGCAGCCCTGCTGAGCCGTCGCGGGTCCACCAACGCATTTTACCGAGCGCTCGCGTCCAAGACGCCAGGACCCTGAACCTTTCCAATCGGCGAGAGCACTGATAGCGCATATTCCGAAGCGAATTCCCATCCTTTCGATCGGAACGCGCTGCAGGGGCGTGGTTCGGCCCCTGCGTGCCCGTCCGCCAACAGCCATGCAGAAAATATCGACCTTCATTCTGACCTTCAACGAAGCGGCCAAGATCCGGGCGGCCGTCGAGAGCGTGCTGTGGGCGGACGAGATTGTCGTCCTCGATTCGAACTCGACCGATGCCACCGCCGAGATCGCCGCAAGCCTCGGCGCGCGCGTGCTGCAGGTGCCCTTCCAGGGCTTTGGCGACCTGCGCAACCGGGCGGTCGAAGCCTGTCGCTACGACTGGATCTTCAGCTTGGACGCCGACGAACGCTGCACTCCAGCGGTGCGCGACGAGATATTGGGGCTGCTTGCCGGCGAGCCGCCGCACGATGTCTACCGCGTTCCCCGCCGCAACTACATGATGGGCCGCTGGATCCGCGGCTCGGGTTGGTATCCGAACTTCCGCCAGCCGCAGCTCTTTCGCAAAGGCAGCATGCGCTACACCCTCGACCCGGTGCACGAAGGATACGAGGTTCTCGAGGGTAGGCCGGTCGGAACGTTGCAGAACGCGATCTGGCAATTCCCCTTTGCCTCGCTCGAGGAGGTGATCAGGAAGATGAATCGCTACTCCTCGCTCGGAGCGGCAAAGCTTGATCGCAAGCGCGTGTCGATGGCGGGTGCGCTCGGGCACGGATGCTGGGCTTTCCTGAAGCACTACATCTTCAAGTTCGGCTTCATCGACGGCTGGGCCGGCTTCGTCATCGCCTTGGGCAATTTCGAGGGAACCTTCTATCGCTATGCGAAGGGCTTCGAGGACGCGCAAGGCTGGGCGCCGCCGGCCAGCGAGCCGCTCAAACGGGAGACCCCTTCACGACGCGAATTTTAGTGAAGGCAATAGGTTTTGCAGGGCGGTATTCTGGGCTAGTATCGCAGACATTCGGAGGCGGGGGTGGCCAATTTGATAAGCGATGGGCAGCCGCCCGGGGGCTGGTTGTCGTGCGAAGCCGCGATTCTTTCATGGTTTGAACCCGACCGCGAGGACCGGGCCGTACTGGCCTTGCTTGGGCTTTTCATCGCGGTTTGGACCACTTTCCAGGTGGTCGCCTACTCGGCCGTCGGACTGAATGATGATCTGGCCGAGGTATTCGTCTGGAGCCAAAATCTCTCCCTCGGATACTCGAAGCATCCGCCACTTGCAGCTTTCGTCGCAGCAATTTGGTTCAGCATCTTTCCGACGGCTGAATGGGCGTTTCACCTGCTGGCGATGCTCAATTCGGCTGTCGGGCTCTTTTTCGTCGATCGAATCGCCCGACGCTATGTCGACAGCAACAAACGGCTGCTGGTGCTGCTCCTGCTGCTGCTGACCCCGTTCTATCAATTTCACGGCCAGCGCTTTTCGCCCAATCCGATGCAGCTGTCGACCTGGCCCATTGCCACGTTGTGCTTCCTGCGCGCCTTTGCGACACGCCGGATCGGCTGGTCGGCGTTGGCGGGAGCAACCGCGGCTTTGGCGATGCTCGCCAAATACTATTCGATCTATCTTATCGGCGGCTTCGTGGTCGCCGCGATGCTGCATCCTCGCCGTTGGGAATACTTGCGGTCACCGGCGCCATGGGTCTCCATTTTCGCCGGTTTCGTCGTTCTCGCGCCGAACCTCTATTGGCTGGCAACGACGGGCTTCGAGCCGTTCGCGTACGCCGTGGGGGTCCACGGCGGCGGTTCGGCTTGGGACGAGTGGAGATCGATCATCGCCTATCTCCTGGGTGCCCTTGGGTACGTGCTCCTCCCACTTTTGGTGTATGGGGCGGCGGTGCGTCCTGACAAGGACATGCTCGCTCTCGTGATCTGGCCGCAGGATGCGGACCGCCGGATGCTGGTGATTCTCCTCGGGTCATTCTTGCTGCTGCCGGCGCTGACGGCGCCGCTCATCGGCGTGAAGCTCACCTCCTTGTGGACGATGTCGTCGTGGTTCCTGCTTCCGATCGTGCTGCTCGCCCCCAAGGAGGTGAAGCTGACCCACCTGACGGCCGCGCGCGTCGCCACGGGCGTCGCGACCATGACAATGGCAATACTTGCCGCTGCACCCGTAGTCGCATGGGTTAATTACGTGAACGGACTCGAGAGCGGGCGCGCCTATGACCGCATCGTCGGCGAGGAAGTGACGCGAACCTGGCGGGCGGCCACCGGTCGCCCTTTGCGGATCGTCATAGGAGTAACTGGGTTTTCGCAGGCGACGAGTTTCTACAGTCCGGATCATCCCGATGCTGGCCCGGGGTTCGGATCGCCCGCCTCCCCGTGGCTTACAATTCTGCGAGGCAGGCGGGACGGATGGGGCGCTGCCTGCTCTGCGGCGGATCAAGTATGCATTTCCGACGTGGAACGCAGTGCGCAGATTTTCTCGGGTAGCGTGCGGGTTGAGAAGACCCTGACCGTATCGTTCTTCGGCTGGCGGAGCACATCGAAGCAATTCGTCTTCTACATTGTGCCTCCGCAGCCCACCTGAGTAGGTGCCTTTCAGCCAGCTTGTCTTGAGCTCCTAGGGTCGCGGATCGAGGCGCATGATGGAGGCCCGAGACGCCTGCTTTGTTGTGTAGGAACAAAGCTTTAAGTTAGCACTTTAGAGAAGAAGGCGAACATTGCGGACGGGTTGGCGTGCGGTCCGCGGCGAAAGCCGACCAACACTGATTCCGATTGGCCCGGGGCGGCCGGGGCTTTGCATTGGCGCCGCCGCGGGTCATACAGAACCTACAGGCATGCACCGCAGGCGTCGGCGCAAGCTCGGATGCTTTGATTTGGCTTTCATCTCATAGGACCGCCCGCTCATGTCCACCGCAGTGAAGATCGAATTTGCCTCGTTTGCGGCTCCCGCAAAGGGCGTGCTCATCGTGTTCTGCGAGGAAGGACTGAAGCTGGGCGCGGCCGTCCGCAAGACCTTGGCCCCGACCGGCGATCTGGTCACGCGGGCAGCTGAGGCCGACCGTTTCACAGGCAAGAACGGCTCGGCTCTGGAGATCATCGCGCCCGCGGGTCTCGATGTGCAGCGACTGACCATTCTCGGCATCGGCAAGGCGCGCGATTTGAAGGAGGAGGATCTGATCAAGCTCGGCGGCATCGCCATGGGCAAGATTCCCGGCGCGGCGACCGCGACGACAATCCTCACCGATCTTGCCGGCGGAGCCATGAAGGCCGACCAGGTCGCCGATCTCGCGCTGGGCCTACGGCTGCGTGCCTACGCGTTCGATCGATACAAGACCAAGCGCAAGGAAGATGAGGAGCGGGCGAAGGAAGTGGTGGTGACGTTCGCAGTTGCGAGCGCGGGCGCGGCCGAGAAGGCGCTGGCGCCGCGCGATGCCGTGGCCAATGGGGTCATCCTCGCGCGCGACCTCATCAACGAGCCCGCCAATGTGCTTCATCCCGAGGAGTTTGCGCGTCGTGCCGGCGACTTGAAGGAGTTCGGTGTCGTCGTCGAGGTGCTCGACGTCGCCGCGATGCAGAAGCTCGGCATGCATGCGCTGCTCGGGGTGGGGCAGGGGTCCGCGCACGAGAGCCGCTTGGTGATCATGCGCTGGAACGGCGGCAAGAAGGCCGACGATCCGGTCGCTTTCATCGGCAAGGGCGTCTGCTTCGATACCGGCGGGATATCGATCAAGCCGGCAGGCGGCATGGAGGACATGAAAGGCGACATGGCAGGAGCCGCCTGCGTGGTCGGCCTTTTGCGGGCACTCGCCGAGCGGAACGCGCGCGTCAACGCGGTGGGGGCGATCGGAATTGTCGAGAACATGCCCGACGGCAAGGCGCAGCGGCCCGGCGACATCGTCACCACCATGTCGGGACAGACGATCGAGATCATCAATACCGATGCCGAGGGCCGGCTGGTCCTCGCCGACGTCCTGCATTACGTGAACAAGCGTTTCAAACCGAAATTCATGGTCGACCTGGCGACGCTCACGGGCGCCATCGTGGTTGCGCTCGGGCACGAACATGCCGGGCTCTTCGCCAACGACGACAAGCTCGCCGAACGCCTCTTGAAGGCGGGCCTGGCCACCGGGGAGCGCGTTTGGCGGATGCCGCTCGGCGCCGAATACGACAAGAAGATCGATTCCAAGTTCGCGGATATGAAAAACACAGGCGGACGCGATGGGGGCTCGATCACGGCGGCGCAGCTGTTGCAGCGTTTTGTCGAGAAGACGCCGTGGGCCCATCTCGATATAGCCGGCACCGCCATGGCCTCGCCGCAGACCGACGTCAACAAGAGCTGGGCGTCAGGTTTCGGCGTCCGCCTGCTCGATCGCCTGGTAGCCGACCACTACGAGAAATGAACAGCCCGGCAACGGCTGCGCGAGCATGACCGAAATCCTCTTCTATCATTTGCAAGGTCAGCCGCTCGAACGCGTGCTGCCGGGCCTCTTGGAAAGATCGCTGCAGCGCGGCTGGCGCGTGGTGGTGCAGGTCGCCTCCGAGGAGCGGGCGGAGGCGCTCGACGGGCATCTTTGGACGTTTCGCGACGACAGTTTTCTGCCGCACGTCACCTGGCGCGAGGCTGAGGCGCGCGAGCAGCCGATCCTGCTGACCGTTCGCGACGACAATCCAAACGGCGCCAATGTGCGCTTTCTCCTCGACGGCGCGCCGCTGCCGGCCGATGCGGCAGCCTACGACCGCGTGGTGCTTTTGTTCGACGGGGAGGACCCCGATGCGGTTGATGCTGCACGCGCCCGCTGGAGCGAAGCCAAGCAGGGCGGCTTTGAGGTCACATACTGGCAGCCGGACGACAGCGGCCGTTGGCAGCGCAAGGCCTGAGCTCCTGTTCGGCGCTGGCGCCCGGGCCTGTCGCGGCCCTTAACCATCGCGATTTCGCCGTGATCGGAACGCAAGTGAATAAGGTTGATCCGGATCACGGCCCTGCGGCAAGATCGAAACATGATCACGAAGCGCGTTCTCTTGGGCTTGGCCGTGATGGCCGCACCGGTGCTGGCGGCGTGCTCTTCCGATGGCGGGAGCAGCTTTAATCTGCTGCCGAGGGCGGGCTTCGATTCATTGAGCCTGAAGAGCGCAGCGCCGAAGACCGAGCTGCGGCCAGTGACCGCGGCAGATTTCGTCGATCCGCAGGGGCACTGCGCTGGGGCCGACGCCAGCGCAGCCCGCGGCGGGATTGCGTTGGAAATGACCGAGTGCGAGGTGGTGAACCGTGCCGGGCCGCCAGGAAATGTCGAGATCGGCACCAATGAGCGCGGCGAGCGCTCGGTAACGCTGACCTACACGAGCGGTCCGCGACCGGGCATCTATCGCTTCGCCGCCGGACGCCTCTATTCGATCGAGCGTGGCGAGGAGCCGCCGCCGGAGCCCGCCAAGGCGAAGAAGCCTCCGGCCAAGAAGGCCAGCTCGGCCTAACAGCGCGCGCCTCGCGGGTAGCTTCAACCCATCTCTGCTTCGAAAGCCGCGCTCGCCTCGAGCCAATCGTCCTCCGCACGCGCCAAGGCCTCGGCTGCTTCGGCGCGCCCCTTGGCAAGCAGGGCAGCGCGCGCCGGATCGCGGGCGAAGAGTTGCGGCTCCGCCATCGCCGCATCGATCTTGCCGATCTCTTCGGTGAGCCGCTTGACCGCGGCCTCGGCTTCGGCGATGCGCTTTCGCAGTGGCGCGAGCTCGACACGCTTTTCGGCGGCCGCGCGTCTGAGCTCGCTGCGGCCGCGCGGCGCTTCGCTTGCGCTGCGGGCGCTTGCCACCCTGCGCTGGCCGGCCGGCGGGCCCTTGGCCCCGCGCTCACCGAGGACGAGCTCGCCGTAGTCGTCGATGTCGCCGTCGAAGACCACAACGCCGCCATCAGCCACCAGCCATAGTCGTTCCGCGCAGGCCTCGATCAAATAGCGATCGTGCGATACCAGGATCACCGCCCCCGGAAAGTCGTTGATGCCGTTGATCAGCGCCGCACGGCTGTCGATATCGAGATGATTGGTCGGCTCGTCGAGCACGATGAGATGGGCGCCCGCGAAGGTGGCGAGACCAAGCAGAAGCCGCGCGCGTTCCCCGCCGGACAGCTGTCCGGCCGGCGTGTCGGCCTTGGCGCCGGGAAATCCGATGGCGCCGGCGCGCGCCCGCACCTTTGCTTCACTCTGATCCGGCATGCGGCGGCGCAGGTGATCGAAGGCACTGTCCGCGGGCTCAAGCTCGTCGAGCTGATGCTGGGCGAAATAGGCGATTTCGAGCTTGTCGGCGCGCGTGATCCTGCCTGCCATCGGCGGCAGGCGGCCGGCCAGGAGCTTGACCAAAGTGGACTTGCCGTTGCCGTTGGGGCCAAGCAGCGCAATTCGGTCATCGTCATCGATGCGCAGGCTGAGCCGCCGCAAGACCGGCTTGCCGGGCTCGTAGCCGACCGCCGCGGCCTCGAGCGCGATGATCGGCGGCGAGAGCGGCTTGGCCGGCGGAGGAAATTCAATCGGCAAGACCTCCTCGGCGACCGCCGCGGCCGTCGGCTCGAGCTTTGCCAGCAGCTTGATACGGGACTGGGCCTGCCGTGCCTTGCTGGCCTTGGCACGAAAGCGTTCGACAAATGCGGTGAGACGCTTGCGCTCGCTCTCCTGCTGCTTGGCGAGCTTGCGGTTGAGCAACTGCCGCTCGCGCCGTTGGCGCTCGAACCCCGAATAGCCGCCGCGGTAGAGCGTGAGCTTGCCGGCTTCGAGATGCAGGATCCAGTTGACCGCGCGGTCGAGCAGATCGCGGTCGTGGCTGATGATGATCACGGTGTGCGGATAGCGGGCGAGGTGCTCTTGCAGCCAGAGTGTGCCCTCGAGGTCGAGATAGTTGGTCGGCTCGTCGAGCAGCAGGAGATCGGGCTTGGCGAATAGCGTGGCGGCAAGCGCAAGCCGCATGCGCCAACCGCCGGAGAATTCGCTGGCCGCGCGCGCCTGATCGGCATGCGCAAAGCCGAGGCCGGCGAGGATCTCGGCTGCGCGGGCCGGTGCCGAATGGGCGCCGATATCCGCAAGCCTGGTCTGAATTTCTGCGATTCGATGCCCGTCGGTCGCGCGCTCCGCGGCCTCAAGGAGCTCGGATCGCTCGCGGTCGGCCTTAAGCACGACTTCAAGGAGACTTTCGGGCCCTCCCGGCGCTTCCTGGGCGAGCCGATCGATGCTGGCCTTCGGGGCGTGCTGCACGCTGCCGTGCTCGGCCGCCAGCTCACCGGTGATGACGCGGAACAGCGTGGTCTTGCCGCTGCCATTGCGGCCGACCAGCCCGACCCGGGCCCCGGTCGGGATGTGCGCCGTGGCCCCTTCAAGCAAAAGGCGACCGGCCACGCGCACGGTAAGCTCGTCGATTAGAAGCATTGTAGGATCGGGCGCACTGCATGTGGAGACTGCAGCCGGTTCTATCGCATGCTCCGGAAAAAGCACGCCCTTGCGAACGCGAGGCTGGAACCCGGTTGTCTCATGGTGTCCCTCGCACCAGCGAGGCGACATGCGTCCGCAGCGGGCATGCCCCAGGAAAAGTGGAGACGACAAAAATGCGGAAGCGCACCCCGATCCATTCGATCGGGATGCGCTCGTAACCGTGGCTTGAGAAGCTTGCCGGGTATTACTCGCAGACGTTCACCAGGACGCGCTTCAGGTAGCCGTGGGGGGTCTGCACGTACTGGTATTGCCAGCAGCTATCAACATAGGCCGGAGCGGTCGCGGCGGCGATCGAAGCGGCGCCCAGTATACCGAGACCGATGCCGAGACCGAAGCCACCCCAATGGCCGCCATGCGGATGGGCGGAGGCGGGAGTCATCGAAGCGGTCGCGATGAGGGCAGTGGCGGCGACGGCGATCAGGGACTTGCGGAACATGGGGGCTCTCCTTCATGGGGTGGATGTCTTGGCTCACATCCTGCACATCAGTCGCGCCGCTCCCCGGAGAGGTTCAAAGCCGGGCTAAAATCCTGGCCGGCGGCTTTGCCCGGCCCGGTGAGAGTTTATCAAACATTTGCAGGCCGCGGCGGCACTCAAAGCCCCCATGTCGGTGCTCGAGCGGAGGCGCGAAGGCGAAAACCGGACTCCACTTTTCCCGGGAATGCTCTATAAGCCGCCGCGTTCCTTTTGCTTACTTCAACGTAAGACTCAAACGGCGGATGAACCTGATGGCGGTTGAGCGTACCTTTTCGATCATCAAACCCGACGCGACGGAGCGCAACCTTACCGGCGCAATCAACGCCATGGTGGAGCAGGCGGGACTGCGTATCGTGGCGCAGAAGCGGGTGCGCATCACTCGCGAGCAGGCGGAAGCCTTTTACGCCGTTCATCGTCAGCGGCCGTTCTTTGGCGAGTTGGTCGATTTCATGATCTCCGGGCCGGTGGTGGTGCAGGTGCTCGAGGGCGAGAACGCCATTGCCCGGTATCGGGACGTCATGGGAGCGACCGATCCGGCGAAGGCAGCGGCCGGCACCATCCGCAAGGTGCATGCCCGCTCAATCGGAGAGAATTCGGTGCACGGCTCCGACGCCCCTGACACGGCGGCCAAAGAGATCGCTCAGTTTTTCGCCGGCAACGAGATCGTCGGCTAAGGCTGCGATCGGCCATACGTGTCGGGCTACCTGGCGCAATTCTTCAATCCCGCGTTCTGGATCGCGGTTGTCCAGATCATCTGGATCGACGTGGCTCTCTCGGGGGACAATGCCGTCGTGATTGCGATGGCATCCCGCGGTTTGCCGGCTCACCAACGGCGCTGGGCTTTGGTCATCGGTGCCGGCCTGGCGGCTTGTGTGCTCATCGTTTTCACCGTTGCGATCTCCCGTTTGATAGCGCTGCCATATCTGCGACTGGTCGGCGCATGTGCGTTGCTCGCAATCGCTATCAAGCTGCTCGGACCGCAGTCAGGCGAGAGGAGCGAGGGCCCGCGGGCGGCGGACAGCCTATGGCGGGCGGTGCGCATTGTGGTGTTGGCGGACCTCATCATGGGGCTCGATAACGCGCTGGCGATTGCAGCCATTGCCAAGGGCCGATTTGTACTGCTCGGGGTCGGTCTAGCCATCAGCATCCCGATCGTCATCGCCGGTAGCGCGATCGTATCGGCATTGATCGAGCGCTTTCCCGTCATCGTCTGGGCCGGCGGCGCGGTGCTGGGCTTTGTGGCCGGCCAATTGTTCGCGAGTGATCCGGCTACCAGCGCCGCGTTGCGTGCGACCGGGCTCGAAGCGTGGGGCGCGAATTCTGTTTTCGCGCCAGCGGTTGAGAGCGTTGCCGATCGACTCGGCCTCGCTCCAAGCGAGCTCGTGTTCGCTTTAGTGGCGGTGGTGATCGTAATCCTCGGCGGCGCCGCGTGGCGCTATTGTCGAAGTGAGGCCACGCGCTGATCTGCGCAGCTGGCGGCGGCTAATTCAATCTTCTTGATGGCCTCTGATCTGTGCTCCTTGCAATCCAGTCATTTTCGCGATCGCATGGCCCCATTGCATCGGTGAATGGCGCATCATTTATTTGGATTGCGCGAGCGAAATTGCGCGAAGAATTTGTATGAGTGCGGCTCCTCGGATCTCGCAGCAGTCGTTGTTGTTGCACAGTGCGACGCTGGCCCGAAGCCATGGTGCAGCCGCATTTTTGGAATTTGCTCGCCAACAATCGGATTTTGGTTGCTGCGGCAATCGTGCGTGCCGTTTGGGGGCGCATTAGCTTCGGATCATTCCAAAGCCCGGGTTGAAGCGCTGATCGCGAGCGATCGCGAGACGCATCTGAAGTAACTTGCTGATGAGGAGGCAGACGATGCAAAGGGGCACCGTCAAATGGTTTAATCCAACCAAAGGCTATGGATTCATCCGCCCTTCCGCCGGCGATAAGGACGTGTTCGTCCATATCTCGGCTGTGGAACGTGCAGGCTTGAGCACGCTCAACGAGGGCCAGAATGTGGAATATGAGCTCGTGACCAACCGCGGAAAGACGTCCGCGGAAAATCTGAAAGTGTCGTAGGCGACAGGGCACGCGGACACAAAAAGCAGCACGGAGGACGGACCGGCGTCCATCCTCCGTCATTTGCTCCTTGATCGCTGATGTCTATTTACTCTGCGCCGTGCAGCCGGCGATTTCCTTCAAGCTCGGATAGAAGCGGGCCGTCATCCGGCCGACATACAGCTTGAGATTTTCGTGGCGTTCCGCGGCGTTGCGGATCGCGGTTGCGAAAGCGGGGCACAGAACGCCTGCCACAAATGAAAAAATCGTGGCGTCGGCGCCGACCGGTTCGCTTCCCATGAAGAACGGCTTCTCGCCCAGATAGGCCGCGATCGCATCGATGGAATGCGTCGCGAGCGCCGAGATCTCCGTCGGCGAATGCCGGCCCATGCCGTGGGCGTGCAACGCCTGGCGCACCTTGCGACGGACCATATTGACGATGAGGGGCCGGATCGGCGCCGGCACCGCCGCGAAAAAACTGCGCGGACCCTTGTTGAAATTCGCGTCATCCATCCAGCGGGCATCAAGTATCGCCCAGTAGAGATTGTCCTCGACCATCTTCTCGAAAGCCCACGCCACTGCGCGCTGGCCCTCGTCGAGCCCTCGATCGAAGTCGATCTTGTACTTCTTTTCCAGATGCCATCGGATGAAGGTGGAATCAGCGACGCGCTCATTTTCGTCGGCGATGTAGGGCAGCTTGCCTTTCGGAGCCTTGGAAAACCCGGTGCGGTCGACTTGGTAGGGCAGGCCGGCCATCTTCAACAGCGTCTCGGCTTTCATCACGAACGGGCTCGGATCCGGAAGGCCGAACCCCGGACCAAAAGCGTAGAGCGTGATCACATCCGTCTCCTGATCTAGTGCCCCACCCGCCGGATTTCAGCTAATCCGAAAGAGCTCCGATCTGCAATCGGCCGATGCGCCGCGCGAACGTCAAATGTCGGGCACGATCAAGTGGCTTGCCGGGTCGTCGGCGCCTTCGATCAGGCAGCGCCCATCGACGATCCTGATGCGCCCGGAGGCGAGCAGCGCCAGGGCCGCCGGATAGATGCGGTGTTCTATCGCCAACACGCGGGCAGCCAAAGTTTCCTCCGTGTCTCCCTCGCGCACGCCGATCGCGCCCTGCATGATGATCGGTCCCGCATCCACGTCCGAAACCACCAGATGGACGCTCGCCCCATGGATCTTCACACCGGCGGCGAGCGCCCGCGCATGGGTGTCGAGGCCCTTGAAGGCGGGGAGCAATGCCGGGTGAATATTGATCATGCGGTTGTGCCAGCGAGCGACGAACCAAGGGGTCAAGAGCCGCATGAATCCGGCAAGGCACAGGAGCTCGACGCCGTGCCTCTCGAGCGCTTCCTGCATCTTGCGCTCGAAGGCGCCTCGGTCCTTGCCGAAGGCGACGTGATCGATCACCGTGGTCGCAATCCCCTCCGCTCGGGCGGTGGCAACGCCCAAGGCTTCCGGGCGATTCGATACGACCAGCACGATCTCGGCCGGGTAGCTGGCGTCTTTCGCCGCGGCGATGAGGGCCGCCATGTTGCTGCCGCGGCCCGATATCAGGACGCCGACGCGCTTCTTGATCATGGCTCGATCATAGGTCAGGCGGCGAGATTGAGGTGCCCGGAAAAGACGACGCGGGGCTCGCCGCTCTGCGCACGCTTGATACGGCCGAGCTCGACGACGGTCTCGCCAGCACCGGTAAGCGCCGCGGCGGCCTGATCCGTCTTGCCGGCATCCACCACTGCGACCATGCCGATACCGCAATTGAATGTGCGCAACATCTCGCTTTGACTTATGCCGCCACGCGCGGCAAGCCAGCGGAAGACGCCCGGCACCGGGACGCGAGAGAGCTCGATTGTCGCCGAAAGCCCCTCTGGCAGGACGCGCGGAATGTTGTCCGGAAAGCCGCCGCCGGTGATATGCGCAAGCCCTTTCACCGCTTTGCTGGCGCGCAAAGCCGCCAGGCACGATTTCACGTAGATACGCGTCGGGGTCAGCAGTGCCTGCCCAAGCGTGCGGGCTGGATCGAACGGGGCGGGTGCATCCCACGGCAGCCCGCATTTCGACACCACGGCCCGCACCAGCGAAAAGCCGTTGGAATGCACACCCGAAGAGGCGATGCCGAGCACCACGTCCTCCTCCGCAATGTCGGAGCGCGGCAACAGCTCCGAGCGCTCGACGGCGCCGACCGCAAATCCAGCGACATCATAGTCTCCGGCGCGGTAGAGATCGGGCATCTCCGCGGTTTCCCCACCGATCAGCGCACATCCGGCCATTCGACATCCCTCCGCCACGCCCTTGACCACGCGCGCGCCGATGTCGGGTGCGAGCCTGCCACAGGCGAAGTAGTCGAGGAAGAAAAGCGGCTCGGCGCCCTGGACAACCAGGTCGTTGACCGACATGGCGACCAGATCGATGCCGATGGTCTCGTGCGTGCCGGTTTCGATGGCG
The DNA here is from genome assembly GCA_035293945.1 of Xanthobacteraceae bacterium. Lineage (GTDB taxonomy): Bacteria > Pseudomonadota > Alphaproteobacteria > Rhizobiales > Xanthobacteraceae > VAZQ01. The sequence goes on along the minus strand of DATGLV010000022.1, from coordinate 36,217 downwards.
ATCTTGAGCTTGGTGCCGACCCCGTCGGTGCCCGCCACCAGCACCGGATCGGAAAAGCCGGCCCGCTTGAGATCGAACAGGCCGCCGAAACCGCCGATTACCGCGTCGGCACCCGGGCGCGCGGTCGAGCGGACGAGAGGTTTTATCAGCTCGACCATGCGGTTGCCGGCATCGATATCGACGCCGGCCTCGGCATAGGTGAGGCCCTTGTCCGCCATGGAACCCTCGCGGAAGTCTGTGCGCGGCTTCACGTACTTGGGAATCGCCGACTGTGCAACGGCACGATCGCGGCTATACTCGGAAACCGGGGAGCGATTGCCGGGGCCTTATTAGACAAAGTGAGCATTCCCAATCTCATTACCCTTGCCCGTATCTTGCTGGTGCCGGTCGTCATCTGGGCGATCACCTCAGGCGAGATGCGGATCGCCTTCCTGCTGTTCTTCGTGGCCGGAGCCAGCGATGCGGTCGACGGCTTCTTGGCAAAGCGCTTCGGAATGGCGACGGAGCTTGGCGCCTATCTCGATCCCATCGCGGATAAAGCGATGATCGTCTCGATCTATGTGTCGCTCGGCATCGCCGAGGCGCTCCCGCGCTGGCTCGTCATCCTGGTCGTCTCCCGTGACGTCATGATCGTCGGAGCGGTGATCCTCTCCTGGCTCGTGGACAAGCCGATCGCGCTCAAGCCGCTGCTCGTCTCAAAGCTGAATACGGCCGCGCAGATCGCACTCGCGCTCACGATCCTCGCGGCCATCGCGTTCACGTTCGACGCCGCAGTCGCGATCCAGGGCCTGACTGTTCTGGTCGCCTCGTTGACCTTGCTTTCCATCGCCTTCTATGTCGCCGAATGGATCCGCCATATGAATGCCGCCGAATCCGGGCGCTAAAATTCCGAAGGGTTGATCCAGCGGGCGAGGACCCAGCCTGACCCGACATGTCCATGCCGTCTGTTCCGCGTCAGCTTGCCCTTGCGCTCGGTCATGCGGAGAGCCATGCGCGCGAGGATTTCCTGGAAGCACCGAGCAACGCGGCGGCGCTGGCGCTGATCGAGCGCTGGCCCGACTGGCCCGGACAAACAATGCTGCTGCTCGGGCCGGAAGGCTCCGGCAAGAGCCACCTCGCTGCGATCTGGGCGACCGCCGCCGGCGCCCGTTTCCTTTCCGCGCGGGCGCTTTCCGCTGTGCTGCCTCCGGTTGCGCTCGCGACCGGAGCGCTCGTGGTCGAGGACGTCGCCGCCGGAAGCTTCGACGAGCGGGCGCTGTTCCATCTTCTTAATCTGGCCCGCGAAGAGCATGCCTTCATGCTGCTGACCGCGCGCACGCCGCCGGCTGGTTGGATTCTATCCATTCCTGACTTGGCCTCGCGCCTCAAGGCGCTGCCGGCGGTAAGCCTCGCCGCGCCGGACGATGCCCTGTTGCGCGGGGTAATGGTCAAGCTGTTCGCAGATCGCCAGCTCATTGCCGACGAGAGCCTGATCTCCTTCCTTGCCAATCGGATCGAACGGTCGGTCGCGTCGGCCCGCGCGGTCGTGGCCGAGCTCGACCGGGAGGCCATGCGCCGGCAGCGGCCGCTGACGCGGGCGCTTGCCGCGGAAATACTGCGATAACCTCCCGCCGACATCGGCGCCGGCGGCGCTTGACCTGAAGCCTACAACGGGAGCGATCATGTCATTGCAAGGACACGAAGTATCGCCAATATGACAGCCATGAGACGCGAACAAAGACCATGACGGATCGAGCGCAGGCTATTGTTCTAAATGACGAATTTGCCGCGGAGCGTAGCCCTGGCCCGCGCGCGGCCGAGCTGGCCGCGAGCCCGAATCGGTTCATCAACCGCGAGATTTCGTGGTTGCATTTCAACCGCCGCGTGCTCGAAGAATCGACCAACAGTGCCCATCCGTTGCTGGAGCAGGTCCGCTTCCTGGCCATTTCCGCCAACAATCTCGATGAATTCTTCATGGTTCGGGTGGCTGGCCTCAAAGGACAGATCAAGGCCGGCATCACCACCAAGAGCCCGGACGGGCTCACACCGGCGGAGCAGATCGGCTTGATCGCCGATGCGGTCTCGGCCCTGGCCAGCGATCAGCAGAAGCGCTGGCGCGAGCTGCGCCTTGCGCTCGCCGAGCAGGGTATTGTCCTGGTCGACGGGCCAGACGTCACCAAGAAGGAGCGAGCCTGGCTCGAGGATCACTTCTTGAGCCACGTCTTCCCGCTGCTCACGCCGCTTGCCATCGATCCGGCGCATCCGTTCCCGTTCATTTCCAATCTCGGATTTACCATTGCGCTGCAGCTCGCGCGAGTAAGTGACGGCAAGGCGATGAACGCGCTCATCCGCATGCCCAACAAGATCGAGCGCTTCATCCGCCTGCCGGCGCCCGAGGGAGTGTCGCGCGTGGTGACGATTGAGCAGGCGACCGGTCTGTTCATCGGTCGCCTGTTCCCGGGCTATGCGGTGAAGGGGCAGGGCGCCTTCCGGGTCATTCGCGATTCCGAAGTTGAGATCGAGGAAGAGGCGGAAGACTTGGTGCGCTTGTTCGAGACGGTGCTCAAGCGGCGCCGGCGCGGCTCGGTCATTCGCCTGGAGATCGAGGCCGCCATGCCGGTGGAGCTCCGCCGTTTCGTGGCGCGCGCGCTCAGCGTCAGCGACGACGAGATTTTCCTGGTCGACGGTGTGCTGGCATTGAACGAATTGTCGCAGCTCTCGAGTCTGGACCGCGCCGATCTCGAATTCGTGCCCTACAATCCCCGTTTTCCCGAGCGCATCCGCGACCATGCCGGCAACTGCTTCGCGGCGATCCGGCAGAAGGATCTGATCGTCCATCACCCTTACGAGTCTTTCGACGTGGTGGTGCAGTTTCTGCAGCAGGCGGCGCGCGACCCGGACGTGCTTGCGATCAAGCAAACGCTCTATCGCACCTCCGCGGAATCACCCATCGTGCGCACTTTGGTGGAGGCCGCCGACGCCGGTAAATCGGTCACCGCGCTGGTCGAGCTCAAGGCGCGCTTCGACGAAGAGGCCAATATCCGCTGGGCGCGCGACCTCGAGCGCGCCGGTGCGCAGGTCGTCTACGGCTTTATCGAGCTCAAGACCCACGCCAAGCTCTCGCTAGTGGTGCGCCGCGAAGGTGGGACACTGGCGAGTTACGTGCATGTCGGCACGGGCAATTATCACCCGGTGACCGCTCGCATCTACACCGACCTGTCGTTCTTCACCGCAGATCCGGTGATCGCACGCGATGTCGCGCGTGTCTTCAACTACGTGACCGGCTACGCGGCCCCGGCCGAGCTGGAGAAGATGGCGGTCTCTCCGATCGATCTACGGCAGCGGATTTGCGAGCACATCCACGAGGAGATCGCGCATGCGCGCGCCGGTCGCCCCGCAGCGATCTGGATGAAGGACAATGCGCTGGTCGATCCCGAGATCATCGACGCTCTTTACGAGGCATCCAATGCCGGCGTCGCCGTCGATCTCGTGGTGCGCGGCATCTGCTGCCTGCGGCCCGGAGTGCCGGGCCTGTCCGACAACATCCATGTCAAATCGATCATCGGGCGCTTCCTCGAGCACAGCCGCATCTATTGCTTCGGCGCCGGCTTCGGGCTGCCGCACCCCAAGGCGGCGGTTTATATCTCCTCGGCCGACATGATGCCGCGCAATCTCGACCGCCGGGTCGAGGTCCTGTGCCCGATTCTCAATCCCACGGTGCACGAGCAGGTGCTGGGGCAGATCATGGTCGCCAACTTCAAGGACAATGAACAGAGCTGGAAACTGTTGCCTGACGGCAGCTCGAATCGCGTAAGAGTCGCGGAAGGGGAGGAACCCTTCAATGCCCACAAGTATTTCATGACCAATCCGAGTTTGTCCGGACGTGGCAAATCGCTTAAAGACTCGTCGCCGCGCAGCCTCATCCGTCGGCTTGACTGAAGCGCGACAGCATCGGCCGGCCGCCCAATTCGTGCAGGAGCAGGCGCAGGAATTGGCACAAGGCCGGCTCGATTACGGTCCGCCCGTTGCAGTCATCGACATCGGCTCGAACTCGGTGCGGCTGGTCGTCTATGAAGGGCTGACCCGCAGCCCGACGCCGATCTTCAACGAAAAGGTGCTGTGTGGGCTCGGCCGCGAGGTGCAATCGACGGGCCTGCTCGCTGCCGATGCGGTGGAAAAGGCGCTGACGGCGCTGCGCCGCTTTCGCATGCTGTGCGATCGCATCGAGGTTTCGCAGGTCCTGGTGATCGCCACCGCGGCCTGCCGCGACGCGACCAACGGCAAGGCTTTCATTGCCGAGGCGGAGCGGGTCTGTCGCCTCAAGATCGAGGTGTTATCGGGCAAGCGCGAGGCGGCGTTGAGCGCGCTCGGGGTGGTCTCCGGCTTCCATCGCCCGGACGGCATCGTCGGCGATTTGGGAGGCGGCTCGCTGGAGCTCACCGATATCCACGGGACCCGCGTCAAGCCGGGCGTCACCCTGCCGCTCGGCGGCCTGGCGCTGCAGGACATTTCCTCTAAATCGCTCAAGAAGGCCGAAAAGGTCGTCAAGAAGTCCCTCGCCGGCGCCAAGGTTTTGGAAGCGGGCACTGGTCGGACCTTTTATGCGATCGGTGGCACCTGGCGCTCGCTCGCCCGTCTGCACATGTGGCAGACCGGCTACCCGCTGCACGTGATGCACGGCTACGTAATCCCGGCGCGCGAGGCGCTGGATTTCTCCGGCCTGGTGCACCGGGTCAATACCGAGACGCTGTCGCAAATCGAGGTGGTGGCCGATGCCCGGCGACCACTGCTTGCCTATGCGGCGCTGGTGCTGGAGCATGTGGTGCGGCTGGCAAAGCCGAAGGATGTGGTGATCTCGGCGCTCGGCGTGCGCGAGGGGCTGCTCTATTCGATGCTCGCCGAAGAGGAGCGTCGCAAGGACCCGCTGCTCGCCGTCGCCACCGAGCTCAATCTCCTGCGCTCGCGTTCGCCCGCCCACGGCCAGGAACTGATCACCTGGACCGACCGGTTCATCGCTTCGTCCGGCCTGGACGAGACGGCCGAAGAGCGCCGCCTGCGACACGCCGCCTGCCTGCTCGGCGATATCGGCTGGCGCGCCCATCCCGACTATCGGGGCGAGCAGTCGCTCAACATCATCGCCAATGCGGCGTTCGTGGCCATCGACCACCCGGGCCGTACCTTTCTTGCGCTCGCGGTGTTCTTCCGCCATGTGGGGCTGGTCGACGAGGAGCTCTCGCCGCGCTTGCGCGAGCTCGCCTCGACCCGCGTGCTCGACCGCGCCCGTGTTTTGGGCGCGGCGCTGCGCGTCGCCTATCTGGTCTCGCCCGCGACACCCGGCGTATTGCCGAGGACCCCGATGCTGGTCGAGCGCGGCCGTCTGGTGCTGCGCTTCGACAACGAGCTGAAGGCGCTCGCCGGTGAGCGCGTCTTCGCGCGCCTGCGCCAGCTCGCGCGGCTGATCGGCCGCGAGCCGGTGATGGATGCGGGTTAGCTTTTACGCTTTCGAAGAATCCTCACTGGCTCGGTCGACCGCCTTGACTGGCAAGGGTCGTGGGGCAAGACTCCGTTTCAACGTGCAGCCTTGAAGACACACCTTGCTGCATCAACAAGCCCGGCCGATGCCATCCCGCTGCCGGACCTGGCCGCCCGTGGAGGAGCTCATGCCGAAACGTCGAAATTCCCCTGATGTTGCGCGTCGCAATTTTCTCAAGAGCGCGGGCCTTGTCGGCGCCGCAGCGCTGACGCCGGCCGCTGCGACCGCACAGATCGCCGCCCCCAGGGCGGAGCTTCAGAAGGCGCTGCCTCCCGGGCCGAAGCAGATTGCGCTCGAGACCCAGCCGCCGGGCAAGGATCCGGTGACGCAGACTTCTTCCGGCGGCGATTTCATGGTCGATGTGATCAAATCGCTCGGCATCGAATACGCCGTCATCAACTGCGCTTCGAGCTACCGCGGCATCCATGAATCGCTGATCAACTACGGCAAGAATACCATGCCGGAGCTGATCACCTGCCCGCACGAGGAAATCGCAGTGCACATGGCGCAGGGCTTCGCCAAGATCGACGGCAAGCCGCTCGTCATGATGTGCCACGGCGTGGTCGGCCTGCAGCACGCCTCGATGGCGCTCTACAATTCCTGGTGCGACCGCGTGCCCGTCATGGTCATGATCGGCAACATCACCGAAGCGGACAAACGTGCGCCCGGCGCCGAATGGCTGCACTCCGCGCTCGATCCCGCGGCGATCGTCCGCGACTTCCTCAAATGGGACGACCAGCCGCAGAGCCTGCAGCACTACGCGGAATCGACAGTGCGCGCCTACAAGCTCGCCACCACGCCGCCGATGGCGCCGGTTCTGATCTCGCTCGATGCCGAGTTGCAGGAGAATCCGATTGCCGATCGCGAGAGCCTGCGTATCCCCAAGGTCGGGAAAGTGGTGCCACCGCAGGCTGATTCCGGCGCGATCGCCGAGCTCGCCAAGATGCTGGTCGCGGCGGACAATCCGGTCCTGATCTGTGACCGCCTGGCGCGTACGCCCGATGGCATGAAGCATCTGGTCGAGCTTGCCGAGACATTGCAATGCGGCGTTGTCGATCTCGGTGGGCGCATGAATTTCCCCTCGCGGCATCCGCTCAACCAGAGCTTCCGCCGCGCGGCGGTCGATCAGGCGGACGTGATCGTCGGCCTCGAGCTCAACGACTTCTGGGGCTCGGTAAACTCGTTCACCGACCGCATCGTGCGCACCTCGCATCCGACCGCCAAGCCGGGTGCCAAGATGGTTTCGCTCGGCACGCGCGACTACCTGATCAAATCCAATTTCCAGGACTTCGCTCGCTACCAGGACGTCGATCTGGCGATCGGCGGCGACGGCGAGGCGTCGCTTCCGGAATTGACTGAAGCCGTGAAGCGCCTGATCGATCCGAGCCGCAAGTCGGCTTACGAGGCGCGCGGCAAGAAGCTCGCTGCCGCTCAGCTGGCCTCGCTCGAGCAGGCGCGCGCGGCTGCGACAACCGGATGGGACGCGAGCCCGATCTCGGTCGCGCGGCTCAGCATGGAGGTCTACAACACGGTCAAGGATGAGGATTGGTCGCTGGTCGGAACCTCGACCGGCAACAACTGGCCGCGCCGCCTGTGGGATTTCAAGACACCCTATAGCTGGAACGGCGGGTCCGGCGGCGGCGGCATCGGCTATACGCTGCCTGCATCGCTTGGTGCAGCGCTCGCTAACAAGAAGCATGGGCGCCTCACTGTCGCGATCGGCGGCGACGGCGACTTCAATTTTGCGCCCGGCACGTTGTGGACCGCCGCGCATCATCGCATCCCGATGCTCTATGTCGTGCTCAACAACCATGCCTATCACCAGGAATACATGTACGTGCTGGCGATGGCCGGCCGCCGCAACCGCGGCGTGACGGACGTCGATATCGGCACCACGCTGAAGGATCCGAATATCGATTATGCGACGGTGGCGCGCGGCTTCGGCGTGCACGGCGAGGGACCGATCAGCGATCCGGCGGAGCTTGGGCCTGCGCTCCAGCGTGCGCTTGCCGTGGTCAAGAGCGGCCAGCCGGCGCTGGTCGATGTCGTGAGTGAGCCGCGCTAAAGGAGAAAAAAGAATGAAGCGATCTTTTGCGCTCGTTGCGGCGGGCATTGTTGCGTTGAGCGTCGCCGACCTGCCGGCGCGGGCGCAGGATGCCCCGCCCGGAAATGCCGCCAACGGCAAGCGCGTCTATCTCGCGGACGGCTGCTTCACCTGCCACGGCCGCGTCGGGGAGGGTGGCAACTATTACGGGGTGACGCCGACTCTCGCCAAGACGCAGCTGCCGTTCGAAGCCTTCAAGCAGCAGCTGCGCGATCCGGCGCGCGTAATGCCGCCGTTCGAGACCGCGGTTCTGACGGATCAAGACGCGGCCGACATCTACGCTTTCCTGCAGACTTTGCCGCTGGGTCGCCCCGCCAAGGACATCCCGCTGTTGAACAACTAAGGAAGTCGTCCCTGCGCAAGCAGGGACCCATACATCCACGCGCTCTCGATGGCGCGAAGCGGCATGGTCCCGGCCCTTCGTCCGCTTCGCCACCTCGGCCGGACGACACCGCGCTTGGTTTATCTACTTCCGCTCCACCGCGACCACACGGTTCTTCTCGATCGCCAGCATCAGGCGCCCGTGCTTCAAGGCGAGCGCCTTCTCGCCGAACAATTCCCGCCGCCAGCCGGACAGCGCCGGCACGTCGGCGGCGTCATCGGCGGCGATGCGATCGAGATCATCGACCGTGGCGATCACCTTGGCGGCGACGCTATGCCGCTCTGAGGTCATGCGCAGCAGCACCTTGAGGAGCTCGACGGTGGCTTGTCCGTTGAGCGCGGGCTTCGCCCGATCAAGCCGTGGCAAGGTCTTGGGATCGCGCGCGAGCCCACGGCTGACCGCCTCGACGATGGCTTCGCCCCACTTCGAGCGCTCGAAGCCGCGCGGCAGCGAGCGCAAGCTCGCGAGGCGCTCCATGGTGGTGGGCGCCTGCACGGCGATGTCGGCGACCACCTCGTCCTTGAGTACGCGGCCCCGCGGCACGTCGCGGCTGCGCGCCTCGCGCTCGCGCCAGCCGGCTACCTCGATCAGGACGGCGAGCTCCTTGGGCTTGCGCACGCGCGAGCGCAGGCGCTCCCAGGCATGCTCCGGCTCCATCCGGTAGGTGTCGGGCGAGGTCAGCACCTGCATCTCCTCGCGCATCCATTCGCTGCGGCCCTGCGCCTCGAGGTCGGCGGCGAGCTTGAGGTAGACATCGCGCAGATGAGTGACGTCGGAAACCGCATAGGCGAGCTGCGCCTCCGCCAGCGGTCGCCGCGTCCAGTCGGTGAAGCGGTACGACTTGTCCAGGCTGTCGCCGGTAATGCGCTGCACCAGTTGCTCGTAGGAGATCGAATCTCCATAGCCCAGCACCATGGCGGCGACCTGGGTGTCGACCAGGGGGGTCGGGATGAGCTCGGCTTCGTGCCAGCAGATTTCGACATCCTGCCGCGCCGCGTGAAAGACCTTGATGACTTCGGGATTTGCCATCAGGGCGAAGAACGGAGCGAGGTCTATGCCCTCTGCCAGCGCATCGATCACCACGGCCTCGTCGCTCGATGCCATCTGGGCGATGCAAAGCTTGGGATAGTAGGTGGTCTCGCGCTGAAATTCGGTATCGACCGTGACGAACGGGTACTTTGCCAGTCTGGTGCAGGCGGCTGCCAGCTCCCGGGTTGTGCAAATCGGCTGCATGTTCATTTGATAGCTTGGGCCCATTCCGATGTCAGGGTGGCGACTTACCGCGCGCCCGCGGTAGGCGCAGAAATTCCCAGGGTGAAGGCATTGGCCCGACCGGGACCTCGATGACGGTCGGGGTATCACGCCGCTTGAACGCGCGGGCGAGTGCCGCAACAAGCTCGCCCGGCGCGTGGACGCGCTCGGCCGCGGCCCCAAAGCTCTCGGCAAAGCGCACGAAGTCGGGATTGGCGAGATCGCAGGCGATCAGGCGGTTGCCGTAGCGCTCCTCTTGAATGCGCCGCACGTTGCCGAAGGCGCCGTCGGCGAAAATGACGGTGGCGAGCGGGATGCGGTGACGCATGGCGGTGGCAAGCTCTGCCGCCGTGAACATGAAGCCGCCGTCGCCGCTGATCGCCAGTACCGGCACGTCGCGGCGGGCGTCTTGCACGCCCAACGCCGTAGCAAAGCCCCAGCCGAGATTGTCCTGGTAGCCTGGCGAAATGTAGGTGCGCGGCCGGTAGACCGGATAGGCAAGCCGCGCCGCAAAGCCCATCTGGGTGACCTCTTCCACCAGGATCCCCTCTTCGGGCAGGGCCTGTCGGATGGCATCGAGATAGGCGATAAGCGGGCCCAAGCGCGCAAGCTCCTGGCGCAGCTTGGCCTGACGGAGCGCCATTTCCTCGCGCCGTGAAGGCCTTGCCAGATTGTATGGACCAATCCGGTCGATGAGACGGCGAAGGATCGGTTTGGCGTCGCCCACCAGCGCGACGGCCGGAGCTTGCCAGCGCGCCGGCTCCTCCGGATCCGCATCGAGCCGGATCACGGCGAGGTCTTTGTCCAAGCCCCACTGGTTGAACGGAATGTGCAGGTGGGTGCCGATGCCCAGCACCACATCGGCCTTGGCCCATTCCTCATGGCCAAGCGGCAGGGTCACGCTCAAGGGATCGCGGGCATCGAGGACACCGCGGCCGCGCCGGAAGGCGAGCACCGGCGCCTGCAACAGGCGAGACAGCTCCGTCACCTCAGGCGCCGCATCCTGTGCGCCGCCGCCCACGACAATGAGCGGACGGGCGGCCGCGCCCAAGCGCTTGGCCGCGGCCGTTATGGCGTCATCATCGATTGGCGCAGGCACGAGTGGGGGCGGGGGTGCGATCGCCGGCACTGGCCCCTTTACGGCCCAGGCGTCGATTGCGCATTCCAGCGCCGCGGGACCTGGGCGGCCGGTCCGCATTGCGGCGATCGCCGCGGCGACAAGGCCTGGGGCCTCGGCGGGCGTGTGAATGCGCGCATAGAAGTCGACCAGACGCTCGATAATCCCGGATTGGTCGCGGACTTCGTGCAGGTAGCCGAGCATACGGCCGATCGCGGCCTGCGGAATATGGCCGACCACCGCCAGGACCGGGGCATTGGTCCCATAGGCGGTCAAGAGCGCGGCCGAGGAATTGAGGAGCCCGGGCCCCGGCACCACCGAATAGGCCTGCGGGCGGCCGGTTGCGAGCGCCGCGCCGAGCGCCATATAGGCGGCACCTTGCTCATGGCGGCTATGCACAGTGCGGACGCGGTCGGCCGCCTTGAAGAGCGCATCGAAGAAGACGTCATTATGGACGCCGGGCAGCGCGTAGATGGTGTCGAGCCCATGCGCGATGAGCGCCGCGACCGTTGCCTCGGCGGTGTTCATGAGGTTGGGCTCCGCTTGGACCCCGACGCTGGTCTTTGCGCCCGAAGTGGTCGCTGTGGTCATCTGCCTTGATGCTTTCGTGCAAGCCGGACAGGGTGGGAACGAAGGTTCGGAGTTGTGCAGATTGCAAGCGGCCTGTCGAGGTGCTCCCTCGGCCGGCGGCGAGCGCGCCTTGACAAGCCGGCCCCTGCATGGCCTTTCCGCCCCGCATTAGGACTTCCCAATACCATGCATCGCTATCGATCCCATACCTGCGGCCAACTGCGCGCGGCCGATATCGGCGCAGAAGCGCGGCTTTCCGGCTGGTGCCACCGCATCCGCGACCATGGCGGGCTCCTGTTCATCGATCTGCGCGACCATTACGGCATCACGCAATGCGTGGCCGATCCCGACTCGCCGGTGTTCAAGCAGGTGGAGAAGCTGCGCGCCGAATGGGTGGTGCGGCTCGATGGCAAGGTGCGCGCGCGCCCGGAAGGCACCGCCAATCCGGATTTGCCGACGGGCGCGGTCGAATTGTTCATCAGCGCGCTTGAAGTGCTGGGGCCCGCGGCCGAGCTGCCCCTGCCGGTGTTCGGCGATCAGGAATATCCCGAGGACATAAGGCTCAAGTACCGGTTCCTCGACCTGCGTCGCGAGCACCTCCACCAGAACATCATCAAGCGCGGCCAGATCATTGATTCGCTGCGCCGGCGGATGAAGGAACAGGGCTTCTTCGAGTTCCAGACCCCGATCCTGACCGCCTCGAGCCCGGAGGGCGCGCGCGATTATCTTGTCCCCTCGCGGCTGCACCCAGGCAAGTTCTACGCGCTGCCGCAGGCGCCGCAGCAGTTCAAGCAGCTGATCATGGTGGCGGGTTTCGACCGCTATTTTCAAGTCGCGCCTTGCTTCCGCGACGAGGATGCGCGCGCCGACCGCTCGCCCGGCGAGTTCTATCAGCTCGATATCGAGATGAGCTTCGTCACCCAGGAGGACGTCTTTGCGGCGGTCGAGCCGGTGCTGCGCGGTGTGTTCGAGGAGTTCGGCGGCGGCAAGCCGGTGACGCAGAAGTTCCCCCTCATCCCCTATGCGGAGGCGATCCGCGCCTACGGCAGTGACAAGCCCGACCTGCGCAATCCGATCAGGATGCAGGACGTATCCGATGTTTTCCGCGGCGGTGGCTTCAAGGTGTTCGCGCGCATTCTCGAGGCGAGCCCCAAAGCTGCGGTGTGGGCCATCCCGGCTCCCGGCGGCGGCAGCCGAGCGTTTTGCGACCGCATGAATTCGTGGGCGCAGGGCGAAGGTGAACCGGGTTTGGGTTACATTATGTTCCGGGCTGCCGGATCGGAGGGAGCCGAACCAGCAAGATCTTCGTCCGGACCGATGTCTGCTGCCAAGGGCATTGGCCCGATCGCCACCAATTTAGGTGAGGAGAAGGTCGAGGCGCTGCGGGCCAAGCTCGGCCTGGGCGACGGCGATGCGGTGTTCTTCGTCGCCGGTGATCCCGCCAAGTTCGTCAAGTTTGCCGGCATGGCGCGCAACAAGGTCGGCGAGGAGCTCTCGCTCGTGCAGAAGGATCAATTTGCCCTCTGCTGGATCGTCGACTTCCCGATGTACGAATGGAACGAGGAGGAGAAGAGGATCGACTTCTCCCACAATCCGTTCTCCATGCCGAACCTGGCGCCCGAGGAGTTTTTGGCGCTCGATGCGACCGATACCGAGAAGCTCTTGAGCCTCAAGGCGATCCAATACGACATCGTCTGCAACGGGGTCGAGCTGTCGTCAGGTGCGATCCGCAATCATCGGCCCGAGGTCATGAAAAAGGCCTTCGCGATTGCAGGATACGACGAAGCGACCCTCACGAGCCGGTTCGGCGGCATGTTGCATGCGCTTTCGCTCGGCGCCCCGCCGCACGGCGGCATCGCGCCGGGCATCGATCGCATCGTGATGCTGCTGTGCGGGGAGGAGAACCTGCGCGAGGTGGTGCTGTTCCCGATGAACCAGCGCGCCGAGGACCTGATGATGGGCGCGCCGTCGGAAGCCACACCCAAGCAGCTGCGCGAGCTGCATCTGCGGCTCAATCTGCCCGGCAAATAATCGGCCGCTACACCTGCAATCCCGGCATCACCCGGATCGCGTTCTCCGAATCGATCGCGGAGATATCCTCCGGCGTGAAGGTGAAATTGTGCTCGCCTTGGACCGCGTCGATGCCTTTGCGGAACGGATAGTCCGAGCCGAACATCACCTGGGAAATCTTGACCATCTCCATCAGTGCTGCGAGCTGGCCGCGGGTATTGCCCTGGGCGATCTCGTAATAAAAACGCCCGAAGATCGGCAGCGGGCCGTTGGGGAAGCGTTCCTTGTCGCGCGGCCGGTTGGCTAGCTCGACAAAACGGCTCGTCAGGAATGGCAGCGTGCCGCCGCTGTGCGACCAGATAAACTTGATGTCCGGACACTTGAGCGCGGTATTGCCCTCGCCGAACACGAGGCTGGCGATGGTGCGCGTGGTGTCATGAGCATATTCGAGCGTGGAGACCGGCACGCCTTTGACAAGATTGCTGCAGCAATCGGGCACCGTCGGATGGGTATAGACCACGGCTTTGCGCCGGTTGAGCTCCTCGAACACCGGCAAGAAGGCCGGATCGCCCAGATACTTGTCACTGTAGCTGGTCCACAGCGCGATGCCCTGCGCCTTGAGGACGTCGAGCGCATATTCGATCTCGCGCAGGCTGCCTTCTGTGTCCGGCAGCGGGATCACCGCGAAGGAGCGGAATTTGCCTTTGTGGTCGCGCTCGAGGTTGGCCGCATATTCATTGCAGGCACGCGCCAGGGTGCGTGCCTCCTCGTCGATCTGGCCGAACCAGACACCCGGATTGAGGATGGAGACGACGGCGGTATCGACCCCGGCCTTGTCCATATCCGAAAGCGACGCCTCGACCGACCATTTGGCCGCTGTGCTTTTGTGCCGCGCCAGTGCCTCGGCATGGACCGGCGGCACGAAGTGGTGGTGGACATCGATCCGCCGCGGCTTTGCCGGAGCTTGGGCGGCAGCCGGTGGCGTGTTGGTCGAAGCGCCCACCATTCCCAGCGCGCTTGCCGCCGCCGAGCCGGCGAGAAAGTCGCGCCGGCTCACGGGCAGCGCGGAAGGGCCGGCAGCTCCCGTACAGCAAAGGCATCTTGCAGTTAGACGGCGCGATCCGGCATGCCCGCTCATCACAAATCTCCGTAAAGGGCGCCATGCTTGGAATGAAAGAGATGAATTCGCCAAGCCGGCACGCCGCGCATAGTTGGCGGGCTTTGTCGGCGGGTCAAGACGGGTGCGGCTGCGGGACCAACGCGGGGCCGAAGCAAGCTGTTCTCGTCATGGCGTCGGCTGAAACCAAATTCTAAACGTTTCCTTCCAGAATCTGCTTGACTTAAGGGGGACCGGCCTTATTTGGGAGCGAGCCGCTGTCATCAGTCCGCCATGCGGGCCGGGTCGGCGGCATTCGCATTCCGAGGCTCCTTGAGGCTCCAGGTCGGAGCACCAGCGCTCGGCTTGGATCTCTGGTTGGGGAGGACGCAATGCGCCAGGACGCCCTCTTGCGATCGAGGCAGGGCTTGGAGAGCCGGAGCCCCCGCAAGACCAATCTCACCCGCAAGAAGGCTCCGGTGGCGGTGGTGGCGCCCGTGCCGGCGGATTCCGGCAATGAGCAACGCGACGATCACTTCGCGGTGCGCAACGGCGTGGCGTGCGCCGGCGTTCATCTGATCATTGATCTGCATGGTGGCGAAGGCCTCAACGATATCGATCTGATCGACGCGACGCTCCGCCGTTGTGTCGCAGCCGCTCGGGCGACGCTTCTGCATATCCATCTGCATCATTTCTACCCCAATGGCGTCTCCGGCGTCGCGGTGCTGGCGGAAAGCCACATCTCGATCCACACTTGGCCGGATATCGGGTATGCGGCGCTCGATGTTTTCATGTGCGGCAAGGCCGAGCCCGACGCCTGCATCCCGATCCTGCGCGAGGCTTTCAAGGCGCAACGGGTGTCCGTGAACGAGCTGCTGCGCGGCCGCGAGGCCTAAGACCGAATTCCACTTCATCGGCGAATCCTCTAATTCTGGCAGACGGCCGGCAGCTTGCCAGGCCGCTTCTTTGCGTGGGGCGCGGCATGGCTGAAAAGCGCTGGATTGCCGAGACGCTGTTCGACCCGCTCGGCTTTCGCATGACCTATGCGATCGAGCGGGTCCTTTACGAAATCCAGACCGAGCATCAACAGCTCGTCCTGTTCCAGCACAAGCATTTCGGCAAGATGTTGATGCTGGACGGCGCCACCCAGGTCACGACGCGCGACGAGTTCATTTATCACGAGATGATGACCCACGTGCCCATCCTGGCGCACGGCAAGGCGCGGCAAGTGCTCATCGTCGGCGGCGGCGATTGCGGGATTGCCGAGGAGGTGCTCAAGCACAAATCGATCGCTCGCCTCACCCAAGTCGAGATCGACGCCTCGGTGGTCGAATTCTCCAAGGAACACTTTCCGGAGTTCACCAAGCCTGTCGTCGGCAACAAGCGCTTCGATCTGGTGATCGCTGACGGCATGGATTTCGTGGCCACGACCGAGCGCCGCTTCGACGTGATCATCGTCGATTCAACCGATCCCCAGGGGCCCGGCAAGGTGCTGTTCACGGAAAGGTTCTACCGCGGCTGCAAGCGCTGCCTCACCCCCGGCGGCGTGCTGGTGACGCAGAACGGCGTGCCGTTCCTGCAGCCGGCCGAGCTCGTCTCTTCGGTTGGGCATTTCCGCAAGCATTTCGCTGATGGAAGCTGCTATGTGGCGGCGATCCCGACCTATGTGGGCGGTCATATGGCGATGGGCTGGGCAAGCGACAACAGGCGCCTGCGCGAGGTGCCGCTCAAGGTGATCGCCGAGCGCTATGCCCGCGCCGGACGATTCCCCACCAGGTACTGGACCCCGGAGGTGCACAGGGCCGCTTTTGCGTTGCCGCGCTTCATCGTCGACGAGCTCGCGCGTGCAGGGAAATCGAAGCGGAAGCTGCATCCGAAGCCGAAGAGAAAGGAGGCCGGCGTTCGCTAAGCCCCAGATGGTTCAGCTCCGGCTAGGCGCTGGCGAGTTGAGCCTGCAGCCGTGTGCGGTAGAAGCCGAGCACGCGCTGGGCGGTCGCGACCTGAAGCTGGTCGTAGCTCTTAAGCGCGCTGTCGAGATCGTGGGCCGAAATCCCGCGTTCGGTGTTCTTGAGCAGCAAGAGGGCTTTGGCTCCGGTCGAGGAGAAGCCGGCGAGCTTTGCCAGGATCAGCACGATCTCGTGGCCTTGCTCCTGGAGAGCATGCTCGACCGCGTCGATCTCGATGCCGCACAACATCGACAGGGCGATGACGGTGTGCTCGAAGCGGCCCTCGCGCGCGAAGCGATAGACCTCGCTCTCTCCCAGGCGGCCGGCGCGGCGCAGCGCCAGCACTTCCTGGCGGGCGGCGGCGTAGCCGTCGGAGACCTTGCGGGTCTCGGTGCGGATGCCGCCGACGACCTCGGTGAGGACGCTGCTGACCGCGGCGCCGGACCGCGGATTCTCCATCGCCAGGCGCTGGCGGACGGTGCTAGAGGCCTGGTCGAGCAGCGACAGGAAGTGCTGGCGCGGCAAATCGCGGCGCGTCCCGACCTGCACCGCAAGGCCCTCGTCGCTGGCCGAGCGCTTTACCAGGATGCGGAACCCGGCATCGGAGAAGCGGGCACCCGCGTTCCTGACCACCGAATGGGCGACCTCGCGGTCGCCGCGGATCACCAGCACGTCAGTGACGGCTTCGCTCAAGGAAGAGCGCTCGGAGATCGCCAGCAGGTGCGGCTGCCCTTTGGTCTTGGCGGCAGCGACGAGATCGGCTTCCTCCAGCCGCTTCGAGCTCTTGAGCACCGGGCGCGCGACCTCGATATCATCGTCGTCAGCGAGCTTGCGGATCACGCCCACCGGCGCGTGCACATTGTCAGACAGGCGCGCCGACAGGCGCGCGCGTGCCTTGGCTTCGATTGCGACGACGAGCTTGCTGATGACTTCGTCGAAGAGATTGATCTGAACATCGGAATATCGGCTCGCGCCGGCAAGGAACAGATCGGTGATGCGCGTCAGCATCTCGACGCGATGCTCCTCGGTGCCGGAGGCGAGCGCCTGCTCCAATTCGTCGATCAGCGTAGGCTTGTTCATCATGGCGCGCGGTTCATCCGCCCCGGTTTTGGTGCCAACGTGGCTGGACAGCACTAGCATGGGTGGAAAATGATGAATAAACGATGTGCAGTAGGCGGCTGGTCCGGGGCGGCGGCACGGCGGTGCTCGCCAGAGGGGTAAATGATGCATGAACGGGCGGTATCGGACGGCGGGTAACCGGGGAGGACAGCGGAGCGCGGCTGACCGGGCTGCGCGCTTAAGAGCATGTTGATCCTGCGAAATCCTTCTTATTCCCGCCTCAAATGGATGGTCGTAACAGGATCAGGGCGACATGACTTGAACTGGGGGAAGTGGCCGATCTCTTGCATCCGAAGAAGCGAGCGCAATTGACGGGGCATCCTCGCCAAGGATCGAGAGATCAGGAGCGGAAGGGGAACACGTGATCCAAATTCTGTTGGGCGGCCTTGCGCTTGCCCTGACTTGCCTGCCGGCGTTCGCCGGCAGCGCGGTGGCTGACAATTCGCGGCCTGCGACCATGCGTTTTGAATGGCACCAGGAACGTCCGGCGGGTTCCTGCGGCAAGATCTGCCGCACCTGGATCTCCGCGGTTGGGCCGATCACCGAGCGCACGCCGGACGATTTTGCGGCCTTTGCGGCTCAGAGTGACCTGCATGGAGCCACTCTCGTGCTCGATTCCGTGGGCGGCTCGGTCGTGGGCACGATCCGGCTCGGTCATATGCTGCGCGACCTCGACATCACGACCACGGTCGGAACCACCGTGACCAGCACGGCACCCGATGGGTTGGTTGCAGCATCGGTCTCGCACGCCGCCTCCTGCGAATCCATGTGCGGGTTTGTTCTGCTGGGAGGCCTCCACCGTTACGTGCCGCCGGAGGCGCGCGTGCTCGTGCACCAGATCTGGCTGTCGAAGAAGCGCACGCATCCGGAGACCGCGAGCTACAATGCCGATGAAATCGCTCTGGTCGAGCGCGATATCGGCTCACTTGCGAGCTACACGATCGAGATGGGGGGCGGGATCGAGCTCCTCCAGGCAGCGCTGCGCGTTCCGCCGTGGGAGCCGCTTCACCGCCTGACGGACGATGAAGTGCAGGCAATGCACCTCAGCAACGTTGACCATCTGTTCGACGTGCAGCCCACCCAAAACGTCGCGAAGACGGTTGGGGCGGCGGGCGACGCGTTCGCCAGCGCGCCGTTGCCCTGAGCGAATTGCATTCGAGGCCGGGGAAAAAAGTGCGGCGCCCTCGGGCGCCGCACTTGTCTCGGGTACGATCTTCGGTTCCGCGCTGATCGGATGATCAGGACAGAACCTTGTATTTCTTGAACCAGTTGATCATCTCGCCCCAAGCCGCCTTGGCCTGCTGCTCGCGGTAGCTCGGGCGATAATCGGCGTGGAAGCCGTGCGGGGCGCCGTCATAGATGTGGAACTCGGCAGTCTTGCCGGCCGCCTTCAGCTTCGCCTCCATGTCCTTCACGTCCGAAACCTTGATGCCGGCATCTTCGGCGCCATAAAGCCCGAGCACCGGCTCTTTGACCTCGGCCGCGGCATCGAGTGCATTCTTGGGCCAGATGTCGTTCTCGGGATCGGCCAGGGTGCCGTAGAACGCAACGCCCGCCTTCAGGTTCGGGTTGTGGGTCGAATAAAGCCACACGGTGCGGCCGCCGCGGCAGAAGCCCATAATGCCGAGCCGGCTGGTGTCGCCGCCCTGCGATTTGGCCCAATCGACCGTTGCATCAAGATCGGCGTACAGCTCGGCATCCGGCTTCTTGTTGACGATCGGGAGAATCTTTTGGATGTCGTCCATCTTGGTGAGATCGGCGCCGCTGCGGAAATAATAGTCGGGCGCGATCGCCAGCGCGCCGAGATGAGCGAGCCGCCGGGCTACGTCGCGGATGTATTCGTGCAACCCGAAGATCTCCATGGCCACCAGGATGACCGGCGGGTTCGCCACGTTGGCGGGCCGGGCGAAATAGACCGGCATGTCGCCGCCTGCGACCTTGACCTTGGCGTCGCCGACAGTGAGGCCGTTGGTATCGGTCTTGATGGCGTCGGCGCGCACCGGGCCGGCGGCGAGCGTATAGCCGGCGGCGGCAGCGGCCGAGCTCGTCATGAAGCCGCGCCGGGAAAGTGGCGGCATCATCTTGGCCAAGCCTTCGACGTCGGACGGCAGTTTCGGTTGAACGCCCATTGGAATCCTCCCTTTATGGACAGACAAAATGACGAGTGGGCAGAGGGGCGGATCAAGCATATCCGGATCGAATGGATCGGGATACGCCAGATTCTACTCGACGCGGTCGATCTCCTTGACCACCGCATCGATGACGCGGGCGTCCATCGGCTCGATCTCGGTCGGGAAGACGGCGGCGATGTGACCGTCGCGTCCTACTAGATATTTGTGAAAATTCCAGTGCGGGGTCTCGACCGGGCGCTCGACCGCGGCCCACTTGTAGAACGGGTGCGCGTTCTTGCCTCTGACCTCGGCCTTGGCGGTGAGCGGGAATGTCACGCCGTAGTCGCCGTGCGCGGTCTGCATGATGTCGAGCGGCGTGCCGGGTTCCTGGGCGCCGAAATCATTGGAGGGCACGCCGAGAACAAGCAGCCCGCGGTCGCGATAGCGGGTCCACAATTGCTGCAGACCGGCATATTGAGGCGTGTACCCGCACAGTGAAGCTGTGTTGACGATGAGGATCGGCTTGCCGGCATATTCGGACAGGCGAATGTCGCCGCCCTCGAGCCCGGCGAAGGAGAAGGCAAAGGCGGTGAGGCGGCTCATGCCGGGCGATTGTGCCTGAGCCAATGCGGATCTTACAAGTACGGGCGCCGCAAGTGCGCCGGCGACGATGGCGAGAAGGCGGCGGCGGTTAGTTTGCAAGCGGTCGGTATGCATGATGCGCCTCATGATCAAACCTTACGGCATCGCAGCCGCGGAGGTGTGTCACTATAGCACCGATCAATGCGTGTATCGATGCGCTCCAAGGGAGAGCCGGACAGGCTCGCCATTGACGCGATCACGGTCGCTGGGGCAAGGAATGCGACGGCGACGAACGAGGATGCGGCATGGCAGATGATGGCAAGAAGAAGCCACCCGGGCGCAAGGCCCGTGGAGTGGCCCATGGCGCGACCCAACCCGCGCCGCGGCCGCCGGGCATGATGGCGCCGCCGCGCCCGCGAGCGCCAGCCCTGACCAAGGCGGAGCTGCGGGCACAGGCCGAGCAGGCCATGGCGGCGGCAACCAAGCCCATCGTGAAGCTGCCCACCAAGCTCGTGCGGCAATGCGGCCGCTGCGGTGAGCTTAATTCCGTGATGGTCGAGCCGGGCGAGGCGCCGCCCCCGTTCAAGTGCAAGAGCTGCGACGCACCGGCTCGACGCTGACTCCGAACAGCGGGGTCAGATCACCCGGATATCTCCGCTCGGCTCAACGCCGATCGTGATCGTGATGATCCCGGTCGTGATCGTGGAAGCGGAAATCATCGCGATCATGGCCGCGAAAGCGGAAATCATCGCGATCGAAGCGCCAGCCGTTCCAGCCAATCGGGCCGCCCCAGCCGAAACCGACCCGATAGGCATAGCCGCACCAATACCAGCCTGGGCCGCGCCAGCCGTCCGGGTACCAACAATATTCGCGGCCGCCAAAACGAAATTGCACCGGCTCGACGAGCGCACCGACCCCAGCTGCTGCTGTCCCAATGACCTCGGGACCGATGACGGCTGCTTGCGCCGAACCGCCGGCGAGCGCGCTGCCCAGCGCAAGCGCGCCCCCCAGCAAGGCGAGCGTCAGCTTGTTTGAGATTCGTTCCATGAGCCTTCTCCATTTCCTGAGCTCGAGTGTGAGAGCTCGCTGTTGCTGCGCTTTGTTCGTGCGATCCAAAGCTGACGCGAAGTGTAGGCTGCACAGTCTGTATCGAGCCTGAATGAGACATTCACGCTGTTGTTGCTCTTGTGTCTTTAAGCTGGCGGCTTGCTCGATTTCGCAATGCAATGAAGGCCGCCAAAAAAACACCAAATTCGCGACTCTTCCGATTGGAAATCGGCAAGCCTATCCGTCCAAGAGTTCAGTTGCAGCCCGTTGAGGCCAAACCAGAGAGGACGTGCGATGCATCCGTCTAGGTACTATCGGCCCGGCATTTTGTTGAACAAACATTCATGGCGAATGTTGCTTGCGCTCGCGACCGTGCTCACTTTCGCGTTATCGCCGGCAGCGGCGCAAGCGCAGACGCAAACGCCTCCGACGCGCACGCTGAGCATCACCGGGAGCGCCGAGCTGCACGTTGCGCCCGATACGGCGCTCGTCTCCTTGGGCGTCGTGACCGAAGCCGCGTCCGCGGCGAGTGCGCTCAAGGACAACAGCGCGGCGGTTGCCAAGGTGCTCGATGCCGTTCGCGCGGGAGGCGTCGACGCCAAGGACATGCAGACGCGAAGCCTCTCGCTCGAGCCGCGATACGAGCGCATTGACAAACCCGGTCCCAGCGATCGGCCGCGCATCATCGGCTATTCGGCCGAGAACCTGGTCACGCTGCGCGTGCGCGACCTCGGCAAGATCGGCGATCTTCTCGACAAGCTCACGGGAGCGGGCGTCAACCGCATCGACAGCATCTCCTTCGTTGTCTCCAACGAGGACAAGTTGCTCGACGAGACGCGGCAAAGGGCCGTCGCTGACGCCAGGGAGAAGGCTGACCTCTACGCGCGTGCCGCCGGGTTTTCGTTGGGCAAGATCATGAGCCTCAACGAGGAGAGCGGGTCCACTCCGCCGCCGCGCCCGATGATGATGGCGCGCAACGCAGCAGCGCCGGCGCCCGTTCCAGTCGAAGGCGGCGAGATGACGCTGACCGTCAGGGTCCACATCATTTGGAGTCTTGCGGACTGAACAGCTTGGAGCGGCTGGCCTATCGCTAATCCCGGATATCCTGGAGGAACCACTCGGTCGGGATTTCGCGGCCCCTGCCCAGCCGGCGCGCCTCCGCATAGACGAAGCCGCCGACGGCGGAAAATTGCAGGCCCTGGTTGCCGACGTTGCGGTAGAAGGTCACCTGATCACGGCTGGTGCGGCCCGCGCATTTGCCGCTCACGAGATCGGCGAAATCGGGCCTGTCGCCGCCCTTGCCGCGGTCCATGAATTCCGGGCTGTCACCACCGAAGCCGGGCTGCGGATTTTTCGCCGGAATGCGCTTGAGCTCCTCGACTGTGCCGCCCAAGAACGCCGCGGGCGAGAGGCCGCGCTCCGCCTGGAAGCGCTCCGTTTGTCGCATCTGCAGCCCGGCGGTGCCCTGCCGTATCACCACGTCGAACCGATCCATCGCCTTGTCGGGCATTTCGCGGCGGCCGAGATTGGTCACATGCATGCCTTTCTCGATCCAGTCGGCGTCGTAGACGGGCTGCATGCTGTCGGTGCAGGAAGAGAGGATGTCGCAACCGCGCACCGCTTCACGTGCCTCGGGCACAGCGCGCACGTCGATGCCGAGGCGGCTCGACATTTCTTCGGCGAAAGCCTCGCGGTTGGCGGCGGTCGGGCTGAACACCTTGCACAGCTTGATATCGCGCACGCATTTGAACGCTTCGAGATAAGTGCGGGCCATGCCGCCGGAGCCGAGCATGCCCACCACGTGCGAATCTTCACGCGCGAGAAATTTCGCGCCGATGCCGGCGCCGCCGGCAACCCGCATGTGTTGCAGCACACCGTCGTTGATGAATGCGAGCGGCTCGGCGTTGCGGGTGGAGATGAGCAGGATGAGGCCGCAATAGGTGCCGGCCTCGCGGCAATATTTTTCCTCGGTCCAGTTGCCGCTTGCATCCTTCGGCCAGGTGATGATGTCGGATTTCATGCGGATGGCGAAATAGCCGTCGTTGGCGCCTTCCATGGTTCCCCAGCGGAAATAGCCGTCCTCCCGCTCGCACGGGAAGTACATGTCGATGCGCGGGCGATGGATGGCGCCGCCGCTCGGAAGCTTCGTGAAGGCCTCCTCTTGCACGCGGATGCAATCTTCCATTGTGAGCAGTTGTGCGACGAGTTGATTGTCGATGATCAGCACGCTTGGCTTTCCTGGGTCGAGGAGGGATGCGGCGCATATTGATGAGGCGCCGGCCGACGGCAAGAGCCGCGCGTGGCTTTCGTTCCTAGGAGGCGGAAATACTCACGACGCGGCGCCCCTGCGAAAGCAGGAGCCCATACCGCTACGCGCTTTCATTCTGCCGAGCCATATGGGTCCCCGCTTTCGCGGGGATGACGTTGTGTGCGTTGGCGCGCCAGCGCCTGATCAGTGCAGCGTCAGCTTCTGCACCCGCATATTGCCGATCTCGCCCACATAAAGGGCGTTCTCGCTGCGGCAATCGATGGCATTGACCGTGCCGAACTCCTTCGGGAGCTTGCCGGCGCGGCCGAACTTGCCGATCACTGAGCCATCCAGTCGCATCTTATAGATTTCGCCGGCGGTATCGATGTCGTTCGGCGGATTGGAGTTGGAGACAAAGAGAACCTGGTTTGGCCCGGGCGTGATGCAGAGCGCCTGCGGGTTTCCGACATTGGTGTACTGCGTCTTGAAGTTTCCGTCGCCGTCGAAGACTTCGATGCGCCTGTTGCCGCCGTCGCCCACATACACGTTGCCGCGCGCATCGACGGCAATGGACCGTGCGGTGCCGAAATTGCCCGGCTCGCTGCCTTTGGCGCCCCACGACTTGATGAAGACGCCGTTCTTATTGAACTTGGCGACCCGTGCGTTGCCGAGTCCATCGGCCACGTAGATGTCGCCGGCGGCGTCCCAGGCCACGTCGGTCGGGCGCTCGAACAGATCGGTCTGCTCGCCGGCGCCCGGCGCGCCGCCGGCAATCGCCTGCGTGCGCTGCGGCGGTGCCGGCACCGTGACCGCCTCCGCCTTGCGGCCGAGCAACATTGCGACCCGCCCTTGGGGATCGAACTTGATCACATAGTTGGTCATCTGGTCGACCACCCAGATGTTGTCCTGCGGATCGATCCGGACCTGTTGGGCGACCATGAAGCCGTAGCTGTTGGCACCGATCTCGCGGACGAACTTGCCGGTCTTGTCGAATTCGAAGAGCCGTGACCCGCCATGCGCGAAGGTGCGCGAGGTGCCGAGGGAGACGGTCGGATGACCGGTACGTGTGAAGACGAAAATGTCACCCTTGGAATTGGTGGCGACGCCCGCAGCCTCGCCGAGATAGATGTCGTCGGGAAGGCTCAGCGGGTTGGGGGCGGAATCGAACGCGATCTCGGGCACCGGCGTCTGCGCCGATACCGGATGGACGCCGAGCGTGGCGAGGAGCAGCGGCAAAACGTATCGCATGGGTTCACTCCTAAAGCGCATGTTGGTCGCGGGGATCAGCGAATGACCGCCTTGGCGGCCTGCGGCTTCAAGATGAGCTTCTGCACGCGCCAGGACTCGATCTCGCCTACGATGATCTCGTTGGGATTGCGGCAGTCCATCATGTGGACGACCTGAAATCCGCCGAACTCCTTGCTGGCGTGTCCGAAGCGACCGAGGATCGTGCCGTCGAGCTCCATCTTGTAGATCTCGCCGGTGATGGCCCAGGTTCCCGGCCTGTTGCCGTTCGGGTTCGAGTTGGAAGCGAAGAGATATTGGTGCGGGCCTTGGGAGACGCACACCGTCCAGCCGACGCCGACATTGTCGTACACCGCTTTCGGCTTGAGGTTGTTGTCGAGCACCTGGTAGCGGAAGTTGCTGCGGTCCGCGACGTAGACATTGCCCTGAGCGTCAGCCGCGATCGCGTGCGGCAGGTTGAACTGGCCCGGGTCCTTGCCGGCCTTTTCGCTGCCTTCCTGGGCGAGGAAGCGGCCGTTGCGGTCGTATTTTACCACGCGGTTGTTGCAGTAACCGTCGGAGATGAAGATGTCGCCTTGCGGGTCCCAGGCAACATCGGTCGGGCGGCAGAAGATGTACTTCTGCGCCGGCAGGTTCGGCCCCGTATAGGTCGCGATCGGACCGGCCTCCGCCAGCGGTCTACGACCCAGCACCATGAGGACCTTGCCCTCGGGGCTGAACTTGGTGACCACGTTAGTGCCCTCGTCGACCGTCCAGATATTGTCTTCCGCGTCGACGCGCACCGAATGGGCAAACTCGAAACCGTAATAGCCCTTTCCGATCTCTCGCACGAAATTGCCGTTCTGATCGAACTCGAACAGGCGTGTCACCGCGCTGCGGTGATAGACGAAGACGTGTCCCTTGGAGTTGGTGGCGACCCCCACCGCCTCGCCGAGATACTCCCCGGCCGGCAGCTTCAGGAAATCGGGCACCGACTCGTAGGGAATCTCGGGGACGTTCTCAGCCGTTGCCTTGCGCTGCGCGAGCGCAGGACCTGCGCACAGGATCAGGGCGACGGCGAATAGCGATGCAAGGCAGCGCCGCATGTGTAGCCTCCCTCGTATTTCCGGATATTGTCTTGAATGAGTAGGAAAGAGGCACAACTTTAAGCTAACGCGCCAGCCCGTTCAATCGGCCGGCGTCGACAATTGCGGCTGCCGGTCCCGCGGTGCATGCCATGTGCGGGGGGTCGAGGAGCACGCTGTGCATTCTCGATGGTGCTTTCCAGATGATGCTTTCGTGACGGGACGGTGCTTGCGCTGGCGATACCATGATGCAGCCGGCTGCTGCCATTGGTGGAGTCACGAGCATTGTTTTCTTTGGTCGTACATTGCGCTGCGGGAGCGCTTATGTCGGGGCTGTGACGCCTTTTTTGTGCGGCGCTTTTGTACGGCGTGCGCGCTACTATCGCGACATTGTGATTCTGAGTGCTTCCGCGACGACAAAAGTTCGCCACCAAGGCTTGGTCGGCTTCAAGCTCAGAAGAACAACCAAGCCCGGCTGTTCACAAGAACAAGTGGAGCACCATCGATGTGTGACTATAGCCTGCATCACGTCGCCACGCGTCCCGCAAAAATCGAAGACAGATTGGTGACGACGAAGTTCCACAACACGATCACGCGCGGCTTCGCCTCGCTCGGTGATCCGCGCGTTGCGGTCTGCCTCATGCCCGGCACCGAGCTCGCGTTCGACCGCGACGTGGAATGCGAGGCCGCGCTGGCGATCTTTCCGACCAAGAAGATCGGTCAGAGGGTCGCGCGGTTTAGACAGATCAACACCGAGCAACCCACGATGCACCACGACGCGCTGGAATTTCCCGACGGGCAGGTCGTGTTGCTCACCTCACTTTGCGAAAACCAGTACGCGACGGTGCTGCAGATGCCGGCGGGAGCACGGCCGAAGAGCGAAGCCGCAAGCCAGCAGCCGACCAATACAACGGCGGCGGAGCCCGTCGCGGAATCGGCGCCGCGCCGCGCGCTCGTCTAACCGTTTGGCACACGTCGACTGTTGGCTGAGTGCGGTTTCTCCGCGCGCTGCTACAGTGGGCTTCCTTGAGGAAGCCCACTGGCGCCGGTCGTGCGCTACGACGATTGCTTGGAGCCGGTTTCACGGACCCGCGTGCGTGGGCAGGCCGCCAAGCCCGTCAGGGCCGCGATAAAACCTTATCCCACAACAAAGGTCTGTGGCAGCGCAGTCGAACCTGCCAGGCGAACCTGTCAGACCGGCATGCCGCGGCGCTATCCTTCCGCCACTTCCGGAAAGCACACCAAGGTTTCGAATTTATAGCCGCAGGCTTCGCATTCCCACAAATGCCGCACCCGCCGCGCGTCGAGATACTCGGACCACTCGGGCAGGAAAATCGTCTCTCCGCACTGCGCGCATTCGTTCACGGGACGAGAATTCACGGCACGCGCATAAACGTCGCGCGACGATCGGTAGTTTCGGGAGCGGTGGGTCTTCAACTCGCTTTGCTTGAATTCGAAGGTCTTGAGTTCCATTTTGTGGGCCTCCCGCCAACGTCACCTGTTTGCTTTTTTGCTTTAAGCTCTGCTTTTTGTCCCAGCGTCGTTGCGGCACTTGCCGTGTTCGCTCTCCCGTCCCCTCAGCCGCAACCGTAGCGGCTCCCGGGCCTGAGTAAAGCAGCCCTCCTGACCTAATATGCTGGCGTATTGCTCGGATCGCGAAACGGACGAAATGACGCAATCAAGATCCGCTGTCTGCCGTGGTGACGGAGTACCGGAAGGCCGAGCGCGGCGGTGAATGTTGTGCTCTCGGGCGTCCCGCGCTCGTGCACGAATTTTGCCGGCAGCACGCTCGCGCTCTCGAGCCGCCGCGTCGCGCGACAGGCACTACAGTCCCGATTGGATTGGATCGTCTCCAGCAAGATCGGATCTTCAGCGCGGCGCGCGTCACGCGGCTGTCACCGTGAAGGCTGCCAGCATGAATGCTGTCACAGCGAGTCGCGCCGCGGCCACTCACGCTACGCAAATTATTTAAACACTCCGCAAACTATTAAGACTGAACGAGCCCGCCCAAGCCGGAGCAAATCGACAAACTTAAGTAAATGATGGGAACTTTGCCGGAAGATCGCAGCACGATCCGGCGCGGAAAACTGCGGGATTTTCCGCCGATCCGTCCGTTTCGGCGATCACCGGGCAAGCTCCGCTAAGCGCGCGGCGGAACAACGGGGGAGCTTAACCCGTTGTTCACCATGCGGATGAGGAGGGCCGCGGGTGCGAGTGAGAGGTAGCGTAATGTCCGCCTGGGATTCTGAGTTCGCATCTGCGCCGAAGTTTCATCCCGAGTTCGGATTTCTGTGTCCCTCACGGCAGTTCTTGCGCCGCCTGCGTCATGCCATCGTGGTGATCGCTGTGGGCATCGTCGTCATCGGCGGGACCGCACTCGCACTGGTGCCGCAGCTCTCGCCGCGGGTCGATGTTGTGCGCCAGGAAGGCAGCCGCACGGGCGTGGGATTGCTTCCTGAGAATTCCGCGAGCGCGGCACAGCCGGAGGCGGCTCTTGTAAGCCGTGTGCGTTCGCAGCCCGCCTGCGAGGATCTCTCCGGCGCATTCCTCAGTCCGCAATGCCGGTTCGGGAGGAGCGGGAAGGCGCGTCTTGCGCGCACGGCGCACGCGCGAGCCACGCAAGCTCCGACCATTCCGGTTGGGCACACCGACACGCATCCGCAGACCCCGCCGCAAAACGCCACCGCGCCTGTCCAAGAAGCCGCTGCAGCCGCGACAGCCGGGACAGCTGTCGAGGCCGCGCCGCCCGTAGTGTTGCCGCGTGAACGGCCGCCGCAGCCGACCAAGAAGCCCGTCAAGGTAGTTCACAACAAGCCGGCGCCGAGCCGCGATATCGCGAGCGTCGAGCCGCCGCCGTCCGCTCCTTCTTCCGGATTTGACCTGCTCGGGTTCTTCCGTAGCATGCCTGGGAGCGGAGCGTGGGCGCTGCTGCGGTAAGGCGCTCATAGAGAAGTCCCGCCTGTTGTTGCTCGAGAGATGCCGGTCGCCTGTAGCTGGGCCGCCCATTTCCGCTTCCTGAAATAGATTTTAATCTTCGGCTGCGTTGCGCCGCACAAGCAGCGCCACCACGTGGAATCGTGGTCTGGAGCGATCCAAACATGTCGAAGCCATCTCTCCTGAGCTCGCAGCTGCGCTATGGCGCGGTTGCGCAAGCCTTCCACTGGCTGACCGTGCTTCTGGTCGGGGTGGCGTACCTCCTGAGCCCGGGCGGGCGCGAGGAGCGGATCTATTCGGCGGCCGCCGACAGCGCACGGACCCTACACGAGAGCGCCGGCATCCTGCTCTTCGCGCTCGTGCTCCTGCGCATTCTCTGGCGCGCGTTCGATCCGGCTCCCGAGGGAGCCCGCATGGAGCCCTGGATGAAGCTCGCCGCGAAAGCCGCGCACTGGGGCTTGTATGCGCTGTTGTTCGCGATCCCGCTGACCGCGATCGCGGGCGCGTGGCTCGAAGCCCATCCACTTACCCTCCTCGGTATCGGCGATATCGCGCCCATGCTCGCGCCCGACCACGCGCTTGGGGCGGCGATTGCGAATATTCATACGATCCTCGGCAACGTGATCATCTGGCTTGCCGGCTTTCACGCCGCAGCCGCCTTGTTTCATCACTATTGGCTGAACGACGACACGCTGCGCTCGATCCTGCCGACCTGGAAGGCCGCACCTGTGCTCGGTGCTTCGGCCAAAGAGCTCTCGCAATACCGGCGAAATGCCCCCTAGTGCCGGCACCTCCGAAGCTCACCAAGCAGGAACTTCAAATCTGCGGCACGGGCATGGTAATCGTCTTGCCGGCGCCGGCGAGGCAACAGCCTCGCAATGCCGCATCACAGTCGTGGAGGACGATAATGCCTGAAGTCTACGTTCATGCCGTCAGGGGCCGCACGCCCGAGCAGAAGCGCGCCCTGATCAAGGACATCACCGATGCGGTGGTGCGCAATTTCAATGCGCCGATCGATGCCGTGACGGTCACGATCGTCGAGGCAGATCCTGCCGCCAAGGCAAAGGGCGGGGTCTTGTTCAGCGAACGCGCGCCCGCGCGTTGAGAGGGCACCAAGGCGCGCTGTCAGACTTTCATCATCAAACAATATGCGCCCGCGGACTCGCGGGCGGCGCATGTGTATTGATTTTATTCAGGAAATTCGAGTTCGAATGGCCAAAATGATGGTGCGATATTACCGCTACGGCGTATCGGCCCTCGGCGAAAAGCCGTCAGCCAAGCTCCGCCAAGTTAGTTGAAGTGTTCCTCGCCCGGGACCGGGATCGAGAACAGGACCTGGCCGCGCACATCGCAGACCGAGACTCGGTCGCCCATGCGGCCCTCGGCGTCCGGCGCAAAGCGCAGATCGATGGCGATGAGCTCGCCCTGGCGCTTGGCGCCATCGAGGCTGTTGAATTCGATTCCCTGATGGTCGTGGGCAGTACCGGTGTTGCTCACAACGTCGAAGAAATATCGTGCCATGACCTTACCGTATCCGGTTCTT
Organism: Xanthobacteraceae bacterium; assembly: GCA_035293945.1. Classification (GTDB taxonomy): domain Bacteria; phylum Pseudomonadota; class Alphaproteobacteria; order Rhizobiales; family Xanthobacteraceae; genus VAZQ01. The sequence continues at coordinate 6,336 of DATGLV010000022.1, read as the reverse complement.
GCCGACCGGGCTCCTTTAGCGCCCTGGATTTCCATTCAAGCGCTGTCAGCTGCGCCGGCGCGGGTGGGTCCCGGCGCCGACCGAGATGAAATCGAAATGCTGGGTGCCACACAGCCGGCGCGAATTCAACTCGACAAGCTCAGCCGCCTGGATCAGCGCTTTACCGAGCTCGCGGGCGCGGCGGGTGGAGAGCGTGAGCTCCTCGAACTCGCCGATGCCGTCATAGGCGGGACACTCGAGCTCAAGTCGCACGGTTAACTGCTCGATCGAGATATCGTCGGCGCGAACGGTGATGAGATCTCCGTCGTCGGCCTGGATCACGGTTTGCATCTTGGCTTCCTGCGTGCAGTTTTGCCCTCTTCGTTGAGCTGCACTCTAGTACGCAGTCCCGACAATTCCGTTCGAATTGACCGCACAATCTTAGTGACCTTTTGGACGCGGCGGTTACGCTCTGGAAACCATGGCAACCCGCCGCGAGCTGCAACGAGAGGAGAACCTTGGCGAATCCGGCGCAATTTGCCGCCAAGCGCGTGGCGCTCCGGCGAAGCATTAAATTTGGGTGAGCGAGCGGTCGAGAGTTTGTGCTAATGTGATCACGCAGTCAAAATGAAGGCTGAGCAGCACCAAAGCAATACGATCCGGGAGGATGCCGATGATTGATCCAATCCGACGCAACATACTCGCGACCGGTGCGGCAGCGACCGCGATGGCGGCGGCACCGCGCGTGCTGGCGCAGCAAGCCGGGCAGGGCTCTGCCGGCGCCTTCTTCGAGAAAGGTCCGGTCCGCATCCATTACGATGAGGTCGGTTCCGGCTACCCGCTGCTGATCATTCCGGGCGGCGGGTTGGACTCCTCGCTCGCTTTCTTCACCACCAACGCCCCCTTCAATGCGATGGCGGAGTTCAAGGGCGAGTATCGCTGCATCGCCATGGACCTGCGCAACGCCAATACGGGCCAGTCCAGCGGACCGCTCGAGGTCGACCGGCCCTGGGATTCGCATACCGATGACCAGCTCGCCTTGATGGATCATCTTGGCATCGACAAGTTCGTGGTGATGGGCTTCTGCATCGGCGGCCCGTTCATCTGGAATTTGCTCAAGCGGGCGCCCGATCGCGTCGTCGCCGGCGTGCTGGCGCAGCCGGTAGGATTCCGCCCCGAAGCGCCGACGCTGCTTTATGACGGTAGCATGAAGGGCTGGGGTCCCGCGCTCGTCAAGCGGCGCAGCGACATCACCATGGAGATGATCGAGAAGTACCTGACCAACCTGTATCTCCACAGGGACTTCGTCCTGACCGTGTCGCGCGACTTCGTGAAGAGCTGTCAGACGCCGGTCCTGATCATGCCAGACGATATCCCGCCGCATCCTTATGCGACCGCGATGGAGAGCGCGATGCTGGCGCCCAAATCCGAGGTCAGCATGTTCCCGTGGAAGGAGCCGAAGGAGCGGATTCCGCTCGCGGTGCGGCAGATCCATTCGTTCCTGCGGGCGCACCGTTCCGCACAGGCTTGAGGCGGGAGAGCGCATTTATGGTCGTTCCTGCGAAAGCAGGAACCTATGCGGCGACGCGCGCTAATATCCGCTGCGGAGTCTGGGTCCCGGCTCTCCGCTCCGCTTCGGCCGGGACGACGCTCAACGGATGGATATTGCGGGCGAAGACACCATCACTTCTGCGCCTTGAAATACCGCAGGTCCGGCGGGGCCTGGTCCTTCTTGGTCGGCATCAACAATCCGTCGGGGCTGCGGATATAGTTCTCCTTGCCCAGCACCACATTGGTGTTGCCGAGCGTGCAGAAATTCTCCGGCCAGTTCGGGCGCGGATCGGGACTGCGCGTGTATTTGCGGTCCGAGGTCCACGGCCGCGTCAGCGCATGGTCGATGACGGTGATCTCGTCGTGCCAGACGGCGGGATCCAGCGGATCAAGATGCATGCGCTCGCGGAAGATCGATTGATTGTCGAAAGCAAGCGGCAGCCCGCTCGCATCGAAGGCGCGCGGCCCTTTGAACCCGCGCGTCTCCACCTCCAGCGTGTCATACCGTCCTGATCCGGTGGTATCGAGCCAGCGGCCGATGGAGTAGCCGGCGAAGGACGGCTCGATTGGTTGCGGCCAGTCGCGTCCGTCGGTGAAGATGCGGCGCGTGTGATCAACGCCGCCGCCGAGCAGCATATAGGTGGTGTCCGGAGTGATGACGTATTCCTGCAGGCCGAAATAGGTCATGCGCGGCATGCCGCCCGGCAGGCACTGGGCCGGCGGGTAGTTGCCGAGCCCGCCGCGCGCCTGATCGGCCATGCTTGCCTCGAGCACTTTCTGATATTCCGGCGTCAGGGGCGCCTGTTGTCCCTTGCCCCAGAGCTTGGTCTGATCGAATGCGCCCTGTCCGCCTAACCCAGGCGTCAAGTAACGCCGCCATTGGCCTTTCCAGTTTGGATACTGCGCGTCGTCGAAGGCGCGGGCGTCGGTGGCCAACACCGCAAGCGCTGCGGCAATGGAAAAAGCGAGCAAGCTGCGCGTGAGCATGCAAGTCCTCCCTTGGGTTTCCAATGCGGTCTTTTCTCTGAAGAGTGCGCGCGAGGCCGGGTGGGCGCAAGGGGAGGCTATCAACGCAAGCGGGCGCAATGCTATTTTTGCCGCAAGGGACGACAGTCCAGGATCACGACATCAAGGAGGGCGGCCATGATGGATCCGGTCCGACGCAACCTTCTGGCAGCCGGGGCGGCGGCAACCGCCATGGCGGCGGCCGAGCGTGTTCTTGCCCAGGGCGCAGAGCAGGGCGGCGGCTCGTTCTATGAAAGAGGCCCAGTGCGCATCCGCTATGAGGAGGCCGGTTCAGGATTCCCGCTTCTCTTGATTGCGGGCGGCGGATTGAGCTCGACCATGGCCGGGTTCAAGCGCGCCGATCCGTTCAACCCGATCGAGGAATTCAAGGCGGAGTACCGCTGCATTGCCTCGGACCTGCGTAATGCGCCGAGCGGAGAATCCTTTGGCCCCTTGGAGATCGACCGGCCCTGGGATTCCTATACCGACGACCATCTTGGCCTGATGGATCATCTCGGTATCGACAAGTTCCTGGTGATGGGCTTCTGCATCGGCGGTCCGCTTATTTGGAATTTGCTGAAGCGGGCGCCTGATCGCGTGGTCGCGGCCGTGCTGGCGCAGCCTTCCGGATCACGCCCCGAGGCGCGCGACCTGTTCTACGAAGGCAACATGAAGACCTGGGGGCCTGAACTGGTGAAACGCCGCCCCGAGATCACGATGGAGATGGTCGATAAATTCTTGACCAGGATGTACCGCAACAATCCCGATTTCGTCATCAGCGTCACGCGGGACTTCGTGAAGAGCTGCCAGACGCCGGTGCTGATCCTGCCCGATGACATCCCGGCGCATCCTTACGCGGTCGCCATGGAGGCCGCGATGCTCGCGCCGAAGTCCGAGGTCAGCATGTTTCCCTGGAAGCAGCCGAAGGAGAGGATTCCACTCGCGGTGCGGCAGATCCATTCTTTCTTGCGCGCGCATCGGCCGGCGTGAGCACACACTTCGTGTCGTCTCGGGAGAGCGCAGCGAGACCCGGGAGCCATAAGCCTCTGCGAACATGAGAGGTCGCTGCGGTATGGGTTCCTGCTTTCGCAGGAACGACTCAGGAGCCAAGCAGGGCTACCAACGGATCGTCGACGAGTGCTATTTTCAGACGCAACTCAAAAACCAAAGGGAGGAGTGCATGAAGAGGACGATAGGCTTGGTCGCGGTCGCATGTGTCGCGGCGCTCAGCTTTGCCGCCCCCGCGCGGGCGGCGGACCTCATGGCCGACTGGAAGGGCATCCAGCTGCCTGATCCGCCGGCGCTCAAGCCGGCGACCGTGGATCCCAAGAGCACGGCGCTGTTCCTGTTCGACTTCATGGTCTCGAACTGCGGCGAGCGTCCGCGCTGCGTCGAGGCGGTGCCGAAGCTCAAGGCCCTGATGGACAAGGCCCGCGCCGCCAACATGCTGGTTGCCTACACCACGCCGGGCAACGGCAAGATCATCGATCCCTCGATCGCCCCGCATGAGGGCGAGGTGGTCAATCAGAAGCAGGGCGGGCCCGACAAATTTCTCAACAGCGACCTCGATGAGCGGCTCAAGAGCCACAACATCAAGACCGTGATCCTGTGCGGCACCTCGGCGCAAGGCGTCGGCCTGGGCACGGGGGCGGCGGCAGCGCAACGCGGCTACTTCGTGATCTATCCGGTCGACTGCAACCCGTCGGAGAGCGCGTTCCGCGAAGCCTATGCGGCCTGGCACATGGGCGGCGGCGGGCCGCCCGTCACCACCAAGTGGGTGACGCTGACGCGCAGCGACATGATCAAGTTCGAAGGCACGAATTGATTGGAGCCTGGGCGGCAGCCGTTACGGCTGCCGCCCCAACGAGTCGAGGCACTGCTGCTATTGGGCAGGCTTGCCAGGGGCGGCACTTCCGCTGGTATCCGGCGTATCCGGTGACAGCGAGGCCGCGGCGCTCGGCAGGGCCAGTGCTTGCCACGCCTGCTTCGCGGCTGGTGACAGCTGGTCCATGTTCTTGAGGAAGAGCGTCAGCTTCCAGATGTCCTGGTCGTTAATCTCATCCTTCCAGGCAGGCATGCCGGTCCAGCGAATGCCATGCTTGATTTTCCAGAAGGTCCAGCCCTCCGGGTCGTCTTCCACTCCATCCTTCGCAAGCTGCGGAGGCTTCGGATACTGACCGCGTGCGATCGGCGGAGCCTCGCCGCTGACGGTGCCGTGGCAGATCGCGCAATGCTGCCCGTACAGCTTGATACCGGCGATCAAATTGTCGTCCGTGAGCGGCGTGGGGTTCGCGTCTTTAGGCGCAAGGTTGCGCAGCACGGCACGCAAGTCGGTGCGAGCAACGAAACGCTCCACCGGCCCGGCGGCCGCGTCGGCGTTGGCCGGGATGAGGCCGGCGGCGATCACCGCGTAGGCACCGCCTGCGATCACGATCACCGCCACAATGATACCGAGGATAAAGCCCTTCAGGGTTTTCTCCATTGAAGTTGGCGAAGATGGCGGCGCGTCCCGCGGGCCGCACCTTTGGCAAACGCAACGTTGGATTACCGGTTCCGCTCGCGGCGCGCCCGCGCCCGGCGCGCCGTTCACTTCCACAAAAGTCGTCTTCCGCAGATGCCGGTGGACACGATTTCCCAAAGCGTGCCGTTGCTGCGAAGTGCCGCACCCGCCGTTTCCTGAACGCAGGCCATCGACCAAGCGTTCTCCCTAGGTCCGTAAGGGGAGGGGTTTCACACGAAAAGGAGAGAACGATGAACGGATCGTGGAAGCTGAAATATGTCGCTCCACTCGCAACGGCCGCGCTGATTGTCGGCGGTGGATCGGCTACTTTGGCGCAGCAACAGAAGGAGCCGAGCCAGGCGCAGAACCAGCAAAACCCGCAACAGAATTCGCAGATGCATCAAGGCATGCAGAAGCAGAATTCCGCGCAGAACCAGCCTCCCGAGCAGAACGGCAGCCAGAACCAGGCGGCGCAAAATCAACCTGGCGAGAATGGCAGCCAAAACCAGGCCGCGCAGAACCAACCTGCCGGCCAGAACGGTAATCAGAACGAGGCGATGAACCTGGACAGAAGCCAGATCGAGCAGGTGCAGAAGGCGCTGGACCAGAAGGGGTTCAAGGCCGGTCGGATGGATGGCCGGATGGGTCCGCGAACGGAAGCTGCGCTCAAATCCTTCCAACAAAAGCAAGGACTGCAGGCGAGTGGCCAGATCGACCAGCAGACACTCGCCCAATTGGGCCTGAACGACTTGGGGCAATCTTCCACCACCGGCCAGGGACCGGCTTCCACCTCCGGCCAAGGACCGGGTGACAGCGGTCAGCAACAGCCGGCCCAGGGTACACAGAACTCGAAGTAGCGCGAGAAGATCTCTTCGAAAACACGGCTAGTCGAGCCGCAACGCGGGACCTCGCAATTTCCGGGTCCCGCGGTGCGGTGTGGGGTCCCTGCGCGATCTATAGGTTCTGTCGTGATCAGTAGGGTCGACCCAGCTTAGCTCCACCATTATATTGCGCTCATGGAATCGCGTGCGACCAAGGCGCTTGTTTGGGGCGGCCGTGACGGCCCCTCAGCCGTCGACAAGCTCGTGTTGGCCACGGTCAACGCACCCTATAGGCGGAGCATCAGCGCGGCCACCCTCGCGGAGTGCGTTGAAAATGCTGCACTAGACGACCGATTCCATGAATCCGGATTCTCTTGGTAAGCGAAGCCGGATGGAACCGGAAGAATCTTGGTGGATTCCTCGTCTGTGATTGACGAGACGAGGAGTTTTGCCATGGCAGGATGGCGGCAGGCGATTGAT